>JBKAGS010000052.1:0-289709 GCA_046290505.1 Phycisphaeraceae bacterium | reverse complement strand
GGCGGCCTCGATCTCGAGATGCCCGTCGCCCAGGCGCTCGCCGTGGTCGCGCAGGGCCCGGCCCAGGCCGGCGGCAAAGGCCGCGGTCAGCAGGCAACTGGCCCGGCCGGCGGCGTCGGCGACGGCCCCGGTGGGCAGCTGAGCCCGCAACAGGTCGGCGACGAGTTGCCGGGTCAACGCCGTGGGCCCGTAGGTCAGCTCGACCAGCCGACGAAGCCCCAACCCGCGTGCCCCGGCGGCGGACTCGGCCAGTTGCACCCGCAGGGGCAGGGGCATGATCAGCCCGTTGCGCGACAGGTCGCGGAGCAGGCGGTCGTAATCGCGGCTATCCAAGGCACGGTCGATGGCGGAGATGCTGAGCATGGCGCGGTTCCGGATCGGGTGAAGAGGTCGCAAACTGTTCGCCCTAACTTTAACCAACCTCATCTGCCCGGTCAACTGGTATGTCTATATTTTGTTTGGGTTGCCTGGGCCCCATCCGGCATCTGCATAAAGCCGATCATGGCTGGCGGTTTCATAGTGCAGGCGCATGGCAAAAACACTGCCACGAGCTTTGTGGATAACTTTTCGAGGGAGAACGGCCGCGCCCGGTCGCAGCGAGAGGCGCAGAAAAAAACCTCCGCCACAGGGCTCCGAACCTGTGAGCGGAGGCGCGCCACGGCCTGGATGAAAAGGGCTTGTTTCCAAGCCGGCTCCTATCCTATCGGCAAGTTTCCCATCGTGTCAATGAGCAGCGCGATGGATTCCACAAAATATATAAATATATGTTTTATATGTATTTGCAATCGATTCGCTCCTTCGCTTTCGCTGCCGAAGCCTTTGAACACGGCTCGCCATCGGCCCTCGCCCCACGCCGCGGCGCGACCGCCGGTTCGCGCGCGAGCCGCCCATGCCCGGGGGCGATAGGATGGGGCGATGGGCGATCAAACGAATGAGCCTGTGCGTGTGCGGGTTGCTGTCGGCGTGGTTGTGGAGAACGTGTCGTCTGTTGACGCGATCAACCCGCCGACGCTTGACGACCAAGCGATGCGCGCGATGGATCGCTCGGCGGTGCGCGTGCTGATCACGCTGCGTGCGCGCGGGCGTGTGCTGGGTGGGTTGTGGGAGCTGCCCGGCGGCAAGGTTGAATCGGGTGAGTCGGTCCAGGACGCGGTCGTGCGCGAGCTGCGTGAAGAGGTCGGCGTCGATGTTCGGCCGGTCGCTGCGCTCGCGCCGGTCGAGCACGCGTACGACCACGCGCACGTACGGTTGTTGCCTTACGTGTGCCAACGCACGAGCGGGCTGGCGCAGGCGATCGACGTGCAGGAGGCGCGGTGGGTGGGTCTGGAATCACTCGACGGGTTTTCGTTTCCCGAGGCGACCCTGCCGGTCATCGCGGGGCTGCGGCGGTGGCTCGCGGCGGGGCCCGGGGTTCAATCGATCGGTTGAACGTGATAGACTGCCGTGTGTCGGTGTGCGTGATTCGCCGACCCCTACCGCATGGCCGACCGCCGAACCCCGATCCAGGTCCCGCCGAGAGCCGACGACGAAGCGCCCGCTTCGCCCGAACAGCTGCAGCTGATCCGGCAGCTGGTCACGGGCATGTCGCTCACCGGCTTCCGCTTCGACTACCGCAGGCTCGGCACGGCCCAGGCCGCGTCCATCACCGACCAACTGCTTCAGATGCGTGACGCCAGCAACATCCCATCCCACAAGGCCGGGGGCAGCGGCTGTATCGGCGCACTGGTGCGCGGCGCGGTCCGGCTGACGGTCACGCTGATCGTCTTCGCCGTCGTCCTCGCGGGCGTCGCGGGCGGCGGGTACCTGATCTACCAGAAAATCAACGAAACGCCCGGAGACGTGGCCCGCGACAACGCCGACGATCGGGCCGGCGACGAAGACGGCCACGCGTCGGCCACTGGCGAGCGCGAGAAGAGCAAGATGTTCGACGGGCTGTACGTGGAGGACGACCCGCGCCGAGAACGCGACACGAACAACGACGCCGACGACCCGGAGCTCTTCCCCGACACGCCGACGGGCACGACGCCCAGGCCACGTCCGCGCGACCCGCGACCGGACGTCGGTACGCCGGCCCCCGAACCCAAGCCGAGCTTCTCCGCCGAGGCGAAAAAGCAGTGGGAAGACCTCGAGCTCATGCTCGCCCAACTCAAGACCTACACGCGCAGCGAGTCGGAGCAGAACCTGCGCGCCGTCTCTGTCCAGATCATGCAACAGCAGTTGACGCGTCTGTCGGCGGTCATGGAGGCGATCGCCTCGGCGGACCCGGCGCTGGCTCAACGCGTGCGCAGGCTCGTCGCGCGCTATGGCGACGAAACGATCGACGGCCGGGCGATGCGTAACGAGATCGACGCCATCCGCGAACAAGTCGATGCGCTGATCGAGGCGTCGTGAACGCGTTACGATCCATGTATGAAACAGCACCTCCTACCGATCCTGCTGATCGCGACCCTGCTCCAACTTGCCGGCTGCGCCTCCGCCCCGCCGCTGGGCTTCGAGCCGAGCACGCAGTGGCCGACCGTCGGGAACGACCGCGGGAACATGCGGTACTCGCCGCTCGAACAGATCAAGAAGAACAACGTCGCCGAGCTCGAAGTCGCGTGGACCTATTCGACCGGCGAGCTTGACAATCACCGCGGCAAGCACATCGAGTGCACGCCGATCGTGATCGACGGCGTGCTGTACCTCACGACCGCGTACCTCAAGGTCGTCGCGCTCGACGCCGCGACGGGGGAACAGTTGTGGTCCTTCGACCCGATGCCGAGCAAGCCGCCGGGCGTCCGCCTCGCGTCGGGCGGGGTCAACCGCGGGTGCGCGTACTGGTCCGACGGCGAACCCGACGGCCAACGCCGGATCATCCACGGCACCGCCGACGGCCGGCTGTTCAGCCTCGACGCGAAGACCGGACAACTCGACCCGGGCTTCGCGGACCAGGGCGTGCTCGACCTTCGCAAGGGGCTGGGCGCGGGCTACGAACGCGTGCCCTACGGCCCGACCTCGGCCGTGGGCATCTGCGGCGATCAGGTCATCCTCGGCGTCTCCAACGGCGAACACGCGGGCAGGGCCGCGCCGGGCGACATCCGCGCGTTCGATATACGCACCGGCGAAGAAACCTGGCGTTTCCACACGATCCCAAAAAAAGGCGAGTTCGGCTTCGACACCTGGCCCGGCGAACAAGCCGTGAAGAACCGCGGCGGCGCGAACGCGTGGTCCGGCGTCAGCATCGACCCGGTCAGGCAGTGGGTCTTCGTCGGCCTCGGCTCGGCGTCGTACGACTTCTACGGGGCCGACCGCCTCGGCGACAACCTCTTCGCCAACTGCGTCCTCGCCCTCGACGCCAACACCGGGCAGCGCGTCTGGCACTACCAGACCCTCCGCCACGACCTGTGGGACCACGACCTGCCGACCTACCCGAACCTCATCACCTTGCAACGCAACGGAAAAACGATCGACGCGGTCGCGCAGGTCACCAAGACCGGCTACGTCTTCGTCTTCGACCGCGAGACCGGCGAGCCGCTGTTCGAGGTCGAGGAAGTGCCCGTGCCCGCGTCGGGCGTGCCCGGCGAACAGGCGAGCAAGACCCAGCCGATCCCGACCGCCCCGCCGCCGTTCGCGATGACACGGATCACCGAGGGCGACCTCGCGACGCGCACGCCGGAGATTGAGAAGTGGGCGCGTGAACAATTCGAGATCGCAAACAGCCGGCACTTCGAGCCGCCGCGACTCGAGCCGTTCTTCATCACGCCGGGCACGCTCGGCGGGGCGAACTGGTCGGGCGCGTCCTTCGACCCCGAGACCGGCCTGCTGTTCGTCAACTCGAACAACCTGCCCAACCTCGTCAGGCTGCTGCCCAGCGACAACCCGGACTTCCCGCTGCCCTACCGCATCGGCGGGTACTGGCGGTTTCTCGCGCCCGACGGGTACCCGGGCATCAAGCCGCCCTGGGGCCAGCTCACCGCGCTCGACCTGAACAAGGGCACGATCGCCTGGCGGGTCACGCTCGGGCACATCAAGGCGATGGAACAGCACGGCCTGACACACACCGGCGCGATGAGCCTGGGCGGGACGATCGTGACCAAGGGCGGGCTCGTCTTCATCGCGGGCACGGCCGACGAGATGATCCGCGCGTACGACAAGGACACCGGCGAATTGCTGTGGGAACACGAATTGCCCGCCGGCGGGTACGCGACGCCCTGCACGTACGAGGTCGACGGCCGGCAGTACGTCGTGATCGCCGCGGCGGGCGCGGGCAAGGTCGGGACCAAGCCGGGCGACAGTTTCGTCGCGTTCGCGCTGCCGGGGTCAGACAAACGATGAGAGCATCGTGCTCGATCGCCCGCATCGGGCCGCTGCGCGACAAATCGGCAAACAGCCCGCCCGCGCCGCTGTTCGCTTCGAGCCGTTGAGATACAGTATTTTGGTACACCTGGATTGACCCCTTTGCCCATAGAAGGAACGGACATGTCGCTGCTCAAGTTTTGCCCCGCGTTGCTCGTGATCCTCTTGATGCTGACCGGCAACCTCGCCTGCGCCGCCGCGCCGAGCATCGAGGCCGACGTCGTGGTCTACGGCGACGCGTCGGGCGGCGTCACCGCGGCGGTGCAAGCCGCCAAACTCGGCAAGAAGACCGTGCTCGTCTCGCAGTACGGCCACCTCGGCGGGCTCACGTCCTCGGGCCTGGGCTGGACCGACCTGGGCAACCCCAAGATCCTCGGCGGGCTGTCGCACGAGTTCTACCACCGCCTGTACACGCACTACCAGAACGATGACGCGTGGAACTGGCAGGACCGCGACACCTTCGCCAACAAGGGCCAGGGCGCGCCCGCGCTCGATGACCAGACCAAACTCGCCTCGACCTTCGAGCCCAAGGTCGCGGAAGACATCTTCGACCAGATGATCCAAGAGGCGGGCGTCACCGTCATCGACGGCCGGCTGGACCTCGACGACGGCGTCATCAAGCGGGGCAAACGCATCACCGCGATCGTGCTCGAAGACGGCACGACGATCAAGGGCAAGGTTTTCATCGACGCGTCGTATGAAGGCGACCTCCTGCCGGGCGCGGGGGTGTCGTTCGTCGTCGGGCGCGAATCCAACAGCGAGTTCAACGAACAGGGCAACGGCAACACCGGCGTGTCGCCGAAGAACCAGCTGCCCAACGGCATCGACCCGTACGTGGTCAAGGGCGACCCGACCAGCGGTTTGCTGCCGGGCGTGAACCCGGACCTGGGGGGCAAGAAAGGCGAAGGCGACCACCGGCTGCAGGCTTACTGCTACCGCATGGTGCTGACCGACGTGCCCGAGAACCGCGTGAGGGTCGAAAAGCCCGAGGGTTATGATGAAAAAGACTACGAGATCCTGTTCCGCGCGATCGAGGCCGGGCAGCGCGGCGGGTTCTTCAAGCTCTCGCCCATGCCCAACCGCAAAACCGACTCGAACAACACCGGCGGGATCTCCACGGACTACATCGGGATGAACTACGGCGAGGGCTGGGACTGGTCCACGCTGAGCCACGACGAGCGCGACGCGCTCGCCGACAAACACCGCGACTGGCAGCTCGGCCTGGTCTGGACCGTGCAGAACCACCCGCGCGTGCCGGAGAACATCCGCAAGGCTTACGCGCCCTGGGGCCTGGCGAAGGACGAGTTCACCGACAACGGCCACTGGCCCTACAACCTGTACGTGCGCGAGGCGCGTCGGATGCGCAGCCCGTTCGTCATGACCGAGAACCACTGCAAGCGGACGCTGCCGGTGGACGACCCGATCAGCATGGGCGCGTACACGCTCGACTCGCACAACACCCAGCGCGTCGTCGCCAACGGCATGGTCAAGAACGAAGGCGACATCCAGACATACCTGCGCGGCAAGGCGTACGGCATCTCGTACCGCGCGATCACGCCGGACAAGGACGAGTGCGAGAACCTGCTGGTGCCCTGGGCGATGAGCGCGACGCACATCGCGTTCGGGTCGATCCGCATGGAACCGGTGTTCATGATCACCGCGCAGAGCGCCGCGGTCGCGGGCGTGATGGCGATCGACCAAGGCGTCGCGGTGCAGGACATCGCGTATGACGCGCTGCGTCAGCAGCTGATCGAGCAGGGGCAGAAGCTCGAACTGCCCAACTGATGCGTTGCAAGGCCGCTTGATGCGCGGCGGGTGTATCATTGACGCGTAGGCGGGATGAAAGCACGACGAATCGCCGGAGGTAATCGATGAAGGCTAAGCCGCGTCAGATGACGCGTATGGTGTTGACCGCGATGGTGTTGAACGTTGCGGGGTCTGTGGCTGCGCAGGCCGGGCCGAGCGTGCTGTTCGTCCGAGGGGCCGACCGCAGCGGCGGGTTCCTCGAGGCGGGTAATGATGCGCAGCGGACCGAACAACTCGCGGACATCAACAACACGAGCACTTCGGGCGGCAACCACGGCTGGTTCGAACTCGCCGAGACGCTGCGCGGCGCCGGTTACGACGTCACCCAAATCACCGAGACGGCGGAGAACGCCAGCGGGCCGTCGCAGGGCCTGCCGGTCGCGTTCGACGCGATGGACCTCAACGCCTACGACGCGGTCGTGATGGGCTCGAACAACGCGGTCTACACGACGCCTCAGATCGACGCGCTGGAGGCTTACCTCCGCGGGGGCGGCGGGGTGATCTTCATCAGCGACGCGAACTTCGGCGGCAACTGGGCGGACGCGTCGGACTCCGACCAGCAGTTCCTCGACCGCTTCGGCCTGGTCGTGCACCAGGACCGCGGCACGTACGCGATCGAGCGCGCGAACAATGAGTTGCTCGTGCCCGACCACCCGATCTTCGCGGGTGTGGACAAGTTCGACGGCGAGGGCGTCACGCCGCTGTCGCCCGGCACGCTCGCCGAGGGCGTCAGCGCGACCATCCTCGCCAACGCCGAGGGCCAGGTCCGCCTGAACAACGGCACGTCGGGCAGCTTCCAGGGCTCATCCCGCGCCGCGAACGCCAACGACGCCGCCCTGCTCGTCGCGTCCGCCGGGCCGGGCCGGATCGTCGGCCACTTCGACCGCAACACGTTCTTTAACCTCAACGGCGCGGGCACGAACATCAACCGATTCGATAACCGCCAGTACGCGCTCAACCTCTTCGCCTTCGCGACCACGCTCGCGATGCCCGGCGACGCCGACGGCGACGGCGATATCGACGACAGCGACCTGGGCACCGCGTTTGCCAACTACACCGGCCCGCTACCGGCCAACACCGGCAACGCGACCGCGGCGATGGGCGACACCGACGGCGACGGCGACATCGACGACAGCGACCTGGGCACCGCGTTCGCCGACTACACCGGCCCGCTGTCGCCGAGCAACGTGCCCGAGCCCGCCTCGGTTATGGTGCTGAGTTTTGGCGTGTTCACGGCGTTACGCCGGCGTCGCGTCACGCGTTGATCCGCCCGAGCGAGTCGCCCGACACTTTCCGATCTCAAGCGCTTAATCCGCATCTTCCGGCACGACGAACCGCCGGGTGAAGGCGTCGAACACGAGCTTGTCGCGGTTCGCTTGGTACCAGTCGCGGATCTGTCGGTCGGTGCCCTTGAAATCGATCAGCCGGATGACCTTCAATCGCGGGTTCTCGAACGCGTTGCCGTAGCCGCCGATCTCGTAGGGGTCGTTGCGGGGCGTCAGGTGCCCGACGCCGTCGATATCGTTGATGACGTGCCCGAGCGCGGCGACGTCGCCGCGCTCGGCCGCGAGCAGGTGCAGGTCTTTCTCGATGTAGGCCGACTTGAACTTCAGCTTCCCCGCCTCGACCCGTTTCATGACGACGCTGATCGTGTGCGCGAGGTCGTAATCCGGCAGCACGGTCAATACGTTGATGCACTCGACGGCGTCAGGCGAATCGGCGGCCCGCTCGTGCAGGCGCTGATACAGCTTTGGCTCTTTCAACTCGACGGCGGCCACGAACCAGTCACGCGTCGGCAATTCCTCTTCCGCCAAGACAGCCTGAATAATGAGGGGCCGGGCGTCTTCGCACCAGCCGTTGCGCATGACCATCTGGATCAACTCGGGGCTCTCTTCCAACCGCGCAAGGACGCGATGCTTGACGATTTGTGGGTCGAGCTGCATGTCACGAACCGCGAGCCGCGCGGGCAATACCAGGCTCGTATTCTTGATCACTTCACTCAACAGCAGGTCCACGTGCTCGGCGGGAAACACGCCGACCAGCTTCGGGATGAACAGCTTCGATTTCGCATCATTAAACTCCCAGAGCCCGAGCGCCTTTGCGACCGGCGTCAACGCATCCAGGTAAGCGATGCACTGCTCGCGCGTGGCGTTGTCAGGCAGCGTGATCGCCGCGAGCGCCGCGCGTGCGCTCTCCATCTTTTTCTGGAACGCAAGCAGTTTCCGCTGCTCCTCGGCGAGGATCGCGCGGAGTCGCTCGGCCTCGGCGTCCTCGGCAGGCGCCTGCTGATCGGTCGGCTCAAGCGGGCCGGCGGGCTGGTCCTGCGCATGAGAAATGCTTGGCAGAAAGCAGGCCAGCGAGACCGCCGCGGCAATGAGTGTTCGGTTTAACGCGTGGGGGTTCATGCCATCCTCAACTTGAAAGATACTCAGAATTCGTCGTCCGCCACGACATACCGCTTCGTGAACTGGTCGAAGATCAACCCGTCGCGGTTCTGCTCGAACCACGACTTGATCGCCGCGTTGTCGCCGCGGAAGTCGATGAGCTTGAGGACCGACATCCGGCTGGAGGTGTAGAAGTCGTCGGTGCTCGCGCTGAACTGCTTGCCGTCGGCATCGAGCGCGTTGACCAGGTCGGCGAGCGCGTCGATGTTCCCGTTTGTCGCGGCGAGTGTGCACAGCCGTTTTCTCGGATAGGAGGTCAGGCTGCCTGATTCCAGCTTCAGCAGGCCCTCTTTGCTGCGCTGATACGCCACGCGCGTCGTGTTGGCGAGGTCGTAGCCCGCCAACGCTTCCAGGGCGTGGATATAGTCCACCGCGTAGGGCGAGCGGATCGTGCGTTCGTGCAGTTGCTTATATAGTTTCGGGTCGTTCAGCTCGACCGCGGCGACGAACCAGTCGGGCGTCGGCAGCGGCCCTTCTGCTCGCAACGCCTTGAGGATCGACGGTCGCGCGTCTTCGGACCACCCGTTCGCCAACACGACACGGATCAAGGTCGGGTCCCTTTCCAGGTTCGCCAGGATGCCCTTCTTGATCACCGCGGGCTCGAGGTCCATCGCCGACAGCGTGCGGTCCGCGGCCCTGCTGATCCGCGTCGTATTCACTACCTCGCTGGCGAGCAGATCGAAGTGTTCTGCGGGGAAATTGTTTTTGAGCCGATCGGTGATCAGGTCGTACTCGCGGACGTAGCTGTAGATCGTCAGGCCGTTGTCACCGGCCAGTTTGTTCAACGCCGCGAGGTAGGCCCGGCATTGGTCTCTGGTCGGCTCTCGTTGCAGCACGATCCGCGCAAGGCTTTCTTCGAACAATTCGACGGGCTGTTGCTGCGCGACGCCCGGGGGCTGCTCGGCGGCCTTCAGTGTTGCGTCCTGCGCGGCCGCCGAGATCGGCGTAAAGACCCAAGTCCACAGCGCCAGCGCCAGCAGGCGGGATGTTGTCATGGTCGGGCTTCCTGGGGTTGGCGGGACCTGGTTGGGTGGCGTGCCTGGAGGAGGATCGCGTTGACTGTCGGTTCGCTCGTGTTCAGCGGACGGATTCACGAGCTGCCGTCAGCGGTCGAGCGCGGTGCGCAGGCGCGTGGTTCGAGGGGCTTGTCGCTGATTCTAACGCGAGCGGGCGCCCGCCCCGCCTCCGCCGCCGAGGAACATCGCCGCGCCGAGCAGGAAGCCGAAGTCGTACCACCCGCCGCTGTTGGGATAAGCATAGATGCGCACGTCGGTAAACAGGCTGCCGATGAAGCTGAAGAAGATCAAGAATCCGTGCAGCAGCCCCATGAAAAACCCCGGGCCGTCGTCGCCGGGCACGCCGGGTTGCTGAGCGCAGCTGGCGATCAGCAGCGCGCCGCCACACAGCAGGGCAAACCCGATCATTCGCGTGCTTCGCGGGGCCTGTTTCATGCATCCTCTCCTGTTTGGTATGAGGGACAGGGCAATCGCACCTGATACAAGCGGACGGGCGGTTTGTCCCGGGGGCTCACGGACTCGACCCCGGCCACCCCATCCGTTACGGGTCAGACACGCTCGCTCGGGTCTGACGGATACGCGAAGAGCTCGGCGCCGCGTCAGCGCCCCGCGCAGATCAGCCGGTCGCCCGTTCGGATGAACAGGTCGTCGCCCGCGACGGCGATGGTGGCGCGGGTCGGGTAGCCGCCGAGGTCGGCGTGAAACTTTTGCTCGAAGCTGTCGCCCGCGGAGAGGACGAACAACTCGCCGTCGCCGGTGATGAGGTAGACGTGGCCGCCGGCCACGGTCGGGGTGCAGCGGAAGTAGCCGGGCGTTTCCAGGCGTTTGCGCCAGCGTTCTTCGCCGGTCTCGGCGTCGAGCTTGTAGATGGTTTTCTTGGCGCCCGAGAGGACGAACAGTTCGCCGTCGGCGTAGACGGGGCAGGGGACGTCGGCGCGGACGTCGCGGACGTAGTACTTGAGCCTCGGCGTGTTGTCCTTGACCTCGACGGCGAAGAGGTCTTCGCCGCGCGGGGTGGTGAAGTAGATGACGCCGTCGAGCCCCTGGGTCGGCCCGGCGATGACGCGGAACATCTTGTTGTTCTGCGGGTTGATGCCGTCGGTGAAGCGCCACAGTTCCTCGCCGGTCTGCGGGTCGTGGCCGGTGAGGCAGTCCCCGCCGTAGACGACGACTTGCTTCTTGCCGTCGATGGTGGCGGCGATGGGGCTGGCGTAGGACTCGGGCGATTCGCCCTGGGCGTCGGTGGGCCGGTCCTGTTTCCAGAGGATGTCGCCGGTCGCCGGATCGACGCAGAGCAGGAACGAGGGCGTGCGACGCAGCGACATGATGTAGAGTTTGCCGTCCATCAGGAGCGGGCTGGAGCCGTAGCCCCAGAGGATCTCGATGCTGCCGTACTTCTCGGCGATATTGATGTGCCAGGCCTTTTCGCCCTCGTGCGTGTACGCGATGAGGTCGCCGGAGCCGAAGATGAAGTAGACGTGCTTGTCGTCGGCGGCGGCGGAGCACTCGGCGTGGTTGTTTTCCCGTCCGCGTTGGCGCGACTTGCGCGCGGGGCCGACGTCGTGCTTCCAAAGGATTTCGCCGGTCTTGCGGTCCAGGCCCAGGGCGAGCATGCGTTCGGTGTCGGTCGTGCCGGCGGCGACGAAGACGCGGTCGCCGACGACGGCGGGCGTGCCGGCACTCGGGCCGGGCAGGTCGGCCGTCCACTTGACGTTCTCGCCGGTGTCGAGGTTGAAGGAGGTGACGGGCTCGGCGTCGGGCGCGGCGCCGGTGCCGTCGGGCCCGCGCCACTGCGGCCAGTCTTCGCCGAGGGGTTGTTCGGTCTTGGCGTCGTCGGTTTTGCAGGCGAAGAGCGCCGCGGTGAGGGCGAACAGGAAGAGATAACGCATGGCGTGCTCCTTGGGGATGGTGATACTCTAACCGGTGACACGGGTTGGGCGCGCGATCTTAGCGCAAGTTTGCCAAAGTCATAACCACGGTATGCAAGACGCCTAAGAATAGGGAAATAGGTATTCTTCCCAGTCGATCGGCGAAGGCGAAGAAGCTAGATATCAAACAAGGCCTTCGGCTTATTGATAAACCGGAATGTCTTTCGCCCTTTAGGTCGCCCATCGTTAATTGAACGCCCCACCCTCACCCCAGCCCTCTCCCTTGAAGGGAGAGGGAGGCAAGCCGATCTCACTTCTCGCGCAGGTCGATGCAGATCAGGTCGCCACGCGCGCCGCGGGCGTACAGCAGGCCGTTGGCGATGGTCGGGCAGCTCCACACCTTGGTCTCGAAGATCAGGCGGGTCTTGTCCGTGGGCTTGAAGGCGTCGGGGGTCATCGGCGCGGCCAGCAGTTCGCCGCCCTCGGACATGATGAGCATCGTGTCGCCGACGGCCAGGAGCGAGCCCTGCCCGAGCCCGCGTTGGGACCACTTGATCTCGCCGGTGTTCGCGTCCACGCAGCGCAGCACTTTCTGGTCGAAGCCGTAGAGGTGGCCGTCGTGGTAGAGGCTGGTGGCGATGGTGGTGGAGAGCTGGGTGCCTTCCCAGAGCGTCTCGACGCCGTCGCCGGTAAACCGCACGACCGCGCCGCCCTTGTTAAAGCCCATGGAGAAAAAGATCTTGTCGCCGTCGAACACGATCGGCGAGGCGGCGTGGCAAGGCGGGTTGTTCGCCCAGGGCATCTCGGCGACGACCTTACCCGTCGCGCGCTCGACCACCACCAGCCCGTCCAGCGGGAACGCGGCGAGGTAGTCGGTGCCCCGAAACGTAAACGGCGTGGGCGAGGCGTACGACTGCACGAAGTCCTTGGTCTGCCAGACGATCTCCGCGGTGTCGGCACGCATCGCGACGATCTTGCCCAAGTCCATGTACAGGACGCCGTCGATGATGACCGGCGAGGCGCTGAAGCCCCAGCGCGGCTGTGGGACATCGAACAGGTCGGCGAACGTACGCTGCCAGACCAGTTCGCCGGTCTTCGCGTCCAGGCAGAAGATCCGCCCGTCGCGCGTCGTGTGGTACACCCGGCCGTTGTAGATCGTCGGCGTGACGACCGGCCCGCCCTCGTTGGTCTCCGGCTGCTCGGGCACGATGTTGAAGCGCAAAGTCTCGTAGTCGAAGGACCAGATGTGCTCGCCGGTCTCGGGCTCGAAGCACAACAGCGTCGCGACGCCGTCGTTCCAGCCGGCGGTGTAGGCCCGGCCGTCGGCGACGGAGACGACGGTGTAGCCCAGGCCGATCTTCTTACGCCATTTGACCCGGGCCTCGAGGTTGTCCATCGACAGGTCCAGGCCCTCGGGCGAGGCGTGGTTGTGGTAGCCGGGCCCGCGGAAGTGCGGCCAGTCGGCGGAAGCGCCGACTGAACTGAGCACGGCGGCGCACGAGAGGACGAACAGAGCAGCATGTCGCATGGCGGTGACTCGATCCTTTCAATCGCCCGCAGCGAACCGCTGCGCGGCAACGTTTGAAATGCTTCGCCGCGCAGCGGTTCGCTGCGGGCCAGTGTTGATCGTTTTCGACAGCAACCCAATCGGCCGATCGGTTTACTCACTCACGTCCACGCACACGAGCTTGCCGCGGCTGCCGCGGACGTAGAGCCTGCCGTTGGCCAGGGTCGGCGCGGTCCAGATCGTGTCGTCGCCATCGATGACGCGGACCTTGGTGACCGGCTTGAAGCCGCGCGGCGTGGCGGGGGCGGTGAGGACTTCGCCGGTATCGGAGAGGGCGACGAGGGTCTTGCCCGCGGCGATGACGGTGCCGCGTCCCAGGCCGCGCTGGTTCCAGACCTCGTCTCCGGTCTTCGCGTCCACGCAGGTGAGCTTGGACGAATCGAAGCCGTACAGGTAGCCGTCGATATACAGGCTGGTGCACATCTGGTTCTTGAGGTTCTTGTTTTCCCAGACGACGCTGAGCGCGCTGCCGTCGAACGCGAGCATCGCGCAGCCGGTGTTGTAGTCCGAGGAGATGAAGATGCCGTTCTCGCCGACGATGACGGGCGTGGCGGCGTTGACGCCGTACTGCGTCTTCCACTTGTAGTGCGCGACCCGCTTGCCGGTGGCGCGTTCCAGGACGTAGAGCCCGGTCTCGGGGAAGACGGCGAGGTAGTCCTTGTTGTTGAAGGTAAAGGGCGCGGGCGTGGAGTAAGCCGGGCCGAGGTCGTCGGTCTTCCAGACTTCTTCGCCGGTGGTTTTGTTGAGCGCGACGATCCGGCCGACGTCGATGTAGAGCTTGTCATCGATGACGACCGGCGAGCCGGAGAAGCCCCAGCGTGGGACGGCGACGCCGTAGTCTTTCGCGAGCGGGCGGTCCCACTTGACCTCGCCGGTGTTGGCGTCGTAGCAGAGCAGCCGGCCGTCGCGGGCCATGTGGTAGACCCGGCCGTTGTCGTAGGCCGCGGTGCCCGAAGGCCCGCCGACGTTGAGGTTGTCGTACTTCTTGGTCGGGAAGCTGTGCGACCATTTCTTCTCGCCGGTGTTGGCGTCGAAGCAGAAGAAGGTGGTCTGCCCGTCGCGCCAGCCGGCGGTGTAGGCCTTGCCGTCGGCGACGGTGACACCCGTGAACCCGACGCCGATCTCCGCGGTCCACTTGATGTCCGCCCCGCCCTTGCCGAAGGCCGGGTCGATGGGCGTGCCCGTCGTGCCGTCGCGATGCGGCCCGCGCCACTGCGGCCAGTCGTTTGAGACGTGCTTGTCAGCATTCGCCGGCAAGATCGCCTGGCTTGGCTCCTCGCTCGATGCGCCGCAGCTCATGGCGGTGAAACAGCTCATGACCAGCAGTGGCACGACTAACACCCGATCGTAATTCATCGTGGGACCTCGTTTTGGTTTGTCGGTGAAAGGCTTCGTGTTCGTTGTGAGTTCTTGTGTTCTTGTTCTTTAGAAGCGTTGAGCAGGTCGATGGGGTTTTGTTCTCGCGTCCGGCGTCCGTAGGCCGCCGGCTATCGATGCGTCTTTGGATGGCTTAATCCGGGTCGTCCGCGTCTTCCATGACTTCCAACATGCGGTCCAGCGCGCGGTACAGGTTCGTGCCCACGACGTTCACCGAGTAACGCCCGTCGTGGTTGTTGCGTTGCTCGGCGTGTCCGTCGGCGTAGGCGATGTTGACGAAGTCCGTGCCGTGGTTCGAGCGGTGAAAAAAGTCGTAGAACTGCGAGCCGGGCGCGAGCAGGAAGTTGTAGTCCATAAACAGCGCGGCGATCGGCTCGCCGAGGCGGTTGTCGCCCAGCGCGTCGATGCGCAGCTTGTCGTCCAGCGGCCGGCCGTGCTGGCGGAAGTCCGCGACGCGCTGGTAGTCGGTGCTGGCGTGGCGGTAGATGTAGCCGCTGACGACCGAGCCGGTGCCGACGCGCGACAGCTCGTCCGATACGCTCAGGCCCTGCTCGTTGCCGGGGCAGAACAGCGTCTCGGGCGTCTCGCTGAGGTAGTCGTCCAGCAGCAGGCCGGCGCCGACGGGCTCGGCGGTCTTGGTCGAGATCTGGCTGGTGGTCATGCCGTTGTAGATGTAAAAGTCGTCCCCGCCGTTGAGCACCCCGCCGTTGGGCTCGACCGGGCCGTAGGGGATGCGGTCCTTGTGCTCGTGGGCGTAGTTCTGGGTGGCGACCATGAGCTGCTGGTGGTTGGCCAGGCAGGAGGTGCCCAGCGCCGCGTCGCGGGCCGAGGCGAGCACGGGCACGAGGATGCCGATGAGCAGCGCGATGATCGCGATGACCACTAACAGCTCGATCAACGTGAAGGCGCGTCGGGTCATGGTGCGTGTTCGGCGGTGCAACGAATCGGGCCCCATCAGTGTAGGTCGGATCGCGGTGGGGGGAGGTTTTTTCGTGTCCATGTGACGGACGCGCGAGAAACCCGGTCATTGCAAAACAACCCGCAGCGAACACAACTTTCATCTTTACAGCCCACGGGTGCCACTGACAAGCGGAGTCCGCGGAGCTTGTCAGTGCGAACAGACAGGCACTGACAAGGCTCAAAGCGGCCTTGTCAGTGGCACCCCAAGGGTCAGGATCGCGCAAGCGATCAAAGCTGCGGGCGATGAGTTGTCGTCTGCCCGACGAACGGATCACCCGCTCAGCGTCGTCTTCGCAGCGTGGCGAGCCCGCCAAGGCTCAAGAGCGCGAACGCGGTCGGCTCGGGCACGGCCGCGGGGGCCTGCGGGCCGGTGTACGCGCTGAACGCGCTGCCCAGGTCGGTGTCGTCGATATCAAAGTCGTTGTCGGTGTCGCCGTCGGCCAGGGTCTTGTTGCCGATGGCGCCCACGGGCCCGGTGTAGTTGGAGAAGATCGTGCCCAGGTCGGTGTCGTCGATGTCGCCGTCGAAATCGGTGTCGCCGGGCAGGACCTGGACCAGCCGGGCGTCGTCGAGGATGAAGCTGCCGCCGCCCTGGGGGTCGGAGATGCG
This sequence comes from Phycisphaeraceae bacterium, assembly GCA_046290505.1. Lineage (GTDB taxonomy): Bacteria > Planctomycetota > Phycisphaerae > Phycisphaerales > Phycisphaeraceae > JAHQVV01. The sequence continues at coordinate 273,727 of JBKAGS010000052.1, read as the reverse complement.
GGCGCGGACGGCGATCTCGTTGCCCGCCGGGCCGTCGGTCGGGATCGACGGGAGCAGGACGGTGAAATCCTTGAGCAGCGGGAAGCTGGGATCGCTGGCGACGAGCGCATTGGGGTCCTTGAGGTCGCCGGCGTCGAGGGTCAGGCTCGACAGGGCCGCGAAGGTGCCGCTGACCGGCCCGATGTAGCCGATCGACAATTCGAGCTTGGCGTTAGCGCTCGGCGGGGTCGAGACGCTGGGCCCGACGCCGATCGTGAACGCGTACGCCGTGTCCTGCGCGAGCGTCGCGGTGCTTTCCTGCCAGAGCGCGACGAAGTCGCCCGAGTCGTCGGCCGGGTTGGATTTGGTCGATCCGTCGGCGGCGGTGTTGATCACCATAAACGCGAGGTTCGTGCCGTCGGCGTTGCCGACCGGCGGGAAGCCGCTGGACGGGACGTTGTAGAAGATGCCGGTGTCGGCCTTGAAAAAGAACGTCGGGCTGGTCGGCCCTTCCTTCGTCCAGCCGGCGGGGAACGGGCTCACGCCGTTGAATGGGTTGCCCGGGTCGTTGGGGTCCGGCGTGATGTCGGGCGACTCGAACGACGGGTTCATCAAGGGCAACAGCTGGGCCTGTGCGGTCATTGCGCTCGCAGACACACCGGCGGCGGCGAGCGCGGGCAGCAGACGCCCGGCGGTAGACGGTTTGCGGCTGGCAGACTTAAACATCGGGGGAGCCTTTCTCCGGCCTGATCGTGATGCGTGGGGCTCGCGTCGGCAACAACTGCGCGACGCGGGAAGGGGTTGGTAGTTATAGGCGATGACGGCTGGGCGGGTTCGGTTGTTTCAGGCGGATTTATTCGCGTCCGAGGGCACGCGTTCCGGGGGGTCGCAAGCTCCATCCCGGCCACCCGGCCGGGCGAAGGATCACGCTCACGTCTTCGCGTCCAAAGTCGCCGGGTCGATCGCCAGCGCGTCCTGACACGCGTCGGCGAGCTTCTCTAAATGGATCAGCAGCTTCTCGCGCTCGCCCGCGGGGATCGACTGCAGCACCTCCTCCTGCAGGTCCACGGCGACCGGGCGGGCCTTGGTGTACTGACGCCGGCCCTTGGCGGAGATCGAGATCAGCCGGGCCCGGCGGTCGGTCGGGTCCACCTTGCGGCGGATCAGGCCGTCGGCGTGCATCCGCTCGACCAGCGCGGCGATCGTGTTCGGGTCGCTGGCCATCCGCTCGCAGATCGTCGTCTGGCGGATGCCCCCGCCCTCGTCTTCCTCCAGCCAGCGCAGCACCGTGAACTGGTTGGGCGTCAGCCCCAAATGCGCCAGCCGCTTGCGGAACGCCTGGTTCAGGCCGTACCAGCAGCGACGCAACAGCGGCGGCAGCCGGCGGCGGGTGGGGTCATCGATCGGGGAGTTGGGGCTGGTCATGTGTTATGCCTGTGCAATTCTAGCGTCTGTTGGCTTGACTTGAAAGTACGTGTACGTTAGTAAATACACTATTCTTGTGCTCCACCACCTCGACCAGGGGTCCACCATGCCACGCCCGACCGCTCGGATCGTTCCCCGCCCCGCCCTGCTTCTCGCCGGCCTGCTCGCCGCGGCGCTGCTGCTGCCCGGCTGCGGCACCGGGAACTACGGCCCGGGCTGGGACCTCAAGACCTTAACCCCAGGCAAGCTCAGCTGGCGCGGCGTCCATCAGGACGGCACCAGCCCGGCGACCGGCCTGCCGACCAGGCTCGCCATCGAAGGCGAGGGCGCGAACCTGCGCTGGCGCTTCGACACGCCCGGCCGGGGCACCGCGGCCATCGCCGAGTACAACGACGGCCCGCGGCTCTACGCCCTGGGCTACCCCGGCAGCGGCGCGGACCTGCTGGAAACGATCTACTGCATGGACCCGGAGACCGGCGAAGTCCTGTGGCAAAAAGGCTACGCCGACTTCATCTCCGACATCGTCTACAACCGCTACACCATCGGCGGGCCGACGGTGGACCCGCAGACCGGCCACGTCTACATCCAGACCTCGCCGGGCCTGCTCATCGCGCTGGACCGCGACGGCAACGAGCTGTGGCAGGTCTCCCTGCTCGAGCAGTACGGCAAGCTGACCTTCCCCAACGGGCGGACCGGCGTGGTCACGATCGACGGCGACCTCGCCATCGTCAACTGCATCTCCAGCAACTGGGGCAGTGAGGGCCCGGCCCGCAACCGCTTCTACGCGTTCCACAAAGGCACCGGCGAGCTGGTGTGGTCCTCGACGCCCGGCGTCGGCCCGCCGTTCCTCTCCGACTCGTCCTTCTCAACGCCCTACATCGAGAACCGCAACGGCTACCGCGTCTTCTACGCCGGCACCGGCTGCGGCAACCTCGTCTGCGTCAACGCCAAGACCGGCCAGCCGATGTGGCGCTACCAGATGTCCTTTGGCGGGGTCAACGCCTCGCCGGTCGTCTACGACAACGCCACGCCCGACGACCCGAGCGACGACCTGGTCATCCAGGTGCACGGCAAGGAGAACATCGACGACACCGGCCGCGGGTACATGATCGCGGTCAAGGCCGACGCGGCGCTCGACGCGCGCCGCCGCGGCGACAAACCGCTGCAGCTGGACAAGTCCTTTGTCGCCTGGCGCAACGACGACGTGAGCATGTTCACCAGCTCGCCGACGCTCGTGGACGGCGTGGTGTACCAGTGCACGATCGAGGGCCTGCTCGTCGCGATCGACGCGGCGACCGGCGAAACGCTTTGGGAGAAGAAGTTCGGCATCGACCAGCTGCACGCCTCGCCGGTGTTCGCCGACGGGCGGATGTACCTGGCGATGTGGCACGACGGGATGTACGTCTTCACGCCGACGCGCGAGGGGCCCAAGGACATCGAGCAGCTCAAGTTCGACGACGACGAGCTGTTGATCGGCACGCCGGCGGTGTGGAACGGCAAGGTGTACCTGCACACGACCAAGACGCTGTACTGCTTCGGCAACGCGAGCGGGGGCCGGTTGGCGTCAGCGACCGACGGCGCAGCAGCCGCGCCCGGACCGCCGACGGCGCTGCTGCTCCAGCCCGCCGAGTTTTTGCTCAAGCCGGGCGAGGCCGTCAATTACGACACGCGCTCGCAACGCGACAGGAAACCGCTGGTGCAGGCGATCGACAGCGCCGGGCACGCGACGCCTACAGATCTTTCGGGCTTGAAGCTCGAGCCGTTCATCCCGCCCACGGCGAGGGTCAAGGTCAAACTGGACGCCGAGGTCCATGCGTTTGAATCGCTGCATACCAACCGCGACGGCACTTCGGACTACGGCAAGGCCATCGTCGCATCGAACCGCAACGCCCCCTCCGCCGGCGCGTTCAAGGCGAGCGTTGGCGATCTCTCCGGCACCGCGCGCGGACGCATCCTGCCGGTCCCGCCCTACGAGAAAGACTTCGAGGACGCGGAGCTCGACGAGACCGACGAGACCGACGGCGTCAAGTACGCCTACCCGCCCCTGCCGTGGCTCGGTGCGCGGCTCAAGTGGCAGGTGCGCGAAGACCCGACCGACCCGGACAACCAGGTGCTGGCCAAGACGCTGGACCGCGTGCTGTTCCAGCGGTCGATGATCTTCATGGGCCACCCCGACGAAAGCGGCTACACGATCCGGGCCGACGTGATGAGCGACGGCAACCGGCGCGGCGGCAGCGTGGTCGGGCTGATCTGCCAGCGGTACATCATCGCGCTCGACGCGAACAAGGGCGTCATCGAGGTCAGCTCCAACCCCAACCGCGTGCAGATCACCGAGGACTTTTCGTTCAAGACCAAGACGTGGTACACGCTCAAGGCCAAGGTCGTCGCGGACGCCGACGGCGGCGGCACGGTGTACGGCAAGGCCTGGCCGCGCGGCGAAGACGAGCCTGCGGATTGGAGTATCGCCGCGAAGGTGCCTAACGTCCATACACAGGGCTCGCCGGGCATCTACGGCTTCTCGCCCCAGTCGCGCCACCGCGTGTATGTGGACAACGTGAAGGTCACGCCGACGGAATAAGTTCCACAACCAGTAGGACAGGCATTCCTGCCTGTCATCGGCCACAGGCCGACCCAAACCATGAAGAGCGAATCCCGGCCTTGCCGGGAGGCAAACAGGAATGTCTGCCCCACCTGCGAAAGAACAGGACACCCCAATGCGAAACAAACTACTCATGCTGGCCGCGGCGACCTGCGCGTACCTGTGCTCACCCCTTGCCCAGACCCACGCCGAGGACTGGCCGGTCTGGGGCCGGGACCTGACGCGCAACATGGTCGCCCCGGCCCAGGGGCCGATCCCCGCCGACTTCGAGCCGGGCGAAGAGATCGGGCGCACCGGCAAGATCGACCCCGACTCGACCAAGCACGTCAAGTGGATCGCCAAGCTCGGCAGCCAGGCGTTCGGCAACCCCGTCGTCGCCCAGGGCAAGGTCCTGGTCGGCACGAACAACGAGTCGCCCCGCGATCCGAAGTACAAGGGCGACCGCTCGGTGTTCCTGTGCCTGGACGAAGAAACAGGCGAGCTGATCTGGCAGTTCAACCTGCACAAGCTGGGCGCGGGCAAGGTCAGCGACTGGGAGTTCCTGGGCATGTGCTCGAGCCCGGCCGTCGAGGGCGACCGCGTCTACGTCGTCACCAACCTGTGCGAGATCGTCTGCCTGGACCTCAACGGGATGGCCAACGGCAACCAGGGCCTGCAGGACGAGGGCGCGTACTACGCCGGCGAAGGCAAGGAGCCCATCGCGATCTCCGGCACCGACGCCGACGTCATCTGGCGCTACGACATGCGCGAAGAGCTCAACGTCTTCCCGCACAACATCACCAGTAACTCCTGCCTGGTCGTGGACGGCGTGGTCTACGTCGCGACGTCCAACGGCGTGGACTGGTCGCACATCAACATCCCCACGCCCAACGCCCCCAGCCTCATCGCGCTGGACGCGAAGACCGGCGAACTGATCGGCGAAGACGCGACGGACATCGGCAAAAACATCCTGCACTGCAACTGGTCCAGCCCGGCGTTCGGGGTCTTCGGCGGCAAGCCGACCATCGTCTTCGGGGCCGGCGACGGGAAGCTCTACGGGTTCGACCCCAAGACCCAAGAAGACGAGGACGGGTTCAAGATCCTGCCCGAGCGGTGGGTGGTCGACGGGAACCTGCCGTCGTACCGCTTCGACGCCGAGGGCGAGCCGATCCCCTACGCGACCCCGCCGGGCCCGAGCGAGTACATCGCCACGCCGGTGGTCTACGACGGGCTGGTCTACGCCGCGATCGGCCAGGACCCCGAGCACGGCGAGGGCGTGGGCGCGATGACCTGCGTCGATCCCTCGCAGGTCGATGCGAACGGCGTGGCGAAGGTCGTCTGGCGGTTCACCGACATCAACCGGTCGATCTCGACCTGCTCGATCATCGACGGGCTGGTGTTTGTCGCCGACTACTCGGGGTACGCGTACTGCCTGGACGCGAAGACGGGCGAGCTGAAGTGGAAGCACAACACGCTGGGGCACATCTGGTCGTCCACGCTGGTGGCGGACGGCAAGGTGTTCCTGGGCAACGAGGACGGGATCCTGACGATCCTCAAGGCCGGGCCCGAGAAGCAGGTCATCCGCGAGGTGGAGTTCCCGGCGCCGATCTATTCCAGCGCGATCGCGGCGAACGGCGTGCTGTACGTCGCCACGCAGTCGCACCTGTACGCGATCGCGGCGGACGCGGAGTGAGTCCTGAAACGCGAACCCTTCATCTCGCGCGAGAGCCGTTGCGAATAGCCGGCGGCCTACGGACGCCGGACGCGTAGACCGCAAACCAAGCAGAACAAACCCGCACGCGCAAACACGCGCAACACAGTCAGTACATGCCAGGCAAATCAACCCAGGCAGCACCACGCGTCTGTTGTCAACGCGTCCGGCGTCCGTAGGCCGCCGGCTACCGGAGACCGAGCCTCACACCCCCATCCCTGCTTGACCCACCCATGAAAACCAAAGCCATCTGGATCGTGTTCGCCCTGCTGTGCGTCGTGCACCAGGACTGCTGGAACTGGGACAACCGCGGGCTGGTGTTCGGGTTCATCCCCGTCGGGCTGGCGTACCACGCGGGCATCTCGCTCGCGGCGGTGACGCTGTGGGCCTGCGCGGTCAAGTGGGCCTGGCCCGGCGGCGTCGAGCAGTGGGCGGACGAGCTGGACGGCGACGCCGACCCAGCGACGCCAACCAAGCACGCGGGCGGGGGTGAGCGATGAGCACGCCCGGCACACTCCAACTCGCCGAGGTCTCGCGCCTGCCCCTGTGGGTCATCGTCGGCTACCTCACGCTGCTGCTGCTGCTGGGCGCGGTCTCGGCGGTGTTCTTCCGCGGCACGAGCAAGGACTACTTCGTCGCCTCGCGGTCCATCGGCCCGTTCCTGCTGCTCATGTCCGTCTTCGGCACGACGATGACCGGCTTCGCGCTCGTCGGCTCGTCCGCCAAGTCGTTCGAGCTCGGCGTCGGGGTCTACGGGCTCATGGCGTCGTGGTCCGGGCTCATCCACTCGGCGATCTTCTTTGTCGTCGGCATCAAGCTCTGGGCCATCGGCAAGCGCTACGGCTACGTCACGCAGGTCCAGTTCTTCCGCGACCGATTCGACTCGCCCACGCTCGGCTGGATCCTCTTCCCCATCCTCGTCGCGCTGGTCATCCCGTACCTCCTGGTCGGCATCATCGCCGCGTGCAAGACCGTCGGGCCGATCACGATCGGCATGTTCCCCGAGGCGTTCCCGGATACCCGCGGATCGCTGCCGCCCTGGATCACGGCGCTCGCGGTGTGCTTTGTCGTGTTGTGCTACGTGTTGTTCGGCGGGGTGCGGTCGGCGGCGTGGGCGAACACGTTCCAGACCATCGTCTTCATGATCATGGGCGTCACCGCGTTCGTGCTGATCAGCGACGCGCTGGGCGGCCCGGCCGAGGCGAGCCGGATGGTGCTGCGCGAGTCGCCCGAGAACGCGGACCGGTCGCAGATCGGGTACCTGCACTTTTTCAGCTACTTCGTGATCCCGCTGTCGGTGGGCATGTTCCCGCACCTGTTCCAGCACTGGATGACGGCGAAGAAGGCCAAGACGTTCCGCCTGACGGTGGTCGTGCACCCGCTGTTCATGATGCTGGTGTGGGTGCCCTGCGTGATCGTCGGGATGTGGGCCGCGGGGCTGTACGCCTCGGGCGGGTTGGCGATGCCCAACGTCGACAACCAGATGGTGGTCAGCGTTGAAACCGACACCGGCGAGCCGATGCAGGTGCGCGCGAAGCCCAACGGCGAGCCGGTGCTCAACGACGCGGGCGAGATGGTCCCGGCCAGCGGCGCCCGGGTGAACGCGAACGCCGCGCTCGCGCGACTCGTCGCGTTCCTGCTGGACAACCCCCTGCTCATCGGCCTGCTGACCGCGGGCATCCTCGCGGCGATCATGTCCTCGCTCGACTCGCAGTTCGTCTGCCTGGGCACGATGTTCACCAACGACGTGGTCAGCCGGGTGGCGGGCCGGGAGCGGTTCAGCGACAGGCAGATGATCTGGCTGGCGCGCGGGTTCGTGCTCGTGATCGTCGCGATCTCGTACGCGTTGTCGCTGATGCTCTTGAACACCAACGTGTTCGACCTGGGCGTGTGGTGCTTCACCGGCTTCGGGTGCCTGTTCCCGCTGGTGTTCGCGGCGCTGTACTGGCGGCGGGCGACGCGCGCGGGCGCGATCGCGTGCGTGCTCGCGACCGTCGGGACCTGGGGCCTGTTCTTCTGGGACGACATCCTGAACAAGGGCGACAAGGTCTTCGGCAGCCCGCACAACGGCGAGTACCTCGTCCTGGGCATGATGCCGGCGATCTTTATTTTCAGCGCCTCGGTGCTCGCGCTGGTCCTAGTATCCCTCGCGACCAAGGCCCCCGACGAGCAAGCCCTCCACAAGTTCTTCCCCGCAAAACCATGACGACCACGACCACCACCGACCCCGTCGCCCTGGCCAAGGACAAGCTCGACGCGCACGTGCGCGCGACGGTCGCCTGGCACTTCTCGCCCGAGACCGGCACGCCGTACTGGATCGACTACGCCAAAGAGCGCGGCATCGACCCGGTCGCCAGCGTCAATTCCTTCGACGAGTTGATTGCGACCTTCGACCACTTCGACGCCGACCACGTCCTGCGGTTCGTCCCGCACGAGCGGCTCATCCCCAAGGCGTTCGAGGGCCGGCCCTACAACGTCTTCGAGACCGGCGGGACCACCGGCATGCCCAAGCAGCGGCTCAACTGGGAAGACTTCCAGCACGACTACACGCAGTTTTCCAAGACCCTGCGCGACGAACACTTCCCGCCCGGCGGCACCCCCGGAAGCCAAGGCAACTGGCTCATGATCGGGCCGACCGGGCCCAGGCGCCTGCGGCTGGCGATCGAGCACCTGGCGCACTGCCGCAACTCGTCGGTCTACTTCATCGACCTCGACCCGCGCTGGGTCAAACGCGTCATCCGCGAGGGCCAGCCCGCGCAGGCCAAGGCGTACATGGCCCACGCGATCGACCAGGCCATGACGATCCTGCGCTACCGCGAGGTCACCGCGCTGTTCACCACGCCCAAGCTGCTCGAAGCCCTCGCCGAACGCATGTCGCTGGTCAAGATGGGCATCAAGGGCGCGTTCGTCGGCGGGACGACCATGGACCCGCAGTACACCCGCTTCCTCATCGAAGAGGTCTGCGAACAGCCCGACGGCGACTGCATGGGTACCAAGGGCGTCGGCTTCTACCCGACCTACGGCAACACGCTCATGGGCGTCGCGCCCCACCGCCCGAACATCAAAGACAACCACTGGCGGACGACCTACTACAGCCCGCAGCCGCGCGCGGTCCTCCGCGTCGTCGACCCCGACCACACGACCAACACCGTGGACTACGGCGCGTTCGGCCGGGTCGAGTTGACCACGCTCACCAAGGAGCTGTTCATGCCGCGCTTCCTCGAACGCGACGAGGCAAGGCGCGTCGAGCCGTGGGCAGAGAAGTACCCGTGGGACGGCGTGTCGGAAGTTCGTCCGTTCGGCGCGAGCACGCAGAAGATCGTCGAAGGCGTTTATTAAGACCGTTTTGGAACCGCAGATAAACGCGGATAAACGCATATTTTTGGGTTTGCAATCCTAAACTGAAATAAACACGTACACGTAACGTCGGACTAAAGATTGATTGATCAGCGTGAATCCGCGTTTATCTGCGGTTCCACAAACCGAACCATGAGCGATACCCCCCACATCCCGATCCTGCGGCTAGGCGAGACCTACCGCAGCATGAACGTCCGGCAGATCAAGGACCTGGGCACCGGTGAGACGGTCGCGGAGATGTCGGTCGGCAACGCGGGGCTCTTGCGGCGCGACGCGTCGAAGTTTTCACAGGCCAAGGCGGCGCTGGACGCGATCCCGTGCCGGGAACTGATGGAGATGTCGGCCGAGGCCGGCCGGCTGTTTATGGAAGCGACGCTGCCGTTGGGCGACCACGCGCAGACGCCGGACGACTACGTGCAGCAGTTATCGCGGACCAGCGGGCTTCCCTACCGCCTCGTTCGGGCGAACATGGCGAAGGTGCACGAGGCGCTGACGCACCTGGACGACGTGGTCCGCGGCCTGACGCGCGGGATCGACCCGGGCGTGCTGGACAAGGGGTTTGGCGAGGTGAACGGCACGGCGGTGAGTTTTTACCCGACGACCGACGCGCTGGGCATGGTGATGCCGAGCAACTCGCCGGGCGTGAACGCGCTGTGGCTGCCGTCGATCGCGTTCAAGACGCCGGTGATCCTCAAGCCCGGCAGCGACGAGCCGTGGACGCCCTGGCGCGTGGTGCAGGCGATGATCGCCGCGGGCGTGCCCCAAGAAGCGTTCGGCTTCTACCCGACCGACCACGAGGGCTCGGCCGCGGTGATGGACCTGTGCGACCGGTCGATCATCTTCGGCGGCGAAGCGACGATGAAGCGTTACGGCGGGGACCCGCGCGTCGAGGTCCACGGCCCGGGCTGGTCGAAGGTCATCCTCGGTGAGGACCGCGTGGACGACTGGGAAACCTACATCGACGTGATCGTCAAGTCCATCGCGGCGAACTCCGGGCGGTCCTGCATCAACGCGTCCACCATCATCGTGCCCAGGCACGGCCGCGTCATCGCCGAAGCGCTCGCCGAAAAGCTCGCGCAGATCCACCCGCGCCCGAACGACGACCCGCGGGCGGAGTTGTCGGCGATCGCGAACCCGAAGGTCGCCGAGTGGGCGGACGCGCAGATCACGAGCGGCTTGAAGACGCCGGGCGCCGAAGACTTGACGGTCAAGGCGCGGGGCAACGATGCGCGGGTTGCGCATTTCGAGGGCCGGACGTACGCGCTGCCGACACTGATTTATTGCCAGTCGTGGGACCACCCGCTTTGTAACACCGAGTTCATGTTCCCCTTCGCGTCGGTGGTCGAGGTGCCGCAGGCCGAGGTGCTGGGCACGATCGGCGGGACGCTGGTGGTCACGGCGATCACGGGCGACGACGGGTTTACCAAGGCGCTGTTGCGTTGCCCGGACATCCAGCGGCTGAACCTGGGCGCCTCGCCGACGAGCAGCGCGCAGTGGGACCAGCCGCACGAGGGGAACCTGTTCGAGTTCCTGTATCAACGCCGGGCGATCCACCACGCGCCCCCGGGCGTGCCGGAGCCTCAAGTCGCGGGAGCCGTATGACCGCGATCACGACGCCCAGCCCGACGGACCTGGACCACACGCCCGGCACGCGGCTGGTGTTCGGCGTGGGCGCGCTCGATCAGCTGGGCGCACTGGCGAAGGGGCTGGACTGTTCGCGCGTCATGATCGTCAGCGACCCGGGCGTCACCGAGGCCGGCCACACCGCGCGCGGCCGGGCGATCGTCGAGGCCGCGGGGCTTGTGGCGACGACGTTCACCGGCGTGCACGAGAACCCGTCGACCGCGGACGTGCAGTCGGCCGTGGACGCGGCGCACGCGTTCAAGCCGGACCTGCTGGTCGGGCTCGGCGGCGGGTCGGCGCTCGACACCGCCAAGGGCTGCAACTTCATCTACAACAACGGCGGGGTGATGGCGGACTACCACCACACCGACAAGCCGGTCGGCGCGATGCTGCCTTTGATCGCCGTGCCCACGACGCACGGCACGGGCAGCGAGGCGCAGTCGTACGCGCTGATCGCCGACGAACACACGCACATGAAGATGGCGTGCGGCGACCCCAAGGCGCTGCCGAAGGTCGCGCTGCTGGACCCGGCGCTGACGCTGACCCAGCCGGCGCGCGTCGCGGCGTGCACGAGCGTCGACGCGATCACGCACGCGATCGAATCGTACGTGTGTACTCGGCGGAACGGAGTTTCGATACGCTACGCGGGCGAGTCTTTGGCGCTGACGCTCAACGCGTTCGGCCGGGTGCTCGACGACCCGACGGATTTAAAGGCGCGCGGCGACATGCTGTTGGGCGCGGCGTACGCGGGGCTGGCGATCGAGAACAGCATGCTCGGCGCGGCGCACTCGTGCGCGAACCCGCTGACCGCCCACGCCGGGGTGATCCACGGCCAGGCCGTCGGGCTGATGCTGCCGCACGTGATCCGCTTCAACCTGCAGGTGCCCGAGGCGAAACAGGCCTACGATGAACTGGCGAAGCAGGCGGGCGTCGCCGACGCCGAGGCGCTGGCCGACCGCATCTTGTCACTGATGCGGCGTGCGGGTTTGCAGGCGTCCCTTGCATCGCTGGGGATCGAGCGTTCGGCGATCCCCGCGCTCGCGGAGAAAGCGGCCGGGCAATGGACCGCGCGGTTCAACCCCCGGCCGATCGTTGTAGACGACTTTGTCGGGCTCTACGAACGCGCGTTGGAAGGATGAGTCACGCGATGAAGAACATCTTCAACCGTCTGTTTCTTCACGCTCGGGTGGCCGGGGTGGCGCCTAAGCGACCCCCCGGAACGCGTTGCCATTCCTTGCGTGTCCGAGATTGTTCCGCTGCGTGTGTTCGGTCGGGTGGCCGGGGTCGAGCTTGCGAGCCCCCGGAACGAACAGACCGTGACGCACCGACTGGCAGCGCGTTCCGGGGGGTCGCCGAGCTTCCACCCCGGCTACCCGATCCTGCTCTTCATGTTCTGTGTCTTGTCCGCTTTCGCAGCCGCCGCCGATCCGGGCCACTGGCCGCACCCGCGCGGGGGGTTAACGGGCACAGGCATCTCCGAAGCCAAACTCGCGGACGCATACGAACTGGCGTGGGCGTATGCGACCGGCGGCGCGGTGATCTCGTCTCCCGTCATCGCCGACGGCGTGGTGTACAGCGGGTCGGAAGACAAGCACCTGCACGCGATCGACGCGGCAACGGGTGGGCTCAAGTGGAAGTTCGCCGCCGAGTCGTTGATCGACGCCTCGGCGGTCGTCGACGCGGGCGTGGTCTACGTCGGCACCGACGGCGGCGTGCTGCACGCGATCGACGCGAAGACCGGCAAAGAAAAATGGAAGTTCGCCACGCAAGGCCGCATCTCCGGGCAGGCCGGCGTCGTTGACATCAAAGGCGAAAACGGCGCGGCGCAGAAGGTCGTGCTCATCGGCAGCCACGACGGCAACCTCTACTGCCTGGACGCGCAGACGGGCAAGAAGAAGTGGGCCTACGAGACCGACGACTACATCAACTGCGGCGTGTGCATCGTCGGCGACACCGTCGTGCTCGGCGGGTGCGACACGTTCCTGCACACCGTCGACCTGAAAACGGGCAAGGGCCTGGCGGAGGTCGAACTGGGCGGCGAGGTGTCGGGCACGCCCGCGCTCGCCGACGACCACGCGTACCTCGGGCACATGCAGAACGAAGTCGTCGCGGTGAGTTTGAATGAGAAGAAGGTCGCCTGGCGTTTCCACGACCGCGACTTCCCGTTCGCCGGCTCGCCCGCGATCAGGGGCGACCTGATGTTGATCGGCTCGCAGGGCCGGCGTCTGTACGCGCTCGATCGCAAGACGGGCGAGCAGATTTGGGCGGTGCGGACCCACGGCGGGATCGACGGCGCACCGGTCATCGCCGGCGACCGCGCGGTCTTCGGCACCGCGGGCGGGCGGCTGTCGATCGTCGAGCTATCCAAGGGCGAGACCGTCTGGCAGTACGACATCGGCGCGGGGATCGCCTCGGGCGCCGCGGTCACCAACCAACTCATCGTCGTCGGCGCCGAGGACGGCAAGGTCTACGCCTTCAAGCCATCGAACACCGCGAACGCGAAATAACACCTCGAACGTACAAGCACAACCCATGACTGATACGCACGACAAGACGCCCCTGCCCGTGCTCGAGCAGGACGACAAGAAGACGACCGTCGGCAACTACTTCGTCTCCAACTACCCGCCCTACTCGCAGTGGAAGACGGACCACCGCGACGCCGCGCTGGCGCTGTTTCACACGCCCGCCGAGCCCGGCACGCCGTTGGGCCTGTACGTGCACATCCCCTTCTGCCGTAAGCGATGCCACTTCTGTTATTTCCGCGTGTACACGGACAAGACGAGAGACGAGGTCGGCGACTACCTCGACGCGGTGCTGGACGAGGTCAGACGCTACGCCCAGACCGAGCGGATCAAGGGCCGCAAACTCAAGTTCGTTTACTTCGGCGGCGGCACGCCTTCTTACCTGTCGGAGAAACAGCTCACGGCCCTGTTCGACGGCTTGAAGGAGCACCTGGACTGGAGCGAAGTCGAAGAGGTCGCCTTCGAGTGCGAGCCGGGGACGCTGACGACGCGCAAGCTCGAGTGCCTCAAGTCGCTCGGCGTCACGCGGCTGTCGCTGGGCATCGAGAACTTCAACGACGAGCTATTGGAACTGAACAACCGCGCCCACCGCAGCAAGCAGGTCGGCAACGCGTACGACTGGGCCGTCGACGCCGGCTTCCAGCAGATCAACATCGACCTCATCGCGGGGATGCTCGGCGAGACGGACGAGAACTGGCAGCGCAACATCGACACGCTGGTGTCGATGAAGCCCGAGGCGGTGACGATCTACCAGATGGAAGTGCCGTACAACACGACGATCTACAAGGACATGAAAGCGAGCGGCGCGGACGAAGCGCCCGTCGCCGACTGGGGCACGAAGCGCCGTTGGGTGACGCAGGCCTACGCCGCGCTCGAAGCCGCCGGCTACACGGTGACGAGCGCGTACACCGCGGTGCGCGACCCGGAGAAGATCAAGTTCGTCTACCGCGACGCGCTGTGGGGCGGCGCGGACATGCTCGCGGTCGGCGTGTCGTCGTTCGGCTACCTGACGGGCAAGGACGGGGGCGGGATGCACTACCAGAACCAGCACGACATCGTGCCCTACGTCTCGGCGGTCACCGGCGGGCAGTCGCCGATGTTCCGCGCCCTGCCGATCGACCAGGAAGAAGCGATGATCCGCGAGTGGGTGTTGCAGATCAAGACCGGGCGCGTCAGCCGCTCGCCGTTCATCGAGAAGTTCGGCGCGGACCCGTTCGAGAAATGGGCGGACATCCTCAAGGATTATGTCGATCACAACCTCGTCACCATCGAGGGCGACGACCTGGTCATCCCCCGCCAAACGCTGCTGCGGATCGACAGCCTGCTTTACGCGTTCTTCAAGCCCGAGCACAGAGGGGTGCGCTACGCATGAGCCCGACCGATTCACGAGCCGCGGACATCCTCTACCCGCTCTCGGCGTTTGCCGACGACCAAGCGGACGGGGTGACGTGTGCCGGCATCCTCGAGGCCGAGGAACTGCCACAGCCCTACCGCACGCTGCTCGCGCACGACCGCGACATGACCGGCACGCTCGAGACCTACTTCAAGCAGCCCATGGGCCTGAAGGTCTTCAGCAAACACACCGACGGCGACAGCCTGTTCCGGCAGGTCGTGCTCTTGGGCGAGGACGACCAGAAACCAAAAGAGTTCGGCGCGATCCGCATCGACCTCTCGGCGTTCGACCGCGAGACGCGCGCGGTCGTCGCGGCGTGCGGGGTGCCGTTGGGACGGGTGCTGCGCGAGCACGGCGTGGCGTACGTGTCCAACCCCTCGGCGTATTTGAAAGTCGAGCCCAACGCGCTGCTCTGCCGGGCGCTTCAGACGACCACTGGCCCGCTGTACGGGCGGAAGAACGAGCTCACCACGCCCGACGGTCGGGCGATCGCTCAGATCGTCGAGATCCTCCCGCCTCTGGCGGACGAAACCGTTACGTAGGCCTACGATTTGTCATGATCAGCCACAACCCCCAATACGACGCGATCGTGGTCGGAGCCGGGCCGGCCGGCGCTACCGCCGCCACCCTGCTCGCCAAGCACGGCCGACGGGTCGTCGTCCTCGAGCGCGAGGCCTTCCCGCGTTACCACGTCGGCGAGTCGCTGCTGCCGTTCTGCTACCCCACGCTCGACCGGCTGGGCATGGTGGACAAGCTCAACGCGACCGACTTCGTCCGCAAGTACTCGGTCCAGTTCGCCACCATGGACGGGCGGATGTCCCAGCCGTTCTACTTCACCGACCACCTCGACGGCCACCCCGCCAGCCAGACCTGGCAGGTCGAACGCGCCGTCTTCGACCGCATGATGACCGACAACGCGAAAGACCACGGCGCGGAGGTGCGCTTCGGCGTCTCGGCCAAGCGCGTGTTGAAGAACGACGCGGGCGCGGTCGTCGGCGTCGAGGCGATCGATGAGCACGGCGAGACGATCCAACTCAAGGCCCCGATCACCATCGACGCGTCGGGCCGCAACGGATTCAGCGCCAACGCGATGGGATGGAAGCGACGACGCGACCCGGAGCTGAACAAGATCGCGCTGTGGACGTATTACAAGGGCGGCAGGCGTGGCGAGGGCCGGGACGAGGGCGCGACCACCGTCGCCTACATCCCCGAAAAAGGCTGGTTCTGGCACATCCCGATGCACGACGACCGCATCAGCCTCGGCGTGGTCGGCGAGCGCGACTACCTCTATCGCGACGGCGTGAAGGACCCGCTCGCCGTCATCGAGCGCGAGATCACGTGCAACCAGTGGGTCCAGGACGCGATGGCCGGCGCGACGCAGTTCGGCGAGACGTGGGTCACCGGCGACTACTCGTACCGCTCCGAGCACAGCGCGACCGACGGGCTGGTCCTCACCGGCGACGCGTTCGGCTTCCTCGACCCGGTGTTCTCGTCCGGCGTGTTCCTCGCGCTGATCAGCGGCGAGATGGCCGCCGACACCGCGCACCGGGCGATCCAAGACAACGACCCCAGCGCCGCGCGATTCGAGCAGTACACCGACGACTTCCGCGACGCGGTCGAGGCGATGCGCAAGCTCGTCTACGCCTTCTACACCGACGGGTTCTCCTTCGCCAAGCTGCTCAAAAAACACCCGCACCTGCGCAGCGACCTGACCGACTGCCTGATCGGCAAGGTCTCGACGGACTTCACGGCGCTGTTCGACGGCGTCGCCGAGTTCGTCAACGTCCCCGAACCGCTGACCTACGGCCGGCCGCTAGCGGTTCAAGCCCCCTCCCCTTCCTAGCGTCAATACAGATCGATGGGTGCCCCGGCATCTTGCGGCCGGGGGGAACGCACAAGACTTCGTCCCGGCGGCAGCCTGCCGTGGCACGCACAAGCGTGGTCGGGGTGCTCCAGCAGGAAGCGTGAGCATGCGCGTCGGCTCTGATCCGTTCACTCGCTCGCGTCGTGCTCTGATCGATCCCACCGATGAGAACCTCCTGCTCACCCGGCACCGGCAACTTCCACTGCGGCAGCTGCCTGCACGACGAGGCGCTGGTCCGCACGCTGCGCCAGCTCGGCCACGACGTGTCGATCAGCGCGCTGTACTTGCCGCTGGTCCTCGACCACCGCGCAGGGATCGACGGCGACGACGTGCAGATGGGCGGGATCAACCTGTATTTGCAAACCAAGTCCGCGCTGTTCCGCCACGCGCCCGCCTTTGTCGAACGCGCGCTGAATCGGCCGGCGCTGTTGCGCAAGGCGTCGAACCGCGCGGACATGACCAGCCCGAAAGAACTGGGCCGGATGACCGAGCAGATGCTGCTCGGCGAGCACGGCAAGACCAAGCACGAGATCGACCGGCTGATCGCGCACCTGCGCGAGCGCGACACGCCCGACGTCGTGCTACTGAACAACGCGCTGTTGCTCGGCCTGGCCGAACCGCTGAAAGCGGCGCTCGGCTGCGCGGTCGCGTGCACGCTCCAGGGCGAGGACACGTTCATCGACGGCCTGCCCGACCCGTGGAAGACCAATGCCTGGCGGCTTCTGCGTGAGACCGCGGCCTATTGCGACGCGTTCCTGCCCGTCAGCGCGTACCACGGCGAGCTGATGCGCGGGCGCATGAGCCTGCCCGGCGAGAAGGTCACCGTCGTTTACAACGGCATCGAGACCGACCAATACCCACTGCAAGAAAAGCCGCCCGACCCGCCGGTCGTCGGGTACCTCGCCCGGCTGTGCGAGAACAAGGGGCTGGGCACGTTGGTGGACGCGTTTATTCAATTGCACGAGCTTTCTTTGGATCACGACATCGCGTTAAGCATTGTCGGCGCCGCCACGCCGAAAGACATGCAGTACGTGGACGCTCAACGTGATAAATTGGCGCGTCAAGGCTTGTTGGACCTAGTCAGGATTGAAACCAACGTCAGTTTCGATCAAAAAATCAAGGCGCTGCGCGCGATGTCGGTGCTCAGCGTGCCGGCGACGTACGGCGAGTCGTTCGGTTTGTACGTGCTGGAGGCGAACGCGGTCGGCGTGCCCGCGGTCGAGCCGGACCACGCGGGACTGGCGGAGGTGATCGGTCAGACCGGTGGCGGTATCCTGTACGAGCCGGGCGACGATCACGCCACATCATTGGCAAACGCCCTGATGTCTTTGCTCGCGGACGATGAAGCACGCCGACAACGCGGGCGGATCGGCCGGGCCGCCGTGATGAAGCGATTCACCGCGACGCGCATGGCCGAGTCCGTCGCGTCCGTATTGGAGCCGTTATGCCAAGCCGCTACACGATGACGCGCCGCGTGGCGTTCAGCGAGACCGACGCCGCGGGGATCGTGCACTTCGCGAACTTTTTCCGCTACATGGAAGACGCCGAGCACGCGATGCTGCGCGACCTGGGCCTGAGCGTGCACCGGGACATGGGCGACGACGTGGCCGGCTTCCCGCGCGTCAGCGCGCAGTGCGACTACCGCCGACCGCTGCGGTTCGAGGACGCGTTCACGATCGTCGTGCGCGTGGCGGCGAAGACGGACAAGTCGGTGACGTACGGCTTCACGTTCCGCAAGGACGACGAGGCGGAGCCGATCGCGACCGGCACGCTCAAGGTCGTCCACGCCGTCAAGCCCGCGGGCGCGGGCAGGTTCAGCGCCGCCAAGCTGCCGGCGGAGATCGATCGGTTGCTGGAGGTGGACGAGAACGCCTGACAATCGCCCTCACCGCGAGGTGGGGGTTATTGAACACCCTGTAATCACAAATGACCGCGAGACACCCATGATCGCCCAATCCCCTTCGTCTTCCTCGTCCTACCTGCTGTTTGTGCTGCTGACCATCGCGACCTGGGGGCTGTACGGCATCTTCCTGCACAAGGGGCAGGTCGATTTCGCCGACCCGGTCAACGGGCGTTACAAGGCGTTCTTGTTCGTCGGCATCGCGTACTTCCTCGTCGCGGTGCTCGCGCCGCTGGCGATGCTGTTGATCGGCGGGTCGGACTGGAAGATGACCGGCGGCGGGATGAGCTGGTCGCTGATCGCGGGGATCGTCGGCGCGGTCGGCGCGTTCGGGGTGCTGCTGGCGTTCGGCGCGGGCGGCAAGCCGGCGGTCGTGATGTCGCTGATCTTCGCGGGCGCGCCATTGGTCAACGCGGCGGTGGCGATCACCATGGCCGGGCAGTGGGCGCAGATCAAGCCGCTGTTCCTGGTCGGGGTCGTGCTCGCCGCCGCGGGCGGGTACCTGATCGTGACGCAGAAGCCCGGCCCCAAGCCGCACGCCAAGCCCGCGGAAACGAAACAGGCCGACACCGTCGGCGTGGTCGAGAAGTAATCGCGATGCCGCCCATCGCCCGTAGAGCATGACACGGCGACACTTCGCGCGTTCTGGCAACTTCATGATTCTTGGCCATGGGTGCCACTGACAAGCGGAGTCTGCGGAGCTTGTCAGTGCGGAATTGATATTCACTGACAAGGCTCAAAGCAGCCTTGTCAGTGGCACCCGCAGAACCAAGCCCGACAGAAGTATCGTGACTGTACACTCCAACACCATGACGACCCGCAACCAGACCGCCACGCTGCGTGCGTTGTTGCGTGACGTGTTCGCGGGCAACGCGTTTTACAGGCCGATCCTCGAGTCCGCTGGGCTTGGCGATGTTGATTCAATCACGCTCGACCACTTCACCCGTCGCGTGCCGTTGACGACCAAAGCGCAGCTGGTTGAAGACCAGCAAGCGCATCCGCCCTACGGCACGAACCTCAGCTTCCCGATCGAGCGCTACACGCGGTTCTGCCAGACCAGCGGTACAACGGGCCGGCCGATGCGCGTGATCGACACGCCCGAGTCCTGGCAGGGCTTGCTGGACGTGTGGAAGCAGGTGTTCGAACACGCGGGGTGCGTGCCGGGCGACCGGGTGCTGTTCGCGTTTTCGTTCGGGCCGTTCCTCGGGTTCTGGACGGCGTACGACGCCGCGGCGCAGTTGGGGCTGATGTGTTTGCCCGGCGGCGGGCTGAGCTCGAGCGCGCGGCTGCAGATGATCGCCGACAACGCGGTGACGACCGTGTGCTGCACGCCGACGTACGCGATGCACCTGGCCGAGGTGGCCATGAAGGACGGGTTTGACCTGCCGGGCTCGACGGTGAAGCGTTTGATCGTCGCGGGCGAGCCGGGCGGGTCGGTGCCGGCGGTGCGCGATCGGATCGCGTCGGCGTGGGGGGCACAACTTTATGACCACCACGGCATGACCGAGGTCGGGCCGGTGACGTACCAGGACAACGAGCGTGAAGGTTGTCTGCGGATCGCAAGCGGCGCGTTCATCGCGGAGGTCGTGGACCCACAAACCGGCGAGCCGATGAAACCCGGCGAGCGCGGGGAACTGGTGCTGACGACGCTGAAGCGCGCGGCGTGGCCGCTGTTGCGTTACCGCACGGGCGACCTGGTGCAACAGGACAGGGACGAGCCGTCGCTGCTGGTCGGCGGGGTGCTGGGGCGCGTGGACGACATGCGGCTGGTCCGCGGCGTCAACGTCTACCCCTCGGCGGTGGACGCGATCGTCCGGCGGTTCGACGGCGTCGCGGAGTACCAGGTCGTCGTGCACAACGACGCGGCGATGAGCGAGCTGACGATGACGATCGAGCCGGCGGCGGGCTGCGGCGACGTGGACTCACTTTGCAAGCGCGTCGCCGGGGCGCTGCGCGACGCGCTGAGCCTGCGCGTCGCGGTGTCGGCGGCACGGCCGGGCGCGCTGCCGCGTTACGAACTCAAAGCCACGCGCTGGCGGGAGGTGTCGGCATGAACCAGACCGGTCGCGGCACACACGGACGCGGGCCGATGCTCGAGGTCCACAACCTGTGCAAGACGTACCCCGGCGCGGGCGACGAACCGGCGGTCGAGGTGCTTGCCGACATCGACCTGACGCTGGGCGCGGGCGAGTCCGCGGCGGTCGTCGGGCCCAGCGGGTGCGGCAAGACAACGCTGCTGAACGTCCTCGGCACGCTCGACACGCCCACCTCGGGCACGGTCAGGGTCAACGGCGAGGACATCACCACGCTCAACGGACAACAACGCGCCCAGCTCCGCGCTCGACGCATCGGCTTCGTCTTCCAGGAACACCACCTGCTGCCGCAGTGCTCGGCGATCGAGAACGTGCTGATCCCCACGCTCGCCAAGGGCGCCCCGCGTGAAGGCGCGAGCGAGCGCGCCGCGGAACTGCTCAAACGTGTCGGGCTGGGCGAACGCATGGGGCACCGGCCCGACGCGCTGTCGGGCGGGCAGCGACAGCGCGTCGCGATCGTGCGGGCGCTGATCAACCGCCCCGCCCTGCTGCTGGTTGATGAGCCGACCGGCGCGCTCGACGCGGACACGGCCGAGCGGATTATGGACCTGTTGATCGAGCTGAACACGGCCGAGCAAACCGCGATGGTCATGGTGACGCACGCGCCAGAATTGGCCGCGCGGCTGCAGCGCACGCTGCGGCTGGAGCGCGGGCGGCTGGTGGAGGACGCACGCGTCGGCGCGGGCGACGGGGGCGCGGCATGACGCTGGGCCGGCTGTTGCTGCGATCGCTCTGGCGGTTCCGCCGGACGAACCTCGGCGTGCTGCTGGGCGTCGCGGTCGCGACGACGGTGATCACCGGGGCGCTGATCGTCGGCGACTCGATGCGATACACCCTGCAACAAACCGCCGACGAACGACTCGGCGAGGTGCGATACGCCGTCATCGGCGGCGACCGGTTCTTTACCAACGGGCTGGTCGATGGGCTGGGCGACGACGCGGCCGGCGTCGTCGCGGTGACCGGCGTGCTCTCGACGCCCGACGGCCGGGCGCGCGCCAACGACGTGTCGGTCTACGGCATCGACGCGGGCTTCGCCGACCTGCTCGGCGGGCCAGACAAGCCCGAGCCGGGCCACGCCGTGCTGAACGACGTGTTGGCGGCACGGTTGAACGCGGGAATCGGCGACACGCTGGTGCTGCGCGTGCCCGAGCCCAGCGCGCTGCCGATCGACGCGGCGCTGGTCAACGCGAGCGAGCCGGCGGCCGCGCTGCGCCTGACCGTCGCGGGCATCGTTGACGCGGGCGGGGGCGGGCGGTTCAGCCTGCGCGCCGAGCAGCGCACGCCGACGAACCTTTACGTGGATCGCGCGTGGCTGGCCGAACAACTCGGCGTCGCCGGCCGCGTCAACGCGGCGCTCATGCCCGATGCGCCGGCCGGCCTCGACGTCACACTCGACGACCTCGAACTCGAACGGGACCCACGCGACGACGACCGGGCCGGGCTCACCACGCCGCGCGTTTTTCTGGACGCGTCGATCGAAGACGACCTCGACGACCTGCCCGGCCAGCGGATCCTCACGTACATGGTCAACACCGTCGCGCTCGGCGATCAACAATCGCCTTACGCGATGGTCTCCGCGGTCAGCGCGCTCGGTGACCTGACGCTGGGCGACAACGAGATCGCGATCAACCGATGGCTCGCCGACGATATCGGTGCAGACGTCGGCGACTTGCTGACGCTGACGTACTACGTGCCGGACGAGGGCGACCGGCTGGTCGAAACGTCTACCAACCTAACGGTTTCGCGCATCGTCCCGCTCGCGGGGGTGTACGCGGACCGGTCGCTGACGCCCGACTTCCCAGGCCTCGCCGAGGCGGAGAACCTGTCGCGTTGGGACGCGGGCCCGGCGATCGACCGCCGACGCATCCGCGACAAGGACGAGGCGTACTGGGACGACTACCGCGCGACGCCCAAGGCGTTCATCAGCCTCGGCACCGGCCAGCGCTTGTGGGCCAACCGCTTCGGCACGCTGACCGCGATCCGCTTCGACCGCGCGGTGACCGACGCCGAGCTGACCGATCGTATCGACGCCGAGCCGCTCGGGTTCGTCGCGCGCGATGTCGGCGCGCAGGCCGAACGCGCCGCGGCGGGCACGGTCGACTTCGGCCAGCTGTTCCTGTCGCTCTCGGCGTTCATCATCGTCGCGGCGGTGGTGCTCACCGCGACGCTGTTCGCGATGTCCGCCGAGCAGCGCGCGCGGCAACTGGGCACGCTGCTCGCCGTGGGCCTGACGCGATCGCAGGTGATGCGCTTGATCCTCGGCGAGGGCGCGGTGGTCGGCGTCGTCGGCGTGGGGCTGGGCCTGCTCGGCGGGTGGTACTACGCCCGGTCCGTCGTCGGCGCGTTGTCGGGCGTCTGGTCGGGCGCGGTCGCGGGCACGCCGGTCGTGATGCACGCGGACGCGGCGAGTTTGATCGTGGGTCCTGTCGGGGCGCTGTTGATCAGCGCGCTGGCGATGTGGCTGTCGCTGCGATCGCTGGTGCGCCGCCCGGCGCGTGAACTGTTGTCGGGCGCGGTGGGCAAGGTATCGGGCCGGTCGCGCGTGCCTGACTTGATCGTGCTCGCGTTCGCGGGTGCGCTGCTGCTGATCGCGGGCGCAACGAGCTTCGCCGCGATGAGCTTCTCGGGCATGCGCGCGGGGATGGTCGGCTTCATGGCCGGCGGCGCGCTGCTCGCGGCCCTGCTGCTCGCGCTGGACGCCCTGCTCGTTCGCCGATCGCGCTCGCGCACGACGACGCGCTGCTCGCTCTCCCTCGCCCGGTTGTCGCTGTTGAGCCTGGCCCGCCGGCGCGGGCGGACCCTCGCCGCGGTCGTCACGCTCGGGGCCGGCGTGTTCCTCGTGCTCGCCGTCGCCGGCTTCCGACTCAACATCGCGACCGACCCGTCCGAGCGCGCGTCGGGCACCGGCGGGTTCGCGCTGATCGTCGAGGCCACCCAGCCGATCCGTTACGACCTGAACACCAAGCTCGGCCGCGACCACTACTTCTTCGACGAAGACGAGTTGCCGCCCGGCAGCGTCGTGCCCTTCCGTGTCAACGACGGCGACGATGCCAGTTGCCTGAACCTCAACGCCACGCCGACGCCGCGAGTCATCGGCGTGGACCCGGCGCTACTGAGTACGCGCGACGCGTTCACGTTCCAGAGTCCACCAGAACACGATGCGGGCTGGGACGCGCTGCGACGAAAAAAAGACGGTCCCCATCCAAAAAGGGGACTGTCCCCTTTTTCCGCGCCCGTCCCCGCGATCGCCGACGCCAACACCGCGCAGTGGGCGCTCAAGCTCGCGGTCGGCGACACGCTCGAGCTGACCGATGGGCAGGGCCGGCCATACACGATCGAACTGGTCGGCACGGTCGAGAACTCGATCCTGCAGGGCTCGCTGATCATCGACGAGCGCGCATTCGAGCGGCTTTACCCGACGACGTCGGGGCATCGGATGCTGCTGGTGGACGCGGCGGACGCGAAGCAGCGCGACGAGGTCGCGACGCTTCTGGAACAAGTGCTTGTCGATGAAGGCGTGACCGTGACGCCGACGCCGGCGCGCCTGGCCGAGTACAACCGCGTGCAGAACACGTACCTGGCGATCTTCCAGGCGCTCGGCGGGTTGGGCGTGGTGCTCGGGGCGCTGGGGCTGGGCGTGATCGCGGCGCGCAACCTGCTCGAACGCCGGGCCGAACTCGCGCTCTTCGCCGCGGTCGGCCTGTCGCGCGGGCGCATCGCGCTGCTCGCGCTGATCGAGCACGGCGTCCTGCTCGCGGCCGGGCTGGGCGTCGGGCTGGCCGCGTCCTGGCTGGCGACGCTGCACACCGGCCGCGGCCTGGCGGGCACCGCCGACGCCGCCTTGTTGACCGTCGGCGCGGCGCTCGTCGCCGGGCTCATCGCGGTCGCCGTCGGCCTCGGCTCGGCGTGGTCGGGCCGGCTGACCGACGCGCTGCGGAACGACTAGTGCAACAACATGCCCCAGTGGGTGCCACTGACAAGGCCGCTTTGAGCCTTGCCAGCGCTTTACCACAACGCACTGACCAGCTCCGCGGACTCCGCGTGTCGGTGCCACCCGTGGAGAGAAATCATGCAAGCGGCTATGCAGAAACGTTTCCCATCGCACCAGGCGGAGGCCGTGGGGGTGAAGATTTTGGCTTGGGGCACTCGCCCGGCGGCTCCCGGTCGCGTCCGATAAGCATTTTCCGCGCTTGAGAACCCCGCTCGTGGTGTATACTTACAAGTAGTTAAGGAGGGTTCTCGGAACCGATGACACAAGCCGATCCCAAGCATCCGTCGCACGCCCGGGCCGTGTGTTGTTCTCCGCGCGGCAACGCCATTCAAACACGGGCACGGGTCGCGACCGCGCTGCTGGTGTTGCTCGCGCTCGCGTGGCCCGGGCTCGCGCAGGGCGGCGGGACCGACGCGGAGCCGACGGCCGACGCCGTGCCCGCGCCGACGGTCACCCAGCCGGTCTTCCCGGTCAGCGTGTTCGAGATCGCCTTTGACCGCGAGATCAACTCCGAGAAGCTCTCGGCCAAGAAGCTGCTGAACCAGCCGCTGCGCCTGGCGAAGGTGGAAGGCGTGTACACGCGGCCGCAGCCGGGCACCGCGACGATCGTCACGACGCTCGCCTCGCTCAGCGGCGAGTCGGCCCAGCGGTACGACGTCACCGCGCTGCGTGCGATCATCGACGACACGCTCGCGTACCTGAACGAAGAGGCCGAGCTGGTCGGCATCGTCGTCGCGCCCGACCCGCGCGACATCGGCCTGGACCTCAGCGATCGGCGGGAGGGGCGGACGAACCTGCGCATCCTGATCCGCGCCGCGACGGTCGGCCGGGTGCGCACGCTCGCGTCGGGCGACCGCATCGCCCCCGAGGACCGCGAGAACAACGCGCTGCACGAGCGCATCCGCGAGCGCTCGCCGCTCAAGGCCGGCGATGCGCCGCGCGAGGGCTCGCTCTTGGAGCGCGACGCACTGGACGCGTACCTGTACCGGCTCAACCGCCACCCGGGCCGTCGGGTGGACGCGGCGATCTCGCCGGGCCTGCAGCCGGGCGAGGTGACGCTGGACTACCTCGTCGCCGAGAACAAGCCGTGGTACGCCTACTTCCAATTGTCCAACACCGGCACGGATTCGACCAACGAGTTGCGCGAGCGCTTCGGCTTCGTGCACAACCAGCTGACCCACCACGACGACACGCTGAGCATCGATTACATCACCGCGGGGTTTGACGACAGCCACGTCGTCGCGATCGGCTACGACCGGCCGTTGACCGAGCGGTGGGAGCTGCGGATCGATGCGCTCTGGTCCGAGTTCACCGCGGACCAGGTCGGCTCGCCGCTCGCGTTTACGGGCGAGGACGTGTCCTTCGGCGGGGCGTTGGCGTTCAACTTCTATCAGGACGATGCGCTGTTCCTCGACGCCGTGGGCGGCTTGGAGTACTACTTCACCTCGGCGCGCAACCCCGGCGCGGGGACCGACGGCGAGGAGAGCCTGCTGCTCGGGACGGTCGGGCTCGAACTCGAGCGTGTGACCGACCTGTCGCAGACGCGCGGGGAGCTGAAGGTACGCGGCAACCTGAACCAGGCCAGCGGCGACGAGTACGCGGCGCTCGGGCGGACCGCGCCGGACACGTCGTTCCTCGTGCTGCAGTACGGCCTGACGACGTCGTTCTACTTAGAGCCGCTGTTGAACCGCGCGGCGTGGGAAGACATTACCGACCCCGAGACGTCCACGCTGGCGCACGAGGTGGCGCTGGCGATGCGCGGGCAGTGGGCGGTGGACGACGACCGCCTGGCGCCGACGTTCCAGGCCGTCGCCGGCGGGCTCAACACGGTGCGCGGGTACGAGCAGGCGGAAGTCGCGGGCGACAGCTCGGTGATCCTGACCGCGGAGTACCGCTTCCACGTGCCGCGGGTCTTCGGGATCGAGGCGCCGCGGCGCACGGCGATCTTCGACCGGCCGTTCCGCGTCGCGCCCGAGTCGGTGTACGGCCGGCCGGACTGGGACCTGGTGCTCAAGACCTTCGTCGATTACGCGTTCATCGACACGTCCAACGAGCTGGCGTTCGAGACCGACGACACGCTGCTGAGCACGGGCGTCGGCTTCGAGCTGGCGCTGAAGAACAACGTGAACTTCCGCGGGGAGTGGGGCTTTGCGTTGCAGGACGCAGGCGGGACCGACGCGGGCGACAGCCGGTTCCACTTCTCGCTGACGCTGCTGTATTGACCGGGTATTTCGGCTTGCGAGGCAAGGATTTTCAGGATTTTGTCCAAACGCGGGGTATGCTTAACCAGCGACGATGTACCCAGGGACGACGGAGGCAACCATGAAGCGATCGACAACGACGGCCCAGACGACCCGCGACGCGATGATGCGTCAGACGACGCGTGCGCTGCTGGGGGGCGCGCTGATGCTTGGCGCGGCGACCGCGATGGCCGGGCCCCAGCCGACGAGCGCGACCGAAGGCGTGGCGTTCGACAACCCGGCGGCGGGCGTGACGAACATCACCGCGCCCGACAACGCGATCATCCACTACGCGAGCTTCGACATCGCGGCGGGCGAGACGGTGAACTTCCTGCAGCCCGGCGCGAGCGCGCGTGTGCTCAACCGCATCCAGAGCGCCACGCCGACGCGGATCGACGGCACGCTGAACGCGAACGGGATCGTGTACCTGGTCAACCCCTCGGGCGTCGTGTTCGGACCCAACTCGGTCGTGGACGCGGCGGGCCTGTTCGCCGCGGCGGGCTCGATCTCGGACGCGGACTTTGTCAGCAACGTCAACCGGTTTACCGCGCTGCAGGGCGCGGTGACGCAGTTCGGCACGGTGCGCGCCGAGACGATCGCGGCGCTGATCGGGCGCGAGGTCTTCAACGGCGGGACGATCTCGGTGCCCAACGGCTCGGCGGTGCTCGCGTCGGGACAGAGCGTGCTCATCGGCAACCCGCGCGGCGGGGTGTACGTGCAGCTCGACGCCACCCCGCGCGAAGACGCCGACGGCGGCGCGGTCAACGACGGCACGATCGACGCCAAGCACCTCTCGCTCGTCGCCGGCGACGTGTTCGCCCTCGCCGCGATCACCGAGAACGCCATTGAAACCGTGACGCTCAGCATCACCCTCGAACAGGCCGACACCGACGGCGACGGCGACATCGACTTCGACGACATCAACACCGCCATCGCCAACTACACCCTGCCCCAGCCCGCGGGCACCGGCGGCAAGACGCAGCAACAAGGCGACACCGACGGCGACGGCGACGTGGACGACACCGACCTCGGCACGCTCTTTGTCCTCTACACCGGCCCGATCACGCCCCCCCCGCCGATCGACCCGACCATCGGCGACGACGCGAACCTCGACGACGTGAGCCGGCTGCCGGCCATCACGACCGTCGTCAACCTCACCGAAGCGGACCTGAGCATCCTCGCCGGCCAGCTGGGCATCACCCCGCGCGCGCTGACGGCGCGCGAGCGCATCGAGCTCGCCGAGAACCGCGCGCTGTACAACGACCTGAGCCCGACGTTCGACCGCTCGCTGAACCCCGACGGGTCGATCACCGTGACCAACGCCCGGCTCGACGCGGACGTGGTCCGCCGGGCGCTGGCGCTGTACCGCGACCGGCTGGAGGTCCAGGGCGTCACGCCGACCCAGCGCACCGCGCAGATCAAGGCGTCGGTCGATGACGCGGTCAAGGACTACGCCAGCGAGACCGCCCAGGGCGAGGGCTTCGACGCCGACCGCTTCGTCGATTACCTGTTCCAGGAGAGCCCGACGCTGCTCAGCGAGCTGAACGCGCTCGAATCGCTGCGGGTGCTGACGCTGTCGATGGGCCTGAGCGAACGCGAGCAGGAGAACAGCGACCGCGTCATCGTCGAACGCACCCGCCCCGAGTCGCTGAGCTTCGAGCAGATGAAGGCGACGCTCGAGTCCGCGGGCAACCTCTCGCTCGCGCCAAATGCAAACGAGACCGACGCGGGCTGATCCCGCGCCGGCCGAAGTTCAATCGTCAGTGATTGCGACGCTCAGTTCGCCTCGGCGAACCGGTCGTCACGCGCCCGCAGGTCGTCCAGCACGATCTGCTCGCCGAACGTCGCCAGCCCGATCGAGTCGGCGGCGACCAGGCTGTACGTGCCGGCGACAAACGTGTCGTCCGCGGTCGCGATCGTGAACACCGAGCCGGCGGGCTCGGCCCGCGAAAGCCCGTCGGCCGGCCGCGTGGCCGAGCAGCCGACCATCCCAAGGGCCAGGGCGGCCGCGGCGGCGGCGAGGATGTTCCGCGAGGTGCGATTCGATGTCTGCGTCATGGTGGCCTCCCGGCCGGGGGTGGGTGTTCGCTCTCCCCCTTCATCGAACCGCCCGGCCCCTGCCGATAGCGCCGAACCGTTCCGCCGATAATCCCGCGTGCCCCAGGCCCGTTTGTCCCGGCCGTGCGGGTTATAGCGATCGGCGTTGGGCGTTTTTTCTGCCGCCTCGCACGCTTGTGCGCACCGGCGCGTGTTTCGGCCCCTCTATATGAGCCGACTTCAAACGCCCGCCCCGCCGCGCCTCATGACCTTCGACGACGCCCCGAGCTGGCACAACCGTGCCGGGCGGGTGGACCGCTCCGCGTGCTTCACGCTCGGCGTGTCCAAACTCTGGCGGAAGGTCCCCGACGAACACTGGCGCGACCAGCGCACGTACGTCAGGCTGCGACAACGCCGGCCCGAGCGCGTCGGCACGCTCAATCTTTGCGCGCACGACCTGTGGGTGCTGCACCAGTTCGAGTGGCCCCGCCCGTTGGAGGGTGACCGCCGAACGACCAAGAGCAACGCGATGGGGCTTAGGGTCCTTCGGGGCCGGGTCTGGCCAAACGCACACCCCCCACCCCCCCCAAACCCCCGCCCCGCGCACCCCAACCGCGGCGTCGGGTTTTCGATGGGGTTGAAGATGCTGGGGTTGCCCGCCGAGTGGGAGACGACGCTGACGATCGAGCGGTACCGGCAGCACGCGCGATTGAGCCAGCACTTCTGGGTGTGCCCGGTTTGCGGCCCCCGGGATGCGGCGGAGGGTGCGGCTTGTGATGGGGCTTCTGTCTGCGCGTCCAGCGTCCGTAGGCCGCCGGCTATTGGCAAGGCGAAATCCCTGCCGACCGGCCGGGTGACGAAGCTGTACCTGCCGTTGTGCACGCGGCGCGAGTGGGGCGACGCGCAGGTCGCCTGGCTGTGGCTCAAGACGCACTGCCGCCCCAACGCCCCGCTCTCGCCGACCGCGGCGGGCTTGATCGCACGCTACGGCGAGCTGTTCTCGGGCAGGCGTCTGCGCTGCCGGGCGTGTTTGGGTTTGCGCTACGGCGAGGTGAAGGGGTGAGGGTTTGGGAGTTCGGATTTCGGGTTTCGGATTTGGGATAGGTCAGAGCACGAAGCGTGAGCGAGTGACCCGATTGACCTAGTTCGAGTCACTCGCTCACGCTTCGTGCTCTGACAAGGCGTTTTATCGCCCGGCCATCGAGCGGGCGGAGAGTTCGTCGTAGGTGTCGAGGATGTGGTCGGCGGTGCTAGCGCCGTTGAACAGCGGGTTGGCATCGTGGATGCCCTTGAAGGTCGAGAGGATGTAGTCGCTGTCGGACCGGTCCAGGCCGTAGAGGATGAAGTACGCGGCGTCGAGTTCGGCCATCAACTGCGCCCGCTCCCGTTCGTTCCACTTGTTGAGTTTGCCGTCGTATTCCTTGAAGCTGCCGGAAGTAAACCCGCACGCCTCGGCCAACGGCAGCATGTCCTCGGCCGTGCACGTCAGCTTCAACACCCGCTCGCTTATCCATGCTTCGAGGGTTTGCTTGTTGTCCCACGGGCACGGTTCGTCGTAGCGGTCGGGTTGCAGCACAGGTAACTGTTCAACAATGAAAAAATTGAGTGTGACGCCACCGATCTTCTGGCGAGCACAAAAATCGAAAACATAAGAATTGAAGTTTGCTAATAAGCAGACTTGACTCGTTTCAGATTGACTGTTTTGGACCAAGACAAAATGGTTCGTGAAGCCAGCATACGGAGCCCATGCTGCAATCATTGTGCGTTGATTCGTAGGGCTAGTGATATCTTTGAATCCAAAGCATCCCGTTTCAATTAGCTCAACTTCATCCTTGCCAACCCAGTAACGTGGTGAGCATAGATATTCAGGGTTTTGGTGCTCAACAAGTGTGGATGGTTCAGTTTGTCCCTGCCTCACCCAATTGCCATCTTCTGTCAATACCCCTGCCGCGCGATGGTCAAACATCTGAGTCATTTTTGCTTCATAGACCGGCAAAAACACTTTCTTCCCCTTCACCCACCGGTTGCCGTCGAGCTTGTAGCCTTCTTGTTGCAGCGTCTGGGCTTCGCGGAACAGCTCGGCGTCGTTGGTCTGGTGGAACATCGTCTTGAACTTGATGCCCCACGGGTTGCCGGTCTTCTTACGGCTGTGGTCGATCAGCACGGGGACGCGGCGGTAGATGGCCTTGGTGATCTCGGCGTCGCGCTTGGTGCGGAAGATCGGGCAGGTGCGGGTATTGGGGTTGAGGAGTTTGATGTCCTCGCCGGTGAGCTGGATGTGGCGTTTGGGGTCTTCGATCTCGTCGACGCTGTGGGCGAAGAAGATGAAGTCGGCGGGCGGACAATCGGACGAGCCGCGACCTGCCTTCAACGAGTCCCGAGTCTTCAACGAGCCGCGACCGTGAGGGAGCGGTCCCGCGTCGGCAATCGATTGCTTTGGTGGACGCTCCTTACGGTCGCGGCTCGTTGATGCGTCGCGGCTCGTTGATGCGTCGCGGCTCGTTGAGGCATGGGTGTCCCCCCGCAGGTTGAGGATGCAGAACTTGAACGACGCATGAACTTCCGGGAAAAACACCTTCTTGTTCTCGAAGTCGTACAGCCGGATCAGCCGGTCGTTCTCGGCGACCTCGGCGAAGAAGTCTTTGGTGGTCTTGTCCGACGCGATGCCCGAGGGGACGAGCAGGCCGACCCGGCCCCCGGAAGCGACCAACTGCGTGGCCAACTCTGCAAACACCGCGTAGGTGTTGATGTCGCCCTTGCCGGTCAGCGGGTACTGCTTGGACTTGCGGCAGTAGTCGAGCAGGTCCTGTGCGGCTTGAAGTGCTTCTTGATAACGCTCGTACAGGCCGGGGTCGTCGGATTCGAGCTTGGCGACGAGTTTGCGGCGCTTGGCGGCGTTGGAGGCGGTGGCGATCTCGGGCGCGGGCAGGGAGAAGAACTCGCGTTCCTGGAGCTTGATCCGTTCCCACGGCGGGTTGCCGATGACGCAGTCGAAGCCGGGTTGTCTTGACGAGCCGCGACCGTGAGGGAGCGGTCCCGAATCGTCGGGCGCTTGTTCTGGTGGGACCGCTCCCTCACGGTCGCGGCTCGTTGAGGCGTCGCGGCTCGTTGAGGCGTCGCGGCTCGTTGAGGCGTCGCGGCTCGTTGAGGCACGCGGTGGGACCGCTCCCTCACGGTCGCGGCTCGTTGAGGCATCGCCCTCGCCGCTGAACACTTCAGGAAACCGTTGTTTCCAATCAAACCCGTGCTCCGCGACCTCGGGGTCGTGGACCAGCGAGTTGCCCAGCACGATGTTCTGGCTCAGGGTCGCGAGGGTCTGCGACCGGTCGGCGGACTGGATCCAGAGGGCGAGTTGGGTGATCTCGACGGCCTCGGGCGAGAGGTCGACGCCGTAGAGGTTGTCGTTGAGGATGAAACGCGGGACCTGTGCGGGGAGGTCTTCGCTGCCCGGGATGGACAGGCCGATCAACTGGTCGATGACTTCGCCGTAGCGGAGTGACAGGCACTGGTAGGCCTGGAAGAGGAAGGCGCCCGATCCGCAGGCGGGGTCGACGACCTTGAGGTTGCGGAGGATGCCGAAGCAGCCCTTCCAGAACCTGGGCGAGACGCGGTCGGGGTCGTCGAGTTCTTGAGCCAGCGCGTCGAAACGTTCATCGATGAGTTCATCGACGGTGTAGCGGACGATGCGTTCGGTGAGGACGGCGGGTGTGTAGTAGGTGCCGAGCTGTTTGCGCTTGGCGGACTGTGGCATCTCGGCGTATTGACGGGCCTTTTCGGTGTTACCGCCGAAGAGGCCTGTTTCTTTGAGTTTTTCGATCTCGGTGATGGATCGTTCGAAGAGGTGTCCGAGGACGTCGAGGTTGACTTCGTCTGCGAAGTCGTAGGTGCCGAGGGTGTTGAAGAAGTTGGTCCAGGGCTCGTCGTCGAGGTCGAGGTCGTCGACGGGGTGTTTGGCGAAGAGCCCGCCGTTGTATTGGGGGATGCCGTGTGGTTCGGAGCCGACGTTGACGAAGTGGAAGAGGGACTTGAAGTTTTGCCAGCGCGGGTTGGTGACGGCGGAGAAGCCGGGCAGCTCTTTGTAGGCGCGGTTGAGCGATTTGTCGGGCAGCAGGCCGCGGTCTTCGCAGAAGGCGATGAAGATGATGCGATCGAAGAGGCGCTGGGCCATTTCGATGGCGTCGTCGAGGGGTTGGTTGTGCTCGGCGATGAGGTGGGCGATGAGCTTGGTGCGCTGCTCGGAGTAGTAGTCGTAGAGCTTGTCGCCGACCTCGCGTTGTCGGTCGTTGGTCTTGGCGATGAGGTCGATGATGCGCGGGGGCAGGCCGGCGGTGGGTTCGATCAATCCCTTGCGGTGGAAGATGGCGTAGAACTGGCGGAAGGTCTCGAACTTGCGGAGGGACTGGAGGGTGAAGTGCTCGTACTTGGCGGGGGTGGCGGTGCGGTCGTAGAGTCGGAAGGAGACGAAGTTGGAGACGATGCCCCAGCGGCACGCGGCGGGCAGCGCGTAGAGGTAATCCCAGCACTGTGCGACGGCGTTGCGGCCGTTGGAGCGCGATCGGTCGAGGTGGATGTTCGGGCCTTTGAGTTCGACGACGGCGAAGGGGTTTTTGTCGTGTCCGGGGCGGAATCGCCCCAGCACCGCGTCGGCGTGGCCGGTGTTCGGGACGTGGAACTCTTGTTCGAGGTGGTAGGTGCCTTCTTCGGTTTGCTCGGTGACGGGTTGGTAGCCGAGGACCTGGCCGAGGATTTCTTTGCAGAACGGGCCCTGGAGTTGGGTTTCGTGGGTGTTGGCGAGTTCGCCGGTGGATTCGAGTTCGGCCCAGCGTAGGATGGTGGGGTGTGCTTCGCGGGCCTGTTCTTCGAGTTGTTGGTTGGCGCCGGCTACGCGGAGGAGTCGCGCGAGGATGAGCGGGTCGGTGCGTGGCTGTCTGAGTGCGAGGGGGTTGTCGTCTTCGAAGAGTCGGTCGGTTTTGGCCATGAGACGGGCAGTTTAGCGGAGAGCCTGGGGGTTGGTTGCCGCGGGGATAGGATATTCGTTGTGCGCATGAGAAAACCCCGCCTGTTTGGGCGGGGCTTGTCGTTTGTCTGGGTTGACAGGTGTCTGGTGAGACAAGTGTCTGGGTTGACAGGTGTCTGGTGAGACAAGTGTCTGGTAAGACAGGTGTCTGGTAAGACAGGTGTCTGGTAAGACAAGGGAGGTTGATCCCTGACAAGTGAACAGTTGGTGTTTTGACGGCATGTTGCCATGCCGTTATCGACGTTTCTTGCGAGTTGTCGGCGAGGTTGTGTTGACGTTCTCGGTGCGGATCGCTCCGCCCCCGGAAGCTGTCGGCGTAGTGCCGGCAAAACACTTCTGGGTTGTTTGTTAACCGAGTCTACGTGTATCCCGTAGAAAGGAGGTGATCCAGCCGCAGGTTCCCCTACGGCTACCTTGTTACGACTTCGTCCCAGTCACCGAGCTCACCGTAGGGATAGCTGAATTACTACCACTTCGGGTGCTCCCGGCTCCCATGACGTGACGGGCGGTGTGTACAAGGCTCAGGAACTTATTCACCGCGTCGTAGCTGATACGCGATTACTAGCGATTCCAACTTCATGTAGTCGAGTTGCAGACTACAATCCGAACTGGGGCATGGTTTGTGCGATTTGCTCCACGTCGCCGCTTTGCGTCGCTCTGTCCATGCCATTGTAGCACGTGTGCAGCCCAGGGCATAAAGGCCATGAGGACTTGACGTCATCCCCACCTTCCTCCGGCTTGACGCCGGCAGTCTCCCTAGAGTCCCCGACATGACTCGCTGGCAACTAGGGATAGGGGTTTCGCTCGTTAAGGGACTTAACCCGACACTTCACAGCACGAGCTGACGACAGCCATGCAGCACCTGTGCACGTTCCACTCAGAGAGCGTTTATCACCTTTCGGATCAATAATCCGTGCATGTCAAGCCCTGGATAAGGTTCTTCGCGTTGCTTCGAATTAAGCCACATGCTCCACCGCTTGTGTGAGCCCCCGTCAATTCCTTTGAGTTTTAGCCTTGCGACCGTACTCCCCAGGCGGTGCACTTAATATTTTAACTTCAGCCGCGATGGCGTCAAAACCTCCGCGACCTAGTGCACATCGTTTAGGGCATGGACTACCGGGGTATCTAATCCCGTTCGCTACCCATGCTTTCGTCCCTGAGCGTCAACAACGGCCCAGCCATCCGCCTTCGCCTCTGGCGTTCCTCTAGATATCTACGCATTTCACCGCTCCACCTAGAGTTCCGATGGCCCCTACCGTGTTCAAGATTGGCAGTTTACCGAGCAATTCCATGGTTGAGCCATGGTATTTCACACGGTACTTGCCGATCCGCCTGCGGACCCTTTAAGCCCAGTGATTCCGATTAACGCTTGAGCCCTCTGTATTACCGCGGCTGCTGGCACAGAGTTAGCCGGCTCTTCCTTTGGGTCTGGTCAAAATTCCTAAACCCTGACAGTGGTTTACACACCTAGATGCTTCATCCCACACGCGGCATTGCTCCGTCACGCTTTCGCGCATTGCGGAATATTCGTTACTGCAGCCTCCCGTAGGAGTCCGGGCAGTGTCTCAGTCCCGATGCGGCGGGTCATGCTCTCACACCCGCTACCCGTCTTCGCCTTGGTGAGCCGTTACCTCACCAACAAGCTGATAGGACGCACCCCGATCTTCAGGCAGCAAGCCTTTGCTCAACACTACATACGAAGCGTTGAGATTATAAGGTATTACCACACGTTTCCATGAGCTATCCCTTACCTGAAGGCACGTTAGGTACGTGTTCCTCGCCCTTTCGCCACTCTACTTGCACCGAAGTGCTTTCGCGTTCGACTTGCATGTTTTAGCCATGCCGCCAGCGTTCAATCTGAGCCAGGATCAAACTCTTCGATTGAGATCTATTGACGATGCGGATCGCGAACGAACCGCGCTGTCTTTAGAAAAGAAGGTTTGCCTGTTTGATTAACACCCTGCCGAGGCAGGGACATTAACCGGTCTTCAACAGCACCCATGAAGCTGGGATACTGCTCGCCTGTCGGCCGGCTAGAACCGACAGGACTTAGGGGGTTATTAGGCTTTCATCCCGCCTTGCGACACTAGGTGTACCGCAAGACGTTCTACTTGGATGTGAAACCCGTCTCCGCCGGACTGTGAACTCCGGCTTCGACTTGGATTTTTTCCACGCCGGGCTGCTCGTAGAAGCAGGACCCGTCGCGGCCACATCCTCGCAACATGCCAACTGTTCACTTGTCAAAGATCAACCGAATGCTCGGCCCGGCGGGGCTATTATTGCCTCGCTGGCGACCCGACCTTTCGGCCGGGGGAGCGGCGGATTCTAGTGCCGATTCGCGGACTGTCAAGCCCGCTGCCGACGCGTGTGGAAAACCGGTTGAGCCGGTCGTCCACGGGTCCCGTGACTCGCTGAGTGCGGTCGAGCATTAAAGCACACCCCGGCCCGCTTGTCAACTCCACCCTACACCATTTTCTAACTTACCGGCCGGGGCGATAAAGTCGTCCTTCTCAGCCTCTCAACGGCCTAAACTACCCGTATTCTCCCTTCGCGAGGCCGCCGGATGACACGACGACGCCGACAAAATCTCAAACCCAACCCGTTTTTTTTGCTCGCCGCCCTGCTGGTCACGCTCGCCGGCTGCTCGAACGACCCGGACTACCCGCACACGTACACCACCCGCGGCGTCGTCGTCAGCATGCCCGGCGACAAGGCCACGCAACAGTTCATCGTCCACCACGAAGCGATCCCCGACTACCGGTCGATCAATGGTTCGGTCGGCATGAAGGAGATGGCCATGCCGATCCCCGTGCCGGACGCGTCCATCCTCAAGGGCTTCGCGGTCGGCGACAAGGTCGAACTGACCTTCGGCGAACGCTTCGAGCCCGACCACGCGATGGGGCTTATCTCGATCGTGAAACTGGATGACGGCGTGGAACTGAACCTGGGTAAGACTCGGCGTGCTAAGCCAAGCGCGGCTGATGCGGAGGGCTTCGTCTCGATCTTCGACGGCAAAACACTCGAAGGCTGGGAAGGCGACACCGACTACTGGCGCGTCGAGGACGGCGCGATCGTTGGCGTGATCACCGAAGACAACCCGTTGAAGCGCAACACCTTTTTGATTTACCGGGGCGGCGAGCCGAGCGACTTCGAGTTGAAGCTCGAGTACCGCGTCGCCGAGGGTGCCAACAGCGGCATCCAGTACCGCAGCCAAGAAGAAGACAACTTTGGCATGAAGGGCTACCAGGCCGACATCGAGCACGGCCCACGTTGGACCGGCCAGTGCTACGACGAAGGCGGCCGCGGCTTCCTCGCCAAGCGCGGCGAGTCGGTCGTCGTTGAAGCCGGGCAGCCGCCGAAGGTCGTTGAGCAGATCGGTGATCCGGCCGAGCTAATGAAATCTGTCGATCTCGACGGGTGGAACGAGTATCACCTCGTCGTCAAGGGCAACCACTTCATCCACTATGTCAATGGCGTTCGTATGGCGGAAGTCGTCGACAACGACAAAGCGAATCGCGAGAATCAAGGCCTGCTTGGGCTGCAACTGCACTCGGGCCCGCCGACCGAGGTAGCATTTAAAGCGATCCGACTGAAAAGGTAGCCCGCAGGCTTACTCCGGCGAGTCACGCGCGTCTTCGACGAACCAGCGCGAGACTACCCATAGAGATCAGTACGAGACCCGTTGGCTCGGGCACATTTGCGGGGCTGAGTGGGCCGGTGTAGCCGGAAAAGCTGGTGCCCAGGTCGGTATCGTCGACGTCGCCGTCGTTGTCGGTGTCGCCCTGTGAAGCGGTCTTGCCGCCGATGGCTCCGACCGGACCGGTGTAGTTAGAGAAGGACGTGCCGAGGTCCGTATCGTCGATATCGCCGTCGTTATCGGTGTCGCCGGGCATAGCCGAAGCGATTTCGCCCGGCACGGCGATCTCGTCCCATTCGATGTAGCCCCAACTGCCGGAGCGTGTATCAACGGCTTCGAGGAAGTAGGCGACACCGTCGTTGGTCAAGCCCAGCGCGTCGGTGTCGATGGCGGCGACAGGGTCGTTGCCTGCGACACTGGCGATGAGTGCGCCGTCGGAAGCGCGCAGCAGCGCGAGGCCTTGTGCGCCGGCAGCGTAACTGCCCGCGGTTCCGTCTGGCGCAGTGCCGAAGTTCGCGCCTGCGTCGGCCCATGTGATGGCCCCGACCTCGGTAATGAAAAACTCGGGCGAGCGCGCGATCAGCGGCGGGTGCTGGCCGTCGCCGATGAACCCGCCGGCTTTGCCCTCGGCGTCCCACGAAGTGCCAAGGACGGGGTCGGTTCCCAGCCGATTCCGCTCGCTGCCTTCGACCTGCATCAGGGGCTGGTTGTTGATGGCCGGATCGCCGTTGGCGATCACCTCCCAGTCGTTGAGAGACGGTGTGACGCCGTCCCCGGTGTCGAAATCCCAAAACAGCAGCGCTCGTGCCTCCCCGGACCCGGCTGCCAACGCCACCCACACGAAAAAGACTACGCGATGCCGCATGACCATGCTCCTGATTGGATATCGAAATGACGAAATGATTGTATCTGTCGGCCCGGGATATCCAAACGGGCGTTGCCACATTTTATTGATCACATGCACACCGCCTGATGGGTGCGTGCTCGTGTATGGCTCAGTCCCACCGTAACTGCTCATGCAAAGCATTGAGGTTGATGCACCCGTCGTCCGTCACGATGACCATGTCTTCGACGCGGACGCCGCCGAGTTGGTGGTTGTAGAGGCCCGGCTCGATGGTGAGGGCGTCGCCGACGATGAGCGGCGGGCCTTTCTTATCCAGAAGCGGCGTCTCGTGGACGTCGAGGCCGATGCCGTGGCCGGTGCCGTGGGGCATGGTGGTGGGGTTGTGTTCGTTTGGGAACCCCATGGCGTAGCCGGCGCGTTGGATGACGTCGGCGGTGGCTTCGTGGACCTGTTCGCCGGTCGCGCCGGGGCGGACGGCGGCGGTGGCGGCGGCTTTGGCTTCGCAGACGACCTGATGCATCTTCTTGATTTCGTCGGGGATCTCGCCGTGTACGACGGTTCTCGTGCAGTCGCCGTTGTACTTGGTTTCTCGGTCTTGTGGGAAAACGTCGATGATGACGGGTTGGGATGTATAGATCGGTCCTTCGCCGAGGTTGTGGCAGTCGCCGCCTTGCGGCCCGGCCGCGACGATGGATCGGGGGTTGACGAAGCCGCGGGCGAGGAGGAAGGCGTCGATGGCGAAGCGGACGCGCTCGGCGTCGAGCGGCTGGCCGTCGTGGTGCAGGACGCCGCCCTTGCCGGCGGTGGCGCCCGCGATCATTTCGCAGGCGCGTTGGATCGCGCGTTCGGTCATGGCCTGGGCTTCGCGCAGGTGTTCGATCTCTTGTTCGTCCTTGGCCCGGCGATCCATGACGCCGAGGTCCGGGTCGTGCTCGACGCTCAGGCCGCGTCGGATCATCTCGGCGAAGTAGATAAACGGCAGCGTGCGGTCGGCGATGACGCGCGTGCAGCCGGCGCGGACGATCGCTTCGGCGAGGGCCTGGGCGGTGGCGGTCTCGCGGTCGCCTGACAACCCTCCCCCGGTACTTTCATCGGGCTCGAAGTCTTTGGGGCAGGCGACTTGGTGGGCCATGGCGGACTTGCGGGCGCGGTCCATCTCGATGTCGCGGAGGATGAGCAGGCGGTGGGGTTTGGGGTCACGGCCCGCTGAAGCGGGCGTGCCGAGGGTGACGACGAGCGCGGCGGGGTCGCCGACGTTGAAACGCATCGCGTGGAAGAGCGACTTGTTGGTGTTCGGGACGCCGGCCATGACGACGGCGGTGCTGGGGTCGGGTGGGGTGAGGGGCATGGGTGTTGGGTGTTGGGTGTTAGGAGTTGGGTGTTGGGTGTTGGGAGTCGTGGAAGCTTTGATCCGGACCTTCGCTGCGCTCAGGGCCGGCTTCTGGGGGGTGCTTGGTTGTTGGTGTTGGCTGGATTGGTGGGACAAGCCTATCATGCCGCGTTTCCCAGTGGTGAGAATGACGAGCGATGTCTGACCAAAGCGTGATCGTGGTCGGGGGCGGGGTGATCGGTGCGTGCTGCGCGTACTACCTTCGTAAGCGTGGGTGGGACGTGACGATTGTGGAGCGTGAGCGGTTCGGCGCGGCGTGTTCGCACGGCAACTGCGGGCTGATCTCGCCGAGCCACGCGCTGCCATTGGCGATGCCGGGCGCGGTGGCGAAGACGCTGCCGATGATGTTTAAGCGTGATGCGCCGTTCCGTGTGGCGCCGCGGTTCGACCCGTCGCTTTGGGGGTGGTTGATGAAGTTCGCAGCGCGGTGCAAGGAGGCGCCGATGCTCGAGTCGGCGGCGGGCCGGCACGCGCTGCTGCAGTCTTCGGTAGTGGCGTACCACAGATTGCTGGAAGACGAGGGCATCGATTGCGAGTGGGAAGACCGCGGGGCGTACTTCATCTATCAATCCAAGGAAGGGATGGAGAGCTACGCGAAGTCTGACAAGTGGCTGCGGCAATTCGACCTGGGCGCCGAGCGGATCAGTGGGGAAGAACTCGAATCGCGGCAGCCTTCGCTGAAGCCCGGGACGACGGCGGGCGCGTGGTTTTATCAGATGGATGCGCACCTTCGGCCGGACAAACTGATGGACGGGCTGAAGGCGACGCTCGAGCGGATGGGCGTGACGATCGTTGAAGGCACGGGGCTGACGGGGTTCGTGCAGGAACACGGCAGCGCCGCGTCGCTTCGTACAGAGAACGGCGAGATGCAGGCGGATCATTACGTGTTGGCGACGGGCGCGTGGACGCCGAAGCTGAATGAATGGATCGGCGCGAAGGTGCCGATCCAGCCGGGCAAGGGGTACTCGATCACGTTCCCCCGGCCGGCGACGTGCCCGACGGCGCCGCTGGCGTTCATGGAGCAGAAGGTGATCGCGACGCCGTTCGCCTCGGGGTACCGGCTTGGTTCGACGATGGAGTTCGCGGGCTACGACAGCACGATCAACCGGGAGCGGCTTGCCGCGTTGAAGCGTGGCGCGTCGCTCTATTTGAAGGAGCCGTACTGCGAGCCGCAGGAAGAGGAATGGTTCGGCTGGCGGCCGATGACGTACGACGGCAAGCCGGTGATCGACAAGAGCCCGGCGATGGACAACGTGTATGTCGCGGCGGGGCACAACATGCTCGGGCTGTCGATGGGGTCGGCGACGGGGATGCTCGTCGGTGAGATGCTCAGCGGGGAAACGCCGCACATCGATTTGAAGCAGTTTTCGCTTAGGCGGTTTTGATCTGTGATGATTCGTGTTGATCCGGACCTTCGCTGATACTCAGGACCGGCTTCGGTCTTGTTGTGATCGGTTGGTGACTTACAGCTTCGCGATCAGGTACCGGACCGCTTCTTCGATCGAGCAGTGGGTGACGTCGAAGACGATGTCGGCGGTGTGGCGGTACACCGGGTCGCGCTGTGTGAGCACCTGCCTGACCTCGTCGGCGGGGTCGGCGTTGTCGGTGAGCGCGGGGCGCTCGGTGCTCGTCGTCGTGTCGTCGGCGATGCGCTGGGCGAGGACGTCGGGGTCGCACCGCAGGTAGATGCGTGTGGCGTTGTCGGCTTGCTGGATGGTCCGGCGTGCGTCGTCGTGGGTCAGCGTGCCACCGCCGAGCGCGATGACCTGGTCGGGCTTCTGCAGCAGTTCGGCGACGGTCTGGGCCTCGGCCTGTCGGAAGGCGGGTTCGCCGTGCGTCTCCCAGATTTCGGCGATCGGGACGCCGTTGAACCGCTGGCGGACCCTGTCGTCGGTGTCGACGAAGTCTTTCCAAAGCTCGTTGGCGAGCTTCTTACCGATGGAGGTCTTACCCGAGCCGCGGTAGCCAAGGAGGATGACGTTCATGCTTGAGATTCTATCGGCAGGTAGGATGTCGCTATGCAGCACGACCCGGCACAAGAACACCTCGAACGCCTGCGCAAGAGCCGGTCACTGCCAAACCCGGACCTGTCGCTGGGGTTTTTGAGTGAGCAGTTCAAGCGCGAGGTTGCGAAGCCGTACAAGCAGCTCGGCGATTTGTCGGAGCTTTGGCGTCAGCTCGTCCCCGCCACATTGGTCGAGCGGTCGCGGCTGGTGGGGATGAGCCGGGGGACGCTGCACGTCGAGGTGGACAACCCCGCGGCGCACTTCGAGATCGATCGGCTGTTGCGAAGCGGGCTGCAGAAACAGTTGATCCAGGCGCACAAGGGCCCGGCGATCCGCAGGGTGTCGGTCAAACTGGTCGGGCGTCGCACGGGCGAGGGCGTGGACCCGCGTCGGGTGCCACCGAAGCAGGACACGGACCCGAAGGTGGACCCCTCGCGGCAGGCGGCGCGTGGGCGGGGGCGCGACGAAACGAGGGATTGACGCGGTCGGCGCGGGTCACTTTGTTGTGTGCCGATCCCCGCGGCGTTCCGCCGCGCGATACGCCGCGGGATTGGGGCGTTT
Organism: Phycisphaeraceae bacterium; assembly: GCA_046290505.1. Lineage (GTDB taxonomy): Bacteria > Planctomycetota > Phycisphaerae > Phycisphaerales > Phycisphaeraceae > JAHQVV01. The sequence goes on along the minus strand of JBKAGS010000052.1, from coordinate 231,559 downwards.
TTGCTTGATATCAAGGGAAAAACGGCCAAACCGTCGGGGCGATCAGCAGCGTCACGACCATCACGAGGATGTTCAACGGCAGGCCAACGCGGACGAAGTCGAAGGGCTTGTAGCCCCCGGCGTTGGCGACCATCAGGTTCGTCTGGTACGCGCTGGGCGAGGCGAAACTCGCCGCCGCGGTCATCATCAGCGTCACGGCGAAGGGCGTGAAGTTGCAGTCCAGGCCGTCCTTGCCCGCGACCGCGACGAGCACGGGGAACAGCAGGCCGGCCGTCGGCACCGGCCCGATGATCGACGTGAGCACCATCGCGACCAGGTACACGCCCGCCAGCGCGTAGATCGGCCGGCCCTGTGGCGTCGAATCCACGAGCGCGATCGCGGCCTGCGCCGCCATCCCGGTCGTGTACATCGCCTGGCCGAAGCCGATCGCCGCGCCCATCATGATGAGCACGCGCCAGTTGACGCTCTGCCGCGCTTCGTAGGGCGTGCAGCAGCCGGCGAACACCATGACGCCCGCGCCCAGTAGCGCCGCGGTGACCAGGTCCATGACGCCGCCCGTCGCGAGGATCACGACCAGCGCGAGCACGCCGAGCGCGACGCCCGCCTTGGAGGTGCGGTAGCGTTCGGCCGAGCCGAGCGCGTTGAGGTAGTAAAAGTCCTGCCGGTTGCGGTGGCGGTTGACGAACTTATTGTCGGCTTCGAGCAGCAGCGTGTCGCCCGCCCGCAGCACGATGTCGCCGATCTTCGCGTCCAGGTGCTCGCCGCCTCGGTGCACCGCGATGACGACCGCGTTGTACACCGATCGGAACCCGCCCTCGCGCACGCTCTTGCCCGCCAGCGGGCTGCGGTCGCTGAGCACCACCTCGATCAGTTCCAGGTTCGCCGGCAGCTTCGCCGCCTGGTCGCGCGTCGCCCGGCTCAGGCCCTTGGTCTGGCTCAGGTCGTGCATCGACTCGATCTCGCCGGCGAAGATCAAGACGTCGCCGATGTGCAGCGTCGTGTCGGGCGCGACCGCGACGCGCCGCTCGCCGTCGCGCTCGATGCCGATCAGGTACCCGCCGGGCAGTTGGCGCAGGCCGGCCTCCTCGATCGTCTTGCCGTCGATCGGGCTGTCGGGGTCGATGAGCATCTCGAAGGTGTATTGGCGCACGTCGCGTCGCCCGCCCTTGGCCTGGCGGTCCGGCAGCAGCCACCTGGACGTGAGCACGAGGTAGCCCACGCCGACCAGCGCGGCGGGCAGGCCCACGTAGGTGATCGAGAACATACCCAGCGCCTCGCCGACGACCCGGCCCTGTTCGCGCGCGGCGGTGTACTCGGCGGCGACGAACACGTTCGTCGCCGTGCCGATCAGCGAGCACGACCCGCCCATGATCGCCGCGTAAGACAGCGGGATGAACAGCTTGGCCGGGCTGATGCCCGTGCGACGGCACCAGTCGGTGACGATGGGCATGAGCATGGCGACGATGGGCGTGTTGTTCAAAAACGCGCTGAGCGCCGCGACGGGCAGCATCAGCCGGGCCTGCGCCGCGGGCAGCGACTTGGGCTTGCCCAGCAGCGGACGCGTCACCATCGCCATCGCACCGGTCTGCCGCAGGCCCTCGGCGATCACGAACAACACGCCGATCGTCACCACCGCCTTGGACCCAAAGCCCGCGACCGCCTCAAGCGTGCTGGGGAAACGCACGCCCGGCGAGTTCCAATCGTAGTAATCGCACAACGCGCCCAGGCCCATCACCAGCGCCAACCCGCCCAGCAGCACGGTGTCCGGCCCCGCGACGCTGCGCAGGATCGCGCCGGCCATCAGCACCAGCAGACCGATCATGACCCAGCTTTCCCATGTCATATCGTCTGCGTCTCCGGGCGACCCGCGACACGGGACGCATACGGATGATATCGGCGGGAATCGGCCCCGCGATCAAGCGTTGCCGCGAGCCCCACGGCCGATAAGCCCTTGCCGCGACGCGACACGCCGCCGAGCACCAGTGAAGTGGCCGCGCCGACCGATCGATAACGAGTCAAGTGCCACCCGCTTGGAGACCGCATGTCCAGCGCCGCGATCAAACTGATCTGCCCGAACCTGCGTTGCCGCACGCTGCTGTCGGTCCCGCCGACCGCACGCGGCAAGAACGTGCGCTGCCGGCAGTGCGGCACCCGCATCCAGGTGCCCGCGCAGGGCAAGCCCAAGCCGTCCGCCCCCGCGGCAACCGATAACCCCGGCGCATAAAGCCGGGATCGGACCATCGCCGGACCGGGACTTGAATGAGCAAGAAAAGTGTCTTAGGCGGGGTAGGCTTCCAGCCTGCCGTCATGGCATAGCCATGAATGGATTTGATTCGAGCTACGCTCGAACGACGGGCAAGACGCGCGGCCCACTTTGCTAACCACCACGTCGTTACTTGTCGTCATCGTCGTCGTCGATCTCGAAGAAATCGATGTCGTCGAAGTCCGCCGAGCTGGCGTCGTCGTCGTCATTCGCGAGCGATTCGAGCGCGGCGATCGGGTCGTCGTCGTCGTCCAGATCGACGGTGGGGATCGCGTCGTCCGCTTCGAACATGTCGCTGAGGTCCAGGTCCTCGGCCTCGACGGTCGCCGCGGCCGCGCCGTTGGGCTGGGTCTGCTGAGGCTGGGTCACCGTCGGGGCGTGGCCGGAGCCTTCGCTGGCGGCCCCGCCGACGATCGTTCGGACCGGCTTGATGTCCGAGGGCTCGCCGTCCACGACGAGCGTGAAGACGACCGGGCCGATGACCAGCTCGTCGCCCGCGGCGAGGTAGGCCTCCTGTACGCGTTCGCTGTTGTGGTACGTGCCGTTGCTCGAGCCCAGGTCCTTGACCTGCACTTTGTTGCCGTCTACGGTCAACTCGCAGTGCTGGCGGGAGACGCTGGTGAGCGGGATGCGCAGGTCGCAGTTGACCTTCCGGCCGATAATCACGCGGTCCTTCACCACCGGGAAGTCCCGCCGGGTACCATCAGACTTGAACATCGCCAGAACAATGTTGGGCATAGGTGTCCTCGATCCAGCCCAAGAAGGGCCCCCTGTGACGTTGAAGTGTAACTTATCCAACGCAAACCGGCAACACCCGCAGCCCGGTCCCCGCGCCGCCCGGCCGAGCGATCTCGGGCCCGAGGAAACGGTCCACGCGCTGTACCTGCACTTGCCGTTTTGCTTCCACAAGTGCCACTACTGCGACTTCTACAGCGTCGTCGAGCCCGCCGGGCAGGACGCCCCCCGGCAGGCCGCCTTCACCGACGCTCTCATCGCCGAGGTCACCCGCCGAGCCGGCCAGGTGCCGCTGCGCCCCGCGACGCTTTTCGCCGGCGGGGGCACGCCGACCTACCTCCGCGCCGACTACTGGGACCGGCTGCTGCACACCCTGCACGGCCTGGGCGTCGTCGATCGCACGCCCGGCCGCGCGACCGGTCAGGAGTTCACCGTCGAGGCCAACCCCGAAACCGTCACGACCGGGCTGATGCAACAACTCACCGAGGGCGGGGTCAACCGCGTGTCGATCGGCGCGCAGTCGTTCGACCGCGGCTCGCTTAAGGCACTCGAGCGCTGGCACGACCCGGACAACGTGCCGCGCGCCGTCGAGGCCTGCCGATCCGCGGGGATCGACAACCTCTCGCTCGACCTGATCTTCGCGATCCCCGGCCAAACGCTCGCCATGCTCGAACGCGACCTCGACGCCCTGCTCGCGCTGCGGCCCAATCACCTGTCGACCTACGGCCTGACCTACGAGCCTAACACCCCGCTGAGCGCCAAGCTCCGCGTCGGCCAGGTCAACCCGATCGGCGAAGAGCTCGAACGCCACATGTACGAGCTGGTCTTAAATAAGCTCGAAGCGAACGATTACGAGCACTACGAGATCAGCAACTGGGCGAAGCGGCAAACACCTGTCGAGTCAGATGAAGTAGAAGCCGGTGCAGAGTGCAGCGAAGCTCCGGACCGAATCACGACAGCAGGCAACCAATCCAACCGATGCCGACACAACCTCGCCTACTGGCACAACAGGAACTGGCTGGGCGTCGGCCCCGGCGCGGCGTCGCACGTCGCCGGCCGACGCTGGCGCAACACCCCCAACCTCGCACGCTACATCGACCAAGCCCCCGACCCGCCGACCCAAGACCACGAAGCGCTCGACGCCGCGGGCAAGTTCGCAGAACAGCTCATGCTCGGCCTGCGCCTGCGCGAGGGGATCGACGACGCCTGGTTCGCGTCGCACCCGTCGCTGCGTCAAGACCAGCGCGAGACCGCCGACGAATGCACCGACCGCGGTCTGCTCGAGCGCGTCGAAGGACGACTGCGCCTGACCCGCCGCGGCCTGTTTGTCGCGGACTCGATCATCGCGAAGTTGTTGTAAACGCGCGGCGGAGCCGCGTCGCTTCGTTTGCATCACTGCATGCATCCAACGAAGCGACGCGGCTATGCCGCGCGAACAAAAGATCTCAACGCGTGTACGGTTTCACGAACTTCCATGACTGGCGCGGCAACCCTGCCTTGATCGGATTGTCATTCACGTACTTGACCGCGGTATGCATGTATTGTTCACTTCGAATAAACGGGCACCAATACTTCCGCGCCCACGGCGAAGGTGCACGCCCGCTCGAAGACGCATAGGACTTCATCGGATTCAGCTTCGCGTCCGTCAGCGCACGCGTCGCCTTGGATTTGAGGTGCGCGGCGATCGCATTGATGTGACGGGTGTGATAAGCCAGCAGCAAGTGCGCGTGATCAGGCAAGACCGCGAGCGCGAGCGGGCGATAGCCGCCCTCCTCGCAAGCCTTTGCAAAACCCCGCGCGATCGCGTGCGCCTGCTCGCCGGTGAAGTGGACGGGTGTGTGCTTGAGCGCGGCCTTGGCCGCCAGACGCTTGGCGTGGTCGTGCTTGTTCGCCGCGACGGATCGCGTCGTCGCCACCTTCGTCGCGGGCCCGAACCGCACCAATTCGTAGCTGCGGATCGTCTTCGACCACGAACCGCGCGGGTCGTTGGGCAGCCAGAAACCGTAGGCGCTGAAGATGAAGTGGAACCCCAGAATCATGGTTAGCAATATAACAGTTCGCGCGGAACCGCGTCGCTTCGTATTAATCCCGTAGACCCAGCCTAAGAAGCGACGCGGCTCCGCCGCGCGACACCCCATGTTGCGTCACATCCCTTTGCGTTTGCGCGCTGCCTTCGCGCGGCGCTGCTTGCGGGTCAAGGGGCGGTCGTCGTCGCCATCGCCGCCCGACGATGCGCCGCGCTGCGGCTGGCCGTCCTGCGCCTGGCCGCTGACGCGGGCCGCGCCGACCGGGGTGCGCTGCCCGCCGGGATCGGGGTGCGACGCGTCCATCTGCTTGCCCCAGATGTCCTGCAGCTGCACGTTCGGCTGCAGGTACGCGCGGAACGCCCGCTCGGTCACCTTGTCACGCACCAGCGACTGCATCTCCTGGTACGTCCGCGCGCCTTCCTTCTTGTACTCGATCCGCGGGTCGCGCTCGGCGTACCCGCGCAGGTTGATCGAGCTCTTGAGCTGGTCCATCTCGTAAAGGTGGTCCTTCCACGCCTGGTCCAAAATCCGACGCAGCACCAACGCCTCGAGCGTCGACAGCTCGGTGCGGAACAGCTCCCGGCCCTTGCGGTAGATCAACGCCTCGCGCGCCGCGACGCCCTGCTCCGCCTCGTTCGCTTCTTCCTCGCTCAACTCGATGCCGAAACGCTCGGCCATGTAGCTGCGCAGCGACGGCGCGTCGCCGATCGACTGCGCCTTGTCCTTCGCGAGCTGTTCGAGCTTCCCGCCTTCTTTCATCCATTCCTCGACGCGCTCGCGCAGGACATCGCGGAGCACCTTGCCGTTGATTTCCTGGATGAACGCGTCCTGGTCCTCGTAGCCGAAGCGCTGCTTGGACCAGTTGAACAGCTGGTCCATCGCCCACTGCTGGTCTTGTTTCGCGCCCTGCTCGAAGACGTCCATGATGAACTGCACGGGGTACTCGATCTCGCGCCGAGCGTACAACGCGCGGGCCTCGGCGAGGACCGACTCGACGACCTGATCGACGCCGTCCTTCTCCTTCGCCATCTCCACGATCTTCTCCGGCTCGAGCTTGATGTCGAACTTCGTCTCGGCCCAGAACGCCAGGTCCTTCGCGCCCAGCAGCGGGTCGAGGAACTTGCCCAGGCCCGTCAGGTCCACGTCTTCCAGCATCTCCTGGCCCTGGGCGACGATCTCGGCTCGGACCTCGTCCACGTTCATCTGCGCCAGGCGGTTCTTGGGCAGGTTGGCCTTGAACTTGGTCTTGGCCCAGTCGGACAGGGCCTTGAGGTCCCACTCTTCTTGCGGCAGGTCATTGGACATGTATTCGCCGAGCGTGACATCGACGATCGTGGCGACCTCGTCCTGCGCCGCCTTGCGGATGTTCTTCTCGAGGTCTTCCGCGTCGTCGAGGTGCAGCTTGGCCGGGTCGATGCTGACCTCCAGCTGCTGGCGGGCCCACTCGGCGACCTGCTCGCGGGCGTAGTTCTTGTCCAGGTAGTCGCTCGCGGCTTCCTCGACCGCCTCGGCGATGTAGTCGAAGATCATCTGCTCGACGCCCCGGCCTTCGAGCACCGCCTGCCGCGTCGCGTAGAAGTCGCCGCGCTGGTGCTCCATCACCTCGTCGTACTCGAGCAGGTTCTTCCGCCGCTCGTAGTTCATCTGCTCGACCTTGCGCTGGGCGCGTTCGACGGCGCGCGACACCATGCCCGACTCGAGCGCGTCGCCTTCCTTAAAGCCCGCCTTCGACAACAGCGCGAGCGTTTTCTCCCCGGCAAACATCTTCATCAACGGGTCTTCGAGCGAGAGGAAGAACCGCGACGAGCCGTTGTCGCCCTGCCGGCCGGATCGGCCGCGGAGCTGGTTGTCGATGCGGCGCGACTCGTGCCGTTCGGTGCCGACGATGTGCAGCCCGCCGAGCGCCTCGGTGTGGTCGTAGATGGTCAGCTTGTGCAGCTCGTAGAAGCCCATGCGCAGCTGGTCGTAGTCGCCCAGCCGGTCGAGCTGGTCGATGCATTCCTGCTCGCTTAAGCCCCCTTCTTTGCCTTCTGCGACGAGCCCGCTGACCACGCACCAGTGGCGCAGCAATTTCAGCTTCAGCTGCTGGTCCGACATCCCGTCGGCTTCCTTGCGCTTGATCCCGAGTTGCTGCTGGGCGAGGTGGCGGTAGCCCTGGCCGACGAGCTCGTCGTCGCTCATCTCGGCCTTCGCGCCCGCGGGCAGCAGGCCGCGCTTCTGCCAGTGCTTGACCAGCTCGTCGCGGTCGATCGGGCGCAGCTTGATGTCCGTGCCTCGGCCGGCCATGTTCGTCGCGATCATGACCGAGCCGAGCCTGCCCGCGTCTTCGACGATGTTGCCCTCGCGTTCGTGCTGCTTGGCGTTGAGGACCTCGTGCTTGATGCCATGCTTGCGGGTGAGCATCTGCGAGATCATCTCGCTGGTCTCGACGCTCGTCGTGCCGACCAGCACGGGCCGGCCGACGTCGTGCATACGCTTGATCTCGTCGAGGATCGACTCCCACTTGTCCTTCGCCGAGGGGAAGATCAGGTCGTTGCGATCGACGCGCGCGATCGGGCGGTTGGTCGGCACGGCGACGACGTCGAGCGCGTAGATCTCGTGGAACTCGGTCGCCTCGGTGATCGCCGTGCCCGTCATGCCCGCCAGGCGTTTGTAGAGCTTGAAGAAGTTCTGGATCGTGACGGTCGCGAGCGTCTGTGTCTCGTCCTTGATCTTCACCTTTTCTTTGCACTCGATCGCCTGGTGCAGGCCGTCGGACCACTGCCGACCGATCATCATCCGGCCGGTGAACTCGTCGACGATGACGATCTCGCCGTTGTATACAACGTATTCCTTGTTGTTGGTGTAGATCGCGTGGGCGCGCAGCGCGTTCTCTAAGAGGTGCGGCATCTCCATGTTCTGCCCGACGTAGAACGAGCCGATGCCCGCCTTCTTCTGCGCCTCGGCGACGCCGTCGTGCGTCAGGTGCGCCGCCTTCTTCTCGCGTTCGACCTCGAAGTACTGGATGTGCTCGTCGCGCTCGATCTCCAGCTGCTGCTGCTCGGCGGTCAGCTTCTTGATCTGCTCACGCATCGGGCCGACCTTGCTCTTGTCCCGCGTGTTGCGGATGTCGCCCTCCAGGCGCTTGATCTCGACAAGTTTCGCGTTGACCTTGTCGTCCACGTCCTGCCAGGGCTTTTGCATGTCCATCAGGTGGCGCGCGAGCGTGTCGGCCAGTTCGTAAGGCGGCTTGTTGTCCTCGGCGAACTTCGGGCCGGAGATGATCAGGGGCGTGCGCGCCTCGTCGATGAGGATCGAGTCCACCTCGTCGATGATGACAAAGTCGCGCCGCTTCTGGACCTGGTCCTCGACCCGCTCTTTCATGTTGTCACGCAGGTAGTCGAAGCCCAGCTCGCTGTTGGTCGCGTAGAGCACGTCGCAGCCGTAGGCCTCCTTCTTGAGGTCCTGCGCCGCAGTGAACGCCTCGCGCCCGGACAGCTCTTTCTGGAACAGCGGGTGGCCCGGCGTCTTCTGATACTCGGCGACCTGCTTGTCGAACTCGTGGTGCGGGTGCGTCGCGCCGACCGTCAGGCCAAGGCCGTAGTAGAACGGGAACACCCAGTCGCGGTCGCGCTGCACCAGGTAGTCGTTGACGGTCACGACGTGACAGGTCAAGGAATCGCAGCACGCGACGTAGCACGCCAGCGGCGCGACGATCGTCTTGCCCTCGCCCGTGCGCATCTCGGCGATCTTGCCCTCGCCCAGCACCATGCCGCCGATGAGCTGTACATCGAACGGCCGGCAACGGAACGGCGGGCGCGAGACGTCGTAGACCTCGCGCACCGCGTTGTACAACTCGACCGGGAACTCGACCTGCAAGTACCCGGGCGCGGGCATCCCGCCCTGCACCGCCTCGGGCCCGAGCGCGTCGGCCTTGGCCTTGGCGATGTCGTAGAGCTTGGCCATGTCCGGCGAAAGCTTTTGTGGGTCGAACTTGTACTCGGGGTTGAGCACGTTGCGGATACCGACGAAACGGTCCATCGCCTCGCGGGCGACCGCCATGATCTCCGGCAGCATCTGCTTGATCGTTTCGCCTTCCTCGCCGCGACGCCGGAACTCGGCCGTCTTCTCGCGGAGCTGGGCGTCGGTCAGGTTGCTGACCTCGTCTTCGAGCGCGTTGATCGCCTCGACGCGCTGGTTGTAGCGTTTGATCAACCGGTCGTTGCGCGAGCCGAAGACCTTGGAAAGGGTGGAGCTGATTTTCTGGACGACCATGTCGTTCCTTCTGCGGGTAGCGGTGCGCCCGCGGGCCGGCCGCGTCGAAAACGCGCGGCCCAGGCGGGCTTGGGGAGGTTGCTTGTTCTGGACGCAATGAGTGCTGGCGGCCGGTCGCGCACGCGTTGCGCACGCGACGAACCCAAGGTGGCCCGGCGTACTCAACGCGTCGGCGGGGGCAGGTTCAGCAAGCCGTCACGCAGAAGGGGAATGGCCGGCGTCGTCGCGTCGGTGCAGGGATAGGCTTGTTGAATCAGCGCGGCCTGCGGGCGCAGCGCGTCGTCGGCCGCGTGCGCCGATTGGCCGGCCAGCTTGTCGGCCAGCTTCTTCGCCGCCTGCTGCAACGCGTCGATCAGGTGCTCGAGCGTCTCGCGCTGCTCGGCCTGCGTCGCCCGTTCGCCAACCAGCGGCGCGGCACCGACATGCCCCGCCGAGCCGATGCACACCGCCACCGACAACGCCAACACGGCGGCGGGCAGCGGGATCGGGTTCGGACGCGGGGCGCTCACAACGTGATTATCGACCACAGACCCGCTTAAAGCAAGGCCAAGCAAGGACTCGGCCGATCATAGCCGGTGAAAATCGCCGACGCCCGGTAAAACCTACCGCACGACGCCGTCTTTACCACAACGACGCCGACCCACCAACCCAAGGCCTAAACCATGCCCCACCGCCTCGCCACGCGCTGCCTCGCCGCCCTCTGCCTCGTCGCCGGCCTCACCGCCTGCCAGGCCCCGACCCAACCCATCCCCACCCTCGACCCTCAAGGCGACGTCTACAAGACCGAAGGGCCCAACGACCCGCTGATTTACGATGATGCGCTGGGCACGAAAAAAGTCATCATCGTCTACGCCGACTTCCCCGACCGCAAGGCCAACCACAGCACCCAGGAACGCGCCGCCAAAGTGCTCGGCGGGACCGACGAACAAGGGACCTTCCAACAGATCTTCAAGACCAACTCCTACGGCAAGCTGACGCTCGACATCACCCACGTCCACGGCTGGCGCACGATGCCCGAGAGCCACCAGGCCTACGACCCCGTGACCACCGAGGGCCACCGCGAGATGTTCGTCCAAGCGTTCAAGCTCTACCCCGACATCAACTTCCTCGACTACGACTACGCGATCGTGCTCATGACCGCGAAGGGCAACTTCGCGTTCGGCGAACGGCCGGACGAAGCGATCCCCTACCGCGGCGAAAAGATCACCGTCGCGCTCAATCAGGGCAGCCACAGCCCGTACACCCTCGCGCACGAGCTCGCCCACTGCATGGGCCTGCCGGACTTGTACACGTACACGAACCGCGTGCCCGAGGGGACCCCGAAGAACCCGCTCGGGCCGTGGGACATCATGTCCGGCCCGGCGACGGGCTTCCTCGGCTGGCACCGGCACAAGCTCGGCTGGCTCGACGACGACCGCAAGACGTATCTCGCCGATGGCACGCACACGCTCACCCTCACGCCGATCAACGGCGACGCGGGCGTGTCGATGGTCGCCATCCCCGCCGTCGGCGAAGACCCGGCCAAGCCCAGCAAGGTCTACATCATCGAACGCGCCGAGCCGATCCGCGTCAAGGACGCCGACCAACCCAAACCCGCGGGCGTCCTGATCTACAGCGTCGACGCCAAGCTCCCCACCGGCCAAAACCCCGTCGTCGTCCACTTCGGCGAAGGCAAAGACAAAGTCAACGCCGCGTACCACGAGGGCGAAACCTTCGACCAGGGCGACGCGCCGATGAGCGTGAACGTGTTGAAAAAGAACAAGGATGGGAGCTACGAGATCGAGGTGGTAGTCAAGTCGCAAGCAAAGTAGCGTATCGTTCCCCCGCGTGGTGACGCGGCGGCTGCGTCGCGCTGCTGATCGCAAACAGAAGAACGTCGTAGCCGCCGGGCCACGCCCGGGGGACGAAGCACCTCACGCCCGAAATGACGCAATGGGTGGCCGGCGCCTGAGCCCGCGAAGACCCGGTCGAATCATCATCAAACACATCTACAACAGTTCGTTCCGAGGCATCCCCAAGCCGCCTGCCCCGGCCACCCGCCGATCGGCAGCATCGACGTAGCAGCGGTTCGTCCCCCGCGTGGTGACGCGGCGGCTGCGTCGCGCTGCTGATCGCAAACAGAAGGACGTCGTAGCCGCCGGGCCACGCCCGGGGGACGAACAATGAACGACTCCCGACCCCTTTTCGCCACCTCACCCCATCGGAAACCGCGCACAAAACGCCAGCACATCCTCGTTCACCGCCTTGATCACGCTTGCGTCGCCCTTGCTTCGGATCGCGCGGTCGATCAACGTCGCGACCTCGGCGAGGTCGTCTTCCATCAGGCCTCGGGTGGTCAGGGCCGGGGTACCCAGGCGGACGCCGGAGGTCTTGAACGGGCTGCGGGTCTCGTTAGGGACGGTGTTCATGTTCGAGATGATGCCGGCCTGTTCGAGCCACGCCGCCGCGTCCTTGCCGGTCAGGTCGGCATCGACCGGTCGCAGGTCCATCAGCACCAGGTGGTTGTCCGTGCCGTTGCTCGCGAGCTTATAACCCTTACCCATCAACTCCGCGGCGAGCCGCTTCGCGTTCTTCACGACCTGCGCGCTGTAGGTCTTGAAGTCGGGCCGCAGCGCCTCGCCGAAGGCGACGGCCTTGGCCGCGATGATGTGCATGAGCGGGCCGCCCTGCGTGCCGGGGAAGACGGCTTTGTTGAACCGCTTCGCCAGGTCTTCGTCGTCGGTCAGGATCAACCCGCCGCGCGGGCCGCGGAGGGTCTTGTGCGTCGTCGTGGTGACGACGTGGCAGTGCGGGAACGGGCTGGGGTGCGCGCCGCCCGCGATGAGCCCGGCGATGTGCGCGACGTCGGCCCATAGGATCGCGCCGTGCTTGTCCGCGATTTCCCGGAACTTGGCGAAATCGATGGTTCTGGGGTACGCCGAGTAACCGCACATCAACGCCTTGGGCTTGTGCTCGGCGCAGACCTTGTCGACGCTGTCGTAGTCGAGGTAGCCCCAGTCGTCCTTGGATTCGTCGGTAACGAGGTTGTAGGTGACGGGGTTGAGCCACTTGCCGGAGATGTTGACCGGGCTGCCGTGCGTGAGGTGCCCGCCGTCGGAGAGCTCGATGGCGGCGAAGGTGTCGCCCGGCTCCATGAGGGCGAGCTGGACGGCGAGGTTCGCGTTCGCCCCCGAGTGCGGCTGCACGTTCGCGTAGCCGCAGCCGAACAGCTCGCAGGCGCGGTCGATGGCGAGTTGCTCGATCTCGTCGTAGTACGCGCAGCCGGAGTAGTAGCGCTTACCGGGATAGCCCTCGCAGTACTTGTTGGTCAGGCACGAGCCGGCGGCGGCCATCACGGCGGCGGAGGCGTGGTTCTCGCTGGCGATCATCTCGAGCGTCTGCTGCTGACGCGTCGCTTCCTGATCGATCAGGCGGGCGATGGTCGGGTCGGCGGCGGCGAGCGTGTTATCCGTGGTTGAAGCGGTGGTCATGCCGGTCTCCATGGCGGTGCGGCGTGGGCGGATCGTGGAACGCGGCATTCTAGCAGGACGCCGAGGGCTTGAAACGCTGCGAGATCGCATCGAACTGTTGTTCGGGGCAATCGACCCGCTTACACTAGCGTTTCCCGTCTGAATCGACTCACTTTTCTATTGGAGCCTGCCATGCCTGATGAACCGAAGCACGCGACCGACGACGAGCTATTGAGTAACGCCCTGCCCATGCCCAAGGACGAGGACGACGACCTCGAAGAACTCGCGCCGATCGAAGTCGAAGACCTCGAAAGCCCCGGCGACCCGGGCAGCACCAAGATCACGCAGTTCGGCGGCCAGCGCATGCCCCACGAAGAGCACTGGGACCGCAAGCCCAACGCCACCGGCACCGGCGCGATCCACGTCAAGACCTTCGTCACCAAGCTCCGCCTGGACGCCATCGAGCACTTGGACCAGCAGGTCAACGAGTGGTTGGACGCCCACCCCGAGTACGAGGTCAAGTTCGTCACGACGACCGTCGGCACGCTTGTCGGTAAGAACAGCGAAGAAGCGCTGTTTATGAACGTGTGGGTGTAGTGCTGGGCGTCGGGGGGTGACCGACGCGAATGCGTTCGGCGACGCCGAATCTCTGCGGGAGCGGCGCTGCGCTTCGCCCGCGGCAGATCACGTCGAGTGCGTTAACAGTTCAAGCGCGTCTTTTACTCCGCCAGCTTCGCCGCGAACTTCGCCGGGTCCGCGTCGAACTGGCCCTTGCAGTTGTTGCAGCAAAAGCCAACGACCTTGCCCTCGAACGTGCTGACGAAGCCGGCCTTGACCGGGGCGCCGCTGACCGGGCAGGCGGTGTTGACCGGCTTGGCGCCCGCCTGCTCGTTTGCGGGCTTGTCCTGCGGCTCGGGCTGGGGCTGCGGCTGGTCCTGAGTGAAGTTGAACTCGGCGTCGAAGTCGGAAAAGACCTCGGTGTCGGGCAGTGCTTCGCGGAGCTTGGCCACGCCCTGGGCGGTGACCTTCGTGCCGGTGAGGTAGAGCTTGTCGAGCGCGGTGTAGTCGGCGAGCGCGTCGAGGCTCTTGTCGGTGATAGCGGTGCCGAAGAGGTTGAGCCACTTGAGCGCGGGCAGGTCCGGCAGCGCGGCGACGCCTTCGTCGGTAATCGCGGTGTCCTTGAGGTTGAGCTTGGTCAGCTTGGGCATGGCGGGCAGCTGCTGGGCCGCCTCGTCGCCGAAGGACGAGCCCTGCAGGTCCAGCCAGGCGACCTGGTTCGCGGTGTTGCCGATCTTCGCGACGGCCTCGGGGTCGAGCGTTTTGAGGTAGGCGAACTTGACGTCGAGCAGGTCAGGGTCTTCTTCCTGCGAGAGCGACTGGGCCGAGCCGCCGGCGTCCTCGATCGCGCGGATCGCCGCGGGGTCGATCAGCGGCTTGGCGGGGTCGGGCTGCTTGTCGTCGCCGGTGGCCTGGGTCTTGTCGTCCTTGGCGGGCTCGGGGTCGGTCAGCTCGCCGTCGAACGCGATCAGCCATTCGCCGAGCGTGTTGACGTCTTCCTGCGACATGATGCCGTACTTCTTGATGTTGGTCGGCATAAACTCGTCGTGTGATCGCGGCAAGACAACGCGGCGGTAGATCTCGCTGAACTCGGCGTTGCCCGGCTCGATCGTGCCGCCGACCGAGCCGCCCTTCACCGCCCACTCGAGGCTGTCCAGCCGCAGCTTGCCGTTCTGCTTCTGATCGTTGTGGCAGGCGGTGCAGTGGTTGTTCAGGACGGGCTGGATCTTCGCGTTCCAGTACGCGACGCTGCCGTTGGCCAGTTCGATCTCCACGCCGTCGTCGCCCTTGACGATCACGGTGTCGGTCGGTTTCTCGACGGTGCCTAGGTTCATGAAGTCGATCGCGGCGACGACGCGCTTGCCCAGCGCGGTGTCGGGCGCGCGTTCGGTGAGGTAGTCGGGCTGTTTGGTCATGTTCCCGCCGAGGTGGCCGACGAAGGGCATCGCGACCATGACGCCGACGAGCGAGATGCGCGCGAGCGCGAGCGGCACCCCGCCGGTGTGTGGCAGTTCGCTGTCGTCTTGCCACTGCCGGCGCACGGCCATCACCTTGAGCACGGCCGCGACGCCCGCGACGACCATCAGGGTCGTGCCCAGCCACATGTGCAGGCTCAGCGTGTCGCTCACGCCCTGGTCTGCGTCGGCGAAGAGCAGCGTGAACGCGTTGAGCGACTTGTCGCTGACCTGCTCGGTGCCCAGCAGCAGGCCGGTCCCGACCGCGGCGACCGACGACAGAAAGCCCAGCACGAACAGCCACGCCGCGGCGGTGTCGTAGCCGCGCGAGCGTCGGAAGAAACCGAAGACCTCGATCGCGAACGCGCCGATGAGCAGGCCGATGGGCAGGTGCAACAACAGGATGTGCGTGCGGCCGAAGAACGCGCCCCAGCTGCGGTTGTCGCCCGTTGCGGCTTCGGCGGCATCGCCCGCCGACTCGGCCAACGCCGGGCCGACCAACGCGATCAGGACGAGGGCGCTCAACGCCGGGCAGAAGAAACGGATCAGGCGGGTCGTGCGGTCGGCTCGCGTCGCGTACATGGGGGTATCTCGTGTTCGGAACGTGTCTGCGCCAGCGTCTTTCAGGGACGGTTTGGCCTGGTAGATATTACCCGCTGGCGCGGCATGGGTCGGCCCAGGCCGGCAGAAACGCGTGTGGATCAGCGCGGCGTGTCTGTCACACGCTCGACGCGTCTGTCACCCGCTCGACGCGGCGGGGTCCAGCTCCGCGCCCTCGAACTGCGCCCGAGCCGCGATCGCCTGGTTGAGCAGGTCCGTGATCGTCGGGTCGTCGGGGTAGCTGGCGTTGAGTCGGGTGAGCAGGTCGAAGAGCGCGTTGAAGTCCTGCTCCCGCTCGTAGCGGTCCAGCGTCACCGCCTCGGGGTTCTCGCGCTTCTGCCGATCGGTCAGCGGGTCGTGGCTGGCCAGCTCCAGCAGCGACCGGGCGTACTCGATCTGGTAGCGCAGGCGGTCGGGGTTGGCCCGCGCGATGCTTTCGAGCAGGCGGACCGACTCGGCCAGGTAATCGCGGCGCTCCTTGATGCCCAGGTACGCCGCGTCCTTGCGCTTGGCGATGGCGAGGTCCAGCTGCATCGGCAGCGTCAGCCGGCGGGCGGGGTCCTCCGCGTCCATGCTGAAAAGCCCGAACACGTTGTTGATCACGCTGGTGTAGACGATGTGCGCATCCGCGCTCGCGCCCATCCGCTCGAGCGTCTCGGCGATCTTCAGCTTCACCGCCGCGAGCTCGCTGGCCAGCACGCGGTCGGGCTGATCGGCGTCGAACTGGCCGAGTTGGATCGTCTCGGCGGTCGCGAACGCCTCCAGCGCCGGGCCGAGGTACTGGTCGGCGTTGGCGGGGATCACGTTGGCCAGCGCGAGGTTCAGCTCGCCCTGCAACCGCAGCGCCTCGGCCTGGGCGCTCAGGAGCGCCTCGGTCGAGACCGGAGGGGGCGCGCTCGAGCGCAGGAAAAAGTCGATCGTCTCGATCGACGCGTCCAGCTCCGCGAGGGCGTCGTGGTACTGCTGGTTGTTCTGGTAAACACGCGCGAGCGACTTGCGGACCATCGCCCGCTCGTAACGCGCGGCGAAGCTGTCGGGCATCGCCGCGTCGTCAAGCAGCTTAAGCGCCTCGTCCGCCTGCTGCTGGGCCTCGAGCGTCTGCGCCGCGGGCTGGGCGGTGAGCGCCTGAGCGCTCGCCGACGAGCGGTTGCTCTCGGCGATATCGAGGTTGACCTCGGCGAGCTTGCGCAGCGTCTGGGCGAGGTCCAGCGCCAGGCTCGCGTCGAAGCCGGTCTCCCGCAGCGTGTCGCGGTAGACCTCGACCAGCTGGTCCAGCAGCGCGCGCTGCGGGCCGTACAACGCGGTGCCGCGGAAGAACTCGGAGTTGGTGATGATCTGGAAGGTGCGTGTCTGCGACTCGCGCAGGCGCTCGGCCGACTGCTGGGCGGCGATGCGCGCGTCGTCGGCCTCGCGCTGGGCGGCGAGCGCCTCGTCCGCCTTCTGGTCCAGCGCCTTGTAGAACCACCCGAGCATCGCCGACAACAGCACCACCAGCACCAGGACCGACGCGACCAGTCCCTTGCGCTTGCGGACCCAGCGCCTGACCAGTTCGCCGGTCGTCGGCGGGCGGATGGGCAGCGGCTCGCCGGCGAGGTAGAGCTCGAGGTAGTCGGCCAACTCTTCGGCCGAACCGATGCGTTTGTCGATCTCGCGCTCGGTGGCGCGGGCGACGATCGCCTCAAGGTCGCGGTCAAAGCCCGGGTCGATCTCGCGCAGGCGCGGCACGTCTTTCTGGTGGATCATCGACGCGAGCGCGCGCTCGTCGCCCGCCTCGTCGAACAGCCGACGGCGCGTGACCAGCTCCCACAGCGTCGCGCCCAGCCCGCGCACGTCCGCAGGCGGGCCGACGTCGAGGACGGCCGAGGCGAGCTGCTCGGGCGCGGCGTAGCGCAGCTTGCCCATGAACCCCGCGCCGATCGAGACCGACTGCGTCGCCCCGCTGCCCTTGGCCAGGCCAAAGTCCATCAGCACGATGCGCATCCCGTCGGGCGTGAGCATCAGGTTGCCCGGGCTCACGTCGCGGTGGATCACGCCCTGCTCGTGCACGGTGTGCAGCGCCCGCGCCGCGTCGCGGATCAGCTCGACGACCCGGCGGACGTACGCCGCCTGATCCAACACCGACACCCGCGCCTCGGGCGATTCGGGCAGCTCCGGCAGCGGCAAAGGCGGCAGCTCGATCGGCTCGTCTCCCTCGTCCAGCGCCCGCCGCAACAGCGGGCTCATCGTCCGCTGGTACCGCGTCTTCACGTCCGCGCGCTTGCCCCGGCTCGCCTCGTGCAGCGCCGCGGTGAACGCCGAGCCCGCGAGCGTCGTGACGTCGGCGTCCGCCGTCGACTTACTCAGCTGCTTCCACACCTGCTCGAGGTCCGCGCCCGGCACGTACTCCATCGTGTAGTACATCTGCCCGTCCGCCAGCGTCCCCGAGTCCAGCAGCTTGACGATATTCGGATGCTCGCAGTTGCCCAGCACGCGCATCTCGCGGCGGAACCGCGCCAGCGCCCGCTCGTCGCTCGAGAGATCGCCCGGCAGCGTCTTGAGCGCGACCACCCGGCCCAGCGACGCCTGCCGCGCGAGATACACCACGCCCATGCCGCCGCGCCCCAGCTCGGCGAGCAGCTCGTAGTCGCCCAGCATCGTGCCGTGCCCGCGCGTCAGCCGGCTGTCGCCCATCAGCCCTTCGACCGACTCGCTCTCGCTGCGGCTGTGCTTCTCGAACGCCCGCACGTCGTCCTCGGTGATCGTCCGGTCCGCGATCGCCGACAGGATCGCCGCCATCGCCCCGGCCATCTCCGCGTCGCGCTCGGTGCGCCCGGTCGTGTACGACAGGTACTCGACCTGCCGACCCCCGCGGTCGCGGTTCAAGAGCAAGACCTCGTCCGCGACCTCCGACTCGCGGAAGCGCATCATCGGCCCCAGCCGAAGCGGCGCGGGCTGGCCCGGCCAGATCAACGCCAAGCCGGGGAACGACCCGAACCGCGGGGACAACGCCTCCGCCAGGTCGCCGTCGAACACCATCGGGGCGCTGCGCTCGCCCTGCAGCCCGACCAGCTCACGCATCGCGACCTCGAACTTGCCCTCCTCGATCATGCGCATCTCGGTCAGATAAACCAGCCGCGTGCCCGGCGGCCCCAGCGGCTCGAAGGTGCGCTCGGCCAGCACCTCGTTGACCGCGGGGAACATCAACGGCCCCATCTCGTTCTCGAAAAACGCGTCGAACCGCGGCCCGCCGTGGCCCACGACGTCGTTGCGGTAGCGCACGATGCTGTCGAACAGGTCCAGCAGCGTGCACGTCGTCGCCGCCGACAGCTTGCCGTCAGGCCCGTGCTTGATCCGGCGGAACAGCCCCACGATCCCCGGCGAGTCGCCGACGCTGTGCTTACGATTCAGCTGCCGCCAGACCAGCCGCAGCGGGTGGCCCTTCGCGGTTTCTGATTCGCCGTAGTGCCGGGCCAGCTCGCGCAACATGCCGACCCACTGGCCCAGCGACGGCAGCGCGAGGTGCGACAGCGCCTTGTCCACCGCCTCGACGTGCGGCCGGCCGCGCTTCAGGTCGTCGAGGTAGCACCCGATCAGCGGGCACGCCGACAGCTTGATCAGCGACTCGAAGATGTAGAAGCAGTTGTCGTGCCGGGTGCGGTTGTCCTTGGCGTTGTGGGCACGCGAATACAGCTGCGCGAGCGGCAGCGGCAGGCGGAGCAAATAGTCGCGGCGGAAGCCTTGATCCATACCACCATAGTTTAGATGGGATTACGATAGGTGGAGGAACAATACTTCACGCACTGCTAACCGCGGCCGTCGCATGATATGCGGGGTAGAACTACAGAACGCCCGACGCGCGACGAAGGCGTGTCTGGATGGGATAAGCCCGACGGCTCGAACCCGCGGAATTGGCCCGGCACCTATAATCATCTGCGTCTTCGCAGGATCAAAAACCCGCTCAGCGTTAACGCCACCAGTGACCCCGGCTCGGGCACAGCCACTCGGTTCGATACGATAATGCCCTCACTGCCGTCGGTAAACTCCGCACGGAATACGAGTTGGCCAAGGTCATTAAAACTCGAGCCATCCCCGTCTTCGTTGCCCGAGCCAGGGATGATGCTCAGGGATGAGAGCGTTCGCAGGTCCTCGATAAGCGGGTCGGCGTTGACATCAATCACGTCGCCGCTGCGGACGATCAATTGCAAAACGCCTTCGCGGTCGGTCGCCCAAATTCCACGGTTATCGCCTATCGTCAGACCTGGGCCCTCGATCGAGCCAATGAAAGCGGTCTGCCCCGCCCCGTTGATCATGGGCCTGACGAAATCTCTAAAAGTCACCCCAGCGGGCGTGCCCGGAGCGTCTTCGCCAGTGCGGGCGATCAATTTCAGGCCCGAACCGCCGCCTTCCGTCCAGATGCCGTGGTTGTTCGAACCGGTGACCCCTGTGCCGGCGAGAAAACTTTCGAACGCGATATCGCCCGTGGCATTGATCACAGGAGACTCTAAGGCGAGAAAATTCACGCCAGGGGCGGTACCAGGGGCAGGATCGCCTTCCCGTGCGATCAAGACCAAGCCCGAACCGCTGCGCTCCGACCAGATGCCTTCGTCCTCAGAAATGGTGACACCCGGCCCGGAAACACCGCCTAGAAACGCAATCTGTCCCGCATCGTTAAGCGCGGGAACTCTAAAAGCATTGAATGTCACCCCAGTGTCGGTGCCCGGTGCGGCGTCGCCTGAGCGAGCCACAAGCCTCAGTCCTATCCCGCCTGTCCCAGACCAAACACCATAGTCGTTGAACCTATTCACTCCCGGGCCGGCGAACCTGCCGGAGAAAGCGACTTGACCGGCGCTATTGAACCGTACGCGGTCACTGAAGGTGCTGAATGTCACGCCGCCACCCATACCCGGGACAGCGTCACCTTTGCGCGCGATCAGTTCCAGGCCTGTCCCGCCTCCCTGCGACCAGATGCCGAAGTTGTTTGTACTGGTCACCCCCGTTCCGGCAAGTGACCCGGTCAATGCGACCTGGCCCCCGTCGTTGAGCGCATAATCGGGGAAGGGGAGCGTGCTGAAGCTGCCGAAGTTCACGCCCGCAGGTGTGCCGGGGGCTGCGTCGCCTTCACGGGCAACCAGCGTCAGGCCAGACCCAGTATCCAACCAGACGCCGATATCGTTCATAGCGTCAACTCCAGTGCCAATGAAATTGCCTAGGATCAAGGTTTGGCCCCCATCGTTTAGGATGGGTTCGGTCAAGCCGTTAAAAACAATGTCTGTGCCCGCGAACGGAGCGGCGTCGCCAGCGCGGGCTACCAGCGACAGGCCCGCCCCCCTGCCCTCGGACCAAATACCGAAACTGTTCCCACCTCCCACGCCCGTGCCTGTGAGATGCCCGCGAAACGCGGTTTGACCCGAGTTATTGATCACGGGGGTGCTGAAATTGAAATTGCTGAAATACACACCAGCACCCAGTCCAGGGCCAAGAACACCGTCGGTCCCGGTCAGGGCGCGGGTCTCGTAAGTGATCGAAGTTTGCACCGCGGCCGGCGCGCTCATTGTTGCAACGGTCAAACTCGCGGCGAGCAGCGACGAGCCGGCGATCTTAGAAATCAGCATGTTTCCCTCGGTAAGCAAGTTGGCGGATCGACCGCACGACAATGTAGAAAGCAGAAGGAATTACCAAAACGAAGTAATCACAAAAGCTTAACTACAGGCTTTAGTCAGCCGCTATCCCCCAAACGGGTGGGATCGCCTGAAATACCGATAAAGAAGTAGGCGATCCATAGACCCGCCAATCCGCGCAAGCGATTCAAGCACGCAACGCGGCTGCACTACTAAACTGTTGCCAAATTGGCCGACGACCCCAACCAACCCGAACTACTCGCGCTGGGCGAGACCGGCATCCTCTTCGCCGACCTCTCCGGCTACTCGCAACTGGTCTACCAGTGCGTCGGCGACGAGGCGAAGCTCAAACGCCTGGGCCTCGCGCTGTTCCGCCTGTTCAACGACGCGTCGATCGACCACCCCGACGTCAGCGTCGAGGGCTACGCCGGCGACGGGTTCCTCGCGCTCGCCCACGGCCAGAAACCCGCCAAGGCGATCTACGACTTCGCCATCGCCGTGCAGGACCGCTTCGACCAGGACGTCAAGTCGCTGCTGTTAAACCTCGGCTTCCGCGTCAGCGTGTCGCTGCGCACCGGGATGCACGTGGGCAAGGTCTGGCGGATGCCCATGCGCGAGTCGCAGGACGACGCGATCACGCCCATGGCCGTCAACCTCTCCGACGCCATCGTCGTCGCCAGCCGCGTCGTCACCGGCCAGACCTGCCGGCGCTTCGGGCTCGCCGTCACGCGCACCTGCTACAAACGCCTCATGCTCGCCGGCGGCAAAGACATCCGCGAGCCGGACGAAGTCATCCAGGACCGCAACCAATACCCCGAGCCGGTCGAGGTGTACCGGCTGACGGACCAAGAGCACGCGAAGATCCGGGGAAGGTAAATATCTCGAATCTCTGATGTCGGATCGATAATGTCCAACAAGCCACCAACGTCTTTGCTGGTCACCCCGCGGTGTTTCGATACGAGATCAGCGATCCGACATTAGAGATTCAATGCCCGCAGATTTCTACACCCTGGCCAAAGACGACGCGGCGCTCGCCGATGCGCTGTCGGACGCGGTGCGCGCGGTCGGGGCGGAAGAGGGCTCGATCCTGCTGCTCACGCCGTCTGGACAGGCGCTGCGTTTCGCGGTGTGCAGTTCGAGCATGGCGACAAAACTCATCGACACCCAGCAGCCGGTGACGCGTGGCGTGGTCGGTCTGGTCGCGTCGTTCCAGCAGCCGACGGTCGCGAACAAACTGGCGGGCGACCCGCAGCACGACCCGTCGGTGGACGAGAAGGTCGGCACGACGACGCGCAGCCAGATGGCCGTGCCGCTGTCCGACGCCGAGCACGAGTTCGGCGTGGTCACCGCGATCAATTCGAACAACCCCGACGGTTTCACGAACGACGACCTGCAACGCTACCTCGCCGCGGCGAAGACGATCACCGCCCGCCTGGCCGAGCTGTCCGGAGGGCTGGCGCGTGCGTGAGTGTTTGAATGCGTGCGATCTGCTCGGCCTCCCTCTCCCTCCCAGGGAGAGGGCGGGGGGTGAGGGTTGGGCGTGGGATCGCCAAACCGCTTATCTCAAGCCGTTTTCAGTACATCCCCTCACCCTCACCCCAACCCTCTCCCTCAAAGGGAGAGGGAGCCAAACCAAACGCTCAAAGCAAGGAGGCCGCCATGCGTGACCTCCACGACCTGCTCGACGCGATGACCGAACACGACGGCACCGGCGTGCGCGTCGCGGTCATCGACACCGGCGTCCAGCACGACCACCCCTGGCTCAGCGGCAAATCCGGGGGACAACTCGTCGAGTCCTACGGCATCCAACTCTTCGACGACGGCCGAGTCGACATCGAGCCCTGCGAACCAATGGACGTCTGCGGCCACGGCACCGCGTCCGCCGGGCAAATCCGGCGCATCGCACCCGGCGTCGATCTGGTCAGTATCCGCGTGCTCGGCGAATCGCGCGAGGGCTCGTCCGAGGCGCTCGTCGCCGCCCTGCAGTGGGTCGCCGAGCGCGACGACATCGCCGTGGTCAACATGAGCCTGTCCACGCTCCGCCTGTCGCTGGCGCTGCGCATCGGCCAGGCGGTGGACGAGCTCTACGCCCGCGGCGTGCCTTGCGTCTGCGCGAAGGGCTATCAGCAGGACGGGCGCGACTACCCCACGAGTTTCGGCGCATCGATCGGCGTGACGTACGCGGCGCTCGACACCGCCGAGTTGCGTTACCGCGAATCCGACCTCGTCGAGTTCGAGGCCGCGGGCGTCGACCAACTCGTCGCCTGGCACCACGGCTCGACACGCAAAGTCACCGGCTCGAGCTACGCGACGCCGTTAGTCACCGGCCTTGTCGCGCGCCTCCTCGCCGCCGAGCCGGGGCTCACGGTCTTCGAGGTCAAGGCGCTGCTCAAGGCCTACGCCGAGCGCTACGCGACGGGCTGGCGCGCGGGTTGGATGAATGCGCCACTTGTCAATTCGTCCCCCTAGCCGGTTGGTCCCGAATCACCCCAGTGCTAGGATTACATCATGGTCAGTGAATCCACACGTGACGAACTACTCCGGCTGAGCCCGGCCGACCGAATCCGCGTGGCCCAAGACCTGTGGGACAGCGTCGCAGACCGCACGAAAGATTTGCAACTCACTGACACCGAACGGGCTCTACTCGATCAACGCCTCGCTGCCTACCACGCCGACCCGGATCAAGGCGACTCGTGGGAGGTTGTTCGTGAACGCATCCGTTCCGCCAGCCGCGAGACGCGTTGACCCCCCTTCCGCCCCGAAGCCGAGGCCGACATCCAGCCGGCGTATCGCTGGTACGAGAAGCAACAAGCCGGACTCGGCGAGGCGTTTCTAGATGCGGTGGACCGAGTGATCCGCGGGATTGAACGCCTGCCAGAGCAGCACCCACTTGTTCATCTAAACGTTCGTCGCGCTTTGCTTCGGCGTTTCCCCTACGCGGTGTTCTACCTGCATAACCGCTCGCGCATAATCATTCTTGCCGCGATGCATCAGAGCCGCGACCCCGAGCGATGGCAGAAGCGAATCTAGGGTATTGACACGCACTACCGTGCTGATTTCCATATCTCCCTCCGCATCCCTGATTTCGCACCCAATCCGTCAGTACACACTTCAAAAATATTGATGTGTGTGCGTAACACGCGCCAACCGCGCTTCGTCATTTCCCTCCGGCCGCCACCGCACTGCCATGAGGCTTGTGACCGGCTGGGAAAGGACCCGTGCGTCGTGACCCGCCTCCCCAAACACCCCCGACCGACCCGCCGCGACTCGTACCGCTTCGACGACTACCCCCCCAACCCCGACGACATCCGCTTGGCCCAGCCCGTGGTCCCGGATAACCTTGCCCGCAAGCCCCGGACCCATGTTCCCGAAAGCGGGGACGCCCCGGCAGACGATGGGAAGAAGCAGGCCGAGCGCCGACTCCGCCTGGCCCAGATGCCCCGGCCCAAAAGCCACATGGATAACCTCCCAAAGCCCGGCGAAACGCAGGAGCAGTGGTACGCCCGCATCGTCGGCGACTACTACCGCTTCCTCTATGCCACCGCCTACCCGATCGTCCGCAACGCCGCCGACGCCGAGGACGCGGTCCAAACCGCGATCATGAACGGCCTGCGCCGGCTGGACCACCTCAACGACGAGCGTGCCATCGTCTCGTGGATGGCGATGATCGTCCGCAACGCGGCGCTCGACGTCGTCCGCAAGCGCAAGCGCACGGCGGGCGGGCCCGGCTCGGCCGACGCCGAGGAGATCCAGGTCGCCGCGGACGAGCCGGACGAGCGGTACCAGATGGACGAGGACCAGCGCGACATCGTCTTCGACGCCGTCGCCGAGCTGCCCGACTCCCAGGCCGCGGTGATCACGCTTCGGCACGTCGAGGGCCTGGAGATCGCCGAGCTGGCCGACCGGCTGGGCATCACCGCGAACAACGCCCGCGTCCGGCTGTTCCGGGCCTACGAGAAGCTGCGGGCCAACCCCAGGGTCCGCGCCGCGCTCGGGCTGGACGAGGCGTGAAAACGAGCGGGAAACCGCGCGTCGATGCCGTTAGAACCCGCAAAACCCGTATCCCCCAACCCGCGGGCGATCGTGACGATCGGCCGCGATTTTTTTCAAGCCAAACCGATCGCGCCCTGTAACAGCCCAATCGACCCCTCGTCCAATCAGACGGACGGGCAACAGCCGCCCGGCCCGGGGAAACGACAGCCATGACCGATCAGACCACTTCCAAACCGACAAACGATCCGATCGACGACTTGGCCCGCGAACTGCGCGAGGCCGAGAAGCTTGAACGGGGCCTGGACCGGGCGCTCAGCGCTGTGCAACCGCCCTTCGGGGCCGTCCAGCGGCTGATGGCGAAGCTTGGCGAAGGCGTGTTCCACGAGTCGCAGCTCACGCTCGACGACGCCGGGCCGTATAGCTTCGAGAAGGCCGCCGCCGCCCAAGCCCGGGCCGACGCCGAGAGGACCGACCTGCTTGCCGCCGGGCTCGAAGAACAGGAAATCGACGACGAGACCGACGCGGACTAACCCCCGCCGACAACCGATTGCCACGCACGGCCGGGACGCCTTTTATCACTCTCCCTCCCCGATAAAGGCGCCCCGGTTTTTTCTTGTGCGCCCCGGCCGGCCGCTGACACGCCTTCGTGGGGGGCTGGGCGATCGACCGCCACCGTGTCCTCTCACCCGCGTGGAACAACGCGACACCGATCCCACCCGAGGCGAGCTGACCGGCGTGATGCGCGCCCATTTGGCCCCCTCCCGACCACACTTGTCCTGAAAGACATCTCGCACCAGCGCGGTATCCCATGCGCGTGATGGCCGGCGTCAACCGGGCACAGCCCGGGATAGGCGTGTCAATGAGCCCATGGCCCGCGAGCAGCGACGCCCACATTCCCCTGATGTGCGTACCCCGTAGGTGGTATTTGCTTGAAAAATAAAGGATTTAACTCTTTCAGGGTACAGCTATTTCTCTACTGCCTTGGCATAATCCCCGTCAACGTTAATGGCAGGGCGTTAATCAAAGCGTGCAGGGGTAGCGCGAACGTCCTAGAGAAAAGAGATTAGCCGCCCTCGCGGCCCAGCCACTTCCAAGGAAGGGAAACCATGCTGAAACGCCGACCCGCCTCGACCCAGGCCTTGCTCGCCGCCGCCGCCCTGCTCGCCGCGGGCCAATCCGCCACGACCGCGGACGCCGCGATCGTCTACGGCGACTTTTCCGACGTCCCGCCCGGC
The DNA here is from genome assembly GCA_046290505.1 of Phycisphaeraceae bacterium. GTDB lineage: Bacteria > Planctomycetota > Phycisphaerae > Phycisphaerales > Phycisphaeraceae > JAHQVV01. Next base: position 205,394 of record JBKAGS010000052.1, on the reverse strand, counting down.
TCGGTGATGTACACCGACGTGACCGAGAGCTCGTCCAGCGACCCGCTGCCCCCGGCGCTTTACGGCGCCCCGAGCATCTTCGGCAACACCCTCGACTTTGACCCCGCCGGCTTCGGCGCCAGCTCCGTCGGCCCGATCCCCGGCGCCGACATCACCGAGGGCCAGCTCAACTTCGGCTTCGAGGTCGTCACCGGCCCGGGCCTGTCCGGCCTGACCCTCAGCGAGGGCGGCGACTACAGCGTCTTCGGCTCCGGCACCACCACCACCTCGGTCAACGGCGGGCTGTTCGCACAGGTGGACATCACCGAAGTCAACGGCGTCGCGCTCGCCTCGCCGATCATCGTCGTCGGCTTCACCTCCTTCAGCAACGACCTCATCAACAGCCCCGGCCTGACCCAGCCGTGGAGCCAGGGCCTGACGCTCGACTTCGGCCCGTTCCTGGCCAACGCCGGGTTCGACCCCAACGTCGATGGCGTCACCGCCGGCGAAGTCGTGCTGAACAACGGCCTGGTCGCGATCTCCGAGGGCAACCCCTCCACCGTCGCCCAGATCGTCAAGAAAGACTTCAAGGTCAACCCGCTGGTCGTCCCCGAGCCCGGCTCGATCGCCCTGCTCGCGCTCGGCGGCCTGGCGTGCGTGACGCGTCGGCGGCGCTGACCGCCGCTGCGAATCGACAACAGCAACCCTTCTGAAACAACACCCCACCCCGGGGTGTTGTTTTTTTATTCGCACGGGCCAAGCGAGTGTTTGCGTGTGTTGGCGTGTATGACACCGTGGCGCATGGCCGTCGGTTTTGGTATGCCCGTGCCCGTCGTTCGCCTTATGCTTGACCGGATGAATGCACCGCTCAGTGTCACGATGCGAGCGCGCCGCGTCTTCTGTCTGACAGCACTCGTAACGCTGTTGTGCCTCGCGCTGCCCGTGTTCGCCGAGCCGTTGCCGGGTGATGCGAAGGACTGGCACGGATTCGCGAAACATGTGTTCCGTGTCGATGGTCGGGCGTGTTATGTCGTCGCGCCCAAGGACGCGGCGGCGGGCAGGCCGTGGGTCTGGCGGGCTCGGTTCCCGGACTTCCACGCCGAGGCGGACCGGGTCCTGCTCGAACGCGGGTTCCACGTCGCGTACATCGACTGCGCCGGGATGCTCGGCAGCGACGCGGCGCTCGATCACTGGGACGCGTTCTATGACGAGCTCACCACGAAGCACGGCATGAGCCAACGCGTCGCGCTCGAGGGCGTCAGCCGAGGCGGGCTGTTTGTTTATCGCTGGGCGGCGCGACACCCCGGACGCGTCGCGTGCATCTACGCCGACACCCCGGTCTGCGACTTCAAGTCCTGGCCCGGCGGCAAGGGCGAAGGCCTCGGCTCGCAGCGCGACTGGCAGAACGCGCTCAAGCAGTACGGCCTGACCGAAGCGCAAGCGCTCGGCTACGACAAGAACCCGATCGATGTGCTCGAACCGATCGCCAAGGCGGGCATCCCGCTGCTGCACATCGTCTCGCTGAACGACCAGGTCGTGCCGCCGAGCGAGAACACGTTCGTGCTGGCCAAGCGCTACCGCGAACTCGGCGGGTCGATCGATGTGATCGAGGTCGCCCGGGGCACCGACAAATCCAACGGCCACCACTTCGCGCACCCCGACCCGGTCCGCGTCGCCGACTTCATCGAGCGTCACGCATCCGTCACGCCCGACCCGGGCGACTACTTCGTGCTGCGCGGCTCGCTGGACAACAGCCGGATCAAGTTCGAGCGCGGCAAGGTCGGCAAGGTCGTGTTCATGGGCGGGTCGATCACGGTGATGAATAACGGCTGGCGGGAGATGACCCGCGACTACTTGAAAGAGCGCTTCCCCGACACCGCGTTCACGTTCATCAACGCGGGGGTCTCCTCGACCGGCTCGCCGTTCGGCGCGTTCCGGTTGTTGCGCGACGCGTTCGAGGGCGGCCCGCCGGACTTGATATTTCAAGAGGCCGCGGTGAACGACCTGCACGTCGGCCAGCCCGATGCCACCATCCGCCGGGGCATGGAGGGCCTGCTTCGGCACATCCGTGAAGCGAGCCCGGCGACGGACGTCGTGCTGATGCACTTCATCGACCCGCGTTACATGGCCGACTACCGCGCGGGCAAGACGCCGGGTGTCATCGCATTGCACGAGCCGATCGCCGAGCGCTACGGCGTGCCGACGATCCACCTCGCGCGCGAGGTGACCGAGCGCATCGACGCGGGCCAGTTCACCTGGGAAGGCGACTTCAAGAACCTGCACCCCTCGCCGTTCGGTCACCGGCTGTACGCGTCGACGATCCGCCGAACGCTGAGCGCGGCGTGGGGCACGCCCTTGGCCGACGATGCGCAACTGACGGCGCACCGATTGCCCGAGCCGATCGACAAGTTCAGTTACAGCGCGGGCCAACTCGTCGCGCCGAGCAAAGTGACGAAGCTCGCCGGCTTCGCGTACATCGAGAAGTGCGACCCGCGTGACGACGGCGTAGGCACGAACGTCCGCCCGGGCTTTTACGACGTGCCGATGCTCGTGGGCAAGAAGCCCGGCGACGCGTTTTCCTATGCGTTTACCGGCCGGGCGATCGGCCTGGTGCTCTGCGCGGGGCGCGACGGCGGGGTCATCGAATACCGCATCGACGACGGCGCGTGGCAACAACGCGACATCCAGAGCCGGTACAAGAACCTGCACCTGCCGAGGCTGCATATGCTGGCCGACGAACTGGACGCCGACGAGCCGCACGTGCTGACCGTCCGCCTGACCGACCAGCGACAGCCGGGCGTCTGCCGGATCGTGTATCTCGCGGTCAACGGCGAGTAACGCGTAACACGTAAGATGCGACCACGCACCGAATCAACCCCGAGGACCCGACCGATGAACCACCTGTTACGCGTACTCTTGATTGCGCTGTTCGTTTCGATGATCGCGCCCGCCGCCTTCGCCGACGACCGCCCGCCGAACATCGTCATCGTCTTCACCGACGACCAGGGCTACGGCGACCTGTCGTGCTTTGGCAACCCGACGATCCACACCCCGCACATCGACAAAATGGCCGCTCAGGGCATGAAGCTGACGCAGTTCTACGTCGCCTCGCCGGTCTGCTCGCCGTCGCGCGCGGCGCTGCTGACCGGCAGCTACCCCAAGCGCGTGAGCATGCACAAGCACGTCATCTTCCCGCAGTACGACTACGGCCTGCACACCGACGAACACACGATCGCCGACATGCTCAAGGCCAGTGGCTACGCGACCGGCTGCTTCGGCAAGTGGCACCTGGGCCACCGCCCCGGCCTGCTGCCGACCGACCAGGGCTTCGACGAGTACTTCGGCGTGCCCTACTCCAACGACATGTCCACGTTCCACCGCCCGAAGTCCACCGGCTACAAATACAACCTCCCGCTGATGCGCGGACACGAGGTGCTTGAGTGGGAGCCGGACCAGCACGTGCTCACCAAGCGCTGCACCGAGGAGGCGGTCCGGTTCATCAAGCAGAACAAGGACAAGCCGTTCTTTGTCTACCTGCCCCACGCGATGCCGCACATCCCGATCTACGCGTCCGAACAATTCGCAGGCAAGAGCAAGCGCGGGCTCTACGGCGACGTGATCGAAGAGATCGACTGGTCGGTGGGCGAGGTGCTCAAAGCGGTCGAGGCGATCGGCCAGGACGACAACACGCTGGTGATTTTCGCGACCGACAACGGGCCGTGGAAGCCGTTCAGGCAGAACGGCGGGTCGTCAGGCCCGCTGCGCGGCGCGAAGGGGCAGAACTGGGAGGGCGGCCAGCGCGTGCCCTGCGTCGTGCGCTGGCCGGGCAAGGTGCCGGCCGGGACGGTCTGCCGGGAGTTGACGCGCTCGATCGACCTGATGCCCACGATCGCGGAACTGACCGGCGGCGCGTTGTCGGACAAGAAGATCGACGGCGGGTCGATCGCCGGCCTGTTGATGGGCAAACCCGGCGCGACCTCGGCGAGCGACACGTTCTTGTATTACACCTCGCGCGGCGAACTGGCCGGCATCCGCAAGGGCGACATGAAACTCCTGTTCGCCGGGCCGGACGCGAAGGGCGGGCCGTTCCTTTACAACGTCTCGATCGACATCAGCGAGGAGTGGGACCTGGCGAAGAAGCACCCGGACATGATCGACGAACTCAAGGCGTTGGCGCTCGAACTCGACAAGGAGATCAGCGAGAACGCGCGGCCGACACGCAAGGTCGATCAAACGCTGTGGGACTGGCCGAACATCAAGAGCGCCGACCCGAACCCGAACCAGCAGGGACGGTAGCGCGCGGCACCCGACCCGCGGGTTGGCGCTGCTTGGGCTCGGCGTACGGTAGGTGTTACGCGACGCAGATCACGCAGGCAATGTCCTGTCTACATCCCATCGAATGGGGATTTATTCCAATCATCGGCCTCTGGGCTTCTCTCGGGCGAGCCGAGTCGTTATGGTGATGCGTAAGCCGCAGCGTGTTCTCGCGGCGTCTCACGGTTTCATCGATTCATCGATTCACAACGCCTGGCCCGCCCGTCAGTGATCCGTGTGGGCGTCGGCCAGTCAACCCAAGCCGGTCCACTTGCACGCGTGCCGATCGCGCGTGGCTTTCTCATTAACCCCTTTCTTCATTGGAGGATCATCATGTTCAAGCGTTCACTCCTGGTCGCCGCCGTCGGTGCCACCTTCGCCACCTCGGCCTCGGCACAACTGCTGTTCCACGAGCCGTTCGACTACGCGGACGACTTCCTGCGCACCGGCGTGCCCGGCCCGCAGGGCAGCGCGGCGCTCGGCGCCGCGAGCGATTGGAACACCGACGAGTTTTATCGCGGCGACATGTGGGTCCACCCCGAGGGCTCGACCGTCGGCATCCTCGTCGATACGCGGTCCAACGTGTTCGACGGCACGGTCGCCAACCTCGCGACCTCCGGCGGGTTCCTGGGCCCGGCGGGCCAGAGCGACGTCGGCGAGGCGATCGTCGATACCGAGTTCTCCCGCAACGCCACCGCCGACATCGCCCTCGCGTCCTCGGTCACCTCGACGTTCCAGACCGGCAACACGACGTGGGTCAGCTTCGTCACCGCGCAGGCGTGGGACCGCAACGAGGAAATGCCCAACGTCACGCTCGCGACCGACCCGTTCCCCAACCAGTCGCGCGGCGACGACTTCGGCGGCATCGGCACCGGCGGCACCGGGCTGGGCACCGGCGGCGGGCCCAACCGAAACGAACGCAACTTCATCTACCCCATGCACTACACCACCGGGCAGTACAACAACATCAACGGCCCGATCCCCAACAACTCTTACGCTTCCGACCCGCTCACCGACGTCTCCAACGCCGACTCCATGTTCTGGGAACCGGACCTCGAGAACGGCGACTTCGGCGAAGTCAGCATCGTCGTCATGAAGATCCAGTGGAACGCCGACACCCTCGGCGAAGACATCCAGACCGTTGTCCGCTTCGACGATGACGACACCATCTCCGAAGCCGCCTTCGACGCGATCGTCGCCGCACAGCCCGGCCTGTCCACCGCGAACTGGGACCCCGCCAACAAACCCAACATCGACGAAACCCAGCTCGATACCCTGACCTTCGGCGGGCTCAAGTACTTCATCGATGAGATCCGGATTGCAAGCTCCTTCGCCGACGCCACGCCCGGCGGCGGCCCCGTCCTCCCCGGCGACACCGACGGCGACGGCGACATCGACGACTCGGACCTGGGCACCGCCTTCTCCAACTACACCGGCCCGCTCGCGCCCGGCACCGGCGGGAAGACCGCGGCCGACGGCGACACCGACGGCGACGGCGACGTCGACGACAGCGACCTCGGCACCGCCTTCTCCGGCTACACCGGCCCGCTCGGACCGGCGGGCGTGCCCGAGCCGACCAGCCTCGCGCTCATCGGCTTCGGCGGGCTCGCGCTCATCCGTCGGCGACGCGCGTAAGAACGTCGGCGACCCACAACACCTCCTCCTTCACTCGGCGGCCGCGCGGCCGCCGAGTATTCGATCACGCCTCGCCCCGGTCGATCAGTTGCCGTTCGCGGTACGCGCTGGGCGACAGGCCCAACTCCCGCTTGAACACCTCGTGCATCCGGCTGGACGAGCGGAAGCCCGTCTCGCGCGCGACCTGCGAGACCTGGTTGTCCGGCTCGGCGAGCATCCGCTTGGCCAACTGGATCCGCAGCCGACGCACCTCCGCGGCGACCGAGCGGTTCAGGCACCGGTCGAACCGCCGCTGCAACGTGCGCGAGCTGGTCGCGATCGCCGAGGCGATCGTCTCGACGTCCAGCGGGTGGCGCAGGTTCGCGTTGACGTAGCGCAGCGCCTCGGACACCAGTTCGTCATCGACCGCGAAGAAGTCGGTGGAGTTGCGCGGCACGATGCCCTGGGGCGCGACGAAGACCGGCTCGTCCGGCGGGGGGTGCCCCTTGAGCATCTGGTCCAGCAGCCGGGCGGCCTCGTATCCGACCTTCTCGAAGTTGCGCTCGATGGAGGTCAGCGACGGGGCCGGGCTCTCGCAGAAGATCGATTCGTTTTCGCCACAGATGATCGCGACGTCGAGCGGGACCGACCAGCCCAGGTTGTCGCAGACGTGGGCGACGTGGCGCGCGAGGTTGCCCTGCGGCACGTAGATGCCGACGGGCCGCTCGAAGGACTGGATCCATTTGAGGATGTCGTCCTGCATGATGCCCCAGTTTTTCGCGTCTTCGATGTCGCCGTTGCCGATCGGCAGGCTCGAACAAGTGCCGCCCTGCGCTTCGACCCGGCGGGTAAAGGCGCTTTGCTCTTCGAGGTCGGTGAAGTGCTGCTCGCGGTACATGTAGCCGAAGCGGCGGAAGCCGCGGTCAAGGAAGTGGTCGGCGCACACCACGCCGTTGGCCGCGTTGTCGATGGTGACCAGCGGCGCGTTCTTGACCGGCGAGCTGCGCCAGACGTTGACCAGCGGAACGCCGTTGCGCTGCGCACTGTTGTTCAACGCCCGCCTGACGCGGGCGATGATGCCGTCGTAGGGCCGGCCGTCGCGCCGGTTGCGGTCCATCCGGTACTCGGGGAACTCGTCGATCACGCAGCGCCAATGCTTGTGCTGGCGGGCGTACAACTGCGCACCGGAGTAGATGTAGTAGTGCCATTGGAACGGGAGGTTCAGCTCCACCGCGATCGCGATCGTCCGCTGCTTGTGCATGGGTCCGCCTCGGTCGTCATCGCGCGGGGGTCTTCCGGGCGATGACAAGTTGTCACACGTGCGTAACAGATTGGCATGAAATTGGACGGGACGCGTTGTAGACTCTTACACGGTAAAGACGGTTTCTCCTTTGTATACAGTCTCGCGCCCTCGCCGAGCAGTCATACCGTTCGGCATCACGCAAAAACGCTCTTTTCGTTGTTTCACCGCACGATCCAGCGCATCAGACAAGCCCTGACGAGGGGGCTTCACATTCCAGCAGCGGGCCTCCAGCGTTTACGGGCCCACGCCTCGCGTCCCCAACAAACGCGGCTTCGCAGACGAAGCACGCGAAGACTTTCGTTTGCCTCGACGAATCGCAAGCGCAACCGGGCACGGGCGATTGAACTCTCACTCCCAAAGGAGGTACGGCATGATGACACGCACCCTACTCACCCTCGCGGTCGGCGGCGGGGCGCTGCTGGCCGGCAATGTCGCGCAGGCGACGCTGGTCAAGCACTGGACGCTCGACAGCACGTCGGGCACGTACACCGAAGCGGTCACCGGCAACAGCACGATCACGACCGACGTCGGCGTGGTCGTCAGCGGCCTGCCCGGCATCACGCCCGACGGCGGCAACGCCGTGCAGTTCGCCAACGACGGCACCAGCCACATCGCCGCCGGCACGGTGCAGGACGACGGCACGTACGTCGCCGGCGTGGGCGACGGCACGGCGATGAACGTCTCGAACCAGTACACCTTCTCCGCCTGGTTCAACACCGCCACCACCGCCGGCTCGGACAAGATCATCGCCTCGTCCCGGTTCAACTCCAACACCGGCTGGATGCTCGGGCTCCGCGGCGCCAGCGTCATCTTCGACTTCGGCAACACACGCTTCACCACCGCGTTCACGGTCGAAGCGGAAAAAGACTACTTCGTCGCCGTCGTCGGCGACGCGAGCAACGGCATCGACACGGTCGGCGGCGGCACCAACCGCAGCCGGATCTCGCTCTACGACGTCGACGCCGGCACCTGGGTCTCCGAAGACAAGTCCTCGTTCAAAAACAACCTCTGGCTCAAGGAAATGACCATCGGCGCGTTCACCAACGACATCAACGGCCGGGAATGGGACGGCATCGTTGACGACGTGCGCATCTACGACAACGCGCTGACCACCGCCGAGCTAGAGGCCCTCGTCGGCACGACCCCCTCCATCCCCGGCGACACCGACGGCGACGGCGACATCGACGACAGCGACCTCGGCACCGCCTTCTCCAACTACACCGGCCCGCTCGCGCCCGGCACCGGCGGCAAGACCGCGGCCGACGGCGACACCGACGGCGACGGCGACGTCGACGACAGCGACCTCGGCACCGCCTTCTCCGGCTACACCGGACCGCTCGGACCCGCCAGCGTCCCCGAGCCGACCAGCCTCGCGCTCGTCGGCCTCGGCGGGCTCGCGCTGATCCGTCGGCGACGGGCGTAAGTCGAGAAGACGATCGCAGCACGCGCCGCACGACACCACGCCGGCGGCCTCCGGCGAAGCCCCGCGACCGTTCGCGGGGTTGTTTTCTGCCCCACGCCAAGCCCGAACCGCGCGCCCCTCAGCAACGCGCCCGCGACGCGTGGCGCCGCACCACGAAAGAACAAAGCGATTGCTTGCCGATCCCACCATGTCGTCATTTCCCGCGACGAGGCGCGACGCACTATTGCTTGGGAGGCGAAATGCCGTACATTGGCACAAAGCGGATAAGCAATACCCTTATCCGGCCCGCCGCGTGCCGTTGCTTGTCTGCCGATGCGGTCATCTCGTTACAGGTCTCTGCTGAACTTGGCTCGTCATACATAAGGAGAGAACAAGATGGAAAAGAGAACAGTGAGACTGCCGATGCTCGCCGCCGCGATGACCGGGTTGGGGCTGTCGGCCCAGGCCACGCTGGTCGCCTACTTCCCGCTGACCGACGGTGCCGCGGGCACGCCCGCCACGACCGCCGACGACCTCATCGACGACCCGAGCCACCCCATCACCGACGCGACGGTCAACAACCCCGGCTCGACCAACGACACGTGGGTGTTCGACGCCACGCGCAACCGCATCGTCCTGAGCACCACCGAGGGATCGCGCTTCCGTGCCGGCGACCAGGGCATCGACCTGAATGATGGCTTCACCTGGTCGCTGTGGGTCAACGTCGCCAGTTCAAACATCACCGACCCCGGCGCCGACGTCATCATCGGCACCCGCAGCGGCGGCGCGACCCAGACCTCGACCACCGCCTGGCACAAGGTCCAAGCGGACCTCACCTCCGCGTGGAACGGCACGGTCAACTACAAAGACCAAAACGACGACCCCCTGAACATCTCCGACGACACCTGGCACCACATGGCGTACGTCGGCGACCTGACCGGCCGCAAGTGGTACATCGACGGCGTCGAGGTCGCGTCCGATGACACGATCGTCGTCAACACCATCGACCGCCCCTTCGAGTTCGGCGGCACCGGACAGTTCAGCGAAGACATCACCGGCCTGATGAGCGATATCGCCATCTGGAACGAGCGGCTATCGGTCAGCGACATCCTCGCCCTTGCCGGCGGGGCAGACCCGCAGAACCTCGGCGGCCCGACGCTGCCCGGCGACACCGACAACGACGGCGACATCGACGACACCGACCTGGGCACCTCCTTCTCCAACTACACCGGCCCGCTCGCGCCCGGCACCGGCGGCAAGACCGCCGCCGACGGCGACACCGACGGCGACGGCGACGTGGACGACACCGACCTGGGCACCTCCTTCTCCGGCTACACCGGCCCGCTGGGACCCGCTTCGGTGCCCGAGCCGACCAGCCTCGCGCTGCTAAGCCTCGGCGGGATCGCGCTGATCCGGCGTCGTCGCGCCTGAACACGCGTAGCCCGCACGCTTGTCCGGCTTGTTGACGCCGGGCTGATCATGATGCGCAGGCTTTTTCGGTGCCCCAGCAGGCCGCGCCATCACCACGCCTTGCTCGGCACGGCAGCATAGACCCCCACGGACCGCGCCTTCATTCACTTTTTTTGTGCAATCGAAGCTTGGAAGAAGGCGGATGATCGGTTAACATTCACTCAGGTATAAACCTGTGACCGAGTTCACGCTTCTTGATGCACGTGCCCGCGACCGTTTCGAAACATTAGGTGCTGTGTTATTTTCCCGTAGTACTTGTTTTGTCTGCGCATCGTCGCGCGTGTTAGTGTTTTTCTCACTTCAACGGAGGATCATCATGATCACCAGGAAACTTCTCGCTGCCGCTTGCGCGGCAACCTTTGCCAGCGGCGCGTACGCCGTTTCCCCCTACGACCTGCCGTACGGCCTGCAATGGTCGTTCCAGGCCGGTGACGGCGGCAACGAGTCCGCCACCGACATGGACGTGACGTCGGATGGGATCGCCCACCTCATCGTGCGTTCGTCCAACACCCAGACCTTCGGCGACGGCTCGACCAACAGCGTCAACGGCGACATCGGCGGGGTCAACGCCCGTGGTCAGCTGATTTACGGCACGACCATCAGCAGCCTGCCGGGCCTTGTCAGCCCGAGCCAGAACTACCCCGCCGGCGTCCACGCGGGCGGCGACGGCAAGGCCTACTTCGGCACTTACAGCAACAACAACGCCCACTGGAACGACCCGGGCAGCGTTCAGGACCCGGTCAACGAGCTGGGCAAGCAGTCCAACAGCCCCATGGTCTGGTCGATCAACTCGAACAACCTCGCCAAGACCGGCCAGTTCGACGGCAACGCCAGCCTGACCACCGCGATCGAAGACCGCAACAGCCTGAGCATCTACGAAGACAACTTCGGCACGCTGCGGTCCGACACCAACGCGCCGACGACCACCGGCCTGTCCGTCGTGGGCACCCAGCTGCGCAGCACCGACTCGGCGTTCAACAAGACGACCAAGGAAATGATCATCGTCAACGACATGGTCAACGGTGACTTCGGCACGGCCGGGGACTACGGCGGCTACAACCTGCGTAACGACGGCACCGCCAACGCCTACCTGCCCGGCATCGGCCGATACAACTTCGCCACCAACACCCTCGACGGCCCGGCGAAGCAGCCGATCCTGACCTACACCGGCCCCGAGTCCGGGTGGTCCAACATGGGCGTCTACGTCGACGCCGGCGTGGACCAGGCCACCGGCTGGTACTTCGGCGGCGGCATCGCCCAGTCCCGCTCCGAGTCCAAGTCCAACGGCTGGGACCCCGACGGCTCGGGCCCCGCCCCCGCGGTCAGCTTCGTCGATTCGATCCCCGCCAATTTCGCCGATGACCACCGCACCACCTCGCCCGGCATCGGCACGGCGTACGACTCGAACAACAACCTGATGTTCGCGGTCACCTGGGACACCGCCGGCTACGACATCATCAACTCCATCGCGGGCTTCGGCGACGGGTCGAATAACTCGATCTGGGCCGGCGAACGCTTCGACGAGGTCTACTTCGAGGTCCGTGACGGCAGCGGCAACGTGCTTGCCAGCATCACCGAGGACTACAACGGCGCGACCACCGACGCCAACCGGATCTCCGAGGCCGCGTTCATCGACGGCGCGATCTACGTCACCGGCTACGCCCCCGGCCTGAGCAGCACCCGCGAGACCTTCGTCGCCAAGTACGACTGGGACGGCACCCCCGGGTCCGAGAGCCTGACCAAGGTCTGGGAGCGGTTCATCGAGGGCGGATCGAGTGAAACCGTCAGCGACGGCACGCTCGGCAAGCTCAAGTCCTACGTCTACGCCTCCACGGACGGCCAGTGGGACAACACCACCGGCTACGTGAACCCCGGCGGCAGCGACATCCTGCTGCAGAAGGTCGTCCCCGGCGACTTCAGCGGCGACGGCATCGTCGACTTCGCCGAAGTCCTGACCGTTGACGCGGCCACCGCCGTGTCCTCGGCCGTCGATACCTACGACTTCGACGAGGACGGCGACTCGGACTTCATGGACGTCACGTTCTTCTACTTCGACATCCTCGACAACCTGCCCGGCGACACCGACGGCGACGGCGACATCGACGACTCGGACCTGGGTACGTCGTTCTCGCAGTACACCGGCCCGACCGGGATCGCCGGTGGCCGCAACGCGCTCGACGGCGACGCCGACGGCGACGGCGACGTGGATGACTCGGACCTCGGTACCGCGTTCTCCGGCTACACCGGGCCGCTGGGCCCGGGCAGCGTCCCCGAACCGACCAGCCTCGCGCTGATCGGCCTCGGCGGGCTCGCGCTGATCCGACGCCGACGCGCCTAACGCGCCACGCGTTTGTCAACGCCTCCTTCACCCGGCCGACGCCCGCGTGCGTCGGCCGGGTTTTTTTATTTCACTTGATCGTTTTCATCTACTTCATAGCGGCCTTGAAACCCCTCCCCCTCCGAGGGGGAGGCCGGGAGGGGGTGTCGGATCGTCTTGAATCTCAAGCGAGCAAGTTGATTCGCCACCGTCCCCCGGCCCCTCCCTCAAGGGAGGGGAGTTCAGATACCGCTACGAAGAAAGTGAAAACGCGCTAATCGTGCACGCTGATCGTCGGCGTCGCCTGCGCGAGTTCGAGCTCGACCGCCGCGACCTGCTGGGTCAGGCTCGTCGCCAGCGCGTTCAGTTCCGCCGCGAGTTGGTCGTCGCTCGTGAAGTTCGCCGTCGGATCGCCGGCGTCGGCGTGCCGGCGCAGGTGCGTGTTGATCGGCACGGTGCCGAGCACGGGCAGGCCCTGCTGGTGCGCGAGCATCTGCGCCCCGCCCTTGCCGAACAGGTCGTACTCCTTGCCGTCGTCGCCGATGAAGTAGCTCATGTTCTCAACGATGCCCAGCACCTCGATGCCCAGTTGCTTGAACATCGCGATCGCGCGGCGGGCGTCGTCCTGCGCGACTTTCTGCGGCGTGCACACCACGACCGCGCCGGTCAGCGGCAGCAGCTGAGCCATGGTCAATGGCACGTCGCCGGTCCCCGGCGGCAGGTCGATGATGAGGTAGTCGAGTTCGCCCCAACTGGTCTGCGTCGCGAGCTGGCGGAACGCGCCGTGCGCCATCGGGCCGCGCCAGATCAATGCCTGGTCGTCCTCGACCAGCGAGCCGACGGAAATCGCTTTCAGGCCGTGCACGTTGTACGGGATGATCGTGTTGCCCACGGCCTTGGGCGGGTAGGCGTGCGTGCCGAGCATGGTCGGGACCGACGGGCCGTAGATGTCGCCGTCCATCAGGCCCACGGCGTGGCCCTGGCGGGCGAGCGCGACGGCGAGGTTGACCGCGATGGTGGACTTGCCGACCCCGCCCTTGCCCGCACCCACCGCGACGATGTGCTTGACGCCCGGCAGCGGGTTGCCTTGGCGGGCGGCGTCCTGGGGGTTCTGCTGGCCGGGCTGCTCGCCCGCCGACTTTGCCTTGACCGCCTGGGCCTGTTGGCCGGCTTGTCCCCGGGGCTGAGCGGTGGTCAGCCCGGTGGAAAACTCGATCTCGACGCCGACGACGCCCGGCACCCTGGCAACCGCCTGCTCGACGTCCTGCTTCACACGGCTGCGGATCGGCCCGGTCAGCGCGTCGAGCCGGATGCCGACACGGGCGACGCCGGCGGGCGTCAATTCGACGTGCCGGACCCGTCCGAGCGTCACCAGGTCGCGGTGCAGTTCCGGGTCGTTGACCGCCTGGAGCGCGGCGTAAACGGCGTCGGGGGTCGGCGTGGGCGGGTTGTCACGGCTGGTATCATCCATGCTGGCGGCATCTTAGGCCCGTTTTCGCGCGTTTGCAGGCGGCAAGGCCCGCTGAAGCGAGCGTGTTGCAATAACCGCCCCGGCCGTGCGTTGTGCGAGTGTTGGTAGACGCCGGCACCGTGCCGAGCACCGACCGACCCGCAACCCCTACGAGGAACCCCGCCATGAAGAGCTCCACCCTGCTCGCGTTCACCACCGCCGCCCTGCTCGCCGCCGGCTCGGCGTACGCCTGCCCGAAGAAAGACAAGCAGCAGTCGCCTAGCGAGGAAGGCGTCTACGAAGTGAGCACCGAGCGCAAGGCCGACAAGCCCTGCCCGAAGAAGGACCGGCAGAGCCCCGCCGAGGGAGAAGGCGTGTTCGAAGTCGCCCAGCGCGACGGCGACAAAGCCGAAGACGGCGACCGACCCCAACGCCGGGACCGCGCCGAACGTGGTGAGCGCGGCGAACGCGGCGAGCGTGGCGACCGCCGCGGCCCGGGCAACGCGCTGCGGGCGCTGGACCTGACCGAAGACCAGCGGGCCGAGGTCAAAGCCATCATGGAAGGCGCCCGCGAAGCCGGCATGGCGCTGCGCGAGAAGGTCAAGGAAGCGCGCGAGAACGGCGAAGAGATCGACCGCGAAGCAATCATGGCCCAGATGCGCGAGATCCAGCAGGGCGCGATGAAGAAGATCTACGACGACGTGCTCACCCAAGAGCAGCAGGCCAAGCTCGACAAGATCCGCGAAGAAATGGAAAAACGCCGCGCTGAACGCGAGAAGAACCGTGGCGACGGCGAGGAAGGCGACCGTCCCCGCCGACGACGCGGCGGCGACGAAGGCGAACGCCCCGAGCGTCCCCGTCGCGGCGGCAATGACGACCTGGACCTCTGATTCAGCCGATCCAACCGCTTGCAAACAGTCCACACAACAAGCAGCGTGTCTCTGCGAGAACCCCCGGCGACGTCGGGGGTTTTTTGTTGGCGATCACGCAAGGCTTCGCTACCCTGAACGTGGGCAACATCGCAACCGGAACAAGAAACGCATGGCAGTATTCTCTAACGCCCTCTCGCTCACGACGACGCTACTGGCCGCACCGTCGATCACGGCGAGCGCGCTGGTCGTCGATACCTTCGACAGCGGGCCGTTCGCCATCACCGCCGACACCTCCGCGGGCACGGCGCAAACCCAAGCCGGCACCATGCTCGGCGGCGAGCGCCTGGTCCACCTCTCCACGCTCAGGAGCCCCACCATCGTCAGCGCCTCGGCCCCCGCCGACGGCACGCTGGCGTTCGACACCGGGGAGAACGACGGCGTCACGTCCCTCGGCTCCGGCATGATCTCCCTGCGCTACGGCGAGTACTCAAACGGCGAGCCCGGCGGCTGGCTGAACCTCGACCTCTCCGGCTACAGCGCCTTCGAGTTTGACCTCTCGAATCTCGCCGGCCGTGGCGAAGCGCTCATCCACTTCAACACCGGCGGCTGGGGCACATCATCGATCCGGCTGCCGCTCGCCTCCGCCGGCACCTTCCGCTTTCCCTTCGCGTTTGTAAATCTTGGCTCCCTCGCCGACGACGTCAAGAGCATCAACATCCGCTTCATCGGGCGCACCAAATCCTTCGCGCTGACCCTCGATGAAGTCCGGCTCGTCGCCGGGCCGATGCCAGGCGACGCCGACGGCGATGGCGACATCGACGACACCGACCTGGGCACCGCCTTCAACCACTACACCGGACCTACAGGCGCGGGCCAATCCATCACGCAAGGCGACACCGACAACGACGGCGACATCGACGACACCGACCTGGGCACGCTGTTCTCACGCTACACCGGCCCCGCCCCCGGGACCGCCGCCGTGCCCGAGCCCGCGTCGCTGACCCTGCTCGCGCTCAGTGGGTCCCTCATGCAACGGCGTCGGCGTCGCGCCGACTAACGACCAAGTTCAATCGCTTCCGCAGGGGATGACCAGCACCGGTCGTTTGGACCTCTTCAGCACCCCGCTCGTGACGCTGCCGACGATCAGGCTGTACACCGCGCCGTGGCCGTGCGAACCGAGCACGATCATCGCCGCGTCGTGCGCGTCCGCTTCCTCGATGATCTTCTCCGCGCTGTGCCCGGCCACGAGCAGCGCCTTCGCCTCCACGCCCTTCGCCCGGCACGCCTCGGCCATCGCCTGCAGCTTGCGGTGCTCCTCGCGCAGGTGGTCGGCCCGCGCGTCGCGTTCGCACGCCGGCCCGACCTCGTACCCAATAAACGCCGGCTCCGGCGACGCGGCGTGCACCAGCACCAGCCCGGCCCCACGCGCCTCGGCCTCGGCGACCGCGGCGTCGAGCACGCGCTGGCTTGCGTCGGAGAAATCGATCGCGGCGAGCAGCTTCTTCATCGTCGGCCCTTTCTATCAACACGCGACACCCCTATTCTAATCGCAGACAGCGGCGGGCAAGGCACGAAACGACCTTCTGTCGCATTGCATGTTCGGTTTTCCCGGACACGACATACAATCAAAGCAGCTCGGCCAGACCGACAGGCCTAGCGGAATCGCGCCGCCGAGACACGCCTCACGGCACGGCTTGAAAAGGAGCACACCATGGCTCTGGGTCACCTGCTCTACATCAGCGACGCGCTGCGCCCGATGACGATCGAAGACCTCGACGCGATCCGAGACGTGTCGAACACGTTCAACGCGAAGCACGGCATCACCGGCGTGCTGCTCTACTCGGCCGGTCACTTCGTGCAACTGCTCGAAGGCGAGCCGACGACCATCCGCGCCCTGTACGACAAGATCGTGCAAGACCCGCGGCACATGCGCGTGCGGCTGTTGGTCGAACGCCTCGCGGACCGCCGAATCTTCGCCGACTGGGACATGGGCGTGCTCGACCTGGACCGTCACGAAGCGCGGCACCGCGCTTCGCTGGACGAGTTGATCGATCTCGCGGGCACCGGCGCGACGAGCCCGGACGGCACGCCGATCGAGATGGAGATCCTCAGCCGATTCTGCATGCTGCTGCCCGCGAGCTGACACTTATTTTATGAATTCTCCCGTATCAACCGCATCATCCGATCGCTTGATGCGTCCCTCTGATAGGCAGGCGCCCGCCAACCGGTACGGTGCCGTGAACCGCGGATCTTGCGTCTGCTTCGCAGATCAGAGGAGGTTCACGATGAAACGCTCTGCCCTAATCACGATCGGTTGCGCCACCCTACTGACCGCGAAAGCCACACCCCAGCCCGGCGGGATGGACCTGCTTTATTCCCTGGACACCGGCAGCGACTGGGAAACCAGCGACCCGATCCCCAACCCCGTCAAGTACCCCGGCCTCGTCGCGAATAAGCCCGCGACGATCGACGCGGGCGACCTTTGGCTGCTCAAACTCCAGCAGGACGCGAACCTCGGCTTCGCCGTCACCCCGCCGCAAACGATCGATCCGACGACCGGGCAACTGGTCAACTACAAGGACGACACGCAAACGTCGATCGGCGCCTGGCCGGGCCATCCCTTCCCGACGGGGACCGCGGGCGAGCCATCGCCATCGCTGATCGGCCCCAACAGCGTGACCGGCCAACCCGACGCGATCACACTCACCGTCACCGCGCAATACGCCAGCTACTTCGACCTCGACGCCGAAGACCAGATCGACTTCAGCCTCGCCGACCGCCAGCCGGGGCTTGTGCGACTGGACCCCGCGTTCGTGCCCACGCAGTACAGCCGACAGGCCGCCAACCAGCGCTTGTCCGGCATCTATTTCCAACCGGTCGAGGCCTACTTCTCCGGCGAAGACGACGGCCCCGGCGGCTGGTACGCCAGCGGACAGGTACCCACCGTGTCCGGGCCGGAGCGCGACGACGAGATCTACCTCACGCCCCTGACGCTCAACCCCGGCGGGGTGCCGGCTCAACCGTGGGCGACCGAAGGGCAACTCGGCCTGGACCCGCCGCCGTCGATGAACTTCCAGCCCGGCACACCCGAGACGTTCTGGGACGACGACGTGGACGCGCTGGACCTGCACCCCGACGTGGAACCGGCCATCAACGAACCCGACGTGGTCTACAACTACCGCTACTGGTCGGCGGACCACGAGGGCAACGCCGATCCGTTAAGCCGGGGCTTCGACGCCGCGCCCGGCGTCTATCAAAGCGTCTACGCCGCCGGCATCCCCGGCCAAGTTCTCGACCCGGGTAGCATCTACATGACCGTCACCAACGCGATCCAGCCCTCGCCGAACTACGTCAAGGTCCTGGACCAACAGACCGACATCGGGCTGGTTCTGTCCTGGACCCCGGACCAGAAACTGCTGGACGCCGACATCGACGCGTGGGAATTCATGGCCGTCTCGCCCACCGTCTTCCGCCAAGTCTTCGGGTTCTATCCCGGCGGCGGCGGCGACGTCCTGGTCGGTTTGTTCAGCGTCGGTCAGGACGACCCCGACACGCCGCTCATCATCGAGAGCGGCGGGCTGGCTCACGACGCGATCTTTATGACCGATCTCAACGGCGTGTTCGTGCAGGTGTCCGGCTCGTACCAAGAAGGCATCGACGCGCTCGCGGTCACCCTCGCCCCGCCGCTGCCCGGCGACACCGACGGCGACTACGACATCGACGACGCGGACCTCGGCACCGCTTTTTCCAACTACACCGGCCCGCTACCGCCAGGCGTGGGCGGAAAGACCGCGGCCGACGGCGATACCGACGGCGACGGCGACGTCGATGACGCGGACCTGGGCACCTCGTTCGCCAACTATACCGGCCCGCTTGGCCCGATACAGGTCCCCGAGCCGGGCACGATCGCCCTCATGGCCACAGCCGGCGCGATGCTGTGGCGCGACGAGCGACGCCGAAAACGCGACACGTCTGTACAACGTTGACCAAACGATCACGCTCACACGATCAGCGACGCCGACGTGACAGCGCGCCGAAACCCAACGCGATCAGCCCGAGCGACGACGGCTCGGGCACGTAGCTGGCCTCGAAGAACGAGCCCTCGGCGATCTCGATGTAATCATTCGGATCCGTCGAGCCGCTGCGATGCAAACGAAGCGACTCGGGCGCCATCCAACGCACCGGGCCGACGTTCGTACGCAGGTCCGGTGGGCCGTCGTGCCCGAACCGTATCGAAGCACCGGCCGCCGAGCCGTACACGCCCTGATCGGTGGTCACCAGGAAGTTGCGAGCCGCGATATCGCGGTGGACGATGCCCTCGGCGTGCAGGTGCGGCGCGAGGCCCCGGTTATCGAGTTCGAACGTGATCGACTGGATCGCGCCCGGCGTGCCCGGGTCGGCGCTGCCGGTGTACAGCGGGTTCTCGCCCTGCATGGTGTGCTCTTTGTAGAGCGGGTTATCAACACCGTTGCGGGTCTCCAACGCCAAGTCGAGCGTGTTGACACCGATAAACCTGACCACGTTGGGGTGGTTGCCCAGCCGGGCCATGACGTTCGCCTCGTGGATGAACTCCTCGGCGAGTACGGCCGGGCACCAAGCCAAGACCACCGCAATCATCGTCAAGCGGACCAGCATCACGTTCTCTCCTGTTCACCCGCTGAATGCGACGCCAGCACAAAAACACAAACACCCACCGGCCAGGCAACCCGCAAACAAGAAGGGATCCATCAGACCATCGCGTGCCCGGCAACCCCGCCGAGCGTCCGAGACAAGTGTAACGCCCCGGGAGCATACCAAAGGTAACGATTAAAGCGTATTTCCTTTCTGGAAAAGGCTTTAGACGTGCTTCGATGATGACAACGGATCGCGGTTGCCTACTGAACCAGGCCCTTGGTCAGCCGCATGAACGCGGTCTCGAGGTTGACCTTTTCTTCTTCCAGACGCATCAACCGGAAGCCGTCGTGCACCAGCCGGGCGGCGACGTCGGCGGACGTGTGTTCGTTGTCGAGCGCGACCTTGAGGACCGCCCCGCCGCGCTCGACCTCGAGCACGCCGGGCATCTGCCGCAAGGCCTCGGCCGCGGCGTCGGTGCGATCGACGGTGACGTGTACGACGTTGCCGGTGCGCGCTCGGGCGAGCATCTCGTCGGTCGTGCCGACGAACTTGAGCTCGCCCTGCTCGATGATGCCGACCTTGTTGCACAGGTCCGCGAGCTCGAGCAGGATGTGCGAGCTGATGAGGATCGTCTTGCCCATGCGGTGCAGCTCTTTCAAGAGCTCGCGCATCTCGATGCGCGCCCGCGGGTCCAAGCCACTCGCCGGCTCGTCCATCAACAAGACCTTTGGGTCGTGCAAGAGCACGCGCGCGACGGACAGGCGCTGCTGCATGCCGCGCGACAGCGAGTTGACATCCGCATCGGCCTTGTGCGACAGGTCGGTGAGCGCGAGCACGTCGTCCATCACGCTCTTGCGCTGCTCGCCGTTGATGTTGTACGCCGAGGCGAAGAACTCGAGGTATTCCTTGACGACCATGTCTTCGTAGCTGCCGAAGAAGTCGGGCACGTAGCCGATGATCGAGCGCACCTGCCGGGCGTTGACCGGGCCGACGGACAGCCCGTCGATGCGGGCTTCGCCCCAGGTGGGTTTGAGCAGGGTCGAGAGGATCTTGATGGTGGTGGTCTTGCCCGCGCCGTTGGGCCCGATGAAGCCGAAGGCGTCGCCCTCTTCGATTTCGAGGTTGAGGTTCGACAGCGCGATCAGCTCGCCGTAGCGCTTGGTCAGGTTGATGGTCTGAATCATGGCCATGAGGTTGTCGCCGAACCCCGCATGTGAATGCGGGGCTTACGTGCCTGAGGTGACGGGCACCGCATTGACATGCGGGGTTATAGATCGTAAATCCAGCGTACGACGGTCCAGCCCTCGGCTTCGACGTCTTGCCCGTCGACGGTGAGGGGCACGGGGCTCGGTCCGTTCTGCAGGTGGCCGATGAGGATGACGCGTCGGCCGGTGATCAGGTGCGTGAGGTCGAGGTCGCGCATCAGCGAGCGGTTGTAGGTGTAGTACGGGCTGCTACCGAAATTGACGCCGGGGATCGTGCTGGGCTGGGTCTCATATACCGGCGGGGGCAGCGCGTCGTAGAAGCTGAGCAGCGCGATATCGTTGATGATATCCGACGCGTTGTTGTTGCCGGGCATCGAGCCGCGCTGGGCGATGCGTGAGCCGAGGTCGCCTTCCCGCGTCCAATTGCGCTGCTTGGAGGTCAGGTTCGGCCGGACCCACAAAGGCGTGTACGACTGGTCGCTCGCGGGCAGGGCCAGCGGTGTCTTGGGCGCCCACTCGGACTTATTCGTTTTCGGATCGCGGTAGGCGTAAACCATCGGGCGGTTGTCGCTTTTGCCGGCCAGTTGCGGGCCGCCGGGGCAGTAGATGATGCGCACGTCGGTGAGCGTGTCGGGGAAGTCGTGCGTGATCGTGCCCGCGGGCAGGCCGTTGCTCGCGAGGCGCAGGTCCTTGGCCTTGGGCATTTGCCATGGCCTGCTCATACCGGGGCGCTGCGCGGTGATCTGGCCGAGGAAGTCGACGACGATCGACTTGGTGGTCGAGCGCATGGGGATGTCGATGGTGTGCGGCGCGGTGGCGTCGAAGCCGTAGGTGCGCTGGTCGGGGTAGCCGGGCGACTCGAGCGCGATCGCGTGGCCCGGGCTCGACAGCACGTTGACGACATCCATGCGCGTCAGGCCGTCGGCCTCCGAGGAGACCTTGAACTGCGTGTCGGCGAAGCTGGGCACGAGCACCGACTGCCACGAGCGGACGCGCGCGACCTGGTTGTTCCCGTCGATATCGAGCACGGAGAAGTGCGCCGCGGAGTTGCTCGCCGGCCGAAGCGCCCACGCCCCGCCCCACGCGATCGCGGAGAACACCGCGACGATGCCGACGAACATCAGCCAGCTGTGCCGTTCCCAGCCCCTGCCACGCAGAAAGTGCGGGAAGGTCAGCCCGGCAGCGACGGCGTAGACCATGAAGAGCACGAACGCCAGCCCGACCGCCGGCCCCGTCTGCCGCTGCCGCGCGACGCGCGCCGCGAGCCAGGTGCCCAGCTCGACGTGCGTCGCGTTCTTCGCCTCTTGGTACTGCCCGCTGGTCTGCTGGTCGTCGAACTCGCTGTCAGGCAACAGCTCGCCGGTCTTGCTGCCGCGCCAGCTGAAGATGCGCGTCCAGACGCGGTGCAGCGCGAATGGGCCGACCGATTCGAGCACCGCCTTGTTGCTCAGGTCGATGCCCACGAGCGTGACCTGCCCGAAACCGACCCGGCGACCGACGATCAGCGGCCTGTCCGTCGTCGTGGCGGCGTCGCCTTCGCCCTCGGTGACTGGCACCTCCGCGAGCGTCGTAAAGCTCGAATCTTTTTCCAGGTCGAACCACACCTGGCCGACCGGGTCGGTCTTGGTCAGCACCTTGAAGACCGACAGCGGTGGCCTGGCCTGCGTACGGTTGATCGCGTCGCGGTCGATCGGCTCGAGCAGGTCGGACAGGCCGGACTTCTCGCTGGTCCACTGCTCGCCGGCGTAAGGCATCACGACCACCAAGTGCCCGCCGCGGTACACCCACTCACGCAGCGCGCTCTTGGTTCGGCTGGATACTTTCGTGCTCGTCGGCTCGCCGCCCTGCGGCGACCAGACCAACGCCGACAAACTGTCCAGCCCGTACCACCGGTCCGGCAGGGTCTCCAGGCTCAGCCCGGTGATGACGCGCAGCGGCTCGTGCTGGGTGGACCAGCGCTTCCGCCAGGGGTACAGGCCCATCTCGCTGAACCCGCAGACGCCGACGAGGTTGACCGACGACTCGACGACCGCGCTGGCCGGCAGCTGGACCTGCACCTGCTTGAGCAGTTCGCCGGTCTTGCTATCGACGGCCTGGAAGACCCACGCCTGGTCGGGGCGGGTGGACATCGGCGGGTTGGCGTAGAGCCAGACGCTCTGGAACTCGCCGTCGGCGCGCTGGGGTGTCAGCGTGATGTTGGGGCGCTCGGCGACCAGTTCGTCGCCGTCGTCATCTTCCAACAGCCAGCGGCAGGTGACCTCGACGCTCTGGGCCGAGGTGTTGGTCAGGTCCATGCGGACCGGCGTCCAGACGCCGCGCTGCACGAGCCCGCCAAGGCCGAGGTAGTCCAGCTCGATATTGATCTCGACGCCGCCCTGCTGCGCCACCACGGGCGAGGCCGACAGCAGGCAGGCCGCCGCCAGAAAGAACAACCACAGATTGCGCAGGGGGCCCGGCATCGCGTGTGATTCTAGCGTGACCGGCGTCGGGCGGCGATGGTCGGCGTTCACCGTCGGCCGATAAGCGTCCGACCGGGGCGTGATCAACCCGTTCGGGCGGCCGGCCGATACCGTCGCTATGGCTGTCGAAACCAAGCTCTTGATCGCCTTCTTCGTCGCCGTCGGCGCGGGCCTGGTGATCGCGGTGATGCGGGTGCTCGGGGCCTGGGCGGACCACCACATCTCCCGGCACGACCTGGTCGTCGAGTCCAAGCGCCGCCGGCTGGAATACTTCAGCGCCGTCGCCGAGAGGCAGAACGCCTTGGACACCGCCGCGGAAGCAGAAGAACACGGCAACGTCATCATCGAAGGCGAGGATCAGGACGCAGACAACGCGCCCGGGCTCGCGGCGTAACGCCCATGCAGCTGAAAGCGTAGACGAGCGCCCCATAGCCGGGGACCGACGGGCCCCGGACGCGCACGCAGTTGTCTGTCGTGACACCTCGTCTCTTCTCGTGTCCGGCGTCCGTAGGCCGCCGGCTATTGTCAAGTTCTCGTATAGGCTTTAAGCAAGCTATCCTGTCGGCATGGCCAAGCTCACGATCACCGGCGGCCGGCTCATCGACCCCGCCAACCACATCGACCAGACGACCGACCTGGTGCTTGAAGACGGCAAGGTCGCGTCCGTCGGCACCGTGTCCAAGCCCGACGGGCCGACGATCGACGCGTCGGGCTGCATCGTGTCGCCCGGCTTGATCGACGTGCACGTACACCTGCGCGAGCCGGGGCAGGAAGAGAAGGAAACGATCGCGACCGGCGCCGCCGCCGCGGTGGCCGGCGGGTTCACCAGCGTCTGCTGCATGCCCAACACCTCGCCGGCGATCGACGACGACTCGATGATCGAGTTCGTCTACCGCCAGGCAGCCCGCGCTAACCTCGCCAACGTCTACCCCGTCGGCGCCGCGACCAAACAACGGGCCGGCGACGAACTCGCGGAGATCGGCCTGATGACCAGGGCCGGCGCCGTCGGCTTCAGCGACGACGGCACACCCGTCGGCTCGGCGAAGGTCATGCACCAGGCGCTGCGCTACATCGCGATGACCGGCAAGGTCTTCATGCAGCACTGCGAGGACCCGCAGCTCGGCGGCGGCGCGATGAACGCCGGGCCGCTGGCGAGCAAGCTCGGCCTCGCGGGCTGGCCGGCCCTGGCCGAGGAACTGATGATCGGCCGGGACATCATGATCGCCGAGTCGCTCAAGTACGCCGCGCGTTGGCACGCCCAGCACATGACCACCGCCGGCGGCGTCGCGCTCTTGCGCGAGGCCCGCGCCCGATACATCGAAGCGGTCAAGCAAGACAACGCCCCGCGCGACGACTTCGCGGAGACAGGGCTGGGACGGGTCACCGGCGAGGTCAGCCCGCACCACCTGCTGCTCACCGAGCAGGCCTGTGCCAACTACGATACGCACGCGAAGATGAACCCGCCGCTGCGCACCGCGCGCGACATCGACGCGCTGCTAGAAGGTGTCGCCGACGGCACGATCTCGATCCTCGCCACCGACCACGCCCCGCACACACGCGAGCAGAAAGAACGCGAGTTCGCGCTCGCGCCCTACGGCATCATCGGGCTCGAATGCGCGCTGGCGTTGTACATCAAGGCGCTGATCGAGCCGGGCGTCATCGACTGGCCACGGCTCATCGCGCTGATGTCGGCCAACGGCGCTCAGCTGTGCGGCCTGAAGGGCAAGGGCGAACTGGCCGTCGGCGCCGACGCGGACGTGACGATCATCGACCCGGCGCACGCGTGGACGATCGACGTGAATCAGTTCGCGGGCAAGAGCCGCAACTGCCCGTTCGACGGATGGGACGTCAAGGGCCGGGCGATCGCGACGGTGGTCGGCGGGGCCGTGAAGCTGTGCCTGGACCCAGGCCGGATAACCGGCAAGGTCGATTGCGCGACCCGCGTGGATCGGTTGATCCCGGTTGCCTCGGCGTAGGCCCGAATCGGACAATTCCGCGGAGGAAACGAAGAAGCCCACGCTCAAAAAAGCGTGGGCTTCTGTAGCAATCGGGGCGACAGGATTTGAACCTGCGACCTCCACACCCCCAGTATGGCGCGCTACCAAGCTGCGCTACGCCCCGTGCTGTGAACCGCGGACTTTAGCATCTGGAGACTGGATCAGCAAACACCCAACCCCGCACCAGCATCCCGCCCCGCACACCTCAGACAGGGAGAACGATGATGCCCCAAGCGCTCGCACCCTACCTCGACCTGGCCAAGGACGCCGGCCTCGCGCTGACCGACCCGGCCTACGCCTACGGCCTGCTCGTCGCCGCCGCGCCGCTGTTCACCGTCGCCGGCCTGCTCGTGCTCATCGGGCTCATCGCCACGCACGGCAAGTCGCACGGCACGCGCTTCAGCGCACTGGCCTTGTTCGCCTTCGCCGCCGCCGCGGCCGCTAGCGCCTACCTGTTGCGGCCCGAGCAGTCGGCGGGGACGATGCTCGCGATGCTGCTGGCCTGGTCGTGGGCCCCGCCTCTGGCCGCGGCGGCCGCGATCGTCGCAACGATGGCGAAGAACCCCAAGCCCCGCGCGCTCGGGCTGGCCGGCGCGACGCTCGTCGCGCTCTGCGCTACGGTCTTTGGCGGGATGCTGTCGGTCGCCAACGCCCGCGTCATGCAGCCCGACCGGCTGACCTGGCTCGACGCCCCGCCGTTGGAAGTCGTGTTGCCCGAGCAAGCGGAAGGGCCGAAGCAGCAAAAGATGCTGGACGTGCTGGACACGGCGCACCGGAAGGAGTGACGTGATTGTTGTCAACGCGTCCGGCGTCCGTAGGCCGCCGGCTATTGCAACGCCGCTCTTGATGAAGAGCCGGCGGCCTACGGACGCCGGACACGCAGACAAAAACCCTACACGCCTCAACCGCGCTTCACCCCGCGATAACACACCGCGATGCCGAAGGTCAACGGCTTGAGCGTGATGTCGCTGAGCCCGGCGCCCTGCATCATCGACGTCATGCCCTCGCGGTCGATGAAGGTGTTGACGCTCTTGGGCAGGTACTTGTACGCCCCGCTCTTGTCGCCGGCGATCAGCGTCGCGGTGCGCGGCATGATGTTCTTGAAGTAGAAGTTGTAGCCGGCGAGCATCGCCGGATTCTTGGGCAGCGAGAACTCGAGCACGATGACGCGCCCGCCGGGCCGCAGCACGCGCACAAACTCCGCCATCGCCTTGGCCGGGTCGGCGACGTTGCGGATGCCGAAGGCGATCGACACGACGTCGCAGCACGCGTCGGGCAGCGGCAGGTTCATGGCGTCGCCCTGAAGAAACGCCACCTTGTCGTCGGCGGTCCCCGTGTGATGCAGCGCATGGGTGCCCGCTGCCTTTTGAGCGGCAATCGGTAGCATCTCGTAGGTAAAGTCGATCCCGGTCACCGTCGAACCCGTCGGCCCTTTGAGCTCAACGACATCCAGTGCTTTCGCAAACGCAATCGTCAGATCGCCCGTGCCACAAGCCACGTCCACCACGTCTTCGCCCGGCTTGAGCTGCGCCATCTTCACCGCGGCTTTGCGCCACGCCTGATCGCGCCAGAGCGAGTGCAGGCGGTTGTTCAGGTCGTAGCTGGGCGCGATGGCCGAGAACATGCGCTGGACGCGCGACGCCTTATCCGCGTTCTCGTGCGGGTTCTCGGACAGGTCGGCGTCGGTCCACGCGGGGGTGTCGGTCGGGGGCGGTGCCATCGGTGCATCATAGATCGACCAGACCGATCAATCTCAACCCATCTGCCCACGTCTTGTCGCGAAGCGGCACGGCGTGGGGTATCCACTCGGCACGCGACGGATTGACTTGCGACGGCTTGATCCGCGCAGATTCGGCTGCGCCGAGTCTGCGGGCTTGAATGCGATCATCGATCGCTTCTTATTTTGAAATCGCACTGCCGTGGCACGCGCAGCCGCGGTGCGTCGCCTGCTCCCACGTGATGCCCGCGACCTGCTCGATCTTGTCGGGGCCGATGAACGCCGACGCGCCGTGCTTGGCGGGCGGCAGCTTGCTCAGCGGTTCGAGCACGTTCTTCTTGAACTCGGCGGCGCGGAAGACGTAGGTCGGCGGGTCCGAGTCGTAGGCGGGGTACTGCCGTCGGATGAGTTGTTCGAGCTCTTGGATGCGTGTCTCGGGCGCGGGGTGGGTCGATAACCACTCGGGCCCGCCGCCGCCGCCGCTCGCGGCCTTGAGGATCTCCATGACCTGGACCTGCCCGACGGGGTTGTAGCCGACACGGGTCATGTAGCGCACGCCGAGCTTGTCCGCCTCGGATTCGTTGGCCCGGCTGTACTTCAATAAGAACAGTTGCCCGCCGACCGCCGTGCCCACGCCCAGCACCTGCATCCACTCCTCGTCGCTGACCGCGCCGGCGACGCCGATCGCCAGCAGCGCGCCCTGGGCGAGCATGGCCTGGCTCATGCGTTCGTTGCCGTGCCGGGCGGTGACGTGGCCGATCTCGTGGCCCAAGACGCCGGCGAGCTGCGCCTCGTTGGTCATCTTCGCCATCAGCCCCCGGCTCATGAACACCTTGCCGCCGGGCAGCGCGAACGCGTTGATCACCTGCGAGTCCAGGACGTGGAACTCCCACTCGATGTCGGGCATCTCGCTCTCGGCGGCGAGGCGGTTGCCCAGGTCGCGCACGTAACTGAGCACCTGCTCGTCGGGCAGTTGCCCGCCGCCCTGCTCGAGGAACTCGGGCGCGGCCTCGTTGCCCAGTCGGACCTCGTCTTCCCACGACAGGAAGCTGAGCTGGCTCCGGCCGGTCGCCTCGTTGGTCTTGCAGCCGGTCATCGGCATCAGCGCGAGCAGCACAATCAGCAGCGGGTGCGATAAGGTTTTGATCAAGTCCATGCGTGTTCTCCTTGCGGTGCAGCGTGCGGGCGTTGCGACCGGTTCAATCGTTACAGACCCACGCAGTTTATCGCGCGGCCGCGTGACTTGGCCGGCGATATATCCTTGAATTGCCTGAGCGGGGTCGCGTTCGCCGGGCCCGCGCGGCGCTATCGGCCCCGGGGAGGTCCGATCACGCCCGGGTTTTCCGCGAGTCGTGCGAAACCGGTCGAATCCCGATGAACCGGGTACGCGACGGGCGTCGGGTTGGAAGCCGGCCCCCACAGACTTACCCACACGGACGAGCCACCGCCCTGCAACAGGGTCATACCCCGCGGAGTTCTGCTGCATGTCGAGCCGACGCAACGCCACCCTCGAACGCTTCTACACCTGCCTGATCTCGGGCGACCGCCCCGGCGCCCGTGCGATCATGGACGAGGTCTTCGACGCCGACTGCCAGGGCCAGGCCGTCGCGTCCAACCTGATCTGGCCCACCCTCGACGCGCTGCAGACCATGCGGCGCAACGACCAGATCACCCGCCTGGCCTATAACTACGCGACGCGGCTGATGCGGTCGATCACCGACCAACTGCAGATGCGCTACGAGCAGCGCGCCCCGCGCGGCGTGAGCTGCCTGGTCGTCTGCGGCGCCGAGGAGTCCGAAGAGCTCGCCGGCCAGCTCGCGTCCGACCTGCTCGAGGCCGACGGCTACGAGGTCTACTTCACCGGCGGGGGCATCAGCAACGACGAGATCGTCGCGCAGCTCGGCGAACTCAAGGTCGACAAGCTGATCGTCTTCGGCGCCATCCCCGCGACCGTGCCCGAGACCCGCGTGCTCATCGACTACCTGCACGACATCGGTTCGTGCCCGAACCTGCAGATCATCGTCGGCGGGGGCGTGTTCAACCGCGCCGACGGCCTGGCCGAAGAGATCGGCGCGGACCTGTGGGCGAACGACCCGATCGAGCTGGTGCAGAAGATGAGCGCCGCGCCCGACCGCCGGATGGACGTAGACCAGCGCACCGTCGGCCGACGCCGAGCCCAGCAGAAGCGCGGGAAGAAGGCCGCGGCGTAATCAGCGCGTTTGCACATCAGAGCACGAAGCGTCAGCGAGTGACACAGGCCAATACGCGCGTCGTCACTCGCTTACGCTTCGTGCTCTGATTCTTGTGCTCCCGCGTCGGGGTTTTCGATCAACTGTCGCAATCGCTCGCCAAGTTCGCCGGGCAAGCGTTCGGCCCAAGACG
The DNA here is from genome assembly GCA_046290505.1 of Phycisphaeraceae bacterium. GTDB lineage: Bacteria > Planctomycetota > Phycisphaerae > Phycisphaerales > Phycisphaeraceae > JAHQVV01. The sequence continues at coordinate 176,299 of JBKAGS010000052.1, read as the reverse complement.
CGTCGATCAGCCCGACATCGAGCATGTCAACAAGATGGACACGGTCTTTCAGGCGGTACGAGTTGAGCTTCATACGGACCAGCGTGTCGAGATCGAGCGTCTTGAAGTCGGCGACCGAAGCGGCGTGATCGAGCGTGGGATTGGGCTGGGGCTCGGCGTCCTTGACCTGCTCACCAGCGAAGACGAGGTTGACCGCTTCGCACGGGCTGCCGTCGGGCCCATCAAGGAACATCGCCAGACCCGCTGCTTCGCGGTACACGAAGCCGGCGTTTGCCATCGCGGGTTTAAGCTGCTTGAGGTCGTCTCGGCGGATCAAGATGTCCACGTCCTTGGTATTGCGGACCGCGGCCTCGTCGATCTGCGCGACCCAGACACGCACGTCGTGGCCGCCGACGACCGCGTAAGGCACGCCGAGCGATTCCAAGACGGCGACGGCCCGCCGAAGGCGTTCCTGCACTTTTTCCACTGCCCGCTCCATGCGCGACCAGAGCGCGTCGCCGGTGAGATGAATCGAATGCATGGGGCTGCTCCTTGACCCGCTTTACCGCCGATATCGTATCACACACGAAGTGAATCCCAACGCGTCGCCTTGCCGGCGACGGCTAACCACCTGCCCGCAACATATACTTCCGCCATGCCAGACCCCGCCCTCTTCCAGCGCACGATCGAGCACTACCTCGCGCCGATCCTCCCGTACCTGCAGGACACGCAGGTCGCCGAGGTGATGGTCAACAACTACGAAGAGGTCTACATCGAAAAAGGCGGCAAGCTGCACAAGACCGAGGCGCGGTTCGAAGACGTTGAGGCCTACGAGGCGGCGGTCAATAACATCCTGCAGTTCACCGGCAAGTCGATCGCGGACGAGGACATCCTCGTCGATACCCGCCTGCCCGACGGCTCGCGCGTGCACGTCGCGAAAGAGCCCTGCGCCCGATTCGGCATGGCGATGACGATCCGAAAGTTCGCCAAGACGATGCTCGACATCGACTGGCTGACGCACCTCGGCTCGATCACGCCCGCGGCGAGCGAGTACCTGAAGATCGCGATCAACAACGAGCAGAACACCCTCGTTGCCGGCGGCACCTCGTCGGGCAAGACGTCGCTGCTCAATGCGCTCAGCGCCTACATCCCCCACGGCCAGCGCATCGTCGTCATCGAAGACTCCGCCGAGTTGCAGCTCCAGCAGCCGCACCTGATCTCGTTGGAAAGTAAGTCCGCCGACCAGTTCGGCCGGGGCGCGGTGAAGATCCGGCAGCTGTTTAAGTCGTCGCTTCGGCTTCGGCCCGACCGCATCATCATCGGCGAGGTCCGCGGCGAAGAGGCGCTGGACATGATCCAGGCGATGACCTCCGGCCACGGCGGGTCGATGGGCACGCTGCACGCCAACAACGCCTTCGACACGCTCAACCGGCTCGAGACCATGGCCCTGATGTCCGAGGTCGAGCTGCCGTTATCGGCCCTGCGCAGCCAGATCAGCTCGGCGATCGACGTCGTCGTCCACCTGGTCCGGCAGGTCGGCGGGTTCCGGCAGGTCACCCAGATCGCCGAGGTCCTGCCGATGGGCGACGACGGGCACTACCAACTGCGCGACATCTTCCACCTCGTACCCGCGTTGGACGACCAAGGGCACAAGACGATGCAATTGGTCGCGACCGGTGAGCGTTCGCTCATGGCCGGGCACCTGAAAACCGCCAGCGAGCCGATGGTCACCGAACTGACCGAAAAGATCTTCTCCACCGCGTAAGCCCGATGGATTACGCCTTGTAAAACAAGCAATTATGAACTGGACCGGGTGGCAAACCGATATTAGAATTATGGTGATGAAGCGGTTTCAGTACGCCATCTCGAGTTGGGTGCCCAAGCGTCTGAGGAACAGCCTGAAGGACGACCGGGGCGCGACAGTCATCGAGTGGACCCTGCTGTTGGCCGCGGTCGTGCTGCCGGCGATCGTGATCGTTCGGTACGGCCTGATCACGTTGGCCGGGCACTACGGGCTGATCACGACCATGAACCAGATGCCGTTCCCCTGACGATCGGCGAAGCGGATCAACCGGCTCACGCGACGCAACCACGAACGCAATCAACCCACCGACCCCACACCGCCGACCACGTGTCGGCAAGGAGCAACGAGATGAAAAAAGCCCTGTCCAACATCAAGCAAGGCGCGCTGGAACTGTGGCGCGACGACCGCGGGGCCGAAGGCCTCGAGAAGCTGCTGATCATCGCCGCGGTGGCGCTGCCGCTGCTCGCGGTGCTGCTGTTCTTCTCCGGCTCGATCAAGCGCTGGGTCCAGGAAAACTGGGGCGAAGTCACCGACAACCCCGGTGCCGATCCCGGCGCGGGCGACTTCCCGCTCTGATCGGTGACGCGTTGTCGTTTGCGAACGGCCTAAGCCTGACACGGGTCGGCCGTACCGGCTGTCGCCGCCCATCGTGTGTGTGACTGAATCCGCGTCGCCCGCTGTGTACCCGCGGGCGCGCTGTCTGCGCCCAAGGCCCATCCACTGGAACGACTCGGACCGCTGCTCGCGTACCTCTGCATGCTCGGCGTCTGCGTCGCCGCGTCGGTTACCGACGTGCGGACCCACCGCATCCCCAACAAGCTCACCGTCTGGGCCGCGGCCGGGGCACTCGTCTTTTGGCTCGTCGTCGGCCTGATCGAAGGCCGCGGCATCGCCGGCGGAGACCAGGGCGCGTACGGCACGCTGCTCGGCTCGTTCCTCGGCCTGCTCTGCGGGCTCATCCCCTTCGGCATCCTCGTCACGATCGGCGGGCTTGGCGGGGGCGACATGAAACTCATGGCCGCGATCGGCGCGTGGTCATCCAGCTGGCAGGTCGTGCTGGGCACGACGATCTACGCGCTCATCGCCGGGGCGCTCATCGGCGTGTTCCTGATGGTCAAACACAAGCGCGTGATCCTGACGCTGACGCGGCTGTTTGGCATCGCCGTGACGCGCGGCCGGGCGATCAAGCCCGACGACGACGGCACGACGCCGAAGGTCCCCTTCGCGCTCGCCGCGCTGGTAGGTGCCGCGATCGCCGGGGCCGAACACACGCTGGGGTGGTGGGAGCCGGTGCTATGGTGACGACGAACACGCGTGCCGAATCGCCGTAGGAATGAGAGGCCCGCACCAACGCTGCAGGCCGGCGCATCAGACCGATAGTCATCCCTACATGAGCCATCAACCCGATGAATTAGTGCGGGCCGATGAAAGACTTAGCGACTTAAAACCCGGCAGAACGCTGCTACAATGCTCACAGATCACAGCGAAGTCCCGCCGGCCTGAACGCCCCTCGATTCGCCCCTTGGCCCAGTGCATCTTTACGGACCGCCAATATGACCAACTCCAGCCCTCAGACCGACCCCGCCGTCACCTCGCTGACCGCGAAGGCTGGCGACAAGGTCGATAACTACACGATCATGGAGCAGGTCGGTGCCGGCGGGACCGCGATCGTCTTCCGCGGCCACGACCACGTGCTCAACCGCAACGTCGCGATCAAGCAGCTGGTCGTCCCGCCCGGCGACGCGGGCGACGACGTCCGCCAACGCGCGCTCGCCGAGTCGCGTATGCACAAGCAGGCCGCCGCCTCGGACCCCAAGCTGCTGGTCCAGTACATCGACACGATCAACGACCCGCGCGGCCTGTTCCTCATCAGCGAATACGTCGACGGCCCGTCGCTCGAATGGATCCTCCAGCAGGAGACCGGGCCGATGGACCAGCGCCAGGCGCTGGGCATCATCGCCGCGACCGCCAAGGCCCTCGCCGCTTTGCACCAGGCCGGCGTCGTGCACCGCGACCTCAAGCCGAGCAACATCCTCATGCCCCGCGAGGGCGGGCTCAAGCTCGCGGACTTCGGCCTCGCCTCGCTCATCGCCGACCAGCAGTCGCTGGACCTCGGCTCGGTCCGCTACATGGCCCCCGAGGTCCTGCAGGGCGAGCCGGCGAGCCCCAAGAGCGACCTGTACTCGCTGGGCATGATCGCTTACGAGATGCTCGCGGGGCGTGACCACTTCAACGAGGCGTTCCGCACGATCCTGCGCGACCAGCGCAATCAGTCGATGCGATGGGTCAAGTGGCACACGAACGTGCGCGCGAAGGTCACGCCCTTGAATCAACTGGTGGACGGCGTGCCCGAGTCGCTGTCGCAACTGGTTGGGCGGATGATGGAGAAGGACCCGGCCCGTCGGGTCGGCTCGGCGACGGAATTGATCGAAGCGATCCGCAGCCACTTCGCCGCCGGCGGCCAGGCCCAGCCGACGCCCGCGCCCCACGCCGCGATGGCCCCGCCGAAGATCGACGACGTCAGCCAGACCGCCGCGGTCCCGCAGAAGAGCAAGCTGCCGCTGATCCTCGCCGCGACCCTGGCGGTGTGGGTGCTGGCGATCGGCGGTTTCTTTGTGTGGAAGCAGCAGCAGGACAAGCAGGCCGCCGAGGCGCGCCGCGTCGCGCTGATCCAGGACATCAAGGCCGCCGACGAGATGATCCTGGACCGGGATTTCGCCGCCGCCCGCGACGCGTTTGCGCGGATCCCCACCGAGCACGCGGGCATGTTCAACCCCAACCAGCGCGGCTTCCGCGGCGACCTGGTCGAGGCGGGTAAGCTCAAGGCCGAGGCCCTTCTCGCGGCGAAGAACAAGGACTTCATCAGCGCCTACGACAAGGCCAGCCGGTACAAGAAGCTGATGGACCGCCACCCGGACCAGACGACCAGTTTCCGCACCTCGCTCAGCTCGGCCGACGCCGAGAAGCTCGCCAACGAGTATGTGAACCGCAAGGCGGTGCAGGAAGAACTCGACCGGATCGCCGCGCTGCTCGACGACAACGAACTCGAGCCCGCGATCGAAGCGATCCGCGTGACCCGCCAACAGATGACCGACAGCAGCGCCGCGGAGGACCGCGCCCGCCTGGATGAACTGGAAGCGCGTCACGCCGGCCTGCAAGTCAACCAGGCCGTGCTCGACCTGCTGGCCAAGGCCGAAGCGCTGCTCGAGGCCGGCGAACTCAACGACGCGATCGAAGTGCTCGAAGACGAAATCGACCGCGCGGGCGACAACGTCGACGAGCGCATCACCGCCAGGCTCGCGGAGCTGAACAAGGCCGCGCTCATCAAGAAGATCAACCTCCAGATCGCCAGGGCCGAGCGCTCCGGCGACGACGCGGAGTTGCTTTCCCTGTACAAAGACCTGCAACGCGAGCAGCCGACCCAAGGCCTGGCCGAGAAGATCAACGCGCTCGAGATCAAGATGCGGATCGAGCAGGCGGAAGAGGCCCTGGCCGAGAACAAGCCGGAGAAGGCCCAGCAGTACCTGGCCGACGTGCTGGAGCGCGACCCGAACAACGCGCAGGCCAAGCGGATGCTCGCCTCGATCGCCGACGCCAAGGCGATGATCGAGGCGGACGCGCGCGGCGACCGGTTCTTCGCCGAGGGGAACTACCCCGCCGCGATCGCGGCCTGGCGCGAGGCGATGACGTTCGGGCCCGACAGCACCGGCCGGATCAACGACAAGATCCGCAACGCCACCGGGCTGATCCACCAGGCCAACACGCAAGCCGCGCTCGACGCGGGCGACGTCAACAAAGCCCAGGACGAGCACAACAGCGCCGTCGCGATGCTGGGCGATACCGACGCGCTGCGCGCCCTGCAACAGCGCATCGACAACCTGCGCGACTACACCCTGCTGGTGGACGAGGGCGACGCCCTGCTGGCCAAGAACAGCTTCGGCCGGGCCAAGGCCAAGTACCTCGCGGCCAAGAAGATCTTCGACAACGAAGCGATCAACGAAAAGATCCGCGACTGCGACTTCGGCATCTGGCTCGAACAGTGCGACCAGGCGATCATCAACCGCAACTGGGAAGAGGCCGAGGGTGCGCTCAACCGCGCCGAGGAGATCAGGAAGAACGAGCAAACCCGCGCCCGCCGCGAGAAGATCAACAACCGCGTGCAGTAAGCGCCGCACACGCCCGACCGTTACCCGCCCCGCCGCTATTGACCCAGCCCACGCCCAACCCGGACCCGACCGACGCGCCCACCCCGCCGGGCCGAGCGCTGCGCGCGGCGCGCCTGGTCATCGCGGTCGCGTTGCTCGGCGGGTGTGTGGCCTTCAGCGTCGTCGCCGTCCGCGACATCGGCGGGATGCTCGAACAGGGCCGGGCCGACGCCCTGCCCGACGAACCGGCGTATTCCGATCGCCTGCCCGGGGACCTGGATGTCCAACCCCATCACCCGCTCACCGCGCTCGCCCAGCCCGGCCAGGGCAGCTACATCGACCACCCGCCCGGCAACATCCCGCCTTTGAATGGTGCCGCACCCTACGACCGCCTGCCCCGCCGCGGCCCCATCGGCGCCGACGGGATCGTTACCGAGTACGGCCACTACGTCGTGCCAGGGCGAACGCCGCGACAGGCTTTTGAACACTACGACCAGCACGCCGTCGATCGCGGCATGAAACGCGTCCTGAGCCCCAGCGACCTCGACGACCCGCAAGCCCAGGTGCTTGCGCGTTGGGTCAAGGGCGACAGGTCTTTCCAACTCACCGCGAAGCCCGAGCCGGCCCTGGCGGAAAATGTCCGCCCGCCTCGGCGCGCCGACCCGCCGCTGAGTATCGTGGTCCAGTACAGTTACCCCGCCCCACGCAAGTGACTTTCCCGACAGGCCTGCGAGAACCGCCATGAGCCAATACCCCAACACGCCACCGACCGGGCAGACCGCCGCCGCCGGCGCCGCGGCCGGCAGCGGCCAGCTCGTCGTCATCGGCTTCGTCGTCGCGCTCGTCGCGGTGATCCTGATGAACCTGTACGTCGAGATGCGCGTCGCCGCGGCCCAGGAAGACGAGATCACGTACTTCCAGTTCCGGGGCGACAAAGACGCGGGCGATACGATCGAGGCCAGCGACCTGGTCGAGATCAGCATCCCACGCAAGTACAAGGACGCGTTCGGCCAGGACGCGATCGGCGAGAGCACGACCCGCCCGGGCACGCCCGCCGACGGCCCGGGCTTCACGCTCAACACGTCGGTCGTCAAGGGCGAGGTCCTGCGGTCCAGCTTGTTCATCGACTCGGGCCGGCGCGCCTCGCGCAACGACCCGGAGAAAGGCGAGCGCCAGATCGCGCTCAGCGTCGAATCCGAGAAACAGCCCGCCAACCTCGCGCCCGGCGACCGGATCGACCTGCTCGGCGCGATCCGCCAGGCCCGCTCGGTCGATTACGAGGTCGTGATGGAGTACGTCGAGGTCGCGGCCGTCGGCGAGCGCCGCGTCGAGACCGGCGACGGCACGCGCTCCAGCCGATACGGCAGCATCACCATCAACGTCAAGCCCGACCAGGTCAAGCAGCTGCTCGCGATCCAGGACCGTTTGCCCGACGGCCAGTTCCGCGTGTCGCTGCGATCCTCGACCGACCCCTCCACGCCGGAGACCGGTAAGGAAGCGGTCGTGAACCCCAAGGTCCTCGAGATGCTGCGCATCGATTAAAGGCGACGATGGAACTCTGGCTCTACGACCACAGCCGCAACACGCGGACGACGCTCGAAGCGAACGGCGACCCGATCACGATCGGCCGGGAAGACGGCAACACGATCGTGCTCAAGAGCCCGTTCGTCGCGCGCACCCACTGCAGGATCGTCCGCAAGGGCAACCAGATGTACGTCGAGTCGCTCAGCCGGGCCGGCACGCGCGTCGCCAACCGGGAGGTGCTGCCCGACCAGCCCCAGCTCGTGGACTTCGGCGACGAGATCCAGCTCGGCCAGTACTCGATCGCGCTGGTCGGCAAGGAACGCAAGCGCCTGGGCGAAGAGCAGGTCGTCTCCGACGCCGAGCTGCACGGCAAGCTGATGGACATGGAGTCGGCGGTCCACACCGAGCTGCTCGAGCGCATGAACCTGCGCGTCACCGGGCACCTGAACAAGGGCGACAGCCGGTTCATCGAGGAAGTCCTGCACCACCTCGAATCGCTGCTCACCCAGCACGTCGAACGGCTGGACCGGCAGGTGCTGCTGTACGCGATGCGGTCGCACCTGTTGAACCTCGTGCAGGCCGAGGTCGTGCGCCAGTGCGAGGGGCGGGTGCAGACCGATTACAAGGCCGCGGACGAGCGCGTGCTCGACGCGCAAAAAGAGGTGCAGATCGCCCAGCTGGTCACGAACCTCGTGGACATGATGCCGCTCTTGTTCGACCCGACGTCCGTGCAGGAAGACCTCGCGGTCGCGGACGACGCGTTCGAAGACCTGTTCGCCCAGGAGCTGCCGACGATCCCGCGCGACCTGCAGCGCTACATCGTTCGGCGGACGGTCTCCAAAGACATCCAGGACATCATGTTCGGCCTCGGGCCGCTGCAGGACCTCTTGGAGATGCCGTCGGTCTCGGAAATCATGGTGGTCGGCAAGGACCACATCTACATTGAAAAACAAGGCAAGATCGTCGAGACCAGCCGGACGTTTTTCAACGACGAGATCTTGTTGTCGATCATCGAGCGCATCCTCACGCCAATCGGTCGGCGGATCGACACGTCGTCGCCCCTGGTCGATGCGCGCCTGCCCGACGGCTCGCGCGTGAACGTGGTGATCAACCCGCTGTCGCTGGTCGGGCCTTGTTTGACGATCCGCAAGTTCGGCTGGGTGCCGTTCACGATGGACGACCTGGTGGACCGCGGGTCGCTGAGCGAGGCGGCCGCGGAGTTTCTGCAGGGCTGCGTCGTCGGGCGGATGAACGTCTTGATCTCCGGCGGGACGGGCTCGGGCAAGACGACGCTGCTCAACGTGTTGTCGGCGTATGCGCGCCCGAACGAACGGATCATCACGGTCGAGGAGTCGGCGGAGCTGCGCCTGCCCCAGCCGCACGTGGTCAAGCTCGAGGGCCGGCCGGCGAACGTCGAGGGCAAGGGCGCGTACACGATCCGCGACCTGGTGCGCAACTCGCTGCGGATGCGGCCGGACCGGATCATCATCGGCGAGGTGCGCGGGGCCGAGGCGATGGACATGCTCCAGGCGATGAACACCGGGCACGACGGCTCGCTCTCGACCATCCACGCGAACACGCCCTACGACTGCATGAAACGCCTCGAAGCGCTCGTGCTCATGGCGGTGGACATGCCCATCCGCGCGATCCGCGAGCAGATCGTCTCGGCGATCGACATGGTCGTGCAGGTCGCGCGATTCGCCGACGGCCGACGCCGGGTCACGACGATCTCCGAGGTCACCGCCATCGAACCGGAGACCGGGCAGCTGCGCCTCGAAGACATCTTCACCCTGCGTGACCCGAGCCAGCCGCGCCTGCGACACACCGGCTACATGCCGACGTTCACACGCGAGCTGATCGAGGCGAAACACTTCGACGTGGAGGTGTTCCTCTAGCGATGAACTTCCTGAGCGACTATTTCGCGTTGCAGGTGCTGTGCTCGCTGATGATGCTGGTGGGCGTGTTCCTGGTCGTGCGCTACGGCTACCGGCCGGGCGCGGTGTGGTTCAAGAAACAGGAGGCGCGCTACGACGCGGTGCTCCGCCGGCAGCTGCTGCTGGACGTCGAGCCGAAGGTCGTGGTGATCCTGAACCTCGCGTTTGTGTTCTTCGTGTTCCTCATCGGCGCGTACCTGACGGGCGTGTTCATCGGCGTGGTGCTCGCGGCGCTCGCGCTGCTCGTGCCGTACTTCGTGATCCGGCACCTGGAGATCAAACGCCGACAACGCCTCGAAGTGCAGCTGGTGGACGGGCTGGCGTCGTTGGCGTCGGGCGTGCGGGCGGGGCTCAACCTCGTGCAGTCGATGCAGCTCTTGGTACAGAACCAGCGCGGCCCGATCCAGCAGGAGTTCGGCCACATCCTGCGCGAATACGAGATGGGCATGGACCTGAACCAGGCGATGCGCCAGGCCAGCAACCGCATCGGCAGCCCGCTGTACCGTTTGACGTTCACGGCGATCGAGATGCACCGCGTGCGCGGCGGGGACTCGGGCGAATCGATGGACCGCATCGCCGAGTCGATCCGCGACATCCAGCGCCTGGAAGGCAAGCTCGACGCGATCACCTCGCAGGGCCGGGCCCAGGCCAACTTCATGGCCGCGATGCCGATCGCGATCATCGTGATCCTGTTCCTGATCATGCCGGACGAGACGACGCTGCTGTTCACGCGCATGGAGGGCCGTATCCTGCTGCTCATCGCCGCGGCGCTGATCACCGCCGGCTACGTCTGGATCAAGCGGATCATGCGGGTGGATATTTGATGTAGGAGTTGGGGATTGGGGTAGGATTTGGGGCTGATTATGAGCCCTTGCACGAGCGAGCAGATACGACTCTTACTCGAACGACAACGCCATGAACAACCACACCCCAACTCCCAACCCCTAATCCCCAACCCCCGCCTATGACCATCGGAATGATCATCCTGGCCGCCGTCACGAGCCTGTTTGTGTTCGCGGGGGTGTTCGTGCCGATCTACGCGATCTTCCGCTACCCCGTGCCGGAAGAAGCGCCGATCAACCGCCAGATCGCCCGGGCCGTCGGCGTGGACCAGGAAACCATCTTCGAGGCGCCCGGCGTCGCGCCCGTCCTCAGCCTCTTCGTCGCCATCGCCAAGCGCCTCAACCTCACCGGCCTGCGCACGCGCGTGCGTCAGCACCTGCTCGCCTCGGGCAACCCCAGCGGCTACACCGTCGACCAGTACCTCGCGATCGCGATGTTCTCCGCCGTGCTCATCGGCGGGCTCAGCGGCGTGCTCGTCCTGCTGCTCGACGGCCGGGGCCTGTTGTTCTTCCTCCCGGTCATGAGCTTCATCGGCTTCATGCTCCCGCTCACCGTGCTCTCGTCCGCCGCGGCCAAACGCACCGCACGCATCGGCAAGCAGCTGCCCTACACCCTCGACCTGGTCGCGCTGGTCATGGCGTCGGGCTCGAGCTTCACCGAGGCCGTCGGCACGCTCATCCGCGACAACCCCGACGACGACCTGAACCAGGAACTCGCCTTCGCGCTCGCGGAGATGGAGTACGGCTCGACCCGCGCCGCGTCGCTGGCCAACCTCGCCGACCGCATCCCGCTCGAGTCCTTGCGCAGCGTCATCGGCGCGGTCAACCAGGCCGAGAAACTCGGCACCCCGCTGTCGTCGATCCTCAAGGCGCAGGCCGACATGCTCCGCATGCACCGCGGCGTCCGCGCCGAGAAACTCTCCGCCTCGGCGAGCCTGAAGATCCTCGTGCCCTCGATGCTGATCCTCCTCGCGGTCGTGCTGGTCATCGGCTCGCCGCTGATCGTCAAGTTCTTCGCCCAAGGGAGGCTTTGGTGAGCACGCTCCAGGTCCACATCACCGCCGGGCCGCAAGCCGGCGCACGCTTCCAGCTCAACACCTCGCCCGTGAGCTTCGGCCGATCGCCCGACAACACCCTCGTGCTCGACGTCGCCGTCGTCTCACGGCAGCACGGCGAGCTGGTCCGCGAGGACGACGGCACCTGGACCCTCATCAACCACTCGTCCAACGGCACCCGCGTCGGCCGGAAGAAAGTCACCAAGAAGCCCTACCCGCTCAGCGACGGCGTGCCGATCACCATCGGCGACACCGAGGTCTTCCGCGTCCACCTCGTCGAAGACGGCACGCCCGGGACCGCCGCCAACGCACCGACCGCCGAGCAAAACGAGCCCGCCCAGCAGCCCGCGACCAACGCCCCCGGCGCCGGGCTCAAGGGCAAGTCCAAGCTGTGGATCGGCCTGGGCGTCTGGATCGGCCTGTGCGTCGTGCTCATGATCGTCGGCGCGCTGACCCTCGGCGGCGACGGCGACGACAACAAGACGCCAGGCGACCCCGGCATCTGGAACCCCGGCCAAACGATCACCGACGTCCCGCCCGGCCCCGACGCGGACATCGCCGACGTCAAGCGCCTGCTCGAAGAACGCCTGACTCCGGAAGACCCCAACGACACCCTCTACGATCAGCACCTCGCCGACGCACGCGACGCGTACGAGCTGGGCAAGCAGGGCCTGTTCGACGCCTACCGACACTACCAGCAGGCCATCAGCTACGCGCAGGACCGCGACGACCCGCTCGACTCGCTGGACCAGATCAAGTACGGCAACGTCATGAACCAGCTCGCCGAGATCATCGCTCAGGACTACCGCCAAGCCTGGCGCTTCTACAACCAGGGCAAGTACCCCCAGGCCGCCGCGATCCTCGACGACCTGCGCCGCGACTACTACGACCCGCCCGAGCAGGACGACACGCTCGCCAACCACATCAAACGCCTGCGCAACGCCGCCCACAGCCGCGGGGGGTGACGGCCCTTTCAAACGCGAAGGGGTGGCACCGACAAGCGCCAGCTTGTCAGCGCCAGAACCGTGGTTGGATCGCCACTGACGAGCCGTACCTTGTCGGTGCCACCCCCCGATTTAACGATCTGCCCCACCCCGTCGGCTATCATGCCCCTATGACCGCCACCCCAACCAACGCGCCCTTCTCCGCCCTCCCCGACCCGCTCGGCCGGTTCGGGAAGTTCGGCGGCAGCTACATCCCCGAGACCCTCCACGCCGCCGTCGAACAGCTCGCCGATGAATACAACAAGGCGAAGAACGACCCCGCGTTCACCGAAGAACTCGACGCGCTGTTGCGCAACTACGTCGGCCGGGCCACGCCCTTCTACTTCGCCGACAACCTCACCAAGCAGGCCGGCGGCGCGCAGATCTGGCTCAAGCGCGAGGACCTCGCCCACACCGGCGCCCACAAGATCAACAACTCCCTCGGGCAGGCGCTGCTCACCCTACGCATGGGCAAGAAACGCATCATCGCCGAGACCGGCGCCGGGCAGCACGGCGTCGCGACCGCCACCGCCGCCGCACGCTTCGGCCTTCAGTGCGAAGTCTTCATGGGCACCGAAGACATGCGCCGCCAGAAACCAAACGTCCAACGGATGGAGCTGATGGGCACCACCGTCGTGCCCGTCGAGTCGGGCAGCAAGACCCTCAAGGACGCGACCAACGCCGCCATGCGCGACTGGATGGGCTCGTCCGAAGACACGCACTACATCATCGGCTCGGTCGTCGGCCCGCACCCCTTCCCCATGATCGTCCGCGACTTCCAGGCCGTCATCGGCAAGGAGTGCCGCGCCCAGTGCCTCGAGCGCCTCGGCAAGCTGCCCGACGCCGTCGTCGCCTGCGTCGGCGGCGGCTCCAACGCCGCGGGCATCTTCTACCCCTTCATCGAGGACAAATCCGTCAAGCTCGTCGGCGTCGAAGCGGGAGGCCGGTCCACCACCCTCGGCGACCACGCCGCCCCGCTCGCCTTCGGCAAGCCCGGCGTCCTCCACGGCTCGCTCTCCTACGTCCTCCAAAACACCGACGGCCAAACCGCCACCGTCCACAGCATCAGCGCAGGCCTCGACTACCCGGGCGTCGGCCCCGAACACAGCCACTGGCACGACGCCGGCCGCGTGCAATACACCCACGTCGGCGACAAGGCCGCCCTCGAAGCGTTCCAACAACTAGCCAAACACGAAGGCATCCTCCCCGCCATCGAGTCCTCCCACGCCCTCGCCGAAGCGATGTGCCTCGCCTCCTCGATGAAACAAGACCAGGTCGTCGTCGTGAACCTGTCCGGTCGCGGGGATAAGGACTTGGATGAGGTGGTGCGGTTGTTGGGGATGTAAATTGCTGCCAAAGTTCAGTAGCCTTGAAAATCAAGAAGTTGATTTCGAATACGGCAATCAGATTTTCAGACAGCCTTGCGGCGATTCTGAGCGACTTGTTGTTGGGCCAACAAGCAATCAAATCAAACTGATAGATTTACTGGCGTATTCAATTCCGAAGCGCAACACCGGGTAAGTCGTTGAGGACCTCGATGGGTGTGCGGTAGTTGAGGCACTTACGCGGTCGATTGTTGAGCATCTTCTGGATCTGTGCAAGTCGCGCGTTCGTGACCTTACTCAAGTCCGAGCCCTTCGGTAGCCAGTCACGCAGCAGGCCGGCGGGTGGCAGGGGCAGAGTCCGCGATGCCCCGGAACGAATGATCTTGAACGCATCAACCGGCTCGCGTTCCGGGGCGTCGCAGGCTCAGACCCGGGCCACCCATTCATCAACGTCTGCTGACTGTTCGCCCCCGGGCGTGGCCCGGCGGCTACGACGTTCTTCTGTTTACGATTGTGCGCGAAGAAGCCGCCGTGTCACCACGCGGGGGTCGAACCTTGATGGGACACCGAACCGCTCAACGCCCCGGCGGGTGGCAGGGGCAGAGTCCGCGATGCCCCGGAGCGAATGATCTTGAACGCATCAACCGGCTCGCGTTCCGGGTCGTCGCAGGCTCAGACCCGGGCCACCCATTCATCAACGTCTGCTGACTGTTCGCCCCCGGGCGTGGCCCGGCGGCTACGACGTTCTTCTGTTTACGATTGGCGGCGCGACGAAGACGCCGTGTCACCACGCGGGGGTCGAACCTTGATGGGACACCGAACCGCTCAACGCCCCGGCGGCGTATTAGCGCCCAGATCGCCCTGGTACCAATAGAAGTCGCGTCGGGCGTGGTGCGAGTGCAGGTGGAGCATCTCGTCGAAGCCGACCCAGCGCCCGGGGTTGTCGGCGAAGACGGTGTTGCCGCCGATGGGCTCGCCTTTGGCGGCGTCCAGGCCGTGGCTCGGGGTGTTCTGGTAGGCGCCCGCGGCGTTGTCGCCGCCCCACCGGCCGTTGGCCTTGATGATCGTGCCGCTGACCAGGGCCCAGTCGCTGCGCATCTGGTCGAGGTTGACCGGGCTGGGCGGGTCCTTCAGCACGCCGGGGTTGCCCGGCAGGCGTCGCCAGACCTCGACGCCACCCATGTAGAGGTACGCGGCGACCAGCCAGTTCCCGCCGTGACGAAACGGCTCGAAGTCCCGGCCGGGTTCGATGAACAAGTGCTTCTCGTCGCCGTAGTCCCGCGCCGCTTCGCACGCCTCGATCCGCAGCGTGTGCAGCACGGCGTTGTTCTTCCCGCCACGCACGGCCAGCAGTTCGCCCTTGAGATCGGCGGCGCGCGTCGACGAGATCGCGGCGATCTGACGCTGGTTGTTCAGGCACTGGATGCGCTCGGCGGACTCGCGCGCCTTGCCCAGCGCCGGCAGCAGGATCGCGATCAACAGCGCGATGATGGCTGGTTCCGGGGGTTCGCTGTCGCTCATCCCCGGCCA
This sequence comes from Phycisphaeraceae bacterium, assembly GCA_046290505.1. Classification (GTDB taxonomy): domain Bacteria; phylum Planctomycetota; class Phycisphaerae; order Phycisphaerales; family Phycisphaeraceae; genus JAHQVV01. The sequence continues at coordinate 161,178 of JBKAGS010000052.1, read as the reverse complement.
CCCTGCTTGATGCACTTTCTGTCGATTCGCCCCCGCGTGGTGACGCGGCGGTTACGACAGCCTTTTGTTTTCGATCAGCAGCGCGACGCAGCCGCCGCGTCACGACGCGGGGGTCGTGCTGTGATCACGTTGTCTCATGCGGATCACGTCTTGATATGGCGCGTTGCCTGTCCGAGCACGAAGCGTAAGCGAGTGACCGCGAATTGGAGAAGATTCGGATCACTCGCTCACGCTTCGTGCTCTGATGAAAACTACTGCTCGGCGCGGTCCACGTTCTTTTTAAGTGCACGCGAAAGCTTGCCCGCCGTCTCGGCGATGACGCTATAAAGATCGTCCCCGGCGTGATCCACCACCAGGGGCTTGCGACCCGCGGGCCGGGCCTCCATCGTGCATCGCTTGTCGTTACTGGACGACTTGGCGGCGGAGTTGTCGTCGCGTAGATGAACCTCGACGCGCGTGACCTTATCGGTCAGGTGGCCGAGCTCTTTCGCCACCTTGTCGCGGACGAACTGATCGATGGCGTCGGAGCGTTCCACGTCGCCAAAGTTTACTTGAATCAACATAAAAACTCCCTGGTGGCGAGGCACGGCGGCCGCGTTGTTGCCTCGGTGACTCCGGGCTTGCGTCCGCGTCCCGTACATTCGCAGCGGATAAAAGTGGCGGCGCTTGGCCACTGCAAGTGTCGCATCTTAGCAACCTTTGTACGGCACAGCGTCGGCGTTCGGCAGGCGAAGGGGCTAAAACCCCCGGCGTCCCGGGGCAAACCGCCGCTTAAGGGCAAGTGACAGCGGATCGCTTGGACTCGGTCGCGTCCGGCGTATAATCAGACCTGCCGACGCGCCGCCGGTCTCATGTTCTCTGCCGGCGGCTTCACCACGTCCGTTTGTCCTCTCGCGATCGTACTTGCCATGCGTAAAGCCTTCACCCTCATCGAACTGCTGGTCGTGATCTCGATCATCGCGCTATTGATCGCGATCCTGCTGCCGGCGCTGGGCGCGGCGCGCGAGTCGGCGCGGGCGTCGGCGTGCCTGTCCACGACCCGGCAGCAGAGCATCGCCCACGCCGCGCGGGCCGCCGACTTCAACGAACGGCTGATGGTCTGGAGCAACGACCGGTACTTCCTGTGGATCGACCAGATCAACGAGTACAGCGACGGCGACGGCATCTACCTCTGCCCGGACGCGGACCAGCTCATCCCCGGCGGGGCGGACCCCGGGCCCCGCAACCGCGGCGACGCGAACCACGCCTGGACGTTCAGCGGCGTCGTGTCCAGCTACGGGCTCAACGGGTTCATGTACGACATCAACGACGGCACGAGCAACGCGAGCAACTGGACCCGGCCGAACACGCCGAACAAGAAAAACTTCTGGTGGGGCTCGTACCTCTCGCAGGTCAAGAGCCCCAGCGACGTGCCGTTCACCGCGGACAGCAACTGGCCCGATGGTTGGCCGCAGCACACGCACATGCCCCCGCCCGACGGTTCGGGGTCGCTGCTGGTCCTGCCGGGCACGGGCAACACGACGACGTTCGCGCGTTTCCTGTTCGACCGCCACCCGGGCACGACGATCAACACCTCCTTCGCCGATGGCCACAGCGAGGCGATCGCCGTGCCCGACCTGTGGGAACAGCAATGGGGCCCGAAGTTCGAGCCGCGGAGCGACATCACGATCAACTGGTAACGCGGGTGCTACTTGCCGACGCGGTCGTCCACGAGGTCCGGTTCGCCGGCCTGCGTCTCGGGGATATAGTTTGCAAGCCGCTTGATGACCGCTTGCAGGGTTTCGTCGTTTTTTGACTTTTCGATCAGGTTGTTAAACTCATGCGGATCGTTCCGGCGGTCGTAGAGTTCCTCGCTGCCGTCGGCGTAGCGGGTGTAGCGGTAGCGGTCGCCGACGAGGCTGTGGTTGTGGGCGTAGAGGGTGGTGAGGGCCGGGCGGTCTTTTTTCGCTTGCGGCTGGGCCAGCCAAGGCAGCAGGCTGACGCCGTCGAGGGATTGATCGCTGTCGGTGGGCTTGAGGCCGACGCCATCGACGAGCGTGGGGTAGACGTCGATGAGGTCGGCAGGCCTGTCGCACCGTACGCCGCGCGGGGTGTCTCTGATCCGCCCTGGCGGGACGATGATCATCGGCACGCGTGTCGAGCGGGTCCACAGGGTTTGCTTGGCGATATGGGATTTCTCGCCCAGGTGCCAGCCGTGGTCGGAGACAACGACGATCCATGTGTTGTCCGACATCGCGCTGTCGTCAAGCGCGTCGATGACTTCGCCGAGCGCGCCGTCCATCGCGCTGGTGCAGGCGAGGTAGGCCTGGGTCAGCGTGCGGAGGTTGTTCTCGTCGTCGAGGCACCAGCGGGCGCAGGCGGCGTAACTGACCCGGCTGCCGATTCGCTTGGCGATCTCGGGAAGGTCGTCGAGGTCGTTGCCTTTCGCTGCGCCCAGAACGACGTCGGCCTTGCGCGGCGCGGCGTCGAACCACTTCTGCGGGGCGAACAAGGGCAGGTGCGGGTTATAAAAACCCAGCGCGAGAAAGCGCGGGTTATCGCCCTGTTTCAACGGCTGCTTGATACGGCCCGCGGTCCATCTCGCGATGCGCAGGTCGGTGTAGTCATCTTCCTGCTCGGGGTACACGCCGATGTCCCAGATGCTGGCGGGCGTGATGTCCCTTGGGACGATGAGTTTGCTCGGCGGGTACGGGCCCTGCGTGGTGCGGAAGCACGGCGTGCCGCCGAGGGCTTGGTTGCGGCTGGCGTGCAGGAGTTTGCCGGCGGTGAAGACGTCGTAGCCCGCGTCTTCGAAGCGGCGGGTGAGCCAGGGCACGTCCGTCCCCGCGGTGAGCGAGCCCTTCGCGTCGTACTGCGGGCGGTTGCCGTAGACGCCGGTCGTCGTGGGACGCAGGCCGGAGAAGAAGCTGGTGCGTGACGGCCGGCAGATCGGCGCCTGGCAGTGGGCGTTGGTGAAGAGCACGCCGCGCTCGGCGAGGCGGTCGAGGTTGGGCGTGCGGGCCTGGGGGTGGCCTTGGCCGAGGACGCGCTGGCCGCGTTGGCCGGGCTTGATCGGATCGCTGAGGCAGCCGATCCAGTCGTTGAGATCGTCGATGGTGATGAGCAAGACGTGATCGCGGCTCGGCGACTCGGCGTGCGCGATCGTCGATGCACACACCGCGAGGCCGAGCAACACCGCTTTGAGCCATCGGCATTCGGACATCGCTTACTCCTGGTCCCAAAGCGATCCGAGCAGTTCGTCGGGGATCCGATGCACGCGCGCGATCGACTTCTGTGTCTCGGTGATATACAGGTGACCGTCGTCCCAGATGAAATCGGGATAGCTCATGCGGGTCTTGGGGTTGTGATCGTAGAGCACGGCGACCGGCTCGCCCCACTGGATGACTTTGCCGTCGGGCGAGTCGATCTCGACGCCCCCGAGCAGGTACGCGGGGTTGCGGCCGTTGTAATCCTTGCCCGCGTGGTTGTGGAACCAATAAATGAACCGGCCCTTGTACGGCCCTTCGTCGAGCCGGCGGACGAAGTTGGCGGCACGGGGGTTCTCGACCAGTTTGCCGCCCGGGCCGTAAGTCATAAACGCGGGCGGGGTCCAGGTCTTGCCGTCGTCGCGCGAGTAGGCGTGGCAGGGGTGGCCGGCGATGGTGCGGTACGTGCAGAAAAGCCCGCCGTCCGAGAGCGCCGCGGGGTTGACTTCCGAAGCGATCGGCCCCTCGGGCGAGACCAGGCCGCTGTCGCCTTCGGGCAGCGTCAGCCACTTGAGTCTGGTCGGGTCGCGCTCGGTCTCGATGTTCTCGCATCGGATGAAGAACGACTCGCTCTTGGCGATGAAGCCGGCGCCGAACCGCTCGACCTTGGTCAGGCCGAGGATCATCGCGTCCTTGTGGCGGATCGGTTTGCCCACGCCCCACATGAAGCGTACTTCACCCCGATACGGGTTTCTCCGATCGATCGCGGTCTCCCGCACGGGGATGTAGTGGCGTTCGTTGGACCACGTCAGCCCGCCGTCGTCTGAGTATTTGAACGCGTACTCGCCCTGGGTATCGACGCGCTTGCGCGCGTAGGCGGTGTCGGCCTTGATCTCGCGCAGGTCTTTCGCGTTGTAGGTGTAAAACACGTAAACACGGCCGTAGGACGTGAGGTAGGGCGAGACGTAGGAGGCTTCGGGTCCGTCGGCCGGCTCGATATCGACGAGCCTGGACCAGGTCTTGCCTTTGTCCTTGCTCCGCGTGGATACCACGTGCTGGCCGCGCTGGCCTTCGTGGCCCTTGCCCGTGGTCATCGTGCACAGCCATGTGCCGTCTTCAAGCTTCACCACGTAGGGCTGATCGCAGTAGCCCTCGTCCGGGATCACCCAGCCGGTGGCGATATCGATCGCGGGGGGGCGCTGATTCATGGCGTCGGCGAGGCGGTCGGCGTAAGCCGGCGGCGCGTTCAACACACACAGTAGAGCGACGAAGAGGATCGGGACGTGCATCGGTATCAGGACACGGGTGATGTGGATCGGATTACAGTCCATCGCGGAGCCGCAGCCCTCGCAGGACTTACTTGCGCAGCCCGCCGACACCGCTCAGCATCAGCCGGCGTTTGGTATAGGTGCTGCCGAAGGCGCCCTCGGAGGCGTGCTCGGCGCGTTCGACGGTGACGATGGCGTCGGGCGCGTGCCGCTCGATGAGCGCCATGATCTGAGGCAGGGCGCGTCGGCGGACGACCGCGAAGGCGATCTCGACCGGGCCGTCCTTGCCCTCGCCGGGCACGCGTGTGACGCGGTAGCCGTGCTCGCGGAGCAGGTCGGGCAGATTGGCGGCCAGGTCGCGGTTGATGACCTGCACGACGCGGATGCCCAGCGCGAGCTTCTGCTCGATCATCATGCCCACGAGGTTGCCGGCCGCGAACCCGCCGCAGTACGACAGCAGCGCGACGGGGTGGGTGATGTACTGGATCAGCCCGCCGATCGCGAGGGCCCAGATGAGCACCTCGACGAAACCGAGCGCCGCGGCGCGGTAGCGCCAGCCGGCGATGACGAAGATCATACGGATCGTGCCGATAGACACGTCGGCGATCCGAGCGCAGAAGATCAGGACCGGGATGTACCAGGCGAGGTCGCCCATCGCGGGTCACGGCCCCCCGGCTTCTGCCGGGCCGGTATCGGCTTGCGTGGTCGCATCATCGGCGCGTTTGGGCCCGAGCAACTCGATGGTTTTATTGAGCACGGCCGGGCCGTTGGACTCGCGCACGCCGCAACGTACCGGGTACTTACCCAACTGCTCGCCGACGTCTTTGAAACGGATGCGGCGGGAGACGAACTCGCCTGGCGCGATGCCCGGGATGATCGGTTCGCGGCGGGTGTGGCCCTGGATGCCGGCGAACAGCCGCAGCGACTGGCGCTGATCAGAGGTGTTCGTGACGTTCAGCGTGACGACCGCGTCGGTCGTGCCCGGCTCCTTACCCGGCTCGACGATGACGCTCGCGTCGAACTCGACGCCCTTTAGGCCCAGTTCCATCGGCGCGTGGAGCGTGACGTTGTAGTCCTCGCCGGCGTTGAAGACGAGTTTCGCGGCCAGGGTTTTATCCCCCCCGTCTTCGTGGATCGGGAAGCGCAACGCGATGGGGACCTCCGCGGTGTCGCCGGGCGCGATGGACAGGTGCTTGCGTTGGGGCTGGACGTTCCAGTCTTCCGGGCCGGTGATCGTGTAGACGCCGTTGAGGGTGCGCGGCCAGGGGTTGTAGATCCGCAGCGTTCGGCGGTGGGTCACCTGCAGCGACTCGATGAACGGCTCGTCCAGCGCGAACCCGGCACGCAGGAGCGCGAGCCTCGGGTCGATCTCCCGGATGATCGTCGGGGTCTGCCCGACAGTCAGCAGGTGCTTGGCGTGGTCATCGGTTTTCAGCGGTACGGCGTTGCCGTAGGGATCGACGGCGATCGGCGCTTCGCCGAGGTAGAGCGCGACGTCTTGCGGCTCGACGTCGCTACGCGGGTTCCAGACGACGAGCATGCCGCCTTGCACGCCATCGAGGATCATCGCCTCCAGCCCCGCGCCCAGCGGCATCCGCCCGACGACGCGTTGCCCGCCGAGTTGCCGCGCGAGGTTGATGTAGACCCCGAGCACTGGGTCGGGCGTCAAGGCAAGGCGGCGTTCGTGCGCCTCGGCCCAGGGCTTATCGAGCCCGACGCCACCGGCCCGGTGCTCCCACGCGTGCAACACCCGCAGCATCAGGTCCGCGACGCGTCGCTCGTGTCGCATATCGATCGCATCGGCGAGCTCGATGTCCAGCCGGGTGCTCGTCGGCGGGGCCGGCCATTCGGCCATGGCGTCGGCTAACTCTTCGGGCTTGACGCCTTGCGGCCAGGCAATCGCGTACGCGTCGGACGCTGGGAACGCGTCGCCCCGGCCGGGCTGGTCCAGCCGCCAGGGCGCGATCAGGCGCGGGCTGGGCGCGACCTGGCGGATGCCCTTGCGCGCCTGTTCCAGGTCGCCGGCCAAGTCACGCGACAAGAACGCCTTGGGGTCCGAAGGGCTGCCGACCTGCCAGCGCGTTTGACGCTGACCCAACGGCGCGAGCAACGGCTTGGCGTAATCGATCCACTGGGCGCTCGGCAGCGTCAACACGTTCAGCGGGTCGCTCGCGTCCACCCCCGTCCGCCCCGCCAGCTCGACCGGCACCGGCCAGAAACTCACCGCGACCGCGCCTTGGCGAACAAGCAGGTCGCGCGCGATCGGCTCGATCACCCGCGCCCGCGCCGCCGTCGTCTTCGGCGTTCCGAGCCGCTCCCAACCGCTGACCACTAAACCCGTCAGCCCCGTCTGCTTCATCAACTCCGCGAGCAACGGCAGCTGATCGGTCGGCATGTCCTCGGCCAGGATCGAAAACCGACGCCGCTCTTCCGTCCCCTTGTACACGTCCGGGCCCAGCCAGAGAAAACCGCAGATCGTCCGCGCGACCTCCGTCGTCGGCTGGTTGTTGATGTCCAGCTCGTAGATCCGAAGCTCGGCGATGTACCAGCCGTACCGATCGCCGAGGTCTGGCGTCCACGGTCGAAGCTCAAGGTCGATCTTCTCTTCCAGCTTGTCCACCAACTCGTAGCGGTGATCGAATACGCTCATCACCGCCTGCATGCGCTTGCCCGTCAGGTCGCGCACGCGCACGTGCAGCTTCGGCTTGTCGGGCGCGACGATGATATTCGTTGGCGAGTCGGTGGACAGGTTGACGCTGGGCAGTTCCCACACCGCGATGTCGTCGAACCACGCCCCGCCGTCGATGTCGCTGGGCACGATCTGGTGGTCGCCGATCGGGTCGTCCGGTTTCATGCCAGGCTGGATGACATGGACCTCGACGACCACGTAGGCGGCGTCGGGGTGGTCGCCGGTGAGCTTGATCGAAACGTCGCTCCATGCGTCGGCGGTCGTGACCGGCTCGGACCGTCGCAGGCTCGCGTCGATCCTTCGGCCTTCGATGTCGGTGAAGTAGGCGCGCAACTCGGCCCAGGCGTGCTGCAGGTTGTGTGTGTTGACTTTCGCCGAGACGCGGTAGTCGCTGCCGGGGTTGACCTGGATCGCGCCGTGCTGAACGAACGCGCCGGTGCGCCCGCCGACGACGTCGAGCTTGAGGCTGAAGTCGCCCGAGGCGTGCCGGCTGTCGTCGAAGCCGACGTCCGCGTAGTGCGGGTAGCCGAGGCGGGTCTCGAGCGCGCGGTGCAGCGGGAAACCGCGGAACGTGCCGCTCTCGCCCAGCGCCGGCCGGCCGATGACGTACCAATTGCGCGGCAACAGCTGGCCGCTGTAGCCGATCTTCCGGCCGCGGTCGTCGGCGTCCTCGAAGTCGTAAAGTTTTTTAAGTCGATGCGACGCCTGCGCGACCTCCGCGCCCGCCGGCCACGCCAAACAAAGCACGGCGACGCCGAGCAGGCACAGGACAAGCTGGATCACGTATCGCGGCACACCGTGTTTATCGGGCGAACGCGCGGGACAAGTCGAATCCCGAACGCGGATCAAGATGGAAGCAGTGATACGTTCAATAGCACGCAGCTAACAGCTGCGGGCTATTTGCATTCACTTTCAGCATCGTTGCGAGCAAACCGCGTTCACGGCGCTCGTGACTCGCCCTCACAGCGCCGCCAACCGCTGCGCCCGGTCCTGCGCGACCAGCGCATCGACCATCGGCTGCAGGTCCCCCGCCATCACACGCTGCAAATTGAACGACTCGCTCAGGCGGTGATCGACCACCATGTTGTCCTTCCACCGGTACGTGCGGACGCGCTCGGACCGCCCGCCCGTGCCGATCATCGCGCTGCGGTTCTCGGCGCGCTCGGCGTCCATCTCCGCCTGCCGAACTTCGTAGAGCCGCGCCCGCAATAGCTGCCACGCCTTCTCGCGGTTCTGCTGCTGCGACTTGGATTCCTGCATCCGCACCTCGATGCCCGTCGGCTTGTGGATCAGGTGGACCGCCGTCGCGACCTTGTTCACGTTCTGCCCGCCCGGGCCCTGCGCGGTGGTGACGTGGACGTCGACCTCGCTCGGGTCGATCTCCAGGTCTACGTCCTCCGGCTCGGGCAACACCGCGACGGTACACGTGCTCGTGTGCACGCGGCCCTGCGTCTCGGTCGCCGGCACGCGCTTGACGCAGTGCACCCCGCCCTCGTAGCCCAGCCCCTGCCAGACCGCCTCGCCGCTGACCGACGCCATCGCGTGGCGCAGCCCGCCCTGCTCACCCCCGGAACTCTCCAACATTTCAATCTTCCAGCCTCTCGACTTCGCGTAAGCCTCGTACATCGCCAGCACCTCGCCGGCGAAGAGCGCCGCCTCCGCCCCGCCGGTGCCCGCGCGCACTTCGAGGATGACCGAGCCGACCGCCGCGTCGTCGGCGGTGACCAGCTCGCTCGCGATCGCGTCCAGTAGCGCCGCGCTCGTCTCGCCGATCTCGTCGATCTGTTCCTTCGCGAACCCGACCATCTCCGCGTCGCCGCCGTCGGCGATGATCGCGTTGGCCTCGTCGAGGTCCGCCTGCTGCTGCTTGTACGCGTTGTACCGCTCGACGATGCCCGCCAGCGCCGCGCGCTTGACGCTGATGCGCGTCGCCGCCTTGTGGTCCGCGATCACCGCCGGGTCGCCGAGCTGCTTCTCGAGCGCGTCGTACTGCTCGGCGAGTTCGTCGAGCTTCGCGATCAGGTTGGGGTTGGGGTCGGGCATGATGATCGATTGAAATCACTTGGTAGGACAGGCATTCCTGCCTGTCAACAGGCCAAAGGCCTGATCGGTTTTCCTCTTCGGCTACGCCGACTGACAGGCAGGCATGCCTGCCCTACCCGTCAAGGTGATTAACCAGAGACCTTGTCGACACCTTCACGAACCTCTTCGAGCCATCGCTCGTGCGCTTCCTGCATCTGCTTGACCCGCTCGGGGTGCAGATCGGCTAGGTCATTTGTCTCGCCCAGGTCGTTATTCCTCTCCCCGCCGACAAACCCGCCTGTCTCCTTGGTGAGCTTGTATAGCTCGGGCTTGCCCTCGCCGTTCATCACCAGTTTCCAATGGCCCTGGCGGAACGCGGATGCGTCACCATGAACCCAGTGCAATTCGCGACCCGGCCAAGGCGTGGGCGACATGAGACTGACCCCGTCCAATTCCAGCCCCTTGGGGAGTTCCGCTCCGACAAAGGATGCCAGCGTAGGCATCAGGTCCATCCCAACCATGAGCGTGTCACTCACCTCGCCGGCCTGTTCAATGCCAGCGCCGCTCATCACCATCGGGACCCGGTGCCCGCCCTCGTACACCGTGCCCTTGCTGCCGCGCAGCGCGCCCGCCGAGCCGGGGCCGCGCCCCGCCTGGCCGTTGTCGCTACAGAAGATGATCAGCGTGTTCTCGCGCAGCCCCCGCTTCTCAAGCTCCGCGACCACCCGGCCGATGCCCGCGTCCATCGACTCGATCATCTGCTTGTACTTCAGCTTCGCGTCCACCTCCGGCTGTCGCACGCGCTTGCCCACCTCGCGGAAGCCCTCGTCGTCCGGGCCCTGCAACGGGTAGTGCGGCGCGCCGTGCGCGAGGTACAAGAAGAACGGCTGGCCCTTGTTTTCCTTGCTCTGCCTGGCGATCCACGCGACGCCGCGGTCGTTGATCAGGTCGGTGACGTAGCCGTCGACGTGCTTGAGTTCTTCGCCGATCCACCAGTCCTTGTAGCCCTGCTGGTCGATCTTGTTGAAGTAATCGACGTTGCCGGAGACGAAGCCCTCGAACGTGTCGAAGCCCTGCTTGAGCGGGCCGAACTTCTCGACGTCGTAGCCAAGGTGCCACTTGCCGAAGATCGCGGTCGCGTAGCCGGCGTCCTTCAACACCTCGGCGATCGTGACTTCATCCAGCGGCAGGCCGACGGCGCGGTGGTGGTGCGCGGTGATGACGCCCTCGACGCCGGTGCGTTGCGGGTAGCGCCCGGTCATCAGCGACGCGCGGGTCGGGCTGCAAACCGCGCCGTTGCTGTGGTAGTCGGTGAAGCGGATGCCGGCCTTCGCCAGCGCATCGATGTTCGGCGTCTTGATGAAGTCACTGCCATAGCACGACAGGTCGCCGTAGCCCAGGTCGTCGGCCATGATGAGCACGATGTTCGGCCGAGGCGCAGCCGCTTGCGGCTCAGCACCAGCATGAAAGCCGACACCAACAAAGAAAACCATCAGGAATACGAAGCAGCGCATGGCGAAACACTCCGGAAAAGGTCGGCGCATAAAACAGCCGCGTCGATCGAACGCGGCTGCACGGGTTTCGGGTTGCTACTTCTTCTTGAAGTAGTTGCCGGCGAACTTCTTCTGGAACTTCTCGACCCGGCCGGCGGTGTCGAGGAACTTCTGCTTGCCGGTGTAGAACGGGTGGCTGGCCGAGGAGATGTCCACCTTGACCAGCGGGTACTCGTTGCCGTCTTCCCAGGCGATCGTGTCCTTGGTCGTCGCGGTTGACTGGGTCAGGAACTTCTCATCGGCCGAGACGTCGTGGAACACAACCGGGCGGTACTTGGGGTGGATGTCGGATTTCATCGTGGGGTCTTGGGTTCGGGGTCTGGTGTCCAGGGCTACAGGCTGCTTGGGTACAGCCTTACCTCTTCCAGGCGAGCCAAGTAGTATAGCTCAACGACAAACCGTCACGCAAGCGGTGCCCCAGACCCCGTACCCCAAGCCCCGGACCCCCTGAAAACCTACCTCAACGGCGAGCTCATCGACGACGAACAAGCCCTGATTCCGAGCCAGGACGCCGGTTTCCTGCACGGCGTCGGGCTGTTCGAGACGGTGTTTGCCTACCACGGCCGGGGCTTCCGGCTCGACCGGCACCTGGACCGGCTGAAGCGCTCCGCCGCCGAGCTTGGCCTCGCCGCGGACATGGCGACCGAGCCGCTGGCCGAGGCGGTGCAGCAGACGCTCTCGGCGAACGAGCTCGAGCACGCGCGGCTTCGGCTGACCGTCACCGCCGGGACCCTGTCGATGCTGCGTGGCGACGACGGCGACGCGATGAAGGTCGTGCAGACCGTCTGCGTCCAGGCGCAGCATCCCACCGCCTTCGCGCCCGGGTACTTCGACCAGGGGGTGCGCGTCCGGCTCTACGGCCAGGGCGCCAACCCCTTCGACATCACCGCCGGGCACAAGACGCTGAACTACTGGGCGCGGTTGCGCTCGCTGCGACAGGCCGCCGCGGCCGACTGCGCAGAGGCGATCTGGCTCAGCGTCACGAATCACCTCGCCAGCGGCGCGGTGTCGAACCTGATGCTCGTGAAGGACGGCCGGCTGCTCACGCCCATTGCGCGTGGCGAAGAACAACCCGACGCCCTGCCCGCGCCCGTGCTGCCCGGCGTCACGCGCGAGGCGGTGATCGAGCTCGCGCAGGCCAAGGGCATCGCGGTCGAGAAACGCATGCTCACCGTCGAAGACCTGCTCGACGCGGACGAGGTGTTCCTGACCAACTCGAACTGGAAGGTGCTGCCCGTCGTCGCGGTGGAACAGAAAACGATCGGCGACGGAAAAGTAGGCGACGTGACACGCGGGCTGCGGGAACAACTGCTTGCGCTGATCGAGAACGAAACCACATCTGTGTAGCGGACGACGCTTAGCGTCCCGTTCGAGCAAGGCCAACATTCGCACGGGTGCCGCTGACAAGGCTGCTTTGAGCCTTGTCAGTGCCTGCATCACTCATCGCACTGACAAGCTCCGCAGACGCCGCTTGTCAGTGGCACCCAACTCATACAAATCGTTTTAATCAACTTGTTCATACCGCATCACCAGGTCGAACAGCTCGGCATCAAAGCTCTCCGCGACGCCGAGGTCCTTGACCATCGCCAGCCGCAGACAATCGCACGTCAGCTCGCAGTCCGGGTTCGACTCCATCGACCGGCCCATGCCCTCGAGCACGACCAGGTCGATCGGCAGTTCTTCGCACACCGCGGCGAGTTGCGGGCTGACCCTCGTAAGATCGATCAGCGGGGCCCAGTTGCCCGACTCGACCAGGCGGAGCCGCTTCGATTCCAAAGCGTTCCGCGTCATCGGGTCGAAACGCGCGACGCAGTCGATCAGGCCAACCAGTTCGTCGTGCGTCACGTCGTTGAGCGCCGGCTCGGTGTTCGCGCTCAGCACCACCGTGGTTCCCCGCCGAATCAGGTCACGCGCCAGCGGGATCATCCCCAGCACGACGTCGGGCCCGGCGTTGTCGACGAACAAGACCGCGGCCTGGTACGGCTTGTCGCTTAGCCGCGCAGACCACGTTTCGAGCGCGTCGTAGCGCCACGGCCGGGGCTTGAGTTTGTCGCGCACCGACGCGAAATCGACCTGCCCTTGCTCAAACATCTTCTGCGTGTGCTCGGCGCCCATGTCGAAGATGTTGCCCGCGAAGACGCCCTCGATCACCATGCGGTCGCGCTCCGCGCCGTCGGCCCGATCGAGTTCTTCGAGCACCGCAGGCAACAGCGCCAACGCGCGTTCGTTCTCGTCACGCTTGAGCACGCGGTACGGGTCGGCGACGTTTGCTGCGCGCAGCGCGTTCTCCCGGTGCCAGCAGATCGACAGCACGTCCAGCCGGCCGAACGCCCCGGGGTCGCGCTCGACCGTGTCGAGGTACGCGGTGAACCGCCGGTCTACGTCGTCGCGCTGCGTGCTGGCGTCGGCGCCGCGCTCGGCCGCCTCGCTGATCACGTGCTCGAGCAGCGAGACCAGGTGCTTGCGGAACACGCCGATCCAGTACGCCCGCCGTTTGGCGTCCCGACCCAAATCCCACGGACACGCGACGTATGACGACGGGTCGGCGAGGAGCGGGAAGACCGCGTTGTCGTTGTGTGCGGTCGAGTCTGGCCCGGTGAAGTTTGATTGGGTGAAGTCCAAGGCAATCCCCATGACGAAGCGCACACTTCATACTTCGTGCTTCACCAGATCAGCCTTGGCAAAGTTCTCGAGGACACGCAGGCCGACGCCCTGCGATTTTTCCGGGTGGAACTGCGTCGCCCACAGGTTGTCTCGGTGCGTCGCGGCGCAGAACCGCCCGCCGTAGTCCGCGGTCGCGGCGGTGTCGTTGTCATCCTCGGGTACGCAGTAGTAGCCGTGCACGAAATAGACGTGGTCGCCCGGTTCGAGCCCGGCGAACAGCGGCGTGCCGGGCGCGAAATCGATCGCGTTCCAGCCCATGTGCGGCACCTTCAACCGCGCCTTGCCCGGTCCCTGGTCTTCCCGGAAACGCACAACCCTGCCGGGCAACAGGCCTAAGCCGGGCACCGGCCGGTCGGGCGACGGCGCGTCTTCGGCCGACGAGTCGAACATCAGTTGCATCCCCAGGCAGATGCCCAGTATCGGCCGGCCCGACTCCGCGTAGCGTCGCAGCGGCTCGACCATCGCGCGCTGCAGCAGGTGCGCCATCCCGTCCGCGAACGCGCCCACGCCCGGCAGGACCAGCCGCTCGGCCGACGCGATCTGATCGGGGCAATCAATCACCCGGGCCGGCGCCCCCACGCGCTCCAATGCCTTCTGGACGGAGCGGAGGTTGCCCATGCCGTAGTTGAGGATGGCGATCATAGTTCGAGCCGTTAGCTTGAAGCCTTTCGCCTTTAGCTCAAGGCAATTGAACACAAGTTGGTTGCCTTGGCGAGCGAATGGCGGAAGGCTAACGTCCAGCGGCTCATTACTCGCCGAGCACGACGACGATCTCGACGCGACGGCTCGCGGCCTTGGAGCCGCGCTGCTTCGCTTCGCCGAAGCCCGCGGCGTACATGCGCTCGGCGTCGATGCCGCGCGACTGCAGGTAACGGTGGACCGCGGCGGCGCGTTGCAGCGACAGTTCGAGGTTGTCTTTCCAGCCGGACTTGCGGATCGGGTCGGTGTCGGTGTACCCCTCGACGCGGATCGTCTTGCCGCCGTACTTCGAACTGAGCACGCCGGAGACCTCGTTGAGGGTCTGCTTGGCGGAGGACTTGAGGTCGATCTTGCCGGAGGCAAACAGGATGTCGCTAGCGACGCGGACGGTGACGGTGTTGCCGACGCGTTCAGACTCGACGTCCTTGATGTTCTCGAATCCGGTGCTGCCCTGGTTGGTGGACGGGGTCGGCGTGCTCTGGGTGCGCAGGCGGGTGTTCTCGGCCATGAGCCGCTGGATCTCGGCGTTGGCGGCGGCGAGGTCGGCCATGAGCGCGTCGTTGGCCAGCCGCAGGCGGTTGATCTCGGCCTGGGCCTCGCGGTTCTGGTCCATGAGCGCGTTGCGTTCGTCGATCGAGCGCTGGCAGCCGACGGACGTCAGGCCGATCAGGACGAGCAGCAGCACGAGGGGGCGTTGGAAGTGGTGGCGGGCAGTCATTGCAAAGTCCTTTCGCGGGGTGGTGCGGCTCGGCCGCATGACTGGGGAGGCCGATCCCTGATGAGATCAGGGTACAAAAAGCTGTTTCGCCCCGCTAATCAGGTCGGCCATGAAGTGGCGGTACAGGTCGATGACGTCGGCGTTCGCGCTGCCGATGACCAGCACGACCACCGCGCCGGCGGCGAGGTACGGGCCGTAGGGGATCACGCGGGCCGGGCCCTTCTTCGCCGCGGCGACGACCGCGAGGACGAGCGTCACGGCCAGGCCGAGGAACGGCGAGATGAAGATGCACAGGAACACCGACTCGTGCCAGCCGAGCACCGCGCCGATCGCCGCGAGCAGGTGGACGTCGCCCAGGCCCATCGCTTCCTTGCCGAAGCCCAGCGTGCCGAGGATGCGGATCATCCAGATCACCCCCCCGCCGACGAGGTAGCCGAGCACGCAACCCGCGAGCGCGTAGTACCAGGGCGACTGGCCCATCGCGGACTGATCGATCACGCCGCGCACCGCGAGGAAGTGGCCGACCAGCATGCCCAGCAGCGGGAAGCCGACGAACATCAATTCCTTGAGCGCCACCAATCGAGGGTGCTTGAGCGGCGGGACCTCGCCGTCATCGTCCAGCGCGTCTTCGACCTCGCCCTCAAAGCTGTCGGGCAGGACGCCGAGCCAGAGCAAGGCGTTGGCGATCAGCAGGCCCACCGCCCCGCCCCAGGCGATCATCGCGCCGGTCTGGCCGACGTACGGCACGAAGGGCTCGAAGCCGATCGACTGCCCCAGCGCGCTGGCCGGCGGCTTGCCGAACGCGACACCCAAAGGCAGACCAACCAGCGCGACAACCGTGATCGTCCAGGGGATCTGCAGCGGGATGATGAAGTGCCGCGCGTCGATCAGCGTCGCCGCGAGCAGCCCCGCCAGCATCACGACCCACACCACGAACACCGGCCAGGTCTCGACGAACCCGAAGCCCGTCGAACCCAAAGGCTCGCGCCAGCCATCGACGACGTAAAACAGCACGAAGCAGCCGGCGAAGATCGCCGCCGTGAGCGCCTCGATCAGCGGGTATTGGACGCTGATCGGCGCTTTGCACGCACGGCACTTGCCCCCCAGCCACAGCCAACCGAGCACCGGCACGTTCTCATACGACTTGAGCTTGTGCTCGCAGGAGGGGCAGCGCGACGGCGGGGTCACCAGTGAGAGACCTGCAGGCAATCGGTAGATCACCACGTTCAAAAAACTGCCGACGCACGCGCCGAACATCGCGATGAAGATGAGGAAGACCCAGTCCGGCGTCATGCGAAGTCCTATCCCCCGGCCGTCTCGATGCAGTTCAACCGGCTACGCGTCCTGCGCTTCTCCGATCGCCGGCCGACCCTCGGCATCTTCGGTCAGCTCCGCGATGCGCCGCTCGGCCTTGTCGAGGATGCCGCGGCACCGCTTGATGAGTGACTGGCCCTGCTCGTAGCGTTGCAGCGCTTCTTCGAGCCCGACTTCGCCGGACTCGATCTGCTCGACGATGTCTTCGAGCCGGTCGATGGCCTGCTCAAAGCTGAGGTCTTTATCGGTGGGCTTACTCGGCATGGTTGGAAGTTTAACGACCGCGGAGCGTGAGATGTAAAAGTTGACGAGGGCGTTCTAAGCGCAACCCCCCGAATCGGATGCGCCCACGGCTCGGCCTGTCCAGTCGCGCGCCGACCCGCCGCTTCCCGCCTTGTGGCTACCACTAAGTAGGCGCAGATTTCATGGCATCGAATCCCTACTCTGTGGTACTAAACGTGGGCCCGCAGCGATGGCCCGCAAACGTATCGTCCGTGTCCTGTTCCGTGAGGGAAAATCAACATGTTTGCAAGAGGCATCCTCGCCGTGGCCGGTCTCGCTTTGGCCGGCTTGTTCATGAGTTCGCCCGTCGCCGCGCAGTTCGCGCCCGGCACGATGCTGGTCACCGATGCGGGCACGTTCCAACGCGTCATCGCGATCGACCCGGCCACAGGGGACAGGACCGTCGTCTCGGGCCTGTCCAGAGGCACGGGCACCAACTTCGTCGCGCCGGCCGGCATCGCGCTGGACGCCTCGGGCAACATCCTCGTCGCCGACCGCAGCCAGGGCCTGTTCTCAGTGGACCCCGTCACCGGCGACCGCACCCGCATCGCTTCGTGGTTCAACGGCGCGGGGCCCGGGCTGATCACCTCCGAGGACCTGGTCGCGTTGCCGAACGGCGACATCTTCGTCGCCGACAGCAGCTACCCCGGGATCATCCGGTTCAACCCGAACACCCTCGAACGCGAAGTGGTCTCCGGCCCGCTGTTCGCCGGCAACCTTCAGGTCGGCGAAGTCGGTTCCGGACCAACCTTCAATAACCCGACGGGCATCGCGATGGACGCGGCGGGCAACCTGGTCGTCACCGATCCCGAGATCGGCTCCGGCAACGATCGCGTCATGATCGTCGATCCCGCGACCGGCAATCGGACCGTGCTCTCGGACCAAACCGGCATCGGCGCCGGCCCCACCTTCGCTCAACCAAACGGCGTCGCCATCGCCGCGAACGGCGACCTCTTCGTGACCGATCTCTTCGATGACGCGCTCTTCCGCATCGATCCTTTGACCGGCGACCGCGCCATCGTCTCAGACGACAACAACGGAACGGGCACAAGCCTCAACTTCCCAACCGGTGTCGCGTTTGACCTCGGGGGCGGCATCCTGGTCGCAGATCAAGCGGAGAACGCGATCTTTGCGGTCGATCCGATCAGCGGTGACCGCGTCGAGGTCTCCGGCCCGAATGTCGGCAGTGGACCGTCGTTGGTTGATCCGAGCTACCTGGTCGTCGTGCCCGAGCCCGGCAGCGCGGCGCTGTTCGCCTGTGCCGGCCTCGCGTTCGCCCGGCGACGCAGGCGCTAAACCCGGACACGCAACCTAATGCGAATCGTCGAACAACCCCGGCCCGGTCGGCGGCTTGGGCTTTCGCCTGCGCCGGCGCGGCGGCGGGCTCGCGGGCGTGGGTTGGATCGGCGTCGGCGTCGCGCCTTCGACCGCAGAAGTGACCCGCCCGTCGCCGAACACCGTCGTCAGCCGCCCCGCCGCCTTCGCCAACTCAGCCGAGCGCAGCAACTCGCCGTCGGGCCCGAGCGTGTAGGTGTAGCCGCGCCCCAGCACGCGCGCCGGCCCGACCGCGTCGAGTTCACGCGTGAGCGCATCGAGTTGCTCGGCGTCGCGCTCGATCCGCCGGGCCATCGCCTGCGGCAGCGCGCGGGCCAGTGCGCCGAGCTTAGGCTTGTGCAACGCAGTCATCGCGGGCAGCGCACGGTCCAGCCGGCGGCGCAGCGTGTCGAGTGATCGCTCGGCGTTTGCGACCATCCGATCCGGACGGCTCATCGCGGGGTGACGCGCGACCGCGCGCAAGCGCTGACGGTCCTGCTGGGCCCGGCGTTTGAGCGCGAGCGCTAAACGGTCCGCCGACTGCGCGACCTGCCGCTCGAGCATCGATCGGTCGGGCACGAGCGTCATCGCGGCCTGCGTCGGCGTCGCGCAGCGGTGGTCCGCCACGAGTTCGGCGACGGTCACGTCCGTTTCGTGCCCGATCGCCGCGACGATGGGCAGCGCGCAGTCCCAGACCGCGTCGGCGACGATGCGCTCGTTGAACGCCCACAGGTCTTCGATCGACCCGCCGCCGCGGGTGAGGATGATCGCGTCGATGCCCAGCCGCTCGCCGTGCTCGCTGAGCGTGCGCAGCGCGTGGGCGATCTGCGGCGCGGCCTGCTCGCCCTGCACGCGCACATCGACGAGCACCAGCTCGCAGCCGGGCCAGCGGCGGTGGGCGGTGTTGATCACGTCCTGCAACGCCGCGGCGCTGCGCGAGGTCACGACCGCGACGCGTGTCGGCACCCCCGGAAGCGGGCGCTTGTGCGCTTCATCAAAGTAACCCTCGGCCCGCAGCTCGTTGATCAGCTCGCGCAGCTGCTGCTCGAGCGCGCCCTCGCCGACCGGTTCGAGCTTATCGACGTAGAGCTGGACCGTGCCTTGGGCGGGGTAGACGTCGACCCGCCCGGTGGCGACGACCTCGACGCCGTCGCGTGCCTTGAATCGCACGGCCCTTGCCGCGGAGGCGAACATCACGCAGCGGATGACCGCCTCGCCGTCTTTGAGCGAGAAGAACCAGTGGTTGCGGTCGTTGAGGTTGGAGACCTCGCCGACGACGCGGACCTTGCCGGGCAGTTGGTGGTTGATGGCGGCCTTGATCGCCCCGAGCAGCGCCGCGACGGGCACGGGCTTGTCCGCCACTTGCGGCTTAGCGGGCTTGCCTTCCACATCGCCGGGCGGCTCGGGATCGGGCTCATCGAAAAGGCGCGGCATGGCTCAAGTGTAGTCAGACCAAGCACTAATCGCATCGGGGCAAGCATCGCGCAGGCGTACGGGTTTGACTTTCCCCGCACAATCCTTACCTTGCTCGGCTCGGCGCGTCCCGATCGTTGGGCCCGCCGACGCGACAACACGCAACACCCCAGGAGATCGCCGCGATGGCTATCAAGATCGGCATCAACGGCTTCGGACGCATCGGCCGGCTCGTCTTCCGCGCCGCACAGGCCAACCCCGACATCGAAGTGGTCGGCATCAACGACCTCTTCGACAACGACGCGCTCGCGTACCTGCTCAAGTACGACTCGATCCACGGCCGGTTCGACGGCACCGTCGATTCGGACGAGAACAACCTCATCGTGAACGGCACAAAGATCCGCTCCACCGCCGAGCGCGACCCGGCCAACCTCAAGTGGGGCGACATCGGCGTGGACTACGTCGTCGAATCGACCGGCTTCTTCACCGACTACGACGGCGCGGCCAAGCACGTCGCTGCGGGCGCGAAGAAGGCCGTCATCTCCGCCCCGACCAAGTCGCCCGACCAGGTACCCACGATCGTCATGGGCGTCAACGAAGACACCCTCGACGCCAAGGCGACCGTCGTCTCCAACGCGTCGTGCACGACCAACTGCCTCGCCCCGCTGGCCAAGGTCGTCAACGACGAGTTCGGCATCGTCAAGGGCCTGATGACCACGGTCCACGCGATGACCGCGACCCAGCCGACCCAGGACGGGCCGAGCAAGAAGGACTGGCGCGGCGGCCGCGCGGCTTCGGTCAACTGCATCCCCGCCTCGACCGGCGCCGCCAAGGCCGTCGGCCTGGCGCTGCCCGAACTCAAGGGCAAGCTCACCGGCATGGCGTTCCGTATGCCGACCATCGACGTGTCGGTCGTGGACCTCACCGTCGTCACCGAGAAGGCGACCAGCTACGACGAGATCAGCGCGGCGCTGAAGAAGCACGCCGAGGGCAAGATGAAGGGCATCCTCGGCTGGACCGACGAGCAGGTCGTCTCCACCGACTTCATCCACGACCCGCACTCGTCGACCTTCGACCACGGCGCGGGCATCGAACTGGACAGCAACTTCTTCAAGCTCGTGTCGTGGTACGACAACGAGTGGGGCTACTCCTGCCGCGTCGTCGACCTGATCGGCTACATGGCCAAGCAGGACGGGATCGGCTAAGGCCCGACGCCTCAAAATCGCAAACGAACACACGAAGCCCACGGATTGAATCCGTGGGCTTTTGCTCGCGCAGCGCTCACGGCTTTATGCAAGAATCGATCGCATGAAAACATGCGCCTCTGCCCTGATCGTTCTCTGCCTCGCCGTCCTCGGGTGTGCGAACCCGCACACCTACTACGTCGAAAACCCCGTCGTCACCCGGTTCACCGTCCCCGGCGTCGGCGCGTGCCAGGGCATCGCCATGATCGACGGCTCGCTGTGGATCTACGGCGACAAGGACGGCCGGGGCGTCATCAAGCGACTCACATACGACGGCATCCGACCATCACTGCCCTACACGCCGCAGATCACCGATACCGGCGAGGTCTACGAGCTGACGCTGTACCGTGACTTCTCCACACGCAACCAACCCGGCGTGCGGCTGGACCCCGACCCGATCCCCCACCCCACCGGGCTGACGCATCACCCCGACTACGGCACGTTCATCGGCAACACCGTCAACCAGAAGGGCACGATCTACCACCTCATCTGGGAAGGCTTTACCGAGAGCGGCAACCTCGACAGCTGGGTCCGCAACAAAACGATCGACGACCTGGCAACCAACGGCACCCGGCCCGAGTTCGTGCGGTTTAACGGCCGGTGGCTCATCGCGACCGCGGACTACGGCGACGAGGGCAACCAGCTGCGCCTCTACGACCCGCAGCTGCTCGCCAAGGCGCAGCGGACCTCCGAGCCGGGCGTGCTGGTCGCGGCGTTCGACTGCGGGCCGTTCGTTCAGAGCATGCACTGGATCGATGAGCAAGACACGCTCGTGCTCGTACAGAACCAAACCGCCGGCCTCGGCTACCGGCTGACGCTCTTGACGTTCGGCGGGGGCGCGGCACCTCCGACCGTCGAGCGCGTGATCGATCTGGGGCAGCCGACCGACGAGTTGGAGGGCTTTGTCGTCGTGGGCGACTGGGCGGTCTTGACCAGCGCGTCGCGGGAGGACAACGTCACGATCATCCGCTGGCCGATCGCGACCGACCGCTAGCGGCTCGGTTAGAATGCGTCCCCGCATTGAACCGAGGCCGAACTTGAGTGAGCTGAGCACCACGACAGACAAGACCGCCTGGTCCGTACCCGACAGCGCCGCGCTGTACCGCGTCGCGGACTGGGGCGACGGGCTTTTCTGTATCAACGACAAGGGGCACCTGGTTGTGCGCCCCAAGGGCCCGGACGGCCCCGGGGTCGACCTAATGACGCTGACGTCGGACCTGGAGAAGCGGGACCTGAACACGCCGCTGCTGATCCGTTTCAACGACGTCCTGCGCTACCGGTTGGACGCGATCGCGGACGCGTTTGCCAACGCCATCGCCGAGCACGAGTACAAGGGCACGTACCAGGCGGTGTACCCGATCAAGGTCAACCAGCAGCGGCACGTGGTGGAGGAGATGCTCGAGCACGGCCGGCCGCACGGGTTCGGGCTCGAGGCGGGCTCCAAGCCGGAGCTGCTCGCGATCATGGCGATGGTGGACGACCCGCACACGCCGATCATCTGCAACGGGTTCAAGGACGCGAGCTTCATCGAGGCCGTCATCCTCGCCGAGAAACTGGGCAAACACATCATCCCGGTCATCGAGAAGTTTTCCGAACTCAAGCTCATCATCGATTACGCCAAGCAGCACGACGTTCGGCCGAGGTTCGGCGTGCGCGTCAAGCTCGCGTCACGCGGCACCGGGCGGTGGGAGCACTCGGCGGGCGAGCGCAGCAAGTTCGGGCTGTTCGTTTCCGAGGTGCTGGACCTGGTCGAACGCCTGCGTGAGGAAGGCATGCTCGACTGCCTGACGCTCCTGCATTGCCACGTCGGCAGCCAGATCAACGACATCCGCAAGCTCAAGCCCGCGGTCACCGAGCTGGGCCGGGTCTACGCCGAGTTGCGACGCCTGGGCGCGGGGCTGGACACCGTCGACGTCGGCGGCGGGCTGGGCGTGGATTACGACGGCACGGCGTCGGCCCGCGATTCGTCGATGAACTACTCGCTTCAGGAATACGCCAACGACATTGTCTTCCACCTGCAAAACGTCTGTGACGAGACCGATACGCCCCACCCGCGGATCATCAGCGAGTCCGGCCGGGCGATGGCGGCGCACCACAGCGTGCTGGTCTTCGACGTGCTGGGCTGGTCGGGCTTCGACCGCTTTGAGCTGCCGCAGACCTTCAGCGACGACGCGCTCGACGCGATGCCCCAGCCGGTGCGCACCCTCGCCGAGTGCTACCTGTACCTGAATGACGACAACTACAGCGAGTACTACCACGACGCGCAGGTGGCGCGTGACCAGGCGCTGATGCTCTTTAACCTCGGCTACTGCTCGATCGAGCACCGCGGTCTGGCCGAGCGGTTGTTCTTCTCGATCTGCACGAGCGTGCTGCGCATCGTGCACAAGCACGACGACGTCCCCGAAGAGTTCGCGTCGCTCGAGACGCTGCTTTCGGACATCTACTTCTGCAACTGCTCGATCTTCCAGTCCCTGCCAGACCACTGGGCGATCGACCAGACCTTCCCCGTCCTGCCGATTCACCGCCACGGCGAAGAGCCCACCTGCCGCGGCATCCTCGCCGACATCACCTGCGACTCCGACGGCAAGATCGACAAGTTCATCCCCGGGTACGGCGAGGGCGAGCCGGACCGCGTCCTTCGCCTGCACCCCTACACCGGGGCGCCGTACTACCTCGCCGCCTGCCTCGTCGGGGCCTACCAGGAAACGCTCGGCGACCTGCACAACCTCTTCGGCGACACCAACGCCGTCCACGTCTCGATCGCCGACAACGGCAAGGTCGAGATCAGCGAAGTCGTCGAAGGCGATACCGTTCGCGAGGTGCTCGGCTACGTTCAGTACGAGCCCGACGAGCTGCGCCGAAAGTTCACCAAATCGATCGAGTCGGCGGTCCGCGACGAGAAGCTCACGCTCGACGAAGCCCGAACGCTCCGCCGGTTCTACGAGCGCGGGCTCAGCGAATCGACGTACCTGACCTGATCCTGCCGAGACGAAGGCCACGCCGATGCCACACCGCCACGTGTTCTTACTGCTCGTACTGGCCGCGATCACCGGCGCGCTCGGCGGCTGCGCGGGCAAGCCGCCGGCCGACAACAAGCCGTGGGATTACCCTTGGACGCAGAGCGAAAACCCCGCACGCGACGGCCGGGAACTGCTCGGCGTGTACGACCTGCAAGACCCGACAACCGGCAAGACCTTCGAGGTCTTCCTTCTCTTCGACAACGGCACGCGCCAAGGCGAGTTCGATCCGCAACTGCCTTACAAGGTCTTCGCGTTTCACTCGACCGACGGCGAGACGTGGACGCCCACCGTCGTCGCCCGGGGCAAGCAGTCCATCGGGCTGACCCAGCGTGCGACGTCGGCGACGTGCGTGCTGTTGACGGCTCAGCCCTATTACGCCGACTACACGAAGGACACCGAGACGCTACGCGAGCAGGTCCACGCGCCGCACCCGGTCACCCTGACGATCCAGAACGGGCTGCCGAGCCTGGACCGGCAGGGGCCGCCGGCGTGGGAGGTCAAGACCCGCCATGCGCCCTACGACCGCCACGGCACGGTCTTCACGGGCACGGTCAAAGCGGCCGAGGCGTGGGGCTTCGCGTCCTACACCGAAGAACTGCCGATGACCTACTACTACCTGCAACTGGACCGGCCGGTCGCGTTCGACCGCAACGTCTCGCCGACGAACCGGGCCGAGCCGAGCGAGCGTGAGCTTCACCTGGTCCCCACGTCGGACGATCAGTTCGAGCAGTTGCGCACCCGCCTGGGCCAGCGGGTCACCGTCGTCGGCTCGTGCTTCCACGGCCACACCGCGTACCACCGCCGATCCGTGGTCGTGTCGGTCGACATGCTCCTGGACCCGCTGCCCGCCCCATGATCCACGTCGCCATCCTCAAGCCGGGGTACATCGACGCGATCCTCGCGGGCCACAAGACCGTCGAGTCGCGGCTGACCAAGACCGCCCAGCCGCCGTTCGGCAGGGTCTCGGCCGGCGAGCGGTTGTTCCTCAAAGCCTCGGGCGGGCCGTTTATGGCGACCGCGATCGCCGGCGAAGTATCGTCGTTCGGGGACATGCTCCCGCGCGACGTCGCCGCGCTGCGCAAGCGATACAACAAACAGATCGCGGGCGACAAGGACTACTGGCACGCCAAGCGTGACAGCCGGTTTGCGACGCTGATCGAGTTGGCCGACGTCGAGCCGATCGCGGTCGGGCCCCAGTACAAGGTCGCGTACATGAAGGCGTGGTACGTGCTCGACGAGCGCTCGAGCCCGGTGCGCGATTGGGCGATCACGGCCGGGGCGCTGCGCAACCGCTACGCGTGTTTGCCGTCGCCCGAGGGATCGAAGGCGAAACCGGGGGCACGCGTCCTGCTGGAACTGCCCGACGGCGCAGTCATCGAGACCGAACTCGTGCGCGGGCGGATGCTGCGCTGGCGCGGTTGGGCCGGGCTGTACGACTCGGCGGGCGCTCGCCCGGGCGATACGCTGCGGTTTATCGCGACCGGGCCGGGTCGGTACCGCGTGCGGGTGGTGAAACGCTGATGCGCGTGGTCCGCGACTGGTTGCGTGCCCGGCAAGCGTGCGGCGGCGGTAAACTGACCGGCGTGCCCGACCCCGCCGACTACATCGCCGACGACGAACTGACGCGCCTGATCGAAACCGCGAAACGCGAAGACCTCGGCCCCGACGACGTGGACGCCACGTCCGAGTGCTTTATCGACGCCGAGGCGCTGGGCAGCGCCGCGTTCGTCCCCCGGCAGGCCGGCACGGTCGCTGGCCTCACCCTGCTGGGCGCGGTGTGCGATGTCTATGGCGGGCGCGTCGATCTCATCACGCAGGCCAGCGACGGCGACGCCGTCGCGCCCGGACAAACCCTCGCCACCCTCGCCGGGCCGATGCGCGACCTCCTGGCGATCGAACGCGTCGCGCTCAACCTGCTCACGCACCTGTCCGGCGTCGCGACGCTCACGGCGAAGTACGTCGCCCGCTGCAAGGGTACCAAGGCCAACGTCTACGACACGCGCAAGACCCTGCCCGGCCTGCGCGGGTTGCAGAAGTACGCGGTCGCCTGCGGCGGCGGCAGGACGCACCGCGTCGGGCTCTACGACGCCGTGCTGATCAAGGACAACCACCTCGCCGACACGCCGAACGACCAACTCGCCCAGCGCTTGACCGAAGCCGCGTACCAAGCCCGCCAGCGCTGGCCGAAGCTCAAGTTCATCGAGGTCGAGGTCGACACGCTCGATCAGTTCAGCACCGTCATCAAGGCACCGATCGACATCGTCCTTCTCGACAACATGCCGCTGAGCACGCTCACCCAGGCCGTCCTGATGCGCAACCAGCAGGCCCCACGCATCGAACTCGAAGCCTCCGGCGGGGTCAACCTCGAATCGATCGGCCTGATCGCGCAGACCGGCGTGGACCGGATCTCGGTCGGCGCGCTGACGCACTCGGCGCCGTCGCTCGATATCGGGCTGGACCTCGGATGAGCCCGGCGGTTCCCGGTGATATCGAACTGCTTGGCTATCTGCTTCGCTGCGATCCGATGGACGCGGGCCTTGCCCGGTACGACCTGGGCATCGAACCGAATCAGTTAAAAAGAGCCATTGTCAGGCTCACTGGCTTGGGCTGTGAGATCGAGGAGGTTGCCCCACATCGCTATCGTTTATCGCGTACTCCCATCGAACTGTGGAGCGATTACCTGGAGTCCTTGATATCAAAACACAACCTGAGTCCGACGCAATTTCGTGTCTTCCGCTCAACAAATAGTACGCAAACTCAAGCCAAAGTTTATGCGCCGTCGCGTACGCTGGTCCTTGCAGATCAACAGAACGCGGGCAAAGGAAGACTCGGCAGGACGTGGGTTTCTAAGCCGGGCTCATCGGTATTGATGAGCCTTTGCTTGCCATCGGAGCCAAAGAATCCAACGCATGACCGCCTGTCCATGCTCACGGGTATTGCAGCGGCAATGGCTGTAGAGCGATTGCTGCCTGATCGGTCGATTCGGCTTAAGTGGCCCAACGACGTGATGATCGATGCGCGCAAGGTCGCTGGCATCATCATCGAGAAAACTGCGAACGCGTTTGTCATCGGCATCGGAATCAACGTCCTGCCGGATGCGTGCCGTGACCCCGCGATTGCACAGCGGGCAACCTGCCTTGCCGATCATGGTTGCAGAAGCGACCGGCTTTACGTCGTCGAACAGGTCTTCATCGAGTTGGATCGAGTCCTACGACTGTCCGATCAGGCGCTGATGCTCGACGAATGGCGGGCGCGGGCCTCGCTTGGTCATATCCAATCTTTCGAGCAAGCCGGCCAACGCATCACCGGCGAGGTCCTCGACCTCGATCCGGACCACGGCCTGATCGTCCGCCGCGACACCGGCGAGATCGTCACCCTGCCCGCGGCGACGACGTCGGTGGTGGCGTGAATGGATCAGAGCACGCAGCGTGAGCGAGTGACCTGCTTGCGAACCATGGTGTCACTCGCTCACGCTTCGTGCTCTGACAGCATCACCCGCCCGCCAATTCCACCAGCACATCCAGCCCGCGGTCGAGCGTCGTGTCGTCGCAGGCGTAACTCAATCGGAAGTGCGTGTCGCGCTGGCTGAAGACGCCCCCCGGAATCATCAATAAGTTTTTCGCAACCGCCTGCTCGACGAACTGCGTGCCGGTCAGGCCGAGCTTCGTGGGGACTTCGGGGAAGGCGTAGAACGCGCCGCCGGGCACCGACAGGGTGTAGTGCGGGCTGAGTCGTTCGACGACGCGGTCGCGTTTGCGCTGGTACGCCGAGACGCGCTGGGACATGTCCACGCCCAGCGCCAACGCGCCCGCGGCCTGCACCATCGACGGGGCGCAGACGAACGAGTACTGCTGAAGCTTGGTCATCTGCTCGATGACGGGCCTGGGCCCGGCGGCGTAGCCGAGCCGCCAGCCGGTCATGCCGTAGGTTTTCGAGTGGCCGCGCAGCAGCAGCGCGTTGGGCGACGCGCTCAGCGGCGAGGGGCAGAACGTCCCGCCGTCGCGCTCGGTTTTTTCGTAGCAGAACTCGTCGTAGATCTCATCGCTGACCAGCAGCACGTCCCGATGCTCGCACAGCTCGACGACCTGGTTGCACACCGCTTGCGAAGCCACCACGCCGGTCGGGTTGCTCGGCGTGTTGAAGAGTACGAGCTTGGTGCGGTGGGTCAGCGCGGCCTCGATCCGCTCGGCGGTGACTGCGAAATCCGGATACGTATCCACGAACACCGGCGTCGCGCCCGCGAGGTTCACGAGGTGCTTGTACATCACGAAGTACGGGTCGGGGATGACGACCTCGTCGCCGGGCCCGACGGTCGACAGCAGCGCGAGCATCAGCCCGCCCGACACGCCGGAGGTGACGAGCAGGCCGGTGTCCGCGTCGAGCTGCCCCGCCCCGCCCCGTCCGAGCGTCTGCGGGAACTCCTCGGCGAGCCGCTTCGTCAACGCGGCTCGAAGCTCGGCGGTGCCCTGCGTCTGCGTGTACCTGTTCTGCCCGGCGTGGATCGCGTCGCACGCCGCGGCCTTGACCTCGTCGGGCACATCAAAGTCCGGCTGGCCGATCGACAGGTTGATCGGGTCCTTCAGCTTCGCGGCCAGATCAAACACCCGGCGGATGCCCGAGGCGTCGATCGAACGCATCCGGTCGGCGATGAAGCGTTGTGTGTCCATAGTCAGCGTCTAGCGTCTAGGGCCTAGCGTTTAGCGTCGGAAGAATGATACCGAATTAACAACGCCGCCCGATGAAGGACGGCGTTGAACCATGAACAGCTGATGCGGCTCGCCTAGACGCTAGACCCTAAGCCCTAGACGCTACGAACTACTCCGTTGCTTCCTTCTTCTTCTTGGACTTGCCGCCGGCGACGACCTTGCGGTTGCCGACCTTGCGCAGGCCCAGCGCGTTGGAGTCGTCCTTGAACTCGCCGTTGGCCTTGAGCTTGGCGATGCGCTCGGCGCGGGTCAGGACGTTGCGGTGGCCGGCGAGGCCGCCGCCGGTCTTAAGGGAGGGATCGAGGCTCATCGTTTCAATCCTTGTGTCGTTCGGTGCGGGTCTGATTAGTCGTTGCCGCGAGGGTTGTACAACTCGAAATACATCGTGGACAGGTCCGTCCCGCGGTTGCCGTTGTGGACCTTCCACTGCTGGCCGATCGACAGCAGTTGCTGCCGGTACCGCTTGCACGACTCCGAATCCAACTCGTCCCCGCGGTAGCCACGTTTGACGGCGTACGCGATGCAGGATTGGGCATTATTGACCAAAACCAGTTGGATTGCAACCCCGCGGGAGGCGAAGAACTCGGCCAATTTCCGGCAGTCCGCCTCGTTGGATTGGATCAGCCGCATGTAGTTCAGCCCCGGCTCGCGGCGCTCGGCGGTCAGCGGGTCGCCCGGCACGGCCACCTCCGTGCCCTCGTAGCCGTCCTCGCTGGACACGAAGTACCCGTCGGGGCCGGATCGCTCGCCCAGGGACGCGTCTTCGGGGTCCGGCTTGGCCGACGCCGACCCCCGCGCCGAGCCGACTAGGTAGGCCAGCACGATCACCCCCAACACGCCGACGACCGCCAGGAGCGCCAGCCCGCGCGGGACCCGCAGCACCAGCGGGGCCGACGAACCGACCCACCACGGGGCCCGGCTCGGCACCCCCGCCGCGGGCTCGCTCACCGCGGGCACCGGCTGGGACGCCCCGCTATCGGCGGGCAGGCCGGCCGATCCCAACGAATGGCCACCGCTCGCGCTGCCGGGCTGGCGGCTTCGCATGATCTCGTAAGGCGGGGTTTGGTCGCGTTTGGCCATCGGCTTCCCGGTTGGTATCGGCCCACGCCGATCGGATCATCATACGCCACCGCCGAGCGGTACAGTTGAAAGCGGTGTCAAGGCGCAACAGGCATCGTCCCTGTCATAGCATCCCGATGCGGCATGACAGGCTGCAAGCCTGCCCACCGGTCAATCTCGGCCGACCCCGATCACGCTCGCGAGCGCGTGTCCCTGCAGGTGGCTGAGGCTGATGTGCCACGCGACGACGCCGAGGCTTTCCGCGACCGCCGCCGCCTCGCCGTGCAGCGAAACGGTGGGCTTGCCCGTCGGTTCACGCAGCACCTCGACGTCGGTCCACGCGATCCCGCCGGACCAGCCGGTTCCCAGCACCTTGAGGACCGCCTCCTTAGCCGCGAACCGCGCCGCGTACCGCTGGACCCGCAGCTTGCCGCCGCACTCGCAGTAGTCGCGTTCCCCGGCGGTGAACACGCGATCGAGGAAGCGCTGTTCGTGTTCGCCGAGCAGCCGCTCGATCCGCGGGGTGTCAACGAGGTCGATGCCGTGTCCGAGGATACGCATAGCGCTTAGCGTATAGGGCCTCGCGTTTAGCGTCGAGCCACCCGGAACGGACCACCTCTTGGTTTGACCTGGGCTCTGGACGCTAAACGCTAGACGCTCCGCAAGACCCGCTCTATGATTCAACGCCATGGCAAATGACCTCAGCGACATCAAAGACAAAGTCCTCGCCGGCCAACGCCTCAGCTTCGACGACGGCGTTGCGCTCCTGCGCACCGGCGACCTCTGGACGCTCGGCGAACTCGCCGACCACGCCCGCACCGCCCGCCACGGCGACAAGACCTACTACAACGTCAACCGCCACATGAACTACTCGAACCTGTGCGTGCTGTCGTGCAAGTTCTGCGAGTTCCACCGCAAACCGGGCCAGGACGGGGCGTACGAATACTCGATGGACGACGTCGCCGAGCAGGCGAAGAAAGCCCAGGACGCCGGCGCGACCGAGATGCACATCGTCGGCGGCCTGCACCCCAAGCAGTCGTTTTCCTACTACACCGACATCCTCCAGACCTGCAAACAGGTCGCGCCCAGCGTCCACCTCAAGGCGTTCACCGCCGTCGAGCTCACGCACCTCGCACGCATCCATAAGCGCGACAACAAGGACAAGCCCGGTGCCGGCACGATCCGCGGGATGCTCGAAGACCTCATCGAAGCAGGGCTCGGAAGCCTTCCGGGGGGCGGGGCCGAGGTCTTCGACGACCGCGTGCACGACGAGATCTTCCGCGGCAAGATCGGCGGGCTCGAGTGGATCAACGTCCACCGCACCGCCCACGAGCTGGGCCTGATGTCCAATGCGACCATGCTCTACGGCCACGTCGAAACCCTCGAAGACCGCGTCCGGCACCTCTGCCTGCTCCGCGACGCACAGGACGAAGCGATCGACAACGGCCACAAAGGACGCTTCCAAACCATCATCCCGCTCCCGTTTTTCCCCGACGGCTCCGAACTCCAGCACCTGCCCGGGCCGACGGGCCTGGACAACCTGCGCATGCTCGCCGTCTGCCGGCTGATGCTCGACAACTTCGACCACGTCAAGTGCTTCTGGATCATGCAGACCCTGCCCATGGCCCAGCTCGGCCTGTCCTTCGGCGTCGACGACGTCGACGGCACCGTCGTCTGGTACGACATCACCAAGGTCGGCGGCAGCACCACCCACCAGGAAGTCACACCCGGCAAGCTGCGCGACCTGATCGAAGAGGCCGGCTACCAACCGATCGAACGCGACACGCTGTACCGAAAGGTCAACCGCGACGGGGCGAAGTGGTCGGTGGAGGACGAGTTGGTCACGGCGTGATTCACCGACGCCACGGATCGATCTGCGACTGGATGCGCTGCTCGACATCGTCGTTCGCCGCGCGCTCGGCGTGGCGCTGGTCGTACTGGCGCGCGTCCATCCGCGAGAGCTTCATGCCCGTCTGGAAACCCGCCCACGCCTGGAAGCCGATGAACAGCGCGAGCACCATCGTCCAGATATCCATGAACACCGCGGCCAGCAGCACGGCGAACCCTGCGACGACCAACCCGATGATACTCACGATCTGAAGCGCGATCGCCCGGCCGATCACGAACCAGAGCAACGCCATCAGCGTCTGCCCGCCGTCCAGCGGGTACACCGGCAGCATGTTGAAGATCAACAGCATCAAGTTCATCTGCAGCAGGAACCGGCAGAACACGACCAGGTCCCCGCCCTGCCCGAAGGCGAACACGTTGCCCAGCGTCCCGCCCACGCCGAAGTACAGCAGCACCGTCACCGGCACGAGCATCACGTTCACCAGCGGCCCGGCGACGATCGACCACAAGACCGCACCCGGCCGCTGCGGCGGACTCACAAACGCGACGCCGCCCAACGGCCAAAGCACGATGTGCTTCGCCTGCCCGCCGACGGACCGGCAGGCGAGCGCGTGGCCGAACTCGTGCATCGTCACGATCCCAAACAGCGCGATATACAACGCCGTACTCCACAGGTACGCGCTCGAGCCCGTGCCCTGGAACTGGCCGGCCCCGAGGTTCGGGATCAGCCAGGCGGCGACGAGGAACCACGACCAGTGCAGGAACACGTCAATGCCGAAGAGGCGGAACAGCTTGATCGAACCGTTGACCATGACGGAAGTATAGCGCGGATCGGCCGACGCCCGCTTGACCTTCGGCGTTAAGCCGCAAGAATCACACACAAACGCAACCGGTATGACAGGCATTCCTGCCTGTCACCAAATTGCAGACAAGTACGATGACTGGCAGCAATGCCTGTCCTACCTCAGAAAGAGGCACCATGCCCGAATCCGACAAACCCACCGTCATTATCACCGGGGCCGGCAGCGGCGTCGGCCGCGACCTCGCCGTGCTAATGGCCGAGGCGGGGTACACGCCGATCCTCGCCGCGCGGACCAGGGAAAAATTGGACGAGACCGCCACGCTCGTCGCCGACGAAGCGCCGGGCACCAGCGCCTTAGTCGTGCCGACGGACGTGACCGACGCCCAGGCCGTGCAGAACCTGATCGACACGACGCTCGAGCGCTTCGGCCGAGTCGATGCGCTGGCCAACGTCGCCGGCTACGCCCCGCTCCAGCCGATCCAGCGGATCGACGACGACACGCTGCGCAAATGCACCGCGGTGAACTTCAACGCCGTGGTGCTCACGACCCGCGCGGTCTGGCCGCACTTCAAGGATCACAAGCGCGGCGTGATCTGCAACGTCTCGTCGATGGGCGCGTTCGACCCGTTCACCGGGTTCAACATCTACGGCGCGATGAAGGCCGCGGTCAACATCTTCACCAAGGCGACCGCCGACGAAGGCAAACGGCTGAACGTGAGCGCCTTCTGCATCGCGCCGGGCGCGATCGAGACGCCGATGCTGCGTGAGAACTTCTCGGAGAAGGCGATCCCGACGGACCACACGCTGGACCCCGCCGTCGTCGCCGCGGCGATCCGGGATTGCCTGACCGGGAAGACGGACATGCAAAGCGGCGAAACCCGGCAGATGCCGTCGCATTGATGCCTTGACGAGCCGCGACCGTAAGGGAGCGGTTCAAACAACCTTACGTGATTGTCAGTGCAAACCGCTCCCTCACGGTCGCGGCTCGTTCAATCGCCAAATCACGCCACCACGTACGTATCCCCCGCATTAAACAGCGCGTCGAGCGTGCCGGCCCCGCGGTCCTTGATCGCGACGTCCACCTGCGCGTGCAGCAGGTCTTCATACGTCGGCCGTTCCTCGCGGTACAAAACACCCATCGCCTCGGGATAGTGCGGGTGGTGAAGCTCGGCGAGCATCAGCGCCATCGGCTTATTCGTCTCATCGTGGAACAAGAGGTCGTCCTCGCTGACGCCGCCCTGTCCTAATGTCACGACCTCGGGTCGGCAGCCGGTGAGGCGCAGCCCCTTGTCCTTGTCTTTACCGAAGACCATCGGCTTGCCGTGCTCGAGGTAGAGGACGTTGTCGTCCTTCTGGTCGCGGGCGCTGGCGAACTCGAACGCGCCGTCGTTGAAGATGTTGCAGTTCTGGTAGATCTCGGTGAAGGATGCGCCCTTGTGCGCCGCGGCGCGCTCGAGGACCTCGACCAGCAGCCGGTCCTTGTCCGTCGCGCGGGCCACAAACGTCGCCTCGGCGGCGAGCGCGAGCGACAGCGGGTTGATCGGGAAGTCCAGCGAGCCCATCGGCGTGGACTTGGTCTTCTTGCCCTGCTCGCTCGTCGGCGAGTACTGGCCCTTGGTCAAACCGTAGATGCGGTTATTAAAGAGCAGCGCGTTGACGTTGACGTTCCGCCGCAGGATGTGCATCAGGTGGTTGCCGCCGATCGATAGCCCGTCGCCGTCGCCGGTAACCATCCACACGTCGAGGTCCGGATTCGCCATTTTCACCCCGGTGACAAAGCCGGGGGCCCGGCCGTGGATCGTATGGAACCCGTACGTGTCCATGTAGTACGGGAACCGGCTGGAGCAGCCGATGCCGGAGATGAACACCGAGTTCTCCCGCGTCGCGCCGATGTTCGCGCAGACCCGCTGTACGGCGTTGAGGATCGAGTAATCGCCACACCCCGGACACCAGCGCACGTCCTGGTCGGAGGAGAAGTCTTTGGCTTTGAGGGTGGGGAGGGGGGTGTCAGTGGCCATTTTTATTAATCCACCACATGCGTGGCTTGGGTTGTTCGGGAAGTATCTCGATGCGTTCAGCCATGATGACATCGATTAAATCAATCCCACCATCCTGACCGGAACGCGCCCTGACGAGCGTACGCTTGTCAGCACTAAGCACAGCCTGATCCGAACTGCTGATCTCAAAGCCTCGTCCACTGGGGTAATGGATCACAAAAGGCTTGAACGGCTCGGCCTGCATCACGTCTTTCATCTCTTCAGGATTCATCGCACACTCCTGTACATAGAGAGTCTGGCACAGTGTAACAGCCTACGAGCAAGGACCAAGAAAGCGCGTCCTGGTCGCCACGTATTCGTGGGCATGGGGTATGTGGGGTTTGGTGTCGGGCATGATTGAGTTCCGCCGGATTAAGCGCCTAGTACTTATCAAACCACGAAATTTTAGAGAAACAATAGCACGAAGAAGCCACCGCACAGTGCAAGCAGCGCCCAGACGGGTGAAATCTCCCGATCCTTAGTGGGGTTGCCCGTTGGTGCTGAACGACCGGACCCATCAATACCAATCATGTTTCGAATACACTGGGGGGCATTACCGCAAACGCCCAATAGAATCGCGCAAACCCCTGATAAAAAAAGAACACCCATCACGAACATGATGGCGATGATCAAAGCAGATTCTTCGTCATTGCCATCTGCGGCAAACCGGATTGCGCTGTACGTTGCGACCATTGCGACAACGCACGCAGTCGATCCGAAAGCAATGAGTGTCTTGCTTGAGTGTGCCATCAACTAGGGACTTTCATCCGTTCAATAATTTGGCCACTAAACCGCTAACGCTTGCGCGTTCACATCCACCTTCCCGTTCTCCGGGTACAGCGCCTCGGCGTCGCCCCACTCGCCTGTCAGCATCAACTCGATCGCCTGCTCGATCTCTTCGACGAGGAAGGGCTTGCCTTGGATCTTGTTGAGGCCGCGGGCGTCAATGAGGAACTTGCCGCGGATGATCATGCGCAGTTGGCCGTTGTTCAGTTCGGGGATGAGGGCCTTGTCGAATTGCTTCAGCACGTCGCCGAGGTTTTTTGGCATCGGGCTGAGGTAACGCAGGTGGGCGCTGGCGACTTTCTTTCCCTTGGCCCGGGCGTTGTTGACCGCGGTGACGATCGAGCCGTAGGGCCCGCCCCAGCCGAGGACGATCAGGTCGGCGTCGGCATCGCCCATGACCTCAATGTCCGGCACCATATTCTGCACACGCTGGACCTTCTCGGCGCGGATGCGGGTCATCTGCTGGTGGTTGAGCGGGTCGTAGGAGACGTTGCCGGTGTTGTTTTGTTTTTCCAGCCCGCCGATGCGGTGTTCGGTGCCGGGCGTGCCGGGGATGGCCCAGGGACGGGTGAGGTTTTCGTTACGGGTGTAAGGCTGAAAGTCTTCGGCCTGATCGGGGACCGCTTCCTTACGGTCGCGGCTCGTTGAGGCGGTGGCGTGCTTGACTTGGATCGGCTCGAAGTCCGACTCGCTGGGCACGCGCCAGGGCTCCGAGCCGTTGGCGATGTAGCCGTCGGTCAGGAGCACGACGGGGACCATGCGGGTCAGGGCGATGCGGCAGGCCTCGATCGCGGCGTTGAAACAGTCGGCGGGTGACTTGGGCGCGAGGACCACGGCCGGGCAGTCGCCGTTGCGGCCGAGCATCGCCTGCCACAGATCGGACTGCTCGGTTTTCGTGGGCAGGCCGGTCGATGGCCCGCCGCGCTGGACGTCGATGACGACGACGGGCAGCTCGGTCATGACGGCCAGGCCGAGCGCCTCGCCCTTGAGCGCGAGCCCGGGGCCGGACGTGCCGGTGACGCCGAGCTGGCCCGCAAAGCCGACGCCGATCGCGGCGCACATCGCGGCGATCTCGTCCTCGGCCTGGAAGGTCTTGACGCCGAAGTTCTTGGCCGGCGCGAGATAGTGCAGGATGTCGGACGCGGGCGTGATCGGGTAGGTGCAGTAGTGCAGGGACTTGTCGGCGAGCTTGCTCGCGGTGATCAGGCCCATCGCCAGCGCCTCGTTGCCCGTGACCTTGCGGTACCTGCCGGGCTTGATGGGCGCCTTGGCGACGCGGTAGCGGACGGGGAAGATCTCCGCGGTTTCGCCGAAGAAATAGCCGGCCTTGAGCGCCGCGATGTTCGCCTCGGCGACCTCAGGACGCTTCTTCCTGATCGCGAACGTCTCGTTGAGGTGGCGGATCGTCGTGTCCAGTGGGCGGTCGAACAGCCAGTACACCAGGCCGAGCGCGTACATGTTCTTGCAGCGGTTGATGTCCTTGGGCGACAGGCCGGTGTCTTTGAGCGCTTCCTGATTCAGCTTCGTGATGGGGACCTTGTAGATCTTGTATTGCTGGTCGATCGCTTCGTCTTCGATCGGGTTGTAGCCGGGCTCGTAGCCGGCCTTTTTGAGGTTGGTCTTACTGAACTCGGTCTCGTTGACGACGACGATCCCGCCGGGCTCGACGTCGCGGAGGTGTGCCTTGAAGGCGGCGGGGTTCATGGCGATGAGCGCGTTGACGACGTCGCCGGGCGTGTAGATCTGCTCGGCGGCGAAGTTGATCTGGAAGCCCGAGACGCCGGCGACGGTGCCGGCGGGCGCGCGGATCTCGGCGGGGTAGTCGGGCAGGGTCGCGACGTCGTTGCCGAGGATCGCCGAGGTGTCGGTGAGCTGGGTGCCGGCGAGCTGCATGCCGTCGCCGGAATCGCCGGCGAAGCGGACGACGGCGGAGGTGCGTGCGTCGGCGGGCGTGGTGTCGGGCGTGAGCGTGTCGGTGGCCATGTCGGCGGTTTCCGTGGGCGTGTTCCGGGGTGGTCGGGTCTCGGACGGGTAAACGAAACATTGTAACGGACGCTTGCGGGGAATCCAATGGGGTGCGCGGACGCCCACGCTTTGAAAGCGTGGGCGTCAAGGATGTGTGGTCACCCCGCGAGCTTGGCCCCGACCGCCGCGCCGACGATAAACAACGCGATACCGACGAGGTTGTGCGCGAGGATGTACCCGCCGGCGGCGACCCACTGCTGCTTGTTCATCAGGTCCGAGCTGAGGTAGGCGAAGGTCGAGAACGTCGTGAATGCGCCCATGAAGCCGGTGAGCACGATCAGGCGCGTGGGGTGGTCGGCGTGAAGCACGCGCGCGTCGAACCAGGCGAGCGCGACGCCGAAGAGCAGGCAGCCGATCGCGTTGACGGCGAGCGTGCCGTAGAGCTTGTGCCCGCCGAGGGTCAGCCGGTGATCGATCGCCAGGCTCAGGCCGTAGCGGGCGAGCGTGCCGACGGCGCCGGCGGCGGCGAGGCCGAGGAGTTTGATCGTGATCGTCATAGCGGATCTATCGACACGATCACGCATCCTTGCAGTGAAAATAGCCGGCGGCCTACGGACGCCGGACACGAAAGCAAATGCTGCATGGTGGCAATCAACGCTTCCAATACGCTGATCGTCAACTCGTCCGGTGTCCGCAGGCCGCCGGCTATTCGTGAGGCGCGATGCACGCGTCGAAGCGTCTATACTCTCGCGTTTCACCGCCCAGGCCCCCACCGTGCCCAACACCCACTACCAACGCGTGCTCGAACTGGACCGCCAGCTGCCGCTGCCCGTGCGCTGGCTGACCCGCGCGATGAGCTCGTGGTGGACCATCGGCGTGCTGGGCGTCTTCGTCGTCGGCACCACCGCGTTCGCGCACGTGCCCGTCGGCGGGCGGTACCTCTGGCAGTCACGCCTGATCGACTCGACTCAGCAAAGCGTGCTCACGTGGTGGCCGTTGATGACCGCGGCGTGGCTGCTCGCGGCGGTGGTCGTCTGGTCGGCGATCCGCCGGCTGGCCTGGCGGTGGGACAACCTCGGGCGCTTCGTCGCGGTGCTCGGCCTGGCGATCATCCTCGTCAGCCAGTCGTGGGCCTTCCGCAGCCAGACGACCGGCGTCGCCGCCGTGCCCGTCACGCCGACCCAGGGCGGCCAAGCCGACCCGCTGTCGCTGACCTACACCACGCGCCTCGGCGACACGCACCACCGGCAACTGGTCGTCATGGTCGGCGGGGCCGCGCCGATCGCCGTGCCCATCGACGACCTGCCGCGATGGAACGACGCCGTGGGTGACGCGATGCCGACGATCCGGCTGCACGAGGACCCCAAGCTCGCGACGACCTTCGGCTTCAGCACCCGCATCACCGCTATCGCCTACGTCGCCGACGGCGAACTCACCGACCAACCCAACGGCACACAAACCGTCACCCTCACGCCGACCGACCGCCGCGACACGACCGCCCTTCCCTACCCGGCCGACGCCTTAGTCGCGATCCGTTTCGAGGTCGAGCACGACGACGGCGAAACCGACACGACCACCGTCTGGCTGCCCTTCGAACCCGAGGGCACCGAGTCGCTTTCGCCCAATCGGTTTTATCAGGTCGAGGGGTTGGGCACGGTCGGGCTGGCGTTTCGGCCGGCGACAAAGAAGATGCCGTTCGCGGTGGCGGCGAGCCATGACGGGAACATAGAGAAATGGGCGCACCTCACGCTCCACGTCGCGGACACCGATGATGGGCGATTGCTGAAGCCTACAAAGCATGAACTCGGGCTTGAGGGATATTTGATCAACTTCAAAGCGCAAATCGATTCGGGCAACTACAAGAACTACGCCTTGGAATGGATCAATCCGTACGCGTCACAACCGCCGACCACCGCACTGATCCGTTCGACCATGCAAGCGGGCCAGCCGTTCATCACCGCCGGCCTGATCACATTCGTCATCGGCGTCGCGTTCGACCTACTCTTCGGCTTTCTCGGCCCCAAGCCCAAACGCAACGCCGTTAAGCCATCGACCGCCCCGACGAAAAACGCGAGCGAAACGAAGAAATAGCCGGCGGCCTGCGGACGCCGGACGCGAGAACAAAACCCTTGTCAACTCGTCCGGCGTCCGTAGGCCGCCGGCTATTTTTCACAGCGCCACCACGCACGCTCTCCGATCTTGCTCATGTTGCTCCCCGACCCCGAGCCCCCGCTGCCGCGCCTGCCGCGTGTGTTCTACCAGCGCGATACAGTTGCGGTCGCCCGCGGCTTGCTCGGGCAGTTGCTCGTCCGCCAACTCGACGATGGCACGCGGGTGTCCGGTCTGATCGTCGAGACCGAGGCGTACCTCGGCCCCGAGGACGCCGCGGCCCACACCTACAACCACCACCGCAGCCCCCGGAATGAATCGATGTGGGGACAAGCCGCGACCGCGTACGTCTACTTCACCTACGGCATGCACCACTGCGTCAACGTCGTCACGCGCGACGAGCACTCGCCACAGGCCGTGCTGATCCGCGCCCTGCAGCCGGTCGAGGGACACGAAGCGATGCGGCTCCGCCGGCAATCGAACCGCCAACCATCGCCCGCACGGCCACTGCCCGACACCGCCCTGTGCTCGGGCCCCGCCAAGCTGTGCCAGGCGCTTGAGATCACACGCGACCTCGACGGCGTCGACCTCGCGACCAACCAAACGCTCTGGCTCGAACTGGCAAGACAGCGTGCGCTGCCGCGTTCGGCCGTCGGCGTCGGCCCGCGCATCGGCATCGCGAACAGCGGGGAATGGGCGGGCAAGCCCCTGCGGTTCGCCGTGCGTGGCAACGCTCATGTGAGCCGACCGCGCCGATTCACCAATCCCTGACAGTCCGCCCTAGCGTGGTGAGCGATGGGCGAGTAAAGTAGCGCTCTGCGCAAAGCCATTCCCCACACAGGCCCGAGCAACCGCCGGACCCACGCGATGAACACGACCGACCCACCGAACAAGCCCGACGACGCACCCGAGCAGGCCGATCCGCAGCCCGCCGAGCCGACGACGGCGTCCACGCCCCCCGCCGACACGCCCATGGCCCCCGCGCCCGCCGAGGCCGAGCCGACGACGCAGGCCGGCCCGGTCCCCCCGCCGCCGGCCGAGCCGCAAGCCGCGCCCGAGCCTGAAGCAGACGCGCAAACGCCCGCCGACCTCGACGCCGAGGTCCAGGCCGCGCTCGGCGACCAGAGCGTCGAACAGCTCATGCAGGCCGACGAAGCCAAGGAGTCGGCCCAGGCCGCCGCGACGAACGCCGAGCAACCCGCCGGCGAAGAAGAAGCCGTCCACCACGAGATCCGTCGCGGCCGCATCAGCGCCATCCGCGGCGAGGACGTCTTCGTCGATGTCACCGGCGACGTCGGCAAGCTGCAGGGCGTCGTCCCCCTCGCCCAGTTCGAGCGCCAGCCGCGCATCGGCTCGATCATGGACTTCGTCGTCGACCACGTCGACGAAGGCCAAGGCCTGATGTTCCTCTCCCGCGAGGGCGCGATCTCTCGAACCACCTGGGACAACCTGCACAAGGGCAGCGTCGTCGAGGCCCGCGTCACCGGCCACAACAAGGGCGGGCTCGAGCTCGAGCTCGTCGGCTCCATCCGCGCCTTCATGCCCGCCAGCCAGGTCGACCTGCACCACATCGACGACTTCGAGCCGTTCGTCGGCACCAAGGTCGAGGCCACCGTCACCGAAGTGGACCGCAAGCACAAGAAGGTCATGCTCAGCCGGCGGGCGCACCTCGAGCACGTCCGCAAGGCCTCCAAAGACAAGCTCATGAAGACCCTCGAGGTCGGCCAGGTCCTCGACGGCAAGGTGTCCAACGTCGTCGAGTACGGC
Source organism: Phycisphaeraceae bacterium (assembly GCA_046290505.1). GTDB lineage: Bacteria > Planctomycetota > Phycisphaerae > Phycisphaerales > Phycisphaeraceae > JAHQVV01. The sequence continues at coordinate 120,715 of JBKAGS010000052.1, read as the reverse complement.
GCGTTTATCGACATCGGCGGCGTGGACGGGCTCTGCCACGTCTCGGACATGAGCTACACCCACGTCAACAAACCCGGCGACGTGGTCAAGCAAGGCGACGCCGTCCAGGTCAAGGTCCTCAAGATCGACAAGGACAAGGGCCGCATCGCCCTGGGCATGAAGCAGGTCCAGCCCGACCCCTGGGACACCGCGACCGCGGGGATCAGCGTCGGCGGCGAGGTCATCGGCACGGTCATCCGCACGGCGAACTTCGGCGCGTTCATCGCCGTCGGCGAAGGCGTCGAGGCCCTGCTGCCCATCTCCGAGATCAGCTGGAAACGCATCCACCGCTGCGAAGACGTCATCAGCGTCGGCCAGGCGCTGCGCCTGAAGGTGCTGACCTTCGACGCCAAGAAACGCAAGATGTCGCTGAGCCTCAAGCAGGTCGCCGGCGACCCGTGGTCCGACGCGGTGAGCAAGTACGCCGAGGACAGCTGGGTCCAGGGCAAGGTCGTCAGCGTGCAGGACTTCGGCGCGTTCGTCGAACTGGAAGAAGGCGTCGAGGGCCTGGCGCACATCAGCGAGCTGGCCGACGGCCGGGTCAAGCAGGTCACCGACATCGTCAACGTCGGCGATGAGAAAAACTTCCGCATCAAGTCCATCGACACCGACAAGCGCAAGATCGGCCTGAGCCTCCGCAAGGACTCGGGGCCCAAGGGCGGCGGCGACCGACGCGGTGGGCGAGATGGAAGGGGCGGCGGCAAGGAAGAAGTCAAGCTCTTCAAGACCTCCGCCAAGAAGCAGTCCAAGGAAAACCTCAAGGGCGGCATGGACCTCGGCGGCGTCGGGCTCGGCGGGTTGTCGTTGGATGACTTTAAGTGAGCTTTTTCGGTAGGACCGGCATTCCCGCCTGTCGATCGACCGAAGGTCGGAGCGCCCGCGTATCGCCGGCCCCGCCGGATGACAGGCAGCAATGCCTGTCCTACTTGTGATGCCAGATACGCCTAGCCGTCCATCGGATCAATGCGACCTCGCCATCATCGGCGCCGGCGCCGCGGGGCTGATGGCCGCGATCTTCGCCGGGCGCAACGCCCCGCCGGGCACGAAGATCGTCCTGCTCGACGGCGCGAAGAAGGTCGGCGCGAAGATCCTCATCGCCGGCGGCGGGCGCTGCAACGTCACGCACGACGTCGTCACCACCGCCGACTACTTCGGCGGGGCCTCGGGCAACACCGTCAAGAAGATCCTCAAGTCCTTCGGCGTCAACCAGACGACCGCGTTCTTCAACGACTTGGGCGTCGAGCTCAAACGCGAAGACACCGGCAAGCTCTTCCCCACCACCGACAAGGCCCGCACCGTGCTCGACGCGCTGCTGCACGCAGTACACGACGCGGGCGTCGAGCTGCGCACGGGCAGCAGGGTGTTGATCGTGCAGCGCGATGAATCGCGTCGCTTCGTGATCGACATCGACCACGCTCACCCCCTCACCGCGCGCCGCGTCGTCCTCGCCACCGGCGGCCAGGCCCTGCCCGATACCGGGTCCGACGGCTTCGGCTACGTCCTCGCCCGACGGCTCGGCCATACTGTCACCGACACCTGGCCCGCGCTCGTGCCGCTCAACCTCCCGCCCGACCACTGGCTCACCGAACTGTCCGGCGTGACGCTCGATGTCGAGCTCACCCTCAGCGGCAAGACCGGCAAGACGCTCTATAAACAGGCCGGGCCGATGCTCCTCGCCCACTTCGGCGTGACCGGCCCGGCGGCGATGGACATGTCCCGCCACCTGCGCGACTACGGCGACCAGGCCCCGCGCAAGCTCACCGCCAACCTTTGCCCGGGCCTGACATTCGAACAACTCGACGCGTCCATCCTCGACTGGACCAGGCAATACCCGACGCGCTCGATCGGGGCGTTGATGAAAAAGCGTTTGCCCGATCGGTTCGCCGAGGCGATGCTAACGAAGTATCTGGGCATCGAGACCGGCCTGCCGTTGTCCCGGCTGAGCAGAGAAGACCGCAAGGCGCTCTGCCACGCCATGACCGCCCTGCCCCTGCCGGTCGTCGGCGACCGCGGGTTCAAGCACGCTGAGGTCACCGCGGGCGGTGTGCCGATGAGCGAGGTGCGGACCGCGACCATGGCGAGCAACGTGTGCGACGGGCTGTACCTCTGCGGTGAAATCCTCGACGTGGACGGCCGAATCGGCGGGTACAACTTCCAGTGGGCGTGGTGCACCGGCCGGCTCGCGGGTTTGGCGGCGATCGACAGCCTTAACGCGCCGCGACCGTGAGGGAGGGGCGCACGCACACCTGCCCGCTCCCCCGCGGTCGCGGCTCGTCCGATCCGGTACGATGCCGCGCAGCGTGCCCGAGAAAAAGCACATCCCGAACCTGCTCACGATGCTTCGGCTCGTCCTCGCCGCGGCGTTCTTCACGCTGCTCGCGTTTTACCAGTACGGCAGCGACGAATCCTGGATGCTGCTGCCCGCGATCGGCTTGTTCATCGCCGCCGCCGCGACCGATGCGCTCGACGGGTACTACGCCCGGCTGTGGCAGGTCGAGTCCAAGTTCGGCCGGATCATGGACCCGTTCTGCGATAAGGTCCTGGTCCTGGGCGCGCTGATGTTTTTAGCCGGGCCGAACTTCGCGTACGAGTCCTTCAAATCGGTCGATGGCACGGCCGTCGTCAAGATGATCCAGGCCTCGGGCGTCTACCCGTGGATGGTCGTGGTGATCCTCGCCCGTGAGTTGCTGGTCACCGGTATCCGCGGCGAACTCGAAGGCAGCGGGCACAAGTTCGGGGCCAACGTCTGGGGGAAGCTCAAGATGGTCCTGCAGTCGGTCGTCGTGCCGGCCGTGCTGCTGATCGCGTTTGCGATGGACAAGGACATCCAGTTCAGCGACAAGCTCGCCCTGCCCCGCGACCTGCTCGTCTACGCGACCGTCGTCGTCACCGTGCTCAGCGGCCTGCCCTACGTCACCGGGGCGTACCGCGTGGTGAAGGCGGAGCGCCCGGACCCGTCATCGCCGGGCTGAACCGCGCCCGATCTCTCGTGCTGACGGCCCGCGTCCGGATAAGCGCAACACAAACCGGTCGGCGAACGTCTTTCTGGATGAAATGCGTGAGGGATGTTTAATGCCCGCGCAGGCCTTGGCCGATCTTGAGCGTGATGGGACGCGTCGGCCGATCGGCCGGCGACCACACGACGGAGCTTCGCGATGGACAACGACCTGATCGGACAGATCCTCATCCAACAGGGGGTGCTGACCTCGGAACAGGTCGATCTGGCCCTGGCCGAGCAACTCGGCACCGAGACGCCGCTCGGGCGGATCGCCCAGGACCTCTTCGGCGTCAGCGAGATGAGCGTCGTCATGGCCCTGGCCGAGCAGGTCGGCATGCGGTCGCCGCACGCCTCGCTCGCGACCGAACGCTTCGACCCGCAGTGCCTGCGGATGATCTCGGCCCGCGAAGCGTGGGACCGGCTGATCCTGCCCATCCGCTGGGAGGACGGCGAGCTCCTGGTCGCGACCACCATCGAGACCCTGCCCGCGGCGATCGAGCTCTTGCAGGCCAAGCTCGACTGCCCCTACCACTTCGCCATCGCGGAGATGCGCCCGCTCGAGGAGTTCATCGCCTCGCTCTACGCGTACGAGGGCGTGGAAGTGATCGACTGATCGCTGAGATTGCGTTACACCCAGACATGTTTAGCGGGCGACGCGCAGCGTCCCGTGCGAACGATCTGAGATGACACGACCGGGACGCTCCGCGTCGCCCGCTACACGGCACTACGCGAGCTTTTTTGTCGCGACGGTGCCGTCTTTTGTTGTTTTGACTTGATAACCCATTGCATCGAGTTCGGCGCGAATACTGTCTGCTCGATCATAATCCTTATCAGCACGAGCAAGATCAATCGCTTTAGCCATTGCTTCAATATCCTGATTATCACTTGTTATTAGCGCAGAGAATGCCGCAGATCCTCCACCTTCTTGCTTAATAGAAAAAGACCTAAAGTGAATATCATGTTGTAAGACGCCGAGAACACGATCTACTGCTTGCAAAATCGATCGAACCACAGGCGCATCATCTGAACTAAACTCTCGCTTCAGATACTTGAATACTGCACCTAATGCGCCACTCATATTCAAATCGTCTGAGAGACAAGTGGCAAATTCGCTAAACACAGGATGATTAGAAATATCAGGTTGGACGAGCAAAGATTGGCGATTTGCGCGTGATTCCCATACTTTGATCTGATCTGCAGTACGCCTAAGTTTGCCTACAGCTGCAGCTGAATCCTTTATGCCTTGTCGCGTAAAGTTCATCTGCGAGCGGTAGTGCGCCTTGATCAGTTCGAAGCGCAGCACCGCGGGGTCGACCGGTCGGCCGGTAAACTTGCCGTCGAGGATTTGCCGCACCGTAAAAAAGTTGCCCTTGGACTTGGACATCTTCTCGCCCTCGACCATGAGGTGTCGGCCGTGCATCCAGAAGCGGGCGAATTGGTCTCGGCCGGTCGCGCCGCAGGACTGGGCGATCTCGCACTCGTGGTGGGGGAAGATGTTGTCTTCGCCGCCGGTGTGGATGTCGATCTCGTCGACGCCGAGCACCGCGCGGGCCATCGCCGAGCACTCGATGTGCCAGCCGGGGTAGCCGGCGCCCCACGGGCTGTCCCACTTCATCAGGTGTGTGCTGTCGGGCTTCCACAGCAAAAAGTCGGCGGGGTGGCGCTTCATCGACTGGTTGGACGCGCTGACCCGCCCGCCGCCCCGCCGCGCAATTCGTCGAGCGTGTTGCCCGACAATTTCCCATAGGCCGGGAACGATTGGACGCTGAAGTACACCGCCCCGTCGTCGGCGACGTAGGCGTGATCCTTCTCGACCAGCGTCTTGATCATCGCCTGCATGTGCGTGACGTGGTCGGTCGCGCGCGGCAGGTGGTCGGGCTCGCTGGCGACCTTGATGCCCAGGAGCTTCGCGTCTTCAATAAACGCGTCGGCGTAGAACCGCGCGATCGCGTACGGGTCGCTCGGGTCCAGGTCCACGCCTTCAGGCAGCTTGCCGGATTTCTTGGCCTCGGCGAGCCTTTGGCCGGCGGCCTGCATCTTGTCCTGCCCCCCGCCGTCGGCGACCGCGTCGTCGGTCATGTGCCCGACGTCGGTCAGGTTCATCACCTGGTTGACCTCGTAGCCGGCGAGCTCGAGGAAGCGCCGCAGCACGTCCGCGAAGAGGAACGACTTGAAGTTGCCGATGTGCGCGTAGTCGTAGACCGTCGGCCCGCAGTTGTACATCGTGACAACCTGCCTGCCCTCCGGGTTCGGCGGCGCGATCGGCTCGAAGACTTCGAGCGACTTGGACAGCGAGTTGTAGAACTTGATCTCGGGGCGTGGCATGGGCGGACAGGATAACGCATCAGCCGACGCCGAATCTACAAACCGCCCAGCTCGTCTTCCGTCCCCAGACTCTGGATCGCCTGATCGTCGGGGAACACGCCCTTGGCCCAGGCAATCAGTTCGTCGTTGATCGGGTCGAAGTCTTCCCAGTCGCCGGGCGTGAAGCCGATCATCTGGCATCCGAAGCAGATCCGTACGCGGGCGTAGGTCGCGCCGTCCTCGAAGGTGATGAGCACGCCGGGCATCGGCTCGCAGCCCTTGGCGACGTCCCATGCGTAGGCGTCGTCGCGGGCGAGCAGTGCGACGAGTGCTTCGCGCTGCTTGGGGCTAAGCTCGATGCCCTCGCTGATGATTTTCTCTTTGAAGTTGTCCTCGCGGTCCTGGGTGATGCGGAAGGCGGTGGCGGTGCCGGTCGTCGTGATCGCGTTGGCGTGCGGCCAACCGCCCATGAGCATGGCGACGCGTTCGGTTAACTGCACCTCGCCGTCAGGAACCTGTTGATCCTCGGGCGACTTGTCTGCACAACCGACCTGCGTTATGGCAGCGATGCAGGACCAGGTCACGAGCATGAGCCAAGTACGCATGATGATCTCCATCGAGCTTTGCTAGCAAGATCCAGCGTCTTGCTACCGGTGTAGGCACCGGGTCGTGCCACGCGTTCAATCCGTCGTCCTCATTCCGTTGCTTCCGCCTGCTCGACCAGCTTCTCGATGCGCACCTTCAGGACGCGGGTCCGCTCGGCGGCGGTCACGGTCACGCGGTGCTCCTCGATGTCGAACGCCTCGCCGACCTCGGGGACCCGGCCGAGCGACGAGAACACCAGGCCCCCGACGGTGTCGTAGTCGCGGTCCTCGGGCAGGTCGATGTCCAGGCGGTCTTCGAGATTGGGGATCTCGACGCGGGCGTCGACCTCGAACACGCCCTCTTCAAGATCGACGATCGCGGGCTCGATCTCGTCTTCTTCGTACTCGTCCTGGATCTCGCCGACGATCTCTTCGAGCAGGTCCTCGATGGTGACCAGGCCCGCGGTCCCGCCGTACTCGTCCAGGACGATGGCCATGTGGACCTTGAGCTGTTTGAACTCGGCGAGCAGGTCGAGCACGGGCTTGGACTCGGGGATGAGGAACGGGTCGCGTAAGAGTTGGCGGAGGTGGAAATCCTCGTCGCTGCCGACGAAGCGGACCAGGTCACGGACGTAGAGGACGCCGACGATCTGGTCCATGGATTCTTCGTAGACGGGGATGCGCGAGTGGCCGAAGTCGAGCACGGCCTTTCGGACTTCCATGAGCCCGGCGTCGACCTCGATGCCCTCGACGTCGGTGCGCGGGGTCATGATTTCGCCGGCGTTGCGGTCGTTGAGCTCGATGATCTTCTCGAGCATGTCGCGCTGCGTCTCGCCGATCGCCTCATCGGTGTCGTGCTGCTCGAGCGCGGAAAGGACTTCTTCGGAGAGGTCGTTGTCTTCGCCGTTGGTGAGGTCCACGCCGGAGATCCGCCGGACGAGTGGGTCGAACAGGTGCAGGCCCGCGGCGACGGGGGCGAAGACGGCGACCATCGCGAGCAGCGGCCTGGCGGAGAAGCCGATCAGGGTCTCCCTGCTGTAGCGGGACCAGCTGACGGGGATGGCGACAAGGCAGATACTCAACAACAGCGCGCTGACGGCGAAGGCGACGGCGAAGTCGGTGAGCGGCGAGGCGAGGGGCAGCTGGTGCTGGACCTCGTAGAGCACGCCGAAGGCGATGACGATCGCGAACGCGATGCGCAGCACGCCGGTCATCAGCAGCAGCGCGTCGTGTCGCTCGATCAAACGCTCGGCGAGTTCGGGCTTGCCCGCGTCCTCGAGCTGTTCGGTCAGCCGTCGGCGGGAATATGTCTTGAGCGCGGACTGGCAGGCGGCAAAGTAGCAGCCCAACAGGCAAGCGGCGATGATCAGCCAGATAACGGGGTCCATTTAGGGATTGGCGTCCGGGGGTTGGGGGTTGGCGTCGAAGAGCCGGCCGACGCCGAGCTGTTCCAGCAGCGAGTCTTCACGCGCGTGCATCCTGAGATAGGCCGCGTGGTCGTGGTCGTCTTCGCCCATCAGGTGCATCAGGCCGTGGACGGCGTAGAGCAGCAACTCGTGCCGCACGGGGTGCCGGCGGGCCTGTGCCTGGCGCACCGCCTCGTCCAGGCAAACGACGATGTCGCCCTCGACCGCCTGTTCGTCGTCGGGATCGTTAGGCGGATCGAGCAGGTCGAAGGTCAGCACGTCGGTCGTCCCCGCGACGCCGGTGTACCGCTCGTGAAGCTCGGCCATCTCCGCGTCTTGGACCACGACGACCGTCAGCGTGGCGTGCTGGAGCCCAACGAGCTCCGCGGCGCGGCCGAGCATCGGCTCGATCCAGCCGGTGATCGGCGGGTCGGGTTCCTCGGCGTGCAGGACCAGGTCGATCACCAGAGGCGGGCGCTCGGCGTCCGGGCCGGGGTCCGGTTCGTCGGGGCCCGGGCTCTCGGGCGCGTCTTGTGCGGCGGGTTCGGCCGGGGGCACGGGGTGGGTGTCCGGTGGCGGAAGGGACTGAACAGGACAGTGTATCGGCCCGAGCGGGTCGGCGGCAACGGTCAGCCGGCGTGCGGGCGGTCGCAGTCCTGCCGCTTGGTGAGGATGACCCGGTTGCCCCGGTCGTTGAAGGCGACGTCGGTCATGTACGCCCGCATCAGCATGACGCCCCGGCCATTGGGTCGGCTCAGGTTCTCCGGCGCGGTGGGGTCGGGCAGGTCCGTGGGCGCGAACCCGCCGCCCTGGTCTTCGACCTCAATAACCAAACGCTCGTCGTCGATGTCAAAGTCGATCTGAACGAACTTGTCCGGGTCGTTCTGGTTGCCGTGCTTGACGGCGTTGACCAAGGCCTCGTCGAGCGCGAGCCGGACGGCGAAGACGGCCTCGCGCTTGTAGCAGCCGTGCTGCTGGATCGCCTCGACGATGGCCTGCTGCACCCGGGCGGCCTCGGCGTTGGTGCTGGGGATGGTCCAGGATTTGGAGATCGGCTCGGCCATGGCGGGGGATGTCGGCCCGGCAAGCCGACGGTCGGCCCCGGGCCGGTCGGGTCGGCGTCACTTGAAGCTGTCGAGCGCCGCGGCATCGTCGTCGTGGATCTGGAACAGCTTGTTGAGCTTGGTGATCACGAACACCTCGTAGATCTGCGGGTCGATGTTGCACAGCCGCAGTTGGCCGCCCTGCTTCTTGACCGCGTTGTTGATCGTGATCAGCGTGCCGAGCGCGGCGGAGGACAGGTGCTCGACGTTGTCGAAGTTGAGCAGGATCTTCGGGCTCGGGCTGGCGTCGATGATCGCGCCGACCTCCTCACCGATCTGCTGAATGCTCGCCTCTTCGAGGATATTGCGGTCCAAAAAGCCGATGCGAGTGACCTCGCCGTCCTGCTCGATGACCAGGCGCGATTCCTGACTTGCCATCCGGCGTGCTCCGTAAAAGGTTGAACCCGCGGAACGTATCCGGCGTCGGAGGGGGTGTCAAGCGTCCGCACCCCGCGGACGCGATTCGTCGGCCGACCTGTCCACCGCCGAGCCGTCCTGTTAGACTTTAGCGTCCAGCCAGCGGAGCCGAACCATGAACGCGTCCTACAAGATCGTCCTGCTCGCGGCGTTTGTCGTCTTCGCCGCCGTCGTGGGCTACTACGTCTTCGTGCCCAACGAAGGCGACAAAGCCCAGGCCAGCGACCCGAAGACGCTCGCGCAGCAAGACCCGGACGAGCAGAACAACCCCGACGCCGACGACGCCGACAACACCGACACCCGCGAACGCACCCCGCCGACGCGCGATGGCCTGGACCGACGTACCCCGCCGCGCAACCCCGGCGGCGACACCGTCGTCATCCGCCCGCCCGCGCAGGACCCCATCGATCTGCGCGTCGGCGACGACGATACAACAGACGACGACACCACCCCCCCACGCGTCGCCATTGGACCGGGCGACGGCGCTACCGACCCGATCACCGGCGTCCGACGAGGGCCCGGCTCGACCGCCACAGGCACAGGCGAAGCGCGGAGCATCGATTCGGGCACCGGCGACACGGACACGGGTTCGGGCACCGATATCGAAACCGGTACCGACACCGGCGAATCCCGCCGCGGCCCGGGCGTCACCGGCGACGACACCGAAACCGGCGCGGGCGAAGCTGAAACAGGCACCGGCGACACGACCGCCACCGGCGACAACGGGACCACCGAAGACACCGGCGACGGCACCACGACGGGCACAGACACCGCCACCGAGCGACAGCCGCCCCGCCGCGCCCCCAACGCACGCAACTACACCGTCGAGCCCGGCGACACCTTCGCCTCCATCGCCGTCGAGGTCTACGGACAAGAGAGCGCGTGGTTCGAAATCGCCCAGGCCAACCCGTCGGTCGATCCCAAGCGACTGCAGGTCGGCCAGGTCATCGTGCTGCCCGACCTCGCCGAAGTCGAGCGCGAGCGCGAAGAAGCGACCCCGCCCGCACCGGGCAAAGACCAGTCCTATACCGTCCGCCCCGGCGATACGCTCTCGGGCATCGCGCAGAAGTTTTACGGCGACAGCGAGGCGTGGGACCTGATCTACAACCGCAACCGCGACAAGATCGGCCCCAGCCCCGACACGCTCAAGGCCGGGATGACACTCGTGATCCCCCAGGCGTACAACGGGGCGGAATAGTCGGGGCAAAAAGTTTACCGGCTACTTGCCGGAAAAGACTGGACCGCTCATGCGGCGCGTGTAGAATGACCGGAGTAAAAAGTGAATCGACGTTGGCTGCACAGGTTTCGAGGGGCCGGTTCAAGGCTACATGCTCCTGAACCTGTCGATCCCCAAGGGAGCCGGTACTCGGGCGCAACGGCCATGCCTCCATCGAGTGGAAGGCCCGGACGACCCGGCGACGCACCCACTTCGCATTGGGGTTCGGGACATCGCCTTCGGCCTCCCGAAACCGTGCACCCAACGACGCAAACCTCCACAAGCCCACGCCACAGCGCGTGGGCTTGGTGCTTTCTCAACACCCCGCCGCTACTATTCATCACATGCCCGGCTCCACGCAACCCAATACCGACCCGGCCCGATCGACGCAGCTCGATCCCATCGTCGATGCGCTGCTCGCCTCCTACCCCAAGGACCCACGCACCCAGCACATCGACGCGACGTTCCTGCCCAGCCGCGACGAGGCGATCCGCATCATCGAACTCGCCCGCCGACTGATCTTCCCCGGGTTCTTCGATAAACGACGCATCACCTCGGATAACGCCCGCTTCCACGTCGGCGAGCTGATCGGCGAACTCGACGAAGTGCTCTACGACCAAATCCGACAGTCCATCCGCTACGGCCAGAACGCCAAGTTCGCCAACCAGCAGGACGACTGCGGCGAGCCGGAAGACTGCGACTCCAAGGCCCGCGAGGCGACCGACGCGATGCTCGCGTACCTGCCCGATCTGCGCGACCTGATCTCCAAGGACGTGCAGGCCGCGTTCGACGGCGACCCCGCGGCGTGCAACACCGACGAGGCCGTCTTCTGCTACCCCGGCATCGACGCGATCTTCACCCACCGCGTCGCACATAAACTCTACGACCTCGGCGTGCCCATGCTCCCGCGCATCATGTCCGAGTACGCCCACAACGAGACCGGCGTCGATATCCACCCCGGCGCCACCATCGGCGAGTCGTTCTTCATCGACCACGGCACCGGCGTGGTCATCGGCGAGACCGTCACCATCGGAGACCGCGTCAAGGTCTACCAGGGCGTCACCCTCGGCGCGCTGTCCACCAAGGGCGGCCAGGCCTGGCGCGGACGCAAACGCCACCCCACCATCGAAGACGACGTCACCATCTACGCCGGTGCCACGATCCTCGGCGGCGAGACCATCATCGGTGCCCGGTCCACCATCGCAGGCTCGGTCTTCATCACCCACTCGGTCCCGCCCGACCACCAAGTCATGGTCGATCACCCCACGCCCAAGCTCAAGGCCCGGCGCAACGCGAAAAAACCAAACGCCGAGAAAAACCTCGGCAGTGGGATCTGAACGCACCGCCTAGCCGTCGTAGCCGCCGCGTAACACGCGGGGGTAGAGCCATCGAAAACACAATCAGAAAAGACACAATAGGCCAACCAATTCACGCACTATGATTCGCCCCCGGGCGTTGCCCGGCGGCTACGTCCCGCTTCGTGCTCCGACAGACATGACGCCACACCGCGCCTATGATGAGATTGCTTGCAGCAGAGTTCTCCTCACACTTCTGTCGCCCATGTCGCACACCCTCACCGTCGATTTCAGCAAGCCCATCCGCCTTTTCCCGCTGGCCAAGTGCATCCTGCTGCCGCACGCGACGATCCCGCTGCACATCTTTGAGCCGCGCTACCGCGCGATGGTCCGCGATGCGCTCGATTCGGACGGGTTGATCGCCATGGCCACGTTCGAAGGCGACGCGTACGAGCACCACTACGCCGGCAACCCCGCGATCAAGCCCAACGTCTGCGTCGGCTACATCGCCCACCACGAGCGCCTGCCCGACGGCCGGTACAACATGCTGCTGCAAGGCGTCGCGCGGGCACGCATCCAGGAAGAAATCGAGCCGGACGACGACGGCTACCGCCGCGCGATCCTGCGACCGACCGAAATAGGCGTGTTGGAGATCGACCTCGAGCAGCAGCGTGGCCGGCTGGAGAAACTGCTGGACGACGAGAACCTGCAGCAACTGGCGTGCATCAAGAACCTGAGCAACTGGCTGACGCCGGACCTGCCCACGCCGGTGATCGTCGACCTCGCCTGGCAGGCCGCGTCGCGCGACAGCGACCAGCGGTACGACGTGCTGGCCGAGCCGGACGTGTTCAAGCGCTTCGACCGGCTCGAGCACCACCTCGAACGCACACGCAGGACGCTGGCGATCGCCCACAAGATGGGCCCTTGTACCAGCGAGACCGGGCTGCCGATGAATTGACGACCATTGCTCCCTCTCCCTCCAAGGGAGAGGGTTGGGGTGAGGGTCCGGCTTTGAATACACAGCGAACGATTGAGCAAGCCGTGGGTTGCATAGCGCCCCACCCTCACTCGCCCTCTCCCTGGGAGGGAGAGGGAGCCCAAGCCTGGTGAACCAGTAACCTTTAAACTGCCCCAATGCCTACGGATTCCCACCCCGTCACGGAAGACGCCCTGCTCGCCGGCCTGACCGCGCCGCAGCAAGAGGCGGTCGTACACATCGACGGCCCGCTGCTCGTGCTCGCCGGCCCCGGCTCGGGCAAGACGCGCGTCATCACCCGCCGGGTCGCGCACCTGATCCAGCGCGTCGGCATCGCGCCGTGGAACATCCTCGCGATCACGTTCACGAACAAGGCCGCCGCGGAAATGCGCGAGCGCATCGGCACGCTGCTGACCGAGCGGCAGACGCGCGCGGTGACGATCTGCACGTTCCACAGCCTCTGCGCCCGGCTGCTGCGTCAGTACGCCGACAAGCTCGGCCTGTCGCCCGGCTACTCGATCTACGACACCGCCGACCAGAAGCGCGCGATGAAGCAGGTGCTCGACGACCTGGAGATGAGCGCTAAGAACTTCCCCCCCGCCACCGTGCTCGGCGCGATCAGCAACGCGAAGAACGAGCTCATCGGCCCGCAGCAGTTCGCGACCAACGCGAACAACTTCTACGACCGCACGATCGCCAAGTGCTACACGCGTTACGCCGAGGTGCTCGAGAAGAACCACGCGCTGGACTTCGACGATCTTTTGTTGAAAACCGTCGAGCTGATGCGTCACCACCCCGATGCGCTCGACGAGCTGCGCGGCCGGTTCCAGTACGTGCTGATCGACGAGTACCAGGACACGAACCACGCCCAGTTCATGATCGCCAACACGCTCGCCGCCGGGCACAAGAACATCATGGCGACCGGCGACCCGGACCAGTCGATCTACGGCTGGCGCGGCGCGAACATCCGCAACATCCTCGAGTTCGAGGACCACTACCCCGACCCGACGATCGTCCGGCTGGAGCAAAACTACCGCTCGACCCGCACGATCCTCCAGGCCGCCGACGCGCTGATCCGCAACAACCGTGGGCGTAAGCACAAGGAGCTGTGGACCGAGAACGGCGAGGGCGAGCCGGTCCAGCTCGTCACCTGCTACGACGAGCGCGGCGAGGCCCGTTGGGTCGTCGATAAGTTCCGCGAATTGCACGACCAGCACGGCGTCCCGTGGGGGCACATGGCCGTGTTTTATCGCGTCAACTCGTTGTCGCGCGTGATGGAAGAAGCGCTGCGCGACGGCGGGATCCCGTACCAGATCGCGCGCGGCACCGCGTTCTACGACCGCAAGGAAATCAAGGACGCGGTCGCTTACCTCCGCGCGATCGCGAACCCGGCGGACGAAGTGAACCTGCTGCGCATCATCAACACGCCGGCCCGCGGGATCAGCGCGACGACGATCAAGCAGATGCAGGCCTACGCGCTCGCCGAGAACGTCGGCATGGACGCGGTCCTCGCCAACCCGCTGGTGCTGACCAACATCAACACTCGCGCCCAAAACAGCATCGCCAAGTTCGACAAGACTTTGCAAGGCTGGAAGCAGACCGTCGAAGACGACGGGCCGGATACGAAAGAACGCACCAGCCTGCGCTACTTCGTCGAACGCGTGCTACGCGAGAGCGGGCTCGAAGACCTCTATCGCAACGACAAGTCCGACCCCGACGGCGATCGCATCGAGAACCTCGGCGAACTGGTCAGCGCGGCGCAGCAGTTCGAGAACGAATTGATCGTCGAGATCCAGGCCGACAGCGACGGGCGCGACAACGACGCGCCGCTCAAAGACAAGCTGCTGGCCTTCCTCGAACGCATCGCGCTGATCGCGGACATCGACGGGCTGGCCAGTTCCGACCAGGGCCAGGTCACGCTGATGACGTTGCACGCCGCAAAGGGCCTGGAGTTCCCCGCGGTCGCGATGATCGGTTTCGAGGACGGCCTGCTGCCGCACCAACGAGCGAACACCGACGACAACGAATTAGAGGAAGAACGCCGGCTGGCCTTCGTCGGCATCACGCGCGCGGAGCGCCATTTGTATCTGACCCACGCGCGGTCGCGCACGGTGTTCGGCCAGACGCAGGCGACGATGCGCAGCCGGTTCTTCAACGAGTTGCCCGAGCACGCGGTTGAGTGCGTTGAACCCGAAGATGATGGCTTTGCTTCCGGGGGCGGGGGCGACCCGTATGCCGGGCGGGAGTTGCGTTCGGTCGCGGCGAAACAGGCGTCGCTCTTCCCGCCGGGCACGAAGGTCCGCCACCCGCAGTTCGGCGTCGGCACGGTGCTGGACATGCAGGCGATGGGCTCGATCACCCGCGCGAGCGTGCGATTCAACACACACGGCCGAAAGACCCTGATCCTCCAATACGCCAACCTCGAACGTGTCGGCGGGCCGGATACGGTGGACGAGTCGTTCGAGTTCGACGACGATATCCCGATATGAGCGAACCGAGCGGCGGGACAAGCCCGCCGGCTAACGTGATGGCAACGACGCTGATTAAAATCTGCGGCATCCAGGACGCCGACACCGCGCTCGCTGCGGCGGACGCTGGCGCTCGCTGGGTCGGGCTGGTCTTTGTCGAAGAATCACCACGTTTTGTCACGATCGAGCAGGCCTGCGCGGTCGCCGCGTCGCTGCCCAAGCCGGTGACGCCGGTGGGCTTGTTTGTCGACGCGCACGCCGACGCGATCAAGGACGTCGCGCAGCGGGTCGGCCTGCATACGGTGCAACTGCACGGCCACGAGCCGATGTCGATCCTCGATGATCTCGCCGACCTGCGCGTCATCAAGGCCCTGCCGTTCGATGATGAACTGCCCGCCAAGGCCGAGCCGTGGGACAACGCCCCGAACGTCGATGCGTTGTTGATCGACACCCCACCGGAGGGCGCGTTGACCGGCGGCAGCGGCGTCGCGTTCGACTGGAAGGCGCTGTCGCACATGCGGGACGAGGTTCGCAAGCCGATCATCCTCGCCGGCGGGCTGACCCCCGACAACGTCGGCGAGGCGATCCGCATTGTCCGACCCTATGCGGTCGACGTCTCAAGCGGCGTGGAGTCGTCGCGCGGGGTGAAGGACGTTGGCTTGATCAAGGCGTTCTGTGAAGCGGTCAGGGAAGCAGACGCAGCGTTCGATGGTCAATAGCGCGCAGCAAACCTGCTGCGCGGCAAAGTCTATGAAACGACGTCCGCGCAGCTGTTAGCTGCGGGCTATTTCACCACTTTCTACAAACTCGGCGACCCTCCGCGTCCTCGGCGGTGAAACACCTTCCCGAGAAAGCTACAATCCCCGCCCTATGAAGCGTGTCCTCTCCGGTCTCCAACCCTCCGGCCAGCTGCACCTGGGCAACTACTGCGGCGCGATCAAGCAGTTCGTCGCGATGCAGGACGACCACGAGATGTTCGTGTTCGTCGCGTCGTACCACGCGCTGACCAGCTCGCGCAACGCCGAGGAATTGCGGAGCAACATCAGGCAGGTCGTCGTCGACTACCTCGCGTTCGGGCTGGACCCGAAGAAGACGAATATCTATCTGCAGCAGGACGTCCCGCAGGTCTGCGAGCTGACGTGGCTCTTGTCCTGCGTGTGCCCGAAGCACATGATGGACAAGGCGACGAGCTTCAAGGACAAGGTCGCCAAGGGCCTGCCCGCGTCGGTCGGGCTGTACACCTACCCGATCCTCCAGGCCGCGGACATCCTCAGCGTCGACCCGGACTTCGTGCCCGTCGGCGAAGACCAGCGCCAGCACATCGAGATCACCCGCGACCTGGCGCAGAAGTTCAACCACCACTTTTGCGATGAAGACAACCCCGTCTTCCGAATCCCCGACGCGATGATCCGCGACGACAGCGGCGCGACCGTGCCGGGCATTGACGGGCAGAAGATGAGCAAGAGCTACGGCAACGGCATCGACCCGTTCATGGACGAGAAGCCGCTGCGCAAACGGATCATGAAGATCGTGTCGGACTCGACGCCGGTCGACCAGCCCAAGGACCCGGATAGCGACACGACGTACAGGCTGTTCACCGCCTTGGTCGGCATAGACGACCCGCGCGCGGTCGAGCTGCGTGACAAGTACGTCAACCCGCCCGCCGACGGTTTCGGGTACGGCCACGCGAAGCAGGCGCTGTTCGAGCTGATCCTCGACGAATTCGGCGAAGCGCGCAAACGCCGGGTTGAGCTGATGAACGACCCCGGCTACGTCGAAGCGGTCCTGAAAGACGGCGCCGCCGCGGCGGGCGCGGAAGTCGCGCGGGTCACGGCGAAGGCCCGCGCCGCGGCTGGGTTGTAACGACAAGCCCACGCTTTCAAAGCGTGGGCTTCGAGGGCGATTCATTTGGATTATTTTTAAGCCGCGCCGGTCTCGGGGTTGCCCGCGCCGGCTTTTTCGATGAGCAGCGCCCACGTCTCGCGCTCGTACTTGAGCAGCTTGACGGCCTCGTCCAGCGGAACGGTGTCGCGCTTCGTGCTCGCGTCGATCAGCAGGCGGTAGATGTAGGTGTACAGCGCGGAGAGCTTCTCGGTGACCTCGGGCATGACCTGCGGGTTCAGCGAGTTGGACAGCTCGAGGACGATCTTCTGCGCCTTGCTGATGTGGGTGTAGGAGACGTCGTAGTCTTTCTGCTCAAGGCCCTTGCGTCCCTGGGCGAGGAAGCGGATCGCGCCGTCGAAGAGCATCAGGCGCAGCTCTTCGGGCCGGGCGCTGAGGACCTTGTTTCGCAGGTACGGGTTGGCGGTCGCGGTCTGGTTCATGGCCGGTGTTCGTTTCTTCCTTTGTTGTTCTGCCCAGCACTGGCGTTATCGGCTTGGCGGGCCGGGGGGTTCAATCGGTCGTCGCGGCGTCCAATAATCGCTGGGGCCCGGGCGTGATCGCGGGTCAGCCGGCGTTGTTGTTCTGGGGGATCGAGATCGACTGGATCTGCTGCAGCGATGAGCTCTGGTCCTGGAGCTGGGCGAGCGCGGATTCCATGGCCTGGAACTCGGCGAGCAGGCGTTGGCGTTTTGCCTCCAGCCGGGCGTCGAGGTCTTCGATGCGTCGTTCGTTGAGCGTGACTTGGCGATCGAGGGTGTCGAGCTTGGACTGGACGACGCCGTCGATGTCGTCGGTCAGACGTTCGAGGATCTTGCTGATCTCGACACCGACGCCCTGGGCGACGAGCGTGTCGGTCTCGTCGCCGTTCTCGTCGAGCTCGAACTGCTCGAAGGTGAGCAGGGCTTCGACGGCGTCGCGGTCGTTCTGCATCGCCTCGTTGAACTTTTCCTGGTCGAACTCGACACGGGCGCCCTGGCCGACGCGGATGCCGATCTCCGACAGCGAGGTGTACTGGCCGGTGAGCTCGCGGTTGGGCTGGATGAGCACGTTGTACAGGCGGTTTCGGATCTGCGCGACGGTGGAGTCGCCGAGCAGCAGGCCGCGTTCTTCGGTCTCGGCGTTGTAGCTGTCGTAACGGTCGAGCGTATCGAACACGCCGTTGAGCGAGGTGACCAGCGAGCTGGCGTTCTCGACGATCGCTTCGTCGTCGAGCGCGATGGTGACGGTGACCGGCTGGTCGCTGACCGAGAGCAGGCTGATGTCGGCGCCGGGGATGACGCTCGAGAGCGTGTTGGATTTTGACTCGATGGCGATGGACTGGGTCGGGTCGTTGCCGCCGAAGAACGCGACGGCGTCCTGCGCCTGGCTGAGGGTGATCGTGTTCAGCCCGATGCCGCCGTCGTCGAAGACGAACGCGCCGTCGGTGCCCGCTCTTTCCGAACTGAGGCTGAGTCGGAAGGGCGCGCCCGGCGAGCCGTCGTTGATGACGGTGGCGGAGACGCCGACGTCTGCGTCGTTGATCTTATTGGCGAGGGTCTGGAGCGTGTCGCTGGCCTCGACGGTGATGACCTTTTCGAAGCCGCCTTCGATGTTGTCGCCGGCGTTCGCCGCGGTGCCGGCGATGCCGAGCTCGGCGGCGGTGGTCGAGCCCTCGTCTTCGACAGACATCGCGACGTTGCCCGGGCCGTTGTCGATCAGCGTGATGCCGTCGCCGGTCGCGTTGATCTGCGCTTCGACGAGCTTGATGCCGCTGCCGGAGAAGGTCTCGGGGCTGCCGCTGTTGATCTCGTCGATGACGTCCTGGATGGTGATCTCGTTGCCTTGCGTGAGATCAACGGTGTAGCTGAACCCGTTGCTGGCGTTGATGGTGAACCGTCCGCGGGTGATGCCCAGGTCGTCGATACGCGTGCCGGCGGTGACGTAGGCGTACTCGAGGTCGCCGGAGTCCGCGACGCCCTCGGCGAAGGTGCCGGCGATGCCGAGTTGGGACGCGGCGGTGCCGAGGGTGTCGGCGATGGTGAGGTCGTTTGCTCCGCCGGCGGTGTCGGTGAGCTTGATGCCGTTGCCCGCGGCGTTGAGCTGCGCGGTGACGCCGACGCCCGCGTTGTTGATCGCGTCGAGGATGTCCTGCACGGACCGGCTGGCGGCGAGGTCGACGGTCGCGGCGTTGCCCAGCGAGTCGGTGATGGAGAACTGCGCGTCGGACGCGGGCACGCCCAGCGGGTCAAGGTCGACGCCGGCGACGGAGGTGACGTCGGCGTCGATGACCAGGCCCAGCGCCGAGGCGGTGGTCGCGCCGCCCAGGCCGTCGGTGACGACGAGGTTGCCCGCCCCGCCGGTGTTGTCGGTGAGCACGATCGCGCGGTCGACGATGCTCGCGGTGACGTTGCCGCTGGTCCGCGTGCCGATGTAGGTGACCAGGTCGCCGACGGTCGTCAGGCCGTTAACGTTCATGCCATAGGTCACGCCGGCTTTCGAAGTGACGCGGAAGTCGTCGTTGGGCCCGGCATTCTGCGCGGTTCCAGCACCTTGGAGGATATCAACAAGCAGGGTCGAGCTATCGACGGGGATGATGCCTTCGCCGACGATGCCGCCGATACCCAGACCGCCCTGCAGGTCGCGGATGAGCTTGGAGTTGATCGAGGCGACGACGCGGTCGCCGCCGATCACGCCGTCGGCGTCGGTATCGGTGACGCCGTCCACCAGGCCCAGGTCGATCAGCGCGTTCGAGCCGTTGGCCGAGGTGACGCGGAAGTTCGCCCCGCCCCCGCCGGCGTCGACCAGCTCGATGCCCGTCCCGCCGGCGCTGGCTTGTGCGGACACGGTCGTGCCCGCGGCGGTCGCGGCGTCTTCGATCGCGTCGAACACGTCGCCGAGGGTCAGTTTGTCGGACAGGTCCACGGTGAAGGTGGTGCCCGCGCCGTCGGTGATGGACAGGTCGGCCCCGCCGTCGGCGCGGATGCCCTTGCCGTCGTTGAGCGAGCTGAGCAGGGTGTCGCGGCCGACGGTGTTGATAACGCCGCCGGTGCGGACCGCGTCGTCGCCGTCGCCGTCGGCGGTGCCGCTGCCGGCCAGCCCGAGCGCGGTCGCGGTGCCGGTGAGCCCGACGTCGGAGACGAGCAGGTCGCCGGTGCCGCCGGAGACGTCGGTGAGGGTCAAGCGGTCGCCGTCGATCTGCGCGAGGACGTTGGCGCTGGTGTTGGTGTTGATGCGGTCGATGACGTCGTTGACGCTGACGACGGACCGCAGATCGACGATGGCGGTCGAGCCGGCACGGTCGGTGATGCGGATGTAGCCCCGGCCAACGCCCGCCCCGGCGTTGAGGTTCGAGAGCCGCGTCTCGCTGTCGAGGCGTGACTCGCCGCGGTCAAAGCTGATCGTCGCGCCGTCGGGCGCGATCGGCGTGACGTTGGCGTCCTGGAAGCCGCGGGTGATCGACTGCTGCGCCGCGACCAGCCGGCCGACGGTGAACTTGTACGTGCCCGGCGTCGCGCCGACGCCCGAACTCACGCTGATCACCGACTCGTCCGAGCTGTTGGACGTCGTCCCCGAAAACGCGGTCGAGCCGGAAACCTTGTCCGCCGAGCCCTTGAGCGCGAGCAGACGGGCGCTGATGTCCTGAAAGGCGACCTGCTGCGAGCGGATCACCTCGTTACGCCGCTCGGCGAGCTGCTTGGGCCGAGCCTCGATCGCGATCAACTGCTCGACGATGTTGTTGATGTCCAGGCCGCTGACCAGCCCGACACCGGTGGTGATCTGTCCCATGGCGAAAGCCTCCGAACGGGCGCACCGCGCCCGCAGGAAATATCGACCATGTTTGAGGGTGTGCTTGAATCGGCCGGCCAGGTCACGCGATTGTAAATGCTTCGTTTACAGCACTTAAAAGGCGATGAGAGAAATCGATCGACCTTAACGCTGACTCTCAGACCCGCCGAGCGGGATTACTCCGGCTCCGCCGGCCCGCCGCGCTTGAGCTTCGCGAGCTTCTGCCGGATCAGCGACGAAGGCAGCGTGTACGTCTCGATCCGGCCGGCACGGGCGATGTTCACGCCGATGACCTCACCCTTGAGGTTGACGACCGGCCCGCCGCACTGATCCGGGCGCAGCTCCGCGTCGTGCTGGATCACACGCTCGAAACCGCTGCGCCGCTCGCTGATGTCCCCACCCATCCGGTTCATCCGCTCGCTTCGGCTGTCGGGGTCCGGCCGCAATTCGCTGAGCCGGACCGAGACCCGCACCTGCTCGTCACCACGCAGCAGCGTCACATCCACCTCGTCACCCACGGCCCGCCCCTGCAGCCGATCGATCAATTGCTGGACCGCGATCACCTTCTTGCCCTCGATCTGCGTGACGATGTCGCCGCGCTGCACGCCCGCCTCGTCCGCACCAAACCCCTCACTCAACCCCATCACGCGCAGGCCCAGGTCCGGCTGCTCACGCAGAATCACGCCCAGCACCAGCTGCGGCGGCTTGATCGGCCGGGGCTTGGAACTGACGATCCCGACCGCGATCGGCGACACGTCCGCGCCGGCGCACACGACCCAACGCCCCACCGCCGGCTCGCGGTCCACCAGCTTCGCCGCCGTCAGCCGGTCCGCGTCGATCTTGAGCATGACCAGGTCGTTGAGCCGGTCGATGCCGACGATCTTAGCCTCGGCCTTGCGCCCGTCGGGCAGGACCGCGACGATCGCGCGTTGGTCCGCCAGCTCGCTCGCCTTGCTGACGATGTAGCCCTCGGCGTCGACGATCGTGCCCAGCGCCCGCTTCTTGCCGTCCACCTCTATCACCGCGACGCTCGCACGGGCCTCGCGGATCACCGGCTCGAACGCCTCGCGCACCTCCGCGTCGGGCGCAAACCGCGAGCGTTCGTCGCGGTCACGCTGGGCCTGGGCCGGCAAAGCCGAAGCGCCAAACAAGGACAGGCATAGCAGCAAGGCGAAAAAGCGTTGATATCGCGGCGAATCGTCGTGGTTCATGCGTGTGACTCCGATGCGTGTGAGGTCGGTCATTTACTCGCCCTCCCCGGCCTTGCCGATGACGATCTCCAACTCGATCCGCTCGCCCCGGCGTTCGACGATGATCGGGGCCTTGTCGCCCGGCTCCATGTTGCCGACCAGCGCCGCGAGGTCGCCGAAGCTGCCCACCGGGGAGCGGTCAAAGGAGACGATCACGTCGCCCGCGCGCAGGCCGGCGCGCTCGGCCGGCGAATCGCGGTAGACCCGATCGAGCGCCGCGCCCTTGCCGAACTCGAACTGGTTGGCGCCCTGCACGCCGATGTAGGGTCCGCCGGGCCGGACCCCGCCGCGCGCCGCCGGGCGGTTCCATACTTCTCCCTTGGCCATGCGTTCCCAGCCGGCGTCGTAGATCGAGATCGGCACGTGGAAGTTCTCACGCAGGCCGTTGCTGATCCGGCTGTGGATGCCCACGACCTTGCCGTCGAGGTCGAATAGCGGCCCGCCCGAGTCCCCGCCGATGATCGTGCAGTCGGACTGGATGACGTGGTTGCGAACGCGATAGACCCGACCGAGCCGCGCAACGACCGGCCTCTCGTTGTCAAACCCGCCGGGGTGGCCCATCGCGACCACCCACGCGCCGGGCTTGACGTCGGTCATCTCGCCCATCTCCACGTGCGGCCAGCCGCCCTCGCGTTCGTCGGTGATCTTCATCAGCCCCGCGTCCATGACCACGTTGATGCCCAGCGACTTGCCGCGGGCCGTCTTGCCGTCGGGGAAGACGAAGGTGACCGACCGGCCGGGCTCGACCGCGACGTGGCCCGCTGTCAACACGTACCCGTCCGCGGAAATGATCACCCCGCTGCCCGACCCGCCCCCAGCCCGGACACAGACCGTCGCGGGGGTGGCCCGCTCGACCACGTCGGCCACGCGCGCTTCGATCGCGATCAGGTCCTGAACCGATTCGGGAACCACGTCGGGCGCGACCTCCGGCCCGAACTGCGGCTCGACCTCGGCCTCCACTTGCTCGACCGGCAATCCCGGCTCGGCTTCACGGGCCAACGCCGCGACGCTCGGCGAGACGAGCGCGAGCACCAAGATGCCAAAAGCCACGCGTGGCAGACGCGGCAAGCCCCGCAGGGTTGTTTGCAAGATCGTTCCGGTACTCGACAAGCTCATAGGCCGTGGACTCCTTGGATCGACGCTGTGATAAGTGTACCGCACGCTAATCAAACGCCTAACGCACGTTTGGGGTTCGTCTTGCATCCCGACACAGATGACGAACGGGCCCCAAAAATATTAGGCGAGGTTTAACCCCATGTGACAGCTAGTTGTCACCCCGGGCTTCTAGCTTTCGGGCTCACCCCACCGGAGAAGCCCCATGCAGGACCGACAAACACCCTATTCGACGACGCATACCCAGGCCACGGCGTACCCACCCCGCCCGACAGATGGGGCATACGACCGCGCACAGGCGGATCAACAAGCCGTGCCGGAGCGCTCGACCCCGCCGCTGAGCCCGACCGAGCGGCGGGTGTACGACCTGCTGCTGCGGCGGTTGACCGAGCGTCAGGTCGCCGAGCAGCTGGGCCGATCGCACAACACGGTCCACGTCCACGTCCGCAACATCTACCGCAAACTCGGCGTGCGGACCCGCCAACAACTGCTCGACATGCCGTACCAGCCGGCGAAAGCGGTCCGGCGCAATCCGTCAGGGCAATCGCATCTGACGAAATAACGGCCGGATGGCCGGTATCGAGTCCGCGAACCCCGGAATAAGCTGCGATTGATGCACCTTAAGGGCATTGTTCCAAGGTAGGGGCGGCGAGGCTCTACCCCGGGCACCCATCAGAAGCGATTGCGCTGCGGAATCCGTAAACCACGCGTGGAACCGGCGACCAAAGGCGTTATGATGCTGTTACGTGGCCGCGATACCGTCATCTGGCTCACAACCGCCCGGGAACCCGATCCATGCCGACCTACCGAACGCTCCTGCCCCTGCTGCTGCTACTCGCCTCGCTGGCGACACCCGCCGCCGCCGACCCCGCCAAGACCCTCGAAGACGCGGGGCTGACCAAGACCGGCGTCGAGTTCGTGATCGCGGAAGAAGAAGAGATCATCCGCGCCCGCCGGGACATCACCACCGCCCAGCGCGACCTGCGCTCGGCCGAGAACGACTTCCGCGACGCGGAACGAAAGATCGCCAAGGCCCAGGCCTACATCGCCGCCCTGCAGCGCGAGATCGATGAGTTGGACAGCCGGCGACTGCGTGCCGACAGCCAGAACGAATACGCCCGCTACGTCGAGGCGATCAAGGAAAAAGCCCGCGAGATCGAGCAGGCCCAACAGGAGCGTCAGAAGTTCGAAAAAGAGCAGCAGGCGAAGATCGACGACGCCCGCGCCGCCTACATCGAAACGATGTACACCTGGGTCGAGAAGGCCAAGGTCGTCACCGACAAGTATGAAGCACTGGCCAAGAACGAACAAGTCACTAAGGCGATCGAAGAGCTGTCCGAGCAAGACAAGCGACGGTATAAGCTCGGCCCGAGCCGGCGGTTCGAGATCATCCAGCGCGACCTCGCCAAAGCCGCCGAGGAGTACCAGCGCGGGGCCGTGGACCTGCGCAAAGAAGGCAACGTGATGATGATCGACGTGCGCATCAACGGCAAGCCGATCCGCTCGATGATCCTCGACACCGGCGCCAGTTCGATCAGCCTGCCCTTCCTCTTCGCGAAGGACCTGGGCATCGAGGCGACGGCGGGTGACCCGATCGTCCAACTCCAGATGGCCGACGGCAAGATCGTTGATGCCCACGAGATCAAACTCAAGAAAGTGCAGGTCGGCGAGTTCATCGTCGAGGACGTCAAGGCGTTCATCCTGCCCGAATCCCTGCACGCCGCGCCCGCCCTGCTGGGCAACTCTTTCCTCTCGAACTTCACCTACGAGATCGACCCGGAACGCGGCAAACTCATCCTCAGCCGGCTGAAGGACGAGGACAAGGAAGACTAAGCCGTTCGCACCCATCAACGAGAATGATGCGCGTGAAACCAACAGGCGGCGGCCAACAGTCGCCGGCTGTTTCATATCTCGGGTGCCGTGCGATACGCACCCAACAAAATTTCACAAGCGTTTCCTATAGCACCAAGGGCAAGCCAAGTGCTTGAATTAAGCGGGCTTGCGCAGCGCGATAGTAGGCTGTATGGTTGACAGGGCGACAGATATTCCTGTCTGTTGACTGGCGAAACCGAATCCGCTTTCCATTAGGCCTGCGGACGATGCGACAGGCAAGCATGCCTCTCCCCCTGATCATCAGCAGCGGGTGCTTGTGCCAGAGAAGATGCACCGTGCGATAGTCTTTCGATCAATGCACGGGCTTGAAGCGCTCGGCGTTGGTCATCCCGCCGACGATGCGTCGGCCGGCGCGTTGGACCGGGCGTGTCGTGACGGCGGCGGTGATGGTGGCGACCAGCGGCTTGGGACCGATCTTCACGCTCATGCGCACCGCGGCACCGCGGTGGGCGAGGACCGATCGGGCGTTAAGGGTGCCGGTCGTCAGCGAGTGCGGCTGTAGCTCGGCCCGGCCGTAGACCACGACTTTGCCATCCACCCGACCGGCGTTGGTGAGCGTGCCGCAGATCAGCCGGCCGACCATCTCCCCCTGCTCGCCGAGGCGGACCGCGCCCATCGTCGAGACGTCGCCCTGGACCTTAGAGTCCAGGTGCAGGTCTTCGAACGCGAGCGGCCGGGTGCACCGCGGGCAGCGCACGGACATCGCCTTCTGGGAGATGTCGAACGCCGCCGAGCAGTGCGGGCAGTTGACCTGCCTCACGGCCTTGGGCTTGGGCCCTTTGGGATGGAACGCGGCGAGCGCCGGGCGCAGTGGCATCGGGTTGGCCCTCCTAAGCAGGGCCGAGGATTACCGCTGGCCGTTGGTCACCGGGCGACGGGTCTGCAGGACCTTCGCGCGGCGGCGCTGGAGCACGGCGTTGACCGAGTTGGGGTTGGTCGTCACCGGCTGTTGCGGCTGCTCGTCTTCTTCGATCGACTCGTCGTCGGTGTGCGACATCATCGAAGTCGTAAAGCTCTGCGGCGCGTCCTGCTCGTCTTCTTCGTAGTACTCGTCCTGCTGGCCGAGCGCTTCACCGGCGGCCTGGATGGCCTTGGGCCCGACGCAGACGTCGCCCTGGAAGACGGCGCCTTCGATGACGTTGAGGTGGCTGGTATAGAGCTGGCCCAAGAGCTGGGCGCCCGGCAGCAGCTCGCAGCCGTGCTCGGCGACGACGTCGGCCTCGGCCTTGCCCGCCATCCGCAGGGTGCCGGCGATGATCGTGCCGTTGATCTGCGAGGAGTCGGTCAGCTCGAGCATGCCGGTGACACGCAGGGTGCCGGTGAATTGACCCATGATGACCGCGTCGTTGTCGAGCGTCAGCTCGCCCGAGATCTTGCAGTCCGGCCCCAATACGGTCTTGTTACGGGTAGCTTCGCCCATGATGAATGCTCCAATTCGGCGTCAGATAAACGGCTCAAACACGTGCCGGCCTGCGATCGGCCGATGCGTGTATTGCATCGGATCGCACGCGGTTTTCATCCACAAACCAACGCAGCACACGCCCCCGCCGATCGCAACCGGTTTTCTCGGACGCAACGAGCGTCGCCGACTCACCCCGCCGCCTCAGCGCGGTATCCTCCACCCGCCATGCCAAGCCCCGACCCGGCCCGCATCCTCCGGCAGCACCTCAAGACCGACGCCCTGCTCGGCGTGAGCGCCGTCCCCACGCCCGCCGGCGTCGCGCCTGCGAACGCATCCACCGCTAAGCCCACGGCCTCGGCCCGAGCCGACGCCGTGGGGTCCCATCGCGCAACAAGCTCACCTCAGCGCGGGCCCCAACAACCCGCCTCGCGCTTCTCACTCACCCCGCCGGGCGAACGCGACCAAGCCCCGCCTCTGCCCCCTGCCCGCCCCGCCGAGGTCAAGCTGCTCGAAGGGCTGGACGCCGACGACAAGCGTGTCAAGCTCGACGAGTTGGCCCAAGCGTTCGAGCACGACAGTCAAGTCCAAGCCCTGCGCCCGGCGAACACCAACCTCGTCTTTGGCGAAGGCGACGTCGATGCGCAACTGATGTTCATCGGCGAAGGCCCGGGCGAGACCGAGGACAAACTCGGTCGGCCGTTCGTCGGGCCCGCGGGCGAGTTGCTCGACAAGATGATCACGGCGATGGGCCTGAGCCGGGAGGCGGTTTACATCGCCAACGTCGTGAAGTACCGCCCGCCGAACAACCGCACGCCCACGCCCGAGGAGGCTTCGGTGCAGGGCGCGTACCTCGCCAAACAGGTCGCGATTGTTTGCCCGACCGTCCTGGTCGCGCTCGGCGGGGCGGCGACCAAGTTCGCCCTGCAAACCACGACCGGCATCACGCGCCTGCGCGGCAACTGGGCCCAGTTTACGCACACCGACCCGCCGCTGCCGATCATGCCGACCTTCCACCCCGCGTACCTGCTCAGGTCCTACACCCCGGACAACCGCAAGAAGGTCTGGGGCGACCTGCAGCAGGTCATGCAGCGGCTCGCGTCAACCGTCTAGACGAGCCGCAGGCTAAGCCCGACGCCCACGCCGAAGCCGAGCAAAGAGCAGCCCCGCGCCCGCGAGCAGCGCGAGCGAGCCGGGCTCGGGGACCAGTTCGACCATCGCCTCGCCCATGCCCTGGCCGATGAGGTAGGTCGTCTCGCCGTTGTGATGCCAGTGGAAGGCCTGGTTGACGGGCGAGACGCCGGCGTCGCGGTACATGCCGCGGGTCTCGACGGTGGCGACGGTGCCGGCGAACTCGGGATGCTTGTCCGGGTCGCCGATGTTGAGTTGGGCCTGCATCAGCGACAGCGCGCGGGGGTGGGTCTCGCTCCAGCCGCTCATGCCGGTGGTAGCGATGACAAAAGGCAGGTCCGGCTCGCTGAGCGCGTCGCGGACGTCGTTGATGAAGTCGGCCATGTTGGCCTCGTACTCGTCGTTGCGGCTCTGGCTGACGCGGTCGTTCCAGCCCTGGTGCCAGCCGAATCCGACCAGGTCGATGTCCTTGCCCGGGTGCATGGCCTGGATATCGGTCAGTGCGGCCTGGTAGGTGCTGAGCATGCGGTTGTAATACTCGCCGACCGCTCCGCCGCGCTTGTCCACGGCCGAGGGCGGTCGGAAGTCATCGGCAAGCGAGGCCCCGCCCCAGGAGGTCTTGACCAGCACGACCGGCTCGTCGAACGCGTCGCCGACCACGTTGCCGAAGCCGAGCTCGGGCCCGAACTTCTCGGCGTTGTAGCCTGCGCCAAACCCGACGGTCAGGTTGCCCTGCCTGAACTGATCGCTGTTGGGGTTGGGCGTGCCGCCGTCGCGCGACCAGACGTAGACGTCGTCGCGGGTGTTCCAGCTGCCCGCGCCATCGCCGAGGTGCCCGTAGTTCGCCGGGTCCTCGTTGACGAGGTAGCGCAGGCTGCCGATCGCGCCCGCCGCCCCGCCGTTGCCGGTCTCGGCTCGTGCGTGGCCCTGCATGTTGGACTGGCCAGCGAGCAGGAATACCTTGACGGAGTCCGCAGCTTGCGCATTAACGCCTGCAAAAACTAAGGTTAGAATAGAAAATGCATGTAGAAAAGTGTGACGCATCGACCCTCCGTGTTTCGAGATCCAATCTCGTGGCCACCGAAGCATATACCCAAAAGAGGCTAAATACAAGGGTGGCTAAAGACCATCAGGGCGATCGCATCGTGTGCAAGGCGTTGGTCGGCCGGGGGAGCCTTGGCGATCCCAACGCATGAGGACAGATGCGATCGCCTCGGGACGAGCGCACGGCGTCACACGCATCGCTCAAGGTTGCCGCGGCAAACCCGTCGCAGACACGCATCACTCCGGTGCGGGTTCGAACACCACCCACGGCGCGAACGCCGCCTTGGTCTTCGCACCAACGTATGGGACCCGCTGCATGTCGTCGGCGGAGACGAACGGGCCGTTGACTTCGCGGTCGTTGACGATGCGCTCGGCGATCCCCGGGCCGACCTGCGGCAACAGGCAAAGCGTCGGCGCGTCGGCCAGGTTCGGGTCGATGCGGAAGGTCACCGACTCGCTGGCGGCAAAAGCCTCACGCGGCTCGGGGCGGGTCGCCGCCGAGAGCAGCACCGACGCCATCAGCAAGCACGCGAGCATCCCGATCGCGATGGCTTGATGTCGCTGTTGCATGTTGTCGCTTCTATCAGACGGGCGGCGCATGGTGCGTTCAGATCCCCATGCCCGTGTCGGCCGGCCCTTGGCCGGTTGGGTCGCTTGCCTTGCCGTTGTGCTGGCGCTCGAGCGTGCGCAGGCCTTGCCGGAACCCGACCAGCCGGCGGAACGACTGCTTGAGCCGGACCTCCTCGTCTAATAAGCCCGACAAGGGCAGTTCGATGTTGGGGTAGTCGATCAGGTCCTGCCAGGCGATCGCCTCGACGTAGGGCTTGCTGATCGCGATCTGGAACACCGCCTCGAGCCAGCGGCTCTGCACCGGCTCGGACCACGGCCGACGCCAGAACCCGCTTTGGGCATCGACCGGCTCGTCGAGGTCCGGCCGGGCGATCATCATCTCGGTCACCGGCTGGCTGGGCGTCGATACCGTCAGGTACAGCGGCTTGCCGCAGTGCGCAAAATGGTCGAGCAGCGCGCTGATCTGCATCAGGTCGCGGGTGTGCTGACCCTGGGCGGACTGGCCCATCGTCAGCCGCAGGCCGAACGCGTCGAACCCGATCGCGGACTGGATGACCAGGTCCGCGTACATCAAGGGCGGGATCGAGCGCTGGTTGTGCGCGTAATACTCGCCGAAGGGCTCACGCAATTCGATCATGACCTTCGCCGTCGGCTGGACCTTCTTGACCAGCATCGTGCACATGCGTGTCAGGTCCATCAACTGCTCGAAGGTGAACGTGAAGTGGCTGTTGACGTGCAACCCCGACACGACGTTCCAGATCTGCACGACGTTCTTGTATCGGCTGACCACGCGCTCGACCTGCTCGTAGATCAGGTCGCGCACCGTGTCGTAATCGTGCTCCCAGATGTACAGCCAGTCCGGCAGGCACGCGGGCTCGAACGAGACCACCGGGCCCGCGATGACCGGCATGCGCGCCTTGCCCGCCCACTGCGCCCAGTCGTCCATCCGGTCCCAGACGTAGCCGTTCTCCTCCGGCGCGACCGCCTTCCAGGGTACGGGCAACTGGACGAAGTCGAAGTGGTTGCGCAGGCCGGTCTTCAAGCGGTCGTCGTTGTGTTCGATCGTGATGCCGCAGCCGATCGGTGCCTTGGGCAGCGCGCCGGCGCTCTTGCGCTTGTTCAGAAGCAGTTCCGCGTGAGCGAGCGCGAGTTCCTCGCTGCCGTCGATCGCGGCGACGAGCGCCTGCTGGGCGATGCGCGCCGCCTCGGCCGGGCTGTCGTGCTGCAGACAAAGCGCCTTGATGAACAGCTCGCGCGCGACGTTGGACCTGCGGGTCACCGGGTGGTCGTCGTCGAGATCGAACATGCCCCACTCTTCGAGCTTGGTGTACAGCAGCATGAGCCGGTGCCGGGCCAGCTCGAGCGTGAGGATGTAAGGCTTGTCGGACTCGGGCAGCAGGCAGGTCTGGACGGTGAGTTCGCCGATGTCCCCGGCCTGGTGCTGGATGGCAAAGCCGGCGGCGCCGATCTCGCGTTTCTCGGCGACGAGGACCCCGCCCTCGAAGTGGATGTCCGCCCGGATCGCGTTGCCGTCGGCGCCGACGAGGCAGGCGTTGCGGATCGGCCAGTCTTTCGCCGGCCAGTCGCCATCAAAAACCAGGAACTTGAGCATGGGGCGGGGGTTCGTTGCCGTGTGCGATCTTTTCAGCGTGGTCGGAGTGTAAGGGTTTTTGCTTGTTTGCGGGCAGGGCGTCGGGCATCGGGCGTCGGTCACACGCCACGGGCCGATGACCGAGCCTGCGCCGACGACCGCAACGCGATGCCCTATGCCCTAAAACAAGCAGGCCAGCCGGGTTAGAATCCTTGACGCCCCGGCCTTGCCCAAGTAGATTGCACGTCTATCCCTACCGCACGCCTCCGCCGGAGTTGCCCTGATGAAACTGTCGATGCGTTCGTTGCTGGCCCCCTCGCTGGCCCTGTCGCTGTCCCTGAGCGCCCCGCTCGCCCTGGCCCAGAGCGACGAAAGCGTCAAGAACTGGCAGATGTTCGCCCACTTCATCAACGTGGCCCGGCCCGATCAGGCCAAGCCCTTCGGCGAGAAGCTGCTCGCGCTCGACAACGCCGAGTTCCTCGCCGCCATCGAGAAAGACCGCCTGCACAAGTTCGACGAGGTCGCCACCTGGGGCATCAACGACGCCTTGCGCCCCACCTGGGAAAAGATCGAGGACAAGTACCAGGAAGCGCTCACGCAGCGCTCACGCAACCCCGAGCAGATCCGCGCCGACATCAAGGACCTGGGCGGGGTCAACCGCCAGGAGTTCCTCGCCATCCAGCGTCTTAAAGAGACCGGCCAGTTCGCCGCGCCTTACTTCCTCGAAGTACTGCAGGACTCGGGCCAGTCCCGCCTGCACCCGCGCGTCATCAACGCCATGATCGAGGTCGGCAGCGAGCTGACCTACCCCCTGTCGATCGCGCTCGCGAACGTCGACCCGACGACGCAGGTGTACATCGCCCGGGTGGTCGGTGAGATCGGCTACCCCGAGGCGCTGCCCTACCTCAAGGTCGTCGCCGAGTCCGACGCGGACAGCAACGTCAAGCGCGCCTGCCAGGCCGCCTTCACCCAGATCGCCGAGAGTTCGGGCGTGGACGCCACCGGCAGCCCGGCCGAGTTGTTCGTCAAGATCGGCCAGGCGAAGTACGGCGTGGGGACGCGCGAGGACGAACTCTTGGGCATGGACCTGGCGAACGAGACGGGCATCGTCTGGCGTTACAACACCGACGCGGGCCTCGTGCCTATTGCCGTGCCCGAGCGTGTTTACGCCGACGTCCTGGCGATGCAAAACGCCGTGTCCGCGCTGTCGCTCGAACCGGAGATGGCCGACGCGGTGACGCTGCACCTGACCTCGAACCTCCGCCGTGAAAACCGCCTGGCGGGCGACGCCGACACGAGCTACACCCTGCCCAACCCCGCGTCGTTCTACCTGCTCGTCTCGGGCGCGCCCCAGCAGAAGGCCGTCCTCACCCGGGCGCTGACCGACGGCGACCCGGCGCTGTCGCTCGACGCGATCGAGGCGATGGCCAAGACGGTGGGCAACAACGTGCTCCTGGGCAGCGAAGACACCAAGGCGCCGGTGCTCGACGCGCTGTACTTCGCCGACCGCCGGGTCCGCTACACCGCCGCGATCACCCTCGCCAGCGCCCAGCCGGCCGAAGCGTTCCCCGGCTCGGTCAGCGTGGTGCCCGTGCTCGGCCAGGCCGTGCGGCAGTCCGACACGCTCAACGCGATGGTCGTCGCGCCCGGCGGCCGGGGCGACGCGCTGCAGTCGGCGATGGAGAACATCGAGTACAAGGCCGTCGCCGACGTCGACCTCGACCGCGCCGCGAACAAGGCCGCCGCCGCGATGCCCGGCGTCGACCTGATCGTCTACACCGGCGACTTCGACGGCTTCGAGGCCATGTACGCCGCCGCTCAGGCCGACGGCACGCTCGGCGTCGCGCCCATCCTCGCGCTCGTGCCCGACGGCGTCGCCTCGGCGATCACCATCAACTACCCCGGCGTCCAAACCGCCGCCCCCGTCGCCGACACCGTCAACGACGACGAACTGGACCGGCTCGAACGCCTGGCCAAGAAAACCATCGAGACCTACGGCGGCGAGCCGATCGGCGCCGACGAGGCGCTCGCCTACGCCAACGCGTCACTGGCCCAACTCAAGTCCATCGCCTCGACCCAGTCGATCTACAACGCCCAAGACGTCGAGCCGATCCTGGTCGAAGCGCTCGACGACGACCGCCCGTCCGTCGCGACCGGCGCGGCGGCCGTGCTGGAACTGATCGACTCCGCCCAGGCCCAGCAGGGCCTGGCCGACGCCGCGCTCGGCCGCGTCGGCGAGGTGCAGATCGCGATGCTCGACGCGCTCGCCGAGTCCGCCAAAGCCCACGGCAACAAGCTCAGCCGCGAATCGATCGACAGCCTGATCGAGCTGGTCAACACCGCCACGGGCAACACCGCCCTGTCCGCGGCCCGTGCCTTGGGTGCGCTGACCGAACGGCCGACGTCGGATACGACCGGGTTTATCCTGGGGCAGTAGGCCGTGACAACCGCAACGAGAAATGGACCCTCCGGGTGGAAGACGTCAACGAAATTTTCGAATCATTTGCAGAGTGCTTTGTCGGCAACCTCTCAAACGACGAAGAAATCGCGCACAGCGCGATACTGAAGCGAGATGCTTTGGACTACTCTGTCGAGAGCCTAAAGGCTGTCGATGCCTACTTGGATTATCTTCACGAACATCGCCCCGATGAACTAGGACCCGAATGGATCAGCTCCGTGCTGTGGGGCGGGGCTTACGTGGGCGAGGTCATCCGACGAAACGCGAAGCACGCCTACGATTGGATCGATTTCGACGAATTTATCCATGAACACCCATCGACGACGCAGATCCTGGGTGACGAAAAGCAACTGGGCTTCTGTGCCTTGCTGACATCTGGTGACACGGATTTCACACTTCCAATCAACAAAATATTGAAATATATCTTTGAAGGCTCGGCCGACAGCGTGCATTTTTTTGTGGCCTGCGAATTACACTCCGACTGATCCGGATACGACAAAAAGTGGACACCCATCGTCATCGCGTGCGGCACACCACTGGAAATGATCAAGGTGCGTACGTCAACCGCGTCCGCGCCGCGGGAAAGATCGCCCCGCTCTTGTCATGGAGATCCCTGCGTTCGGTGCCGTTGGTGTTTCGCATTGCGTTCTTGTTCATCGGGGTGTGCGTGCTGTTGCTGATGGCGATCGTATTTCTATCACCGCTATGGTTGTAGTCAGATTGGATGTTGAACCATGGATCACGAAGCAGCCTACGCTTTATTCTGTGACGCGAGAGACGCTAGCGAATCAGGTGAGCTCGAACTGGCAGTTTCGTTTCTGCACCTTTCCCTAGAAAAAGCAATCCACTTCAAAACGCTTGAGTTGCTTGGCGACACGCTGATCCAACAAAAAAAGCCTAAAGAGGCGATTATTCCACTCGCCGCATCAGCAAGCCTGAACCGTGGCCCGCGTGCCTCGTACCTCCTCGCACAGGCGTTCTTTGAGCTAGAGCAAGACCAAGAAGCGCTTACCGCAGCGGAAGAAGCCTTAAGGCGGAATCCCAAGTACAAGATGGCCGCCGAGTTGATCGATCTGATTAAAGCAAAGAAGTAAAAACCCTCGACCTAGGTCGAGGGTTTTTAGTGTGGCGCGGCACGTAAGCCGAGTTCTGTTCCGCGTGGGTGTTCACCGACGCGGGACGGCCATTTCTCTAGGCCCGCCGTTGCCGACGGGCTCCAGCACCCTACCCACCCCACATCGGACCGATGTTGGAAGCGGCGTTGCCAACTTCCGGGGGTTGCTTGGGCTTGCACGCGGTGGGGTTTGCCTAGCGATCGTTGTCGCCAACGACCCGGTGCGCTCTTACCGCACCTTTTCACCCTTGCCTGGGGAGGCGTCAGTCCTGAGCTTATAGGCTTGAGTCTGCGGCGACGCATCCGCGGCAAACTCAAGCCTGACTCCTCAGGCCTCACGCCTCCCCAGGCGGTTTGTTTCTGTGGCACTGTCCCTGACCGGGCCGTCGCCAGCCCGGCCGGTGGGCGTTACCCACCACCGTGTCCTGTCGTGCTCGGACTTTCCTCGTGATCGGGCTAGGCCCAACCCCGCGGCCGTCTCGTCCGCGCCACGTCTGGATTGTAGGGGCCGAGGGGCGAGGGGCCAAGGGCCGTGGGGCCGAAGGGGCAGGCACTTAGCCAAAGCACCTCTTGACCCCTTGGCCCCTGCCCCCTCGCCCCTTCCCTAACTGGTATCTTTACAGCCATGACCGGCGACGTGACCGCGCCCGAAACGACCGTCTGGGTGGACGACACCCGCCTCGCGACCGTGCGCGCCGTGCTCGACCTCATGGGCGGCGCGATCCGGCCGATCGCCTTCGGCTCGCCGCGCTCGCGCGCGGCCAGCGAACTGGCGACCGAACACGACGCGCCGATGTACGACGACCTTCGGCAGATGCTCGTCGAGCACCCCTCGGCGTTCGTGCTGATGGGCACGCTCGACGGCGTCGGGCAAGACGACCTGCCCATGGCCGTCGCGCAGGGGTCCAAGGTCCTGTCGATCGAGCCGGTCGGCGCCTCGCCCGCGGAGCACGCCCAGGCGTACAAGATCGTCAAGCCCGCCGACGGCGCGACGCGACCGGCCGGGCGCATCGTCCACGCCCCGGCGTTCGACCGCTCGGCCGGGTTCCTCGCCTCCGCCGCGCCGCACGAAGCGCTCGGTGAGCACCGGGCCGTGCAGATGACCCACGCCGGCCGCAAGGACGCCGGCTCGATGTTCTTCCGCCTCTTTGACGCGTGGGTCGGTGTGCTGGACTTCATCGACCTGCCCGAGCGCATCGACGCCGAGCTGAGTTCCGCCGGCTCGACCGGCGTGCCCGACGACCCGCGGCAGCTGACCGGCCGCCTCACCGCGCACGCCAGGCTTCCGGGGGTCGGCAGCGCGGCGGTGCTCGTCTCCGACCAGGCCGCCGAGCTGACCCGCCGACTCACCGTCATCGGCGACCAGGCCCAGCTCGTCATCACCGCCGGCGGCTACCAGCTCACGCGAACCACCGGCGAGGTCGTCGACCACCACGACTCGGACCGCGAGCCGAACTACACCGAACAGCTCGCCGCGCAATGGCGCCGCCTGATCGACCAGCGCACCCCGCCCCCCGAACACCGCGCCGAACGCGAGCGCCACGCGCTGGCGTGTTGCTTGGCGTGCTTGTTGAGTGCGCGGACCGGCACGCCGGAGAGCCCGGCACGGGTGCTGGAGTTGGCGCGGGCATAAAAGCGGCCCACTCATGATCAATGAAGGCCGGGTGCCTTTGTTCACTGCCAACTCCCCGGTTTTGACACCCCGCCGGTCCCCGCTACACTATGCGACTCGCGAGAGCGTCGACTGTGACAAAGCCCTGACCGGCTAAGGCGCAGACAGAGACGGGAAGCCGAGCACCGACCCGGCCCCCAACCAACGCTGTTGTGACCGGTCGGATCCCTTTCGCGTCGCTTCCGTGCGACACGCCAAGGATCCAGCCCCCGCCGAGCCCGAAGTTGTGGGTGAGGCGGGTTGAAGACGATCCGTATTGGCCCGTGGTGTAATTGGCAACACAGCTGGTTTTGGTCCAGTCGTTCCAGGTTCAAGTCCTGGCGGGCCAATTTGTTTGATCGTTGAAGCCGTTGGTAGGACAGGCATTCCTGCCTGTCAACAGGCCGAAGGCCTGAATGAACGCGCAAAGGTTCGGCTCCGTCGGATCGACAGGCAGGAATGCCTGTCCTACCAGAGACAAAGGACGTGTTTTGACCGACTCCACCCCACGCATCGACGCGATCATCATGGCCGCGGGCAAGGGCACGCGCATGGGCGGCGACCTGCCGAAGGTGTTGTACGAGGTCGCCGGGCAGCCGATGGTCTGGTGGGTCGTCAAGGCCTGCAAGGAAGCCGGGGCCGGGCGCTGCATCCTCGTGATCGGCTACAAGGGCGAGCTGGTCCGCGAAGCGCTCAAAGACGAACAAGGCGTCGAGTTCGTCGAGCAGACCGAGCAGTTGGGCACGGCGCACGCGGCGCAGATGACCGAGCCGTTGTTCGAGGGCAGGCCGATCGGCGACGTGTTCGTGCTCGCCGGGGACGGCCCGCTGATTCGCGGGCAGACGCTGTCCCGCTTGGTCGAGGTGCACCGGCGGACCGGCGCCGCGGCGACGCTGGCGACATCGATCATCGACGACCCGACGGGCTACGGCCGGATCGTCCGCGACGACGACGGCCACTTCGCCGCGATCGTGGAACAGAGAGACGCGACCGACGCGCAGCGCGCGATCAAGGAAGTCAACCCCAGCTACTACTGCTTCCGCGGCGACCTGCTCTTTAAGACGATCGACCAGATCGGCGCGAACAACGCGCAGGGCGAGTACTACATCACCGACGCGCCGGGGCTGCTGAAAAAACAGGGCCAGACCGTGACGGTCGTCGACGCGGTCCCGCCCGAGGACGTCTTGTCGATTAACAACCCGGACCAGTTGGCGGAGGTGGACCGCATCCTCCGCAGGCGGCTGGGCATGACCGCGAGCGCCGACACAGGAGCCAACCCATGAGCGCCGCCGACAAAGACGCGATCAAGATCTTCCACGGCCGGGCCTCGCGCGACCTGTGCGAACGCATCTGCGAGTACCTCGAGCTGCCGATCGGCAACGGGATGACGCGGATGTTCCCCGACGGCGAACTGTTGGTGAAGGTCGAAGAAGACGTTCGCGGGCGCGACTGCTACGTCGTGCAGTCCACGCACGACCCGGTGAACGCGCACCTGATGGAGCTGTTGATCTACATCGACACGCTCAAGCGTGCGAGTGCCGGCCAGATCACCGCGGTGATCCCGTACTTCGGCTACGCCCGCCAGGACCGCAAGGACGAGGGCCGCACGCCCATCACCGCCAAGCTGGTCGCGAACCTGATCACCGCGGCGGGGGCGAACCGGGTGCTGGCGATGGACCTGCACGCCGCGCAGATCCAGGGCTTCTTCGACATCCCCGTGGACCACCTCAACGCCGCGCCGGTCCTGCTGGACTACTTCGAGCAGATCCGCGACGACGCGCCGCGCGACGTGGTCATGGCCAGCCCGGACGTCGGCAACGTGAAGATGGCCGCGTCTTTCGCCAACGCGCTTGGCCTGGACATCGCCATCATCGACAAGCGGCGCAAGTCCGGCACCGAGGTGGACGCCGCGCACCTCATCGGCGAGGTGCAGGGCAAGGACGTGTTCATGATCGACGACATGATCTCCACCGCCGGCACCGTCGCCAACGCCGCGCGCATGCTCAAAGAGAACGGCGCCGAGACGATCACCGTCGGCTGCACCCACGCCGTGCTCGTCGGCCTCGCGATGGAGCGCATCAACGAATCGCCCATCGACCGCCTGGTCGTCACCGACACGATCCCCGACGGCGAGCGCTGCGACGCGATCCGCGACAAGCTCGTCGTCCTCTCCGTCGCCGACCTCATCGGCGAAGCCATCCACCGCATCCACCACAACCGCAGCGTGTCGTCGCTGCTGCAAACCGGCGGCAGCAAACGCTAGCCCTTCGCCAACCAACAACCTACCAGACTAAGCAACACGAAAGGAAACCCAACATGAGCACCACCATCCCCACCATTGACGTCACCAAGCGCGAACGTATCGGCACCCGCTACGCCAAGCGCGACCGCGCGCAGGGGCTGATCCCCGCGGTCATCTACGGCCACAAGGAAGGGCCGGTCCACGTCACCCTCCACGGCAAGACGTTTACCGACATCCTCCACCACGAGGCCCACATCCTCGACGTCAAGCTCGACGGCAAGAGCGAGCACACCCTCATCAAGGACGTGCAGTGGGACACCTACGGCATCGAGATCATCCACGTGGACCTCGAACGCGTGGACATGTCCGAGACCGTCGAGGTCGAGGTCGAGTTGCAACTGGTCGGCGAGCCGAAAGCCCTGAACGAGTCGGGCACCGTGCTCGACCACCCGACCACGATGGTCAAGATCAGTTGCCGGGCCGACGCGATCCCGTCGCACCTCGAACACAACATCGCCGACCTGCCCGTTGGCGTGCCCGTCACCGTCGCCGACCTCACCCCGCCGGCCGGGGTCAAGATCGTCATGCCCGAAGAACAGCTCATCTGCCAGATCGCCGGCGTCAAGGTGGACGAGTCCGTCGCCGAGGCCATCGAAGGCGGCGCCGAAGCCTCCGCCGAGACCGAGGCTTCCGAACCCGAAGTGATCAGCAAGGGCAAAGAAGAAGACAAGGAAGGCTGAGCCCGCCGACCTCGATCGTTTTTCCACTGCAGGCCCGCCCGAACGCGGGCCTGTTTCTTATCATGCTTGCAACGGACACCCCACCCCTAACTCCCAACCCTCACACCATGAAACTCATCGTCGGCCTGGGCAACCCCGGCCCGGAATACGCGAAGACCCGACACAACGCCGGCTTCATGCTCGTCGATAAACTCGCGACACGCCACAACCTCACCGGCGCGAAGCACAAGTTCCACGCGGGCGTCCTCGACGGCGAACTGCTCGTCGGCAAGCCGATGGCGCCCCACCGCTGCGTGCTCATGCAGCCGACGACCTACATGAACCGCTCGGGCCTGGCCGTCGGCGAGGCGGTGCAGTTCTACAAGCTCGACCCCGAACAAGACCTGCTCGTCCTCGTCGACGACCTGGCGCTGGACGTCGGCACGATCCGCCTGCGCGGGTCCGGCTCGGCGGGCGGGCAGAACGGGCTGGCCGACATCCAACGCGCGCTGGGCACGAACCAGTACCCGCGCCTGCGCATCGGCATCGGCCCGAACACTGTGAACGGCCACAAGATCCCGCAGAAAGACTTCGTCCTCAGCCGGTTCACCGACGACCAGGAAGCCGAACTGGACAAGGCCCTCGACAAAGGCGTCAAGTGCATCGAGTCGTGGTTGGTCGATGGGCTGGAAAAGACGATGAGCGCCTTTAACGCGAAGGTCTGACCGGCTCGTCAATTCGACCGGCCAACGCGCAATTGATCTTCAAAAGGTCCGGTTCTTCATGGACCTGAACAAGCCTGGTCGTCTTTCCATTTGCTTTGCGCACCACAAGCCAACGCACCGGGTACCCGGGCAGCGTGCCGCCCATGCCAGTGGGGCGAGGGTCGCGGAACGTCTCGCATGCAAAACGATTCCCCCAATCCAAGCGCAGCAAACGAACCGGGATGTCGAATCCGCGACCGGCTTTGAAACAGCGGTAGAACACGTAGCTAAAGCATGCACCGACGATGATCGTAAAGACACAGAACAGCACGATCTCCCAAACGTCTCGAATCGGCCGCTGCGACAAGAC
The DNA here is from genome assembly GCA_046290505.1 of Phycisphaeraceae bacterium. Lineage (GTDB taxonomy): Bacteria > Planctomycetota > Phycisphaerae > Phycisphaerales > Phycisphaeraceae > JAHQVV01. The sequence goes on along the minus strand of JBKAGS010000052.1, from coordinate 81,011 downwards.
GATGGCGATCGGGGTGATCATGCCGATCGCGAACCCCGACGAGACGTAGAGCAGGATGCCCCAAACAACGCGCAACGAATAACGCTTGAAAAGCACCAACCGTTGATGCCAGACACACCACGAATAAGGCGTGTGCTCGATCGGCTCGGCCATGCTTTTAGTTTAATCCACGCGCATCGATCAGACCTGCACACCGAACCGGTTCTAGCTGCAACGATGCGATTTCACGCCCCCGCCAACTCCGCCTCGTGCTGGATCAGCATGTCGTAGAGCTGCGTTGCGCTCTCTGCTTTTTTCACCGCGTCGCGGAAGGCGTCGTCGGTGAGCATCCGGCTGATCTTCGCCAGCGCCTGGATGTGCGGGCCGGTCTGGTCGGCGGGGGACGCGAGCAGGATGATGAGTTCGACGGGCCTGCCGTCGATCGCGCCGAACTCGATCGGCGCTAGCGGCAGGCCGATGGCCATGTGCAGCGCGTCGAGGCAGCCGGTCTTGCCGTGCGGGATGCCGATGCCGTGGCCGATGCCGGTCGTGCGGGTCTGCTCGCGCTGCCAGACGGCGTCCTTGAGCTGCTGGACCTCAGACACCGCGCCGCAGCCGCCGAGCAGGTCGACCAGCTCGAACAGCGCGGCCTGCTTGTCGGTCGAAGCAAGCGGCACCTTGATGCACGCGGGGTCGAGGATCTCGGTCAGACGCATCAATACACCATGCACGGTCAAACGCCCCGGCCGACGCGGCGAGGCGGAATCGATCAAGATACCCGGCAAAAGGCCTTGCGACAAGGCGCTGGCCGATCGTCTGCGGAGGTAGGATAGTCCCATGCGAAACCTCCTCTGCCTCGCCCTGTCGCTGTTGGCCTGCGCCCCGATGCTTGCCCAAGCGCAAGCGAATCCCGCCCGCCCCGCGCGGCCGAACGTGCTGCTGGTCATCGCCGACGACCTCTCCGCCGAAGCGCTGACCAGCTACGGCAACACGCGAGCGATCACGCCCAACCTCGACAAGCTCGCGGAGCGCGGCACCGTGATGGACCGCGCCTACTGCCAGTTCCCCGTGTGCGGCCCGGCCCGCGCCGCGCTGCTCTCCGGGCTCTACCCGCAACAGAACAAGGTCACCGGCAACAGCGACAAGGACATCCTTTCCAACTCGCTCGGCGAGCACCCGACGCTGCCGCAGTACTTCAAGCAAAACGGCTACACGACCGCGCGCTGCGGCAAGCTCTACCACATGCGCGTCCCCGGGCACATCACCGCTGGCACCCACGGGCCCGACCACCCCGCGTCCTGGACCGAACGCTACAGTTTTCAGGCCCCCGAGCAATGGACGCCGGGCAAGACCGCGCACCTCTCGGGCGAAAAACTCAAGCCGGACCCCGACCGCAGCATCCACTACGCGCTGGGCTACGGCGCCGCGTTCTACGTCGTTGAAGACCCGACCGACGGTCGCGAACAGCACGACGTCCAAGCGACCGACAAGGCGATCGAACTGCTGGCCAAATACAAGCGGGCCGGCGAGCCGTTCTTCCTGGCCGTGGGGTACGTCCGCCCGCACGTGCCGTTTGTCGCCCCGGATAAGTACTTCGCGCCGTTCGAAACAGACAAGATGCAACTGCCCGAGCAGGTCGAAGACGACCTCGCGGACATCCCGCGGATGGGCTGGTCGCGTCTCGGGACACGCTCGGGCACGGACACCGACGCGAAGCGCAAGGGCGTGCTGCGCGGCTACCACGCCAGCGTGTCGTTCATGGACGCGCAACTTGGCCGGCTGCTCGACACACTGGACAAGCAGGGCCTGTCGAAGAACACGATCGTGATTTTTCTGTCCGACCACGGCTACCACCTCGGCGAGCACGACTTCTGGCAGAAGATGAGCCTGCACGAAGAGTCGGTGCGCATCCCGCTGATCGCCGCGGGCCCGGGCATCGAGCCCGGCCAGCGCTGGCCCGGCCTGGTCGAGTCGGTGGACATCTACCCGACGCTGTGCCTGATGGCCGGCCTGCCGATCCCCGAGGCGTGCGCGGGGACGCTGCTGTATGGCATGAAGGACGACCCGAAGCACACCGCCTACGCCTACCTTGGCCGGGGCCACCTGCTGCGCACCCGGGACTGGGCGTACATGCGCTACCGCGACGGGTCGGAAGAGTTGTACGACATGAACAACGACCCGAAGCAGTTCAGGAATCTGGTTGGCGACGATGCATCCGTGGAAGTGTTGAAGCAGATGAGCGGTTTGTTGGATCAGAAGCTGAAAACAATCGAGCAGCACGTACTCGATTGAGCCTGTTCCGAATCTTCAGATCGGTGCCGTGGGCAAGCCTTCGCAGGCCACGCGAATCGATAGATGCTTCGTCGTGTCGCGCAGGCTTGCCCACGGCACCGTCACGAATCAACCATGCCCCACCGCACCCTCCAACACAGCAAGCGCTTACGCACCGCGGTCAATAAGCTCCGCTTCGCCGACCCGATCACACACGTGTACAACCCGCTCGACTACGCGTGGGCGATGCACGAGCGATTCATCGAGCGCTTCGGCGGCGGGCGCAAGCGCGTGCTGCTGCTGGGTATGAACCCCGGGCCCTGGGGCATGGCGCAGACGGGTATCCCGTTCGGCGAGATCGCCGCGGTGCGCGATTACCTCGGCTTAGAGGCCGCGATCAAAACACCCAAACACGAGCACCCCAAACGGCCCGTGCAAGGCCTGGCGTGCGAGCGGTCGGAGGTGTCGGGGCGTCGGCTGTGGGGGCTGATGGCCGAGCGCTACCCGGACCCCGCCGACTTCTTCGCCGAGCACATGGTCGTGAACTATTGCCCGCTTGTGTTCATGACCGAGACGGGCAAGAACTTCACGCCGGACAAGCTGCCTGCCGAGGAACGCACGCCGCTCGAGTCGGCGTGCGACGCGCACCTGCGTGGACTGGTCGAGGCGTGGCGGCCCGAGTGGGTCGTCGGCGTCGGCGCGTTCGCGGAGAAGTGCGCCCGGCGCGCACTCGAAGGGGTCGATCTGAACTTCGGCCGAATCCTCCACCCCAGCCCCGCGAGCCCCGCGGCCAACAAAGGTTGGGCGGCGCAGGCAAAGAAGCAGATGCAGCAACTGGGGCTCTGGTCTTAGCCGCAGATGGCGCAGATGCAAGGCAGCACTACGCCTCACCGTAGAGGCGCTGCCTTGTCGTCGTTCATCGGTGCCATCTGTGAAATCTGTAGCCAAAAGACCGATCAGACAACCAACTGAATCCGAGCTAAAATCTTTTCGACATGAGCAACAACAACCCCACAACCGTCCCCTGCCGGCTCGCGCTCGAAGACGGCAGCGTGTTCACCGGCACCGCCTTCGGCGACACGTCCCCGCGCTGCGTCGAGGGCGAGGTCTGTTTCAACACGTCCATGGCCGGCTACCAGGAGATCCTCACCGACCCGTCCTACGCCGGCCAGATCGTCACCATGACCTACCCGCTGCAGGGCAACTACGGCACGTCCGACGGCGACCTCGAATCGACCCGCGCCCATTGCGCCGGCTTCGTCGTCCGCGAACTGGCTCACGCCGCGAGCAACTACCGCTCGACCGCCAAGCTCGAGGCCTGGCTCGCCTCGCAGGGGCTGACCGGCATCGCCGGCATCGACACCCGCGCACTGACCCGCAAGCTCCGCGTCACCGGCGCGATGGACGGCGTGCTCTGCACCGACTCCCGGAAGTCGGACATCGAATTAGTAGACATGGCAAAGCAGTCGGCCGGGCTGGTCGGGCGCAACCTCGCCAAGACCGTCAGCCGTGACAAGCCGATCGTGTGGGACGAGAACCTCGGCGAGTGGTCGCCGCTGCAGGGCGCGATCTCCAAGCCGGCCGATCAGCTGCGCGTCGTCGCGCTGGACTGCGGGGCCAAGCTCAACATCCTGCGCAACCTCGCCGACCAGGGCTGCGAGGTCACCGTGCTGCCTTACGACGCGCCGCCCGAGCAGGTCCTCGAGCACAAGCCCGACGGGCTGTTCGTCTCCAACGGCCCGGGCGACCCCGCGGCGGTGCAGCCGACGATCGATCATCTAAAAGCCCTGCGTGGCAAGCTGCCGACCTTCGGCATCTGCCTCGGCCACCAGTTGCTGTCGCTGGCGATGGGCGCAGAGACCTACAAGCTCAAGTTCGGCCACCGCGGCGGCAACCAGCCCGTCCAGAACCTGGGTACCGGCAAGGTCGAGATCACCAGCCAGAACCACGGCTTCGCGGTCGATCTGGACTCGCTCAAGAAGGCCGGCGGAGAGCCGACGCACATCAACCTCAACGACCAGACGCTCGAAGGCTTCCGCCACGCGACCGAGCCGACATTCGCCGTGCAATACCACCCCGAAGCGAGCCCCGGCCCGCACGATGCGCGCTACCTCTTCGATTGCTTCATCGGCATGATGCAGACCGGCACGAGCCCGACCAGCGAACAGATGGACGCGGCGCAACGGGCACGGAACGAACTCGCGGCGACTTGATCGCTACTCCGGCTCCACCGTCACCGGGAACCCCGGGAACTGATCGCCCGGCTTCGGCTTGGTCGCATCGAACAGGTAGCGGTACAGGTTGAACGTCACCGCGTGCGTCTTGGGGTCCACGACGACCAGGCCGTAGCCCGAGCCCTTGCGGTGCGCCGACTGTTCGGGGTCGCCCTCGACGCGGGTCTTGAGCTTGTTCGCGCCGACCTCGGGGTTGCCCGCGGCGAGGACCGTGAACCTGTTGCCAAAGATGTCGGTGAAGTCCCCCCCCGCCTCGCCTTCCGGTCCGTTGGGCCACCACGCCCTCGGCCAGCCGTTGCTCGTGCCCGGCACCATGAACGCGTATGGGCCGTCGTTGTATCGATCGACGCCGTGCCTGACGAGCAGGCCCAGGTGCTGGTCGCCGTGCAGCATGACGGTCTTGCCGTCTTTGAAAGGCGACAGCGCGCGTTGCCGGCCCGAGCGAGGCCAGCCGTTGCTGTCCCAGTCGTACTTGTTCTGATTCAGGTTCGGCCCGGTGTGCGTGTGGCCCTTGCAGAAGATCGTCTGCGACAACACCAACCGCAGCGGCGCGTCGCGCGTTTGCCTCGACCAAGCCGACAGGAACGCCTCCTGCCGTTCGCCTAGCAATCGAGCACCCGCGGGGTCGGCCGCCTCGATCGACAGCCCCTGCTTATGCCCAGCGGGCAGGACCGCGTTGGGCCCGTCCTTCCACTTGCGGTCCTCGATCACCGCGATCGGCACGCCGCCCCATTCAAAGTCGGTGTAGTAGACGCCGATGCCGCGTTGGATCGGCGTCGGGTCATGCGCGTCGGGCAGGTGCGCCGTCTGCGTCCGCTGCACGCCGTTGACCCAGTCCGGGTGCATGACGTACCCGCCGTCGTTGATGTTTTTGGTCCACTTGCCGCCCGAGCCCCAGATGTTGCCCTGGAACACGTCGTGGTCGTCGGGGATGATCACGCTCGGCGTCGTCGCCAAGAGGTCGCGCCACGTCCATCCGAACTGGTAGTACTTGCGCAGGTAGTCGAGCATGGCCAAGTCGGTCGGCGTGCGCTTGAGCTTGAACCCGCCGTAGCCCTCGTAGACCTGATCACCCGCAAAGAAGAGCAGGTTCGGCTTCTGCGCCTTGACATTCTTGACGAGTGTGGGCAGCGGGAACGCGTAGCCGTGGTCGCAGGAAAACACGCCGATCTGGAGTGGCTCGCCGGTCAATGCTGGGTCGGGGATGAACGTGCCGTGCCAGAAGCGGTCTTCGCCGAGGTAGTTGTAGACGACGCGGTAGTCGATGTTGCCGTCGGGGATCGCGCCGCGCAACACCGCCGAGTAGGTCAGCGGGTCGTAGTCCTGCGTGTCGATGGTCTTCCAGGTCTCGCCCTGCCTGATCTGCAGCGTGACGGCCTTGGGGTCGTCCTCCCCCATCGGCGCGAGCATGGCGAGGAGTTTGACGTCGTTGTGTTGCCGGGTGTACTGCGACCAGAGGACCGGGCCGAAGGCGTTGGCCGGGTTGGCGACGAGGGCATCGCCTTCGCCCCCCCATTCGCTGAACACCACTTCGGGGACCTGCGCTGCTTGACGCGGCTGCGGGCCGTAGGCCGCGAGCGCGATGTTGCCGGCCAACTGCTCGTCCGGGACTTGCAAAAAGACCTGCGCCGCGGGTTCGGGGAAACCATCGGCCAATGGCTTGTCGTTGACGCGGAAAACAACCAAGCCAAGGCCCGACTCGTTCTTGGTTAACCACAGCGAAAGCGGCTCAGTCGGATCGACACGCCGCTTCGCCTCTGCGTCGCCGAGGAAAACCGTCCCATCGCCGCGCACGCCTGCGTTCAATTGTCGCTTCGGCCCGACTAAGATATGCCTTTGGTCATCCATCAGCCCTTTGATCCCGATTGCAAACCCGCCCCACACCGCGCGTTTTTGACGCGTTTCGTTAAGCGATCGGATTTGCAGCTGAGCGATCAGGTACAACTCGTCTTCGGGTTTGCCCACCCGCCAGACCGTGTTCTGCAGCAGTCGGTCCGGCCCGACCGTCGCGACAAGCTTGCCCTCCTCCACCCGCCAGTCGTAGATCGGGCTCGCCCACAGCTCCGGCCCGGCCCAGCGGCGCGAGCCCTGCCACTGCAATGCGAACTCACCCGCGGACGCGGGCAACACGCCTAGCACGCAACCCAGAAGAAGGCCGAGGACCCAACCGGTCCGACTGCTCACCATGACGCGCTCCTCGGAGGAAGAAGGTGCTTGGATTGTAAGTGAAACGCCGACCCGAACGAGCCCGCGCTGTTAAGCTTATCCCATGCAGGACGCACCGCTCACGAAGCACGCCGGTCAGGACGACCCGCTCGCGGACACGCTCAAGCGCTACTTCGGCCACGCGGCCTTCCGGCCGATGCAGCGCGAGATCATCGACGACGTCCTCAACGGCCGAGACACCTTCGTCGTCATGCCGACCGGCGGGGGCAAGTCGCTGTGCTACCAGTTGCCGGCCGTGATGGGTGAAGGCACTTCCGGGGGCACGACCATCGTCATCTCCCCGCTCATCGCGCTGATGCAGGACCAGGTCGCCCAGCTCAAGCAGAACGGCATCCGTGCCACGCTCCTCAACTCGACGCTCGACCGCGACGAAGCCTTCGACCGCGAACGCCGGGCTTTGCAGGGCGAGTACGACCTGATCTACATGGCCCCCGAACGGCTGATGTCCACGACCGGGGCGCGCCTGCTGCGTCAGCTCGACGTCGCACGCTTCGCCATCGACGAGGCGCACTGCATCTCCGAGTGGGGCCACGACTTCAGGCCCGAGTATCGTATGATCGGCCAACTCCGCGACCAGTTCGGCGGGCGGTTCGCTGACACGCCGATCGTCGCACTCACCGCGACCGCGACGCCGCGCGTCCGCGTCGACATCCTCAACCAGCTGCGCCTCCGCGAGCCGGTCACATACCTGGGCGACTTCGAGCGCAAGAACCTGAGCTACGAGCTGCGCCCGAAGAAGAACATGCTCCGGCAGGTCGGCGAATACCTCGCGCAAAACCCCACGCACGAGGGCATCATCTACTGCAACAGCCGCAGGCGGTGCGACGAGATGGCCGAGAAGCTGCGCGCCGCGGGCGTGAGCGCCGTGGCGTACCACGCCGGGCTCGATGGGGCGATCCGGGAGAAGCACCAGCACGACTTTATCTACGGCGACGCGCGCGTCGTTGTCGCGACGATCGCGTTCGGCATGGGCGTGGACAAGCCGGACGTCCGCTTCGTCATCCACGCCGACATGCCGCGCTCGCTCGAAGGCTACTACCAGGAGACCGGACGGGCCGGGCGCGACGGGCTCCCCGCGGACTGCATCTTCTTCTACTCCGGCGGGGACCGCGGCAAGGTCGAACACTTCATCGAACAGAAAGAGGACGAGGAAGAAAAGCGTCACGCGTACTGGCAGCTCCAGCAGGTTGTCGAGTACGCCCACGCTACGGGCTGCCGGATGCCCAAGCTGCTCGGCTACTTCGGCCAGGAAAACCAAGGCAACTGCGGGCACTGCGACAACTGCCTCGCCCCGCCGAAGCTTTTAGACGTGACGGTCCACGCGCAGAAGCTGCTATCCGCGATCGCACGCACCGGCCAGCGCTTTGGCGTCGGGCACGTCATTAAAGTCCTGCGCGGCTCGGAAGAAAAACGTGTGAAGGACTACGGCCACGACCGGCTCAGCGTCTACGGCATCGGCGCCGATCAACCCGAGGGCCACTGGCGTCAGCTCGCCGAGCATTTGATCCACGACGGCGCGATCGGCTCGACCGCCGACCAATACCGCACGCTGCACCTCACGCCCGACAGCAAGCCGATCCTCAAGGGCGAGCGTGAAGTCACGATGCCCGTCTCGCGCGTCGCCTCGCAAGGACCGCACCGACGAAGACCCGAAGCAAACGAACAAGACCTCGGTCCCATCGACAGCGAACTGTTCGAGAAGCTGCGTACGCTACGCAAAGACCTCGCCGACGAACAAGGCGTGCCGCCTTACGTTGTCTTCGGTGATAAGGCGCTTCGGCAGATGTGTCAGACCTTGCCCACCGACGACCGCACCTTCCTCGCGGTCTCCGGCGTCGGGCAGAAAAAACTCGAGCAGTACGGCGAGGCGTTCATGCGCGTGATCCGCGAGCACCGGGGTGAATAACCAATGACCAAGCCTAAATGAACCATGCGAGCGGAAGGCTTCAAATTCGTCACTAAGCCTTGGTCATTGGACATGGTTCGTTTGGATGATGTTGACGACATGTCGCGATTGCCCGACAATACGTGGTCCTACCCGCGTGGTCCCGCCTGACTATCCCAATGATTGTCGCCGAACATCTGGTCAAATGGTACGGCCCGGTGTTGGCCGTGGACGATCTTAGTTTCGAGATCCCCGCGGGCGAGGTCGTCGGTTTCCTCGGGCCCAACGGCGCGGGCAAGTCGACGAGCATCCGCATGCTGACCGGCTACCTGCCGCCGACGGCGGGCCGCTGCACGATCGACGGTCATGACGTGCTCAACGAATCGCGCGCGGCCCGGCAGAAGATCGGCTACCTGCCCGAGTCGACGCCGTTGTATGCCGAGATGCGCGTGACCGAGTACCTGCACTTCTGCGGCAAGCTGTTCGGCATGAGGCGGAGCGACCGCGTCCGGCGCATCGACGAGGTCACGGCCAGGTGCGGGCTGAGCCACAACAAGCGCCGCGTGATCGGGCAGCTGAGCAAGGGCAACCGCCAGCGTGTCGGCATCGCTCAGGCGCTCCTGCACGACCCGCCGGTGCTGATCCTCGACGAGCCGACGAGCGGGCTGGACCCGCAGCAGACGCTGGCGTTCCGCGAGCTTGTCGTCGAGCTGCGCGGCAGGCACACGATCATGCTTTCCAGCCACATCCTGCCGGAGATCGAGCGCTCGGCGAACCGGGTGATCATCATCGCCGGCGGGCGGATTGTCGCGCAGGGCACGCCCGCGGAGCTGCGCAACAAGGCGTCGCGCGGCGGGGCCGTCGTCGTCGAAGCGAAAGCAACACCGCAGCAGATGACCGAGCGCTTGCAAGCGATCCCCGCGGTCGCGCGCGTCGAGCCGGAGGCCTTCGGCGGCTGGTGCCGGGCGACCGTGCACGCGAAAGACGACAGCGACCTGCGCGACGTGATCGCCGATGCGCTGACCACCGCCGGCCACACGATCCGTGAGCTGCACCTGCACGCGCCGACGCTCGAGCGCTACTTCGTCGAAGCCGTCGCCGCGAAAGCGAAACAACGCGTATGACCTTCACCATCGCCAAGCGCGAGTTCAGCTCCCTGTTCTTCTCGCCGATCGCGTACGTCGCGCTCGCTGGCTTCGCGATCAGCTCGTCGTTTCCCTTCGCCTTCGGATTCGCGGCGGGCAAGCCGGCGACCATGCGGCCGACCTTCGACGCCGCGGTCTGGGCGCTCGTGCTGCTCGCGCCCGCGATCAGCATGCGACTCATCAGCGAGGAACTGCGCAGCGGCACGTTCGAGCGCCTGATGACCAGCCCGGTCAATGATGCGCAGGTCGTATTGGGCAAGTGGCTGGGCGCCCTCGCTTTCTTCTGCGTGTTGCTATCGCCATTGGTGGTCTACGCGGCCGTCCTCGAACGGGTCAGCAGCCCCGAGTTGGGCCCGATCCTCACCGGGCTGCTCGGGCTGATCCTGGTCGGCGCGCTCTACCTCGCGATCGGCGTGTTCGCCTCGGCGTGGACGCAGAACCAGATCATCGCGTTCCTGCTGACCGTCTTTATCATCGCCCTGCCCACCTTCGCCGTCTACTTCCTCGCCGACCGCGCGATGCCCAACCCCGCGATCGACCGGCTGATCGACTACGTCAGCGTCAACCGGCAGTACGCCGACTTCGCCAAGGGGCTGATCGACATCCGCAACTTCGTGTACTTCCTCTCGGGCACGGCGTTGTTCCTCTTCCTCGCCGTGGTCCTCGTGCAGAGCAGGCGGTGGCGATGAGCAGGCCGACTCCCCCGCCGAAGCCGAGCCCGGCGCAAACCCCGACGCCGACCGCCGCGAAACGCCGGTGGCGCAACGCGCTGCTGGTCGGCCTGTCCGTGCTTGCCGCGGTCGGCGTCGTGCTGATCCTCAACTACGTCGTCTACTGGCAGTACCGCGGGATGTCGCCCGACGCCCGCGCGTGGGTGCGCTACGACCTGACGTCGACCCGGCGGTACAGCCTGTCGCCCCAGACACGCGGCGTCATCGACGACCTCGAGACACAGTACCGCGTCGTCACGATGCTCGGCGGCGACGGCACGACCGACGAACAACAGCAGCGTATCCGCGACCTCGTCGACGAGTACGCCCGCGCGAGCAGCGATATCGATGCAACGCATATCGATTTGGATACCGAGCCCCGCCGGCGCGATGCGCTGCTCGCGGAGATGGACGCGATGTTCGCCGAGGACACCGAATCGATCCGCGGATCGATCGCCGACGGACTCGAACAACTTGAGCGCTACGATAAGCTCGTCGATCAGATTGAGGCGGGCTTGAGCCAGATCGTGGACAGCGACTTGGAGATGCGGCCACAATCGCTACAAAAACAACGGCTCACGGACCTTCACAGCCAGTACCTGCGCCTGCAGGACCAGGCCGACCAGATCCGCACACTACGCCGCGAGATGCTCGGCGAGGCATGGCAAACACGCCTGCAAGCACCCGGCGAGATCGACGCGGCGAGCGGTAACGCCGGCCAAAGCCTGCCGGACTATGCCCGGCTGATGAACGAGATCAAGCGCTACGTCATCCAGTTCGTCGGCCAGACCCTGCCCGACACGCCGGGCAAAGCGAACGACTTATTCAACGGCATCGTTATCAATCAGTTGGTCAAAGCAGAGAGGATCGAGCAGGCTCAGTTCGCTCGCGATTTTTTCGCCTCGTTAGCTCAGCAGGCGCCACAGCTACTAAAAAACCTGCGGGTCGAAGCGAACGACTTGTTGCTGGTCACCCCACCGCACCGTTACGACGAGGCGCGGTTCGTGCTCAACGACAAGCCCTGCGTCCTGCTGACCTCGGGTGGCGACGCCCGGGTGGTGCCCGCCGACCTGCTGTTCCGCGGCGCGGGCGGGACGGCCCAGGGCAGCACCAACGACCTGTTCGTCGGCGAAGAACAACTCACCGGCGCGCTGATCAGCATGAAGCTCGATCCCCCGCCGCTGATCGTGTTCGTCCGATCGAACACCGGCCAGCGTGCGCTTTCTGCGACCGGCTCGGAAGGCCAGCGCCTCGAGGGCGTGTATGACCACGTCGCCAAGCGGCTTTTGAGCATGGACTTCGAGTTGGTCGAATGGGCCAACCCGCTGCGCGAAGACCCGCCCGAGCCCCGGCCCGGCCAGCGCGTGGTGTGGGTCACGATGCCGTTCCTGCCGCCGAACACCGCGCGTCGCGAATCGCTGGACAACGCGCGCAAGGACAAGGTCGCCGGGTTCTTGTCCGAGCGGCTGGCCGAGGGCGACGGCGCGATGGTCATGCTCAGCTACAACCCCGACACCGACCCAAACCTCAAGACCGAGCAGACGGCGGACTCGCTCGTCACGCTGCTCAAGGGTTTCGGGATCGATCCGCAGCTTTATCACAGCGCCACACGCTTGAGCGAAGAGGCCGAGGACCCGAGTAAGTCGAAGTACAGCACGCGGTTTGTCGTAAACGCTTGGCCGGACTCGAAGATCGTCGGCCGGTCGTTGGACGGGATCGACACGCTGTTCTCGACGCCGATGCCGCTTGAACTGGAGACGGTCGGTGAGGCGAAGCCCCGCGCACTGGTCGCGTTGGAGCACCCGGCGATGTACGTGCAGCGCGACGTGCCGGACCCGGAAACGGCCGCGTTTAGCCCCGAGCCGGGCAGCGGGCGTGAGCGCGTCGTCATCGGCGCGTCATCGACGCGTGGCGAGGCCCGGCTGATCACGATCGGCGACGCGTACTGGGCCGACGACCGCAACACGTCCGCCGCGGTGCTGCCCGACGGCAACGCCGGCCCCGGCCTGGCCGAGAAGCCGGGCGCACGCATCCTCTACCCCGGCAACTCCGACCTGTTCGTCAACAGCGTCTGCTGGCTGGCGCACGAAGAAGCACTGATCGCCGCGAGCCCGCGCACCCAGGACATCCGGCGGATCGACCCGATGACCGACTCCGCCCGGCTCGGGTACATCTACCTGTTGCGGGCCGGCCTTCCCGCGCTCATCTTCGCCATGGGAATCTGCGTCTGGCTCGTGCGCCGGCGCGCCTGACCGCGATCGACCTGACGATGAATATCAGAACCACGCTCATCCTGCTCGTCCTGCTCGTGCTCGGCGTGGTCGCGTTGATGCTGACGCGCGCCGGACAGGACGACGCGACGACCCACCCGACGCAAAACACGACGCCCGAAACGCTCGCCCGTGACGCCCAGCCGGTTTTCAGTGAGAGCGAGTTGCGTACCGGGCTGGGGCGCATCGGGTTGTACCCCGGGCAGGATCGGCCGTTGGTGTTGGAGCGTCGAGGCGGGCAACACTGGACCACGTCGCCACTGGTGTTCCCCGCGGACCCGCGCGCGATCGACGAACTGCTGAGTATCCTCGCCGACCTGCGCGGCGAGCCGACGGACGACGACGCGATCGGCCCGGTTCCGGACATGCCGCTGATCAAACTCGGGACGGTTGAAGACCCGATCACCATCCGGGTCGGCAACCGGCTCGGCGGCGGGCGGGCAGGAATCGTGGTCGATCGCGGCGGCGGTTCCACGCGCTACATCGTCCGGGACACACTGCGCGACCTCTTCGATAATTTTGACGCCCGGCTGTTCTTTGCCAAGTCGATCAACGCCCCGCCGATGCCAGCCACCGCGCGGGTCGAGTTGCTCGTCGATGGCGAGCGTTCGGCGCTCGTGCAGCGCGATGGGCAATGGTGGGTCGAACACGGCAACGGGCTGGAACGCGCATTGGAAAGCGCCTTGCCGCGGCGCCCCGGCGTCCGCGACTACTTCGCGTTGTTTGCGAAACTCGAGATCCAGTCCCACGCCGACCCGCGCGACGCGCCTAACCGCGCGGCGTTTGGCCTGGATCGGCCCCTCATCGCCGTGCGCTTCGAGCCGCTCGCTACCGACCGTGATCCCAACCCCGACGCGGATGCCTGGGTCATGCGCGTCGGCGTGCCTGCCGACCCCGCCGACCAGACGCGTTACGTGAGTTACGGCCCCGCCGACGACGCGGCACACGCCGTGTTCATCGTGCCGACGCAGCAAGCGATCCGCCTGGGTCAGGACGCGACCGCCTTCCGCGACCCACGACTGATCACGACGCCGACCGCGTTGATCGAATCGATCACGACGCTCACCCCCGCGGGCGGCAAGCAGCGCTTCGATTTCGCTGCCGGAGCCGGTGCCACACTGACCGCCGACGACGCCGCCCCGACCGCGATCTCACCCCGCGCCGCCGCTTCGATCGTCACCGCGTTGTACGACGCCCGGGCCGTCGGCTACGTCGAGCAACGCCCCGTCAACGCCGAGCCGCTTATGACGATCCAGATCACCGCCAGGCTCAACGGGCCGAACGAATCCTTCACGCTTTATCGCGATCCCCAAGCCGCGGCGCGAGACACGCCGACCGTGCTTGCCCGTCGATCGAATGAACCCGTCTTGCTCCGTGTCGAACAGTCCGCGGTCGCGTCGCTGCTGGATTCGGGCTTTCGAACGGCACCCGACTGATCCGTCCGAATCACGCGTCGTTATGCACGTCGATCAGCGCTGCTTCGCTGCGGTCGGCCGTCGGCGTCTCACGTTGCTGTTTGGCCGTGTCGTTGCGCTGCATCGACAGGCGTTGGATGTACGCGTCGTCCACGTCACCGGTGATGTACTTCCCGTCGAACACCGAACACTCGAAGCGTTCGATGCCCGGGTTGCCGACTCGGCTGCACGCGACCAGGTCGTCGAGGTCCTGATACACCAGCCAGTCGGCACCGATTACGCGCGCGACTTCTTCGTCAGTCCGGCCGTGCGCGACGAGTTCCTCGGGCGCGGGCATGTCGATGCCGTAGACGTTGGGGTAGCGTACGGCCGGGGCGGCGGAGCAGAAGTACACCTTCCTCGCGCCCGAATCTCGCGCCATCTGGATGATCTGCGAGCAGGTCGTACCTCGGACGATCGAGTCATCCACCAGGCAGACGACCTTGTCCTTAAACTCGAGCTCGACGGGGTTGAGCTTCTGGCGGACGCTCTTCTTCCGCAGCGCCTGGCCGGGCATGATGAACGTCCTGCCGATGTAGCGGTTCTTGATGAACCCCTCGCGGAAGTGGATGCCCAGCGTCTCGGCCATCGCCATCGCGGCGGTTCGTCCCGAATCGGGGATCGGCATGACCACGTCGATGTCGTGGTCCGGGCGCAGGCGTTTGATCTTCTGCGCAAGCTTGTCGCCCATGCGCAAACGCGCCTTGTAGATCGACACCTCATCGACGATCGAGTCCGGCCGGGCGAGGTAAACGTGCTCGAAGATGCAAGGGTTGAGCCGCGGCCGCTCGGCACACTGGCGGGTGTGGCAGTTGCCCTCGGTGTCGATGTAGACCGCCTCGCCGGGCGCGACGTCGCGGGTCACGCTGAAGCCCTGCGCGACAAGCGCGACCGACTCGGACGCGAGCATGTAGTCGGCGCCCCACAGCTCGCTCTTGCCCTTGCCGAAGATCAATGGGCGGATACCGTTGGGGTCGCGGAAGCCGACGACGCCATAGCCGCAGATCATCGCGACGACGGCGTACGCGCCCTTGCAGCGCTGGTGAACGCGTCGCACCGCCTCGAACACGCCGTCGGGCGTCAGCGTGCGCTCGCCGACCGCCGCCAGCTCGTGGGCGAAGACGTTGAGCAGGACCTCGCTGTCGCTGGTCGTGTTGATGTGCCGAAGGTCCGAGCGGTACAGCTCATCGACGAGCTGGTCGGCGTTGGTCAGGTTGCCGTTGTGCGCCAGCGCGATGCCGTAGGGCGAATTGACGAAGAACGGCTGGGCCTCGGCGGAGCTCGAACAACCGGCCGTGGGGTACCGCACGTGCCCGATGCCCATCGGCCCGACGAGGCGCGCCATGTGGTGCTGCTGGAAGACATCGCGGACCAGGCCGTTGGACTTGCGCAGCAAGACTTTGTTGCCCTCGCAGGTCATGATGCCCGCCGCGTCCTGGCCGCGGTGCTGCAAGACGGTGAGCGCGTCGTACAGACGTTGGTTGACGTCGTCACGGGCGACCAGGCCGACGATACCGCACATAAGCAGGCTCGGGTGGCGGGTTCGGGGGCGGGCGGGATACACGCGGTCCGTGTCGCGGCGACGAGGACGCAGTTAGTTTAGCGTGAGGTCGGCGGTCGGTCAGCCGGCTATCATCGATTTCAGCATGAATATGCAAGACGCCGATCAAATCCCGATGCCGACCGCCGACGCCACGGCCCTCCGTCGCAAGCTGCTCGCCTGGTACCGCAAGCACCGCCGGGCCATGCCTTGGCGCGCGGTCAATGGCCAAGCGCCCGCCCCATACCACGTGCTGGTCAGCGAGGCGATGCTACAACAAACGCAGGTCGCGACGGTCATCCCGTACTTCGAGCGATTCATCAAGGCGTTCCCGACGATCGAGGCGCTGGCCGAAGCGGACGAGCAGCGCGTGCTGACGCTCTGGCAGGGGTTGGGGTACTACCGCCGAGCGCGCCACCTGTACGCGGCGGCCAAGGTGATCGTCGAGCGCTTCGATTCACAAGTACCCGATACGGTCGAGCAGTTGCTCGAGCTGCCGGGGGTCGGCCGGTACACCGCCGGCGCGGTCGCGTCGATCGCGCACGGCACGCGCGCCGCCGTCGTCGATGGCAACGTCGAGCGCGTGCTGTCGCGCCTGCTGCTGATCGAAGAACCCATCAACGCCCCGGCGACGAAGAACAAGCTCTGGCCCATCGCCGAGTCGCTGGTACCCAAGACCAACCCAGGCGACTACAACCAATCCGTCATGGAACTGGGCGCAATGGTCTGCACGCCCAAAGCGCCAAAGTGTTGTATCTGCCCCGTCCGCGCGCACTGCCGGGCCGTGCGGGAAGCCGACCCGGACAAGCTGCCGGTGAAGCTTGCGAAGAAGAAGCCCAAGGCGGTGACGCACGTCGTCGTCGCGGCGGAGCGGAATGGGAAGTACCTGTTCGAGCAGCGGCCGAGCGACGGGTTGTGGTCGAACATGTGGCAGCTGCCGACTTGGGAGGATTCTCCGATAGATGTTTTCGAGAAAAGTGATCGTAGCCGCCGCGTCACCGCCGGGAGAGACGAAACACTGCGACAGCTCGACCCCCGCGTGGTGACGCGGCGGCTGCTTCAGCTCCACTTGTCGACTGGTTCCGATCGCGCTTCGGCCTATCGCTCGACCGCGTCAAGCCCGCCGCCGACTTCACCCACCAGACCACCCACCGCACGATCCGGTTCGTTGGTCTGCACGCGAAGATTCATACAGGCCGGCTCAAACCTAACACCGGCGTCTGGCGGAAACGCGATCAAATCGACGACCTGCCGATGTCGAACCCGCAGCGGAAGGTCGTTGAAAGTTTACGCGGCAACTGATTGAGAGATCGCTTCACCAAACTGCCTAATGATCAGTTCTACGCACCTGGCATACATCCCGTAACGCGGCGAGTCATTTGCCACGTACTCAATCTCTGAAGCGTAATAACCAACATCAATCTCCGCGATCATCTGAGTCACCGCGTGAATGATTTCGCTTTCACTCAAATCACCGTGGAAGCACGAACCGATGGGCTTGCGCTTGATCACGCTCGGCTTGTCGATGGGATCAACTGCAAAGCGTACGCCCAGCCATACATGTGATGGACCTGTGATCAGCTGTGCGCAAAATAGATCGCCTTCACGGCTAAATGCTGGCATCTCATCCCCGCGGCGCGAGCCGCTGCCTCAGCAGGTCCGCCCGCGCGATCCGCCGGGCCGCGGGTGTCATCTCCTGGCCCATCACGCGCTGCAGGTGCGCCGGCTGGCAGAGCAGGAACAGCTCGTTCACCGTGCGGATGTTCACGCTCGGCAGTCGGTCCAGGTGAACCCCCAAGCGGACGTGACTCAACAGGCCCAACGCCTCGTCGGTGCCCAACACCCGCGCGTGGGTGAGCACCGCCCAGGCGCGCCAGATCTTGTCGTCCAGTTGTTTCTCACGCTGACGAAGCAATGCCTGCCTCGCTTGGTGTTCGTAGGCGATCATCTGCGGGATGATGGTGCGTTCGAAGTCTTCGAGGATTTCTTTTTCGGTCTTACCCAGCGTGGTTTGGTTGGAGACCTGGAACAGGTCGCCGAGCGACTCGGAACCCTCGCCGAAGAGCCCGCGCACGGCCAGGTGCATATCGCGCGCGGCGCGTTTGACGCGCTCGATCTCGCCGGTGAGCTTAAGCGCGGGCAGGTGCATCATGACGCTGACGCGGATGCCCGTGCCGACGTTGGTCGGGCAGGCGGTGAGGTAGCCGAAGCGGCGGGAGTAGGCGAAGTCGAGCTTTTCTTCCAGCAGGTCGTCGATGCGGTCGATGTGCGCGAGCGCGTCGCCGAGCTGCATCCCGCTGCGCAGCACCTGCATGCGCAGGTGGTCTTCCTCGTTGACCATGACCGAGAACGTTTCGTCCGCGGCGATGGCGACGGCGCGCGGCGTGTCGGCGTTGTGCTTCGCGAGGTCGCGTGAGATCAGGTGCCGTTCGACGAGCAGTTGCCGATCGATCGCCGGGCTGTCGGCGAGGTCGACCCACAGCGTGCTGTCGGCCAGGCGCTTGCTCATGACCTGCTCCCGGCAGGATTCGAGCACCTCGTGGCGCTGCCGTCGGTTCGCACGGCTCACGAACGGGAAGCCCGCGAGGTTGCGCGCCAGCCGGACGCGCGAGGAGATCACGACGTCGCTGTGCGGGCCGGAACCGCGGAGCCATTCCCCGGCGTTGTCGGTGATCCCACGCAGGTTCATGTCAGTTCGACCCGCCTTCCAGGTCCGTCAGGTCGTCGCGGAGCTGCGCGGCGAGCTCGTAGTCCTCCGCCTCGACCGCGTCGTTGAGGCGTTTGCGGATGCGTGTGATCTGCAGCTGGCGTTGCTCGCTAGCCCCGCCGCCACGCCGCGGCACCTTGCCGATGTGGTGGTTGCCGCCTTCGTGCGCCCGCTCGAGCAGGCCGGTCAACGGGGCCTCGAATGCGCTGTAACAACCCGGGCAGCCCAGCAGCGACTTGTCGCGGAACTCGCTGAACTTGAGCCCACAGTCCGGGCAGGTCAGGTCCAGCGACGACGCGCCGGCGGGCTTCTCCGTGCCGCTGGTCGCCTTGACGAAGTTGGTCAACAACTGGTTGATCGGGGCATGGACCGACTTAAGCCCCATGCCGTCCTCCGCCGCGTGCGCGTCGCAGAGGTGCTTTTCGATCTTCTGACCCTTGACAATCTCCACCGCGTGGTAGGTCGCCGGTCGATCGCATTGGTCACATTTGTATTTCATGGGGCGTGGGATTTGGGAAGCACTCAATCGATTTTAGGCGGCACGGGCCGCCGGTTCAATGACGCCGACGCAGAGAGTTAGTGCCACGATGACCCAACGCCTCCACCCGCCCCAACCTAACGCTGCGGCTGGTCCCACAGCCGGTACGGGTCGTCAAGCCGTTGCATCTCGCTGAGCAAGAGCGCCTCGAGCTCGGCGCGTTTCTCGGCGTACCGCGGGTCGTCGGCGAGATTGCGCTGATTCGGCTTGGGCGTGTTGCCGGTCATCGCAACCACTTCCGCCGCGTGATGTGCTTCGACCAGCTCGCGCGGGTTGTCCGCGAGGTTAAAGAGCTGCGTCTGCCGGACTCGGCCGTCCATGACATCGACCTTGATGAGTTTCCAATCGCCCTGCCGCACGCTGCGCATGCCCGGCTTCGTACCACCGGCGTACACGCCATACAGCACGTCGCGCACGGCCCGCTTCTCGCCCCGAACGACCGGCCCGAAGCTCAGCCCCTCGTTCGTCGCAGGCGGGTCGATCCCCGCGAAGTCGCACGCCGTCGCCAGCACATCGAGCAGGTACACGTTGCCCGGCGCGCGAGAGCCCGCTTCGATCCCCGGGCCGGCGACGATCATCGGGACACGCCAGGTGTGCTCGTACAGGTTCTGCTTGCCCGTCAAACCGTGCCGGCCGACCGCGATGCCGTGGTCGGCGGTAAAGACGATGTAGGTGTTGTCCAGCTCGCCCATCGCTTCGAGCTTGTCCAGCAGCCGGCCGACCTGCCGGTCGATGTTCTCGATGCACGCGTACTCTCGGCCGAGCTCGTTGCGGATCGTTGCCTCGCTGCGTGAGGACATCACGCCCGGCACCAGGAGCTCGTCCCGGATGCGCTCGTGGCCGTGCGGCGAAGGGAACGGGTGCTCGGGCAGGTAGGCGACCGGCAGCGGCGGCGCGTCGGGGTTGACCTCGGTCGGCGGCGTCTTGGTGTTGTGCGCGCCGTACTTCGCGAGCAGCTCGGGCGTACCGATGCGCGGGTCGTGCGGGTGGGAGAAACCGACGTACATCAAAAAGGGTTTGCCCGAATCCCGCCGCGCGTGGTCGTCGAGGAAGCCGACCGCCTGGTCGCCGTGCCACGTGCTGCCGCTCGCCGCGTCGCCGCCGCGTTTGGTGGCGTCCTTGCGGGTCGTGAAGCGTTTATTCGCGGGCTCGTAGCTGTTGCCGTTCTTGCAGGTGCGGAAGGTCTCGTACCCCGCGCGGTTGAAGACGGCAGGCAGCGAATGGTCGGCCAGGTCGTCGGGCACGAGCAACGGGTCCACGCCCTCGTGCGGCGTGAGCCTGCGCGTGGGGATGCGCCAGACCGTTCGCCCGGTCATGATCATCGTGCGCGAAGGCAAGCACACCGCGCCCGACCACGCGCCCATGTGGTACGCCGCGTCCAGCGTCATGCCGCTCGCCGCCAAGCGGTCCAGGTTCGGCGTCTGGCACACCGTGTTGCCGTACGCCGACAGCGTGTAAGGCGACTGGTCGTCGGTGAGGATGAACACGATGTTCGGCCGGCGATCGCCCGCCCGCGTCTGGGCGAAACCATTCCAAGCGAACAATACACAACCCGCCAACACCACCCAGCACGCGATCCGATCCATCGCCGCCCTTTCGTTAAAGCCGCTTGACCCGTATGCCGCCACCGTGGCGCACCGGGTTAATCGTCGGTACGCTCCGGCGGGAGCAGCGCGTTCACGATCCGCTGTTCCGCGTTCTCCCGGTCACGCTCACGCATCGTCCGCACGAGGTCAACAAACCCAGCCACGGTCATCCCCCGCTCGGCGAGCAGGCGTTTGAAGCCTTCTTCGTCCAGCGTATCACGCATCGCGTCTTCCAGCTTCGTCAACACCAGGCGCTGCTCGTCTCTTGCGCGGAACCGTTGCCGGTCGTCTTCGCCGGGCTCGGGCGTCTCCCACTTCACCACGCCGACCTGGAAGCCCTCGCTGTTGGGCCCTTCCCAGCGTTCGCCGACCCGCAGCCCGCGCGTGTCGTACCCGACCAGGCGGAACTCGTTCTTGAACCCCGCTTTGCGGTCTTCCTGCTGCGTCACCATCGCGGCGCGCTTGGCGTAGTCGAATTGCAGCTCGGCTTCATCCACGTCGCCGTCGTTCCGCCGGGCCATACGCTGTTTGTCGGCGTTGTATTGCCTGCTCAGTTCTTCGCGGTTCACCAGCCACAATTCACGGACGATCATCTCGTTGTCGTCGATGACCTTCACCACTTCCGCCGAGTGCAGGTAGCCGTAGGACGCGATCTTCAGGTCCGGCAGGCGCGTCGCGAACGCCTCGGCCTCCTCGCGCGGCGGGCGCTTGGAATTTTTCACGATCAGGTTGCCGGATTTTTCTTCCCAGTGCTCCGTCAACGCGTCCATCGCCTGGCTGGTGGACATCCCCAGCGAGTTGTCCAGACGGCGGTCGTAGGTCGGGATCACGACAAAGCCCGCGTCGTTCTCCGTGGCGAACCGCGCGTACTTGCGGTAGTTCGACTCGAACGCGCGGTAGACGCGTTCGTCGATCGGTGTGCCGTCGATTTCTTTCTGCGCCATGAGCGGAGGCGTCAGTAAACCGCAGGCCAGAGCAACGATCGTACACGTGAGCCGTCGAGTGTTTGGCATGATGACTCCTATCCCCATCTCGCTGCCTCAGTTCGTTACCGCGTCGTTTGTTTGCCGGCGATGGTGAGCGCGACGTTGCGCTGCCGCTGCGGAAGCCCTCGAGGTCCAGCGACACATACAGGAACCCCGCGTCCTTGACGGCCTGAGCCGCCATAAGTCTGACGCTCGGATCGAGCATCTGTTGCAATTGATCCGCGGGCAGCTCGATCCGCGCGACCTGTTCGTGGTGCCGAACACGCAGGCCGGAAAAGCCCATCGCCTTGAGCGCCTCCTCGGCCTGTTCGATCTGGCGCAGGCGCTGCGGCGTCACCGGCGTGCCATACGGCACGCGGCTGGCGAGGCACGCCGCGGCGGGCTTGTCCGCGTTGGGCAGGTCAAGGTACTCGGCGAGTGCGCGGACCTCGGCCTTGCCCAGCCGCGCTTCGACCAAGGGCGAAAACACCCGCGCCTCGTCGGCGGCGCGCAGGCCCGGGCGGTGATCGCCGAGGTCGTCGGTGTTCGTGCCGTTGAACATGACGGCGAATCCGTTCTCGCGCGCATAAGCGTGCAGGTGTTCGTAGAGGTGGGTCTTGCAGTAGTAGCAGCGGTCGCCGGCGTTGCGTTGGTAGCCCGGGTCGTCCTGCTCGTTGGGGGCGATGACGACCAACCGCAGGTCGAGCGTCTCGGCCAGATCGCGGGCCTCGGACAGTTCGGAGCGCGGCAGCGAGGGTGAGTCACCGATCACCGCCGGGGCGTTATCCCGGCCCAGCACGCGTCGTGCGGCGACGGCGACGAGCGTGGAATCGACCCCGCCGCTGTACGCCGTGAGCGCTCGGCCGTGCGGCCGGATCGCGGCCTCGAGCGACTGCCACATGGCTTGCGGATCAGCGGGGGTCACAACGTTCATGCCTCGATTGTATCGGCCCGCGGCGATCGGCCGAAGCATCGGGGCTTGCAAGCCGACAACGCCCGGCCTAGACTGTCCGGCTCCGCAAAACCAAGGCACTCGTAGCTCAATTGGATAGAGCAGCGGTCTACGGAACCGCAGGTTAGAGGTTCGAATCCTCTCGAGTGCATTGCCCCGCCCGCCACCGTGGATGGCGGGTTTTTTCTTGGCCGCGATGCCTCGTGGTCGCGAAACTCGGGGCTGGATTTGGCCGATAGCCGGGATATGAGCGATCGCCGACAACAGCCGCGGTTCAAGACCCTGGGCCTGTCCACGCCCTTCGGCGAGGTCACCGACGTCTCCGACGCCGGCCTGGGCGTATTCCGCAAGGGCAAACTCGACGTCGCGCTCGGCGACACCGTGACGCTCCACCTCAGCCACGAAGGCACCGAGGTCGAACTGACCGCCCGCGTCGCCCGCATCGACAAGGTCGGCCTGTTCCGCCACGAGATCGGCTTCGAGTTCATTGGCGTCGATGAAGATACCCTCACCAAGCTCTGGACGCTGACCGATTCGGCTTGCAGCGAGTTCACCGGGCCGAGGTGCTGGATCGCGGCGTAAACATTGCATCTGAATGGACGGGGCCGAGTACCGCCGACGCTTCACGTCGCGGCTATTTCGCGCTGCTGCCCACGCCCGCCTGTGTCTCGATCAGGTGGTACTGGATCGCGTCGGCAAGGGCGCGCCAGCTCGCGTCGATGATGTTCGTGTCCACGCCGACGGTGCTGAACAAACGCGTCTCGCGGCCCGGGTCGTTCAAACCCACGGCGAAGGTGATCGTGACGCGCACCTTCGCCGCCGACTCGGCCGAGGGGTTGACCACGCGGACCTGGAAGTCGGCGAGGTGCAGGTCTTCGATCTGCGGGTAGTGCGGCGTGAGGCAGGCGCGCAGGGCGCCGTCGAGCGCGTTGACCGGGCCGTCGCCCTCCGCGACGTTGTGCTCGATCTTGCCGTTGACCATGAGCTTGACCGTCGCCTCGGTACCCGCGGGGTTGGCGTCGTGGCGCGAGATGATGCAGCGGTAATGGTCCAGGTCCCACATCGCCGGCCGCTTGCCAAGCGCTTCGTAAACCAACAGCTCGTAACTCGCCCGCGCGTGCTCGAACTGGTAGCCCTCGTTCTCCAAGTCCTGCACGCGCAGCAGCACTTTCCGCTGAATCTCCTTGTTGTCGGCGATCCCGAACTTCTCACCCATCAGCGCCGCGATGTTGGACGCGCCCGACAGCTCGGACACCAGGATGTGCCGCTGGTTGCCGACCGACGACGGCTCGACGTGCTCGTAGCTGTGTGCGATGCGTTGCACGGCGTGGACGTGCATGCCGCCCTTGTGCGCGAACGCGCCGTCGCTGACGTATGGCTGGTTGGGCACGGGCGTCGTGCCGGTCGCCTCGTAAACGAAACGCGACAGCTCGGTCAGCCGCTGCACCGCGCCGCGACGCAGCACCTGCTTGCCGTACTTGAGCGCGAGGTTGGCGGCGATGGTGACGAGGTCGACGTTGCCGCAGCGCTCGCCGATGCCGTTGATCGTGCCCTGGACCTGGACACAGCCGGCGTCGACCGCGGCGAGGGAGTTGGCGACCGCGAGGCCGCCGTCGTTGTGCACGTGGATGGCTAAGCAGGGAGTAGGGAGTGGGGAGTTGGGAGTAGGGAAAGACAAGTGGGCGTTGACCGCGTTGACGATCTTGGTGATCTCGTGGGGCAGCGACCCGCCGTTGGTGTCGCAGAGGACCAGGCGCGAGGCACCGCCCGCCACCGCCGCGTCGAGGGTCTGCAACGCGTATTCGGGGTTGGCCTTGTACCCGTCGAAAAAGTGCTCGGCGTCGTAGAAGACCTGCTCGACCTGCGGTTGATCGGCGCAATAACCCACCGAGTCGCGGATCATCGCGCGGTTCTCGTCGCGTGAGACGCGCAGCACCTCGTCGACGTGCAGGTCCCAAGTCTTGCCAACGATCGTGATGATCGGCGCGCCCGCGTTGACCAACGCTTGCATACCCTGGTCGTCTTGCGGCGCGATGTCCTTTCGGCGGGTCATGCCGAAGGCGCAGAGCTTCGCGTGCTTCCATTCGAGCTTGCGGGCCTCTTCGAAGAACGCGACGTCCTTGGGATTGGAAAGCGGGTAGCCGCCTTCGATGTAATCGAAGCCCAGGTCGTCGAGCAGGCGGGCGATGTTGATCTTGTCCACGAGCGTGAGCGCGATGCCCAGGCCCTGCGTGCCGTCGCGGAGGGTGGTGTCGTAGAGCTCGACGCGTGAGGCGAGGGGGTCTGGGTTCATGGTGCGGGCCAAGCGAGTGAGATCAAAAAAGCCCTGCGGGGCAGGGCCGGCTGGGGTCAGATGGCAGATCTGATCACCGCCCTATCGGCAGGAAACGCGGATCGAAATGAGGGCCAAGGTGATCACTCAACTAGTATAAATCACCGCGCGACGATCCACAATAAAACGTTTGACAGCGTCAAGCCGGGCCAGAGCGCGAGCGCCGGCCCGGATCTCGCTCATCTCGGAAGCGCATCCGGGCCGGCGCTCGCGCTCTGGCCCGGCTTCATTGTTGTCCATGATCGGACATATACGAGGGGCTATAATCCCTCGCTACCTACGACCCGCCCCGCTATGGACAGCACGCCCCCCAACACGCCCCTCACCGAACACGAGCCCAGCCCCTGGCTGCGACGACTGTGCCTGGTCACGCTCGTCACGACCTTCGCCCTCATCGCCGTCGGCGGCAAAGTCACCAGCTACGAGTACGGCCTGGCGATCCCCGAGGGCTGGACGACCGGCGGGTGGGTCTCGTTCCTCGCCCCGCTGGAATATTGGTGGAGCGACATCGACAAGCGGTGGGAACATGCCCACCGCATCATGGGCACCGTCGTCGGCATGTTGACTGTCGCGATGGCCGTTGGGCTCTGGCGGACGCAGCGGCATCGGCCGTGGTTGCGCTGGGCCGGCGTCGCCATGCTCGTGCTCGTATGTTTTCAGGGCACAATGGGCGCGCTGCGCGTCAGCGAAGTGTCGATCACCCTCGCGTTTGTCCACGGCGTCGTCGGGCAGATGATCCTCTGCTCGTGGGTCGTCGTCGCCGCGGCGTTGAGCAAACCCTGGGTGTCACGGCTCACGCGGGTGACCGCGAATGAGCGCAGCGACGCGACGCCGAGGCTGCGCTGGGCGGTGCGGTTGTTGCTCGTCGCGCTGTTGGCGCAGCTGACGCTGGGTGCCGCGGTGCGCCACTTCAAAGCCGACAAGACCCCGCCGGACCTGCTCGTATACGGCCAGGTCGTCCCGCCGATGTCGCAGGACGCGCTCGATGAAGCTTACGTCGATTACTACGCAGCGCGCATGGGGGTAGGCCCGCAAGACTCAGGCGTGACCAACCGCAACCCGTTCGGCGACGTCGTCGCGAGCGTTGGCGATGTGTACCTGCAACTGGCCCACCGCCTGGGCGCGCTGATCGTCTCGGCGATGATCATCGCGATCATTATCTGGGCGTACCGCAAGGCAGGCGACCCCGCCGCGGTTGTCGCTCCGTCGCTGGTGCTTTTGATGCTGTTGGGCACGCAGGTGGCGCTGGGCGTGATGACCGTGCTCAGCGAGACCGACCCGATCATGGCGACGCTGCATCAGGCGGTCGGCGCGGCGCTGATCGCGTGCGCCACGTGGTTGGCGGTTCGGATACACTTGGCCGAGTACACCCGGCCGGTCGCGATCGCCGATCAAAACACCAGGCGCGCTGCCGACCCCCGGCCTGCCGCCGCGCCGGCCGCGGTGACCGCCTGATAGAACGCTTATCCCGCCGATCCCGCTTGCCATGAGCCAACTGGCCGACACAACCCGCCCCGTGCCCGACGCCGACGCGATCGACGAGGGCTACACGCCTTCGCCGTTCGACCCGGTCGATGCGCCGATCGACCTCGGGCCCGCCGAGGCGCGTGTGCGGTCGCGCTCGGCGTTCGCGGACTACAAGGACCTGACCAAACCGCGGATCACGCGCATGGTCGTCGTCACCGCGGCGATCGGCTTCGTCTTCGGCTTCGCCGGTCCGATCGGCGAATTGCCGCTGCTGCCGTTTGCCATCGCGATGATCGGCACCGCGTTGTCGTGCATGGCCGCGAGCGTGTTCAACCAGGTCATGGAGCGCGACACCGACGCGCTGATGCACCGCACACGCCACCGCCCGCTCGCCGCCGGCCGAATCGCCGTCAAACCCGCGTTGATGTTCGGCGCGTTGCTGACGGTGGCGGGCGTCGGCGTGCTCGCCGCGTATGGCCAGTACCTCGCCGCGGGCCTGTGCGCCTTCACGATCGCCAGCTACGCGCTGCTGTACACGCCGCTGAAGCGTCGCACCTCGCTCGCGCTGTTGATCGGCGCGGTGCCCGGCGCCGTGCCGCCGATGATCGGCTACGCCGCGGCCGCGCACGACCTCGGCCCGGCGGCCTGGCTGCTCTTCGCGATCATGTTCGTCTGGCAGGTGCCGCACTTCCTCGCCATCGCCTGGCTGTACCGCGACGACTACGCCCGGGCGAAGCTCGCGATGCTGCCGGTGATCGACCCGACCGGCCTGCGCACCTTCCGCCAGACGCTGATCGGCTGCCTGCTCTTGCTCCCGCTTGGCATCCTGCCCTCGGCGATCGGCATCACCGGGCGCTGGGCGTTCGCCGCGGGGCTGCTGTGCGGCCTGGGCTTCCTCGCGTTCGGCGTGATGCTCGTGCTCAAGCCGACGCGCGACCACGCACGCCGGCTGTTCTTCGCTTCGCTTGTCTACCTGCCGGTCGTCCTGGCCGTGATGCTGATCGACCGCGCATGACCGCCGGCGAGCCCGCTCAACCCGACGCCGCCACGCCCGCCATCGACGTGCGCGGGCTCAGCCACGCGTACAAACCAATGCGCCAGCGCCGACCGTCGCGCAAGCACGCCCCCCCGCCGCAGGACGCCGCGCTTGATCGCATCGACCTGCGCGTTGAGCCAGGCGAGGTCTTCGCGCTGCTCGGGCCCAACGGCAGCGGCAAGTCCACGCTGCTGCGCATCCTCGCCACCGTCCAGGCCGCGCGACAGACCGGCGACGCGCCCGGCAGCGCATCGGTCTTCGGCCACGACGTCGCGCGCGACGCGTGCCAAGTCCGCCAACAACTCGGCGTCGTCTTCCAGCACCCCGCGCTCGACCTCAAACTCACCGCGTTCGAGAACCTGCGCACGCACGGCAGGCTGTTCGGCCTCGCCGGCCAAGCCCTCGACGACGCGGCCAGGCAGGCGCTGGGCGCACTCGGCCTCGCAGACCGGATTCACGACGACACCGAGTCGTTCAGCGGCGGGATGCGTCGGCGGGTCGAGATCGCCAAGGCGCTGCTCACCAAGCCGCGGCTCTTATTGATGGACGAGGCGTCGGCCGGTCTCGACCTCGCGATCCAGCGCGACATCTGGTCGGACCTGCGCCAACGGGTCGCGGACACCGGGCTGACCGTGCTGCTCACCACGCACCTGATGCACGAGGCCGAGCAGGCCGACCGCGTCGCGGTGATGAGCAACGGCAAGGTCCTCGCCATCGACACGCCTCACGCGCTGGTCGGTAAAGTCGGCGGGCAGGTGCTGGAGATCACGCCGGCGACAGGCACGACGCCCGACACGCTGCTTAAAGACATCCGCGCTCAACTGCCCGACGGGCTCGCCGTCACCGACCCGCTCGTCCAGCAAGGCAAGGTCCACATCGAGCACGCGGACGCCGCGGCGATGATCCAGCCGCTGGCCAGCGCGTTGGGCGAACGCGCGGCCGGTTTCCGCCTGGGCCGACCGACCCTCGCCGACGCCTACCTGAAGCTGACCGGCCAGACGCTGAGCGAGTGACCGCGTGTTCGGCTTTGCCCAACGCCCGCGCCTTATGATGACCGCATGCTCGAAGGCGGCGTCCCCCTCGATTGGCAGCGCGACCCGTTAGACCTCCTGCGCGCCTGGCCGGCCGACCGGCGGGTCTTCATGCTCCACTCGGCCCGGCCCGACGCGCGCTGGTCGCGTTACACCGTCATCGCTGAGCCGGTTGAGGCGGTGCGGCATCAGCACCGCCGGACGCGCTTCAGTTATCTCGACGCTGCGTTGGCCGGCTCGGTAACGCTCACCCATCAACCGCTCAACGATCTCCGCGCGGTGCTCGATGCCGACGCGGGTCGATCGCTTTGGCTGGGCTATCTCGGCTACGACATCGGCCGGTCGATCGAGCACCTGCCCGCCCCGCCGATCGACGACCGCGCTTGGCCGGACTTCCAGCTCGAGCGCTGTGCCGGCTGGCTGGTGCACGACAACCAGACCGCGCGGTGGGCCGCGCACGGCGACTATGCCGATCCGGGCCAACTCGACTTCATCGATACCCCGGATGCCGATGACGGGGGCCGTGGGTCGGGGTACGCGGGTGCGTATCGAGCCGGCCCGATCGCACCCGACCAACCCGCTACCGACGTCCGCGCTTCGATCCAACGCGTCATCGACTACATCGCCGCGGGCGACGTATTCCAGGTCAACCTCGCCCAGCGATTCACCGGGCCGTTCTCAGGCAACCCGCGTTCGCTGTACCGCGAACTGTGCGCTCGATCGCCAGCCTGGTACGGCTGCCTCGGCGAGCTGACACGGTTCGATGCCGATGAGCCGGTGCGCACGCTCGCGTCGATCTCGCCCGAACTGTTCCTCGACTGCGACGCCGACCGCCGCGTCGTCACCCGGCCGATCAAGGGCACACGCCCGAGCACGTCGCCCGCGTCGGACCTGCGCGACAGCGCGAAAGACCACGCCGAACTCGCCATGATCGTCGATCTGATGCGCAACGACCTGGGCCGGGTGTGCGCCTACGGCAGCGTGCGCGTCGATGAGCCGCGAGCGATCGAGTCGCACCCGACCGTCCACCACGGCGTCGCGACGATCAGCGGCACACTGCACCCGGGCCGGGACCTCGTCGACCTCTTGCGGGCGACGCTGCCGGGCGGGTCGATCACCGGCGCGCCCAAGGTGCGTGCGATGCAGATCATCGACGAACTCGAAGCGAGCCGACGCGGGCCGTACTGCGGCGCGATCGGCATGATCTATGGCCAGCAGGCGCGGCTGAACATCGCGATTCGGACGGTGATGATCGAGCAAGCGCAGCGCCTCGGCGAGGGTCGGGCCGACGTCTGGGCCGGCGGCGGGATCGTCGCGGACTCGGACCCGACAGCGGAATACCAGGAGATGCTCGATAAGGCCCGCGCGATGCGCGACGCGCTCGATCAACGCGACCCCATCGACGCAACGCCTACCGCCGACGCCGAGTTACCCACCCCAGCAGCCCCGCGAGCGTGATCAGCGACGCCGGCTCCGGCACGTTGCCAGCGGCGATCGGCCCCAACGGCCCGGTGTAGCCGGAGAACGAGGTGCCCAGGTCGCTGTCGTCCACGTCGCCGTCGCCGTCGGTATCGCCCTGCGCCGCGGTCTTGTTGCCGGCCGCACCGACCGGCCCGGTGTAATTCGCGAACGAGGTGCCCAGGTCGCTGTCGTCGATGTCGCCGTCGCCGTCGGTGTCGCCGGGCAGCGCCGCGTCGACGACGCTGAGGACGACGTCGGTCGTGGTGTAGCCGACTTCCAGTGCCAGCCCGCTTCCGATCAGGCTGCCGACCACCGCGTCGAAGCTCGTGCCGTTGAGCCCGGCGCTGGTGAGCACGGTGAACGACTGGCCGAGGGTTGGTGTGAAGCCGTCGATGAGCACGAGTTCGAGCGTGCCGCCGAGGTCCGCGTCGCCGGCGATGACGAGTTGATCGTATTCGCTGCCGGGCGTGGTGCCGCCGATCTCGATCTCGACCACGCCTGTCGTCGCGACGCCGAACCCGCCGTCGAATTGGACCTGCGCGGGGCTGGCACCGGGCGCGTAGTCGCCGCCGATGATGACGTTGCCCGGGCCGTAGAAACGGTCGATGTCGAGGATCGCTCCGTTGAACTGAACGTCGCCGACGACGGTCAGTGTGCCGTTGCCGATGCCGCGGACCAGCCCGCCGACGACTTTCGTGCCCGGCGTCGCGTCGATGAAGGTGACGGCGCCGGCGACCTCGAGCGCCCCGGCGCTGAACCCGCCGACGACCGTAAGCGACGAGCCGTTGAACACGGACACCGTCTGCCCGACGTTGAGCGTCTGGCTCGCGCCGATCGTGACATCCTTGCCCAGCGGCCCCGACGCGTTGATGGGCAGGCCGCTGTCGGTGAGGTTAAACGTTCCGGCGTCGAAGTCGAGTTGGACGAAGCTGGCGGGCGTGAGTGCGCCGACGGTCAGCGTGCCGCCGTTGATGCGCAGCGGCCCGCCGAGGTTGGCCGTGCCCGCGATGGCCAGTTCCATGTTAGTGAATAGTGTCGGCCTATTGCCACCGCCCAGCGCAAGGAGGCGCTCCAGTTCGTTAGGCGACAGCGTGGTGCCGGCCGGGTCGGTAAAGCCGATCTTGCCGAAGGCGAAGTTGATGGTCGAGCCGGGGTCGGTGAGGACCAGGTCCCCGCCGATGTTGAGGGTGCCGCCGCTGAGGTTGACGTCGCCGAGGTTCCGGACGCGGAGGTTCGAGGCGATGTTGACCACGCCGCCGGTGTTGAGGTTGAGGATGCCGTTGCCGCTTAGCGAGGAGGAGGACTCGGTGCCGGCGAGGGTGAGTTCGCCGCCGATGTCCCAGACCGACGGGTTGGCGGTGTTGCTTTCGAGCGTGGCGGTGCCGAAGCTGGAGGTGAAGTGGCCGACGTAGGCCTGTGCGCCGCTTGAGACGTAGCCGCCGTTGGAGACGGTCATGATGCCGGTCGCGCCGTCGGAGGTCCCGCCGAGGGTGTCGTCGCCGAGTGAAAAGGAACTGCCGACCAAGAGTTGCGAGCCGGGTCCGACGATGTTGATCGTGCCTTGCCCGCTGCCGAAGGACCCGCCCTGGAACTCGCCGGTGAGGTCGACGACCCCGCCGTTGGTGACGTCGAGGACGCCGGTGGAGTTGGTGTTGCCGTCGCCGACGTACATGACGCTCGCCTCGACGCGTGAGCCCGGGCCGTCGACTTTGACGTACCCATTGCTGCCATCGACGTCGCCGACGATGATGCGGGCCTGGGTGACGATGTCGTTGTTGGTGTCGCGTTGGACGGCCGAGAAGACGCCGCCGTTGGTGACCTCGAGCGTCGCGCGGTTGGCCGAGCTGCCGCCGGCGTTGCCGACGGAGACGTCGACGGTGCCGAAGTAATCGACGCGCGAGCCGGTGCCGTCGATCGTCAGCTTCGACCCGTCCGCGCCGCCCTCGTCGCCGATGATCAGGCGTTCGGAAGCGACCTGCGTGGCGACGTTGAGTTGGCCGCCGTTGGTGACGTTCAGCGTGCCCGCGTTGGTGTCGCCGACGTAGAGCAGCCGCGCGATGTTGACGACCGAGCCGGGCCCGTCGATCGTCAGTGTGCTGCCCGCCGAGCCGGCGGCGTCGGCGACGAAGACGCGGTTGGCGTTGACGACCGCGCCGTTGGTCACGTTCATCTGGCCCGTGCCGTTGAACCCGACGAGGATGTAGTCGCCGTTGGCGTCGAAGACCGAGCCGGGCCCGTCGACGTTGAGCGTGCCGCTGGCGCCGCTGCCCCAGCCCAGCACGGTGCGCCCGCCGGCGACGCCTTGGCCGCCGGCGAGGATGTTCGCCACGCCGGTGCCGCCGGTTTCGTTGCCCGACCCGCCGATGAACCACTGGCCGTTGGCGTTGGTGGTCTGGACGAGCGAGCCGGCGCCGGTGACGGTCAGCGTGCCTTCGCCGTTGCCGTCGTCGCCGAGGGTGATCGTCCCGACGGCGGGCGTGCCGCCGGCCGGGGTCGGGTCGGTGAACGTGACGACCGCGCCGTTGCTGACCGTCAGCGACGCGGTGGAGCCGCCCCCGGTGCCGTTGCCCGCGAAGAGGTTGTCGGCGACGAGCGTCGTGCCGGCGCCGTCGATCGTCGCGGTGCTGTCGGACCCGTCGCGCAGCGCGATGGTCAGGTCGTTGCCGACGGTGACCGTCGCCCCGCCGCTCTGCTGGTAGACACCTCGGCCGGCGTTGCCGACGATCAGGTCGACACCGACGTTCACGCTCGTATCCGGGCCGTGGACGCGCAGCGTGTTGTCCAGGTCGTTGCCATCCACGTTGCCGATGGTGAGCGTGCCGTCGACTTGCAGCGCGCCGCTGCCGACAGGCGCGTTGGTGAGATTGAATCCAACGTTGAGTTCGCCCAGGCCCTCGTTGCCGACGATGAGGTTGTCTTCGCTGTCCATGAGCGAGGCGGTCGTGCCGTCGGTTGCGAAGCCGAAGACCGCGGCCTTGCCCGCGCTGCCGAGCGAGTTGCCGATGAAGATATCGCTGGGCGTGGACGAATCGAGCCGCGTGCGGGCCTCGCCGCCGTTGCTGACGGTCAGGGTGGCGATGCCGCTGTTGCCGATGAAGATGGCGCGTGCGCTCAGCAGCGAGCCGTCGCCGTCGACGACGCCGAAGCCCTGGCCGACCGCGCCGTTGGCGCCGTTGCTTGCGAAGATCGCGTCGGGGCTGCCGCCGTCGGTGAGCGTGACGTTGCCGCCGTTGGTGATGTTGAGGAAGCCGGTCCCCCCGGCGAGGCCGACCTGCAGGTCTTCGGTCTCGGCGAAGGAGCCGACGCCGTCGACGTTGAGCGTGCCGGTTGAGGTGATGACGGGGTTGGCGGCGGCGTTGTCGCTGGTGTGGCCGCCGACCCAGATGTCGTTGGCGCCGGTGCTGTTGGTGCGCAGGTCCGCGTCGTCGAGGACGTTGATCGTGCCGGTGCCGCCGCCGCGCCCGATCGTGAACACGCCGGTGTTGTCGTTGAGGTTCGCCCGGACGAGCGTGCCCGTGCCGGTGAGCGTGACTTGCCCGACGCCGGTCGGCCCGTCGCCGACGAACAGTTGGCGCAGCAGGAAGTCCGAGCCGCCGGTGAGGGTCAGCCCGCCGAAGCCGGTGGTGCCGACGTAGACCGGGCTGCCGGTGTCCCAGGTGAGGTTGTTGCTGGCCAGGACGTTCGTGCCGTCGGCGAGCGTGGTGCCGGTCGGGTCGTTGATGGTGACGGTGCCGGTGCCGAGCGTGCCGCCGGCCGCGCCGGTGAACTCCCAGTCGTTGTTGAAGATGTCGAACCCGTTCGCCGAACTGCTGGCGCCGATGATGATCGGGCTGCCCGCGACATCGACCGTGCCCATGGACGCATCGACGTCGCTGTTGGGCGGGCCCAGCGGGTTCCAGTTCTCCGGGGTGTCGAAGAACAGTGTGCCGGCCGTGCCGATCCAATCGTGTTGCGCCGCCGCCGGGCACGCACTGAACAGGCTCAGCGCACCCGCGCAGACCCACAGCCGTTTAGTCGTCATCCCTGCCATATCCGCCGCTCCTCTGTGATTGCAGATGTGAATCGCTGTCGCGAACCCGGCTAGTATACCTGCCTAGATTGCCCGGGCCTACGACAATTCCCCATTTCGCCCGCCCGGGGTGACGCGGTGATTGGCCCAGCCCCAAACGCCTAATCGTTCACGCGAACCAGCATCAGCCGGCGGAACTCCATGGCCTGGCCGCCGGGGATCTCGGTCGCGCGCAGCGTCAGCGTGCCCACGCCCGCGGGCAGGTCGATCGTGCCCAGCGACATCGGCTTGAAGTCCTTGACGAACGACTCTCGGCGGTACACGCGGTTTTCCTGCTCGCCTTCGATCGGCGGGTCGTGGGCCTGCGTGATTTTCGTGCTCACGCTGGCGTCGCCTAGCGTTAATGCGATCGTCGAGCCGACGTCGTGCGCGGGGCAGGCGTAATAGACCCTCGCTTCGTACCGCCCCGCTTCGAGTACTTCGACGTCCCAACGAATCGCGTCGTCGGTCTTCGTCCAGTTGTAGAAGTACGAGCAGTTGGGGTGCGGGCTGCTGCGCTTGATGCCGCCCTTGGTGTTCGCGTCGCGCGCGGGCAGTTCGGTGACCGGCCAGTCCTTGTGGCCGACGGTGAACGGCCGGGGCGGCTGCTTGTCGTTCAGGCCGACGTCTTGCCGCCAGGCGGCCACACGCTTGGTCATCTGCGCCGCGGCGCGGTCGCGCACTTCAGATAGATCGAGCGACTGGCCGGTATCGGTCAGCATGTTGTAGAACTTGCCGTCGTGCGTAAGCCGAAAAAACTCGTCCACCGCGCTGATCCTGCCGTTCTGGTGTGAGAACAGCAGCCTTCCCAACAGCTCACGCTCTTGCTCCGACTGGCCGGTCAACTTGGGCGCGAGGCTCAACCCGTCCCAAGGCTTGTCGCCTACGCGATCGACGCCCGCCAGTTCGTGGAGCGTGGGGCTCAAATCGATCGCGCCGGCGATCGGCTCAAACACCGTGCCCGCCTCGATCTTCGCCGGCCAGCGCATCAGCATCGGCACGCGCAGCCCGCCCTCGTCGACCGAGCCCTTGATCCCACGCATCCCGCCGTTCCACCGCCGTCCGTTCGGGCCGTTGTCGCTGAAGTAGATCACGATCGTGTGATCAGCAAGCTCCAACTCGTCCAGCTTCTTCAGCAGCCGGCCGACGTTGTCGTCGATGTTCTCGACCATCGCCAGCGCCGCGCGGGTGTGGATCAGCGACTCCTCACGCCGGTCGGGGTGGTCCATCACCAGCGGCTTGTCTTTGAACCGGTCCCAGTACGTGTCGGGCACCTGCATCGGCGAGTGCGGCGTGCAGAGCGGGACAAAGCAGAAGAAGGGCTTGTTCGCTTTCGCGCTCGTCTCGATGAAACCGATCGCCTCGTTCGTCAAAACGTCCGTGATGTAGCCCTCGGACTTGAAGTACGCGCCGTCACGCTCGAGCTCGGCGTCGAAGTAGTCGCCCCAGTGCCCAGAACAGAAGCCGACAAACGTGTCGAAGCCGCGCGCCCGCGGGTGGTACGGGTACTGCATCCCGTTGTGCCACTTGCCGAAGCACCCGGTCGCGTAGCCGGCGGCCTTAAACGACTCGGCGACCGTGCGCTCGTCGAGGTTCATCCGCTCGGCCCCACGCGACACGCCGTGAACCCCCGTCCGCGGGTGGTAACGACCGGTCAAAAACTCCGCCCGCGTCGGCGCGCACACCGCACAGACATAAAACCGCTCGAACACCGCGCCGTCGCGCGCTAACGAATCGATGTTCGGCGTCGCGAGGTCCTTGTTGCCGTGAAACGACAGGTCGCCCCAGCCCTGGTCGTCGGCGAGGACGATCAGCACGTTGGGCCGGCCGTTGGGGCTTGCGTCGGCGACGGGGGTCCAGATAACGCTGCACAGCAACGCCATCATCGCGGAACAAATCGCTCGCGGCCGTAACTCGCGCATGTCAGGACTCGCTTTTGCCTTTGTGAAATGGGCCTGGAGGGACTCGAACCCCCAACCGTCGGTTCCGAAGACCGATGCTCTATCCAATTGAGCTACAGACCCGTGGGATGGCGATTGTAGCGGGCGGCGGCGGTTTGCGCGTGGGGGCCACGGCTTTGTTCTAAGTTTTTGATTTGAGATAACTTGTAGGGCTTTCACCGCAGGTGGTTCCCATAACGACCGGCCACCCGACTGGCACGGGCGTTCTTACCGGCAGCGCCGATACAGCCCATCCAGAGGGTTTAAGTCGCCTGCGCGGCACGACGATAGCGACCGTGAGAACCCGCTGAGCGGCGGCGGGCGGTTTGTAGACGCCTGGTCCAGTGAGAGCCTGACATGACGGTCTTCGATGCGATCCATACCGACTGGTCCGACGCCCGCGCCCGCTACGGGCGGATCGCGTCCCCCGGCCGGGGCTTCGAGATCGCCAAGCGGATGTTGGACCTGGCCGGTGCGCTCTTGGCGCTGCTGCTGTTCAGCCCGGTGCTGGTGTTCGCGGCGTTGTGGGTCAAGTTCGCCGACGGCGGGCCGGTGTTTTACCGGCAGTGGCGCGTCGGTCGGGACGGCAAGCTCTTCAGGATCTGGAAGCTGCGCACGATGCGCCCGGACGCGGAGAAGAACGGCCCGCAGTTCGCGACCGACCGCGACCCGCGCATCATCCGCGGCTGCGGATGGATGCGGACCAGCCACGTCGATGAACTGCCGCAGCTGTTGAACATTATTCGCGGCGAGATGTCGCTGGTCGGCCCGCGTCCGGAGCGACCCGAGTTCATCGCCGAGCTTCGGCGGCAGCTGCCGGGCGTGGACCGCCGGCTGGCCGCTTCGCCGGGGATCACCGGGCTGGCGCAGGTGGTCAACGGCTACACGAACGACCTGGACGGGATGCGTCGCAAGCTGGACCTTGACTTGCGTTACCTCGAACAGCGTTCGATTGCGATGGACCTGCGCCTGATCCTCAAGACGTTCCCGCGGTTCTGGGACCGCTCGGCCTGCTGATTCGGAGCCCGACCATGATGATGAAACTGCTGTCCACCTACCGCACCGCGTTCGCCGCCGGCCTCGCCGCGCTGGCGTTGCTGGCGCTCACGGGCTGCTCGTCGAACCCGCAGTACACCGACTACCACGCGTTCGTGCAGGAGCCGCGTCGGCCCGCGTCGAGTACGCCGTACCTGATCGGCCCGCCGGACACGCTCGAGTTCAAGTCGGCGCGGGTGCGTGAGGTGCACAACTACCGCGAGACGGTGAGCCCGGACGGGTACGTGAACGTGCCGCTGTTGGGCCGGGTCGAGGTGGCGGGCCGGACCGCCGCGTCGGTGCAGGCCGAGCTGGAAGACCGCGCCCGTTTTTACTACGAGGACGCGGACGTGAACGTGCGTGTGAGCAAGTATGCGAGCAAGAAGATCTTCGTGTTCGGGCAGGTTTCCGCGCCGGGTGCGTATTACTACAACGGCTCGAACACGGTGCTGGACACGCTCGCGCAGTCCAAGCCGACGGAACTGGCCGACCCCGGCTCGATCCTGATCGTCCGGCCGGACGAGAACGGTGAGCTGCGGGCGCGGATGACCATCGACCTGGACCGGATGATCACGACCGGGGACACGACGCTGAACGCGGTGCTGCAGGAAGGCGACATCGTCTACGTCCCGCCGAGCGGGATCGCGAAGACGGCGCTGGCGTTCCAGCAGCTGCTGCTGCCGTTCCAGCCGCTGGCCTCGACGATCAACGGCCCGGCGAACGTGTCCGAGTCGGCGACGGGCCAGCGCCCCTACGGCGACACCGACTGATCCCAACGATTCTCTAACCGCCCGAGGCGGAGTGACAGCCATGGCAACGAACAAGCAGGAACAGGCCAAGGCCATCTACGAACTGTGGGACGTGATCCTCCAGCACCGCTGGCGGTTCGTGCTGCCCGCGTTCGCGGTGACGGCGTTCGTCCTGTTCGGCAGCCTCTTCCTGCCTCGCAAGTACCAGGCCACCGCGCACTTCGAGCGGCGCAACGCCCCGGAACTGATCGAGGCGATCCGATCGGGCGCGAGCGACTCGTACATGGACCCGATGCAGTCGCTGACCAAGGAGATCGCCGGCAGCCACGCCGTCGCGCAGGTCATCGAGGACGTGAAGCCGCGTCTGAAGAAGATCGGCTACATCGAGAACGAGGCCCAGGCGTTGCAGCTGCGTTCGCAGGTCAAGCAGCAGCTGCTGGTCGACCGCGAGTACGCGGACAACAGCCGCGTTCAGCTTCGGCTCGAACTGGTGCTGGATAACCCGCACGTCGCGGCGCTGATCGTCAACGGGCTGATCGACCGGTACATCGCCACGACACGGTCGGCGTTGATCGACCGGGCGCAGAGCTCGATCGCGTACTTCGACGACCTGATCGCGGAGAACGCGGCCGAGCTCGAAGGGCGACAGGAG
Organism: Phycisphaeraceae bacterium; assembly: GCA_046290505.1. GTDB lineage: Bacteria > Planctomycetota > Phycisphaerae > Phycisphaerales > Phycisphaeraceae > JAHQVV01. Next base: position 42,798 of record JBKAGS010000052.1, on the reverse strand, counting down.
GCGCTGGGCCAGTTCGAGCAGGAACACGCCCTGCTGCTGCCCGAGCAGCCCTACAGCATCGAGACGCAGCTGCGCGATGCCAAGGAAGAGCTCACGCGTCTCACGAGCAACCTCGAAGGCGTGGACATCCGCTTGCGGACGCTGCGCGAGGCGTTGGACCAGGAGCCGGCGACAACGCCCTCGGTCGTGCACGGGATGAACCCCGAGTACGAACGGCTGCGGCTGAAGCTGGAGAAGCTGCAGGAAACGATCCGCGACCACGTGAACAAGCTGCGGATGACCGAGCAGCACCCCGAGGTGGCGGCGCTGCGCAAGCAGGAGGCGGAGTTGCAGGCCCGGCTGGACGCGACCGAGAAGCGGGTCGTGACCGCGACGCAAAACAACCCGAACCCCAAGCGTGCCGAACTCGAGCTCGCTCTGACCTCGGCGGGCGCGGAGCGGGGCGCGATCAAGGAACAGATCGTGCTACGGCGTGAGAAGATCGACGAGCTGACGGGGATGTCCTCGCAGATGCTCCCGGTGCGGGCCCAGCACCGCAAGCTGGTCGCGTCGGTCGCCGAGGCGCAGGAAGCGGTGGACGACTACCAGAACATGCGACGGCGCGCGGAGTACTACCTGACGCCTGAGACCGGGGAGCGCGGGGTGCAGCTGGAGTTCATCCGCCGGGCCGAGGCGTTGCAGACGCCCGTGTCGCCGAACCTGGTGCAGGTCGTGCTGGTCGCGATGTTCCTGGGGATCGCCGCCGGGGCGCTGAGCGTGTTCATCGCCCACCGCACGGACGAGTCGTTCCGCAACGCACGGCAGCTTTCCGAGGCGACGACGATCCCGCTGCTCGGCTCGGTGAGCGAGTTGATTACCCGCCAGCACCGGCGGATGCGCAAGCTGCGGTACAGCGTGCTGTACCCGGTGAACGCGGCGGTGATGGCGTCGATCCTGCTGTTGTTCGGGAGCGTGCTGTACCTGGACCTGCAGCGGCCGGACGTGCTCAAGGAATTGAAAGACCGGGCCAAGTCGGTGGTGCTGACGCCCTTGGAGGAGGGCCCCGGCGACGCGACATCCCTGGGGATGGCGCCGCCGGAGCCCGATGGAAGCTGATGTACGAAACGTACTACCAACTCGACACCGCGCCGTTCGAGAACACGCCCGACCCGCGGTTCTTCTTCGCCAGCGACCAGCACAACGAAGCGCTGGCGGCGATCGAGTACACGATCCGGATGCGCAAGGGCATCGTCCTGATCACCGGGCCGATCGGCGCGGGCAAGACCACCGTCTCGCGCGCGATGCTCCGCCGCTGCGGCGACTCGGCGACGGTCATCCAGCTCGCGCACGGCCACCGCACCGCGGACGAACTGATCACACACATGCTCCACCGCCTGGGCCTGGCCGAGGCGACCGCCGGCTCGCACGCCGAGCGCCTCGAACGGCTCGAGCAGCACCTGCTGCACTGCGCCGCGTCGGGCAGGCCCGTCGTCCTCTTCGTCGATGAAGCGCAGACGTTATCGGATGCCGCGCTCGAAGAGCTTCGGCTGATCAGCAACTTCGACACCGAGCAGACCAAGCTGCTTCAGCTGGTGCTGATCGGCCAGCCCGAACTGCGCGAACGCCTGGCCCGCGAGTCGCTCGCCCCGCTGCGCCAGCGCGTCATCATCGCCCGCACGCTGCGCCCGTTGAGCGCCGGCGAGGTCCGCCAGTACATCGAACACCGCCTGCGTGTCGCCAGCCGCGATTGCGACAACGTCCGCGTGCGGTTCGACCCGGCCGCGGTTGATCGGATCGCGGCGTTCACCGGCGGGGTGCCGCGGCTGATCAACGCGGTCTGTGACCACTGCCTGCTCTTGGGCATGGTGCAGAAAGCACCATCGATCAGCCGAAAAATGACTGAACGCGTGATCGCCGACATGCTCCCGGGCCTGCCCCCGGGGGCGACGGTTCGGCTGGCCGCCTGACTCTGGAGTTCCACGATGGGTTACATCTTCGACGCACTGAACAAGCAGCGTGGCGACAAGCCCGAGGCCGATGCGCCTTCGCCCGAGACGCACGAGCCCGGCGTGCCGTGCGCGGCCGCGCCCCGACGCGCCACGACGACGCTGGCCGACGCGCTCGCCTCGACGCCGGCGCCCGAGCCCGACGCGCCCGCCCCACTGCGGCTGGCCGACCTGCGTGACAAATCGAACGCGCCGGACTCCGAGCCCGTGCCCCATGCCGCCGACGACGAAGCGGCCGACCGCGACCAGGTCCGCATCGACAGCCCCGACGACGACCAGCCCTTCGGCACGCCCGTGGAATCGGACAACGACGACACGTCGATTCTCCCCGCGCCGAGCCGCCGTGCCCACCGCGATCACGCCGGCTGGTTCGGCAGGCTGTTCGGCAGGCATCGTCAAGAACGGATCGACGACCGGCTGGTCTCGATGACCAGCCCCGCTTCCGCCGTCGCCGAGGAGTACCGCTCGATCCGCACGTCGATCCTCGCGCGTCACGACAACCAGCGCAACCTCGTGCACACGATCACCAGCGCGACGCCGCAGGAAGGCAAGACGATCACGTGCGTGAACCTGGGCCTGAGCTTCGCCGAGCTGCGCAACCGCAAGACGATCATCATCGAGTGCGACCTGCGCCTGCCGACGTTCGCGAAGCTCTTGCCTTGCGACCCGAACAAGCCGGGCCTGATCAATTACCTGCGTGGCGAAGCGCCGCTGAAGGACGTGATCCAGCAGGTCGAGGGCTCGCAGCTGTTTATCCTTCCCGCCGGCGGCCGAGTCAGTGACGAGGCGGTGCAGCTGCTGTCGAGCGCCCGGATGAGCCAGCTGATCCAGGGCCTGCGCGCGAAGTTCGACCACGTCCTGATCGACACCCCGCCGGTGCTGCAACTGGCCGACGCGGGCATCCTCGGCAGCCAGAGCGAAGAAGTGTTGCTGGTCGCTCGGATGCGACGCACGCCGCGCACGCTCGTCGAGCAGGCCGTCAACACCCTGACCAGCTACAACGCCGTGGTCAACGGCCTGATCGCGACCGACAACCCGCGCAACCGCGGCCGGGGCTACGGCTACAAGTACGGCTACCGCTACGGCTACGGGTATGGCTACGGCTACACCGAAGAGACCGGGCGCAAGCGCCGCAAAGAGCGCAAGGCCGCGTAAGCGACGCCGAGCGTCATCCATCCGGTGTACGATGCATCGATGCCCAAGGGCCCGCTCATCCAGGACCCCAAGACGCGGACGATCATCATCGCGTGCGTCATGGGTGCGCTGCTCGCGCTGAGCCTGCTCGGCGCGTGGCTGATCACCGGCGCGGGGCTATGAATCCCACCAGGCGGGCTTATAATTGCCGCGATGCGTAACCCGACCCCGACTTGTCCCGTGCCGCGCGAACTCATCGCGGCGTGCACGCTCATCCTGCTCGCCCTGACCGCCACGCCCGGCTCCGCGCAGGACGCCGGCCTGCCCGACGACCCGCTCGCCGAGCCGGACCGCTGGCTCACCGACGAGCGCTGGGGCGAACTGCGCTACGGCCTGTCGGTGCGCGAGCCGCACGACGCCTTGCGCGTGCTCGATACGGCGCGCGGCGAGGTCATCCGCTGGGCTCAGGACGACGGCACGCGCATCAGCCTCGCCTTTGCGCGCGGCGAATACGAAGGCATCAAGAACGGCCGGGTCGTCCGGATGCCCGCGAAGATCGACCTGCTCAAGAAGCAACTCGGAGACGAGATGAAGATGGCCGTCCGCGGCCAAGTCATCAACACCCGCAACGACCAGGTCATCTCCGTCGGCCCGCTCGTCGGCGTGATCAACTACTTCATCATCAAGCCCGAGGCGCAAGGCGCGTCGCCTTTCCTCTCCGGCTACGGGCTGGTGCAGCTCGATCAGCAGAGCGTCGCCGTCGTCCGCGTCGAGTGCAAGCCGGAGAACGTCGTCTCGGCGGTCAGCACGTTCGAGTGCTTGATCCAATCGATCCGTGTCGAGCCCGCGCGCGAGGTGAACCGACGCATCCACGGCTGGCTGACCAACAGCGAGGCGCTGCTCGCCGAGCTGGACCAGGACGACCGCCTCGCCGCGATGAAAGACGACCGGCTGTACCGCGTGCTCGAAGACAACAAGGACATCGGCTACACGCGCGTCTGGCAGCGCTACCAGGACGACGCGTTCTACGACAAGCTCAAGGCCGACGACAAGGCCATCGGCGGCGAGGGCCGGCTCATGGGCATCAACCGCTTCCGCGTCACCGGCAACGCGTTCATCATGCAGTCGCACTTCGAGGGCCGGGGCGGGGAGATGGACCGCCTGGTCGAAGCGGTCGACGCGGTCGGCGAAGCGAACGGTTACTGGCAGATCAAGTCTTCGCTGCGCTACAAGAACGACCCGCAGAACCGCCGGGCCGGCGCCTGGGCCGAGACGGGCGTGCGCGGCGTCGCGGTGATCGGCGGCAAACGATTGGACCACGTCCAACTCACGCGCGAGGGCACCCCGCCGCGCCACATGGTCGACTACCTGCTCGAACGCGAAAAAGACCCCGAGCGCCGGCTGCGCTTCCCCTCCGCCGACCCGCGCAGCTACCCGTCCGGCGACCTCAAACAGTTCAAGTGGCCCACGCCCAACCGCGCTTTCCTCTCCTTCGTCGACGCCCAGCTCATGCCCGCCCTGCTGCCGCGCGAGGAAAAGACCTACGCCTTCACCGCCTACGACCCCGAGACCACGCGCATCGACATCCGCCTGATGCGCGTCGAGCCGCACCCCAGCGGCGGCAAGACCGTCTACGTCCGCCCCGTGCTCGACCGCGCCGAACAAACGCTCTACTTCAACCGCGACAACGAGCTGGTCAGCTGGGCCTTCCCCGACGGCCGAGAGATGCGCCGCACGACGCGGCAAGAACTGGCGAAGATCTGGGGCGTGCGGTTAAGGGATTGAGTTTTGATTGATGATTGATCTCAAGCAATTTCAGTATGAAGCGACGCGGCTTAGCCGCGCCTTCTCGAAAACCTGTCACAACATACGGCTAGGCAGCGTCGCTTCTAAGTAGAATCTCGCCGTATGGAACTCACCATCAAAATCCCAGACGGCGTCGAACGCTTCGGCGTCACCGGACCGGCCGAGCGCAACCTCAAGATCATCCGCGAGGCCCTGGGCGTCACGATCAACGCGCGCTCCGAGGCGCTCAAGATCACCGGTAAGTCCGACGCCGTGGGCCAGGCCGCGCACGTCATCGAGCGGCTCAGCGAAGCGGCGCGCCACGACGCGCCGATGAGCCGGCAGCAACTGCTCGACGCCATCGCCGCGCTCAGCGTCGCGCCCGCGCGCGATGCGTTTGGCAACCCCACCAACGGCAACGCCGACGCGAACGCCGGCCCGTTCACGCACGTCTTCGACGTCTACCTCGACGGCCGACGCGTCAAGCCGATGTCGCCCGGCCAGCGGCACTACGTCGATTGCCTCTCGAAGCACGACCTGACGTTCTGCATCGGCCCGGCGGGGACGGGCAAGACGTACCTCGCGGTCGCCTCCGCCGTATCGATGCTCAAGCGCGGGCAGGTCCGCAAGCTCGTGCTCGTCCGCCCCGCGGTCGAGGCGGGCGAGAAGCTCGGCTTCCTGCCCGGCACGATGCAGGACAAGGTCAACCCCTACCTCCGCCCGCTCCTGGACGCGCTGCACGACATGATGCCGTTCGAGCAGATCGAGCGGTTCATGGCCGTGGACCTGATCGAGATCGTGCCGCTGGCGTTCATGCGCGGCCGGACGCTCAACGACGCGTGCATCCTCTGCGACGAGGCCCAGAACACGACCAAAAGCCAGATGATGATGTTCCTCACCCGCCTGGGCCACAGCAGCAAGATGATCGTCACCGGCGACACCAGCCAGATCGACCTGGAGGACCCGCGCGACTCGGGCCTGATCGACGCGGTCCGCCGGCTGCGTCGGACCAAGGGCGTGGCGATGTGCAGCCTCGACGGGGCCGATATCGTCCGCCACAGCCTGGTCCAGCGGATCGTCGAGGCCTACGGCGAGAGCGGAAAGCGTCCGCAAACCGATTTTATACAAGATGTTATAGAAAACTTCGGGTCCGAGGAAAACCCTCGCGATCCGTCGTGATGCGCCGGTCGAGCACGGGTACAATATCACCCGCAGTCGGCCGGGTCGCTGGTCGATAATGCAGTTAACGGGCGTGTTTGCCCACCCGACTCGACCCGCCGGTGATGCCTCCGACCCGCCGGCGATTCGGAACCCCCATGGCCCAAGGCAAAACCTCGACAGCCCGCCGGCGTGAGGTGCGTCGCAACCTGCCCAAGGCCCGCCGGGGTTGGCGCGACTTGATGCGCCGCGCTGAGGTCGGCTGGGCCGTGCTGTTCGCCGGGATCTTCGCCGTCGTCGCTACGCTCATCGCCGCCCCGCTGATCGACCGCGCCCGGCCGATGCAGCTAGGCCAGGCCGTCGAACGCCCGATCGTCAGCCGCGTCGCCTTCGATGTCGTCGATGAAGACGCGACCCGTCTGGACCGCCGCTTCGCCGCCGACCAGGTCCCCCCGCAGTTCGAGACCGACCCGGCCCGGCTGTCGAGCCTGCGCGACGAGCTGTTCGACTTGCCCGCGTCGCTTGCCGTCTACGAAGCGATCGACGCCGTGCCCGAATCGCTGCGACAGACGCTCGGCCTGTCCGACGACGCGCTCGAGGCACTGCGCTCGTTCGTGGGCGACGAGGCCGGGCAGGACACGCGCTGGCGCAGCATGGTCACCAACCTGACACGCAAGCTCTACGACACCGCGATCATCTCCGAGACCGACTGGGAAAACCTCGACACGACCAGCATCGCCATCCACCACCCCGACCCCGGCCCGGGCGAGTCGGCGGTCCGCGTCAAGGCGATCCGGGCCGTGCTCAAGCCCAGCGACCTCGAACGCCTCGGCGCCGAGTTCGAACTGCTGGTCGCCCCGTTCCCGCCCGACGCCCGACCGGTCCTCAAGAAGATCCTGCTCAGCCGGATCGAACCGACCTACGCCTACAGCGAAGCGCTGACCCGGGCGGTGCGCGACCAAGCACGCGACGCCGTCAGCCCGCGGGTCGAGCCGCGCGAGGCAGGCGTCGTGATCGCCCGGCCGGGCGAGAAAGTGAACCAGGCGCTGCTCGACGCGATCGAGGCAGAAGAGGCCGCGTACCTGGCCGCGCGCTCGCCGGCGCAGCGTTGGCTCGGCCGCGCCGCGACGCTCGGACTGATGCTCATCATCGCCGGCGGGATGTGGGTCTATTTCTTCGCCTACTGCCCCAAGCTCGTGCGCAACCCGATGCGCGGCTTCGCGATCACGGCGTTGATGCTGCTTTGCCTGGGCGCATCGGTCTGGTCGTCGCTGATCTGGCCGGACTTCGTCATCGGCTCGCTGACCTTCCCCACGCTCTTCGCCGCGACCGTGCTCGCGATCGCCTACGACCAGCGGTTCGCGCTCGCCGTGGGCGTCGTGCTGTCGATGCTCGTGGTTATCGTGCTCAAGCTGCCGCTCGCGACGACGCTCATCGTCGTCGTCGGCGTGGCGGCCAGCGTCATGCAATTGCGCGAGATCCGCACGCGGTCCAAGCTCGTCGTGGTCGGCACGTACGCCGGCCTGGCCATGGGCGCGACCGCCGCGGTCGTCGGCCTGGCGACCAAGCCCGTCTTCAACGACGGCGTTATCCACACCGTCCTCATCGACGCCCTCGCCGCCACGACCTCCGGCTTCTTCACCGGGCTCCTGGTGCAAGGCGCGCTGCCGCTGATCGAACGCACCTTCAACGTCACCACCGCGATGACGCTCAAAGAGCTCAACGACGTCAGCCACCCGCTGCTCCAACGCCTCGCGCACGAAGCGCCCGGGACTTATCAACACTCCTTACGCATCGCGGACATGGCGGAGAGCGCCGCCGAGGCTGTTGACGCCGACGCCCTGCTCTGCCGGGTCGGCGCGATGTACCACGACATCGGCAAGACCAACAAGCCCGCCTACTTCATCGAGAACCAGGCCGGCGGCCCGAACAAGCACGCCAAGCTGTCGCCCGCGATGTCGCTGCTCATCATCGTCGGCCACGTCAAGGACGGCGTCGAGATGGCCCGCGAGTTCGGCCTGCCCGTCGTCATCCGCCACTTCATCGAATCACACCACGGCACGACGCTGGTCGAATACTTCTTCCACGAAGCGAAAAAACAGACCCAGGCCGAGGACAAGCCCGACCCCAGCGAGTTCGAGTTCCGCTACCCCGGCCCGAAGCCAACGACCCGCGAAGCGGCGATCATGATGCTCTGCGACTGCGTCGAGGGCGCCGCCCGCGCGATGGACGAGCCGACCGCGACCCGCCTGGAAAACCTCGTCCGCGCGATGGCCAACAAACGCCTGATGGACGGCCAGTTCGACGACTGCGACCTCACCCTGCAGGACCTCTCACGCATCGAACAGGCCATCACCAAGAGCCTGTGCGCGATGTACCACCAGCGGATCAAGTACCCGGAAGACAAGAAGCAGTCGGACGAACGCACACGGGCGAAAACCGCGGCGGGGTAAGGCTTTTTTGCAGCCACAAGTCTCTTGTTCGCGTGTCCGGAGCCCGTAGGTCTCCGGCTAGTTTTCAAGAGCGGCGTTGCCAACAGCCGGAGACCTACGGGCTCCGGACGCGCAAGCACCGGACTGATTCAATTAGCAAGCTACTTCAACAACCCACGCTCGTTCAGCAGGTCGTAGACCTTCTGCACCGATTGCTCGACTGTCAGGTCGTCGGTCTTCAGCACCAGGTCGGCGTTCGTCGGCGGCTCGTACGGCGCGGCCATGTCGCTGAAGGCGGCCATGTCTTTCTTCGCGCCGGTGAACTCGTCGCTCGCGGCGCGCTGCTGGCAGACGTCGTAGGGCGCGTCGAGGTGGACCTCGATGAACTTGTCCTCGCCGACGATCTGCCTGGCCATCGCACGGTCCTCGGCGGAGGGCGAGAGGAACGCACACACCGCGATGTGGCCGGCCTGGTTGAACAGTCGGGCGGCCTCGGCGGCGCGGCGGAGGTTCTCGCGCCGGTCGTCGAGCGTGAAGTCGAGGTCGGCGCTTAGGCCCAGCCGGGCGTTGTGCCCGTCCAGCACCGTCGCGCTCTTGCCCTCGTCGAACAGCCGACGCTCGAGCGCGTAGGCCACGGCGGACTTGCCGCTGCCGGTCAGACCGGTCAGCCAAACGGTCGCGGGCTGGTGACCGAGGCGTTTGGCGCGCTCCTCGGCGGTGACCAGCGACTCGTGGACGCGCATCTCGGTGCCGCGTTTCTCGGCGAGTTCCAGCCGGCGCGAGGCGCTGGCGTCCGGGTCGCGGTCCAAGATCATGCCGGCACCGACGGTGCTGTTCGTCAGCTTGTCGATGACGATGAACGCGCCGGTCGCGCGGTTGCGCGCGTACGGGTCGAACGCGATCGGGCGTGAAAGGTCCACGACGACCCGGCCGATCTCGTTGAGTTCGAGTTGCTCGGCGTCCTGGCTGTGCATGGTGTTGACGTCGATGCGATAGCGCAGGTCGCTGACGACGCCGGTCGCGGTCGAGGTGCCGGCCTTGATGGTGTACTGCTTGCCGGGCTTGAGCGCGTCCTCGGTCATCCAGACGATCATGGCCTCGAAGGCCTGGTCGACCTTGGGCACGTTGCCCGGGTGCACCAGCATGTCGCCGCGCGACACGTCGATCTCGCGGTCCAGGACGATCGTCGGCGCGAGGGGCGCGAAGGCCTCGTCGCGGTCGCCGTCCATGGTGACGATGCGCTTGACGATCGCCGTCTTGCGTGAGGGCAGGGCCATGACCTCGTCGCCCGGCCTGACGGTGCCGGAGGCGATCGTGCCGCAGAAGCCGCGGAAGTTGAGGTCCGGGCGGTTGACGTACTGGACGGGGAAGCGGAAGTCGATCAGGTTGCGGTCGCTGGCGATGTGCACGTTCTCGAGGTGGTGCATCAGCGTCCCGCCGTTGTACCACGGGGTGTGTTCGGAGGGGTTGACGACGTTGTCGCCGTTGAGCGCGGACATCGGGACAAACTCGATATCGGGCAGCTCGAGCTTGCCGACGAACTCGGTATAGTCGGCCTTGATCTGTTCGTAGACCTCTTCTGAGAAATCGACCAGGTCCATCTTGTTGATCGCGACGACGACGTGCTTGATGCCCAGCAGCGAGGCGATAAACGAGTGTCGGCGGGTCTGGGTTTGGACGCCGTGGCGGGCATCGATGAGGATGATCGCGAGGTCGGCGGTCGAGGCGCCGGTGGCCATGTTGCGGGTGTACTGTTCGTGGCCGGGCGTGTCGGCGATGATGAACTTGCGCTTGGCCGTAGAGAAATAGCGGTAGGCCACGTCGATGGTGATGCCCTGCTCGCGTTCGGCCTTGAGCCCGTCGGTGAGGAGCGCCGGGTCGAACGTCCCGCCGGTCGTGCCGAAGGTCTTGGAGTCGGTGGTGACCGCGGCGAGCTGGTCTTCATAGACCATCTTCGAGTCGTAGAGCAGCCGGCCGATGAGCGTAGACTTGCCGTCGTCCACCGAACCGCAGGTCAGGAAGCGCAACAGCTCCTTGTTCTCGTGCTGCTGGAGGTAGGCGTGGATGTCGGAAGCGATCAGTTCGTCGGTGTTCATCGTTGTCTCTTGGTAGGACAGGCATTCTTGCCTGTCAGTACGGCGAAGCCATATCCCAATGTTGATTCAGGCTGACGCCTGACGACAGGCAGGAATGCCTGTCCTACTCATGCCATTCGGCTTAGTAGTACCCCTGCCGCTTTTTCTCTTCCATGGACGCGCCCGGGTCGGCGTCGATGACCCGCCCCTCGCGCTCGGAGCGCGTGGCGAGCAGCATCTCCTGGATGATGTCGGTCAGCTCGGTGGCCTGGCTCTCGGTCGCGCCGGTGAGCGGGTAGTCGCCGAGCGTGCGGAAGCGGACCCACTTCTCCTGTGCCGTCGCGGCGAGCGCGGGCGGGGTGCGGTCGTCGTCTACGAGGATGAGCTGGCCCTCGTGCTCGACCACCGGGCGTTTGTCGGCGTAGTACACGTCCACCAGCGGGATCTTTTCCATGTAGATGTACTGCCAGATATCCAGTTCGGTCCAGTTCGAGATCGGGAAGACGCGGATCTGCTGGTCTTTTTCGACGTGGGTGTTGTAGAGGTTCCACAGCTCGGGGCGCTGGTTCTTCGGGTCCCACTGGTGGTGCTTATCTCGGAAGGAGAAGATGCGTTCTTTGGCGCGGGATTTCTCTTCGTCGCGTCGGCCCCCGCCGAACGCCGCATCGAAGCGGTACTTGTCCAGCGCCTGACGGAGCGCGCCGAGGTTCATCACCTCGGTGAACTTGCGCGAGCCGTGCTCGAACGGGTCGATGCCGTTGGCCAGGCCTTCTTCGTTGATGTGCACCAGGCACTCCAGGCCCAGCTCTTTGACGATGTACTCGTCTCGGAAGGTATACATCGACTGGAAGTTCCAGGTCGTGTCCACGTGCAGCAGCGGGAACGGCGGCTTGCCGGGGTAGAACGCCTTGCGCGCCAGGTGCAGCATGACGCAAGAGTCCTTGCCCACGGAAAAGAGCATGACCGGGTTCTTAAACTCGGACGCCACTTCGCGGATGATGTGGATGCTCTCGGCTTCGAGCTGCTTGAGGTGTGTCAATCGGTGTGAAGTCACGTCGGTGTCCCTGTCTCGTGTCAACGCTTGCATGGTCTGCATGGTCGGGCGTGCCTATGCGGTCCGATATCTCAGTTTGCCGGGTCGAGCCGGCGGCCGTCACAGGTGGTATCGGCTGATCGTCATGCCCGGTTCGGGCGAATTCGCATGTTAGGGCGTCTAAGCCTCGCGTGCATCGCCCGCGTCGGCCCTCGACGCCGCATTGTAGGTTGCCCGCGCAGTCTTTATCATTGACCGTTCATCCGACTTACCCCCGCGGAGCCCGAGCGATGCCCGTCCCCGACGACCGTACCTACCTCGACAGCCACGAATGGCACAAGACCGAGGGCGACCTCGTCGTGATCGGCGTCAGCCAGCCGGCGGTCGATGAGCTGACCGATATTACCTACCTCGAGGTCGCCAAGGACAGCGGGTCGATCGGCAAGGGCGAGGCCTTCGGCGAGATCGAGTCGGTCAAGGCGACCAGCGAGCTGTACTGTGGCGTGGCGGGGGAAGTCGTCGCGGTCAACCAGGCGGTGCTGGACAACCCCGCGCTGATCAACGACGACTGCTACGACGCGGGCTGGATCATCAAGGTCCGCCCCGCCGACGCGGACGCCGCCAAGGCCCTGCTGAGCGCCGCGGATTACCAGGCCCAGCAGGCCGGCTAAAGCCGAGACCGAACCGACACCGCCGACCGATCACGAACGCCGACAGGCCTCACGCATGACCATCGACCTGCACACCCGGCTGTGGACCACGACCGAGCAGTTCGGCCCGCCCGTCGCCGAGCAGATGCGGCGCCGGCGGATCGACCCGTGGGAGGACCACAGCGCCGACGCCGACGACCACGCCCAGGCGATGGAGCCGGTCGAGGCCGCGGTCATCCTCGGCTTCGAGAGCGAACTCTTGGGCGGGCGCATCGACCACGAGCAGGTCGCCGGCTACGTCCGCCGAGCGCCCGATAAACTGCTGGGTTTCGCGGGCATCGACCCCAAGGCCGGGGCCTCCCCGGTCCGGTCGCTCGAGCACGCGCTGGACCTCGGGCTGGTCGGCGTGACGGTCAACCCCGCCGCCGCCGGCTTCCACCCCACCGACACCCGCGCGATGGCGCTGTTCGAGGCCTGCCAGGCGCGTGGCGTGCCCGTGCTCATCGAGTGCGGCACGATCATGGCCCGCGACGCGCGCATGGAGTTCGCCCGGCCGGTGCTGTTCGACGAGGTCGTCCGCGAGTTCCCCGACCTCAAGCTCGTGCTCGGGTCCTTCGGCGACCCGTGGGTGGACGAGGGCGTCGCGCTGCTCGCGAAACACCCCAAGGTCTACGCCGACCTCGCCGGCCTCACCGCTCGGCCGTGGCAACTGTTCAACGCCCTGCTCACCGCCCACCAACTTGGCGCGATGGGCCAGGTCCTCTTCGGCAGCAACTTCCCCTTCGTCACGCCCGAGCAGGCGATTAAAACCATCTACTCGGTCAACACGCTCACGCAGGGCACGCACCTGCCCTCGGTCCCGCGCGAGCAGCTGCGCTCGGTGGTCGAACGCGACACGATCCAGGTACTGGGCCTACGACGCAAGAAGGCCAGCGCCCCCGCCGGCCCCGCGACCACGGAGGATGCGGCGCGATGACGAAAACGCTCGGATTGTTCTTGTTGCTGACACTGATGCCGACAGTCGGATGCGAGTCGTCGCTGTGGACGCGCCAGTCCGCGCTCGCCGTCGTCAGCCAGGACGACACGTCGCTGCGCCTGCGCGGCGACTTCAACTCGGCGTACTACGTCTACGACAGCACCGAATCGATCACGATCGTGCTCATCGAAGGGCCCGAAGACGAGCCGACGCAGGCCGCGGCGATCCGCATGATGTGGCACCCAAAGGCCGGCAAAACCCCCATCAACCCCGACGCGACCAACGCCACCATCCAGTATGTCGTCTTCGCCAACCGCCGCACCGGCGAGGGCTACTTCCGCGAGGTCGGCGTGTACAGCGGCGCGGGCTTTTTGTACCTCGACTCCGAGCCGGGCGACTCGACACTCAACGCCAGCCTCTGGCAGGCCGACCTGCTGCTCGCCGACCGCAGCGAGCGCTTCGTCGACCTGCTGGGCCAATCCGAACTGCGCGGCAGCTTCACCGCCGAACGCAACGGCGACAAGGTGCACGCGCTGTTAAAGAAACTGAACCTGCGCGTCTCCGAAAGGCTCGGCTACCCGCGGCTGGTGGACGGCGTAGCGAACACGCCCGATGCCATCGCGCAGCAACCCTGAACCATCGCTGGCCTGCGACCTGTTTCCCTGACGCATCACATCTCGCCGAGACATCTTGATGAACCCACCGACCCGACCGGCCGTCCGCACACAAGACGCCTTGAAGCCCTGCTTGTGGCTGCCCGCCCTCGCCGTCTTGCTCGCGTTGCTGTTCGCTTCCAGCGCCAACGCGCAAGATGCAACGCCGGCCCAAGGCAACGAAGCGACCGACCTGCCTTACGTCACCAACGTCATCGAGCCCGCGGGCGATCCGACGCTCGGCGAGCGGTTCGACGGCACACTGAACGCGATCAACGGCGTGGTCTTCGGCACGCTCTTCCGCGACGTCAGCTTCGGCGCGTTCCAGCACACCGTGACCGACGACCAAGGCAACGTCGTCTACGAGGACGAGCCGGCCAAGGAAACCGCGAAGGCCCAGTTCCAAGCGTACCTGACGACCAAGTCCGGTCAGCCGATCCTCGACGCCCAAGGCAACCCACGCATCGTCACCGTCAAACAAGGCGACACCTACCAACCGGTCCCCGAGATCGGCAAGCCGCTACGCAGGCTCAAAGACCCGAAGACCGCGAAAGTCGAAGGGCCGACAGCACCATTCCTGGTCGTTTTCCTCGCGGCGGGAGCGATCTTCTTCACGCTCTGGCACGGGTTCATCAACGTCCGCGGGTTCAAGCACGCCATCGATATCGTGCGCGGCAAGTTCAGCTCGTCTAACGACGCGGGCGACATCCCCCCGTTCCGCGCGCTCACCTCCGCGCTGTCGGCGACCGTCGGCCTGGGCAACATCGCCGGCGTCGCGATCGCGGTCAAACTCGGCGGGCCGGGCGCGATCTTCTGGATGATGTTCCTCGGGCTCTTCGGCATGACCGCCAAGTTCCACGAATCCACACTCGCCCAGATGTTCCGCATCAAGAACGACGACGGCACCGTCTCGGGCGGGCCGATGTACGTCCTGGACCAAGGGTTCAAGCGGATCAACGGCGGGGTCGGCGTCGTCGGCAAGGTCCTCGCCGTCATCTTCGCCGTCTTCTGCATGTGCGCGGCGCTGGGCGGCGGGAACATGTTTCAATCCAACCAGGCGTTCGAGGGCTTCTACTCCCAGTTCGTCGAGAGCGACTCGCTGGCCGAAACCAAACGCGAGGAACTGCCCATCACGGTGCTGCGCCCGCTGCTTCGTGACAACCAGCTCGAGGCCGAGGCCAAACGCAACGGCGTGGCCGCGGACAAAGGCGGGCTCGTGGGCCTGCCCCTCTCCGAAGTCCGTGAGCGGCTCGACGAACAACGCGTCCGCGCGGTCCTGCTGCCCTCGCAGATCGAACTGGTCCTGCCCGCCGACGAGGTCGACCAGGACGCGGCCGCCCGCAGCACGCTCAAAGGCCGGGTCAGCGTCGGCTTCGGACTGATCTTCGCGACGCTCGTCGCGATCGTTGTCGTCGGCGGCATCACGCGCATCGGCGCGGCGACCAGCAAGATCGTCCCAGCGATGTGCCTGCTCTACGTCGCGGGCTGCCTGGTTGTCATCGTCTTCAACATCCAGCAGATCCCCAGCCACATCGGCCTGGTCTTCTCCGACGCGTTCGCGAAAGACTCGGCCTACGGCGGGCTCGTGGGCGTGCTCATCATCGGCTTCCAACGCGCCGCGTTCTCCAGCGAGGCCGGCCTGGGCTCGTCCGCCATCGCACACTCCGCCGCCCAGCAGTCCGAGCCGGTCCGCGAGGGCTTTGTCGCCTCGCTCGAGCCGTTCATCGACACGATCGTCATCTGCTTCATGACCGCGATGGTCGTGCTCATCACCGACGCTTACCAGGCACCGGAGCTGGTCGAAGAAGCCAACGGCTCGAAGGTCACGCTCTTCGCGTTCGAGCAAACACGCTTAGGCGACTTTTTCCCCTACATCCTTTCGGTCAGCATCGTCCTGTTTGCCTTCTCGACGATGATCGCCTGGTGCTACTACGGCGAGCGGTCGTGGGGCTACCTCTTCGGGCTCAAGACCGTTGTGATCTTCCGGTTGATCTTCGTGGCGTGCGTGTTCGTTGGCGCGGTAGCGAGTCTGGGGCCGGTCATCGATTTTGCCGACGCGATGCTGCTGACGATGGCCCTGCCCAACATCATCGGCGGGGTCGTCCTGGCCGGGCTGGTCCGCCGGGAACTCAAGGCCTACTGGGCCCGCTACAAATCCGGCGAGGCGCGCGGACCGGCGGACACCGAAGGACCCGGGGCCGGCATCTGACACCCAGCGCCGCTCGAAACGCCCGACCTGACAGCCTGCCGCCGCCCCGCCTGCCAACATGACACGGCGGGCCGTGCCCGGCTCGATGCAGCGACCCGCCGGGTTATCATCAAGCCACTGAAAACAAAGTACTTGCGCGATATCGCTGCCGCGCCCGGATTCGCTCGCGGCTGGCCCGCCGCTTGTACTCATCTCTGCTCACCCGTGGCGATCGCTGCGGGCCGACTTTGAATCGCCAACCGATCGCACCCGCTTCCCCAAGGAGCCGAACACCGATGTCAGCCAAGCAACTCGTTTTCGAAACCGACGCCCGCCAGAGCCTGTTGGCCGGGGTAGAGAAGCTCGCCACCGCCGTGAAGAGCACCCTCGGGCCCCGCGGCCGCAACGCCGTGCTCGACAAGAGCTGGGGCGGGCCGACCGTGACCAAGGACGGCGTGTCCGTCGCCGAGGAAATCGAACTGCACGACAAGAACCAGAACATGGGCGCCCAGCTCGTGAAGGAGGCCGCCAGCCAGACGTCGGACAAGGCCGGCGACGGCACAACGACCTCGACCGTCCTCGCCGAGGCGATCTTCAAGGAAGGGCTGCGTCAGGTCGCCGCCGGCCACGACGCGAACGCGCTGGTCCGCGGGATCAAGCAGGCCGTCGAAGCCGCGGTCAAAGAGATCGACAAACAGGCCAAGAAGATCGACGGCAAGAAGGACATCCAGAACGTTGCGACCATCTCGGCGAACAACGACGAGTCGATCGGCAAGATCATGGCCGACGCGATGGAGACCGTCGGCAAGGACGGCGTCATCACCGTCGAAGAAGGCAAGTCGCTGGAGACCTACGTCGACGTCGTCGAGGGCATGCAGTTCGACCGCGGCTACCTCTCGCCGAACTTCATCACCAACCCCGACGCGATGACCGTCGAGCTCGAGAAGTGCCTCGTGCTGGTGTATGAAGACAAGATCGGCAGCATCCAGAAGCTGGTGCCGCTGCTCGAGAAAGTGCAAGAATCCAAGAAGCCGCTGCTGATCATCGCCGAGGACGTCGAGGGCGAAGCCCTCGCGACGCTGGTGATGAACAAGCTGCGCGGCGTCTTGAACATCTGCGCGGTCAAGGCCCCGGGCTACGGCGATCGGCGTAAGGCCATGCTCGGCGACATCGCCACGCTGACCGGCGGCACCGCGATCATGAAGGACCTCGGCGTCGAACTCGACGCGGTCGAACTGGGCCACCTCGGCATGGCCAAAAAAGTCACGATCGACAGCGACAACACGACCATCGTCGAAGGTGCCGGCTCGACCAAGGACATCAAGGGCCGCATCGAGCAGATCCGCCGGGAAATCGAAACGACCACCAGCGACTACGACCGCGAGAAACTGCAGGAAAGGCTGGCGAAGCTGGCCGGCGGCGTCGCGCAGATCAACGTCGGCGCGGCATCCGAAGCCGAGATGAAAGAGAAGAAGGCCCGCGTCGAAGACGCGCTGCACGCGACCCGCGCGGCCGTTGAAGAAGGCATCGTGCCCGGCGGCGGCGTGTCGTTCGTCCGCGCCGCGGCCAAGCTCGCCTCGCTCAAGCTCACCGGCGACGAGCAGGTCGGCGTGGACATCATCCGCAAGGCGCTGACGGTCCCGTTGCAGACCATCGCCGACAACGCCGGCGAGCACGGCACCGTCGTCGTCTCCAAGGTCGCCGCCGCCAAGGGCTCCAGCGGCTTCGACGCGCTCAAGCTCGAATACTGCGACCTCATCGAGCGCGGCATCATCACCCCCGCCAAGGTCGACCGCACCGCGCTGCAGAACGCCGCGTCCGTCGCGACCGTGCTGCTGACCTGCGACTGCCTGGTCACCGAAATCCCCGTCGAAGACGAAGGCGGCCACGACGACCACCACCACCACGACCACGGCATGGGCGGCGGGATGCCCGGCATGGGCGGCATGGGCATGCCCGGGATGATGTAAGGATCACTCAATGTCTACAACGTCAGACCAAAATGTCGTAACAAGGAGCTTAAATACACTTCTTGCTGTACAACTGGAAGGTTTAGCTCACTCAATGCTGGTCGCACTTCAGGCCCAAAAGAGTTTTGGCCCTGAAATAAAGCAACTGGCCAAGAGATGCGAGAAGCATTTTCTAGCGATAACTGATGGAATCATTACAGACGACTGGCCACAATTGAGTGGAAATACTTCAGACGTTGATATTTATGCTCTAACTACAGTGATGCTTGCTGCGACCAAAGCATTCCTTGAACCTGAGCAGTTAGAACTTCACAAAAATATGATCGGTTTTCACAGAGAATCTTAAAACACACACTGGAGACGCCAACGATGGCCACCAAGACCAAGACCGCGAAGAAGACCACGCTCGCCCCGCTCGACGACCGCGTCGTCGTGCTGCCCGACACCGCCGACGAACGCACCGCCTCGGGCATCTACCTGCCCGAAGCGGCGAAGGAAAAGCCGCAGACCGGCAAGGTCGTCGCCGTCGGCCCGGGCAAGCTCACCGACACCGGCGAACGCGGCAAGCTGTCGGTCAAGAAAGGCGATACCGTCCTCTACGGCAAGTACGCCGGCTCGGAAGTTGACGTCGATGGCGTCGAGCACAAGATCATGCGCGAGTCCGAACTGCTCGCGATCATCGAGAAGTAAGCAACGCGAGCCGTTTAACGGCGGGCCCGCAAGGGCCGCGCTCCACGCACAATTAAACTCATCCAACCCACCATCAACTGGAGCCAACTTCAATGGCACAGAAGCAACTCATGTTCGACGCCCGGGCCCGGCAGGAACTGAAAAAAGGCCTGGACCAACTCGCCAACGCCGTGAAGGTCACCCTCGGCCCGACCGGCCGGAACGTCATCCTCGACAAGTCCTTCGGCGGCCCGGCGGTCACGAAAGACGGCGTCACCGTCGCCAAGGAAGTGGACCTCGAATCGCCCTTCGAAAACATGGGCGCGAAGATGGTCGTCGAGGTCGCGCGTAAGACCAACGACAAGGCCGGCGACGGAACGACCACCGCGACCGTGCTCGCCCAGGCGATCTTCGAAGAAGGCCTGCGCCACGTCACCGCCGGCGCGAACCCGATGGCCCTGCAACGCGGCATCACCACCGCCGCCGAGGCCGCGGGCGAGGCGATCAAGGCCAGCGCCACCAAGTGCAAGGGCGTGGACGACTACCGCAAGGTCGCCACCGTCTCGGCCAACCACGACACCGAGATCGGCGACATCATCGCCGAGGCCATCGACAGGGTCGGGCCGGACGGCGTGGTCGAAGTCGAAGAGGGCAAGACCTCCGACACCACGCTCGAGTACGTCGAGGGCATGAGCTTCGACAAGGGCTACCTCTCGCCCTACTTCATGACCGACCCGACCAGCATGGCGTGCGAACTCGAAGACGCGCTGATCCTCATCCACGAAAAGAAGATCAGCAACCTGCCCGACTTGCTGCCGCTACTGAACAAGGTCGCGATGGCGCAGAAGCCGCTGCTCATCATCGCCGAGGACGTCGAGTCTGAAGCGCTCGCGGCGCTCGTCGTGAACCGCCTGCGCGGCGTGCTGAAGGTCTGCGCGGTCAAGGCGCCGGGCTTCGGCGACCGGCGTAAGGCCATGCTCGGCGACATCGCCGCGGTCACCGGCGGGACCTACATCAGCGAAGACCTCGGCCTGTCGCTCGAACAGATCGAGCTGGATCAACTCGGCTCGGCCAAGCGCCTGATCGTGGACAAGGACGCGACGACGATCATCGAGGGCGGCGGCAAGAAGAAGGACATCAACATCCGCTGCGACCAGATCCGCACGCAGATCGAGAACACCACCAGCGACTACGACCGCGAGAAGCTTCAGGAACGCCTGGCCAAGCTGACCGGCGGCGTCGCCATCATCCGCGTCGGCGCCCATACCGAGACCGCGATGAAAGAACGCAAGGACCGCGTGGATGACGCGCTGCACGCCACCAAGGCCGCGGCGCTCGAGGGCTACGTGCCCGGCGGCGGCGTCGCGTTTATCCGCGCGATCGACGCGGTCGAGAAGGCCAAGTCCAAGGCCAAGGGCGACGACAAGATCGGCTACGACATCGTCGCCGAGGCGCTCGAAGTCCCGCTGCGCCAAATCGTCGAGAACGGCGGGGAAGACGGCTTCCTCGTCGTCGAAGAAGTCAAGGCCAAGAAAGGCAACCAAGGCTACAACGCCGCGACCAGCGAGTACATCGACCTGGTCAAGGCCGGCATCATCGACCCGGCGCTGGTCAGCCGCACCGCCCTGCAGAACGCCGCGTCCGTTGCCGGCCTGATGCTCACGACCAACGTGCTGGTCACCGAGTTGAAGGACGACGACGACGCGATCGACGGCGCGGTGTCGTGATCGCTTAATGGATACCTCACGCCGCTGGCGCTCGAAAGCGCGTCAGCGGCCTTTGTGAACGGGTGATCAATTTGGCGATTTGGCGATATAGCGATTTGGCGAATGCAGACCAGGGCCTGATTTGAACTTCACCAAGTCACCGAATCGCAAGATCACCAAATAGGAAACCCATGGCCACCCAGCGCGACTATTACGAAGTCCTACAAGTCGAGCGCAACGCGAGCGGCGACGAGATCAAGCGTTCGTACCGCAAGCTCGCGATGCGCTACCACCCCGACCGCAACCCCGACAACAAGGACGCGGAGGCCAAGTTCCGCGAGGCGTCCGAGGCCTACGAGGTCTTGTCCAACGACGAGAAGCGCCGCAAGTACGACCAGTTCGGACACGCCGGGCTCAACGGGCAGGCCGGCCACGACTTCTCGCACATGAACGCGCAGGACATCTTCTCGATGTTCGACGACATCTTCGGCGGCGCGTTCGGCGGGGGCCGATCGCGCGGCGGACGCGCCCGCCAAGGCCGCGGCTACGACCTCGAAACCGTCACCGCCATCACGCTCAACGAGGTCCTCACCGGCGTCGAGAAAGACATCGAGTTCACCCGGCAGGACACCTGCGATGCCTGCTCGGGCACCGGCGGCAAGCCCGGCACCCAGCCCCAGCCCTGCGTGACCTGTGGCGGCGCGGGCCAGGTCCAGCAGCAGGGCTTCGGCGGGATGTTCCGCATGGTCTCGACCTGCCCGGCCTGCAACGGCGCGGGCAAGAACTACCGCGACAAGTGCCCCGCGTGTGCCGGCGATGGCCGCCAGCCCAAGAAGGTCAGCCTCACCGTCAAGATCCCGCCGGGCATCCGCGATGGACAGGCGATCCGCGTCCAGGGCGAAGGCGAGCCGGGCCAGCAGAACGGGCCGCGCGGCGACCTGCACGTCGTCGTCCGCGTGCAGAAGCACGAGTTGTTTACCCGAGAAGACGACCACCTGGTCCTGCGTATGCCCATCAGCTTCGGCCAGGCGGCATTGGGCGCGACCCTTCACATCCCCACGCTCGAAGACGAGCAGGAACTGGCCATCAAGCCCGGCACGCAGCACGGCGAGCTGTTCCGCATCAAGGGCGCCGGCCTGCCGAATCTGCGCAGCGCCCGGCGCGGCGACCTGATCGTCGCGGTGCTGCTGGAAGTGCCCAAGAGACTCAACGCGAAGCAGAAGGAACTGCTGCGCGCTTACGCCGAGACCGAAGAACACCAGGACATGCCCGGCCGAAAAGGCTTCTGGGAGAAGATCAAGCAATACATCGGCTAAACCCGCACCCGCCGGGACGGGGATCCCGCCGTCATCGATGGTGAACGACCATGAGCGACAAGGAAGAACCACAAACAGACGAAACGCTCGACCCGGCCAGCGAGTCGGCGATCGAGCAGGCCGAGCACGAAGCGCAGAGCGAAGAGCAAGGCGTGCTCTCGCGGCTGCAGGCCGAGCGCGACGAGCTCGAATCGCGGTTGCTGCGCGTGTCCGCCGACTACCAGAACTTCGCCCGCCGAGCCCAACAGAACGTCGACTCGGCGGTCGAGCAGAAGCTGATGGATATCGCCCGCGGCCTGGTGACGGTGATGGACCACTTCGACCGCGCATTGGATGTCGACGCCAAGGGCGATGCCGACGGCGTGTTGCAAGGGGTCACCATGGTGCACAACGAGTTGCTCTCAACGCTCAACCGCTTCGGCATCGAACGCCTCGACGTCGAGCCGGGCACCGAGTTCGACCCCAACAAGCACGAAGCGCTGATGCGCCAGCCGTCGGACGACATCGACTCGAACCACGTCACGATGCAGATGCAGCCGGGCTACGTGCTCGGCGACAAGGTCATCCGCCCCGCCCAAGTCGGCGTCGCGGAATAAGGAAAGACTGCGATGCCCACTTACGACTACGTCTGCGACGCGTGCAAGCACGAATTCGAAGAGTTCCAGTCGATCACGGCCAAGCCGTTGAAGAAGTGCCCCGAGTGCGGCAAGAACAAGCTCCGCCGACTCATCGGCACCGGCGCCGGCATCATCTTCAAGGGCTCGGGCTTCTACGAAACCGACTACCGCTCGGACAGCTACAAAAAGTCAGAGAAGGCCGAAAGCGAATCGAAGTCGGATAAGAAAGAAAAGACGGACAGCAAAGGCAAAAAGACAACCGAAAAGAAAAGCGAGCCGAAGGCGGAAACGAAGACAAACAAGCTGAAGGCGAAGGAATAGTTGAAAGTAAGCGTCCAGCGATGCGGCCAATCACGCACTCCAATTTCTGCGGCTCGCTCTCATTCCTCGGGCTAACAGCTATTTTTATTGCAGCGATCGTCGCAATCAATTCGCTGTCGATTTCCAAAACACATGTAATGATCGCTGGGCTCTCGGCTGCGGGAGTTTGGTACCTGTCTATCCGTTTGTTTGCGCGACTACTGCTGCACCGCGTGCGGTGCGAGAAATGCGGCGCCCCGATGAATCGCTTCAGGCAACGCGTCCGAAAAGCAAATAGAGAAACCTACGCCTGCGATCAATGCGGCTGGGCATGGCATCGGACGACGCGCATCACTACTCGCGACCCTTCCGGCCTAGGCGACTAAACTACCGTTACTCTGGCTCGACCTTTTCCAGCCACCCCGGCGTCGCCTTCTTCAAGTCCTCTAGAAACGTCGGCTTCACCCCGCCGAAGACCTCGACGATCTTGCCATCGACGACGACGAGCGTGCGTGGGACCGTCGGCAGTTTCAGCGCCATCGCCGCTTCCGTGGACGTGTCCATCAAGACCGGCAGGTCGATCTGTTTCTCCGCGGTTTTTTCCAGCGCGTCCAGCCACTTGGTCATCGCCTCGGGCTCCTCGCCGACCGCGACGGTATAGACCGAGACGGAGTGTTCCTTCTCTTTGCACCAGGCCTTGTAGTCCGCGAGGGCCGGGAGGTCGAGCACGCTCGGGCGGGTCCAGGTCGCGAAGAACTCGACGATGACCACGCCCTTGTCGAGTTCGGACAGGTTGACTGGTTCGTCCTCGCCGAGCACGTCGAGCTCCATGTCAGGCAGCGTCAACCCGAGCAGCGTCCCGCCCCCGCCGGCCGCGTTGCCGCCGGGCCCGTCCGCGCCGCCGGGCCCCGCGTTGCCCGGCACGTTCGGCGGGGCGAGGAACTGCGCCAGCGTGGACATCTCCTGCGAGCCTTCCAAGTCAAGCTCGAACTGCTTATCGTCGATCGGCTGATTGACCGACGACCACTGCAAGCCGTAATGAAACCGCAGGTCTTGCAAGTCGGTCCCGGCGAGCTGTTGGCGGTCGATCACGACGGTCATCTCGTCGAGCAGGCGCGACCGCGCGTCGCACGCGAGTCGGACCTCGCCGACCGGCATCGCAAGGCGCAGGTGCGTCCGGGTGTCGTTACCCGCGTCATCGGGGACGCGTCGCGCGGCCGTGGTCGTCGCCCCGCCGCTGAGCCAGCCCATCGGTTCGTCGGCGAGGAGCAGGATGACCGCGGGCGGCATCGGGTCGTTCAGGTCCGCGAAGACCTCAAGGATTTTCTCGTAGGTCAGCCCGCCGTCCATCGGGCGACGCAGGTGTCGGCCGGGCAGGTCGTCGGCGAGCAGCAGCAGGTCCTTGCCGTCGCAGACGAGCGTGTAGCCCGGGCGTTCAACGCGGAGGCGGTTGGCCTTGCGATCGAACGCGACGTGGTAGTTCATGACGACGAACTCGGTTTCGCCGGGGTAGCTGAAGTACGGCACGTAGCGGACCTCGACCCGGGCGGAGGCGATCTCGCGGTGGGCCTGAACGACCCGATCCGACGCGCTGGCGGGCGCGTTGCCCGGCGGCCGGGGCTGGGCATGGGCCCGAGCCGAGGCCAGCAGACACAAGGCCAGGCCGATCAACCACGCCACCACGAGCGCGTTGTCACGCCGGTTTTGTCGGGTCGGATCGCTTGGCCACATCGCCACAGCATACCCGCCGACCCGGGCCTGCCAAGGAAAAATCCCCGCCCCCGCCGACTTGCATGTCCTCTCAGAGATGCTAGGATTTACGGCTCACCATGCGGGTGTAGCTCAGTGGTAGAGCGTCACGTTGCCAACGTGAATGTCGTGAGTTCGAATCTCATCACCCGCTTTCTGGACGCATCCGTCAGCAATCCACCGTCGATCTGCTCGCGGGATTGCCACTCCCGGCCGCCAAGACCGCTACCACGCGGTTTTTTCTTTTGGCTGGCAAGCGCTGCAATGACTGCGCGGGTATCCGAAGCCGGGCCTTTGTACGCTCGTGTCGCGTATCCCGCCTGGCGGTCCGCGCGGCACGGCGGGTCGGCTTTGCGTCCCTTGCGCGTTTGAGTGCGGGCTCGCGTCACGCTTGCATGGTCGGCCCGGTTGTGTCTGGCTTGGGGCGTGGCGGACACGCCCGCGCGCCGCATCTGGCTTGTCATCGGTCACGGGGCGTTCGCCGCCGGTAAACTCGCCGTTACGGACCCACACAAGGAGATCACGATGACAAATAGGACCCACTGGATCGACGTCTCTCGTCGCGATTTGCTGGTGCAAGGCGCGGCGGTCACGGGCGGGCTCTTGCTCGTGCCCGCGTGGGCGCGAGCGGCGACGCAGAAGCTGCGTGTCGCTGTACTGGACCACCGCGACCAGTGGACAGGGCAGGACGGCACGCGTGCGCTGCTGGAGGCGGCCGGCCTGGAGGTCGTCGCGCTGGACCCGGACAAGGCGGCGGACCGGCAAGGGGTTGACGCGATCGTGTTCGGCTCATTCAGTTCCGAATCCAAGGACTACGCGAAGCTGATGAAGGCCCACGTCCAATCGATCCCGCGCTTCGTCGAGGCCGGCGGGGTCGTGCTCCAATTCACGCAGGCCGATCAACACGAGTCCGCCCCGCCGTTCCTGCCCGAGGGCCTCGAAGCGCACCGAGGTGATGCCGACCCCCGACGCGTCGCCGTGCTCAAGCCCCAGCACCCGCTGATGCGGGGCTTGGTCGATCAAAAGGCCGACCCGCCGGCGATGCGACTGGTCGCCCATCACCGCCCGGGCGGCTGGGAATCGATCGAGCGTTTCAAAGGCTTTTCGGTCCTGGCAGCGGAGAACGCGCAGCGGCAGCGTGCCGTCGTCCTCGAAGCCGCGCACGGCAGGGGTCGGTTTGTGGTGACTGCCCTGCACTACGACCGGCTCTTTGATCGCGCCGGTGAACTCGCGGCGAGCCCCGAGTTCTTCGCACAGGCCAAGCGTTTCGCCGCCAACTTCCGCGACTACCTCGCCCTGACGCGCGTGGGCCAAGCGCCCGCCGTCGATGCGGACCAGCCCTACAAGCAGCCCGAGCCGGTCGGTTACGCGGACGGTGCCTGGACGCTCGCCGTGCTGCCGGACACGCAGGTCTACAGCCAGTCGCACCCCGAACACTTCAAAAACCAAACGCGTTGGCTCGTCGATCAGGCCGGGGCCCTGCGCATCCAGCACGTGCTGCACTTGGGCGACGTGGTCAACCGTGGCAACCTCGCCCCCAAGCAGTGGGACAACGCGGACGCGGCGTTGACGCTGCTTCACGGCAAGGTGCCGCTGGGCATCGTGCCGGGCAATCACGACTACGACGACGACCGGGGCCGTCAGCGGCAGACGCAGCTGAACCGGATCGTTCCGCCGAACACGCTGGGGAAGGGCAAGACGCTGGTCGAATTGATGGACAAGGATCGCGTCGACAACCAGGCGTTCGTGTTCGAAGTGGACGGCCAGAAGTGGCTGATGCTGGGGCTGGAGTTCGGGCCGCGAGACCGCGCGGTCGCCTGGGCCAAGCAGGTCCTCAACAAGTACGCCGATCACCACGCGGTGGTCTTCACGCACGCGTACATGTATTACGACGACACGCGCTACGACCACACCAAGCACAAACAGAGTTGGAACCCGTCGGGGTATGGGCTCGAAGACTCGTTTAACGACGCGGAGATGATGTGGCAAAAGGCGATCCGCGACGCGCCCAACGTGCGGGTGGTCGTCAGCGGGCACGTGCTCAACGACGGGCAGGCCTACCTCGCGTCGCAAGCGAAGGCGGGTCACACGGTTCACCAGATCCTCCAGAACTATCAGATGAAGCGCGAGGGCGGCGAAGGCTTCATGCGGCTGTACGAGTTCCTGCCCGATGGCAAAACGGTGCAGGCGAAGACATACTCGCCTTCGCTGGACCGATACAAAACAGACCCGTCGAACCAGTTCGTGTTCAAGCTTTCGTAAGATGACACTGATGGTGCCAAGCCCCGACAATGCATTCGCGTGCCCGGCGGGTGGGCGTGACGGGGTTCGCCGGCGCGACGTTTTGCGCGGGCTTGGCGTTTTGGGCATGTCGCTAGGCGCGGGCGTGTTGCCCGGCTGTGTCGGCGGCCGGGTGGTCGAGCGTGTTCCCCCGCCGCCGGGCCCGGCACCGACACGGCCGGCCTGGCCACCCGCCGAAGATTACCCGGCCCCCGACCTCGCGGATCGCCGTGTCCTGCGTCAGTTGACGGGGGTGCGCCCTTATCGACGCGGCTCGGTCCGCGTCGAATTGGAAACCGTCCGGGACAAGCCGGTCGTGCATCAGTACGGGCACGGCGGCGCGGGGATCACGCTCGCGCCGGCGACCGCGCACGACGCGATCGATTTGCTCGCGTCTGCCGGCGTCGCCCCGCCGCAGACCGTGGCGGTGCTCGGTGCCGGGGTCGTCGGGATGACGACCGCCGACCTTTTACTCGAGCGCGGCTATCGAGCCGTGCTCTACACCGAGCACGTGACGCCGAACACGACGTCCGACGTGGCCGGCGGGCAGTTCGCTCCCGCGACGGTCGCGGTCGATCGCGCGGACCGGTTGAACCG
This sequence comes from Phycisphaeraceae bacterium, assembly GCA_046290505.1. Taxonomy (GTDB): domain Bacteria; phylum Planctomycetota; class Phycisphaerae; order Phycisphaerales; family Phycisphaeraceae; genus JAHQVV01. Next base: position 15,525 of record JBKAGS010000052.1, on the reverse strand, counting down.
ATGGATGCGCCTCGCGTCGGACTACTACTTGCCCCGTGCCGGCCGGTCGTGCGGGGTCGATCACGTCGTCAACTTCACCGACGGCGTGGCGGGCGGGGCCCTGCGCCGCCTGCCCGATGCACGGTTTCGCCACGCGACGATCGAACGCCTGCCGATCACCGGGGTTCGGCAGCCGGGCCAGGCCTACGAAACCCTGATCGTTGCGCCGCCGATCTATTTGCCATGGTTGGCACAGCGGCTGCAACAAGGCGGCGCGCGTTTGCGGTTCCGTCGTTTCGAGTCGCGCGAACAGGTCGCGGCGTTGCCCGAGGCCGCGGTGATGAACTGCCTGGGCCTTGGCGCGAAGACGGTCTTCGACGACGACGACCTGATCCCCATCCGCGGGCGGCTTGTCCTGCTGGATCCCCAGCCGCTGGGATACCTGCTCAGCCACCGCCGGGGCTACCTGTTCAGCCGATCCGATGCGCTGATCCTTGGCGGGACCTATGACCGCGGGCAGACCGACACGTCCCCCGACCCGAGGGTCACCGGCGAGCTGCTCGACCGGCATCGGCGGTTTTTCCTGCAGATTTAACCGCCACGCAGCAGCGCGCCGCTCAGCGCGGCGTTCTGCGGGGACAACATGCAGCGCGGCTCGATTTGCAGGGCTTGCGGGCAATCGACGTTTTTCTTGTCGTGGCAACAATTTCTTGTCGCTGACCAAGGGCGGCCTGCTGCCTCGGATTTTGTGCCGGGCACGCGACGCACGTGTCACACACGCGATATCTACCCGCCGAATCTGCGTCACGTTGTTTTCGTCACGATTCCGAAGCGCGTTCCGCCTCGAACTCGGCTGTAAGATGCGTTTCACGCCGGCCTCCTTATTCGGCCGACGGTGCATGGATTGCCCCTCCGATCAAGCGAACCTTGGGGCCTTCGTATCAACGCTGCGCCGATGCCTTCGGCTCACACGTAAAGGGATGGACATGTTGGATCGAATACGCCGTGCGGCTTGGCTCTGCTGCTTGTTGTTGATCGTGTGGCCGGCCGGTGCGAGCACGATCAGCGAGCGAATGGCTTACCCCGCGTTCCAGGTCGGCGTGACCGGGGCGTGGGTGTCGATCGAGCCGGGCCATGTCATGACGGTCCAGCGGATCGACGAAGGCACGCCGGCCGATGGGAAACTGAAGGTCGGCGACGTGATCCTTGAGGCGAACCGCCGCACGATCAAGGGCCCGGACCCGCGCGTGCCGCTGGGCGAAGCGCTCACCGAAGCCGAGGGAGGGGCCGGCGTGCTGCGCTTGGGTATCGAGCGCGCTGGACGCGAGGGCGTGGTCGGCCTCCGCGTCCCGAAACTCGGGGCGTACAGCGGCACCTGGCCGGTGGACTGCGAGAAGTCGGCGACGATCGTCCGCGATCACGCGCGGTGGCTCGCCGAGCAGCAGAACCCCCGCGGCGGGTTCGGCGAGCGCGGCGGCGGGGACCTGATGAACTGCATGGGCGCGCTGTTCCTGCTCTCCACCGACGACCCGGCCTACGACCAGCACGTCCGACGCTTCGCCCACATGCTGGCCCGGGAAACCGAACGCCGGCCCTCGCGCAGCACCTGGCACCTCGGCTACCAGGTCATCTTCCTGTGCGAGTACTACCTCAAGACCGGCGACGAGACGGTGCTCGCCGCGATCCGCGCGGCGTGCGACCTCGCCGCGCAGAACCAGGCCGCCGGCGCGTGGGGGCACTACATGAGCGGCCTCTCGGTCGGATACGTCCAGAGCGGGCTGATGAACTCGGCGGGGGTGACGATGTTCCTGGGCATGGCGCTCGCACGCGAGTGCGGCATCACCGTGCACGAACAGGCGTTCCAACGCGCGCTGAGGTTCTTCTACCGCATGCCCGGGCACGGCAGCATCTGCTACGGCGACCACCGCGCGGAGATCTACATCGACACCAACGGCCGAAACGCCGCGATCGCCTGCGCGTTCAGTCTCTTCGATCAGCAACCGTTCGAATCCGCCGCGCAGCAGCTGGCGATGATGGTGGCCGACTCGTACAACTACCACGAGATCGGCCACACCGGCGGCGGGTTCAACGCGCTGTGGCGCGGCATCGCGATCGTGCACACGCCCGAACAGGAACAGGGACGCGTCCGCCGACACATGCGCGAACTCGCTTGGTACTACGACTTGTGCCGGCTGCCCGCCGGCGGGTTCAGCCTGCTGCCCTCGCCGCCCAACACCACACGCTACACCGGCGAGGCGTGGGGCCACGGCCTGGGGCTGACCTACACCGCCCCGCTCAAGACGCTGCGTATCACCGGCGGGCCCCGCACCGAGCACAGCAAGCCCACCCCCAAACTCGACCCCGAACTCTGGGGCACCGGACGCGACACGGCCTTCCTCCAGACCGACCACGCCGAGGGCTATGGCGAAGAAGCCGAGCCGCCGCATCAAACCATCGCGAGGCTGCAATCGCGCGAGCCGCTGTCGGTGGACGACTGCGCTAAGCTGATGCGGCACTACAACCCGGTGATCCGCACGTTCGCGGCGGCCAGGCTCGGCAAGCTGCGCAGCGACGCGGCGTACGACGCGATCGAGGCGGCGCTCGGCCACGGCGACCCGCGCGTCCGTCGTGCCGGCTGCGACGCGATCTCGGCGTACGAGAACTGGAGACGCAACGGCACCGCGGGCATCCCGCGCAACGTCGTCTCCGAACGCTTCATCCCGCACATCGAAAGGATGCTCACGGACCCGAACGCCGCGTGGTGGGAGATCGACGGCGCGCTGTGGGCGCTGGGTGCCGGCGAGCCCGCGGACATCCGCCGAAACCGCCAACACATCGACCGCTTCACCGAGCACGAAGAATGGTACTTGCGTGAGAGCGCGTACTGGGCGCTCGTCGGCCTGGGGCGCGAGATCACCGGGGACGAGTTCATCCAGCTCGGCCTGATCTTCGACCGCGCCCGCCACGTCTTCGAGCGCAGCTCCTACGACAGCGGCATCAACTACCTGCTCCGCCGCGTGAAGGTGAAGCTCGAGCCGAAGGACGTCGCGCGATACGTCAAGACGATCGCCGACCAGATGTACGACGCCGCGATCGCCGGGGGCTACGACGAGTTCGCGGCGCGGCACGAGGCGGCGCACCGCGTGATGATGGTGATCAACCGTTTCGACGACCCACCCTACGCGCTGATCGCCGAGGAACTGGCGACGTACATGAAAGGCTGGGCGCCGGGTAACCAGCACAGCGACTGGCTGATTACCGGCAACAAGTGGCAGCCGGGCCTGGCCCACGTGGCCGGCGAACTGGGCGCGAGCGCCGGGCCAATCATCGAGGCGTTTGAACGCTGCCTCAAGCAAGGCAAGTGGGACCTCAAAGACAAGAACCAGCAGGCCAGCCGTGACGCGATGCAGAAGGCGGTCGCCGCGTACCACGCCCGCGACTGAGTGCGATACAGTTTTGAGCGAGCAACCGTCGCCGACATGCAAAGGCATTGGGTTGACCCTTGGCCGCTTCAACTCGTGCGAATCGAATGCAGTGTTTGGGCATCAGGGATTCATCGTTTGGTGCCGAGGGGCCGATGCGACCGTCAACGCCCCTGCACTGGCTTTGATGGGCGTGACAACTAGAGCAACTGGCGTGATGAGAGCGGTTTCACTTTCTTTGTAACGGCGAATCACCCCCTCCCTTGAGGGAGGGGCTGGGGGAGGGTGCCGAGTCGCCTTGTTCTTTCTTAGAACACGGGCGGTTCGACACCCCCTCCCGGCCTCCCCCTCGGAGGGGGAGGGGTATCAAAGCCGCTACGAAGAAAGTAAAACCACTTTAGAAAGAAGGCGGAGGATGAGGGTGGGGTGTTGAACTACCAACGGCTCGCACCAACACCTCGTGCATTCAACGCACGACCGTCACCCCAGCCCTCTCCCTGGAAAGGAGAGGGAGCGAGGCCAACCATGCCGTCAGTTGCTCTATCCCTCAGGCCTTGGTGCCAAGGCCCCGGTGGCGTCGGCCGTCTGATGCGGTCTTCGTTTGTTGGCCAGCGGTGAGCCGGGCGTCCCGCGTCGGCCGGGCCTCGAAGCCGCACGCTTGCCAGGGCGGCAGTTCGCCGCCGTTGGACGCGATCGTTTGACGATACCAGTGGTACGAATCCTTCGGCGTGCGTCGGCCGGTCGGGTAGTCCACGTAGATCAACCCGAAACGGTCCTTGTACCCCTCGGCCCACTCGAAGTTGTCCATGATCGACCACTGGAAATAACCCTGCACCGGGATGCCTTCGTCGCAGGCGCGTTGGACGTATGAGAGGTAGCGCGTCAGGAAGTCGATGCGATTGGGGTCGTGGACTTTGCCATCGACGCTCACCCAGTCGTGGCAGCTCAACCCGTTCTCGGTGATCAGCAGCGGGCTTTGATAGCGCTCGTGGAAGAAGCGGCAGGCCCAGTAAAGACCCGCGGGTGTGACCGGCCAGGACATCGCGGTCACGGGGTGGCCTTCGGGGTAAGGCACCTTCTCGATCCCACCCTCGGCGTCGGCGCGGACGACCCCCGCCTGGTAGAGATTAAAGGCGCAAAAGTCCACCGGCTGGCTGATCAGGCTCATGTCCGCGCTGGTCACCTTGGGCATGTCGGCCAGGCGTCTTTCAACCGCTGCTTCGGGGTACCGCCCGTGATAGACCGGGTCGAGCCACCAGGTCGTACCGAACAGCGACTCGTTCGCGCATTCGAAGGTGGCCCGGCGTGCGGCGTCGATGTCGACCGCGCGTTCGGTCTCGGGGATCGAAACGGTGCCGACGGGCGCGATGCCGATGCGCGGCGGCTGCTTCGCGCATTCGCGGATCTCCTGCACGGCCCGGCCATGGGTCAGCAAGGCGTGGTGGCTGATCTGCAGGATGTCGCACTTGGGCAGGGTCAGCCCGGGCGCGTGCGTGCCCGTCTCGTGGCCGAGCAGGAGGAAGCATTGCGGCTCGTTGAGCGTGATCCAGTGCTTGACGCGATCCGAGTACCGGTTGACGACAAGGCGGGTATAGTCGGCGAACCACTGGATGATCTGCGGGTTCATCCACCCGCCACGCTGGTGCAGCTTCAGCGGCAGGTCCCAGTGAAAGAGCGTGACGTAAGGCTCGATGCCGGCGTTGAGCAGCTCGTCGATGAGCTTGTCATAAAACGCCAGGCCCGCTTCGTTGACCCGGCCCGCGCCGTCGGGCATGATCCGTGGCCAGGCGATCGATAAGCGGTAGGCCTTCAGACCAAGCTCACGCATCAGCGCAACGTCCTCACGCCACCGCGTGATGTGCATGCACGCGCGGCGACCGTCATGGCCCTGATACACCTTCCCCGGCGTCGCGCAGAACGAATCCCACACGCTGTCGCCGCGTGGGCAGTCGGGCGTGGTCCCTTCGATCTGGAACGCCGCGGCGGCGGCACCCCACACAAACTCTTTCGGAAACGGCATGAAACAATCCTTATCGATCACGACGCTCGGCAGATGTGGCCGACGCGCCGATGCAGCTAGTCTTGCGTGTCTTGCTCGCGGTCTTTCACGTAACGGATGTCGTCCAGGTAGAACGTAACCGCTCGGCCCTGGCCGGCGAGGCTCCAGTAGAAGCCGGTCTTGATCCGCTTCAGGTCCACGCCCGCATCCAGTTCAATCCGGTACAGACGCCAATCCTTCGTTAGCCGGACCTCCTTCAACTCGCCCTTGCCCGAGTCCGGGTACTTCTTGTCCGGGCCAAGCAGGCCGAAGCCGAAAGTCACGACCTCCCCGCCGTCCTCGCCGCGGGCCCAGAACTCCAGCGCGGTCGCGCCGCTCAGGTCGTAGCCGCCTTGCTGGTCGCCCCAGTCGTTGATCGGGTCTTGCCAGACGACGCCGGCCCACTCGTCCTCGGCCTGGTACGACAGCTTGATGCAGCTCACGCCGTTCTTCGGGTTCTTCACGTGCCCGAGATCGACCTTGATCTCAGCGGTGTTGCCCATGTAGCCCGCGGGGGTCCAGGGCACCACTTGACCGCCCTCGGCATACACCGCCAGGGGCAACGCGAGGCGCTTGCCCGGGGTGATCGCGGCCGCGCGGTCGTTGGGATGCTTCGCGTCGGGGTCCGGCCCGGCCGAGAGCGGCAGGTTCGCCACCGCCGCGTTGCCCGCCGGGTCTTTGACGACCACGTACACGCGGTACACCCCGCCGGTGTCCGGCAGCGTCAGCGTGCAGCCTTGCTCGTCTGACGATTCGATCAGGTCGGGGAACGCGGGCGGCGCATCGACCTTGTCTCCGCCCGTCGCGTAGGACATTGGGTCGCGCATCAACGTCCAGCGCACGTCCAGCGGCTTACCCTCGGGGTCGATCGCGTCGAGCGTGACCGTGACCTTCGCGCCCGGCTCTTGATCGTATGGGCCCGAAACCGCGAGCGTTTTGATTTGCGGGCAAAGGTCGCCCGGCGCCTGGCCGGACCACGCCTTGGTCATCGCATCGACCGCGGCGAGCCTACTGCCGTCAGCGAGGAACATGCCGAACCAGGTGGTCGTCGCCTCGACCTTCGCGCCCCATAAGAACGCGTAGCTGCCCAGGCACATCGGCGCGTCGTTTCGGAACGCCTCGTACGCCCGCCGATACAGATCGGCCTTCTCGGTGCTCGTCGGCTCGATCGCCGCGCCGAACGCGTTGGGCTTTACTTCCCACGCCCCGGGCGGGCCGAACTCGGTGACGATGTAGGGCTTGGTCGCGCCGGCTTTCTGATAACGCTCAGGCAGGCTCGGGCCCCCGCCGTAGCTGTTGACGCCCACGATATCGACCGACGGGCACAGCTTGTGGATCGCCTCGAGCTTGCGCCCGCCGATCTCCGCGATGACGGTCATCGTCGGGTGGTCGGGGTCCAGGCGTTTAATGAGCGCGGCGCACGCCTCGACGTGCGACCAGATCGCGGGGTTGTCGCCGGCCTCGAACCCTTCCATCTCGTTGCCCACCCCCCACGCCAGCAGCGCGGGGTGGTCTTTGTAGGTTTCGACGGCGTCGCGGACACGAGCGAACTGCTCGGCGACCTGGTCCAAGTCGTTGTAGTCGAAGCCGTGCCGCTCGTGCCCGAGCCAGATCCCCAGCGTCACGGTCAGGCCCAGGCGGTGCGCCCGGTCCAGCAGCGCCTGCGTGCCCGGCCCAACACCCCAGGTGCGGATCGAGTTGCCGCCGGCCTCGGCGAGTTGTTCGAGGTGCTGGTCGCCGCCGGCCCCCTTGATCGTGTACGGCACCCCGGCGCGCAAGAGCTGCCAGCCCTCGTCGGTCTGACGAAGCTGCACGGGCACGGCGTCGGCCTGCGCGTTGACAGACGCGGCGCAGAGCCCGGCGAGCAACACAATCAAACATACAGTCGAGCGATAAATCATAAACACGGGCCCTCAAGCAGGCGTTTGGTCACGTGACGCAGGTGTCTACCGGTGTGCGGGCTGGCCGGTCGAGGCGTTGACCTCGAACCAGGCCCGCAGCGGCTGGTCCGCGTGCGCGGGGCCGTCGGTATGACGTGCGAGCATGACGGTGAGCCGGGCGATCGCCTGCTCGCCCAGGCGTTGGGCGTCCTGGCAGACGGCGGTGAGTTGGGGGGCGGTGGAGAAGCGTGTCTCCGAGTCGTCGAACCCGACCACCGACAGGTCGCCGGGCACTTGCGTGCCGAGGTTGCGTGCCTCGTTGAGCAGCCCGACACCCGTCGCCGGGTCCGCGATGAACAGGGCGGTGGGCGCGTCGGACATCGCTGCGAGTCGGCGGGCCAGTTGTTCGCCGCCCTGCCGATTGGCGGGGACACGGAAGATCAGCTTGTTGTCGATCTCGATGCCCGCCTGGTCGAGCGCATCCATATACCCGCCGAAGCGGTCCTCGTGGTCTTTATCATCGACGATGTTCGTGCAAAAGCCGACACGCCGATGCCCAAGCCCGATGAGGTGCTCGACCGCTTCCTGGCTCGCGGAGCGCGAATCGACGTCCAGACAGTGGTGTTCGTGCCCCTCGATCTGGTCACCGAGGACGATCACCGGCAGGCCGGACTCCAGGATCGCACGCGTGAGCGCCTGGGTCGGGTACGTGGTCCGCACGATCGCCCCGCACACGCCCTTGCGGCGGAAGACGTCCGCGAACTTCTCGCCCGGCAGCCGGCAGGCCTTCGCGTTCAGGATCAGCAGGTCCAGCGCGTTGTGCTCCAGCCCGCTGCTCAGACCCGCCAGGACGCCCGCGTCGTATGACGAGCCGAGCGTGATCGAGTCGGTGAAGATGTACGCGATGTTCGTCGCCGCCAGCTTGCCGACCGCGGGCGAATACCGCTCCTCGTTGATCGCGTCCAGCACCTTCTGACGCGCCGCGTCGCTCACGCTCGTGCTGTTGTTGATGACGCGCGAGACGGTCGCGATCGACACGCCGGCCTTGCTCGCGATTTGTCGGACTGATGCCATCTCGTACCTCCGCACCCCCTCGGAATCACCACACTGTCACAAATCGATGCCGGCTCAACAAACCGGGTCAGTAGTCGGTTGCGAAGTTCTTCTGCTGGACCTGGCCGATCGTAAAGCTCTCGGCGTGGCCATCGACGAACCCCGCGTTACCCGTCTGATTCGATCCGTGGCGGAACCGGAAGTGGTAGCCGTTGTTGGGCGCGGGCAGGCCGTCGGCGTTGAACTCGTCGGGCATGTCGATGAACGTCTCCGCCTGGCGCGGGTCGCGGTACGGGCCGACGTAGGGCCCGGTGAAGTTCGGCCCGCTGCTGCCGTTACCGCTGTTCTGCGCCGCGTCGCCGAACGCGATCACCTCCGTCGGCCGGCTGACGTTGCCGACGCGCACGCGCTTCTCCGTCTGCTGACGGTTGGGCAGCAGGTTGGAGAACGTGCTGTAGGAAAGCCGCTTTTCGTTGACGCCCGGCTCGAGGGTGCTCTCGGGGCACAGGTAGAAGTCCGTCTCTTTGTCCTCCGCGACGTCCATATAGTCTTCGAGATAGTCGGTGTAGTAAAAACCGTCGCCGATGACGCCCGGCCGGACGGTCCGTCCCGCGTCCCCGCCGTAGGACCAAGGCAAAAAGCCCTTGTTGTCCACCTCGAACGCGGTGACCGCGATGCTCACGCTGCGCATCCGGCTGAGGCACTCGGCATTGCGGGCCGACTTCCGCGCCGCGCCTAATGCCGGCAACAGGATCGCGATCAACAGCGCGATGATCGAGATCACGACCAACAATTCGATGAGCGTGAAGGCCTGCTTGCGTTTCATGGCTGAGCTCCCGAGTGATCGAACGGTGAAAAGCCGGGCCCCGCGCCAACGCGACCCGGCCGAAGGAGAATCATGCGGCCCCATGGCGCCGACGTGACAAGAACAGGCCGCCCAGACCCAGCAGCGCCAGGCTCGTAGGCTCGGGCACCGCCGCCGGGCCCAGCGGCCCGGTGTAGCCGGAGAACGCGGTGCCCAGGTCCGTGTCGTCCACGTCGCCGTCCAGGTCGGTGTCGCCGTCGAGGGAGGTCTTGCCCCCCGCCGCGCCGACCGGGCCGGTGTAGCTGGAGAAAATGGTGCCCAGGTCCGTGTCGTCGATGTCGCCGTCGCCGTCGGTGTCGCCCGGTGCCTTGGTTTGCAGCACCAGGTCGTCGATCAGGACGAGCCCCGCGAACCAGTCTTCACCCGCCGGGCCGGTGCCGATCGGCCCGATCGACTGGCTGAACTCGACGAAGGCCGCGTTCGCGCCGGTGGGGACAAGGACCTCGTCGGCCGTGATCAGGCTGTAGTCATCGGTGTTAATGTCGGCCTGAAAGAACACGTTGCCGCTGTCGCTGAGGATGTTGCCCACGGTGTCCAGGAAGCGCAAGGCGTAGAGCACGTTCCCGGTACCCCCGGCCGTGCCCTTGGACCAGAAGCTGAACGACGCGATCTCCCCGGGGATCAGGTCGGGCTGGCCGCCATCCGCGACCGAGTTCTGCAGCGCGACCGCCGCGTTCTGCGCAGGCGAGGCGAGTTGGAGCGCCCAGTCGCCGCTGAGCGCATCGCTGGAACGGATGTAGCCACTCGCCGCGGGGACCCAGCCCTGCGCGGGCGTGCCGGCCCCGGCGGTTTCGAACCCGCCGTTCGCAAAGGCGTTGGGCGTCGCCGCAGACGCGGCGCCCGCCAGGCCAAAGGCCGACAGGGTTAAAGCGGACAGTAAAACGCGGGTCTTCATGGATTCACTCCTTGTGTGATCGTGGTAGACGTCTGTCGAAACCCTCCCAGCGCCGGCGGGCGCCGAGAGAGCAAGGGGGATTCAATCACGCCGAGCGACGACGACGCAAGGCCGCCAGGCCGCCAAGGCCGAGCAGCGCGAGCGAGGTCGGCTCGGGGACGGTGGAGAGCACGACGTCGTCGATGAGCACGTTGCCCGGGTTCGCGGTCGGGCCGCTGGCCTGGCTGAACTCGACGAAGGCGGCCGAGGCACCGGCGGGGATCACCACGTCCGGCGCAACGATCTGCGTGTAGGTGTTGGGGTTGATATCGCCTTGGAAGAACGTGTTGCCGGTGTTCAACACGATGCCGCCCACGCTGTCCAGGAAGCGGAGCGAGTAAAGAACGTTGCCGGTGTCACTCACTTGACCCTTGGCGTAAAAGCTGAAGGATGCGATCTCGCCGGGGATCAGGGGCGGCTGGCCGCCATTTTCAACCGAGTTCTGGAGGATGACCGCCGCGTTCGGCGTGCCAACGGTGAGCAGCGCCGCGTTGTTGCCACTGTTCGCGTCATTTGAAAGGGTGTAGCCCAGAGCGGCAGGGAGCCAGGCTTCAGCAGGGCCCGGGGAGGTGCCGGGGGTTTCGAACCCGCCGTTGGCGAACGCGTTGGCGGTGACCGCCGAGGCGCCGCTGGTGACGAATGCCGCGGAGACGGCGACGGCCAAAAGGGACTTAGCACTAATCATGGAATCACTCCTGTTTTCTCACTCGCTAGAGTGGGTCGAGGGATGGCCTGAGCTACGGGAACAGGCCTGGATCAACTGTCAGCACGAAACACTCGTGCTTATGATGAGATTGGGTGGTGGCGAAAGGTTATCTGCCGTATTACCTGAAGTTGTTAGAAACGCAATATGTAACAGTTTCATTTTGCCCTGACCCACATACTTTAGTCTCAAGCTGCGCAAAGTCAAGGCATTTCAAAGTTTTTCTGGACAAATCATCACAATTTGCCTATTCTGTCACCAGCCCCTGTTGGCTTATTGCGATCTATGCGAGATGAATGTAACAAAATGTAACAAGACGTTCACGCCCGCACGGCTCCGCGACGTGCCCATCGGCCCCGCGATCATCCTGCTCATCGCGGTGGTCAGCTCAATCGCGATCGCCGCGTGGCCCAAACAGAAGCACGAGGGCCTGGTGTTCTGGACCTTCACCCGTCACCACGCCCAGATGTACGGCCCGGCGATCGAACGGTGGAACGCCCAATCCGATGCAAACGGCGTCGAGCCGATCCAGATGCACGTGCTCTCGCTCGGAGCGCTCAACCGCCGGACACAGGCGGGCATGTGGGCCGATACGCCGACGGCGGACCTGGTCGAGATCGAACGCAGCAGCGTTGCCCAGTTCATGGCCGGCCCGGTCGATTCGATCGGCTTCTACGACCTGAGCGAGCGGATCGAGCTGGAAGGCATCGCCGCTGAGATCAACGCGCCTTCATTCAGCCCGTGGACCAGCCGGGGCCGGGTGTTCGGCCTGCCGCACGACGTGCACCCGGTGCTGCTGTGCTACCGCGCGGACCTGGTCGAACAGGCGGGCATCGACGTCTCCACGATCGAGACCTGGGACGACTTTGAGCGCATCATGCGACCGCTGTTGGCGGACCTCAACAATGACGGCGAGACCGACCGCTACCTGCTGGGCATGTGGTACACCTCCGGCCAGGACGTCGAGACGCTGCTGCTGCAGGCGGGCGGGGGCACGTTCGACGCCGAGGGCCAGCCGATCGTCGCCAGCGACGCGAACGCGCGGGTGATCGCCCGCATGGTGAGTTGGTGCGCCGGCCCGGGGCGGATCGCGATCGACGCGCCCGAGTTCAACCCGTCGGGCAACCAGTTGAAACTGTCCGGACGGGTCGTCGCCGCGCTGATGCCCGACTGGCTCGCGGGCGTGTGGATGAACGACATGCAGGACCTTGGCGGTAAGCTCAAGCTCATGCCGATCCCCGCCTGGGAGCCCGGCGGCCGGCGGACCAGCGTGATGGGCGGCACGATGCTCGCAATCCCCAAGACCACGCGCGATTTCGATACCGCATGGGCCTTCGCGAAAGAGCTTTATCTGTCCCGCGACCTTGCCAGGCAACTTTACGAGACCAACCACATCATCTCACCGGTCGTCGCGCTGTGGGACGAGCCGTTTTATCAGAAGCCACAGCCGTACTTCTCCGGCCAACGGACCGGCCTGCTTTATATCGAGCAGGCCCCGTACGTGCCGTCGCGCAGCAGCTCGCCCTACCACCAGATCGCGTTGCAGTTAATCATAGACAGCGCGTCGGACCTGAAGGACTACGCGCAGGCCAACGACGCGTTCGACCCCGACGCGTTGTTGCCCGAGGCCAAGCGGCTTCTTCAGCAGGCAGAAGCTCGGATCGAGAACGAGATGAGCCGCAACGTCTTTATCGCCGGGGGTGGCCGGGATGAGTAAAGCCAAAGCGCATTCGGGGTGGGCGCCTTACCTGTTCCTCGCCCCGTTCCTCGCCGTATTCCTGGTATTCATCGCGTACCCGATGGTGCTGTCGGCGTCGATGGCGTTCCAGCAAAACGCGGGGCCCGGCGTCAGCGAGCCGGTGGGATTCAAGAACTTTACGTGGATGGTCCAGGACCCCGCGTTCTGGACCGCGGTGAAGAACACGACGATCTTCGCCGCCGCCTCGGTGTTCATCCAGCTGCCCGCGTCGTTGGGCCTGGCGATGCTGCTCAACAGCGACCGCGTGCGCGGCCGGGGCATCTGGCGGATGATCTTTTTCGCGCCGGTGCTCGTCGGCCTGCCCTTCGTCGCGGTCCTGGCCGGCCTGGTGTTCCAGAAAAACACCGGGATGCTCAACGTGACCCTCCACGCGCTGTTCGGCTTCGACAAGGAGTTCCCCTGGCTTCAGGAATACGTGATGCTTGCGCTGATCGTCGCCTCGTTCTGGATGTACGTCGGCTTCAACATGATCTACTTCCTCGCCGCGCTGCAGAACGTCAACAAGGACCTGCTTGAGGCCGCGGAGGTCGACGGCGCGAACGCCTGGCAGCGGTTCCGCAGCGTCGTCATCCCCGCGATCCGGCCTGTCGCCGCGTTCGTCGTGCTCCTGTCGCTGATCGGCAGCTTCCAACTCTTCGAGTTGCCTTACCTCATGCTCAACGAGAGCGCGGGCCCGAACAACCAGGGCCTGACCCTCGTGGTCTACCTCTACCAGCAGGGCTTTGACCGCGGCGACCTCGGCTACGCCAGCGCCGTCGGCTGGATGCTCGCGCTCGTGCTCTTCGGTTTCGCGATCGTACAACGGCTGGTCAACCGTGAAAGCGAGGCGGACGCGTGAACCACCTGGCCGCCTCCTCTAACACCGAGCGTGTGCGCGCAGTCGTGCTGTACACGATGCTCAGCGTCTTCGCCGTGATCACCCTGATCCCCTTCGCCTACCTCTTGTTCTCCGCGTTCAAGTCGCAAGGCTCGTTCTTCAGCTTCGTCTTCTGGCCGGTGAACACCGGGGCGGACGGCGAGCCGGGCGCGTGGTACGACGTGGACTGGGGTGGGTTCACGCTCGCGCACTGGCGGACGCTCTTATTCGAGGCGGGCATCGTCCGCGCGACAGTCAACTCCTTCTTCCTCGCGTCGGTCACCGCGATCCTTGCGACGCTCTTCTCGGCGATGGGCGGGTACGCTTTAGCGAAGTACCGATTCCGCGGGCGGGCCGCGGTCAGTTGGCTGGTGCTCGGCTCGCTGGTCATCCCCTACGCGCTGCTGATCGCGCCGGGCTATCAACTGCTTTACTGGCTCGGGCTGCTGGACACCTACGCCGGGCTGATCCTCCCCGCCATCGCACCGGCGTTCGGCGTGTACCTCTTCCGCCAGGCGTTCATCTCGTCGCTGCCCGACGCGCTGCTCGAAGCGGCACGCATCGACGGCTGCAGCGACCTGCGCATCTTCTTCCAGATCGCCCTGCCGATGGTTCGCCCGATGGTCGGCGCGTTCCTCTTGATCACCTACCTCGCGACGTGGAACAACTTCATCGCGCCGCAGATCGTGATCCAGTCCGCGGAGAAGCTGCCCCTGTCGGTCTTCGTCGCCCAGCTCCGCACGCCGTACGGCACGCAGTACGGGCTGATCATGGCGGGCACGCTGGTCGCGGTGTTCCCCGTGCTGGTCCTGTTTCTGCTGCTGCAGCGCGACTTCATCGCCGGACTCACCGCCGGGGCCGTGAAAGGCTGACGCCCCACCCCGCCCGTTTGACCAGGAACCCGCTATGGCTCAAGTCCGCCTCTCCAACATCGTCAAGTCTTACGACGGCCGGGCCAACGTCGTCGATGGCGTCGACCTCACCATCGCCGACGGCGAGTTCGTCGTGCTCGTCGGGCCGTCGGGCTGCGGCAAGTCCACGACGCTGCGCATGATCGCCGGGCTCGAGGCGATCACCGACGGGACGATCACGATCGGCCAGCGCGTGGTCAACGGCGTGGCGCCCAAGGACCGCGACATCGCGATGGTCTTCCAGAGCTACGCGCTGTACCCGCACATGACGGTGTATAAGAACATGGCGTTCGGCCTGAAGCTGCGCAAGACACCCGCCGCGGAGATCGACCGACGCGTGCGCGACGCGGCGGAGAAGCTCGGCATCACCGCGCTGTTGGAACGCAAGCCCAAGGCGCTCTCCGGCGGGCAGCGTCAACGCGTCGCGCTGGGCCGGGCGATCGTCCGCGACCCCGCGTGCTTTTTGTTCGACGAGCCGCTGTCGAACCTCGACGCGAAGCTGCGTGCCCAGACACGCGCCGAGATCAAGCAGCTGCACCAGCAGCTGAACACGACGTCGGTCTACGTCACCCACGACCAGGAGGAGGCGATGACCCTCGGCGACCGGGTCGTCGTCATGAGCGGCGGGCACATCCAGCAGCAGGGCACGCCGTTGGACGTCTACACGCACCCGGCGAACCGCTTCGTCGCGGGGTTCATCGGCATGCCGACGATGAACTTCATCGACGGACGCATCGAACGCGAAGGCGGTGACGCGGCGTTTGTCGGCGGGGGCGTGAGGCTGGCGATGGCGGCCGCGCCGCAAGCCGACGGCGGCGTCGTGCTGGGCCTGCGCCCCGAGCACTTCACGCTCGCCGACCAGCCGGCGTCGCCCGGCACGCCGACGCTCGAGCTGGCGGTGCAGGTCGTCGAGCCGCTGGGCGCGACCATGGACGTCTACGGCGCCTTGGCCGGCGGCCAACGCCTGCTGGTCCGCACCGAAGCGGCGCCGATCCAGGCCGGCACGACCCGACGCTTCGCGGTCGCGATGCACAAGGCCCACCTCTTCGAGCCCGGCGAGTACGGCCGAAACCTGCGCCCCCACACCACGCCAACCCCGCCCGCAACCTGATACGCGACGCGACC
>JBKAGS010000051.1:0-128283 GCA_046290505.1 Phycisphaeraceae bacterium | reverse complement strand
CTGTCTTTCCTACGCCCTGCTGCCGACTCCCTACTCCCCGCTGATATAGAATTGATCGTTTCCGACGATCGAAACACACATGGCCAAGGGCAAGAAGAACAAAAAGAAAAACCTCGAACCGCGGATCGAGAACCGCCGGGCCAAGCGTGACTACGACCTCTCGGGCCATCTTGAGTGCGGCATCGTCCTCGCCGGGACCGAGGTCAAGAGCGTCCGCCACGCCCGCGTCTCGCTCGGCGAGGGCTACGCCTCGGTCGACCCCAACACGATGGAGCTCTGGCTGATGAACGTGGACATCGCCCTGTACCCGCAGGCCGGGCCGCTCCAGCACGCCCCCAAGAACGCCCGCAAGCTCCTCGCCCACAAGCAGCAGATCAAGAAGCTCTTCGGCGCGACGACGAGCAAGGGCGTGACGCTGATCCCCACCGCGATGTACTTCAAGGACGGCCGGGTCAAGGTCGAGATCGCCATCGCCGAGGGCCGACGCCACTACGACAAACGCGACGACATCAAGAAGAAAGAAATGGACCGCGAGGCGAAGCGCGGGATGACAAGGAAGGTGCTTTGATCTAAGGCAATTTTTACCGCAGAGGCGCGGAGAACGCGGAGCAAGGCAAAGCAGCCTTGACGGGGTAACGAGATGTCAGCGCTCATCTGGATCAGAAAACCTTATCGGGCACGGAAACACCAACATCCCGCCTATCCCGAAAATCCCGCGATCCCGTCAATAAACGCTTGGCTGCCTTATCGCATCTTGCACCATTTGCGGCATTGCGGTTTCGGCTCCCGCTCCCTTTCAGGGAGCGGGTTGGGGTGAGGGTCCAGCGTGATAAACCCAGAGACATCGAGAACAAGCCGCGGTCCGCTCAACGCCCGACCCTCATCCCCCGCCTACTCCCTAAAAGGGAGTAGGAGCCCGAGCCAGGCCAGAAAAGATGCACGTTGCGCTAGTCACCCCGCCGCCGGCAGCCCCATGCCCCACTGCCCCACTGCCCTGCCCCCGATGTTATTCGGCCAACCCCTGCTCAACGCACCCGAACACCCCTTCAAGCCTCCCGAGCACGCGTCCAGAAACCTTGAGTCACGGCTCCAAGCCCCGCCCCCGGAAGCGCTCAAAGGCCCCCGGGAGCGCGCAAACAACGCGTCGAAGTACGCCAAAGCCGTTCCGGAGCGCTCCAAAGTCTTTCCGGAGCGCTCAAACACCGCTCTGGAGCGCTCCGATGCCGCTCCGGAGCGCTCCAAAGCCGTGTCGGAGCGCTCCGATGCCGCTCCGGAGCACTCCTAAGACTTTCCGGAGCGCTCAAACGCCGCGTCGGAGCGCTCCGCATCCCTGCGATCCCCTGCCCATCCCCATCGGGTGGCCGGGGACGAGTCCGCGAGCCCCCGGACCCCGGAGCGCGTCACGAGCGATCCATGGCAGAGGGCTAGGTTCCGGGGGTCGCCAAGCCTCCATCCCGGCCACCCGCCGCGCACGGGGACCCATCAGCCACGCACGGTAACGTGTACGCCGCGCACGGGAACGAGCGAGCCGCTGAAGGTTGACCGTCAGCCACGTCCGTTAAGGTAAACTCCGCGCACGAGAACCCGCAAGCCGCTCCCGTGAACACTGCCCCGCCGTACGGCACCACGTAAGACGCCGCGGGTCACGATTCACTAGGTTCTGGGGAATGCCCAAGCCGCCTGCCCTGCCGCCACCCGTCTCAGATGGATGGGATCGATGGCCAATTGCCTCGGGTGCCCGGCGTCTGAGTCCGCGAAGACCCGGAACAGACAACAGCAGACACAAAAAAGCAGTTCGTTCCGGGGCATCCCCAAGCCGCCTGCCCCTGCCACCCGTCGGCTTCATAGGGGGGCATCCCCAAGCCGCCTGCCCCGGCCACCCGTCGTGGCGACAAATCACCCCCTCCTTGAGGGAGGGGCTGGGGGAGGTGAGAGTTCCTTGTTCTCACTAAGAGCTGGCGTTCCACACCCCAACCCCCAACTCCCAACTCCCTACTCCCCGCCTCCCAACTCCCACCCCCAACCGTCCGATACCCCCGCCCCCCATAAATCCCGCCCAGCCAGCACCCCCACGCCCCCGGCACATCCCCGCCCCCGTTTTGGCGCATGATTTCCAGCGCATGAACCATGCGCCACGCCGCAAAAACCATGCGCCAAAGGCCCTGCATCATGATGCAAGCCCCGCAAACCATGCGCAACGGCTTGTTTTTCATGAGCTGCGGCCCTTAAACCATGCGTAACAGGGCAAAACCCATGAGAACCGGCGCAGAAATCATGCGCCAAAGGCCTTGGCGCGTGCGTCAAGCCCCGCAGCGCATGGTGTGCGGTGCGGGAATCATGCGAAACAGCGCAGAAACCATGAAGAACATCACAGCAAGCATGTTGAATGCGCTCGGCGTCCTGAGGCCCGGGCTGTTCATCATCCCACCGGGTGACCAGGGACGCGTCCGCGATCCCCCGGAGCGAATCACGATCGATCAATAGCACAGCGCTATGTTCCGGGGGGTCGCAAAGGCTCCACCCCGGCCACCCGCCGCGTCATCGGTCAGGCGCAAGAACCTCCTGTCGCGAGATTTCGGCAAGGCGATGCCAAGACCAGCTGCTGAAACCGATAAATACAGCCAAACCAATTGACAGAAACGGTTTTCACGAATATGTTGCTATGTATCTCTCTTTCGCAGTGTAACTGTTATCCGACTGGGGACTCTAATGACATACGATGAAGTCATAGACTTGGTACGAAACAATGAAGCAGACCAATGGGTATATAACGATGCTAAAGGTTCGCATCTTCTGCGCTCTGATGTAAACCTTCGCATCATCAAGCGCGATACGGATGATGAACCTATGCGTCATTTTCATGAAGAGTGGGCAAACAAACATCCTGATCCGAATGCACACCGAGTTTATTACGACATCTATTACGGATCATCTTTCATCGATGATTTCATGCTTGTGTCTGTCGATGGTTTTCGTGCAGAGCTTCCCGTGCCCGATCCGCAATCAACTGTGATTCCGCGTGACAAGTATTTAATTGCACGAGCCGTTGACGACCAAGGTACCTTAGATGAGTATATCGCACGCTCTGGCTTAACTGTAGGTGAATAATCTCAGTCTGCTGTTGACCAATGACGCATGCGAAAACTAATTGTATTGCCAATTTGGAGTATGCTTTCTATAGCAAGCAGATATCTGACCCTTTACCGTAGGGCTGGAATAAACCAGAACACAATTTGAATTGCAAACACAAAGACTAAGACATGGCAACAAAGAAAAAAACAGGGAAAAAGAAGGCCGCGTCAACCCAAGCCGACACCCCATCACGGTCAAGGAAGGCTCGTCCATATCCTGCTTCTTCATTTACCGATGCACTTCCACTTGGCGAGGCGATACTTAAATACGCTTCTGGCGAGAAGGTCAGGCGTCTGACGCTGCTTCAACAGATGGACAAATCACCGAACAGTGGTCCCACGAAGATGATGATCACAAATTCGGGTAAGTATGGGATCACGAAAGGTTCTTATGCAGCCGAGCATCTGGAACTGACAGAAATAGGAAAAAATGCAGTTGATCCTGCGAATGGCGTTCGGATTCAGCGCAAAGCGGCATTTGATCTAGCGATTGAAGGGGTTCCGCCTTTCAAACTACTTTACGAGCAATACAAGGACAAACGTCTTCCAGAGCGAGAGATCATGAAGGATGTTCTCCGTGATTCACCTGTAGAGGTTCCGGATCCGGATGAGTGCGTTGACACTTTTACGGTCAACGTGAAAGACCTAGATCTACTTCGCACGATAGGAGGTGCTGAGACCCTCGTATCAATTGAACAGGTTATTGATGAACTTCCTGTTGATGCACCCGGGGGAAACTTGTCACCGGCAATCATCAGTGCATCGGCACCAGATGTTGAGACGATAGATTCGGAATCTCCCAAAAATTGGAACAAGATATGTTTTTACATAACTCCAATAGGATCAGAAGACAGTGAGGAGCGCAAGCATTCCGACCTATTCATTTCATCTTTGATCCAGCCAGCACTTGACGAACTTGGCTTGACAGTTGTACGAGCTGACCAGATTGGGGAGCCCGGGATGATCACAAGTCAGGTTCTTCAGTACCTCAAAAAATCCAAGCTCGCGGTAGCTGACTTGTCCTACTTGAATCCCAATGTGTTTTATGAGGTTGCGCTTCGCCATGCGTTGCGATTGCCAGTCGTGCAGTTGATTCGGAAAGCTGACCGACTACCTTTCGATGTGAATCAGGCTAGGACTTTGGTTTTTGACACTTCGGATATCTATTCGTTGGTGCCTAAGCTGCAGACATACCGTTCTGAGATTGCTACCCAAGCGCGAAAGGCAATTGAAGACCCAGAGAGCGTCGGCAATCCGGTGAGCATCTTCTACCCAGACTTCTATAAATGACCTGGTTGATTGGTACCAAGGTTACAATCTGAGATGCTTTATATTGGCTCGGCTAATATGAACCAAAAGAGTTGTTCCAAGACTTCGCAAGCTACGATTCCTGCCACCCAGGCCTTGCGGTCTTCCTTCACGTTCCGCATCGGCTTGACGCTGAGGAACAAGCTTAACCCGTGACTTCGGACAGGGCTTCCAGCGCCCGTTCGCGGGCCTGTTTGTGGTTCACGATCGGCTCGGGGTAGTCCTCGCCCAGGGTCACGCCGGCCTGTTGCAGCTCCAGCGGGGGGCACTCCCACGGCTGGTGGATGTGTTTCGTGGGCACGTCCTTGAGCTCGGGGCACCAGTGCCGGACGTAGTCGCCGCGACGATTTGGCAACGCGAGGCTATCTTTCGCGTCAATTATGTGATACGCTCTTTTGGAATCATGTCAACAAGACCGCCTGTCATCTGAAGTGGGACACGGCAAATACACCACTGAGGAGGGCGGACATGCCAATCTCGATTCCCCGTGCAACGGGTATGGCCATCGGTGCTGGTTCCCTATTTTTCCTCGCGAATGGTCCGGCCTTCGCCGCGACCCTCGTATGGGGCGGGGTTCAGGGGCTCTGGACAGATAACAATTGGTTGCAAAGCCCTCCGCCCCAGCCGACCGCTGCGGACGGTGTGCTCATCACAACAGGTATCGTCCGCGTCAGGGAGCCCGGAGCAATCTCCAATTTAATCTCGGTCGGAAGATCCAATACTCTCCCTCCCTCATACGTGCTCGCCCCTACTCTGGAGGTCTTGGGCAGTTCCACCCCCGGATTCCCCGGATATGACGGACAGCTAGAAACAGTAGAAAACGCATTCGTCGGTAGTGAGCGAAACTACGCAGAGGCTGCCAGAGCCAATGTCGTAGGCGGGGGGCAATGGAACATCGGCGGAGATTTGTTCGTTGGTCCGAATAGCAAGAACGGTTCGGTTAGTGCGTCTCTTAGCGGCATCATCTCGGTCGATGGCGAGATCACCATCGCGGAGCGTATTGCATCGACTGGTGTTTTGAGTGCACAAAATGACGGCGAGATCTCAGCGAACGGCCGTATATTTGTGGGGGGCAACGCTTTCAACCGCGGTGGAACGGGGAGGCTTCTCGCTAATTCCGGTGGACACATTAAGGGTTCCCGAGTCGAAGTCTGGGATGAAGGCACCCTGCTGGTCGGCGACGGGGGGAGTCTTGAAACAGACAGGATTGAGAACAAGTTTGGCTGGGTCATGATCGACAGCAATGCTGAGTTGAGTACCGTCACCCCGGGCGGCATCATGAGGCTGTCCGCACTCAATGCCAGCACCACGACGGGATTGGCGGGCAAGGACATCAGGATCGATGGCCAGGAGCCCGACTATGAGCTGGGCGGATACGCGACCATCCCAGGTAGCCCGGGGTTCAGGATGTTCTCTGCCAAGACGGAGGGCGGGTATGAAAACAAGTTTGAGTTCTCGAAGTCTTTAGAGACCTCGTTGTTTCATGTCGTTGACATCGAACAAGCGCCCGACCCGACGGGCTTTTCCAATACCTTTTACAGCGTTTCCAGTGACTGGCGTGAAACCCCGCTACTCTCCAATAACAACCAGTTGAATCTTTACCCGGGCACGCAGCTGCCTTTTGGTTTTACGGTTGAGGAGGACGCCCAGCTCAATATCCTCAACGGCACGATGGATGATGCCACAGTGCTCCCGGGCGGTGAGATCAACTATCACGTGGAGGGAGTCCCCTTAACGAGGCCACGGATAACGCTGCTCAATCAGGCGACGCTGAACGTGATCGATGGCCAAATCCATAGGGTAGAGCTGAATACCGGCAGCATACTGAGTGTTTCGGACGGGATTGTCGGGGTGCGGCCACAAGTACAGGGCAGCTCGACGGCTAACACTAGATGGGTCGCGGTGGCCGCCGGCGCCGGCGCGCACACGGTGAACCTGTCCGATGGGTTCCTCATCATCGACCCTACGGATCAGACCGAGATCATTTACTCGGGCGGCGATCTGCAGTTCGTGTCGCACAACGTGCTTGCTACGCAATCCTTTCAAACCACGCTGAGTGCGAAATCTCTGACGGTGTCCGGCGATCTTCAGCTCTCTAACGCGTGGCATGATGGAAACTCCGACGGGACTTCGACATCGCGCGCTGGCTCGAAGGACCTGAGTAATCTTGCGTACACGTTTGAAGGCGAGCAACTGATACTGCTGCCGGGTGGACAACTGGGTAACAATATCACGGTCAAGGCGGGCCTCATCATGTCGGGTGGGAGCATCGGTAGCACATTACAGATCGGGCAGACCAGCCAAACGAGCCGCATCAGCGGCGGCGAGATCAAGTCGATGGTGATCGAGAACAGTAATGTCGAGATCAGCGGCGGAGATATCGACAGGCTGAACTATATGAGTGGCGGCCAGCTTTACCTGGTGGCGAAGGAATACAAGTTTAGTGGTGATTTTTTGTATAAGCCGGTCGACAAAAATTTCATTGAGATCAGGTCGATTGGCAACAGGGTTGTGCGCGTCAAGCTAATAGATGACAGTGAGTTCTTGTTTAATACCCGCGATATTCAGGACGGTGCCAGGGTGTATCTGCAGAAAGAGGCCGGCAAGCTTTTCGCCGGAGGAACGACAAGCACTAACGAGAGCTTTGGCGACCTGGACAGCGACCTCGACGTCGACGATTCGGACCTGGGCACGATCTTCTCGAACTACGCGGGCCCGGGATTCATCGGCTTTACCCCGCAGCAGGGAGACCTCGACGGCGACGGCGACATCGACGACTCGGACCTGGGCACGATTTTCGCCAACTACACCGGGCCGATCGACCCCTACTTGCCCGGCGACACCGACTTCGATGGCGATGTGGACGACACCGACCTGGGCACCTTGTTCGCCAACTACACCGGCCCGGTCGGTGAGGCGGGCAGGACGGGTTACGGCCAGGGGGATACCGATGAGGATCGCGACGTCGATGACACGGACCTCGGCACGGCTTTTGCCAATTACACCGGCCCACAAGCGCCGAGCAGCGTACCCGAACCTGCTTCGCTGGCGCTGCTGACACTCGGCGGGCTGGTCCTGGCGCGTCGTCGGCGGGTGGCAGGGGCAGGAGGCTTTGGGATGCCCCGCAACAAATCATGTTGAACGGTTTATGCTCGCTCGTTCCGGGTCTTCGCAAGCTCATAAGCCGGCCACCCAGCCCTGCTGCATTTACTCTGCGTCTCTGCGGCAAAAAACTGCCATAGATCAACCCCCCGTGACTTCGGACAACGCTTCCAGGGCGCGTTCGCGGGCCTGTTTGTGGTTTACGATCGGCTCGGGGTAGTCCTCGCCCAGGGTCACGCCGGCCTGTTTCAGTTCCAGCGGGGGGCACTCCCACGGCTGGTGGATGTGTTTCGTGGGCACGTCCTTCAGCTCGGGGCACCAGTGCCGGACGTAGTCGCCGGCGGCGTCGAACTTCTCGCCCTGGGTCATCGGGTTGAAGATGCGGAAGTAGGGCGCGGCGTCGGCGCCGCAGCCGCCGGCCCACTGCCAGCCGAGGGTGTTGCTGGCGAGGTCGGCGTCGACCAGGCAATCCCAGAACCACTTCGCGCCCTCTTCCCAAGAGACGAGCAGGTGCTTGGTCAGGAAGCTGGCGACGATCATGCGGACGCGGTTGTGCATCCAGCCGGTGGCGTAGAGCTGCCGCATGCCGGCGTCGACGATCGGGTAGCCGGTCTGGCCCTTCTGCCAGGCCTCGAGCGTGTGCCGGCCCTTGCGCATGTCCACCCAAGGAAACGCTTCATACTTTTCCCGTAGAGGCTTTCCGGGGGTGTGGGGGAAGTGGTAGAGGACGTGGTAGCCGAACTCGCGCCAGACGAGCTCGCGGATGTAGTCGTAGGCGTTTTTCTTGAGCTTGTCGCCGGCGTTGCCGCGGGTGCGTTTGGCGGCGGCGTGGTAGGCCTGGCGCGGGCTGAGTTCGCCGTTGTGCAGGTAGGGCGAGAGCCGGGAGGTGCCGGGGACGGCGGGCAGGTCGCGGGCCTTCTTGTAGTCGGCGATCGGGTCGTCGACGAAGGCGTCGAGGTTGGCGTGGGCGCCGGCTTCGCTGGGGTCCCAGGCGTCGGCGAGGCCGTCGTACCACGGGATGGTGGGCATGAGGCCGAGGTCGTCGAGCTTGTCGGAGGCGGGCCACTTGGCGGGGGATCGGAGGGAGGCGGGCGCGGCGAGCGGGGCGTCGGGCTCGGGCATCTGCTGGACGGTGCGGTGGAACGGCGAGAAGACCTGGTAGGGCTTGCCCTGCTTGGTTTGGACTTCCCAGGGCTCATAGAGCAGGGCGCCATTAAAACTATGCGCGTCGAGGTCGGCGTCGGCGAGGCCGCGCTTGACGCGCTTGTCGGCATCGATCAGGTCGGGCTCGTAGCGGCGGTTCCAATAGACCGCGTCGGCGGTGGCGGTCTCGGCGATGTCGCGGAGGTGGTCGAGCGCGTCGCCGGTGCGCAGGATCAGGCGCGAGCCGAGTTTGTTGAGGGACTCGGCGAGCGAAGTGAGCGACTGGTGCAGCCACCACTTCTTCGCGCCGCCGGGGGCCCAGTCGCCGTGATCGGCCGGGGACCAGATGTAGACCGGGACGACGGCCCCGCGCTGCACGGCGGCGCAGAGCGCGGGGTTGTCGGCGAGGCGCAGGTCGTTGCGGAACCAGTGGATCGTGGTGTTCATGCGGGTACAGTAGGACGGGCGTTGGTGGCTGTCACAGATCGTCGCGGTCGTCTGAAGCGTGAAGTGGTTTTCAGCTTGATCGACAGGCGGGAATGCCTGTCCTACTGATTTAGTTCGTGCTTGAGCGCGGCGTCGAGGTCGGGGAAGTCGAAGGTGAAACCCGCGTCGAGTGCGCGTTTGGGAATGACGCGGAAGCTGCCGAGCGCGGTGGCCTGGGCGCAGTCCTTGCCGAAGAGGAGCTTGGGGGCGAACGTTGGGACGGGGAGGAGCGTCGGTCGGCCGAGGACGCGGCCGAGGGTCTTGGTGAAGTCGCGGTTGGAGACGGGCTCGGGCGCGACGGCGTTGACGGGGCCCTTCACGCTCGGCGTATCGATGCAGAAGACGATGAGTCGGACGAGGTCGTGCAGGGCGATCCAGCTCATCATCTGCTTGCCGTCGCCGATCGGCCCACCGAGGCCGAGCTTGAAGGGCGGGAGCATCTGCTGGAGTGCTCCGCCGTCGGGGCTGAGGACGATGCCGATGCGGGGGTGGACGACGCGGATGCCTGCTTCTCGTGCGGGGTCGGCGGCGGCTTCCCAATCGACGCAGACCTTGGAGAGGAAGCCGTCGCCGGGCGGGTCGTCTTCGGATTGCGGTGTGTCGTGGCCGTTGTAGCCGTAGTAACCGGAGGCCGAGGCGACGACGAGGGTGCGCGGGCCGTTGTCGATCGCGGCGAGGGTCTGGGCGAGGGCGCGGGTGCTGTCGATCCGGCTGTCGACGATGCGCTTCTTCTTCTCGTCGGTCCACCGGCCCATGATGTTCTCGCCGGCGAGGTGGACGACCGCGTCGCAGTCGGCGAGGGCGCCGGCCTCGAAGGTCTGGCGGTCGGTGTCCCAGAAGATGTCCTTGTCCGTGCCGCTGCTGCGTCGGACGATGGGGCGGACGTCGCGGCCCTGGGCGGTGAGCACGTCGCAGAGGGCCGAGCCGACCAGACCGGTCGAGCCGGAGACGGCGATGCGCATGAGTCGATCGGTGGAAGCCTGATCCATGGGGGTACTGTAGGGCGATTCGATGTGTTTAGCCGTCGGGCTTGTCTTGACGCTTGATCGCGATCGAACGGCGGGACGAGCCCGCCGGCTAACTACACCCTTGAACCCGCGTATGATTCACGCATGCCGTTTCAAACCGAAGCCCGCGCCTTCCAACTCGTCAGCGAGTTCACACCCACCGGCGACCAGCCCGCGGCGATCGAGTCGCTGACGGATGGCCTCGAAGCGAACGCGAAGTATCAGACCCTGCTCGGCGCGACCGGCACGGGCAAGACCTTCACGATGGCGAACACGATCGCGCGGGCCAACCGCCCGACGCTGATCATCAGCCACAACAAGACGCTCGCCGCGCAGCTCTACGAGGAGATGAAGGAGCTGTTCCCCAACAACGCGGTGAGCTACTTCGTCTCGTACTACGACTACTACCAGCCCGAGGCGTATATCCCGCAGCGCGACATCTACATCGAGAAGGACTCGTCGCGCAACGACGACCTGGACCGGCTTCGCATGGCGGCGACGACGAACCTCGTGTCGCGCGAGGACGTGATCGTCGTCGCGTCGGTGTCGTGCATCTTCGGCCTCGGCTCGCCGACCGAATACAAGAAGTCGGTCATTACGCTGGAAAAAGGCCAGACGATCGAGCGGCGGGACTTTCTTTACCGCCTGGCCGACCTGCAGTACCAGCGCTCGCAGTACGAGCTGTCGCGCGGCAAGTTCCGCGTCCGCGGGGACGTGATCGAGCTGGTGCCCGCGGCGGAGGAGTACGCCTACCGCATCGAGCTGTTCGGCGACGAGATCGACTCGCTCGCGCTGATCAACCCGACGACCGGCGAGCTGCTCGCCGAGGACGACAAGCTGTACATCTATCCCGCGGTGCAATACGTCATGCCCGAGGACCAGCAGCAGCGCGCGATCGAGCAGATCAAGTCCGAACTCGAGCTGCGCGTCGGCGAGCTGCGCACCGAGGGCAAGCTCCTCGAAGCGCAACGCCTGCAGGCCCGTACGAAGTACGACCTGGAGATGCTGGAAGAGGTCGGCTTCTGCTCGGGGATCGAGAACTACTCGCGGCACTTCGACGGGCGCGAGCCGGGCAGCCGACCGTGGACCCTGATCGATTATTTCAGGGAATGCGATCCCGAGCGCTGGCTGCTCATCATCGACGAGAGCCACGTCACGATCCCGCAGATCGGCGCGATGTACAACGGCGACCAGATGCGGAAGAAGACGCTGGTCGAGCACGGCTTCCGCCTGCCCTCGGCGCTCGACAACCGGCCGCTGAAGTTCGAAGAGTTCGAGGCGATGACCAACCAGGTCGTGTTCGTCAGCGCGACCCCCGGAAGTTATGAGCTAGAGAAAACACAAGGATCGGTGGTCGAGCAGATCATCCGGCCGACGGGGTTGGTGGACCCGGTCATCGAGGTGCGGCCCGCGGCGGGCCAGGTGCCGGACCTCTTGAAGATGGCGCGCGAGCGCGTCGAGCGCAACGAGCGGACGCTGGTCACGACGCTGACCAAGCGGCTGGCCGAGGACCTGAGCAAGTACCTAAAGGACCAGGACATCAAGTGCCGGTACCTGCACAGCGACATCGAGACGCTGGACCGGGTGACGATTCTGCGCGAGCTGCGTGAGGGGCAGTTCGACGTGCTGGTGGGCGTGAACCTGTTGCGTGAGGGGCTGGACCTGCCGGAGGTGTCGCTGGTCGGGATCATGGACGCGGACAAGACGGGCTTTTTGCGCAGCGGCACGTCGCTGATCCAGCAGATCGGCCGGGCGGCGCGGAACGTGAACTCGTTCGTTGTGTTGTACGCCGACGAGGTGACGCCGGCGATGCAGCAGGCGATCGACGAGACCGAGCGTCGTCGGGCGAAGCAGCTTGCCTACAACGCCGAGCACGGCATCACGCCGCAGACGGTGAAGAAGGCGATCCGCAAGGGCATCGAGTTGGAACTGCGGGCGCGCAAGACCGCGAAGGCGGCGCTCAGCGGGGACGAGAAGGAGTACGACCGGGCGGAGTTGATCGCGGAGTTAGAGTCGGCGATGCTCGAAGCGGCGCAGGGGCTGGAGTTCGAGAAGGCGGCGTCGATCCGCGACAAGCTGGCGGAGGTGAAGGCGCAGCCGGCGATGGGGAAGGTTCGCGTGAACAAGGACAAGGCCGCGAAGGCCAAGCCCGGCACGCCGGGGACCAAGGCGGGGAAGAAGCGGAAGAAGAAGCTGCGATAAGTGAAACCGAAGCGACGCGATTCATCGCGTCTCGCGCGCTCTGACCCCGCCGGTGATGAGCGACGCGAGGTGTTCGCCGGCGTGGGCCGCGGACGCGATGCCGTGCGAGCCGTGACCGAGCGAGACATATAGACGGTCTTCGATCTGCTCGGCGTAGCATCGGTGCTTGGGTGTGGTGGTACGGACGCCGACCCAGCCATCAACCCCCGCCAAGCTCTTCAATCGCCCGGCTTGATCCGGCATGAGACGCGCGAGTTTGTCGCAGCAATCGACGTGTTCGCGATCGCGCCATTGGATCGATGCGTCGCCGGGCACAAACGATGCGCCGATGCTGAGCGTGCCGGCATGGGACGGGATGATGTATCCACCGAAAAAAACTGCTCGGCGGAGCGGAGCGAGATCGCCGTATGCTTCCGGCGACGACAGGCAAGATACTTGCCCGCGCACCGGCCGAAGGTCGATGTCCCGATCGGGAAGCAATCTGCACGCATCCAACGCGTTTGCGATGACAAGCAGCGGTGTGTCGTCGATGCCTTTGCCGCTTCGTATCACGCGCCAACCATTCTGTCGCCGCTCAATGGATTCGATTCTGGCGTTGCTCATCACCTCGATCGCGCCGTGATCGAGCAACGCAGCGCACAGCCCCGCGGGGTTTAGTGTCCCGGCACGATCGATCACCACGCCGCTGCATCCAAGTTGTAATCCGATTTCAGACGCCGTCTGTGCCGAGTCGATCCATCTGCACAACTTGGTATCGCCAAACTGATCCACGAATCGTCGCAGCGAACGATGCGCGCGTTCGTCGTAGGCAGCCTGGAATGTGCCGATCTCGCTCCATCGGCTTTGGGAACGTAAACCGGCGTCGGACGTGACCAGCCTCCACGCGAACGCGTATCCTTCGCGCAAGAAACGCCCAACGCGATCGGATCGGTCGCTGATCTTCGGCTGAAGCACGGCCGTCCGCGGGATGAGCGCGGGCGGGAACATGCTGTTGCTGGTCGACGGCTGCTGCTCGATAACTGTGACAGCGACGCCGCGTTCGGCGAGTGATCGCGCAGCCAACGAACCCGCGAGCGACCCGCCAACGACAACGGCGGACTGTCCTCTGGCCGATGGCCGAGCGGAACAAGCGCCACCAGATTCGACATCGCTTCTGCGCCCCGCGGTCATGTCGCGTTTGGTGCCGAACCCCGGCCGTTTTTCGATCTCGAAACCGACCGCCCCGAGCCCGCGGCGGACAAAGCCCGCGGCGGTGTAGGTCGCCAAGGTTGCGGCCCCGGCAGACAGCCGCGCGACCTCGGCGAAGACCGCGTCGCTCCACATCGCGGGGTTGCGCGACGGCGCGAAACCGTCGAGGAACCACGCGTTGACCGAAGCGTTGATCGATGACAACACATCCGCCGCCTCGCCGACCAACAGCGTCAAACGCACCCTGCCGCTCGCGAATCGAAACCGATGCGTGCCCGGCCAGATCGGCCCCCACTGCGTGAGCAGCGCGTCGCGGTATCGTTGCAACGCCGGCCAGGCCAACAACGCCCGCCGCATCGTTTCGGCGCCCAGTGGCAAACCCTCGACCGACACAAACTCGAGCCGGGCGTCGGCGGGCGCGTGCTGCTTGAACAGCTGCCAGGCCGCAAGGAAGTTCAGCCCGGTGCCGAAGCCGGTCTCGCCGATGGTGAAGACGTCGCCGGGGGCGAGGCCCGAGAAGCGCTTGGCGAGTTGGTTGCCCTGAAGAAACACGTGCCGGGTCTCGGCCAGGCCGTCCTCGGCGGAGAAGTAGACATCGTCGTACTTGGGGGCGATGAGCCGGCCGCGGTCGTCGAAGTATGGCGCTTCGTCGGGCATAGAAGTGAGAATCGGATGAATACCCCCGGCAGGACTCGAACCTGCAACCTGCGCATTAGAAGTGCGCTGCTCTATCCAGTTGAGCTACGAGGGCGTGTCAGACATGATAAATCACCGAGGCCCGGCGGGCTGGTCGGCCGGCCTCGCGGTGCTTGATCGGGCGTAATGGCGGCGCGTAGGATGTAGTCAGACAGGTTGGGGGGCCGATATCGTTCTGGACGCATTTTCTGACGCATGATCCTGAAACCCGCCCAGCCCGCCGCCGTGCTTCTGTTCGCGATCGTCGTCGCGATCGCGTGGGTCGGGGTGCGGGCCCAGGACGAGGCCCGGCCGGGCCGGCAAGTGCAGCCCGAGGTCGGCACGGCCGACTCCGGCGTGCTCGAGCGCGGCGCGGCGATTTACGCCAGGCAGTGCGCCGAGTGCCACGGCGACAAGGGCCAGGGCGTCGAAGGGTTCTACGACAAGCCCTTCTCCGGCGAACGCTCGGTCGATTGGCTGACCCGGCGGATCGATCGGACGATGCCCGAGGGCGAAGCGGACACGTGTGTCGGCGAGGACGCGGCCGCGGTCGCCCGCTACCTGCACGAAACCTTTTATCGCCCGTCGCTTGAGCCGACACGCACCCTCCAGCACCTCACCGTCGAGCAGCACCGCCAGAGCCTGGCCGACCTGGTGGGCTCGTTCCGCGCGGACACAGCGGTTGGCGGCGAACGCGGCCTGATGGCCCAGTACTACGCAAGCCGCGACATGCGCAAGGCCGAGCCGATCGCCGAGCAGGTCGAGCCCGACATCAACGCGGCCTACAACCCCGAGCACCCGCTGTACGAACAGTTCGACAAGCTGGGCCACTCGGTCCGCTGGAGCGGCTCGCTTCTGGCCAGCGCGACCGGCGAATACGAGATCATCGTCCGCACCGACCACGCGATGCGGCTGTGGCTGAACGACGGCAAGGCGCAGGGCGGGGGCATCGGCAACGAGATCACCGACACCAACAGCGTCGCCCTGCTCGACGGGTGGCTGCAGTCCGAAGAGAAGACCGAGTTCCGCCAGAAGGTCTTCCTGCTCGCCGGCCGCGCCTACCCGCTGATGCTCGAGTTCTCCGCCCACACCCAGGGCGTGGGCAACAAGGACTGGCACAAGGACCAGGCCGCGAAGGCCAGCTACGTCTCGCTGCACTGGGTCCCGCCCGGCGGCACGGAGCAGGTCATCCCCGCCCGGCACCTCTCGCCGGCGCGCTCGGGCGAGGTCTTCGTGATGTCGGCCCCTTTCCCGCCCGATGACTCGAGCATGGGTTTTATCAGCGGCGCGCAGGTCTCCGAGGCCTGGCTGAGCGCTTCGACCAAGGCGGCGATCCAGACCGCCGACCACCTGATCGACCACCTCGACGAACTGGCGGGCACCCGGCCGAAAGCGCCCGATCGCCGGGAGCGCGTCGCCGCGATGTGCGGTCGGTTCGTCGAGCGTGCGTTCGGTCGGCCATTGACCGAGCAGGAGACGGCGTTGTACGTGGACCGGTTCTTCGAGAACGACGCAGACCTCGACAGCGCGGTCAAGCGGGTCGTGCTGTCCGCGTTGTTGTCGCCGAGGTTCCTGTACCCGCTGGCGCACCGCGCCGACGAGCCGGACGGCTTCGATGCCGCGGCCCGGCTGTCGCTGGCGATGTGGGACGGGCTGCCCGACGAGGCGCTCTGGCAAGACGCGGAGGCGGGCAAGCTCAACGACCCCGCGACGCTGAGCGACCACGCGAAGCGGATGCTGCAGGACCCGCGCGCGAAGGCGAAGCTGCTGCGCTTCTTCGAGCAATGGCTCGAGTTGGAGCGGGCCGAACACGTCAGCAAGGACGACCAGTTGTTCCCCGAGTTCGACGAGCACCTGCTCGCCGACCTGCGCACGTCGCTGGACCTGTTCCTCGAGCACACGGTGTTCGCCGAGGCGTCGGACTACCGCGAGCTGCTGCTGGCCGACCACCTGTACGTCAACGGCCGGCTGGCCGAGGTGTACGGCATCGAGCTCGACGAGGCGGCGGGCGACGGTTTTGTGCGCGTCCGGCTCCCCGCCGACCGGCGCAGCGGCGTGATCACCCACCCGTATCTGCTGACCGCGTTCGCGTACCACAACAGCACCTCGCCGATCCACCGCGGGGTGTTCCTCACGCGCAACATCATCGGCCGGCCGCTCAACCCCCCGCCCAACGCGATCGCGTTCAGCGACGCCGAGTTCGACCCGGACCTGACGATGCGTGAGAAGGTCACGGCGTTCACGCGCGACTCGGCGTGCATGTCCTGCCACCAGACGATCAACCCGCTGGGCTTCTCGCTCGAGCACTACGACAGCATCGGCCGGTTCCGCACGACCCAGAAGGACGACAAGCCCATCAACGCCGAGAGCGAGTTCACCGGCGACGAAGGCGAGACACTCCGGCTCAAGGGCGCGCGCGACGTCGCCGAGTTCGCCGTGTCGTCCGGCGCGGCGCATCGCGGCTTCGTGCGGCAGCTCTACCAGCACACGCTCAACCGAGACCCCTCGGCCTCGGCGCCGGGCACGCTCGACGCGCTGACGGCCGGCTTCGCGTCAAGCGGCTTCCACGTCCGCGACCTGTACGTATCGATCGCCTTGGAAGCCGCGACCCGGGGGCTGGGCGCGAAGCAAGCCAACGGCGTCGATCGACCGCCACACCATGGGGCCAAGCCATGAGCGAGACGCTTAGCCGACGCCGGTTCCTGCGTGAGTACGGCCTGCCCGCCGCGGCCGCGCCGTTCCTCTTCGGCCTGCCATCGGTCAGCGGCGCGGCGTTGGACCCCAAGCCGCGCCGACTCGTCGTCGTCTTCTCGCCCAACGGGACGATCCCCGACGCGTTTTGGCCCAAGCAGGCCGGGCCGATCGATCAGCTGCCGACGATCCTCCAGCCGCTGAGCAAGTTCAAAGACCGCGTCACGACGGTCAAGGGCCCGAGCATTATGGTCGGCGGCGCGGGCTCGCGGCACAGCCAGGGCATGGGCTGCCTGCTCACCGGCAACCAGCTTCACCTGGGCAGTTCCCAAGGCGGCAGCGGCGCCCCCGCCGGCTGGGCCAAGGGCATCAGCATCGACCAGGCAATCGCGAACAACCTGCAGTCGAACAAGCACAGCAAGAGCGCGTTCGGGTCGCTGCAGTTCGGTGTCGCGGTGCCGGACTTCGCCGACCCCCGGACGCGGATGTCCTACGCCGGGCCGAACCAGCCGCTCGTGCCGATCTGCGACCCCCGGCAGATGGTGGACAAGCTCTACGGAGAGACCAAAGACAAGGCCTCGCTGCTTTCGATCATCGACGGCGTCAAAGACGACCTGGCCCGCTTCTCGGGCAAGCTCAGCCCCGAAGACCGCGAGATGATCGAGCGTCACATGCAGCACGTCGCCGACATGCAGCGGCACCTCGAGATCGCCGACGCGAACGACTCGCGTCATCACCCCGTGCCCGAGATTGATCCGCAGATCGAGGTGATCAACGACAACACGCCGGAGGTCTCGCGCATCCAGATCGACCTGATGGTCAACGCGATGGCGAACAACATGGCCCGGGTCGTGACGTTCCAGTACAGCCGGGCGACCGGGCAGGCGCGCATGAAATGGCTGGGGATCGAAGAAGGCCATCACCAGATCTCGCACGAGCCGGACAAGGATACCAAGGCGCGCGAGAAGCTGATCAAGATCAACGCGTGGTTCGCCGGCGAACTCGCCTACATGGCCCAGCAGCTGCAAGACACGCCCGAGCCCGGGGGCGTCGGCGGGTCGATGCTCGACAACACGCTCATCGTCTGGACCAACGAGCTGGGCAAGGGCAACAACCACACGCATAACGACATCCCCTTCGTCCTCATCGGCGGGGAGAACCTCGGCGTCAAGCAGGGCCGGGCGTTGGAAACGGGCAAAACCCCGCACAACCGGATCCTGCTGTCGCTGTCCAAGGCGATGGGGCACGAGCTCGAGTCGTTCGGGATCGCGAAGTTCTGCAAGGGCGGGGCCATCGAACTGGGCTAGAATGCCCGGGAGCAAAGCACCATGAAACCGGTATCAAGACGAGCCTTCCTGCGCGACTACGGCCTGCCCGCCGCCGCCGCCCCGTTCCTCTTCGGCCTGCCGTCGGTCAGCGGCGCGCCGCTGGACCCCAAGCCCCGCCGGCTCATCATCGTCTTTACCGCCAACGGCATCGTGCCCGACGCGATGTGGCCGGACCAGCCCGGGCCGATCGACAAGCTCAAGCCGATCCTCGAGCCGCTCGAACCGTTCCGCACGCGCCTCTCCACGCTGCGCGGCGTCAACAACCGCGTCCGCGGCCTGGGCGACAACCACATGCGCGGCATGAGCTGCCTGCTCACCGGTAACGAGCTGTTCCCCGGCAACATCGTCGGCGGCGGCGGCACCACCCCCGCCGGCTGGGCGAAGAGCCACTCGATCGACCAGGAGATCGCCCGGCTCCTGCAAGCCGACGAGCACACGCGCACGCAGTTCGGCTCGCTGGAGTTCGGCGTCGCCGTGCCCAACCGCGCCGACACCTGGACACGCATGTGCTACGCCGGGCCTAACCAACCGATCACGCCCATCAGCGACCCGCGCCAGATGATCGACAAGCTCTACGGCGAAACCAAGGACAAGGCCTCGCTGCTCAGCGTCGTGGACGGCGTGAAGGACGACCTCAAGCGCGTGTCCGGCCAGCTCAGCCCCGAAGACCGCGACCTGCTCGAGCGCCACCTCGAACTGGTCGCGCAGATGCAGCAGCAACTCGAACTCGCCGACGCGAACGACTCACGCCTGCACCCGGTGCCAGAAGTCGATCCGCAGATCGAGCTGATCAACGACAACACGCCGGAGGTCTCGCGCATCCAGCTCGACCTGATCGTGAACGGCCTGGCGAACAACATGTCCCGCGTCGTGACGCTGCAGTACATGCGCTCGGTCAGCCAGGCGCGGATGAAGTGGCTGGACATCGAGGAGGGCCACCACAGCCTCAGCCACGAGCCGGACAACAACCAGGACGCCCGAGCCAAGCTCATCCGCATCAACCAATGGTTCGCCGGCGAGCTGGCCTACCTCGCCAAGCAGCTCGCGGACACGCCCGAGCCGGGGGGCGTCGGCGGGTCGATGCTCGACAACACGCTCATCGTCTGGACCAACGAGCTGGGCAAGGGCAACAACCACACGCACAAAGACATCCCCTTCGTCCTCATCGGCGGGGAAAACTGCGGCGTCAAGCAGGGCCGGGCGATCGACTTCGACCCCGAGGTCACGCACAACCGCCTGCTGATGTCCCTCGCCGGCGCGATGGGCCACCCGATCGAACACTTCGGCCTCGAGCGCCTGTGCCACGGCGGCGCGATCGCGCTGAGCTAAGCAAAACGTGTTCGGTCGGCAATGCCCGCGACAGGATTCGAACCTGTGACCTGCGCTTTAGGAAAGCGCTGCTCTATCCTGCTGAGCTACGCGGGCGTCATGACGCGATTCTAGCAGTATCCGGCGGCGCGTCGGCTGGGCCGATCCGTATACGGCCGTTGCTTGCTAAGAATCCGACGGGCCGAGCGATCCTCAATGAAAAGCCGGTCTCTGACCGGCGTGGTATCGATTCACCGGTGTTTTCAAGGACCGAACCCGATGACGTGTTGTACGCAGTCAAGCCGGGGCGCCAGCGTGGTGCGTCACGCGACCGCCGCCCTGCTCTTCGCCGGCCTCGCCAGCCCGGCGCTGAGCCAGTCCAGCGCGAAGCGCGGCATGGCCGGCGGCGGCTATGAACGCGCCAACGCCGCCAACGCGTCGTGGTACTACCACTGGAGCAACGACCCCAACGGCTCGGCCGACCACGCGCCGATCCTCTCGGGCGCGATGCACGGCCAGTACACCCCGATGATCTGGGGGGGTAACCTCGGCAACCTCCAGCCGAAGATCAACCGCATCCTCGGCTACAAGGACGCGCTCGGCGTCGAATACGTGATGGGGTTCAACGAGCCGGAGCGTCCGGACCAGGCCAACAAAACCGTCGCCGAGGCCCTGGCGATGTGGGAGCAGATGGACCTTCAACTCGCGCAGGGCGCGGGCCTGAAACTCGTCAGCCCCGCGGTGTCGGACAATCTGGCCGGGCGCAACTGGCTGGCGGACTTCATGGCCCAGGCCAGCGCGAACAACTACCAAGTCGACGCGGTCGCGTTCCACTGGTACGGCAACATCAACATCAACAACCCGGCGGGGACCGCGAACAATTTCCTGAGCCGCGTCGACGACTACTACAACACCTACGGCCTGCCGGTCTGGATCACCGAGTTCGCCGGGATGGACTGGAACACGCAGTACACCAGCCAGCAGATGATCGACTTCAACGAGGCGTTCCTCGACGTCGTCATCCCCGGGCTGGAGAGCCGGTCTTACGTCGAGCGGTATTCGTGGTGGCAGTTCGGCCTGCCCAACACCCCGGGCCGGGACGTTGATTCGCAGCTGTTCGAGCAGGTCAACGGCGTGTGGACGCCGACCGTGCTCGGCGACACGCACGTCCAGACGCTCTTGGAAGGCGACACGCGCAACCTCAACGGCGCTTCGACCGGGACCGACACGCACTACTTCCGCGGCGGGCTCTTGACCAACACCAACACCGCGAGCCCGTCGGTCATCTACGCGATCGACGCGATCGAGGGCGACAGCGAGATCGGCGCCGCGGCCAACGCGCAGACCATCGTCTCCGACGGGACGGTGCGCGTGCGCAGCGGCGCGACGCTCACCAAGGTCTACTCGGGCAACGTCGTCTTTGAAGACGTCCGGTTCATCAACGAGGGCGTGATCGAGGTCCGTCAAGGCGCGGAGCTGGCCGGCGCATTGAGCTTCGCCGGCGACGGCAGCGGCGACTTCGTCGTCGCGGGCAACGGCGTGCTGCTGGTCAGCGGCGACGTCTCGGCGATGCACAACGGCCTGGTCATCGAAAGCGGCGGGGTCGTCAACTTCGAGCCCACCGACGCGGGCACGATGACCGGCGGCATCGAAGTCAAACCCGGCGGATCGCTGCGCATCGGCGCGCCCGGGCAAGGCGGCAACACCTTCCCCGACACGCCCAGCGGCTTCCAGAACGACGGCACCGTCCGGGTGTTCGACAGCGAAACCATCCGCAACATGACCGGCGACGGCGTGCTCTTCGCGGAGGAAGAACTCGTGCTGCTGCAGAGCAACCCCGGCTTCGACGGCGAGATCGGCGTGCGCGACGGCGCGACGCTCCGCGCCCTCAACGCCGACGGGCTGGGCAGTGCCGCGGGCAAGACCGTGGTGTACGGCGACCAGCAGACGGGCGTGCTCGAGCTGGCCTCGAACCTCGTCACGCACGCCGAGCCGCTGGAACTGCGCGGCCGGCAGCAGAGCGCGATCAACGAGCCGCACGTGGTCAACGTCGCGGGCAACAACACCTGGGCCGGGCCGATCACGCTCGAAGTCAGCGGCACGCGGTGGACGATCCGGTCGGACGCGGGCCTGCTGACGCTCAGCGGCGGGATCGTGTCGAGCCCGGGCACGCTCGGCCGAACGCTCAAACTCGACGGCGCGGGCGACGGCGTGTTCACGGCGCCGATCACGATGAACCCCTCGGCCGACAACACGCTCGACAAGTCGGGCACGGGCACGTGGTCGATCAACGACGTGTCGAGCGGGTTCAACGCCGTGCAGGTCAACGCCGGCGTGCTCGCGATCAACCAAACCTTCCACGCGCAATCGGTCAGCGTCAACGCCGGCGGCACGCTCGGCGGGGGCGGCGGCGTCATCGCGAGCGTCAGTGTGAATGCCGGCGGGACCGTCGCGCCCGGCTCGGACACCAACGCGGACGCGATGACGATCGGCCAGGACGTCGCGTTCCTCGCCGGCTCGGTGCTCGATACGACGGTCAACCTGCCGTTTTTCCCAGGCAACCTCTACGACCAACTGTTGGTGACCGGCACGCTGACCATCGAGCCGGGCGCGACGCTGCGGGTCAGCCTCGGCGGGAACTACACGCCCGCGCTCGGCGACCGGGTGGACCTCCTGGACTGGGGCACGCTCGTCGGCGGGTTCGACCAGTTCGAACTGCCCACGCTCGGCACCGGCCTGGCGTGGGACACGTCGTCGTTGACGATCGACGGATCGCTCGGCGTCGTCGTTGCACTGCCGGGGGACACCGACGGCGACGGCGACATCGACGACGCGGACCTGGGCACCGCCTTTGCCAACTACACCGGCCCGGTCGGCTCGGCGGGCAACAAGACCGCGGCGCAAGGCGACACCGACGCCGACGCCGACGTGGACGACAGCGACCTGGGCACCGCCTTCGCCGGGTACACCGGGCCGTTGTCGCCCACCCCGGGGGCGAACGTGCCCGAGCCGACGACGCTCGCGCTGCTCGGCCTCGGGGGTTTGACCGCGTTACGCCGGCGGCGCTGACGACACCGATTCCGCACGCTGCTACGCTTTGCCCATGGCGACCAGCGGACTCAACTACGCGATCATCGGCAGCGGCGCGCTCGGCGGGTACTACGGCGGGCGGCTCGCGCACGCCGGCGCCGACGTTCACTTCCTCTTGCACTCCGACTACGACCATGTTGTTGAGCACGGCCTGATCGTCAAGTCCACGCAGCACGGCGACATCGCGCTGCCCAACGTCAACGCCTACCGCGATGTCGGCGACATGCCGCGCTGCGACGTCGTCGTCGTCGGGCTCAAGTCCACCAGCAACGCGCTATTGCCCGACCTGTTGCCCGGCGTGATCAAGGACGACGGCGTGGTGCTGACGCTGCAGAACGGGCTGGGCCCGGAGGACGACGCCGCGGCGGTCGTCGGTGCCGAGCGCGTGCTCGGCGGGCTGTGTTTTTTGTGCTCGAACAAGGTCGGTCCGGGCCACATCGAGCAGCAGCGCTTCGACCACATCAAGCTCGGCGCGTTCTCGCAACGCGGGATCACCGATCGGATGCGACAGATCAGCGCGGACTTCGAGGCGGGCGGCGTGAAGGCGCAGTGCGTTGACGACCTGGCGCTCGCGCGTTGGCAGAAGCTGGTGTGGAACGTGCCCTACAACGGGTTGTCGGCGGTGCTGGGCGTGGACTGCACGGTGTTGATGCGCCATGCCGAGCCGCTGGTGCGTGACTTGATGATGGAGGTCGTCGCGGCGACCAAGGCGGTGATCGGCGCGGACATCGCGCCGGCGTTCGTTGAGACGATGCTGGACAACACGCGGAACATGGACGCGTACCGCCCGAGCATGTTGATCGACCGCGAGAGGGGCCGGCCGATGGAGGTCGAGGCGATCTACGGCGAGCCGGTCCGCCGGGCCGAGGCGGCGGGCTGCGACGTGCCGAGGGTGCGGGTGTTGTACGAGCAGTTGAAGGTGTTGAATGTGGCTGGTGGATTCGACAGGGGTGAGGGCCACGGATTGAATCCGTGGGTTTCGCGTTAGGCGCTTGACGGGGTTGAACTCATCGATGACAATCCCCGGCCCGGTCGAGATACCGTCGCACGCGTGTGGGCGCTGCGGCAGGCGTGGGTCGATCGGTGCAGACTATCTTCCCCCCACGGAACCCCAGAGCAACCGCCCCACAGCAACCTTGCCTTAAGGAGGCACGGCCATGGCTGACGATTCGACCACCACCGACGCGACCGAAACCGAAGACGCGCTCCAGTTCGACGTGAAGATCGAAGACGCGGGGCCGGCGTGCAAGTCGCTGACCATCACCATCCCCGAAGACCAGATCAAGGCGAAGATCGAAGAGAGCTTCGGCACGCTCGAAGACGACGCGGTGCTGCCCGGCTTCCGCAAGGGCCGCGCCCCCCGCCGGCTGCTCGAGAAACGCTTTTCCTCGGCGATCCGCGACGACGTCAAGAACAGCCTGCTCAGCGAGAGCTACACCAAGGCGCTCGAAGACAACGACCTGGACCCGCTCAGCGACCCGCAGGTCGAAGGCGCGGACAAGATCGAGCTGCCCGAGTCCGGCGACCTGACCTTCACCGTCAAGGTCGAGGTCACGCCGAACGTCGAGTTGCCCGCGTTCGACGCGATCGAGGTCACCAAGACGATCAAAGCCGTGACCGACGCGGACGTCGACGCGGAGCTCGAACGCTTCCAGATGCAGGCCGGCCGACCGACCACGCCCCAGGGCGCGACGATCGAGCAAGGCGACTACGCCGCGGTCGAGGTGACGATCCTCGCCGGCGAGAACGCGGGCGACGACGCCGAGGTCATCCAAACGGTCCCGCAGGACCACGTCTTGGTCAACGGCGAGGCGCAGGACTACAAGGGCCACGTCGCCGGCATCGTCGTGAACAACCTCGGCAAAGAGCTGACCGGCAAGACGATCGGCGACGTCGTCAGCGTCTCGATGACCGGCCCGTCGGGTCACGAAGACGAGAAGATCAAGGACCAGCCGATCACGATCAGGCTCACCGTGCTGAAGGTCCACCGCATCGAGCCGGCGAGCGTCGAGCAAATCGCCGAGCAGATGGGCCTGAAGACCGAGGAAGAAGTGAAAGAGCGCGTCAAGACGATGCTCGAGCAGCGCAACGAGCAGAACGCGATGGCCGACCTGTACCAGCAGGTCACCGACCAGCTGGTCGACAAGGTCGAGCTGGAGCTGCCCAAGGGCATCACCGGCCAGCAGAGCGCCCGCGTGCTGCAACGCCAGGGCATGGAGATGTTGTACCGCGGCGTGCCGGAGGAGCAGGTGCGAGCCCACCTTGCCGAGATGCGCGGCGCGAGCGAGGAGCAGGCCATCCGCCAGCTCAAGCAGTTCTTCATCCTCGACAAGGCCAGCAAGGACCTGGACGTGGACGTCGAAGAGGACGAGCTGAACGGCCGGATCGCGATGATGGCCTACCAGCAGGGCCGACGCCCCGATAAGCTCCGCCAGGAGATGGCCAAGCAGGGCCAGATCGAGCAGCTGTATCTGCAGATCCGCGAGCAGAAGACGCTGGACAAGATCCTCGAGCAGGCGAAGGTGACCGAAGCCGAAGGCGCCGCGGACGACGCGGGTGATGCGAAGGCCGAGAAGACCACCAAGAAGAAGAGCAGCAAGAAGAAGTCGAGCAAGAAGACGACCGCGAAGAAGAAAGACGACGAAAGTGAAGGCGACTAAGCCGACGTCAACTGTTGTACGTCAACTGTTGTAAAGAACACAACCCTAGCCCCCGCCGCGAGGTGGGGGTTGTTTTTTGAAAAGCGATCCCCCACCTCGCGGCGGGGGCTTTTTTCAGAATCGGATACTATGAAGTAGATGGATTTCACCACCCCCAGCACCCTGCTCGCCGAGCAAACCCAGAAAGGGTTTTCGTTCGAGGTGATCCTCTGGCTGGCGGTGCTGGTCGCGGCGTGCGTGCTGCTGGCGGTGGCGGCGCTGGCGATCAAGAAGCGGCTGTTCGGCGGGGCCGACACGTCCTCGCCGGTCGGCTTCACGCTGGCGGACCTGCGACGCCTGCACGCCCAGGGCCAGCTCAGCGACGAGGAACTAGCGGCAGCGGAGGCCCGGACGCTGGCGCGCAGCCGGTCCCACTACCTCGGCGACGAGACGGCAGGCGGATCGGCCGAGCAGGCGGAAGAACACCCCCGACCACACGCGTCTTCCACAAACGATCCACCGAACCGGGGCCCCGGGGCCGAGAACCGCGGGGACAACCCCGATAAGAACGGCGGCGGCGGGCCGGGCTGAACCCCGCTCGGAATCGCGCGGAAATTCGGTTCCGCTCGCTGGGAACCGGCGGGTTCTTGGGTTATGATCCTTGGTTTGACTGGCGCGTAAGTTCCGCCGGTTGTTCGGCCTATTGCTCGGAGCGGGCTAACGGCCGATCTGAATCTGGACGATGGGTTTTGAGACGGACCGGCCGGCGTGCGACCCGCGCGTCAGGCCGCTTGGATTTCACTCGGAGGCGGCGTCCGCGTCGCGGTAAAGGCAGCTCTATGGCGGATCGCGACGGCAGCAACGGATCGGGCGGACCTGGCAACAGCGGCTCGGGCGACGGCTTCAAGGGCCGACGCGTCACGACCTGCTCGTTCTGCGGCAAGAGCTCGCGCGAAGTCGGGCCGATGGTCGAAGGGCCCAACGACGTCTACATCTGCAGCAACTGCACCGAGCTGTGCCAGAACATCTTCAAGCAGGAACGCCGACGCGTGCACTCGGGCCGGCCCGCGATGGGCTCGATCCCCTCGCCACGCCAGCTCAAGGAGTTCCTGGACCAGTACGTCATCGGCCAGCTCACCGCCAAGCGTGCCCTGTCCGTCGCGGTGCACAACCACTACAAGCGCCTGAGCGCCGCCGAGAAAGACTCGCCGGTCGAGTTGGACAAGTCCAACGTCCTGCTCATCGGGCCGACCGGCTCGGGCAAGACGCTGCTCGCGCGCACCCTGGCACGTACGCTCAACGTGCCCTTCGCCATCGGCGACGCGACCACGCTGACCGAAGCGGGCTACGTCGGCGAAGACGTCGAGAACCTCCTGCTCAAGCTGCTGCAAGCCGCGGACTACGACCTCGAAGCGGCCCAGCGCGGCATCATCTACATCGACGAGATCGACAAGATCGGCAAGACCAGCCAGAACGTCTCGATCACCCGCGACGTCTCGGGCGAAGGCGTGCAGCAGGCGCTGCTGAAACTACTCGAAGGCACCACCGCGAACGTCCCCCCCCAAGGCGGCCGAAAGCACCCCGAGCAGCAGTACATCCAGCTGGACACCAGCAACATCCTGTTCATCTGCGCCGGCTCGTTCGTCGGGCTCGAGGACATCATCCGCCAACGCCTGGGGCAGAAGGCCATCGGCTTCGGCGCCGAGCAGACGACCGGCCGCAAGATCAAGGACGACGAGGCCGTGCTCCAGCACGTCACGCAGGACGACGTCCTTCACTTCGGGATGATCCCCGAACTCATCGGCCGGCTGCCGGTCATCACCCCGCTGGACCGGCTGACGCCCGATACGCTGGTGCGGATCCTCACCGAGCCGAAAAACGCGCTCGTCCGTCAGTACCAGCACTTCTTCTCGATGGAAGACGCGGAGCTGGAGTACACCGAGGACGCGCTGTTCA
This sequence comes from Phycisphaeraceae bacterium, assembly GCA_046290505.1. Lineage (GTDB taxonomy): Bacteria > Planctomycetota > Phycisphaerae > Phycisphaerales > Phycisphaeraceae > JAHQVV01. The sequence continues at coordinate 101,029 of JBKAGS010000051.1, read as the reverse complement.
CGCTGGCCGAGCGCGCGATCGAACGCGACACCGGCGCCCGCGCCCTGCGCTCGGTGATGGAAGAGGTCATGCTCGACCTGATGTACGACCTGCCGGATGAGAACAACAAGGGCATCAAGTACGTAATAGACGCGTCGGCGGTCCGCAACCCTCGGCCGCTCAAGGAGCTGGCCGTGTCGATCCAGAAAGAATCGGCCTGACCGGGCGGGTTCTGGTGGGGTGGCCGTCTCGGCCGTCTGCAACGACGGACCAGGCGCCCATCCCACCTCGGAATCGATCCAACCCGCCCAGCCGGCGGGTTTTTTCATGGCCCTGCCGGAAACCGCTCGCCCCGCCCCGCGTCCCTACAATACTTGCCCGTACACAGACGACTCCCACCAATCCGAGGTGCCCCTTGATCCGAACCGGAAAGCTCTCGCTCAGCCTCCGCACCACCGCCGCCGCCCTGCTTTTGGTCGCCTGCTCGAGCACCGCCCCCGCCTCGGGGCCGGGCCGGGCCGCGGACGACCGGGCCCAGCCGCGCGTCGCCGCCGACGCCAGCCTCGCCGACCAGATCGCCAGCCTCGCCGAGCGCGGGAAGTTCGGCGAGCTCGCCCGCGTCGTCGAAGGCCTGCCCCAGACGCCCGAATCCAAGTCGCTGACCCGGTCCATCGCCCTGTACCAGGAACACCTCCAGGCGCGTCGCGAGGCGAAGCAGAAGGCCTACGACGAAGCGCTCGCCGAGGCGATGACGCACCTGGACGAGGGCAAGGTCGAGGACGCGATGGCCAAGGTGATCGAAGCGCACTCACTGTCGGACCACCCCGACAAGCTGCTCGAGAAGCCGCGCGTCGCCGAGTTGATCCGGGCCGTCGTCGCGAAGGCCGAGAAAGCGCACGAGGAAGCGCGTTTTGTTGACTCGGTGAGCCTGTACCGCCTGCTCGATCTGCTTTACGAGGATTCGCGCAAGTACCACCAGGAATACCTCGACGCGGTGACGCACGTGCGCGTGCTTCAGCTGTACGACCCCGCCGGCCTGCGCGAGCTGTACAAAGAGAGGGCCGAACGGTTGGGCGACGAGGACACGCTCGAGCTGTTCGCCGAGGCCGACGACCAGGAACTCGAAGACTGGACGATCAAGCTCGAGGGCATCGAGCTGACGATGATCGCCCAGGTCTTCACCCAGGCCGCGACGCGGCACATCGATAAGGACGGGTACGCGACGCTGCTGCGCGGCGCGGCGGACGGCCTGTCGATGATGATCCAGACCGACGGCATCGAGAGCGTGTTCCCCGGTCTCAAAGACGAAACAAAAGTCGATAAGCTCCAGGCCAAGCTCGACGAAGTCATCGAAGATTTAGACCGCCCTGGCCGACGCCTCACGCGGACCTCGGCGATGACCACGCTCGTCGAGATCATGGAGGTCAACCGCACGAGCGTCGGGCTGCCCGAGAACGTGATCGTCTACGAACTCACCACCGGCGCGACCAACCAGCTCGACCAGTTCTCCGCGGTCATCTGGCCGGAGGAGCTGCGCCAGTTCACCCGTTCGATCAGCGGCAACTTCGTCGGCGTGGGTGTGCAGATCCAGAAGACCGACGGCAAGCTCACCGTCGTCACCCCGCTCGAAGGCACCCCAGCGATGAAGGCCGGGCTCAAGGCCAACGACATCATCGCGCGGGTCAACGGCGTCGCCACCGGCGGCTGGTCCATCGACAAGGCCGTCCGCGAGATCACCGGCCCGGAGAACACCAAGGTCACCCTCACCATCATCCGTGAAGGCGTCGAAGACCCGTTCAACGTCGAGATCACCCGCAAGCAGATCGACCTCGAATCCATCAAGGGCTTCGCCCATCGCGACGAGGGCGGCTGGGACTACTGGGTCGACAAGCAAGCGGGCATCGGCTACATCCGGATGACCCAGTTCCTCCGCCAGACCGCCGACGACATGGACAAGGCCGTCGCGCAGATGCAGAAGGAAGGCGACCTCAACGGCATCGTGCTGGACCTGCGCTTCAACCCCGGCGGGCTGCTGTCCACCGCGATCGGCGTCGTCGACCGCTTCATCGACGACGGCCGGATCGTCGCCACCGTCAACGCCGAGGGCATCGCCACCTCCAGCCACGGCGCCAGCCGGAACAAGACCTACGACGCCGACATCGACCTGGTCATCCTTATCAACCAGGGCTCGGCGTCGGCCTCGGAGATCGTCTCGGGCGCGCTCCAGGACTACGAACGCGCCATCGTCCTGGGCGAAAACACCTACGGCAAGGGCTCGGTCCAAGACATCTTCCCCATCGGCAACAACGAAGCGTTCTTCAAGTGCACCACGCAGTACTACCAGCTGCCCAAGGGCCGGATCATCCACCGCAAAGACGACTCGAAGGAGTGGGGCATCCAGCCCGACCTCGAAGTGAAGATGACGAATCAAGAAGTCATCGACTGGCTCGAAGCCCGCCGCGACGCGGACGTGTTGATCGCCAAGGAAGACCGCGACCCCGACAACCCGCAGGTCAACCCGCGCGAGAGCTTCGAGCAAGGTTTGGACCCGCAGCTCGAAGCCGCGGTCCTGCTGCTCAAGGCCCGCCAGGTCGCGAGCAAGACGGAGCTGGCGCGCAGGGGCGAGTGAAGCAAGCGCGTGATTCGTAAGCGGGCCACACTGCCGCTTCGACACCCCCTTACCGCAGAAAGTAGACTATCCCGTCTATGGCAGGCTCTACCTTCGGCACACTGTTCCGCGTGACCACCGCCGGCGAATCGCACGGGCCGGGCAACGTCTGCATCGTGGATGGCTGCCCGCCGGGGCTCGAACTGTCGGTCGATGACCTGATCCCCGACCTGCAACGACGCAAGCCCGGGCAGTCGCGCATCGTCAGCCCGCGTAAGGAAGACGATGCGCCCGAGATCCTCTCCGGCGTCTTCGAGGGCAAGACCACCGGCACGCCGATCGCCGTCCTCGTCCGCAACAAGGACCAGCGGTCGCAGGACTACGGCGACATCAAGGACAAGTACCGGCCCGGACACGCCGACTTCACGTTTGATGCCAAGTTCGGCTTCCGCGATTACCGCGGCGGCGGGCGCTCGTCGGCCCGCGAGACGACCGTGCGCGTCGCCGCCGCGGCGATCGCCAAGAAACTGCTGCGCACCGCTCACGGCATCGAGGTCGTCGGCTACGTCGACCAGGTCGGCGACCTGAAACTCGAGAACATCGACCCCGCGTCGGTGACGCTGCAGCAAGTCGAAGCCAACCCCGTCCGCTGCCCGGACCCGGACATGGCGGCGAAGATGGAACAGCTCATCACCGACGTCCGCAAGCAGCAGGACTCGATCGGCGGCGCGTCCACCATTGTTGCGACGAACGTGCCCGCCGGCTGGGGCGAGCCGGTCTTCGACAAGCTCAAGGCCGACCTGGGCAAGGCGATGTTCTCACTGCCCGCGGTCATGGGCGTCGAGTACGGCGAGGGCTTCGGCGTCGCGACCGCCCGCGGCACCGAGCACTGCGATACGTTCATACCGGGAGGGGCCAAGAGACCGAGTGGTCAAGGGGCAAGTCATAAGGGCGCCAAACCACAACACTTGGCCCCTTCGTCCCTTCGCCTCTCAGCCCCTTCCGTCGCGACCAGCACCAACCGCCACGGCGGGATGCTCGGCGGGATCTCGTCTGGGCTCCCCATCGTCCTGCGCTGCGCCGTCAAGCCCACCAGCAGCATCCCGCAGGACCGCCCCACCGTCGATAAGCACGGCAACGAAACGACCATCGCCACCCGCGGCCGGCACGACCCCTGCCTGCTGCCGCGGTTCGTCCCGATGGGCGAGGCGATGATGGCGCTGGTGCTCGCGGACCACATGCTGCGCCAGCGAGCCATCGCTGGATTCGATCATTGAGTGTGCTAGACTTCTATGAATAGAAGCAACGTCACTGCGAGCATTTACTCATGGTCACCAGCATTCCCGATCTGCGCTTCCGCGTCGATGAGCTCGAAGGCCGGATGCCCGAACGCATCCGTTGGCGGCTGATTCAAGGGGAACTGTTCATGATGTCACCCGCCGGTGGGCAGCACGGGCGTATCTGTTCAAACCTTTCCTATCTGCTTAAAAAGTACTCGAAAGAAGCGAATACAGGAGAATCGTTCGGCGCCGAAACCGGGTACATCCTCCGGCGCAACCCCGACACGATGCTCGCCCCCGACGCATCATTCATCACGGCAGACCGGGCCGACCTGATCACCGAAAAGTTTATCGACGGCCCGCCGGACCTTGCGATCGAAGTGATTTCGCCGAGCCAGTCGGTCCCGAACGCGACCGAGAAGGCGGAACTGTGGCTGGAACTTGGCGCGCGCGTCGTCTGGCTGGTATGGCCGAAGCAGCGGCTTGTCACGGCGTACACCGCCGGCCAAACGCCCGTGGACTACGGCCCGAACCAAGTGATCAGCGGGATCGCGTTCATGCCCGGGTTTGCCTGCCCGGTCGATGAAGTGTTTGCTTAATTGGCTTGCGTGTGATCGGATTTATCCGATCGACTGCGCTCGTCCTAAGATGACGCATGGCGACGCGACGCCGAGCAACCGTGGACTTTTTTGTGGGATGAGCAGATGCCTTGGAAGAGCAACCCACCACATACAGCGATCCAAATGAATCTCTCGGATAGGGTGAAATACCTGCTCGTAATCTTTACCTTGCTCTCAACAACCGCGTGTTCGGAATCCGGCGGCGACGGACCCACAACGCATACCTCGGGCTACGAACCACGCGTCGGCGACGTGCTGTTCCAATCCGCCCGGCCGTCCAAGCTCGTCGACATGATCGAGGGCGTGTCCGAATCACCCTATTCGCACTGCGGGATCGTTGATCGGGTCGATGGCGAGTGGGTCGTTTACGAGGCGATCACCAACGTGTCGGCGACGCCGCTGGACGACTTCATCTCGCGCGGTCGTGGGGGCGGCGTCGCGGTCTATCGTTTCCGTGAGCCCTACCGCGACGATATCCCCGAGATCATCGAGAACACCAGGTCGTTCCTCGATCGGCCGTACGACTTCCGCTACCGGCTGGACGACGAGCACATCTATTGTTCCGAGCTGATTTACAAGGCGTTCGGCGCGGTGACCGGCGAAGCGCTGGGCGAGCTTGATGCGCTGGGCGACTTGAACTGGCGACCATACGAGGCGGACATCAAGGAACTGGAGAAGGGCCCGGTGCCGTTGGAACGCGAGATGATCACGCCGAGAGGGTTGGCAGAGGCGGAACAGCTTGAGTTGGTTTGGAAGCGCGGGATCGGTTCGCCGGCTCGGCAATAACTTTTGGAGAAAGTTGGATCACTGGATGCGGCACAGTATCGCCAAACCGAATCGTTTATCAGTGTGGGGCCACAGCATGCTGAACAAGCTGCCTGCGCAGAGCCGCAAGCGACGCAAACGTGAAGCGAGCAAAAAGCGTCGCAAGCTTTTAAAGCGGGAGTTGTACCGTTAAACATCCGTCACAGTTGACGAGATAAAGCCCGGCCGACTTCACGCCGCGGGGCGTTGGGCGGCCTGGAACTCGAGGTTGGCCTTGCCCTTTTGCTTGCAGCGGTACATGACCTGGTCGGCGGCGTCGAGCAGGTCGTCGATCGAGAGACCGAGGTTGATGTCGTGGAAGTACGCCCCGCCGATGCTCATCTTGAGCGTGGCGTTTTGGCCGGGCCCGACGACGACGCGTCGGCCGTTGCAGGTGGCGTGGACGCGTTGGGCCATGGCGAGCGCGTCGCCCTGGGTCGCGCCGATGACCAAGAGCGCGTATTCGTCCCCGCCGAGGCGGGCGACGAGGTCGGCGGAGGACACGCTTGAACGCAGCAACTCCGAGGCGGCCTTGAGCAGCGTATCGCCCGCGGCGTGGCCGAACTGGTCGTTGATCGGCTTGAAGTCGTCGAGGTCGATGACCAGGCAGGTCGCGGGGATGCGGGCCTTTTCGGCCTGCGCGAGCATCTGGCTGCCGAAGGACTCGAAGCCGCGCCGGTTGAGCAGGCCGGTGAGCGGGTCGCTGAGCGCGTCGCTCTGCACGTTGGCGAGCTTGTCCACCTGCTCGGCGAGTTGGTTATCCAGCCGCGTGACCTGGGCGACCAGCGCAAAGGTGTCCGCGGCGACGGCGCGGGTGACCTGCGCGGCGAAATCGGCGCCGAGCGTTGCCGGCCCGCCCGCGGCCTTGCCCATCTTCTTCACGCGGGCGTTCACTTCTTTCATGAAGGCGTCAAACGTCTTGTACGGCTCGGCGAGGAAGCGCGCGTGCGCCGCGGTGAGCACCTGCTGCTGGGCCTTGGTCGCCGGCTCGTCCATGTGCGGCAACAGCCCGGCGAAACGCGCGGGCATCTCGGCGAGCCAGGCCATGTCGTCGTCGGCCAGCGCGACGTGGTGTCGGCGGACTTGCCCGATCAGGTGCTGCGGGGCGCCCCAGGTCTGGAGCAGGATCGCGCCGAGCTCGGCGTGGTCGATACCGAAGTGTTCTTGTTCCAGTTCGGTCCACGCGGTGCGCCCGCCGGTGTCGGCGCAGGCCTTGACGAAGAAGCCCGGGTCCATCGCGAGCAGGATCGGCAGCGCGATGTCCTGCACCAGCCCGACGCAGTAGGCCTGCTCGGCCAGGTTGGGCGCGACGACGTCGGCGACCATGCGCGCGGCGACGGCCTTGGCGGTGGACGACGCCCAGAGCGCGCGGACCAGTTCCTGGTCGACGTCGAGGTCCTGGCCGATGAGCTGGAGCGCGAGGGTCAGCGCGATGGTGCGGGTTTGCTTGGCGCCGAGGTGGCGGATGCAGCGCTCGATCGAGTCCATGCGGTGCAGCGCGCCCGAGCCGGCGGCGTTGGCGACGCCGATGAGCTTGGCGCTGAGCACCGGGCACCGGCCGAGGGTGTCGATGAGCTGGTCCGGGCACGCGCCGTCGGTCTGCATGACCGCGGCGAGCGGGCCGGGGTTGAACGCGAGGCGTTCGAGGCCGGCGAGGGTGCGGGCACGCTTTTCGCTGCGGTCGGGCTTGGGCTGCGACACGTCTTCGGTTCCTCGTTCGTCGGTGGGTCCCCCGAACTGCCCTGCCGGACGGTTCATGCCTACCGGATCGACATCGGCCGATCCGCCCGCGTCGTTTAGCTCAACCGGTGGCAATCCGGGCCGGGGCGAGCTATAATAAGACGATGAAGTCTTTTGTTTGCGCGACCGTTTCGTCTGCCGCCTTGCTCTGGGGCATGGGCGCGGCCGTCGTAGGCTGCGGCGAGCAGGCGGCCGTCGGCCCCGGCGGCGCGTCGCGAGGCGAGGCGCATGACAGACGCGAAGCGGACGCGCGGCAATCCGCTCGGCTCGATGACGGTCCGCTCCCGATTCAAGCGGCGCCTGCGCACCTTGCCGACCCGCCCGCCAACCCGCGCTCGGCGCTGAACGCGGCGTTGGCATCGGGGCTGCTCGCTCCCGACACGTCGGCGAACGAGAAGCTGCGCGCGGTGTTGCGAGCGGCGGGCGTCGCCGAGGCGTCGCAGGTGCTGGTGTTTTCCAAGACATCGCTGCAGGACCGGCTGATCTCGCCGACGCGCCCGCGCGCGATCTACTTCAACGACGACTGCTACATCGGCTACGTGCCCGGCGGGCTGGTCGAGTACGGCGACGCGGACCCGGACCCGGCCATCGGCAGCGGCCTGTTCGCGTTCGACCCCGACGCCGGCCACGCCGCCACGCTCACCACCGACACGACGTGCCTGAACTGCCACGGCGGGTCACGCACCAACAACCGCCCGGGCTTTTTGATCCGATCGGTCTTCCCCGACGAGGACGGCTTCCCGATCACCTCCGCCGGCTCCACCCTCGTCGGCCACCACACGCCGATCGACAAACGCTGGGGCGGCTGGTACGTCACGGGCGAGCACGGCGATCTGCGGCACCTGGGCAACCTGATCGCCGTCGAGGCCGACGACGGCCGACGCGTCGTGTTCGACCGCGAGCCGGGCGCGAACGTCACCGACCTGTCGCCCTACTTCAAGACCGACCACTACCTGCAACCCACCAGCGACATCGTCGCGCTGATGGTGCTTGAGCACCAGGTCCAGATGCACAACCTGCTGACGCAGGGATCATCGGCGGTCCACGAGCGCACCGAGGCCAGCCGGTCGCTGGCGAAGTACCTGGGCGAGCCGTTCGACCCCGCGGCATCGGACACGCTGCAGCGCGTGATCGACGCGAACGCCCAGCGGATCGTCGAGCACCTGCTGTTCAGCGACGAGGTCGCGCTCGACAGCCCGATCCTCGGCAGCGCGGATTACCAGCGGGCCTTCCGCGCCAACCGCCGGGAGGACAAGGCCGGCCGATCGCTGAAAGACTTCGACCTGCAGACGCGGATATTCAAGTACCGCTGCAGCTACATGGTCTATTCGCGCGCGTTCGAGCTGATGCCCGACCTGTTGAAACACAGGGTCATCACAAAGCTGCGCTCGGTGCTCGCCGGCAGCGATCGAAGCGAGGCGTTCGCACACCTGGCCACGGAAGAACGACAGGCGATCAGCGCGATCCTCAGCGAAACGACGCACTGGTACGCCCCGGCAGACATCACGTCGAACACGCGGTGACCCGCGGCATCAAGCCGGCTGACCGGCCGCGACGTCTTCGGGCAGCTCCGGCGAGGTGTGACGCGCCGACGCTTCGCGGTTGATCGCTTCGAAGCTCGTGACCGCCTGCTCGATCTTCGCGATCGCGAGGCGGGGGTCTCGGCCCATCCACTGGCGCGCCTCGGTCAACAGGCGGAACTCGTCGCGCAACGCGTGGGCCCAGTCCTCGACGCCGGCCGGCATCTGGATCAACAGCTCTTCCATCGCCGCGATCGCGAACGACGCGTCCTGATGGCATTCCGCCTCCAGGAGCGCTTGCGCCTCGTGGGCCTTCTCGATGATTTCGTTGAGCAGTTCCATGCTTACCTCCCCTGTGGTTGCGGTGGGTCTATTGCTATGATCGACCCGTTGAAGAAGCGTGATAAGGAGCTGGATGATGTTTCGAAACAAGACGCACCCGCACCGGTTTTCCGCACTGCTGCTTGGGGTGGCTTTGACGCTTGCGCTGCCTTGCTCGGCATCCGCGGAGGGTCGCGGGGATCACCAGCTAGACGCCGACCTGCCGCGCGTGCTCATCATCGGCGACTCGATCAGCCAGGGCTACCACCAGACCGTCGTCAATCAACTAAAAGGCAAAGCCATTGTCACCCGCATCCCGCAGAACGGCGAGTGGACCGGGACGGGCGTCGAGAAGCTCGACGACTGGCTCGGTGACACGCCGTGGGTCACCATCCACTTCAACTTCGGGCTCTGGGATATGTACGGCTGGCCGTACCACGAAGAAGACCGCTCGCCCAAGGCGTACCGCAAACGGCTGAACAAGATCGTCAAACGCCTGAAGCAAACAGGCGCCACGCTCATCTGGGCGACGACCACGCCCGCCTGCCCCGAGCCGGAGGTCACGATGCTTCGGCGGTGGCAGACCCAGGTCGTCATCGCGCCCGAGCTCGAAAAGCGATACCTCGACGCCGCGGCACGCGTGATGAAGAAACACAAGGTCCGGGTCAACGACCTGCACGCGCTGATCAAGCCGCAGCTCGAGAAGTACGCGGTCGCGCCCGACAACGTGCACTTCACCGCGGAGGGATCCGAACGCCTGGGCAAGCAGGTCGCCGCGGAGATCCTGCGGACGCTCGAGACCGCCGCGCACGCGCCTGCTGATCCCGACCCCGCGGATTCGCGTGGCGAATAACGGTCGCCCCAAAGGCCCGCATCATGAAGCGTCGCGCCCTCATCACTCCGCGCCGCGGCCGAGCGTCTCCAGGCGTTCGAGGACCTCGACCGCGCGCTCCGCTTCCTGCCGCTTGCGGTACGCGTTGCGTTCCTGCGCCGCCGCCTGCATCTCCCGGTTGGCCCCGCGATCCACGGCGACTGCCGCGGGGTCTTCGCTCTCCGGCCAGTCCCAATCGTCGGTGCGGAAGCTCGCGAGCGGCGCCCACGCCTTGCCCTGCACGTACAGGTTGCCCATCGCGCTGACCGCCCAGCCGTAGCGCACCGCGGCGGGCTCATCGACCAGCGGGCTCCAGACGTGCACGACCGTGGCGTCGTAGCTCTTGTTCGCGGTGTTCCACTGGCCCTGATCCTTCTTGAGCTTGAACCGCGCGTGGGCCAGGTAATACTTGCCGTCTTCGCCGGCGATCGCAAAGCCCTTTGGGACCGTCGACATGTCGTGCGGCATCACCGGCTGATCGAACCTCAGCACCATCTCGTCGCCTCGTCGCTCGGCGGAGACGAGCTTGGCGGTTTCCCAGTGCACGTCCATCCCGTAGACACGATTGAGCGCCCAGCGCGCGGCGCGTTCGCCGTGGTCGCGTTTTTTGAACGGGTGAAGCCCGGGGATCTGCACGTCGAAGGCGGGGAGGAACGCGGTGTGGTCCGGGTCGCCCACGTCCTGCAGGCCCAGTCGCTGCGCCTCGCGGATGAACGGGCCGCCGGCGACGGACCAGGCCTCGAAGTTGTCCTCGGTTTGCGGGATGCCACCGGCGCAGAAGCCGATGACGCCGACGGGCAGGTCCGGGTCGCCGAAGTCTTCGCGCCAGCCCTCGACCATGAGCTTCATCATGGCGCGGTAACGCTTGGGCCGGCAGTTGCTGGACATCGCGTTGTTGTAGCCCTGGTGGAAGAGCACGCCCTTGATGTTCAGGCCGATGAACGCGCCGAACATGCCGTTGTAACAGCTGCCCGCGTCCGAAGGGCTCTTGCCGGGGATCGACCAGGAGCGGACATCCGCCGCGGTGGGTTTCTTCGGCAGCTTGTCCTCGGCGACGCCCTGCCCGCGTTTGTTCGCGACGTCTTTTTCCCACTTTGCCACCATCTTGGCAACGACGTCGTCGATGTCGAACTCGGCCTGACGCTGCTTGAGGTGCGCGTAGTAGCGCTTCGTCAGCGGGTGTTCGACGAACTTGTGCTCGGGAACGAGCGACTCGAGCGACGCCCCGCCGCGCGCGTTGTCGATGATGCCGATCGGGACGCCCGTCGCGCGGTGTACCCGGCTGGCGAAGGCGAAGCCGATCGCGGAGACCTGCCCCGCGGTCTCGGGCGTGCAGACAACCCACCCGCCGTTGGGCAGCGACTCGGGGTCGAGGTCCATCTGCAAGTCGTCTTCTTCAGCGGGTGTGATGTTCAGCTGACGGATCAGGGGCAGGTCGGCCTGGGCGATTTCCAGGTCGGCGTTGAGCGTCCGCGCCAGGCCCCAGGCCATGTTGCTCTGGCCGTTCATCACCCACACGTCGCCGACGAGGATGTTGTCGTAGACAATCGACTGGCCGCTCGTGTCCACCGCGAGGCGGATCGGCTCGACGCTGGCCCCACGCGCCGCGAAGCGGGCGGACCAGCGCCCGTCCTCGCCCTGTGCCTTGACTTGCGCGGTTTCATCGCCAAGCCGCACCCGGACCGGCGTGCCCGGCTTTGCCCAGCCCCAGACCTCGATCGGCTTGTCGCGCTGCAGCACCATGTTGCTCGAAAAGACGTTGTGGACCCGCAGCGAAGCCGGGCTGTGTTGCGCGTCGGCCGAGGCGGCACCAAGCAGCACGAGACAAACGGTCAGTATCAGGATGACAAACGGGCGTCGGGGTCGGTGCATCGGCGGGCTCCATGAGACAGGCGGCGATCGGCTATGACCGTCATAGACACCGGTCAGCTTAACAGCGACGCCCCGTCGAAGCCTGTGTGAAACGGCCAAGGGCAGGAATCGAACGCGATTAGTGCATCACCGACTTCGACAGCAGGTTGATGACCACCACGCCCGCGACGATCAGCGCCATCCCGACGACCGCCCACAGGTCGGGCGTCTGCTTGTAGATCACCACGCCGACGACGCCGACCAGCACGACGCCCGTGCCCGCCCAGATCGCGTAGGCCACGCCAACGCTCATCGTCCGCAGCGTCAGCGAGAGCATGTAGAACGCCAGCGCATAGCCAGCGACGACGACCAGGCTCGGCAGGCCCCTGGTAAAACCGTCGGTCGCCTTGAGCGTGCTGGTCGCGACGACTTCCGCGAGGATCGCGATCGCGAGGTAGAGATACGTCATGCGGGCAAGATAACACAGCGCGCATAGAAAACCCCGGCTTGCACCGGGGCGTCGCTTGCTTTTTCGCGCGTCAAGCCATGGCCCGCGATCAGCTCGCCGTCTCCAGGCCCAGCTCCTTGCGGACCTGTTCGCACCACTCCTTGATGCGGCCTTCGGTCAGCTCGGGCTGGCAGTCGTCGTCGAGCGCCAGGCCGCAGAACTGGCCGTCGATCACGCCCTTGCTCGCCTCGAACTCGTGGGTGTCGGTCGCGGTGAAGCCGAGCTTGCCGACCGCGCCGCGCTCGAGCATCTTGAGGTAGACGATGCCGATGGCGTCCTGATAGGTGTCGGGGTAGCCGGCCTGGTCGCCGGTACCGAAGAACAGCACCTTCTTGCCGGTGAGGTCCACGTCGTCGAGCTGGTCGTAGATGTCCTGCCAGTCGTACTGCAGTTCGCCGACGTCCCAGGTGGGGATGCCGCAGAACAGGACGTCGTAGTCTTCGAGGTCCGAGGGCTCGATCTGGGAGACGTCTTCGAAGATGTCGAAGAAGTCTTCGCCCAGCTCGTCGCGGATCTGCTCGGCGACGGCTTCGGTTTTGCCGGTGCAGGTGCCGTAGAACAAAGCGATACGCATGGGGAGGTACTCCGCGTGTGGGGCTGCTGATCGGGTCGGTCCCGGCTGAGCCGGGCTGGGTCGAGGGATGATAGTCCCCGTCGGGCGCGATCTCAAACAAACATGCGGTGCGTCCTGTGGCGGTCGTGCGGCCCGGGCAAAAGGGGCAAACGGATCGGGCGGTCAAACGGCAGGGCAAGCGACGTTTTTGCCAAGCATTCGATTGTTCTCGCCTGGTTTGGGGGTAGAATCCATAAGGCAATCAACGCGGACGGCGAAAGCCGCCGCAGCAAGTCGAATGGACACCCCCACCGGTCGCGGAGGAAGCATGCGTTTAGCTCGTTGGACTGTATTAGGCGCGGCCCTTTCCGGCACCACCCTCGCCGCCGGCCACGCCCCGGGCTTGATCAGCTCGTCCTGGCAAAACGCGGCCTCGCCCGAGTCGGGCTACGTCCAGAACGACCTGGAAGTCCTCAGCTCCCTGGACTGGCTCTCGACCCAACTGCGGGTCGAACTCAGCGGCGGGCAGTTCTTTTACGTCGCCCAGGGCGTCGTGCCCAGCCTGGACCCGACGCTGCTGGTCGGCGCCTCGGCGACTACCAGCCGGACCTTCCCCGCCGGCGGCGACCCGGCCGACCCACTGAACTCGCAGATCCCCGGGTTCGGGGCGTTGCCCAACGTCGGCACCGCGGGGCCCGGCGGACTGGGCGGCTCGACGCTGGCCGAGGTGGACCTGGATACGTTCGACCTGACGTACTTCGGCCCGCCGGACGAAACCGACGACATCGCCTTTGGCACGCCGATGGTGCTCGCCCAAATGACCGTTTCAGACGACGCCTTCGGCACCTGGGCGGTTCGCCTGCGCAACGCCGACCCCAACGACCCCCAGAACCAGCCCGCCGAAACGCTGTACGCCAACGGATTCGTCTTCAAGGGCGTCTTCTACAACACCCAGATCCCCGGCGACACGGACAACGACGGCGACATCGACGACACGGACCTGGGCACCAGCTTCTCCAACTACACCGGGCCGGTCGGCGCACCGGGCGGGCAAACGCTCGCGACCGGCGATACCGACGGTGACGGCGACGTGGACGACTCGGACCTGGGCACCAGCTTCTCGAATTACACCGGCCCGCTGGCCCCGCCCCTGGCCGCCGTGCCCGAGCCGGCGTCGATGGCACTGGTCGGCTTAGGCGGGCTCGTGCTTGCCCGGCGTCGGCGTCGATCCGTCGGCCCGTGACCTGCCCCGACAAACCAACCCCAAACCCGCCAGCAACCGGCCCATCGGCCGGTTTTTTCTTGCGCCCAGAGCGACGATCGCCGCCCAAGAGCCCCACGCGCGCTGCAAGCCGTTGCACCCCCACCACGAGGCAAGCGAGCCGAAACCGATGCTCAAGAACCGGCCGAGTCTCTCCGCATGTCGGTGAACGATCTCCGCTGAAAACCGAAGTCAGGCGGTATTTTCGGGCTCGGCAGCCACTTCGCCACACTTTACATAATACTTAAAGCAATATTTATCAATGATTTAACATACATATCCGGATATCTAACCCAAAAAAGTAATATTCTTTGTGACTAGACCCTTGACAGGCTTGGGAAATGAGCGATAATTCCCCTATCGTGTTAGAGCCAACTCGCTACTCACCTCGGGTCAGCAAGTTCGGCAAGGACCCCTTAAACCCTCCTCAGGAGAAATGTCAGATGAAGAAGTTCACCGCACTCGCACTCGTCGCCGGTCTCGCCGCTGCCGGTACCGCGCAAGCCCAGCACTCGCTGACCTACGACGCCGCTGACGGCTCGGTCACCATGACCCTGAACGACACCCCGAACCAGGTCATCAACTACGTGATCGAAAGTGCTTCGGACTCGTTCGTCCCCGGTGCCCACGTCCCGGTCGGTGCCGGCACCAGCGCCAGCATCGCGAACACCGTGTCCTGGTCCAACCCCTTCGCCCCGGCGAACGCTGGCCCGTACAACCTGGGCACGATCCTGCCCGCCGGCCTGAGCCAGGCTGACTTCGAAGCCGCCATGGTTCCGATCAGCGCCGAAGGCGGCAACACCTACGTCACCAGCCTCGGCGGTGCCAAGACCAAGTTCGCCCTGGTCTACGTCCCCGAGCCCACCTCGCTGGCTCTGCTCGGCCTCGGCGGCCTGCTCGTCGCCCGCCGCCGCCGCTCGGCGTAAGACCGCTACGACGACTTCAACGAAGCTACGGGTTTCTGGGGAAGTCGGAAACTTAGCACGATGTAGCGCCCGGCCATTCGGTCGGGCGCTATTTTTTTTGTCTAAACCCCTATCACAAAGAAAAAATACGTCAATTCCAACCATTGATGACCGGCAACAACACCCGTAGAACCCCTTTGAGCCCCCGTAAAGCGGGATTTGGACACGAATCGCAATTTTTCTGGCACTTTTACACACATCTCGGTAGTGTTTCTCGCCACGAGTCGGGGTAGACTCTCCTCGCATCAAGAAACCAACTCTCTACCCCCTTGCTCAGGAGAAATGCCAGATGAAGAAGCTCACCGCTCTCGCACTCGTCGCCGGCCTCGCAGCCACCGGCGCCCAAGCCCAGTACCAGCTCCAGTATGACGCGGCCGATGGCTCGCTCACCATCATTTCCGATGGTGTGCTCATCAACTACGTCATTGAAAGCAATGGCGACGCGTTCCTCGAAGACAGCGACTTCGCTGCCACCAACCACCAGCGCATCTTGTTCGGCACCGGTGCCTCGACCCCGGGCACTTTGTCCGAATCGAACCCCTTCGCCCCCGCGCCCGCCGGCACCTACAACCTCGGCACCGTGCTGCCCGCCGGCCTGGACGAAGGCCAGTTCATCGCCAGCATCGCGGTAAACCAGAACAGCCCGAAGTACGTCACCGGCTTCGGTCAGCCGAAGACCGACTTCGCCCTGACCTACGTCCCCGAGCCTACCTCGCTCGCACTGCTCGGCCTCGGCGGCCTGCTCGTCGCCCGCCGTCGTCGCTCGGCCTAACCCGAAGCGACCCGGTTTGACTCCGAGCCTTCAGGGCTTAAGGGTCCCGAACCAAACACGATAAATAACGCCCGGCAACACGCCGGGCGTTATTTTTATGGCCGACCCTCCCGAACCCCATTTGCGCCCGCACGAGACCCGCCTATGACGTCCGCCCGCCACGCGATGCCAATCACCCCCCTGCTCGCCCTACTGACATGCGTCTTGTGCGCTTGGACCGAAGCGAAAGCAGAGACGACACCCCATCGGCCGAACATCGTCTTGATGATGGCGGACGACATGGGGTGGGGCGCGGTGGACTTCCCGGTCCGCCTGGGCGAAACCGCGGCGGGCGATGGCGTGATGTACCCGGGCACACGGCTTTGGCGAACGCCGAACCTGCGCGCGATGGCGGAAGGCGGGCTCGTGTTCTCCCGCATGTACAGCCAGGCGCCGACGTGCAGCCCGACGCGCGCGAGCGTGCTGACCGGCCGGGCCCCGCAACGCATCGGCATCCCCTTTGCCAACCGCGGGAAGATGGAAAACCGCGAGGCCACGCTCGCCGAGTACGCCCAGGCACTCGGCTACCGGACGGGGTTCTTCGGCAAGTGGCACTGCGGCGTGTTCACGCGGGAAGTGAAGGACGCCAACCGCGGCGGCAAGCCCGGCAGCCACGCGCAGTATTCGACGCCTTTGAACAACGGCTTCGACACCCAGTACGCGACCGAGTCGAAGACCTCGACCTACGACCCCGGGACCAGCGGATTGACAACGCCGACGCGCTACTGGACCGGGCCGGGTGCGTTCGTCCCGCTCGACGCCGACGAACTCAGGGGCGACGACTCCGCGATCATCGCGCGCGAAGCGACCGCGTTCATCGAAGACGCGGTCGCCGAGGGTCGGCCGTTCTTCGTTGTCGTCTGGTTCCATACCCCGCACAAACCGGTGAACACGCCGAACAACACCCACGTGGACAACCTTAACGCGTTCAAGTTTGCCATGGAAGACATGGACCGCGCGGTCGGCTCGATCCGCGGCAAGCTCCGCGCGCTCGGCGTCGCCGACCAAACGCTGCTTTGCTTCACCTCCGACAACGGCCCGGAAGACGACCAGGACTACTGCGCGGACCCGCTGCGCGCGAACAAGCGCGAGCTCTACGAAGGCGGGGTGCGCGTGCCGGGCCTGATCGAATGGCCGACGCGCATCGAGCCGGGGACCTCCCACACACCGATGGTGACCAGCGACTACCTGCCGACGATCCTCGACATCTGGGGTGTCGCGCCCGTGGATGCCCGCCCGATCGACGGCACGAGTTTGAAAGCCCTGCTGCTCGACGACCACGCAACCCCGCGTGATCAACCGATCTTCTTCAAATCCAACCGGTACCAAGCGGTCATCGCCGGCGACAACGGCCGGTACAAACTGATCTCGATCGACGGTGGGAAGAACTGGGAACTCTACGACCTGCTGGTCGATTATCGCGAGCAGGACCCGCTGATCACGAGCGGCACCGCCGCTTCGACGGACCAAGCGACGCGCACGCGCTTCGCGTCGCTCTCGGCGAAGTACCGGGCGTGGGAGACATCGGTCCAGCGCAGCCTGGAAGACGGCATCACCGGCGACTACCAAACGCGTGTCAAATCGATCGCGGGCGCGGCCTTACACAACGAGCCGCCGATGTCACTCAAGCCAGGCGCGGTCAAATCAAGCAAGCCCCGACTCTACCTCGAGCGGCAACACGCGATCGTTCCGCAAGCGCTCGAGTTCAACGGCGACGTGGTCGAGAAGGGGACGGTCGTGCATAGCTTCCTGCTGCACCACGAGCGCGTCGATTCGGGCGAAACACCGGTCGTTAAAATCACTTTCGAGGACGACATCGTTGCGGTAGCGACCACGCTCGACGAACTGGCGGGGACGGACGCGCTGAGCTTCGCCGATCCGTTGTTTGACTCCGACAAGGCGCGAGGGTTGGAAAACCATGACGCGTGGTCGGTTTCGGAGGACGGCAAGACCTTGCGGATCGCCCTGGATCCCGATGGGCAGGGCTTGGACCAGGTGCGCGTCTTGACGCGCTCTTCGCTGAACGACACGCTCGAGCCGCGTGATTAAACAACACCATCCGGTTCGTTTCGTCCACACCGCACGCAGCCCCGTCACTCTCGTTTTTCGCTTGTTTCCGTAAGTTTTTCTCGTCTTCGGCGTGTCTTAAACGACCGGATCGCGGCCCTGCCCAGTTCGTCGATCATCACGCCGAACAGCAGCACGACGCCGATGATGACGTATTCCCAATAGGTCGGCTGCTCGAGGAGGTTGATCGCGTTATAGAGCGCCCGCATGACGGCGGTCCCGATGACGACGCCGGCGATCGAGCCGACGCCGCCGCGGAGCGAGCACCCGCCGAGCACGGCGGCGGCGATGGCGTAGAGCTCGTAGAAGTTGCCGTGACTGGAGGGCTGGACGGTGTTGACATCGAGCGCAAAGAGCACGCCGCCGACCGCCGCGAGCGTTGAGCACAGGACGTAGGCGAGCAGCGTCATGAGGCGGGTGTTGATACCGGAGAAGCGCGCGGCTTCTTCGTTCTGCCCCATGGCCAGCAGGTGCCGGCCGGGCACGGACTTGTGCAGGAACACCGCGGCGGCGACGGCCATGACCAGGAGGATCAGCATCGGGATCGGCACGGGCACCCAGCCGAACAAGCCCGCGGCCTGACCATCGGCGGCGGGCTTGGCGATCATCTCGATGAACGGGACGGGCACGTCGAAGGGCTGGCCGATCGCCAGTTCGCGCAGGCCGCCGAAGCGCGGGTCGAGGCTGAGGGTCTGGTCGCCCGAAACGAGTCGCGCGACGCCGCGGTACCCCATCAACCCGCAGAGGGTGACGATGAAAGGCTGGAGCTTGGCGTAGCCGATGAGCAGGCCGTGGAACAGCCCGATCACACCCCCGACGCCGAGCGTGACGCCGATCGCCAGCCACGGGTTCATGAAGCGTCGCTCGAAGATTTCGCCTTGTTTTCCAAGCGAATCTTCGCTGACACGGTCGCGCAGCGCGATCCATCCCGGCTTTCCGAGTCGTTCGGTCGCTTCACCGTCGATGTTATACGTCGCGAGGTACTCGGCGACGTCGTCATCCGCGTTCTCGTTGAAAGCGGGGTTGACGATCCAGACCTGGTCTTTGTCGACAAGGCTTGGTGTGTCGCCGCCGACCTGAATGGTTTTGAAGTCTTCGCCGACGGCCTCGATCGTGAACAGTTGGCCGGTCTCGACGAAGTTGGGTTGGAGCAGTTGCATCAGCACGATGCCGGTGAGCGCGACGACCGAGCCGATGGACAGGTCGATGCCGCCGGTGATGATGACGAAGGCGACGCCCAGCGCGAGGATACCGAATAGTGCGGTCCACCGCAGGAGGTTGAAGAGGTTGAGCGGGTCGACGAAGACGGGGTTGATCGCCGTGGTGATCACGCAGATGACCAGGAGCAGCAGCGTGATGCCGACGATGCGCGTGAAGCCTTGCAGTGCCATGCGGAGAGTATCCCTTGTTTAGCTCGCGCTCGCCACGTGCGTGTTGGTCGCCAAGGCCATGACGGTTTCGGCGTCGAGTTGGTCGCGGGCCAGCTCGCCGGTGATCGCGCCCTCGTGCATGACCAAGACGCGGTCGGCGGCACCGAGCACTTCTTCGAGGTCGCTGGAAACAAAAAGCACCGCGACACCGCGTTGGGCAAGCTCCTCCATGATGCGGTAGATCTCGGCCTTCGCGCCGATGTCCACGCCGCGCGTCGGCTCGTCGAGCAGCAGCACGATCGGCTCGATCGCCAGCCACTTGGCGAGCACGACTTTCTGTTGGTTCCCGCCGGAGAGGTTCTGCACCGCCTGCTCGAGGCTCGGTGTCTTGGTCGCGAGGCGGTCGTTCATCCGCTTGGCAAGTTCTTTTTCCTTTCGCGCGGCGATCATCGTGCCGCCGTGCGCGTCGCGTTTGAGCCGCGCGAGCGTGGTGTTCTCGCGGATCGACATGGAGAGGATGACGCCCTGGGCCTTGCGGTCTTCGGGGACGAGCGCGAGCCCGGCGCGGATCGCGTGGATGGGGCTTCGGATCGTGCGCGTCTGCCCCGCGACCTCGATGTGCCCGGCGAGCGCGTGGTCGATGCCAAAGATCGCGCGGAGCATCTCGGAGCGTCCCGCGCCGACGAGGCCGGCGACGCCGACGATCTCCCCGGCTTTGACTTCTAAAGAAAGCCGGTGCTCGGGGAAGGCCTGGGTGACCAGCTCGCCGACGCGCAGCGCGGTATCGCCGATCGGTCGCGGCTGGTACTGGTAGAAGTTTGACGCGTCGCGCCCGACCATGAGGCGGACCATCGCGTCGTGTTCGATCTGCTCGCGGCTCAATTCCCCCGCGTTCTTGCCGTCGCGCAGGACGGTCACGCGGTGGGCCAGGCGTTTGACTTCGGCCAGGCGGTGGGAGATGAAGATGATCCCGACGCCGGTGCCAGCGAGTTTTTCGACGACCTCGTAGAGCCGGCGGGTTTCCTGCTCGGACAGCGACGCGGTCGGCTCGTCCATGATGATGACGCGGGCGTGGGTGCTGACGGCCTTGGCGAACTCGACCATCTGCCGACGACCGGTGGAGAGATCGGCGACGGGCGTGGTCGCGGGCAGGTCGAGTCCGACCTCGGCGAGGGCCTGTTCGGCGCCGCGGCGCATCGCCTTGCGGTCGATCAGCCCGAAGCGTGCCGGCTCGCGCCCGAGGTAAAGGTTCGCCGCGATGTCGAGGTTCTCGGCGAGGTTGAGCTCCTGGTGGATCAGCGCGATGCCGTGGTCCATCGCGTCCTGCACGTTGCGGAAGGCAACGCGTTGGCCGTCGATGTAGACCTCGCCGGCGTCGGGGTGGACGATGCCGGCGAGGGATTTCATGAGCGTGCTTTTGCCTGCGCCGTTTTCGCCGATGATCGCGAGCACTTCGCCCGGGTTGAGTCGCATGGACACGCCGTCGAGCGCGACGACGCCGGGGTAAGCCTTGGAGACCGCGCGGGCTTCGAGCAGCGGTTCGGCGTGATCGGCTGCGTCGGCGGCGGTGTGCGTAGGTGTCGCGTGCGTGGGTTGCATCGGCGATGAGCGCGGGTTTACTGACCGAAGAGCGCGTCGATGACGCCCTGGGCGCGCTCGTTCGCGTTGGCCTGCGACAGGTCGCCGACGAAGATCATGACCTTGCCGCCTTCCGGGCACGCCTCGGCGAGCAGTTCGCCGGCCTTGCGGCCCGCCGCGACGTTGTCCGTGCCGATATAGAACAGGCGGTCGGAATCCGGCGCGTCCGAATCGACGGTGATGACCTTCATCTCTTTGGCCCACTTGTTGATATCGGCGGTCTGGCCGTTGGGGTCTTTGACCGAGATCGCCAGGCCGTCGACGTTGTTCACGATCATCGACTCGACGTGGGTCTTCTGCTCGGAAACCGCGCCGGTCGGCGGGATGTACAAGACGACGTCGGCGTTGAACTTCTCGCCCGCGAGTTTGCAGCCGCTCTCGGCGAGCTTCCAGAACGGGTCATCGACGTTCGTGACAAAGTGGATCGAGACCGTCTCGGAGGTGTCGTACTTGTCCGCGTCGTAGTCCGGCGTCGGGCCCTGGAACGAACGGATCTGCGCGATCTGGTTCGAGAAGTCCGCGACCGTGTCACGCCTGATCACACGGGTGGGCACAAACATCAGCTCGTCGTCGGGGACGTCTACCTGCTCGCCACGGATCTGCGCTGCGAGGTACTCGACCGAGCGGAAGCCGAACTCGTAAGGGTTCTGGACGACGGTGCCCACGATCTTGCCGTCTTCGATCGCCTGAAGCGTGCGCGGGTCTTCATCGAAGCCGACGATCTTGACCTGGTCCGCCATGTCGCGTGCTTCGACCGCTTGCAGGATCAGCGGCGGGTTGTACGCCCACAGCCCGACCATGCCCGCCATGTCCGGGTGCGTGGCCAGCGCGTCCTCGGCGTTCTGCTTCGCGCGCGAACGATCGGCCGCGTCGGTGCGGATACCGACGATCGTCCAGGTCACGCCCGTCTTCGGGTTCTTGCGCGTCACCGAAGCGTCGCGCACCTGCTGCCAAGTGACCCGGCCGTCGGAGACTTCCTTCTTCTTCCCGCAACCCGAAGTACACAGGACCAGCGCACAAAGGATCGTCAACGTCGCGAGCCAGCGATTCGCCATGAGGGGCCTCCTGATGAGATGGGTCAAGCGTGCGCGAACAGTATACCGCGCGCAAGCGGATCGGCGGGAGCGCGATGAGATCGTGATCGCGGGGCGCTCAGTCGTCCTGCCCAACGCGAGCCCCCATGCCGACGTTCGCCGGGCCCGGGCCGAAGTAGGGCTTGTCCATCGGCAGGACCATCGGTTCTTCGAACGGGCGGTACGGCACCATCGCCGCGATCTCGTCCAGGCGTGCAACGACATCGTCGGGCAGCGGGCCCTTCTCGATCGCGCGCACCGCGGCCTCGACGTGCGCGGCGCTGGACGTTCCGACGAGCACCGCGCTGACCGCGGGGTGCGCAGCAGCAAGGCGCGTACCGACCTCGGGCAGCGACAAGCCGGCCTCGTCCAGGAACGCGTACAGCGCGAGGAACTGCGCGTGTCGCGCCGCCGACATCCACGCCGGCTTGGCCCGCAATTGCTCGTCGTAACGCTTGGCCAGGCCGCCCTGCTGCAGCACCGAACCGGCGATCACGCCCATGCCCAAGCGCTGAGCGGCGGGCAGCAACTCGAGCGCCGCCTCGCGGTACAACGCGCTGAAGTTGAACGCGGTGAGCAGCACGTCGAAGTGCCCGGCGTTGATGATGTGAAGCATCTCGTTGACGGTCGTCCCGCCGACGCCGGTGAAACGGATCTTGCCCGCGCGCTTGAGCTTGTCCATCACGCCGAGGACCGGGCCGGTCACGGCGGCGGGGTCCGCCCACCAGTCGTATTGCCGCGGTCGATCCGGCTCGTGGATGAGCAGCAAGTCGATGTGCTCACGCTTCAAGAGGCGCAGGCTCTCTTCGACCGAGCCGATGAGTTCTTCGACGTTTCGCGGGTCGAACGGTTTGGGCCGCCCGCCGAGTTTGGTCGAGAGGATGAGCGGGTCGGGCAGCGCATCGATCTGCGAAAGCGCCTGACCGAGCGTTTCTTCGCTGTTGCCATAGGCGGGCGCGGTGTCGATAAAGTTGATGCCGAGGTCGAATGCGCGTCGCAGGACGCCGCGCGTCGCCTCGACTCCGCCGCCCAGATCGGACGTGGCCAGCCCGCCGAGCGCGAGCGGGCTGACGCGCAAGCCTGTTTTTCCAAGCGTTATCTGCTGCATGGCGACATCCTCTGGCGTACTTTACCCGATCAGCACCGCCTCGATCACCAGCCCCGGACCGAACCCGAGCACGACCCAAGGCCGCGGGACGCCCTGACGCAGGTGCTGGTCGATGATGAACAACACCGTCGGCGAGGACATGTTGCCAAAGTCGCGCAGGACGTCCCGAGACAGACGCGCCGCATCGGTAGGCAGGCCCAGCGCGGACTCGACGGCGTCGATGATCTTCGGACCGCCGGGGTGAATGATCCAGCCGCCGATGATGGGGCACGAGAGCCCGTGCCGATCGAGCCAATCGCCGATCGCATCGCCGAGTTGCGAGCGCACCGTGTCGGGCACCCGGCTGTCCAATCGCATGCGGAAGCCGTCGTCGGTGATCGCCCACGCCATCAACGCCTCGGTCGATGCGATTTGTTTCGAATAAAACGCGCGTGTGCTCGGCGACGACGGGTTGTCGGTCACGCCGCACACGGCCGCGGCCGCGCCGTCGCCGAAGATCGCGTTGGCGACCGCGTCCTGCGGGTCGTTGCCGTATTGGAAATGCAGCGTGCACAACTCGACGCAGCAAAGCAGGACACGCGCGCCGGGATCGCTTCGCGCGAACGCGTCGGCGACACGCAGACCGTTGATCGCGCCGTGGCAGCCCATGAAACCGATGTGCGTCCGCGCCACCGACGCGTCGAGCCCAAGCGTGCCGATCAGGCCGAGATCGATCCCCGGCGCATCGAACCCGGTGCAGGACACGGTGACCAGGTGCGTGATCTCGTCCGGCCGCGTCGCGCTGTTGCGCAGCGCGTTGCGGCCGGCCTGCGCGGCGAGCGGGAGCGCGTGCTCGCGGTATGCCGCCATGCGTCGTCGCGTACCCCGCGGCTCACGAAACGTAGATCGGCCATAGAAATCGACGAGGTTTTGGATCCCGCCCGGGGCCCCGTTTCGCGCGACGCCCAACGCGCTGTAACGCTGGTTGACCTTCGTGCCCCGGTAAATACGTTCAAGCCGTCGCCCCTCCGCCCTGCCGTGCGCGTTGTGCAATCGGGCCAACTCATACAGCTCGCCCTGCGGGATCGGGTCCCCGGGGGTCGCGGTGCCCAGGCCAAGGAGTTTCATACGCATGGCCGATGCCCCATCGGCTGTGCCGGCGGCGCGTCCGCGAACACCGGCGGCAGGGCCAGGCGCATCGCGGTGGGCATCACGCGCGCGGGGACACAACGCAGCGCCGCGACCGCGGCATTAGTCAGCATCGGGCGGCGCAATACCGCTGAAAACACTCGGCAGCGCCACTGCCTACGACGAACGGCGTCGCGGTGCGCACGTTCCCAGCGCTGTTCGTGCGACGGGGTCCAGCCGTTTGAAACCGCGTCGAGCGCGATCGGCACCGCCGCCTGCGCAGAGCGCAGCGCCCACGCCATGCCCTCGCCGGTAAACGGCTCGACGTAGCCCGCCGCGTCGCCCAGGAACATCACACCGGGCAGCGCCAGCCGACGGCGCCGGCCGGTCAGCGGCGCGGTCGCGCGCCAACGCAACGCACGCAAGTCATCGAGCGGGTGCCCGGCTTCGAGTGCGACACGCGCCGCCGCCCCCGCGGGCCCGCCGGCCGCCTTCACCGCCGCGGGATCAAGCGCGGCGGCGATATCGAGCCGGCCGTCTTCCAGCACCGCCGTGCCGACGTAGCCCGCCGACCCGCACCGCATCACGACTTGCCCGCCAGGCAGGCCGTGGCCTCGCGCATCCAACAGCACGCCGTAACCACGAAGTGAACCATGCTTGATCTCACGCTTGATCTCACAGCTGCCCGGCTCGATGCTTCGCGTACTCGTACCCGCCAAGCCATCCGCCACAAGCACAACGCCCGCCCGTATCGCTAGCCCCGATCCACCGACACCCGCCCCGCCGCACCGGACACGCACCGCCGGCTCACGCCCAGCCCAGAATCGCTCGACGCGCGCCGTCGTCCTCTCGTACAACACACACCCCGCGCGCTGCGCCGCATCGACCAGCAACGCGTCGAGCCTGCCCCGAGACAGGCAAAGCCCTCCAGCGCAAGGCAAACGGACCCGACGACCGCCACTGCAAAGCACGATCTCGCGCGTCGGTACGGCACCCACACGCGACAACGCATCACCCAGGCCCAGGCCCCGCAAGACCCCGATCGCCGTCGCATTCAAACAACACCCACACACCTTGTCCCGAGGCAACGCCGCGCGTTCCACGAGCAAGACGCTGGCACCCGCGCGGGCCAACCCCAGCGCCGCCGACGCCCCCGCCACCCCCGCGCCGATCACCAAGGCGTCGAACCTGCTCATGCCCGCCGGCTCCACGTGACCAACTGACGCATCGGCCAGCAACGCACAACCCGCGCCGACGACAGACCCGCCTCCTCAACAAGCAAACGCATCTCGCTCACAGTCAAAGCCGAGCGGACCGACAACGGCCCGTCCGTATGCACCACCCCGCTGCGCGACAAGCAGCGTACACCCACAATCGTCGACACATAAGCGAACCGGCTGCGCACCAGGTCCGCGATCACGACGTGATCCACGCCGGCCAACCGCCGAAGAAAACGCACGATCTGGCGATCTTCCAAGTGATGAAGAAACAAAGAACTCACGACCGCATCATAGCCCTCCAGGCGCAACCGGCCCAACGCGTCCGCCTGAAAGAAAGTCGCCTCAACACCCCGCCGCGCCGCGAGCGAACGCGCCATCCCAACCGACCGCTCACTAACATCACACCCATCGATCCGCCAGGGCAGGCCACGCCTGCGCGCCAGCAGCGACAACCGCGTCGTGTTGTCGCCGTCCCCGCAAGCCACATCCAAGACACGCCTCGGTCGGCCCGAGTCGCGCCCCATCAGCAGCGCGAGATAACGAGCGAGCGTATACGACGTCAACGACAACGCATTGATCCGACGCAGCCCGAGCAACGCCAAACGATGCTCACGCTCGGACAAAGCCGGGTCATCCATGACCTCCCCGACAATCTCCCGGCGACTCAAGTTGGGGTGACGCCTCGCCATCTAGAAACCAATCTTATACCGCCCGACATCAACACACCGGCAAGACAAGCCCCCACGCGGCACAAAACCGAATCCCCCCAAGCCCAACCGGCGACCCAGACCGAAAGCCCACCTTCAGGTGCAACCAGCTTTACCAAGTCATAAACGTTGCACCGACGAGAGACACCCATACCAGCGACGAAGGTCCGCGGTTGAGCGATGCTGGTTAATCGGTAAGGCCCGATCCGTCGTTGGCGTGACGACGTCGCCGACCTGGAGCTGTTCGATCGGCGTGGTGACCGGCTCGCCGTTGGCGTCGATGCCCGTGACCACGCCCGTGCCCGCGGCGAAGCTGTTGGCCCCGCCGCCGGCCAGCCAGTCGACGCCGTGGACGACCGACAGCTGGACCGTGCCCGTCGCCACGCCCTGCGCTGCCAGCCCCGCGACGCCCCGGCCGGTGCTGGCGCGCTTGATGAACGCCTGGCCGAGCCGCATGCCCTTCGCCGCGTCGCCGACCAGGGGCAGGGCGAACAACGCGTACAACGCCGCCTGCTCGTAGTTGCCCCGCGCCAGCGAGATCGACGCGTTGGAGAACTTTAATATCGCAGATTTCTATGCTCTAAGAAAGTCTGCCATTTAAGTCCACTAAGATTTTTTGACATCAATGATCTTGCATTTTCAGGATGCACTATCCAAGATAAGATACCACAGGGATATTCCCCGGCGCTTGTCGGGACATATGCAGCGCCGAGACTGAACCCATATGAGATCTGCAACCATTCGACTTGAAGGCAACAGTCTCGCAAACGACCACACTTCTTGCATCTTTTCCCAGTTGATGAGTAGGCTACATTTTTCCATGGTACTGGAGATACGACATTCTCTTTATGGAATATCTCCCCGTAACTTTCTGGCGTGATCAAGTATCGCGGATAAGCTATGTGGTAATCAGCACGATCAGGCAAGTCAAAAAACTGTATACAATCAACAGCTACATTAGATAGATCATCTTTAGCTTTAGAACTTACTATCAATATGCTGTCTTTTGAATCCAGAAAATCGTAACAATTTCTACAGTCTGTGAGTAATCCACGGGGGACATTGCATTTAAGCGCTTCTAAAGCATCCAATTTTCCGCATTTATTACAATAAAATTGTTGATACTCCGGACGATGGATATGTCTCCCATCTTCATTTTGTGTATAAAATACAGCGTTTTCACTGCAGAAAACAGGGCTCATTAAGTACATACTTTCTGAACGCTGAGTATTCAAATCTTAAGTCCTTTAAAATCTGCATACTTCCATTGCGCGCGAAGTGCTTCGTATAAAGTTAAATTTTTTCCTGGATACATTGTTTCAGCGAGTTTTTTTCCAGCCTTGGTCTTTCCATATACACGAGCGAATTCCGCTGTAAGCTTCCTCAGGCCATGATCTCCAAACTTCTTTTTCCACTCTTTAGATGTTAACGACCTAAAATAATAGCCTGTTTTCTGTTTGAGAAATTTCGAAAAAGCTCGATGAACATTGTTGTGCTGTGCTTTTGTAAGTACGTTTCCAAGTGCGTCAGCACCCCGCTTAATCGCTGATCCCCAAGAAAATGGGTGCAAGTGGTGCCTGCCCGGCCCGCAGTTATGCACCCACACCGCGGATGCGTGGCCCTGGCCGTCTTCGACGTAGTACGTGGACCCGTCGCTGACGGTGAGATTGTAGACCGTGAAGCCTGCCGGGGCCAGTTCGAGGGTGTTGTTTGTGACCGTGGCCCAGGTGCCGTCGGGGGTCAGGAGTTGGTCGCCGGGCTGGAGGTCCTGGGCCTTGAGCCAGCCGGTTTGGCCGGTCGGGCCGGTGAGTCGGCGGGCGTAGAATTCGTGGCCCTCGGTCGTCTCCAGCGTCTCGGATTCGCCCGCATCGGTGACGTAGCTGACGTGGTGGAGGGCGTGGACGGTGCGGTGGCTCACGCCGGTGACCAGGGCGTACCGCGGCTCGGCACCCGGCGTGTACTGGTCGTTAGCCAGCACCACGTCGCCGACCGCGAGCGTGGCGATGTCGGTGGTCAGCAGGCCGCCATCCGCGCCGACGCCGGTCACCACGCCCGTGCCGGCGGTGAAGCTGTTGCCCAGCACGCAGCGGTGCGTCGCCCGGCCCAATACGCTGTCGGTGTGCTTGGTCAGCTGCGTCGCGCCGGTCTTCACGCCCTTGGCCGCCTGACGCGTCGTCGCGCCGCCGGCCTTGCGCGCCAGCTGCGCCCCGAGCCGCACCCCCTGCGCCGCGTCCCCCACGATCGGCAAAGCCGCGAGGCCGTAGAAGAGAACATTACCCGAAATTCAAATGTAATAAAAATATAATCAGCCGAAACTATAAGCTACTACCGTCAATATATAGATAGTAAGCTGTTAGTCTCTAGTCAAACCCATATGCGAACTAAATGCCAACATCAATGACTTACCCGGTGTTGCGCTTCGGAATTGAATCCGCCCCATATCGAAATTCTGGAAAATACTTACCGTTCAGGGCTATTGCGGACAATAACAATCGCGTCTTCATTTTCAAGTTCCACAGATACGATTGTTTGCGCAGGATGATACTCTGGCGGATCTCCATATGACAATCCTATGCGAGCGGTATCAGCGACACGAAAACGTTCGAGGATTGTTTCATGTTGTTCCCTAATCGATTCCGACACGACAGATTCGTCAAGTTCTCCCTCCTCGGCAAGATCCTCTTGCATACAAGACCATACCTCCCACTCGTACATCGCTTGAATTAAATCACGCACAAGTTCATCCGGTTTTTGGATCACTTTGTCACGCATTTGGAAAACTCCGTCTAATACTCTCGGTGGTTCCATCAATTTTATGTAACTAGAGATCCAAATATTTACCAATCTGATTTTAAGCTACATTCGGACAAGTGAAATGATGTACCATCTGAGATAACGAAATCACCTTCAACAATCGTTCCATAGCGAAGATTACGCTGAACACACCAATCTCGTATTCCTTTTTCCCAAGCAACCGTATCGCCTCTGCAACTGATCGCATGGTAATTTGTGCCAACTGGCGTTGTAAGTACCGCTTCTTCATTAAACGAACCGCCATCCTGTAACTCATCGCAAGAATCAACGATGGTCGGATAGACCTCCGAAAACTCGGTCGGACCTGAATACTCAATATAATAGTATTGTCCGAGTTCTTCGGGTTGCATATATCCGGGATAGTCTTCAAGCTTCATTGATTCACTCACACGCTAATGACGATTTTGATGTTACTGATTCCGTTCGTATTCAACAGGGACTGGAAATACTCGGCAAAATCTTTATCATTCGTATGATATATTGTTTCGGTAAAGCTATTTGAGTATCGCTTCGCCTGATCCAACATTTTGTTCCTAACTTGTAGGGCAAATGATTTACTTCCGACTTTGCTTGACGGGTTATAGATAGAAGACTCCCATTTGCGGATGTGTTTAGCTTCGATTGCAACTCTTAGATTACCGACCTTAGTAACCGCGTCAGCAACACCTTTGAATGCAACGCCGGAAATCTTGCCAGTAAATTGCCGGGATAGGAGTTTGTAACCCTGGCTGCGATACTGGTTCCTGATTTTGTCTTCATATGCTTTCCAAAGACGAACCCGTGCATTATGCACCCACACCGCGGCGGCGTTGCCTTGGCCGTCGTCGACGTAGTACGTCGCGCCGTCGCGGACGGTGAGATTATAGACTTCGAGGCCTTGCGGTGTGGCGGTGGTCGTGTTGGCCGTGACCGTGGCGAGGGTGCCGTCGGGTTGGAGCAGTCGGTCGCCGGCTTGCAGGGCCTGGGCGGGGCGCCAGTGGGCGCTGCCGTCGGGGGCGAGGGCGTAGAACCCGTGGTCCGCTGTGGTTTGGAGGGTTTCGCTGTTGCCCGCGGCGTCGATGTAGGTCAGCGTGTGGTGTTCGTAGACCGTGCGGTGGCTGACCGCGGTGACCAGCGCGTAGTGCGGCTCGCCGTCCGGGTTCAGCTCGTCGTTGGCGAGGACGACGTCGCCGACCTGCAGGTGTTGGATCGGCGTGGTGACCGGCTCGCCGGTGGCGTCGACGCCCGTGACCACGCCCGTGCCCGCGGCGAAGCTGTTGGCCCCGCCGCCGGCCAGCCAGTCGACGCCGTGGTAGATCGACAGTTGGACCGCGCCCTCGGCAGCGCCCTGCGCCGCCAGCCCCGCGACGCCCCGGCCGGTGCTGGCACGCTTGATGAACGCCTGGCCGAGACGCATGCCTTGCGCCGCGTCGCCGATCAGGGGCAGGGCGAACAACGCGTACAACGCCGCTTCCTCGTAGTTGCCCCGCGCCAGCGAGATCGAGGCGTTGAGCAGGTCCAGCGCGGCGCTCGCGAGCGTGCCCACGATCGGCACGAAGCCGATGAGCAGGCTCAGCTTGTTCAGCGTGTCCTGCAGCCTGTCCGCGGCCTCTTCTTTCGCCGCCTCGACAGGCCTCCGCCTTGTTCCCGCGAGGCGAAGTCCCGGTCCCGGTACGCTGGCCCCCGGCGTGCGCCTGCGCTGCGCATCCATCTGGAGCATCGTCTGCTGGTTGCCCTGCGCCGCGGTCACCAGCCGCGCCAGCGCGTCGTCGAGCGTCAGGGCGGCGAACGCGACCGCCGCGGAACTTTGAGTTAGTGCTACTCAATCATGACTCGTGATATTACTTCGCTGGAACAAGGTGATCGAAGTCACTTGAAATGAGTTACTTTACCTATCTGAGGATCAAAGACTGATAGCTGATGCTTCTCAGCCAACTCCAAGACTTTCTGATGAACCGTTTCAGATTTTGAATATACACAACATAAGATTAATGCTCCGGCGTATCTATCAATTTCGTTCGACCATGGACATAAATCGGTATCGTCAGTGTCTTCATCGCTTAGCGAGTCAATCTCAGGATAAATCAGTGTGAGTTCCTCGTAAAAGAGTTGAATCGCGCGGCATCTTTCGAACGCCGAGTCGTTATCTTCGCACAGAGCTACATAAGTTTCACCCGCCTCTTGATCGGTGTATGGTATCTCTGATCGCCAAACCGCCAAGTCATAACTCATAGTTTTGCCTCTTGCGTTTGTACAATTTTTTCGATGATAGCTTCAACATCAGCAATAAACTGTCTGTATTCTGCATGATGGATAGCAGTTGGCCGTCTTCTGTATTTCCAATGAGCTAGGCACTGCTCTCGCGCCCGCTCCACTTCGCCACGCAAGAGACAACATAGTGGGCCGGTGTAATGAGTGATTAAACCCCTAATTGGTTTATGCTTTTTAGGGAACCCCCATTCGACCAGAACATCAACCTGATTCTCTACATCGGTCAATTGTTCCCATATCGGCTTGAGAGTCTCAGAAATCATTCCAAACAAAGGATCGAGATTATCGAAAATGGCGCCGTCATCCAAACACTCAATGAGCCACACTTCTTCGAACTCGGCACCATCGGGGGGGACCGAAAGAGATGAACCTTCTTGAATCCAATCCAGCGAAAGCTTATCGTTAACAAAACCTAGTTCTTGATCGAACCGCTTGGCTAAAGCCTTGCTATGTATGCTATGATTGATGATCACAAGCATGACGCAGTTCTCTTTGACTTCAAATGCGATCTGTAATTGCGCCACTACCCCGTCGGTAAGGCGTCTGGCGAAGAACCACCAATGCTGGGTTATTGATACCGGAGAAAAATCCACCTCAGCCATTCGTTCGGACAAAAATGCGTGCGCTATTTCTAGATATTCTTTCTTTGTCGCCACAGATCTACTCCCTAAATTTTAAAATCGCCAGACTCTTACTTGACGTAAATCTAAGATATCGCCCTTAGCTAAATTCAGGCCATTAACATTGATTATTTTGTTAGTGCGCAACTCTACTTGTTTTGTTTTGCTAATAATCGGGAACGCTAGCCGTTGATTCTTTGTAAGTCGTGCAAAGACCCCAGTCTTAACCTCGACGAGCACTATTCTTCCCTGTGTATCTCGGATGACTAGATCAATACGCGTTCGCACGTTTTTGGTCACGGCTTTTCCATTCCTGATCATTGTCACCGAGCTTTTTACCGTCACTTCTCGACCAATAATCTCCCAATTCGGAGATGCTTGAATACGCTTGACAGCTTTTTTAACACCCACCAGCCCAAGTGCATGCAATGCCCTACCTACCGCATTATGCACCCACACCGCGGCGACTTCGCCCTGGCCGTCGTCGACGTAGTACGTCGACCCGTCGCTGACGGTCAGATTATAAACCTCCACCCCCGCCGGCATCAACTCGGGCGTGTTGGCGGTGACGGTCGCGAGGCTGCCATCGGGCAGCAGGAGTTGGTCGCCGGGCTGGAGGTGCTCGGCCTGTGTCCAGCCCGAGCCGCCGGTTGGGGTGAGAGCGAAGAACGCGTGATTGGGTGTGGTTTGAAGGGTTTCGGTGTTGCCCGCGTCATCGATGTAGGTCAGCGTGTGGTGCTCGTAGACCGTCCGGTGGCTGACCGCGGTGACCAGCGCGTAGTACGGCTCGCCGTTCGGGTTCAGCTCGTCGTTGGCGAGGACGACGTCGCCGACTTGCAGGTGTTGGATCGGCGTGGTGACCGGCTCGCCGTGGGCGGCGATGCCCGTGACCACGCCCGTGCCCGCGGCGAAGCTGTTGGCCCCGCCGCCGGCCAGCCAGTCGACGCCGTGGACGATCGACAGCTGCAGCGTGCCCGTCGCCACGCCCTGCGCCGCCAGGCCCGCGACGCCCCGGCCGGTGCTGGCGCGCTTGCAGGACAGACAAATTACAGTTACGAAAAGCTAATTTACAGTGATGCCTGATGACAATGACTTTGTCGTGACCATACTTTCTTGAAGACAAATCCCGTCAAATTATTTTCTTCTACGCATTTTTTAAACTTGTCTGTCACGTAATGCGTCACCATATCTTGTTGCAAGTAAAAGATATGGTGATCCCAGTCTATCGGGAATCTGAAAACATACTCATAAATCGGGGACGCAAAAATACCAACCCAATGCAAGTTTGACAGTTCAGTATCCAGAACATCTGCGATTGTTCTGAGGTGAAAAAAGTATAGATCCTCTCTTCCCTTGCAAGGCAGGTTCACGACTTCGCCTTCCTTATCAAAACACCATGATAGTGCATGTATAGCTTTTTCACTGTACGCATGAGCCTGCGGAGGCCAGTACAGATGATCAAGGTTTGATGATTTGATGTTTCTAACAGCCAACGGACTCTTTATCCAGTCTTTCGCAAGGCTGGGCACGCGATCTACATACGCATCTGCAGGCACTTGACCAAGGCCAATAGTCGTAGAGTCAACCCAATCTAAATACTTGTTAAAATCATAAGCCTCGTCAGAACTTACGTGCTGGACCGGTTTACCATCGCTTAATAGTGGCTGCAACATGTAAATAGAATTAATCATAACTTCAATACTCCTGACTGCAAATCTTCACCAATTTTCTTCAATGCCGCTATCACTTCCTCTCGCTCGCCTGTTCGATCTGCTATCTTCAACCGTTTACTGACCTCGAGAATGTATGCAGTCCGCTCGACTTTGTGTATAGAGATATCTAGAAACACTCCATTCACAGCATCATCTAAATCTATTTCATACTTCTGAAGAATGCGCTGATTCTCTAAAGCTGCATCGAATCCACCATCACGAAGTCGATTCTTAAAGAGCCCACGCGCAACTAAATGGTGTGGAATCGTATCATCTGCTCGCGCAATGCCTGCGTTGATCAAATTCTTTGCTAATTTGCAAGCACTTTTGTTATGCACCCACACCGCGGATGCGTCGCCCTGGCCGTCGTCGACGTAGTACGTGGACCCGTCGCTGACGGTGAGATTGTAGACCGTTATGCCCGCCGGGGCCAGTTGGAGGGTGTTGTTTGTGACCGTGGCCCAGGTGCCGTCGGGGGTCAGGAGTTGGTCGCCGGGCTGGAGGTCCTGGGCCTTGAGCCAGCCGGCTTGGCCGGTCAGTCGGCGGGCGTAGAACTCGTGGTTGTCCGTGGTCTCCAGCGTCTCGGATTCGCCCGCGTCGGTGATGTAGCTGACGTGGTGGAGGGCGTAAACCGTCCGGTGGCTCACGCCGGTAACCAGGGCGTAGTGCGGGTCGCCCCCCGGAATGAGCTCGTCGTTGGTGAGGACGACGTCGCCGACCGCGAGTGTCGCGATGTCGGTGGTCAGCAGGCCGCCGTCGGCGGCGACGCCCGTGACCACGCCCGTGCCCGCGGTGAAGCTGTTGCCCAGCACGCAGCGGTGCGTCGCCCGGCCCAATACGCTGTCGGTGTGCTTGGTCAGCTGCGTCGCGCGCCGGTCTTCACGCCCTGGCCGCCGGACGCGTCGTCGCGCCGCCGGCTTGCGCCGCAGCTGCACGAGCCGCACGCCTGCGCCGCGTCGCCCACGATCGGCAGCCGGAGGCCTTCAGCGAACGCCGCTTCCTCGTAGTGCCCGCGAGCGATCGACGCGTTGACCAGGTCCAGACGCGACGCTCGCGAGCGTGCCACGATCGGCACGAAGCCGATGAGCAGGCTCAGCTTGTTCAGCGTGTCCTGCAGCCTGTCCGCGGCCTCTTCTTTCGCCGCCTCGACCAGCTCCTCGAGCGCCTTGTTCGCCGCGAACGCGAAGTCCCGGTCCCGGTACGCCTGGCCCCCGGCGTAGGCCTGCGCAGCCGCCGCGGCTGGAGCATCGTCTGCTGGTTGCCCTGCGCCGCGGTCACCAGCCGCGCCAGCGAATCGTCGAGCGTCAGGTGCGCAAACGCGACCGCCGCGGCGCTGCGCACGGCCGTGGTTCACAAGGCTATAGATTGTCAATGAGCTATTCACCGATTGTCAGGCGCTGCATCACTTCGCCATTTCGATCAATCAAAGAAACAATTGCTTTTTGGCAAAGCGGGTAGGCTGATAAGGCCTGTTGCATCATCTCCCAACTCTTCTTCGCAGAAACGCAGAACACACGATATAGCACAGCGGTATCCGTGCGCTCCGAGTTGCCCGCGACAAAATGCACTTCTTCTTCGTCGATTTCTTCAAGTATCTCATCGATCGCGAGCAGGTCGCATTGCTCGTACACCTCGTCAGGCAGGTCTGTACCGTTCAACTCGATCCGGATTTCTTCAGGGTAATCGGGCATGGGTGAGGGGTCCAGTGGGCGGGCAGCGTCATCTGAACCGCCATCGTTATCTTCGTCGTTGTATATGATGGGGTCGCCGAGCGCCTCGCGCAAGATGGAATAGATGCCGTGGTGGGTTAGAAAACTACCATACTTGCCACATGGCATCACAGGCTTGTCAAGAAATTGCCCGTGCATATCAACGTATCGATCTAAACAACGCCAGTAAAAACAATTGGTATGTAGAGCTTGTTCATGATCCGGTATCGGAACGTTACCTATTGTTTTAAACAGACCATCGCGCCATGCGTGGTTCGTGAGCAATAGCGGGCCACAAAGTAAATTGTTGAATACGAGCTGACTGATATCCTCAACCAAATAATCACTGTTAAAGTCATATATGTAGCAGCAGATCCAGCACTTTTTCTCACCAGGCATGAAAATAAAATCATTATCTCTATACTCGGTATATATCTCATCCAAGTCTATCTTAACAACCCGACCATAGAAGTATCCGTAGTTCAACACTTCGAGTGCAAAGATGTCGTTTGCCTGCACCTTGAACCTATTCTTTTTGGCTAACGGCGTTAGAGGCATTTCGTAAGGCTTACTAGGCACGTTCTTCATCGCAATCTCTCAATAATTTTAGATGGTTTTCAATATGCTAGGCAACTCATCTGCCCCCCATTTGATCGCCGTTTTATACCACGTCCGCAATGAGCTGATGCTATTAATACGATTCTCTAGTTTTTGTAATGTGTATTTCTCGATGAATGCCTGCTCAATCGCTCTGGCCTGTCGCCGTGTTATGTTAGTACTTACTCGTTTCACATCATCAAAGTTTTTATATCCGCCCCAGAATCCGTTGTGCTGCTTTAGTCGTTTCGCAGGATCTTGCTTAGTAATGCCTACATATACGACTTGACCACGCCTGTATGCAACATAGACATTTGTATCCTTTGCAAGACGCTTACCGTAAGCGTACAGAAGAGCCTTGGGAACTACGTCAGGGCAGTTATGCACCCACACCGCGGCGGCGTTGCCTTGGCCGTCGTCGACGTAGTACGTCGACCCGTCGCTGACGGTGAGATTGTAGACCGTCACGCCTTCGGGGGCCAGTTCGAGGGTGTTGGCGGTGACCGTCGCCCACGTGCCGTCGGGGGTCAGGAGTTGGTCGCCGGGCTGGAGGTCCTGGGCCTTGAGCCAGCCGGTTTGGCCGGCCTGGCCGGTCAGTCGGCGGGCGTAGAACTCGTGGCCCTCGGTCGTCTCCAGTGTCTCGGATTCGCCCGCGTCGGTGACGTAGCTGACGTGGTGGAGCGCGTGGACGGTCCGGTGGCTCACGCCGGTGACCAGGGCGTAGCGCGGCTCGGCCCCCGGCGTGTACTGGTCGTTGGCCAGCACCACGTCGCCGACCGCGAGTGTCGCGATGTCGGTGGTCAGCAGGCCGCCGTCGGCGGCGACGCCCGTGACCACGCCCGTGCCCGCGGTGAAGCTGTTGCCCAGCACGCAGCGGTGCATCGCCCGCCCCAAAACGCTGTCGGTGTTCTTGGTCAGCTGCGTCGCGCCGGTCTTCGCCCTTGGCCGCCTGACGCGTCGTCGCAGCCGGCCTGGTGCGGAGCTGCGACGAGCGCCCTGCGCCGCGTCCCCCACGATCGGCAAAGCCGCGAGGCCGTAGAGGCCGCTTCCTCGTAGTTGCCCCGCGCGAGCCAGATCGACGCGTTGGCAGGTCCAGCGCAGCGCTGGCGAGCGTGCCCACGATCGGCACGAAGCCGATGAGCACTCAGCGTGTCAGCGTGTCCTGCAGCCTGTCCGCGGCCTCTTCTTTCGCCGCCTCGATCAGCTCCTCGAGCGCTTGTTCGCGCAGCGAAGTCCCGGTCCCGGTACGCCTGCCCCCGGCGTAGGCCTGCGCGGCGCCGGCCCGGCTCTGGAGCATCGTCTGCTGGTTGCCCTGCGCCGCGGTCACCAGCCGCGCCAGCGAATCGTCGAGCGTCAGGTGCGCAAACGCGACCGCCGCGGCGCTGCGCACGGTGGCGGTCTCGGACTGCGCGGCGAGGTCGGCGAGGTCGGAACGGGTGTCGGTCACGCCACGCCGAAGCGCGACGGCGAAGTCGTCGGCGACGCGGGCGAGCTCGGCGTCGGTCTGGGCCGGGGCCTGCCCGGCGTCCTTCGTGACCGACTCGAACCCGGCCATGGCCAGGTGGACGGCGGCCTGGAGCTGGTCGTCGAGGTCGGTTTGTGCCTTGGCGAGCGCCGCGTCGGTGGCGGTGCGCTGCCCGGTGGCGGCGGTTTGGGCGTCGGCGATGCGGTTTTGCAAGGCGCGGAGGGCTTCGGACAGCGCGGCGACCTCGGCCTCGATGCGTTTGACGCTGTAGGTGCCGTGGTGCTGGACGTGCCAGGTGAGGGTGTGTTGTTCGGGCAGGCCTTCGAGGCCGTGGGCGACGTGTTCCTGGACGGAGTTGGCGGTGGCCTGGATGTCGGCGGTGATGGTCTGGTTGGAGAGGATCTCGCCGACGGTGTCCGCGGTGATCCACCCGGTGATGTCGCCGAGGGCCTGGATCGACCCGATGCTGCTGTTCTGCGCGGCCTGGGTGTAGACGTCCAGCTCGGCGTTGAGGAAGGCCTGGATGTCGTGGACGGTCTGGTCGGCGTAGAAGAGCGTCGAGGCGATGTCGTCCCGCCCGACGAAGCGGCCGAGGTGCTGGGTGAAGAGCGCGGCGTTGGTGGTTTGGCCGAAGACTTCGACGCGTTCGATGCGGGCGTTGTAGGCTTCGAGGTAGGCGAAGGTCATGTCCCCGCCGACGGAGACGGTTTCGATGTTTCCGTTGGTGGTGTTGAAGTAGCCGGAGAGGTTGCCCTGGTCGGTGTGGATGAGTGCGATGTCGTTGGCGCGGGCGCGTGCGTCGATGTCGCCGGCGGCGGTGAGCAGGCGCAGTGTCCCGCCGGCGTCGATGGGCGCGGGGCCTGTCGCGGAGGTGTCGCCGTTGTTGGCGGTGATGTCGTTGCTGGCGACGAGTGTGATGTCGCCTGGCGCGTAGTAGGTGGCGTTGTAGATCGAGTCGCCGGCGAAGACGGCGAGGGAGGGCGCGTTGGCGGCGGGGTTGTCGATGCCGGCGCTGAAGTTGGTGGCGACGGCCTGTTGTGAGGTGAAGGCGAGGTTGCCGTTGTGGGTGCCGACGCCGAGGGCGGAGAAGAGGTCGATGGAGGTGAGGTTCGCGTGTTCCTGGGCGAGGACGAGGCCGTTGATCGCGGTGGTCTTGCCGACGAAGATGTTGAGCGATCGGCCGGCGGTGACGGCGGTGGCGGTGAGCAGGTCGGGGGTGGCGAGGTCGAGGTCGCCAGCAGCGGTGACGCTGCCGAGCAGGGCCTGGCCGGAGGCGAGCAGTTCGAGGTCGCCGCCGGCGGCGATGTTTTCCTGGCCGAGGATGTCGCCGAGGACGAACAGGTCGAGGTGATCGCCGGCGGTGATCGGCCCGTTGAGGTGGCCGAGGGTGTTGACGGCGATCGAGCCGGCGGTGGTTTGTAGGTCGACGTGGTGGGTCTGGTCGGCGGGGGCGGCGAGGTCGAGGCGAAGGTGTCGGCCGGCGTTGGCGGTGAGGGTGGAGGCCTGGTTGGCGCTGGCGTTGAGGTCGTTGCCGGCGTTGACCGTGAGTGCGTCGAAGGATTGCGCGGTGGTGAGGTCGACGTCGCCGACGGCGGTGGTGACGCTGCCGGCGAGGTCGCCGAAGGCGATGACGCGAGCGTCCAGATATGCGGAGACGGCGGCTTGCGAAGTGAGCGTGCCGGCGAGGGTGATGTCGGCGTTGCCCTGATGCGTGGCGGGGTCGCTGCCCGCGGAGACGGCGGTATCGATGATGCTGTTGGCGACGAGATTGACGTGGCCGAAGGGCGCGTTGACGGGGCCGAGCACGTCGCCGGCGGCGGTGGCGTTGGGCGCGAGGGTGAGTCGGGCGGTGCCGACGTCGCCCGCGGCGGCGGCGCTGGGGTTGTTGGCGGCGGTGACCGAGGCGTTCTCGGTGAGGTTGCCGAGGATGGTGAGGTTGGCGTCGGCGTCGGCGGTGACCTCGCCGTCGAGATGGTTCATCGCGAGCAGGTCGATCGAGCCGGTGAGGTCGGATTGCCAGCCGGCGGTGGCCGAGCCGGTGTACGCGCCGCCGACGGCGAGGTTGAGGTTGCCGTCGTGGGTGGTGGCCTGGCCGTGCAAGTCGCCGAGGATGACGGCGGCGAGGTCGCCGCGGCCCAGAACGATCAGCTGGGCGTTGCCGGCGAGGTCGGTGTTGGCGATGGCGGACAGGCCGGTGTGCGCGGTGATGACGGCGTCGATGCCGGTCGCGCTGGCGACGGCGGCGGACTGGCCGGCGGTGATCGCGGCGGCGATGCGGTCGGCGGAGACCGAGGCGTCGGCGCCGGCGGTGATCGTCGCGGACTGGATGCCTTGCAGGAGGATTTGCGCGTCGTTGGCCGCGGCGAGGGGCGCGGTCAGGTCGCCGGCGGCGATGACGGTCGCGTCGTGGCCGGCGGCGATGGTGCCGGTGACGTTGGCCGGGGTGTAGACCGAGACGACGCCGGTGCTGAGCAGGGTCGTGATCGATCCGGCGGCGTCGCCGGTGAGCGCGGTGACGGCGGCGGAGTCGTTCGCGGTGACGTTGGCAGACACTTTGCCGGCGGCGAGCAGCTCGGCCGAGCCGGCGGCGGTGACGCTGCCGACGATGTTTTGCCCGAAGGCGCCCGAGGGCTCGGCGGTGTTGCCGGCGAAGAGCGTGATGTTGCCGGCGTTTGTCGTCGTCGCGGTGGCGTCGATCGACTGGAGCGAGGCGAGCGACAGGCCTTCAGCGCCCGCGGCGTAGGTGCCGACGATGGGCAGGTCGGCGGCGGCGTCGATCAGCCGGCGGAGGTCGCGGTAAACGTCTCGCCGCCGATCGCGCCCCGGGCAAAGAGTTGCAGCGATCCTCCGTCGGCGGTGACGATCGCCTCGGTGAGCGTGATGCTGCCGGCCGATGTCCCCGCGTCGCCGCCGAGCGCGATCGCGGTGGCCTGCTGCTGGGCGTGGAGCTTGCCGGCGACGTCGGCGTTGGCCAGCGCGGAGACCGAGCGTGGCAGGGGCGGCGGCGGTGGCGGGTCGGGCTCGGGCGGGTCGGCGTTGGGGTCGGGCTCGGGCGGCGAGGGCGGCGCGGTCGTGAGGGTCACGCCGAGCGCGGCGTAGGCGGAGACGTCGCCGTGCGGCGCGAAGAGCTGGTCGATGTCGAGCGTGCCCGCGTTGGCGACGAGGTTGACCTGCGGGCGCAGCGTCGGGATGCCGGCCGGGTCGGTTTCGCCGAGCGCGTGCACAAGGTCGGCGGTGACCGACTGGTCGGCGACGAGTTCGATGTTGCCCTTGGCGATCACCTCGCCGAAGTCGGCGGCGGTGAGCGCGATCGCGCTGAGGTTGGCGTGGGTCGAAGTGAAGTCGGCGGCCGCGATCGACCGGGCGAGCGCATCGATGTCGGACTTGGCGGTGACGGTCGCGCCCAGCTCGCCGCCGGCCTGGAGCGCGACGCCGCCGTTGGCACTCGTGATCGTGCCGGCGAGGTCTTGCAGCGAGACGGCCTGGACCCAGCCGGTCGCGTCGATCGTCGCGTCGATGCCGGCGTGGGCGATGACGACCGCGTCGTGTTCAGAACCCGCGTCGCCTTGGCCCGCGTGGATCGTGCCTTTCACTTCGCCCCAAGCCTCGACGCCGACCTGCCCGCCGGCGCGGAGCACCGCGTCGGCGCTGACGTTGCCCTTCGCGAAGACGTCGAGCCCGCCCTCGGTGAGGCGGGAGCCCGACGCGGCGGTCGCCTTGACGTCGCCCCAGCCGATGAGCGACGCGGAGGCGTAGCCCGTGAACTGGCCGTCGATGGCGTTCTGCGCGTTGGTCGCGTTGAGCGCGGTGACTTGCAGGTGCCCGCCGGGCGATTGGACCGTGCCCTTGACCTGTTCTTGCGCCTGGACGACGACGCCGAGCTGCCCGGTGATCGTCGCGTTCGCGGTCTTGCCGGCGAGGACCTGCACGCCGCCCTTGGTCGATTGGTGCGTGCCGGCGAGGTCGCCCTGCACGTCGAGCATGAGCGCGTCGCGCGCGGTGATCGTGCCGCTCGCGTCGCCGTTGGACGCGATCGTGATGTGGCGGGCGCTCAGCTGCGCGGACGAGCTCACGCTGCCGGCGTCGAGCTTGATCGAGCTGGGCTGGTCGTCGTCGGCGACCTTGCTGTCGTCGAAGCCGACCGAGGCCTTGCCGCGGAACTCGCCGTGCACGAGCATGGTCAGTTCGCCCGACTCGAGCTTGAGTTCGGACTCGAAGTCGAGGTACCCGCCGGTGATCGCGAGGAACGTGTCGCCCGACTGCTCGCCGCCGGGGTGCGTGAGGTTCCCACCGCTGACGACGTACTGGTCCCGCAGCGAAGAAGTCTCGAGCCAAACCTGATCACCAAAGCTGAGGCTGACAAGGTTGCTTTCATCGGACGTGCCGTTGTAGCGGGCCTGGTTGATTTCGCCGGCGGTGACGATCCGGCCGGTCTTGCCCGAGCGCATCGTGATGCCGCTCGCGTCGGACCAGGTATTCACGCTCGTGGTGCCCAGCGCCGCGTCGATCACCAGGTCGGTGATACTCTGCCTGCTCCACACCCCGGCGTGCAGCAGGCCGCGGATGTCGGCGCCCTGCCCGACGTCGCTCCACGTCGTGACGTAGGTGTCCTGACCACCCGCGGCCGTGGCTTTGAACGTGCCGAAGGCGTGGATCGTCAGGTCGGTCTGCGCGTGGATCGCCCCGCCGACAATGCCCCACGACTCGAGTTGCAGTTCGCCCAGGCCCGAGACGATGACCGCGTCGTCGCCGATCGCGCCGAAGGCGCGGACCGAGGGCAGTTGCCCGGTGGCAATGATCTTGCCGGTGATCGCGCCCATCGTGTTGACCGGGCCGAGCGTCCGGGCCTTGATGGTCCCGCTGATCGCGCCCGCCTGGGCGAACCCGACGCGGCGCGCCTCGCGCGGCGGGATCGCGGCGTCCATGACGGCCTGGACCACGCTGCTGTCCGGCACCGTCACGTCCTGCCCACGGCCCGGCGATTGCCAGGCCATGTCTTGGTTGCTTGTCTCGAAGGGATTGTCGACATTGATGACGGTCAGGCCGCGGACTTCGCCGTGGTTCGCCGTGATGTCGCCGCTGATCCCGCCGGCCGAGCGGACGCCCGAGACGATCGCGCCGATGCTGCCGTTCGCCGCGGTGAGGTCGCCGGACACGACCGCGCCGACGACGATCGTTGGGATCCGGTTGGGGTCGATCAAGCCGAGGTCACCGGCGCGCGTGGTGATGTTGGCCGAGAGTTCGATGCCCGCCTTGATTTCGTCGATGCCGTGGGCCAGGTCGATCTCGCCTGAGACCGAGCCGTTGGTTGCGCTGAGCGTGCCGACGTGGCCGGCGGACAGCTTCGTGAGTTCGAGGTCGCCGCCCGCTGAGCCCGGCCCGCCGGACTGGATGGAGCCGATCGAGCCGGGCGTGGTGATCGACATGCTCGCGATGCGGGCGAGGGATTGCGCCGCCCTGACCGAACCGATCGCGGTGTCGGCCGCGGCGACGTTGGGGATGTGGATCGTCAGGCCCGACACCCGCCCGTCGGCGTATACCGTATTGAGCGCGGGGCCGCCTCCTCCGAGCGGGCCGGTGGTCAGCTCGAACGTGCTGCCGCCGATCAGCCCGGCGTCCGGGCCCTGCGCGCCCGTCTCGGCGTA
Organism: Phycisphaeraceae bacterium; assembly: GCA_046290505.1. Classification (GTDB taxonomy): domain Bacteria; phylum Planctomycetota; class Phycisphaerae; order Phycisphaerales; family Phycisphaeraceae; genus JAHQVV01. The sequence goes on along the minus strand of JBKAGS010000051.1, from coordinate 58,235 downwards.
GGCGGCGATCGTGCCGATCGAGTTCGCCTTGATCCGCGCCGCCTCGATCGTGCCGGGCCGGTCGATATCGTTCTGGATGCCCGCGGTCACCGAGGCGATGTGCGCCAAGGGCGCGGTGACCCACATCGCCAGGGACTCGTCCGCGTGCAGATAGAAGCTGTTCGTCGCGTTCTCCGCGGTGATCTCGCCGAACAGGTACCGCCCGGCGGTGATGCTCGGCTGCTCGTCGGACGTGTTGGTCAGCTTGCCGATGAACCGGCTGCCGATGTGCAGCGGGTCGTTGTTCGCGTACCCGCCGTCGCCGAGGTGCACCTCGCCGAACCAGTCGCGGCCGATCTCGAGGTCGTCGATCTGCTCGAACGTCAGCTTGCCGCCGGCGGCGAGGTCGCGCTCGATGTGCGCGTACCCCAGCGTGCCGGTGCCCGTCACTTCCCCGGCGAGGTCCACGCCGGCGTGGAGATAGTCCAGGTCGCCGACGGTGATCGTCGAATGGATCGAGCCGGCGTATGAATGGATCGTCCCGAAGCGCTCGGCGGTAATCGAGCCGGTGATATCCCGGGCCGACTCGATAGACCCGGCCGGGCTGTCGCCCGCGTCGATGGTGGCGGCGATCGACCGGGCGTTGATGTCGGTCTCGCTGACCTGCGTGCCGGTGTTCGTGTAGGTCCCCGTGAGGGCACCATCAAGGGCGTTCAGGATCAGCGCGGTCGTGTAGTTGATCGTCGCGTCGATCCCGCCGTTAGCGGTCAGGTCAACGCCACCGCCCGCATTGATTTCGGTGCCGACGCTGATCTCTCGGCGTTCAAACGTTGAGTCGCTGACGAGCGTGAGCAGCACATCGCCGCCGGCGTCGATGATATCCGAGGTCAGGTCGCCGCGGATGTCGCTGGGGTTGCCGTACTTGTGCGAGGTGATGTCGCCGGTCGCGTGCAAATCGCCGAAGATGTTGGCCGCCGAGCGGATATACAGGTCGCCGCCGTCGGCCGTGAGCGTTGCATTGATGTCGATGTCGTAGTGCTTGCCGCTCGCGTAGGCCGACAAGTCGATGGTCTTCGCGGTGATCGCCTGTTCGATGTTCCCGCCGACTTCGGCGATCAGGTCGCCTTCGAAGTCGATGCCAGCAATACTGGTGGACGACTGGATCGTCAAGTTGTGGGTGGCGTTGCTGTTCTGCCAATCAACTGTGAATTCCGGCGCTGAATCCGCGTGGTCGCCGACGTAGGTCGCGGTGATGCTCGCGCCTTGCGAGGCGCCGGTGATCGTGACGCCGTTGGCGCTGAACACGAACGTCGCGGTGCCCGTGACTTGGACTTTGATGCTGTGATCGCTGGCGTACCACGTGTCGGTTGCGTCGGTCAGCGTGAGCGGGCTGGCGGGGTTCTGCGACGTGTCGTGATTCGGATCGACGTACGCCGGTCGGTCGGCGGGCGTGGCCGGGTCGTCGCCGCGGTCGATCGGGATCGTGAGCGTGCCCTGGGCCGACTCGCCGTGGGCGTCTTGGATGAGGTAGGTGATCGTGTCCTGCGTCACGCCGACGCCCGGGCGATCGGTGAGCGTGTAGATCAGTTCGACGCTGGTGTCACTGAACTGGTTGACCACCGCGTAGCCGTACTGCCCCTGCGCGACGATCGAGGCGTGCAGGATCGGCGAGCGTGCCGACGCGGTGATCGGCACGAGGTGCGTATCCCACATCGTCCCGCCGAACTCGACTTGGTCCGCGGTCGCCGAGCCGGCCGTGGGCGGCTGGATCGGCTCGGGGCCGACCTGGACCGTAACCGTCGCGTCGTGCGGGTTGCCGAGCTTGTCGATCACGCGGTACTCGAACGTGACCGGGCCGACGGTGTTGGCGAACGGCGTGTACCTGATCTGTTTGTTGATGACGACGGCGGTCCCGCTCGTCGGCGGGTTCACGACCTGCACCGCGTCGACACTATTAGCGGTGATCGGCCGGTCCAGGCCGAAGCCGTCGGCGTCCGCGCCGTCGTTCGCAAGGACGTCGATCGTGACCGCCGTGTCGTGCGGCGTGGCGGCCCAGTCGTCCTTGGGCTGCGGCTTGGGCTGCACGTTGATCAGCAGTGTCAGCCGACGGCTGGACGTGCCCACCAAGTCCTTGACCGTGAACACCACCGCGTCGGTGCTCGACGAGGCGAGGCCGCGCGTGTCGGCGGTGTAATACCAGACCGGCTCACCCGCCGAGTTCGTTCCCTTCTCGAACGTGCCCCACCACGGCTGCTGCTCGACGTCGATCGTGGTCGGATCGACCACCGCCGGCGTATCGAAGTACATCGCCACCAACGCCGCGGCGTCGATCTCGATCGTCGTGCCCTCGAGGGCGTGGTCCGCCCACTGGCGGGTGTGGTCGTTGTCGAAGAGCGCCGACGTGCCGTCGTAGTAGATCACGACCGAGCCGGTGCCCTGCCCGGCCATGCCCGCGCCGACGCCGGCGGTGTAGTCGAAGGCGAAGCGCGTCGCGCCGTTGGGGTCCGCGGGGACGAACACGAACGAGCCGTCCGCGTTCATCACGACGCGGTCGCCGGCCGCCTGCCCGATCGTGCCGGCGCTGACGACGACGTCGCCGAGCGTGTACCCCGGCTCGATGAAGTCCTGCCCGACGTTGCTGCCCACGCCGGTGAGCACGTGGCCGTCGAGGTCCCCTGCCGTCAGCTCGAAAATCTTGTCGACCGGGCGGTAGACCGGCGGCTGGACCGAGACGTTGACGCGCGTCTCGCCGCTTTGCGAGAGCACGGCCTGCCCGCCGTTGCCGTCGTCGGCGTACACCACCAGCCGGTAGCTGAACCCGGCGTCGCCGACGTAGCCCGCGTCGGGCGTGAAGGTGTACGTGCCGTCGGTGTCGAGCTCGACCGTCCCGCCGTATGCCGAACCCGGGACGAGTTCGGACTCGGCGACGATGCCCTGTCCGGTTGCGTAGTAGTCGTTGGCCAGCACGTCGCCGTCGACCGGCTGGTCGAGCGAGGTGATGACGAAGTCGCCGCCGGCCTGCGCGGTGTTGTTGACCGCGTGGATCGTGACGGTGCCGACGGTGTGCGGGTCGCTGGTCCGCTTGTAGCGCGACACGCCGTCGAGCACGCGGTACGAGAACTGCGCGACGCCGTCGAAGCCCTCGGCCGCGACGAAGCTGAACGTGCCGTCGTCGTTGAGCGCGAAGCTGCTCGCCGCGTCGCCCGGGCCGTACACGAGCTCGACGGTCAAGTCGTCGGCCTCCGCGTCCCAGTCGCCGTCGGCCGAAGCGTGACCCGCGAACACGTTGCCGTCAATAGTCAGCGCGTGGGTCAGCACGAACACGTCGTCGGCGGCCTGGGGCGCGTGGTTGGTCAGGACCAGATCGACGTTGACCGGCTCGGTCCGCTCGGCCTCGTCTTCGAGCAGGTACCGGAACGAGACGGTGCCGACGAACCCGCCGGCGGTGTATTCGCCGCTGCCGTCGGTGCGGTAGTTGGGGCTTGGCGCGAAGGTGAACGTGCCGTCGGGCTCGAGTTCGAGCGTGCCCTGGTCGAGCGTCAGCGTGCCCGGGCCGGCGGCGGGGTCGATCGGCTGCCCGGTCGCCGGGTCGATCAGCAGCGCGCGGTTGGGGCTGGTCGGGTCGCCGGGCTGGTAGTTGGTGCCGCTGTGGTCGTTGACCAGGACGTCGTTGGTCAGCAACTGGCCGGTGATCTGCGGGGGATCGCCGGCGTAGGAGACCTCGGCGTAGATGGTGTCGCCCGCGGGCAGCGGCAGTTGGTTCCAGACGTCGATGGTGACGGTGGTCCACGCGCTTTGCGGGATCGCTTCGAGTCCGTCGGTCGGCGCGTAGGTGAACGAATCGACGCCGACGAACCCGGGGTCGGCGGAGTAGGTAAAGGTGCCGTCGGAGTTGAACACGACGGTGGCGCCGCGGTCGGTCGTGAAGCTGTCGCCCGCGAGTCGTGGCTCCTGACCGGGGGCGACGGGCGGCAGCGCGGCGATGAACGGGTGGGCGTCGGCGTCGTAGTCGTTGTCGAGCACGCTGGGCATCGCGGCGCCGTCGCCGGCGGCGTCGGTGACGTGCAGGCGGTAGGCGTCGGCGGCGGGCGTGGGCGTGCGGTTGACGATGTCGAAGACGGCTTGCCCGGTCGAGGACTGCGCCCGATCGGTGAGCTTGTACGCGACGGTCGCGTCGCCGACGTAGCCCGCGGCGGGCGTGAAGTCGAAGGCGCCATCGGAGAAGACGACCAGCGTCCCGGCGACCTCGCCCGCGTCGTCGAGGACGGTGATCGGGGTGCTGTGCGGATAGGTCGTGCCGGCGATCGTGAGGTGCTGGACGTGTATCGCGTCGCCGTCGGCGTCGTAGTCGTTCAGCAGCAGGCCTTGGTCCGCTGCGCGGGAATACGCCGACGGCGTCGCGCCGGCCTCGACCGCGATGAGCTCGTACCGGTCGCCTACCGCGACGGGCGCGGTATTGCGAACGTCGATACGCACCGCCGCGCTCGCCGTCGCGCCGGTATTCGTGTTGGTCACCGTGTACGTGAACGTGTCGAGACCGACGTGCTCGTCCGGGCTTGCGTAGTAGAACGTACCGTCCGCGAAGAGCTGAACGAACCCGCCCTGGTCGGTGTTCTTCAGTTCGGCGTGCACCGACAACGCCGTGTTCGAGGTCGGGTCCAGCGCATCGATGTCGTTGCGCAATAGCCCCTGCAGCGGCTCGAGCACCTCGACGATCTGTCCCTGCTTCACGGCGTAGCGATCGTCCGACGCGATCACGTCGTCGGCGGTCACAAGGATTGTCACTGTCGTCGCGCCGCCCGAGGCGTGTCCGTCGGCGGGTGTGTACGTGAAGGTGTCGGTCAGCTGGGTCGTCCCCGCCGGCAGGGTCGGCGTCTGGTAGACGAACCCGCCGTTGGGGTCGAGCGTGACCGTGACGCCCAGCGTCGCCGTCGTCAGCACCGTGCTCGAGCCGATCGCGGTGACGCTCTGTTTGTAGTCGTCGGTGTCGTTGGCGAGCACGCCTGACGCGCCGGTGACCCGCAGCTCCAGCCCGTCGTGGGTGACGTACGCATCGGCGTAGCCGACGGGCGCGGCGTTGGCGACGTCGAGCGTCAGGGCGAAGGTCGCCGGCAGCGCGCCGCCGTCGCTGACCGTGAACACCGCGGTGCTGGTCCCGGCCGTGCCCGCGGGGTCGAAGCTGAACACGCCGTCGGCGGTGACGCTGCCCGGTCCGGCGGTCTGGACGAACGACACCACGTCGCCGTCCGCGTCGTCGATGTACTGGCGCAGATCCACGCGCAGCGTGTCGTCAGGGTTCAGGGACAACGTGACCGGGTCGGCGGTCGGCGCATCATTCAGCGACGCGACGTCGAGCCGCACCGTGCCATACGCGGTCTCGCCTAGGGTGTCGGTGACCGCGTAGGTGAACCGGTCCTGGCCGGCAAAGTGGGGGTCGGGCGTGTACGTCCAATTCGCCTGGTCGAGTTGGCCGTTGCTCGGGGCCGCGAGGATGTCGATCGTCAGCGCGCCGCCGTCGGCGGGGTCGGTGTCGGCGATCGGTAAGGCAACGCTTGTCGGGCCGGCGTCTTCGTCGAGTGCGAGCGCCAGGTCGCCCGCGGTCGGCGCGGCGTTCGTGACCTCGAACACGATCTCGCCGACGGACGACACGCCTGCGACCTCGGCGAGGCGGTACGCGACCGTGTCCGTCCCGACAAAGCCCGCCTCGGGCGTGTATGTAAACGATCCGTCGGCGTTGATGTCGAGCTGCCCGCCGTTGCGCGTCGCGATCACGCCCGGCTGGGCGACCTGCAACACACCCGCCGGCCCGACGTCGTTGCTCAACACGCCCGGCCCGTCAACCACCAGCGGCTGGCCGTGCGACAGCTCGTAGCTGTCATCGATCGCGACGACCGCCTCGTCGAGCACGGTGATGAGCAGCTCCGCCGGCTCGCTAATTTCGACGCCGTCGGTCACCGTGTAGGCCAGCGCGAACGTGCCGGACCAGCCCGTCGGCGCGGTGTAGGTGTACAGTCCCGCGTCGGCATCGACCGCGACGAGCGTGCCGAACTGGGGCGCGTCGAGCGACTCGAGCGTGTGCAGGTGGATCGCCATGCCGTCCGGGCCGGGCAGGTCGTTGGCGAGCAGGTCGATCGCGATCGACTGGCCGATGCCAGCGGTATAGGCGTCGTCGAACGCGAGCGGCGGGCGACGATCGACGACCAACGCGACCTGGGCGGTGTGCGTGTGCCCCGCCGCGTCGACGACGGTGTAGCCGAAGCGGTCTTCGCCGGTGAACGCCGCGTCGGGCTGGTAGTAGAACGACCCGTCGGGGCCGTAGATGACCTGCCCGCCCTGCTCGGTCGGGTAGATCGTGTTCGCGTTCTCGATCATCAGCGCCCGGCCGTGCGAATCCAGGTCGTTCGCCAGCAGGCCCGACTCCGCGGGTACGCTGAGGATGCCCTTGGCCCGCGCGTTGTACAGGTCGTCCGCGAGCGACAGCGTGCCGGGGCCGACGTCGATGCGGACCGTCGCGGGCTCGCTCGCGTGGCCGCCGTCGGTCAGCGTGTACGTGAACGCGTCTTCGCCGACGAATCCGGTCGCGGGCGTGTAATGAAACCCGCCGTCTTCGTAGAGCTCGATCAGCCCGCCTTGCGCGGTGAAGTAGGACGACGGCGTTGCAGCATCGATAAAGCTCACAGCAACGCCGTCGATCGTCGCGAGCGTGAGCGTGTCGCCGTCCCGATCCGATCCGAGCGCGAGCAGGCCGGCCGCGTCGGGCACCTCGACGCTCAGGCCCGCGGTCGCGCTCATACGGGTGTCGGTCGCGACCGGCGCGTGATCGATGTAGGTCAGCGTGACCTGCCCCCACACCTGCCCGCCCGGGCCGTCGTCGAGCGCGTAGTCGATCGTGACCTCGCCGGTGAACTGCGGGTCCTGCGGGTCGTAGACGAGCGTGCCGTCGTCGTTCAGCGTGAGCGAGCCTTGGGCCGGTGCGCTGGGCTGGGTGGTGGCGAGTCGCACTCGGTCGCCGTCGGGGTCGGACGACCGGCCTAGCACGCCCAGCCGCGGGTCGTCGATCGCGAAGACCGCGCCCTTCGCGACCGTGACCGCCCAGCTCGCCGCGTCGGGCGACCGGTCCTGCGTGTCCGTGTCGCGCACGTCGATCTCGATCAGGCCGCGGTCGGTCGTGCCCTGGCCGTTATCGACCTCGTAGACGATCGCGTCCGTGCCCGTCTGGCCGGCGTGGGGCAGGTACACGAAAGCACCGTCCACGCCGAAGCCGAACACGCCGCGCCCGGTGTCCACGCTCGCTGACCCGGTCGAGCCGGCCGCGAGCGTCGCGTCCTGGTTCGGGTCGCTCGGGTGGCGCACCGTCAGCGACCAGGCCTGGGCCGGGTCGAGCGCGTCGTTGCCCAGCACCCCCGCCGCGGCGTAAGGCGCGGACACCGGCTGGTCGGCCGGTGTCGTGTAATGGTCGTTCGCAACCAGCGCTACCGAATCTTGAACGACGACATCGATCGACGCGTCGTAACGCGCATCCCCGTCGATCGCGGTGAAGCGGACCGTCTTCGTTCCCGGGGTCCAATACGTGTGCGGCCCGACGATCGGCTGGCCGGTCACGGGGTCGAAGGCGAGCGGCTCGGCGTGCCCGTCGCCCCAGTCCACCGCCCACGACACGACCGCGCCCGGCGCGTCGCTGGCCAGCGTCGGGCTCGGCAGGTAGGCCCCACCGACCTCGCTCAGCGCGTCGCCGACCAACTCGATCCACCGATCGACGCCCGCGTCCACCGCCGAGGTCGCCGACTCGCCCACGGTCACCGCGACGGCGACGACCGAGGACTGCTGGGACCCGTCGCTGGCGCGGTACGTAAAGCTGTCGGGCCCGAGATAACCCGCGTCCGGCTGGTAGACCAGGCCGCCCTGCCCGTCCGGCACGACCCCGCCATGCGTCGGCGGCGTGTCGATCACCACGCTCAGCGGGTCGGCGTCGGCGTCGGTGTCGTTCAGCAGCAACGCGTCCAGCGCGACCGCCCGGTCGGCCGGGACAAACAACGCGTCGTGCTCGGCGGCCGGCGCCGCGCTGAACAGCAGACGCGGCTCGAGCGATTCGACCGGCGCTCGGCTGCAGTGCGCGAGCCGGCGGGCCAGGCCATCGCCGGGTGACGACCCCGCGCCCGCCTCGTCACGCCCGCGAGCGCATGACGTGAAACCGGCCCTTTCTCTCTGCCTGCGGATCGTTAGCACGGCCCACTTGCACAGACACTGAATCCATCGCGGCATCGATCGACCCCTTGATACGTGACGCCGACGAACTTACGCAGACGTCCAGATCAAACAACCGCGTTGCCGTCAGATTTCACAGAATTTCTTTGCGGATAGTGAACCGTACGCGATCAGACGCCGTGAGAGCGGGTGCCGACTGCACGCTTGATTAACCTGATTTCGTCCCCGCGGCCGACAACGCGCGTTGGCATCGCCGCAAGACGGAGCGATCCGCCACGCGCACGAGGCGTCGCGTCCGGCACGTTCAGCAACCGGAGGCAATCCGCATGAACGTATCAACATCGATCGTTTGAAGGTGCCGCGAGGCGAACGGCGACGCCCCGCCGCCCGGCCACCGGCCCCCAGGCCACGCGAGAGTACAAAGCCACCGACTGGACTCGAACCAGCGACCTGAGCTTTACGAAAGCTCTGCTCTACCAACTGAGCTACGGTGGCGCGGGCGAGGATTGTACCGCCGCGCCTCGGCCCGCGGCAAGTCTCCGACTGGTCTGCCGACGTCGGGTAGTAGGTCAGTCTAAAAAATGGTTCCCGCTGGGACAGGCCCCCTGCCTTTTATCAAGCGTGCCGCGCGACATGACAGGCTTAAAGCCCGCCCCACCACTTCAAACTGACCCGCGACCCGCCGTTGCTCCCCCCGAGTGTTGGCCCGCCCGACGAGACGTCGTATCATGTCCGGGCGACGCCACCTTAGCTCAATTGGCAGAGCAGCGGTTTTGTAAACCGCAGGTTGCCGGTTCGACTCCGGCAGGTGGCTTTGACCCGATCGGCTTGCCGACGTCGGCGGTGGCCGCGAAGCGTGTTGATCCGCCCGGCTTTCTGGGGCCCACCCTCAAAGCAGCGCCTCGATCGGCGTGTGCGGCACGCCGCTCTTCGGCACGCCGAAGCCCTTGTAGGGCTGGCCGGCCGCGGCGAGCAGCGTCGCCCACAGGTCGCCCAGGCGGGTGTGGCCCGTCGCGTGCTTGTCCGCGTTGTCGTTGCCGGGGGCGAAGTACCGGCCTGACTTGAGCCGCCCGCCGAGGTCCCCGAGCAAGACGACCGGCCAGTTCAGCTCGTTCGAGTGGTGCGTGCCGCCGTTGTCGGCGAGGTAAACGAAGAGCGTGTTGTCGAGCATCGTGCCGTCGGCCTCGGGGATGGCGTCGAGCTTGTTGGCGACCTTGGCGATCTGCTCGAAGTGCGAGCCGGTGATCATCCGCCGCTTGCCGGGCACGTTGCCGCCCTGCCCGTGGCCGACGCCGCTGTGCAGGCCCCCGGCGTTGGGGTAGCTGGTCGAGCCGAGCTGGTCGAAGCAGATCGTCACGACGTTGGTCAGGCCGCTGATCAAACAGGCCGCGGCGATGTCGGCGTGGCCGGACGCGATATCGATGGGTTGGTCGATCTGGATGTCGCCGGGCGCATCGGGCGCGTGCTCGCGCAGCTGGTCGGCCATCGCCTCGATCTGCGCGCGGCTCTGGCGGATCGTGTCGAACGCGCTGAGGTACAGGTCCAGCTGCTCGCGTTCGGTGCCGGCGACCTGCGACTGCAGGCGTTTCACGTCGTCGGCGTGGAAGTCGAGGATGCTCGACTGCACGTCGTATCGGGCCTTCGCCGCGCCACGATCGACGACGCCGAAGAGGTCGGCGTAGGCGCGGGCGGGCTTGGTGTAGAACGCGTTGGGCTTATCCCGGTCCGCGGCGGAGACGGAGATGTAGGACAGGCCGGACGCGGACTTGGCGTCGTGCCCGAGGCAGACGTGCGGCACCGGCGCGGGCAGCGCGCGTGCGAACACCGAGTCGATCGTCGGGCCAACGACCTGCTTGGAGTCGCGCTTGCGCGCGGGCGTCGCGGAGAGCGCCTGGTAGTGGCCCAGGTGGTAGACGCTAAACCCGCCGGTCAGTCCCTGGATGACCGACACGCGGTCGCGCCACGGCTCGAGCGGAGACATGGTCGCGCTGAGCGCGTCGCCGATCGGCGCGTTCGCCGCCGCGTAAGACGTTCGCCGGTCACCGACCCACGAATCCTTGACGATGTCCACCCCGCCCGCGACGCGTTCGTGCGGCGTGGTCTCGTAGCGGAACGGCAGCTTGTCGCGGTGCGCCTCGGGCTGGATCAGCTCGGACCACAGGCCGTTGCCCTTGACGCAGAACACCAGGCGCATCGGCGGCGCGGTCCCCGCCGCGCGGCGCTCGATCGCCGAGCACACCGCGGACATGACGGGCGACAACGACAACGCGCCGACGCCCGCACCCGCCAGCAGCGCCCGTCGGCTAATCCCTCTGTTTCGTTGCGGCTGATGCATCGTGCTTATTTCCGGTAGAGGAACGAATCGCTGGTCAACAACGCGACCACCATCGCTTTGAAGCTCCCGTCCGACGCGACGTACGCCCGGTCCGCGGCGATCAGCGTCGGCGAGTCGCTGAGCATCTCGTTGCGGCCCATCCAGAACCGGAACGCGTGGCGGATGATCGACTGGCGAACACGCTCGGAACCGGCGAGCTTCGTGACCAGCTCGCGCGCGTCCTTCACCGGCCCGTCCAGGCCCGGCTCGCCGCTGAACGCGATCCCGCCGGTGTCATCGACCGGCTGCTTGTTCCGGCGTGCACGGTCCGTGTACTCCTGCGTGCGGTGCCAGCCGAAGTGGTCGTAGCGCTCGAATGGAAGCCCCAGCGGGTCCATGCGTTTGTGGCACTTCCAGCAGTACTCGGCCCGCGTGACCGCCATCCGCTGCCGCAGCGTCTGCGTCTCGGACTCGGGCACCTGCGCCTCGACGTCGATCGGGATGCTCGGCATCGTGCCGGCCAGCAGCCGTTCGCGGACCCAGTGGCCGCGGGCGACGACGTCGTTGTCGAAGTTCTTGGAATGCGCGACCAGCCACGCCGGGTGCATCAGCATCCCCATGCGCGGGTCGGGGATCGCCATGGGCTGGTCCGGCGACCAGTCCATCGTCCTGGGGTCAAAGCCATAGACGAAGACGTAGTGCCGCGTGCGGTGGCCCTCGTCGTTGTGGCGGGCCTTGGGCATGATCGTCTTGCCCTGCGTGACCAGCCACGTGTCGCTGTAGCTGTAGCCGTTCGGCGGCTTGATCTCGAACGCCTTGCCCTTCTCTTGCGCCCGCGCCCTGGCCTTCTCAATCGACGCGAGCGCGTTGGTCTGCGCCTCGTCGATCCACTTCTGCCGCAGCTCGTCGTCGCCACCCGCGGTCGGCCAGCCGACGAAGTAACGCTCGGTGGTCAAGAGCTGACGGAAGACCTGCCTGTCTTGCTCAAGGATATGCGTAACGAGTTGGTCGGCGTCGCGGATCAGGTAGTTCGGCCGGTGCGGCGTGCCGTACGGCGTCTGTTCCTTGAACACGTCCTTGGCCGAGACGTAGCCGAAAAACTCCTGCCAGAAGCGCAGCAGCGGCAGCTTCTCGATCGCCGGGTCTTCCATGATCCGCCGGACCTCGCGCTCGACGTCGGTGCGCGTCTCGAGCCGACCAGCCGCCGCGGCCTCGACCAGCTGCTCGTCAGGCCCCGCGTCGGTCAGCGCGTAGGCGATCGCGTACATCAGCTCGCGCGGCGAGAGCATCCGTCGGCCGTGCGCGTCCGGCTCGCTCATCCCCACTTCCATGCGGAACACGAACTCGGGGCTCACAACGACCGCGGTGATCAGGCCGCGCACCGCCTCGACCGGGCCGGCCTTCTCGATGTTGCCCGCCAACAGCGCGTCGTAGCGGCTCAGTTCCTGCTCGCTCGGCGGCCGGTCGTGCAGCAGCCGGAAGACGTGCGCGATCGCCGCGTGCCGGTCGGCCTCGGTCGGGGCCGCGTCCTCTTTCATGAACGGCTCGAATGCCAAAGCGCGCCGCGGCGGTTGGACGTAGAACACGCCGAGCTCGCCGTGGGGCCGCGCGTGGGGGTAGCCGATCTGCACCACCGGTTGGGTCAGTGGGTGGAACTTGGGCTTATCCTGGGTCAGCCGCTTGGCGACCTGGTAGCCCGCGTCCATGAGCGCCTTGAGCGTCGTGGCGTCCGCGTGCACCCCGCCGGCGTAGTTGGTGAACTGCTTGGGGTCCATCTGCGGGAAAGGCTGGGCGTAGCCGAACCCCACCATGCGCGGGTCGTCGCGCTCCAAGGCGTAGTCGTTGCGGAGCCTGGGCAAAACCCACACCTGCTCCATGATCGCGTCGTACTGCGACTGGCTGCGCCGCCACATGCGCGGCGGCGACCACGCCGGGCCCGTGATCGAGCCGTCGAACAGCTTCGCGTGGTCGACACGGTTGCCCTCCGACGGGTTGTGCAGCGCCTGCTGCGCGTCGGCGGCGAGCCCGGGCGCGTTGAGCGCCGCCTTCACCCAGGCCACGAACGCCGACCGCTCGTCGTCGGTCGGCTGGGCCGCATCCTTTGGCGGCATCTCGCCGAACGCGACCGACTCCGCCGCCAACCGCCAAAGCTCGGCGTCCTCGAGCGTCAACGCCGTGAACCGATCGAAACGCACCTTCGACTTCTGCTGGTCGGGCCCGTGGCAGGAATAGCAGTACGCCTCGAGGAACGGGCGGGCCGCGGTGCCGTAGGTCGCCTCGGCCGACGGAGGTGGCGCGGTTTCACCACCCTCGACGGCGGACAGACACACTGCAAGCATCGCGACGCAGAATCCCCATCGAGCGAATTGAGCGGCCGGGTGGTTCATCCGATGTTGCCCTGGTGAAATGATCGGCCTGTCAAGTGTACAAGCGTGCATGAAAAACACACAGAACAAATAACACACAGCGCGCGGCGCATCGGGCCCACGACGTCACCGGGGCGATGCGCTCGGGCCATCACGGCTATTTCAGGCGTTCGCGTCGCTGGACTTCGGCGGGCGGCTTTGCGTATCTTGCCCGTCGTGGCCGAGCCCGAGATCACCCCCGACCTATTGCTGCAAGCCTACTGCCAGGGCATCTTCCCCATGGCCGACGGACGCGACGGCGAGATCGGCTGGTACCGCCCGGACCCGCGCGCGATCCAGCCGTTCGTGCCCGGCGACCCGCTCGGCGCGTTCAGGGTCCGCCGATCGCTCGCCAAACGCGTCCGCAACGCCGGGTTCCAGGTCACCCGCGACCGGTGCTTCGCCGACGTCATCCACCGCTGCGCCACCGCCCCGCGCGGCCCCGAGAACGGCGACTGGATCAGCCCCGAGATCGAAAGGCTCTACACCGACCTGCACCACGCCGGATTCGCCCACAGCGTCGAGGCCTGGCGCAACAACCAACTGGTCGGCGGGCTCTACGGCGTCGCGATCGGCGCGGCGTTCTTCGGCGAGTCCATGTTCTCCAACGAGCCGGACGCCAGCCAGGTCTGCTACGTCAAACTGGTCCAACACCTGCGCGAACGCGGCTACCAACTGCTCGACGTGCAGTTCGTCAACCCGCACCTCGAGCAGTTCGGCGTCGCCGAAATCCCCGGCGACGAGTACCTCGAAAGGCTGCAGCGGGCCCTTCGGCAACCGGTGTCCTGGCAGGCTTAACCACAAATAGTCAATCTGTGTCGATCCAAACGATTCGCAGTTTTTGCACTTGCTCCCGTTTCGGGTCGGTTTATAGTTGCTTGTTGTACGCCATCCGTAGCCTGCATCTAAGTTTTGGCGACGGCGATTTGTGCATGGCTCGAACACAATACCGGTGACCTGGGAAGCCAATCATCATGCTCCGCCATCCCCGTCTTTTATATGGTTCGGCAATTCTGATCGCCGTGACGTCGTCCGCCAGCTACGCCGAGCAACTTGCGTTCACCGATTTCAATGACAGCACGCTCGGCACGTCGAACAACATCAAGACCGGTTTGAACTGGGTGCTCAACGGCCTGGACGATCCCGGTGACCTGATCGCGCTCAACGCCGGCGGCGGCAATCAGGCCATCTTCGATGGAAACAGCTTCGTTCAGGACATTTTTATCCCTGGGCTGAACGTCGGTAACGGCGACACGTTCTGGACCACCGACGTCAGCCTCACCGTCGCCGCGGGAACCAGCGTGACGCTCACCGACGTCACCTTTCATTCGGTCTCGGTCAGTGGCGGGCAAGCCGAGAACGTCAACCGGCGCAACGACTACACCCTGACCTTGTTCGACCCGTCGTCTGCGATCGTGGAAGAAATCACAATCGGCGACACCGTCGCGGGTACCGCTGCCGGGCAGCCGTTGATCACTTTCGATTTCGAGGATGTCGCCTTGTCCGCGCCGGGTACATATACCCTTCGGATCAAAGGCGGGGATTTCGTCGATCCCAACGAAACCGGCAACCACACCGGCTTCGACAACTTGTCAATCAATGGCACGATCGGCGGCGGGCTGCCCGGCGATACCGATGGCGACGGCGATATCGACGACACCGACCTGGGCACCGCGTTCTCCAACTACACCGGACCCAATGGCAGCGGCAAAACCGCCGAGCAAGGCGACACCGACAGCGACGGCGACGTCGATGACTCCGACCTGGGAACCCTCTTTTCCGCCTATACCGGCCCGCTCGGACCCGCCGCGGTGCCCGAGCCGGCAAGCCTCACGCTCATCGCGATCGCCGCCTTCGCCTTGGCGCGTCGCCGTCGCGCGTGAAACCACGCACCGCAACCATGCATAAAAACCACCTCTTAGGTTTACCAACTGCGCCTTATTTTCAGGCAGTATCGTTGAAATACAGGATTGGGCCTGGCAAGGGACAACCAATGCGTTAACTTTTGATACCCATCGATTCGCGACCGAGGTCCGGCGGGTCGCCGACGCTTGGAGGAAAGATCATCATGCTACAAATCAAATCACTCACGCTCCCCGCCGGCTGTTTGGCCGCCGTGTGCCTCGGCTCGGCCAGCGCCGACATCATCGCCTCGACCGATTTCAACGACAGCACGCTCGGCGGGTCGAATCATGTCAAGACCAACCTCAACTGGACGACCAACGGCGTCGAAGACCCCGGAGACCTGGCCGCCTTCAACGCCAGCGCGAACGCACAGCCGATCTTCGATGGCAACAGCTTCGTGCAGGACATCTTGATCCCCGGCTTGAACGTCGGTAACGGCGACACGTTCTGGACCACCGACGTCAGCCTCACCGTCGCCGCCGGCTTCGTGGTCACGCTCACCGACGTCACCTTCAACTCGGTCTCGGTCAACGGCGGCCAGAGCCAGAACGTCAACCGCAAGAACGACTATACCCTCACGCTGCTGGACCCTTCGTCAGCGGTCGTTGAACAGATCACGATCGCCGACACCCTCGCGGGGACCGCCGCGGGCCAGCCGCTGGTGACCTTCGACTTCACCGATGTCGCGCTCTCGACGCCTGGAACCTACACCCTGCGGATCAAAGGCGGCGACTTCACCGGCCTGGGCGAGACCGGCAACCACACCGGGCTCGACAACCTCACGGTCAACGGCGTCGTCACGCCCGAACCCGCCTCGCTCACGCTACTCGGCCTCAGCGGGCTGATTTTCGTCCGCCGACGGCGGTGAAACACCGACACGCACGCCTCAACACGACCGCGTCCTCGGATGCACCGATTCTTGAATCGGGCGGATATCTGATCCTCACGGCCAACCGACGCGCGATCGGTGCTCGCAACGCCCCTTGCCCTCTAAGCCATCAGCGGCAAAGCGGTTGAAGGGAAAGCACCAGCCCGGCCTTGGCGGCGAAGATGTGGAGCCGCCGGATGAGACGGACGAGTCGGAGTACCCGCTGGAGTAGCGCATGTGCATCGACCTGCACCAACCTGCCTTTGCCTTCCGCCTTCTGCCGTTGGAGACCCCAGTGGCGGGGCGGTTGGCAGGAGTGCCTAAGCCTGCTAATGTGTCGCAAATAGCCATATCCTACCGCTCGTTGCCGCTGCCTGCAGCGTAAGTCGAGGCGGGCAGAGGATTTGAGGGCGATTAGCTCAGCTGGCCCTGAAAAACATTATGAAATGCTTGAAAACAACTGGCTTTATGGCCTGTCTTTTTCTTTCAGGAGGACCGGCAGGAGTTGCTACAGCGTCAGCGCATTGTCCGAACAAGTTCATATCGGCGTCAATCCTATAGGGGGGTTTATGTTCAACTCGCTCAGTTGCAACAGGCTAGTCAGGTGACCTTTTCAGAGGATTTTCTGCTCTGCAAGTTATGGATATGGCCTATTTAGCGATGGAGCCCTGGGCGAGGAACCTGTCGCGTAGTTTGACCATCAAATCCCTGTTGTATTCCCAATGCAATTCGTGAGCGAGATAATGTTCGACGCAATCTTCGACTCGCTCACGCAGCTCATCGCCTGCTGCTGCGTGTTTTGGCAGATCGAATATGCTTGGATAAAACTGGTCAATCCATTTGGATAATCCATTAACTATCTCGTCTGTTATCTGATTTTTGTTGTCCATAATTGTCTTTGTCCTTACTGTAAGTTGAAAGGTTTTGCGGTCTTTACTCAACTGTATCGAAGATAAATGCACCACTAAACAGTGCAGATATGTTACCGATGGCGATTTATGTTCGACTGAGCCCCTATCCGATCAGCGACAACAAGCGCTCTTACCGATCACGCCCAATTGACTCGATCTGACCACCTCGGGAACCGCCGAGGTTTTTCTTTTCCGAAACTCCTGCGAAATCCATGGCTGCTCATAGGGCGGGTGTCATAACCCCCCTATGAAAGGATCAGCCATGCTGACATCCCCCAAACCCGCCTCAGCCCCTCCGGACGAGGGTTTCGAGGTCCCCTGCCAATTCCGTGTCCAGGACCACCAATCCGCCAACTGGGTAGTGCGGAAGGTCATTGCGGCGCGCCAATATGCCCAGCGAATCGAGGAGTGGGCAACTGCCGAAACTCAGCGCGCGCGCCAAGAGGAAACGTATTTCATGCGTCGGTTCGAAGCCGAACTCCGGGCCTGGTTCGTCGGCGAGTTGGCGCATCAACCTGGTAAAGCCAAGTCGATCAACCTGCCAGCCGGGCGCGTCGGCATCCGCCGTCGTGGTCCAAAGATTGAGGTCGCGGACCAGGCGGTCGTGCTGGCCTGGGCTGCGGACCACTGCCCAGCCGCGATCAAGCGGACCGAATCGATCTTGAAGACGCCACTCACCGAGCACTTCGAGGCTACGGGCGAACTGCCCGACGGCGTGGTCCTTCACGACGCAATCGATGTGTTCTACATCAACTAAGGAGGCCCGCGATGTCAGAAACAGAAAACAACGGATACCCGGCGTGGATCAAATCGGTCTTCAAAGAGAGGAACACTTGCGGTCGATGTGGCTGCACGATCGGCATCGAAGACATCGTGTCGATCGGGCTCTATACGCCGAACGAGATCTCGGATTCGGCCGTGGGCCCGCAACCGAGTTTCGATACCAGGTGCCCAGACTGCGGGCATTTACTGCGTTACTCATTTGATATCGATCTGCCACTGCTCTTCGACGGCATCAGCGAGTTCTCCGACTTGATCACCAAGTACCGGATGGATGAGAAGCGAAAGACATGGGTCGTTCTGCCCAGCCCCAACTACAAGAAGAAGGGCGTGCCCAAGCACAATCCGGAGTTCGGCCTGCACGAGGCACGGATCAAGCGGGTCCGTCGCGACGCGGCGCTTCAGCAGATGCCCACGGACAAAGAGCTCCGGGTCTTCCTGAACAAACTGGAGCGCGCAAGCTTCAAGCGGAGTTCCAAGGGCTTCAAGCGCTTCATGAACGAGTTGCGGGTCGATCTCGACGCCCCCGAGAAAGGGGGCAAGTCATGAGCGGCGAGCACAACAATAACCACGAGACCGACAAGCGTTTCCCGTCCGGCCTATGGATGGGGTATTGGATGCAGGGCTACATAAAGGGTCGGATGCGGCTGACACTTGAGTTCAGCGGCGGCAAGATCACCGGCGAAGGAACCGACCCCGTCGGCCTGTTCGACATGAAGGGCATCTACTCGCTCAAACACAACATGGTGTCCATGGTGAAGCGATATCGCGGCGCACATTCGGTTGGCTACGTCGGCGGAGCCGCCGACGGCGGACTCAACGGCACTTGGCAGATCCTGAGAATCCCACAGATCGATGAATGGCGGCTCTGGCCAGTCAAGGACGAGCATGAATCCGTGTGTCATGCCGCCGAGGAAGAAGACGGCCCGGTCGTGCTGATTGGCGACATCGAAGTCGAGGCTACTAACGGAGAAAATTGATGACAAATCAAAACAAGGAGTCTTCGCGTGCTTGTTTGAAGACGGTGGGTAACGGGCAGTTGCTGATCCGAGTAAGCAATATTCAAGAAGCATCCGGGGAGGATGCTGTCAAGATCGAACAAGCTATGGATCGTTTGCTGTCGGAACTCGTTCGACAGGAGCAGGCCCGAGAGCCCTCGGACCGTCCGCCAGTGGCGGGCCGAAGGCTATCTGCCATCCCCGGACCTCGTCCACGGGCGTGTTATGAGGTGGCGGCAGTCAACGATCCAGTCATGGATCAACGCCCAGTCGGCAGGTGCCGGGCGCTCCTAATTCGAAACTCCTGCGAAAAACCCCTCACCCATAAGGAGACTTATGAATGTTTACAAGGCAAAGAAAGAGAAATACTACCGCTTCCCGGTCATGGTTACTGACCCCGGGACTGGTGCTCGCAAGCAGTGGGTGATCAGCACGGGCACGACCAACAAGCGGATCGCTGAGGAGATCAAGCGTAAGACTGATCTGCTCAATGGTCTTGTCGAGGCCGGTCTGCCCCCGACGACGGAGTTGAGGCAGTGGTTGGAGGTGGTGAGTCCGAAGATCCGCAAACGACTGGATCAACTTGGGCTTATCCCTAAAGATGTCACGCTTCAGATTGAGTCAATCAGCGGCTATGTCGAGGATTACTTGCGTGCGTGCTCGTTCCGCGGCGATGGTGCCAATTACATCAAGGTTAAGCGTAAGCAACTCGCATTGATGTTCCACGAGTCAGGCGTCCAGGCACTTAGTCAGTTAAAGCACGATCGGATCAAACCGTTTATGGAGTCGCTCAAAGCGGAAGATAAGGCCCATCGCACCGTGAATATGTATCGAGCGACCGTCAATGCGTTCAGTAATTGGCTTGTTGATGAGGGCGTGCTTGAGAAGCATGACCTGCACCGCCTGCCCCGTCTGGATGTGAGTCAGGACCAGCGCCATCCACGCAGACCGGCGACAGATGATGAGATCCGTCAGCTGTTGCAGGCCGCGCCGGATCATCGGTCGTTTGTCTATTTTGCCGCCACGATGACCGGCCTCCGCCGAGGTGAGATGGGGCAGATCGAGCGGCGTGACATCGATCTCGAAAAACAGACGCTGCGTGTGCGATCGGAGGTCAGTAAGAACGGCGAGGAAGCGGTCTTGCCACTGCATGATGAGTTGGTCGCGACGCTGCTGGGGAAGATTGCAGGCTTGCGACCCAATGACCGTATCTTCCACCCGATTCCTGACATCCGTACGTTCAAGCGAGACCTGAAGTCTGCGGGCATCGACTACCAGGATGAGAACGGCCGATACTTTGACTTCCATTCACTTCGGGGCACCTTTGCTACAAGACTGCTTCGCAACGGCGTGTTCCCTTCGAAGGCGATCCGCCTGACTCGGCACAAGTCGGTGAAGACGCTTGAAGACCACTACGACATGCTCGGCTTGAGTGATGCCAAGGATGCGATGGGGCAACTGCCTGGCCTTGGAGCTGGCGACACTAAGCCGCCGAACGGGGCGGACGAGTCGGAGTACCCGCTGGAGTAGCGCATGTGCATCGACCTGCACCAACCTGCCTTTGCCTTCCGCTCCCTGCCGCTGAACCGTCCAGCGGCGGGGCGGTTGGCGGGGGAGCGTAAGCCTGCTAAAATGCCGCACTAAGCCATTCCTTGCCGCTTGTTGCAGCCATCTGCATCGTAAGTTGAGATGGGCAGGGGATTTGAGGGCGATTAGCTCAGCTGGCTAGAGCGCACGCTTCACACGCGTGAGGTCACAGGTTCGAGTCCTGTATCGCCCATTGCGACGGTCACACGTCGCGCGGCGCCTGAGTTGTCTTGTGGGTCGTGCCCCGCTGTGGTTCGTGGTTGATGCTCAGGCGGAATCCGAATCATCATGGATGCTTCGCCACGAGTGTGTGTCTCGGGCGGTGCTTGGGTTGAAGTCGCCAGCATTTCGAAAACACGTCTCGTGCGTCTTTATATTGGATGAGTGGATTCGATCGTGCGCTTGCGCTGCATCAAGCCGGGGTGTGGCCAGGCAGCGCTTTGGACCGGCGTGGGCCTGTCGTCAAAGAAGCGGTCGGCCTATTTTCTCGGGTCGCGGGTAGGCGCGGGGATGGGATTGGATATACTCGGGACGCGTCGAGGCTACCGCATCGTTGGGGGTAACGCGAAGAGAAAAGCACAACCCCTTTCAATCTCACCGACACCCATCCGTGCCCCACACGATTCCGGGGCGGTGGAGGCATCATGACTTTCGCATCGCGCGCGACGGCGGTCCTGTTCAAAATCTATCGTTTGTTGGTTTGGAAGATGCGATCGCGCTCGCTCGCGGTCCTGCCCGCCCCGAAGACGCCGCAGGACAAACAACCCGCACGCCAGCCGCGGAGGCTCGAAACACTCGAGCCGCGGGTGCTGTTCTCCGGGACGCTCAGTTCGGTCCCCTTCTCGGGCGACCTGTTGTCCAATGGGGACCTGGATACCTACGCCGTCGATCTGCTGGCCGGCGACCGCGTCGCGATCGAAGTCGCCAGCGGCGACACCGCGACCCGGCTGGAACTGAAGAACAGCGCGGGCGGCGTCGTCGCCTCGGACAACAACGGCGGTCCTGACAGCAACCCCTTCATCAGCCACTACGTCGTCCTCTCATCGGGCCGGTACGACATCGACGTCATCTCAACCAGCGGCCCCGGTCTCTTCGACGCGCGCGTCACCATCGCGCGCGGCGGGCTGCAACTCGAAACCGACGAAAACTACGCCAACGATTCGACCAGCGGCGCGGATAGCCTGAGCTTCGACACGTCCGGCAACGTCCAGACCGCGTCGGTCGCCGGCTCGATCATGGCCGCCCAGGGGACCAACACCGACCAGGACACCTACCGCCTGGGCCTGCTCAACGCGGGCACCGTCGTGAGCCTCGACGCCTCCAACCTCCCCGCCTGGTCCGCCCTGCTGCCGACGGTCGAACTCATCGGGCCCAACGGCGTGGTCACCGGCATCGATACCAACCCCGACGACGCGGTCTTCGCCGGCACGATCACCCAAGACGGCGAATACTTCGCGCGCGTCCGCTCAACCACCGCCATCATCGACGGCAGCAGGTTCTCACTCAACTCCGAGTCGCTTAACTGGACCGACGCGCGGGCGGCCGCTTTAGGACTCGGCGGCGACCTGGCGTCGATCGACTCGGCCGAGCAGAACCGACTGCTGAACCAGACGTTCGGGCAAAGCGCGTGGATCGGATTCACCGACGAACTCACCGAGGGCGCTTACGCCTGGTCCGACGGCTCCGCCACGGCCTACACCAATTGGAACCCGGGCGAACCCAACTCGCCGAGCCACGATTACGCCTACCTATCCTCGAACGCGCGGTGGTACGACGCATCGTCCGGTTCGACTTACCCCAGCCTCGTTGAACTGCCCTCGCAGCCGGGCGATCCCGCGCTGGCCGGCGCCGGGCTGGACAGCCAATACGTGCTGGGCCTGGCGATCACCGACCTGGTCCCGCCCGTCGTGACCAGCGCAAACCGCCTGCCCGACGAGGCCGGCACCCTCAACGCCGTGCTCAGCACCTTCAGCCTGACCTTCAGCGAGCAACTCGACCAAGGCACGCTGCTGCCCAGCGCGTTTGATTTGCGCGCCGCCGGCGACGACGGGCTGTTCGACACCGCCGACGACAACGTCTACGGCCTGAGTTTTACGTACAACAGCACCAACCGCGAAATCAACTTCACGATCACCGACGGCCCGCTGGTCGATGGTAACCATCGCCTCACCGTCGCCGACAGCATCACCGACCTGCTCGGCAACGCGTTGGACGGCGAAGGCGATACCGTCATCGGCGGCGACTTCGTGCGCAGCTTCACCGTGGACGCGGTGCCCGCGGGGGTGGTGTTCGAGGGCTCGAGCAACGACACGTACCAGACCGCCACGGCGTTGACGATGACCGCCGACGCCAACGGCACCGGCTGGCTGCGCAGCGACACCGGCTACGGCTCGATCGACCCCAACAACGACCAGGACTGGTGGTCCTTCCAGGCCCAGGCCGGCGACACGGCAGACGTCTGGAGCCAGCGGCTCGAGGGGCTGTTCACCGCCGTCAACCTGTACCGGCTCAACGACCAGGGCGACGGGCTGGTCTCGCTGGCCAGCGACGTGAACAGCGGGCCGGACAGCAACCCGTACATCAGCGGGGTCGTCCTGCCGCAGACGACGACGTACTTCGTCCGCGTCACCAACTGGACCGGCCAGCCGACCGGCGGTTACGACGTGCGGGTGCTGCTCAACCGCGACCACGCGGTGGAGACGGACGAGGACTACCGCAACGACACCGTGGGCAGCCAGGCCGACGACCTCGTGTTCACGCAGGTGGGCGCGGTCCTGAGCGGGACGGTGGCCGGGACGGTGATGGCCGGGGAGTCGAACAACGCCGACGAAGACGTGTACGACCTGGGGTTCATGCGGGCCGACTCGCTGATCAGCCTGTCGCTGACCCTGCCGGACTGGAGCTCGCTGCGGTCGCCGACGCTGGAGGTGCTCGACGCGTTAGGCAACGTGGTGACCGACAGCGACGCGGACCCGCTGTCGGTCAGCGCGGTGGCGTCGGCCGACGGGGTGTACTACGCCCGGGTGCGTTCGGGCGTCCTGATCCAGGACGGGGCGCGTTACGTCTACGACGACACGGCCCGGACCTGGGCCGACGCTCAGGCCTACGCCCAGTCGCTGGGCGGGCACTTGGTCAGCTACGCCGACGACGCCGAGCGCGTCGCGGTCGGCCAGGCGCTGGGCTACTTCAACCACTGGACCGGCCTGTCGCGGCAGGTCGTCACCACCGCGGGCACGCTGGACGGCGGCGACCCGGTCAACCCGTCCAACCCCACCGGCGCCCAGAACGCCTACGCCCAGGACGTCGCGCTGGACAGCCTGGTCCAGCCCGTCGCCGGGCGCTGGGTGCTGCTGGGGCTGAGCAGCCTCGACGCCGGCGGCTTCGCCCCGGTCATCCAGGTCATCGACGATTCGGACGGCACGCTGGTGACCTGGGGCGGCACGTCGAGCACCGGCCCGCGCAGCACGTCGGTCAGCTTCGTCCCCGAAGCGGGCAAGACCTACACCGCCCGCGTCACCAGCTACTCGGACAACCAGAGCGGCGCGTTCAGCCTCAACGCCCGGACCCAGGACGGCTTCGTCTGGTCCGACGCCACGCCGGTCGGCTACACCAACTGGAGCCCGGGCGAGCCCAACAACGGCTCGAGCCACCCCTACGCCTACCAGAACACCGGCGGGCTGTGGTTCGACGGCGGCACGACCGACACCCGCCCCGCCGTCTTCGAGCTGCCGACCCTGCCCGGCGACCCGGCGGCCTCCGCCGCCGGCCGCGACGCCCAGTACCTGCTCAGCGCCAGCGTCGAACTGCGCGACCTGGTCCCGCCCGTCGTCACCGGCGTCCAACGCCTGCCCGACGAGGCCGGCACCCTCAACGCCGTGCTCAGCACCTTCAACCTCACCCTCAGCGAGATCGACCCGGCCACGCTCAGCCCCGCCTCCTTCGACCTGCGCGCCGCCGGCGACGACGGGCTGTTCGACACCGCCGACGACAGCGTCTACGGCCTGGGCTACACCCTCAACAACCTCACGATCAGCTTCACCGTCACCGACGGGCCGCTGGTCAACGGCCCGCACCGCTTCACCCTCTACGACACCCTCACCGACCTGCCCGTCGCCGACGGCGTGCCCGGCAACCCACTCGACGGCGACAACGACGGGCTGGCCGGCGGCGACTTCGTGCGCAGCTTTACCGTGGACGCGGTGCCCGAGGGCGTGGTGTTCGAGGGCTCGAGCAACGACAGCTTCGACACCGCCACCGCGTTGGCCCTGACCGCCGACGCCAACGGCACCGGCTGGCTACGCAGCGACGTCGGCTACGGCTCGATCGACCCCAACAACGACCAGGACTGGTGGTCCTTCCAGGCACAGGCAGGCGACACCGCAGACCTCTGGAGCCAGCGGCTCAGCGGCCTGGAGCCGTACATCACGCTGTACCGGCTGAACAATACGGGCGACGGCGTCGTGCAATTGGCGAGCGACGCGAACGACGGGCCCGGCAGCACCGACTACATCAGCGGCTACGTTTTGCCGCAGACGACCACTTACTACGTGCAGGTGCGCAACTGGTCGGGCTCGACGCCAGGCGGGTACGACGTGCGGGTGCACCTGAACCGCGACCACGCGGTGGAGACGGATTCGAGCGACAACAACTCCAACAGCAACGACTCGACGAGTTGGGCCGACGCGCTGGCGTTTGTTGATCAGGGCAGCATCCGGATCGCGTCGGTGGCGGGCACCGTCATGGACGGCGAGAGCGGCAACGTCGACGAAGACTATTTCTCGCTGGGTACGGTTGAGGCGAACGAAACGATCCTGCTGTCGGTGTCGCTGCCGCAGTGGAGCGCGGTCGAGACGATCATCGAGGTGCGCAACGCGCAGGACCAGGTGGTGAGCCTGGTGACCTCGCCGACCGGTGGGGTGGCGCGTGCCGAGATCTCGGCGACGGGGACTTATTACGCGACGGTGGTGGCGGTCGACGGCGAGGGGATCGACGGGCAGTACCTGTTGAACGCGGCGGTCGGGCCGACGGTCGAGTACGTTGATTTGGCGGTCAGTTCGGTCGCGGTCCCGGCGAGCGCGGGCAGCGGCGAAACGATCACGGTGGATTGGGTGGGCGGCAACTTCGGCGTGATCGATCTGGTCCAGTCGTCGTGGAACGATCGGGTGTACTTGTCCGAGGACGAGGTGTTCGGCAACGCGGACGACGTCGTGCTCGGCACGTTCGCGCAGGACCGCGCGCTGGCGATCGGCGAGACGTACAGCGAGAGCCGGTCGGTGCAGCTGCCCTCGGGGATCGAAGGGGGCTACACGGTGTTCGTCCTCGCGGACAGCGGCAACGACGTGGCGGAGTTCATCGCGGAGGGCAACAACCTGGGTCAGTCTTCGCAGGTCCTCGCGGTGACGCGTAACTACGCGGACCTTTCGTTGACCGGGTTTGGCGGGCCGGTGTCGGCGGAGCGTGGCACGCCGGTCGCGCTGGATTGGACGGTAACCAACGTCGGCGAAGACTCGACGGTCCTCGGCCAGTGGCGTGACGAGATCGTCTTCTCGGTCGATGGCGTGCTGGGCAACGCGGACGACGTCGTGGTCGGGTCGTACATGCACCAGGGCGCGCTGCCGGTCGGCGGCACTTATCAGGTCTCGGGCTTCTCGGTCGATCTGCCGATCGGCATCCCGCTGGGCGCGGGCAACTTGTTTGTCCGGGCCAATGCGGACGCCGCTGTTGAAGAAGACGGGCGAACCACCAACAACACCGGGCAGCAGGCGATCGACGTGCTGGGTCGGCCGGACCTGGCGGTCGTGGCGGGCTCGATCGTCGCGCCGGGCTCGGTCTCGCCGGGCCAGTCGTTTGCTTTGTCGTGGCAGGTGGAGAACCGGGGCTCGCGTGACGCGACGGGGCCGTGGGAAGAGTGGGTCTATATTTCTGACAACCCGTCGGGGACGAATCGCCAGTTTGTCGGCGCGTTCTCGTTTGGAGATGACCTTGCCTTGGGCGGGCCGGCGTTGACGCGTTCGGTGGACGTAACGATGCCGGGGTTGGGTCTGGCCGGGGACGTGTACCTGGTGGTGCAGATCGATGCGGGCGACGACATCAACGAGAGCGGGGAGGCGAACGCGTTCGTGTCCGCGACGCCGGTGTCGGTGCCGCGCGTGCTGGCGCTGGAGATCAACCGCGAAAGCGTGTCGGAGGGCGGCAGCGCGCAGGCGACGCTGACGCGCAACGGCGACGTGTCTTCGGCGCTCGTCGTGACGCTGGGCGTCGATGTCGCGGGGCAGCTGACCCTGCCCAGCCAGGTCACGATCCAGCCGGGCCAGTACAGCGTGACGTTCCAGGTTTCGGCGGACGCGGACGGCGTGGTGGACGGCGACGTGCCGGTGACGGTGACCGCGAGCGCGCCGGGGTACCAGGCGTCGGCCAAGGCGTTGACCGCGGACGATCGCGACGTGGCGGGCCTCGGCCTGTTCCTGTCCGACGCGAGCCTGGCCGAGGGCGGGTCGGGCACGGCGACGGTGCAGCACAACGGGCCGACGGACCAGCCGGTCGTCGTCAGCATCAGCAAGAACACGCCCGGGCAGGTCACGCTGCCGGGCAGCGTGGTCATCCCCGCGGGCCAGTCGAGCGTGACGTTCGGTTACCAGGCGATCGACGACGCGGTCGTGGAAGACGACACGCCGGTGTCGCTGTCGGTGGCCAGCGCGGGCTACCAGTCGGCGACCGCGGGGCTCACGATCCAGAAGAGCGACCTCCCGGCGATCGCGGTGTCGCTGCCCGGGTCGGTCGTCGAAGGGGCGGACCCGGGCGCGGCCTCGGGCGAGGTCTCGATCGCCGCGCCGCTGGGCGACGACTTGCTGGTCGCGTTGACCTCGAGCGACCCGGCGGCCCTGCTCGTGCTGCCGACCGTGCTGATCCCCGCGGGGCAGACCTCGGCGAGCTTCCCGCTGTTCGTCGGCGACGACGCGCTGGTCAACGGCACGCGCACCGCGACGATCACGGCGCGGGTGATCCCCGACAACGGCGGCCCGGCGATCGACAGCACGGCGACGAGCGCCGCGACCAGCGTCCTGGACAACGACGGGCCGACCCTGTCGGTCGCGCTGAACCGGGCCGTCGCGCGCGAGGGCCAGTTCCTGGACGTGACGATCACGCGCAACACGCCGACCGGCTCGCCCTTGACGGTGTCGCTGAGCAGCGACAACGCCGGGGAGATCACGTTCCCGCAGACCGCGGTCATCCCCGCGGGGCAGTCGTCGGTGACGGTGCAGGTCTTCGCGAACAACGACGGCACGATCGACGGCGACAAGACGGTGTCGCTGTTCGCGCAGGCCAACGGTTTCAACGCCGGCCTGTCGCGGTTCGTCGTGACCGACTCGGACCTGCCGGACCTGACGGTCGCGAGCGTGACCACGGGCAGCACCGCGGTGACCGGGCAGAGCGTCGACGTGAGCTGGCGGGTTGAGAACACGGGCGTCGCCCCGGCGGTCGGCTCGTGGGTCGAGCGCGTCTACCTGTCCAGCGACGCGGCGCCGGGCGGCGACACGCTGCTGGGCGAGTTCGCGTTCACCGGCCCGCTGAACGAGGACCTGGGCTACGACCGGACGATCTCGGTCACGCTGCCCGAACAGCCGGGCGACTACTGGATCGTCGTCGAGGTCGATCCGACGAGCGCGGTGATCGAGACGCTGGAGACAAACAACACCCGGCTGAGCAGCGCGCCGATCTCGGTGACGCCCAATTACAGCGCGACGGTCTCGGCGGGCATCGACTCGGCGCCCGCCGGCACGCCGGTGACGCTGACGGGCGTTGCGACGGACACCGGCGGGTCGCCCGCCGCGTTCGTCGAGGTCGCGGTGCGTGTCACGGTCCGCGGCTTGACGCGCACGATCCTGGCCACGACCGACGCGACGGGCGCGTACCAGGCCGTCTTCACCCCGCTGGCGTTCGAGGGCGGGCAGTACAGCGTCGCCGCGTCGCACCCGGGCGTGACCGGCAGCGCGGCGCAGGACGGCTTCCAGCTCTACGGCCTGCGCCCGACCGCGGGCAACGACCTGCTGGGCATCCTCGTCGGCGACACCGAGACGCAGCGCGTCACGCTCCGCAACCTCGCGGACCTGCCGCTCACCGGCGTGTCGTTCCAGATCGTTGACGCCAGCGCCAACCTCGTCACCGACGCGCGGCTGCTCGGCGGCCCGACGATCGCGGGCGACAGCAGCTTCCAGATCGAGTACGACGTCACCGCGTCCGACGCCTCGATCGCCGAGGCCGGGCTCACCCTGCGGGTCACGAGCAACGAGGCGCCGACGCTGGACATCCCGATCCTCGTCGATGTCGCGCCCCAGACCGCCGACCTGGTCGTGACCTCCGGCCCGGTCGCCGCGAAGATGCTCGTGGGCGATCAGACGTCGGTGAACTTCACGGTCCAGAACCGCGGCGGCGCCGACTCCGGGCCGATCCAGCTGCTGCTGCCCGAAGCCCCGTGGCTGACCGTCGCGTCGGGCTCGTCGATCCAGAACATCGCGTCGGGCCAGAGCGCGACGTTCGTGCTGCTGCTCACCCCGCCCGATGATCTTGAGCTGACGGCGTACACCGGCTCGCTGATCGTGCGCGGGGAGAACGACGACACGGAGGTGCCATTCAGCTTCGACGCCATCGCCGAAACGACCGGCGACCTGTCGGTGACCGTGGTTGATGAGCTGTTCTACTTCTCCGAGGACCAGCCGCTGGTCTCCAACGCGACCGTCGTGCTGCGCGACGCGTTCACGAACCAGGTGGTCGTCTCCAGCGATGCGCAGCCCGCGGCGCCCGGCTCGTCCGAGCATGGCCCGGGCGTGCTGGCGAACCTGCCCGACGGCGAGTTCCTCTTCAGCGGACTGGACGCGGGCAAGTACGTCCTGGAAGTCTCGGCGGAGGACCACGACCGCTACAGCGCGATCGTGACGATCGACCCGGCCGGCCAAACCGACGAGCGGGTCTTCATCTCGCGCAACTTCGTCGAGTACACCTGGACGGTCGAGGAGATCGAGGTCGAAGACCGGACGCGCGTGACCATCGACGCGGTGTTCCAGACCAACGTGCCGGCGCCGGTCGTCGTGGCGGACTTCGACATCGACCTCGCCGACCTGACGACGATCGGCCAGACCCAGCAGTACACGATCACGTACACCAACCACGGCTTCATCCAGGCCGAGGACGTCGCGGTCCGCGTCAGCGAGCACCCGTACTACCAGTTCACCCCGCTGGTGGATTCGATCCCGGTGCTGCCGGCCAAGTCATCGGTGCAGGTGCCG
Organism: Phycisphaeraceae bacterium; assembly: GCA_046290505.1. Lineage (GTDB taxonomy): Bacteria > Planctomycetota > Phycisphaerae > Phycisphaerales > Phycisphaeraceae > JAHQVV01. The sequence continues at coordinate 28,999 of JBKAGS010000051.1, read as the reverse complement.
GTGACGGTGACGCGGATCGCCGGGCCCGACACGCAGGCGGCGCTGCCCGAGCCGGGCGTTGACGGCGCGCAGCACGAGGTGGACAGCATGTTCGCCGCGCTCGGCGGGTACCAGCTCGCCCAGCTCGCCGGCGCCGCGTCCACGGCCTGGGCGCCCGCGACCCTCGGCGCGGCCTCGGCGCCGTGCTACATCACCGCGTACAGCGAGTACTGGTACCGCTGCGGCCCGGCGTGGATCCGCAAGACCATCCCGCACCTGGTCAAGAACGTGGACGGCGACTGCCCGACCGGCCCGGGCCTGCCCGGCGGGCCCGGCGGCGGCGGCGGCGGCACAACGTTCGGCGGCGGCGGCGGGTTCGGCGGCGGCGGCTGGGGCTCGCGCGGGCGCGGCGGCGTCGGCCGGGGCGGACCGGTCATCTCCAGCCCGACCCCCGTGACCCCGAGCATCCCCCAGGGCTGCGACCCGTGCATCCAGCAGATCGGCAAGGAAGCGCTCGACTACCTCGGCGATAAGCTCGCGGGCAAGATCAAGGACAAGATCCCCTACGTCCCCGAGATCGAGCAGGCCATCGATTACGGCGACGCGGTCCAGGGCCTGGCCGACGCGGCGACCGGCGGCGACACCAGCCCCGCCGACGCGCTGAAAAAAGCCGCCAAGGTCGGGCTGGGCCTCGTCGGCCTGTTCCCCACCCCCGTCGGCGCCGCGGCCCGCGGGGCGCTGCTGCTCTGGGACCTGGGCGAGCGACTGGGCAAGATCCTCGACGCCTGCACCGACCTGTTCGGCGAAGCGGCCATGCCCGCGATCCTCAACGGCGACCTCACCACCCAGCAGCTGCTCACGCAGAACAACCTCAGCGGCGGGCAGAACATCCAGCAGGCCGGCTCGGCGATCAGCGCCGCCCTGCAGACCCTCGACGCGCTCTCGGCGCCCGAGGCCTACCTCTACGGCAGCGCCGACTTCCTCAACCTCGTCGGCTCGGGCGACCCCGCCGGCTGGCTGGACGCGGTCCGCTCATCCATGGTCGATCCCGACGGCACGCTCTCGATGGTCAGCCCCGAGCAGGTCGCGATCCTCAAGAACACCGCCGCCCGGCCCAACACCGTCTCGGACGCGGAGATCGACGCGTTCGCCCAGCGCATCAACCGCAGCCTCCAGTACTGGGACAGCGGCTACTTCAACGCGTCCGACCTGCCCGCGGGCATGGACAGCGACTTCATCGAGCTCGACGTCTGGCGCGACCTGATGATCGACTCGGACAACGCCCGGGCCACGCTCGGCGCCGACCAGCTGGTCGGCTTCGCCGAGTCGATGGACGCCCTGGCGTTCGGCATGATCGACGCGCTCAACAGCTACTCGGACAACGGCGTGTGCGCCGAGGTCCGCCTGCAGATCAGCCAGGACGTCGTCCAGACCCGACAGGCCTTCTCCGCCACCCTGGGCATCGACAACAACACGACCGACACGCTCACCGACATCGACGTCGACGTCATCGTCCTCGACGCCGCGGGCAACAACGTGACCGACCTCTTCGGCGTGCAGGTCCAGTCGATCGAGGGGCTGGGCGATGTCAACGGGCAGGGCTCGCTCGCCGCCCTGGGCTCCGGCTCGGCGAACTGGCTGCTCGTGCCCTCCGCCGAGCTCGCGGTCAACGGCCCGACCGAGTACTTCGTCGCCGGCACGCTGAGCTACCAGGAGCTGGGCATCGAGGTCCAGGCCGCCCTGCTGCCCCGGGTCATCACGGTCCTGCCCCAGCCCGAGCTCGAGCTGGACTACTTCCTGCAGCGCGACGTCGTCAGCGACGACCCGTTCACCGACGAGATCGAGCCGACCGAGCCGTTCATCCTCGGCGTGCAGGTCAACAACGCCGGCGCGGGCGCGGCGAACAACCTGCGCATCGAGTCGGCCCAGCCCAAGATCATCGAGAACGAAAAGGGCCTGCTGATCGACTTCGAGATCATCGGCACGCGCGTCAACGGTATGGACGTGCAGCGCACGCTCACCGCCCTGTTCGGCACGATCGACCCCGGCAGCGTCGGGACCGCGGAGTGGCAGCTCGAATCGACGCTCCAGGGCCTGTTCACCGAGTACGAAGCCAGCTTCGAACACCTCTCGAACTTCGGCAGCGACCAGCTCAGCCTCATCAAGAGCGTCGAGATCCACGAGCTGATCCGCTCGGTGCAGGCGACCGCGTCCGGGCTCAACGACAACGTCTCGGACTTCCTGGTCAACGACGTCGCCGACCCCTTCGACCTGCCCGACACGCTGTACCTGTCCGACGGCACGGTCATGAGCGTGTCGCTGGGGACCGACGCGCTGGCCGACAGCACGCCGAGCCTCGCCGACCTGTCCGTCGGCCTGACCGCGACGATGCCCGCGGGCTGGTCCTACCTCAAGCTCGAGGACCCGAGCAACGGCGCGCTCGACCTCGCCGGCGTCATGCGGTCCGACGGCACGTTCCTGCCGGTCGAAAACTTCTGGCAAACCGATCGCACGTTCATCGGCGGCGGCGTGCGACCGGTCTACGAAAACAACATCCACATCCTCGACTTCGACAGCACCGGCCAGTACGAACTGGTCTACTCCAACGGCGACCTGACCGGGCCAACCGTCCAGGCGTTCGACGGCGTCGATCCCAACCCGACCGACGACGCCATCGACGCGATCCAGGTCAGCTTCGACGAGGCCGTCGCCGCCGCCTCGCTCACCGCCGACGACTTCACGCTGACCAAGGACGGCGCCCCCGTCGCGCTCACCGGCGTGACGATCACGCCGATCAGCTCGACCCAGTTCGCGTTGACCGGCCTCGCGCCGTTCACGCAGGACGACGCGGTCTACGAACTGACCCTCGCGATGTCCGGCGTCACCGACCTGGTCAACAACAGTGGGAACGACGACGCCTCGTACACCTGGGTCAAGGGCGAGGCCGCCCCCGCGGTCATCGCGATCGCCGGCGCGCCCGCCGGCCTGACCGACACCCCGCCGACCCAGATCGACATCACCCTCACCGAGCCGGTCACCCTCGCGTCGTTGCAGAACGCGCTGTCGCTGACCCGCGGCGGCGTCGATGCGCTCGCCGGCCCGGCGTCGATCACCGACCTCGGCGGCGGCGTGTACCGCATGGACAACCTCGGCACCGCCACGGCGATCGACGGCAACTACCAGCTCACGATCGACGCGACCCAGCTCACCGACCTCGTCGGCACCGCGGGCATCGGCGTCGCCACCCGACAGTGGTCGCTCGACACCGCCGGCCCGACCGTCGTCGATGTCGTCGACCCGTTCACCAACCCACGCAACACCGTCGTCCAACGCATCGACGTCGTCTTCAGCGAGATGATCGACCTGAGCACCTTCAGCGTCGACGACCTCGCGCTGGTCCGCGACGGCGGGGTGGTCAACCTCATCGCCGGCGACGACCGGGTCAGCATCGAGCACCGCTTCGACACCGTCTACCGCATCACCGGCATCAACTGGGTGCAGGGCTTTATTGCCGACCCGCAGATCGCCGACTTCACGATCCGGGTCGACGCGACCGGCGTCACCGACCTCGCGGGCAACGCGGGCACGAACACCGACACCGCGACGTGGACGATCGACCTCGACCCGCCGCCGGGCCCGACCAACGTGCGCCTGTTCGCGGACAACGGCGAGGTCCAGGGCAGCTCGGTCGGCCACGGCAACGCGCTGATCACCGGCGAGCTCAGCGAGGCCGGCCTCACCGTCGTGGTCACCGACCTGACCAACGACACCGAACTCGCCCGCGAAACCGTGCCCGGCAACAGCTTCGCGATCCCGATCCTCCTCGAATCGGCGGGCCGGCACGAGTTGGAGATCCGCACCATCGACCCGGCCGGCAACACGACCGACACGCCGGTCGGCCAATTGATCGTCGAGCCCACGCCCGCCGCCATCGATTCGACCTTCGGCCTGCCGGGCGCGAACACCAACCTCTTCTTCGACTCGTTCGATGTCACCTTCGTCGCCGAGATCGACCCGGCCACGGTGACCAGCGCGGCCTTCACCCTGACCCGCGACGGCGGGCCGAACCTGATCCACCCCGCCGTCACGATCACGCCCCAGCCCGACGGACGGACCTTCCGCGTCGCCGGCCTGACCCCGCTGACCATGGACGAAGGCGGCTACGAACTGTCGATCGACCTGAGCACGATCCGGACGGCCAACGGCGTGTCGGGCTTCGGCACGTTCGACGCGGCCTGGCGCATGGACACGGGCGCACCGACCAGCCGCGTCCGCGCCCTCGCCGAGTCCCAGCCGATCCCCTCGTTCGTGATCTCGGTTGAAGGCAGCGACCCCGCGCTCGGCAACGGCGCCGCGGGCTCGGGCATCGACCGCTACGACATCTATGTCTCGGTCGATGGCGGCGACTACACCTTCCTCGATTCCCTGCCCGCCCAGGCCGCCACCCGCGGGTTCACCGGCGAGGTCGGCTCGCGCTACGCCTTCTACTCCATCGCACGCGACAACGCGGGCAACATCGAAGCCCCGCCGACCCTCGCCGACGCCGCCACGCTCCTGCCCTCGACCATCGAGCGCACCCCCGGCGATACCGACGGCGACGGCGACGTGGACGACGCGGACCTCGGCACCGCCTTCGCCAACTACACCGGGCCGCTCGCGCCCGGCACCGGCGGCAAGACCGCCGACGACGGCGACCAGGACGGCGACGGCGACGTCGACGACGCCGACCTCGGCACCGCCTTCGCCAACTACACCGGCCCGTTCCAGGCCAACCCCGACACCGACGGCGACGGCGACATCGACGACGCAGACCTCGCCAACGCCTTTAGCAACTACACCGGCCCCGTCGGCATCGTGGGCAACAAGACCACCGCCGACGGCGACGCGGACGGCGACGGCGACGTCGACGACGCCGACCTCGCCACCCTCTTCTCCCGATACACCGGCCCGCTGAGCCCGATCCGCTTCAACACCCCGTCACACATCCAGGAATCCGCACAGGACAACCGCTTCATCGACGGCGATGGCTAGAGCACCACGCAATCCGTTTCTCCGTAGCACCGGACGTGAATCCGGTGCCGGTCATGGTTACGGTTACGGGCGTCTCGGGCACCGCATTTACATGCGGTGCTGAAGAATAATCACGCCATTCGCTCTGACGGGCCGCGGCAGAACACTGGTTTTGCATGGCCAGTCGGGCTTGATGGGAGGGCGAGGCTCCCGGCAGCGTATCCCCGCAGAGCGCGGGGTGATGTTTGTCAACGCTGCCGCGTCAAGCGATGAAGCGCTGGATCGGCCCGGTCTGTTCCAGCCGGTGACGCTGCATCGTGAGGTCCAGGTCGCCGTAGTGCTCGATCGGGTTGCCGTAGGCGTTGAGCAGGGTCGTGTACCAGTTGCTCAGGGTCTTGTGGCCCTGCGAGCCGTGGAACGGCAGGCGGATATACCGGCCGGCGATATCGAGCCTGGATCGCTTGCCAGACAAGACGATCATGGGTGCCTCGGTATCGGGGCCGTGGTGTCCGGCGCCGGTCTCGGGCATGTAGATGATGGTCGTGTGGTCGAACAGCGTGCCGCCGGCCTCGGGGATGGCCTTGAGTTTGGTCACCAGGGCCCGGACCTGTTTCATGTGGTGGGTCTTGATGGCGTCGCGCATGAGGTCGGACCGCCCGCCCTGGCCGTGGCCCACGGCGTGGATGCTGGTCTTCTCTTCGTTCTCCGGCAGCGAGGTGATGTTCGTGCCCAGGTCGTCGATCGTGTAGGTCACGACGTTGGTCAGGCCCGAGGCGAGCGCGGCGACGATGACGTCGGTGAAGGCGGCCTGCTTCTGCGGCAACGTCGCGTCCGGGCCGCCGTCGGCGTGGATCGGATCGATCGCGGGCAGGTGTTTCTGGATCACGTCGCCCATCGCCGCGACCTTCGCGTTACGCTCGCGGATCGCGTCGAGCGCCCGGACCTGGTTGTCGATCTTCACGCGCTCCTCGCCGTCCAGGCCCTTGAGCTGATGCGACTCTTCCTCGTGCAGGTAGTCGAGCAGCGCGTTGTCCGAGGCGACCAGGTCGGTATCGGTGACGGACTTGAACAGCTCGTTGTACGCGGTCATCGGGTCGGCGTAGCAGTAGTTGCGCTGCTTGGGGGCGGGCGCGGAATAGCCCGAGACGATGCCCGTGCGGTGGTCCCGGCCGTGGGGCACCGCGAGCGACATCTCGACGTGGCCGAAGGGCGAGGGGAAAAGCCGGGCCAGTTCGAAATCGATCGTCGCGCGCTTGATCTTGCTCAGGACGTCGCGCCCGGCCTTGTACGCGCCCATGCAGCCGGAGTACGAGTAGTGCCCCCCGCCGGAGACCGACATCGACACGCCGTGCAGGATGGTCATGCGGTCCTTGTGATCGTCCAGCGCCTTGAGCCAGTCGGGCAACTCGTGCTTGTCGAGCGCGACCTCGAAGGGCTGCTTCTTCTTGTCCATCTCCCGCTGGTGCTGGTTGAACGTGGGCAGGCTGAACTGGTGCGGCAGGTTGCCGTTGGACTTGCGGACGAACACGAAACGGTGCGGCACGCCGACCGCGGCCCGATCGGCGGCCCGGGCGGTCGCGGCGAGGGCGTGGTTGAACGCCGGCGTCAGCGCAAGGCTCGCGGTGCCCAGCGCGGTGGTCTTGATGAACTCTCGGCGGTTGACGGGCATGTCTAATCCTCGGCGGGTTTGCGGTACATGAACGAGTCGGAGGTCAGCAGCGAGACGATCACCTCGTCGAAGCTGCCGCCGCTGTCGAGGTACGCCCGGTCGGCGTCGATCAGCGTCTTGGAATCGGACAGGGTTTCGTTTCGGCCCATGAAGTAGCGGAAGGCGTGGCGGATGATCGACTGTCGCACCTTGTCGGACTTGGCCAACCGGTCGATGAGGTCGAACGCGTCAACGACCTCGCCGTCGAGCGCCGGGTCGCCCGTCCCGTCGAGCACGCCGCGCGGATCGACGGGCAGGGTCTTGTAGACCGGCAGCGACGCGCCGAACGCGTTGGTCTGGCCGCGCTTGGGTGCTTGGATGAGGTTGTCGGGGTGTTCGAGGTTTTCCTCGGTTCGGAACCGGCCGAAGTCGTCGTAGTACTCGAACGGGAAGCCCAGCGGGTCCATCTTCTGGTGGCACCGCCAGCAGTAGGTGTCGCCGGTGCGGTCTTCCATGCGCTGTCGCAGCGTCTTGTCCTTGTCGGGGTGGATGACCGCGTCGACGGTGATGGGCACGTCGGGGATGGTGCCGGCCAGCAGTTTCTCGCGGACCCACTTGCCGCGGTGGATCGGGTCGGTCTCGAGGTTCTGGGCGTGGGCGATCAGCCAGGCGGGGTGCGTGAGGATGCCCTTGCGGTTGGGGATGGTCGCGGGTTGTTGGGTCGGGTAGTCCCAGGTGCGCCAGTCGAGGTTCCAATAGGTGGTGACCTGTTCGCCGCGCATCTGCTGGCCGGTCCGGCCGAGCACGGATCCGCCGTGCCAGAAGCCCATCGACAGCTTCATGTAAGGCATCGCGTTGGCCTGTCCCGCGTCGAAGTGCAGTTCGAGGGCGGGCATCAGGCGTTGCAGGGTTGTGAGATACGCCCGCTCGTCGCCGCCGCGCGTCTTCTGGAACTCCCAGACGTTTTTCAAGAACGCCATGTGCGGGGTCAGGTCTTCGGGCTCGAGCGCCCGCCAGTCCCGGTCTTTGAACCGCAGGTAGACGCTTTTGAGCTGGTCGGACGCGGCCTGCATCGCCCGGTCGTCGCCGTTGTGGAAGACGTAGAACCGGTCGGTCGTGAGCAGTTGTTCGAAGACGTTCTGGTCCTGCTCGAGGATGTGCTCGACCAGCAGGTCCGCCTCGTCAACCAGCCGGCTGACGGCCTGATCGTGTCGGCCGGCGCCGAAGCGGTGGTCGTCCTTGAAGACCTTCATCGCCTTGGGGTAGCCGAAGAACTCGCGGAAGAAACGCAGCTTGCGGATCGGCTGGTTGGTCACGCTGGCGTTGAGGTTCGCCGCCTGGACCGCTTCGTCGATGATCGTCCAGCGGTCGCGCCGTTCGAGCATCCGGCGGACCTCGCGCTCGTAGTCTTCCCGCGTGCTAAGCCGGCCCTCTGCCGCCGCCCGGGCCAACTCGGCGTCGGGGCTCGAATCGGTCAGCGCGTAGGCGAGGGCGTAGCTCGCGTCACGCGGCGAGAGCGTGCGTCGGCCGTGCGCGTCCGCCTCGCCCCGGCCGAACTCGTGGCGGTAGACGAACTGGGTCTTCAGCACCAGCGACTCGATGAGCTTGGCGATCGCCGGCTGGCGATCGAGCTTGGCCAGGTACGACCGGAACAGCGCGATGTTCTTGTCGCGCTCGGTCGGCGTGGGCCGGCGCTCGTAGACCCGTTCGTACAGCTCGGCGACGAACTGGCCAAGCAGCTGGTCATCGGGCGCGGGCGCGGCGTCGCGCTGGGCCTGGAACGAGGCACGCCAGTCGCCCAGGCACTTGTCGATGATCCGCTGGTAGGTGTCGCCCCGCTCGCGGTGTTTGCGGATCGTCGCCGCGATCGCCGACATCTCCGCATCGGCCAACGGCTTGTACTTCGGCGGGCCGTGGTTCCCGGCCCGGACCTGCTTGTAAATCTGTGCGAGGTCCCACTGGTCGAAGAACAGCTTCATGGTCGTCAGCCGGTTGGTGATCCGGTAATCGGAAACCCCCTGCACGAACCAGTCGCGCTCGCAGGCGCGGATCACGCGGTCGTACTCGGCCCGCTCATCGTCGCTGTACGGGGCCCACACCGACCGGCCCTTGTCATCGGCGACGGCCTTGTCGGCGACGGGTTCGATGTCGTAAGGCGTGCGCTTGTAGGCGGCGATGCCGCGGTAGATCGCCCGGACGTCCTCCGCGTCGAGCCGGTCGATCAGGCCGAGGTTGGTCTGCCGGCCGGCGACCGCCCCGCTCCTGTGCTTCGGCGGGCCGGGGTACGGGATGTCCTTGCGGACCAGTTCGGGCAGCAGCGCCGCGTGCTCGTCGCCGTAGAGCTCTTCGAGCAGCCGCCGCATCACGCCATCGCCCGTCAGGAACGCTTCGCGCGTGCGCAGCGTCGCGCGGTGTTGCAGCTCGGTCTTCATCAACTCGTGCATCGCGGGGTAATGCGCCTTCATCGTCGGCTCGGACGACATGTACTGGGCGATGCGCTTGGCGTTGCCGAGCATCGTCAGCAAATGCCCCGCCGTCACCGCGTCGTGCCCCGAGTAGCGCACGCCGACCTTCGTCGGCAGCAGGAACGGGTTGGTGATGCTGCGGCGGAACTTGTCGCCGCGCTCGCTCTTGGGGCTCCAGTGGATGCCGCTGTCGCCCGCGACGCGGTGGGTTTGGCCGTAGATCGTCCGCGTGGGGTGGTAGTCGAGCAGGCGGTTGACCTTCTGGTTGAAGATGAACTCGCTGATCATCCATCGCCGGTCGTGGGTGTAGCCGGGCAGGTCGGCGTACTCACCGGAGAACAGGTCCTCGTGGTCCACGGCGTTGCCGTACTCGAACCGCCGCAGCTTCTCCTGGAGCGCCCGCGCCGCGTCGCCGGTGAGCTGGCTCTCCAGCCACCGCTGCAGGGCTTGCCGCTCGGCGTCGGTCGGCTGCTTCGCCTTGGCCGGCGGCATGTCCTCGAAGTGCACCGCCTGTTTCACGCTGGCGTAGAGCTTCTGCAGCGCGACCGGCTCGACGGTCTCCAGCGCGTCCAGGCGGACCGAGCCCTTCTGCTGCTCCGGGCCGTGGCAGGAAACGCAATACGTGTCCAACACCCCCAGGGCTTTGTCCTTGAGCACGGTCGGGTCGGGCTCGGGCGGCTCGGCCTCCACCCGGGCCTTTGCCTGTGCCTGTGCCTCGGCCCGCTGCGGGGAAGACCCCGCCTCGGCGGCTTGCTGCGCGTGCAGCAAGAGTGCGCTGGCGGCGATCAATGCGAAGCCAGCCCATAGATTTCGTGCACGACCATGCTGCATACGGTTTCGACGCGGTTGCATCGGCACAAGTTACGCGATTTTGCGGATCGCCTCGGAGCCGATTGCCCCGCGAAGTGGCGTGCCGGGGGCCGGTCGGCGCGGATCAGCCGCGTCGCCGACGCCCGACGAGCACGAACCCGGCGGCGGCGAGCAGCGCGAGGCTGGCCGGCTCGGGGACGGCGGCGACGGTGATCGGGCCGGTGTAGACCGAGAAGATCGTGCCCAGGTCGGTGTCGTCGAGGTCGCCGTCGCCGTCGGTGTCGCCGTCGAGGAAGGTTTTCTGCGCGTTGCGTCCGATGGGGCCGGAGTAGTTGGAAAACGCGGTGCCCAGGTCGGTGTCGTCGATGTCGCCGTCGTCGTCGGTGTCGCCGGCGAGGTTGTCGATGTAGTCGATCTCGATGCGGCTGGTGGGCAGGACTTCGATGTCGTCGATCGGCCCGGGCGGCCCGCCTTCGTAAAGCGCCTGGTAGGTCCAGAAAGTCCAGCCCGGCCCGAAGGACATGTCTTGTCCGGTGATCGTCTGTCGGTAGCTGAACGTGCCGGACCCGGACCAGCCTTCCTGCTGGCCATTCATGCTGATGACCGGGATGATAGGCCAGGGGTTGGTCGTGGTGTTGATCTGGATCGGGAGGGTGACGCTCGCGTCGATGTTTGCGGCGTCCAGGCCTTCGCCGACGGCGACGTCCCAAAAGACGCGCACTTCGAGCACGGCGCGGGTGGCGTACGGCGAGCCGGGGAACAGCACATTGTCCGAGACAAAACCGAAGCCCCCGGGCGGGCCGAAGTCGGTGGTGGTGCGGACGACGGCGGACGCGGGCTGGGCGGCGAGCGTCAGGGCGAGGCACAGCAGGCCGAACAACGAACAATAACCGGGACGCGTCATGCGGGGGCTCCGTGTGGTGATGCGCAGAACAAGGTGGGTGGTTGGACGCGTGCCGCGCGATCGGGTTCCCCGGACGATCCATTATGACATTATGGATTGAAAAGACAACGAAAAAGCCCGAGGACGCGCCTCGGGCTTTTTTTAGCGTCAAGCTGGGGGTTCCCGGCTGACAAGCGGGTTTAGTTCTTCACTTCGTACTCCGCGTCGATAACGTCGTCGTCGTTGGACGATTCGCCGCACTGCGCGTCGCCGGCTGATTGGCCGTCGGTGCCGCCCGCCGCGCCTTGCTGGGCGGTCGATTCGTAGATCGCTTTGCCCAGTTCCTGGACGTCGGCGTTGAGCGCGGTGAGCGCGGCCTGGATCGCCGCGGCGTCGTCGCCCTTGATCTTTTCTTCGAGGTTGCTCAGCGACGATTCGATCTTGCCGCGGACTTCCGGGCCGACCTTCTCGCCGTGCTCTTCGAGCTGCTTGCGCGTCTGGAAGACGACCTGGTCGGCCTGGTTCTTCAGGTCCACGACCTCGCGGGCCTTCTTGTCTTCCTCGGCGTGGGCCTCAGCGTCTTTCTTCATCTGCTCGATCTCGGACTCGCTCAAACCCGAGCTGCCCTTGATCTCGATGTTGCTTTCCTTACCCGTGCCCTTGTCGGCCGCCTTGACGTTGAGGATGCCGTTGGCGTCGATCTCGAAGGTGACTTCGATCTGCGGCGTGCCGCGCGGGGCCGGCGGGATGTCGGTCAGGTCGAACTGCCCGAGCGTGCGGTTGTCCTTGGAGAACTCGCGCTCGCCTTGCAGGACGTGGATCGTCACGCTCGGCTGGTTGTCGGCGGCGGTCGAGAAGACCTGGCTCTTGCTCGTCGGGATCGTCGTGTTCTTCTCGATGAGCTTGGTCATGACGCCGCCCATCGTTTCGATGCCGAGCGACAACGGCGTGACGTCGAGCAGCAGCACGTCGGACTGCCCGCCGGAGTCGAGGACGCCGCCCTGGATCGCGGCGCCCAGCGCGACGACCTCGTCGGGGTTGATCGACTTGTTGGGCTCTTTGCCGAAGAGTTCTTTTGCAATGGCCTGCACTTTGGGGATGCGGGTCGAGCCGCCGACGAGGACGACTTCGTCGATGTCGCCGGTCGAGAGGTTCGCGTCCTTGAGCGCGGTGAGCACGGGCTGCTTGAGCCGTTCAAACAGCGAATCGCAGATCTCTTCGAACTTCGCCCGGCTGAGGGTGATCTGCAGGTGCTTGGGCCCTTCGTTGGTCGCGGTAATGAACGGCAGGTTGACGGTGGTGGACTGCGCGGTGGACAGCTCGCACTTGGCCTTCTCCGCGGCTTCTTTCAGGCGCTGCAGCGCCATCGCGTCCTTGCGCAGGTCGATGCCGTCGGTGCGGTTGAACTCGTCGGCGAGGTAGTTGATGAGCGCTTCGTCCCAGTCGTCGCCGCCGAGGTGCCCGTCGCCCGAGGTCGAGAGGACTTCAAAGACGGTGGTGCCGTCGGCCTCGCCGATGTCGAGGATGGAGACGTCGAAGGTGCCGCCGCCGAGGTCGAAGACGGCGATCTTCTCGTCCTTCTTCTTATCGAGGCCGTAGGCCAGCGCCGCTGCGGTCGGCTCGTTGATGATGCGGTCGACCTTGAGGCCCGCGATCTCGCCGGCTTCCTTGGTGGCCTGGCGCTGCGAGTCGTTGAAATAGGCGGGGACGGTGATGACCGCGCTGTCGACCTTTTCGCCGAGGTAGTCTTCCGCGGTCTTCTTGAGATTCTGCAGGACCATCGCCGAGACTTCCTGCGGCGTGTAGGTCTTGTCCTTGGACTTCACTTTGACCAGTTCGTCGGCCGAGCCGATCACCTCGTAGGGCACCATCTTTTCTTCGCCGGTGACTTCCTTGTGTCGCCGGCCCATGAAGCGTTTGATGGAGAAGATCGTGCCGGTCGGGTTGGTGACCTGCTGCTGGCGCGCGGGCTGGCCGACCAGTCGGTCGCCCTTGTCGGTGAAGGCGACGATGGACGGCGTGGTGCGGTTGCCGGAGTTGTTGATGAGCACCTTGGGCTGCCCCGCCTCCATGACGGCGACGCAGGAGTTGGTCGTGCCCAGGTCGATACCGATTGTTTTTCCCATGATGGTGTTCCTTTCGTCGTAAGGGGGCGGACGACGGCGTGCGTCGGGCGTCCCGCAGGAGAGACGGGCAAGCGGTGTGCCAGCGGGGGCGGTCGAAATCGCCGATTGAGGGCGTCTATCGCGGATTGTCGCTGCCAGTCGGGGCCGGGCGTGGGATCGGCCTGCCAGATTGACAACCCGCGGGGGTGGGCCGAGCCCGCTGAGATATCCACAATCCGCCTGAAAATAAGGCGAAAATGCGGGTCGGGGTTGAAAAAGTCAAGCAAAACAGGAAGAATCCGCGATAGCGGGGTCATCGGAGGCCGAAACGATCGGCTTTGACCCCCGTCCCGTCACGGACGATCCCCCGTTTATCTCACGCTAAGGAGAGCACCATGGCTAAGAAAAAAACCACCAAGAAGGCCGCGACCGCCAAGCCGATGACCAAGAGCGAGGTCTACCGCGCCGTCGCCGACGCGACCGGCCTGACCCGCAAACAGGTCGTCGAAGTCCTCGACGCCACCACCGATATCATGGTCAAGCAGGTCAAGAAGACCGGCTCGTTCAACTTTATCGGCCTGATGAAGATGACCCTGGTCAAGAAGCCGGCGGTCAAGGGCGGCAAGATGGTCCGCAACCCGTTCACCGGCGAGATGGTCAAGCAGAAGCCCAAGCCCGCGTCCAAGACCGTCAAGGTCCGACCGATGAAGGCCCTCAAGGACCAGCTCTAATCCGCGTGACCTGATTCGAGCAACAGCGCTCGGCGAACGCCGGGCACCGCCGCGAGGCACCCCGGGCAACGACGCCCAACACCGTGACGCCAAGTACCAAACCCCTGGCCGGCTCCGAGGCCAGGGGTTTATTGTTTGCGCCGCGGCGATTCGATTCAGCGTGATTCTTCCAGAAGGATCGATGGGAGGGCGAGGCTCCCCAACATGCTTGCAAGCCTCGGTCAGCGGGTACAATCCGGACGCCTGCCCGATGCGACACACGCGACCGACCAGCGGGACACGGAGAAAACTCACGGCGAGCCCGGCGCGCTGGGCCCTGCTTGTTGTTGTTGCGTTGGGCCTGTGCGCGTGCGCCGGCACGGGCGGCAAGGACGACGACGTGGCGCTGCCCGAGATCGACACGGGATCGCAGCGCGTGCCGCGCGGGGTGTACGGCGTGATCCGGCAGGCGGACCTCCCGCTGGACCAGCCGACGGACGACGCGTGGGCGATCATCAACGAGCAGGTCGTGCCGTCGCTGACGCGCGGGGCGTGGCGCGGCAACGGGATGCGGCTGGGCCTGCTGCGGCGCGACCAACTCGCGGCCTACACCGCGGCGATGCCCCGGCCGGTCGCGTTCGGCGAGCTGCTGATCAACCAGAGCCCGCACCCGGTGCCGATCCTTCAGACACCGAGGCTGCGCAACGACGTGCTGTTCGAGGTGGACCTGACGCGCCCGCCGATGCCGCGTCAGGTCGTGGACGTCGCGGGCGGTGAGAACAGCACGCTGCGCCTGCTCGCGCACATCGAGACCGAGGCGGACGGGCGGCACACGATCGTGCTCACGCCGATCCACCACGTGCCCTCGCCCTACACGCTGATCCCGCGCGACCCGTTGGAGAAAGAACTCGACGGGCGGGTGTTCAGCGAGTTGACCGTGCGGCTGACGCTGGAGCCGGACCAGATCGCGGTCGTCGGGCTCTACTGGCCCTGGCCGATGCAGGAGGTGCTGCCGCCCGCGGCGCCGCGTGACGACGAAGAAGAAAAAGGGGGCAGAGAAGAAGGGGACAGTCCCCTTTTTCGTCCCGATGCGGGTGATCCCGCCGCCCCGCCGTCGCACATCGGTCTGACGGCGGGGGAGCGCGATCGAGGCGTTGACGAGCGCAACGACGCGGGCCGTGGCGAGCGTGCCGGGCCCGCGGGCGGGTCGGACGACGCCGAGCCCGCGCCGCGGCGTTTCGAGCGTGTCGCCCCGCCGCTGCCGACAAGCTTCGGGAGCTTGCTTTTCACCGGCACGCGCATCCGCCAACCGGTGCGCAAGGTGTTGTTGATCACGATCCAGTCGCCGCCTGGCGTTGAGGATACGCCGGCGGGCCCGGCCGAATCGCGCTAGCAGGTGCACCTCGCCTATCGAAGCATGGTGCAGCGGCGCGTGTCGTGGGTGCCATGAATCCGCGGCGTGCACACCGTGTCGCGGTCAATCGCCCGACGGCGGCGCGTCCGGCCCGCCGCCGGGGCCGCCCTTGCCCTTGCCTTTTCGTCGCCGGCGTCGGCGACGCTTTTTCTTGGGCTTGTCGCCGGCCTCGGCGTTTGACGCGTTCGGGCCGTCGGCTGGCTTGCTATCGCCGCTTTGGCTCGGTGGCACGCTCGCGCTGGGGTCGCCTTCTTTCGATTCGACGTCTTGGTCGCTCAAGGGCTGGCCGGGCTTGGGGCGTTTGGGGCCGCGGTCCTTGGTGGGTTGAGCCTTGGCGTCGGCGTGCTTGCCCGGTCGGCCGCCGCCGTGCTTGCTGTCGCCGCCGCGGGGCCCGCCCTTGCCGCGCGGGGGTCGGCGGTCGCCCTGTCGTCGGCCGTCGTCCCGGTAGGCGCTCGGGTCGCCGTGCTCTTGCCGCCAGGCGGCGGTCTCTTCTTTCGTGAGCACGCGCAGGTCTTCGACCGCGTACGCCGAGGCGGGCTGCGCGCCGACTTTCACCAAAGCGAGCTGGGTGAGGATCTGCGTGCTGAGGACGATGCCGATCCCGTCCTCGGTCTCGACCAGCGACTTGCGGTTGGGCAGCTGCTTCTTGAGGTCGCTGTACGTCTGGTCTTCGTAGCGCAGGCAGCACATCAGCCGGCCGCAGCGCCCGCTGATCTTCTGCGGGTCCAGCGTGTTCTTCTGCACCTTCGCCGAGCGCATCGACACGGGCTTGAGCACCTTGAGGAACTGCCGGCAGCAGCAGTGCTGGCCGCACTTCTCGTAGTCGGCGACGAGGCGCGCCTCCTCGCGGTCGCTGACGTGGACCATCTCGATCCGCGTGTGCAGCTCGCCCGCCAGCCGCTTGACCAGCTCGCGGAAATCCACGCGGTTCTCGGCGAGGTAATAGAACGCGATCTGCTCGTCGCCGAGGATCGATTCGACCTCGACGAGCTTCATCTCCAGCCGAAGCTCATTGATCAGCGACTTGCACAAGCGCACGAGGTCGGGTCGGCGGGACTCGAGCTTGGTGTTCTCGTTCAGGTCGTCGATCGTCGCGACGCGCAGGACCCGGCCCTGGTTGGTGAAGGGGAACTGCTTGCCGCCGGACTTCTCGATGTAGTCGCGCATCTGCTCGCGCGACACGCTCTTGCCGCAGCCCGAGTTGCCGCAGGTGGTCGTGAGCATCTCGACGACTTCGGTGCCGCGCGGCGTGAGGGCGACGAGCTTGGACCCGCAGCCGGGCTTCGCGTCGCCGGAATAGGGCAGCTCGGCGATCTTGCGCTGGTAGCCGTAGCGCACGACAATGGTCTTCGGCGGCTCGAGCGCTTCGTAGGCCTTGCGGTCTTCCTCTTCGAGCATCACCGGCAGTGGGACGATGGTTCCAGGCATGAGGGGATTCTACCTTGAAACGACCGCACGAAATAGCCGGGGACCTACGGGCCCCGGACGCGCAAGCGGTTGCGTGGTCACAACGCGCGTCCTGCTCTCGTGTCCGGCGTCCGTAGGCCGCCGGCTATTTTCACAACCGAATGACGTCACCGACTCCGCCCGCCGTCGCGCACGCGGTCGAGTTCGGCCTGCAACGCCTCGACGATCTCCGGCTCGTCGAGCCAGCGGTTGTCGGTTTCCTTCGGGTCGCGCTTCAGGTTGTAGAGCTGGCCCTGCGGGCCGTCGGGTTGGGGCGCGACGCGGCCGGGGCTGGAGAACCCGCCGGAGCCGAGGTTGTTTTCGATGAGTTTCCAGTCGCCGACGCGGATCGCGAACGTGCCGTTGCCCGAGTGGTGGACGAGCGAGGTGCGCACCGGCTCATCGACGCCGCGCAGGATCGGCAGCAGGCTGAAGCTGTCTTCCGCTTGGTCGCCCGCGAGTTCCATGCCGTGCACTTCGGCGAAGGTCGCGTACCAATCGACGAGGCAGACGAGTTGGTCGCTGGTCGAGCCCGGCTCGACGACGCCCGGCCAGCGCACGATCATCGGCACGCGGTGGCCGGCCTCCCAGATGTCGGCCTTGAGCCCGCGCCAGGGCGCGTTGGGCACGTGGCTGTACTTCTGCGTGACCGAATGCGGCGTCGCGCCACGCACCCGACCGTTGCCGTCCGGGCCGGGCTCGGCGTGACCGTCTCGCGCCGGCGAGCCGTTGTCGCTGGTGAAGATCACGATCGTGTTGTCGGCGAGGCCCGCTTGTTCGAGCGCCCGCATGACACGCCCGACGACCCCATCGACCTGCGCGACGAAGTCGCCGTAGGGCCCGGCCTCGCTCTTGCCCTGATAAGGCTCGTCCGGCACGATCGGCGTGTGGGGGATGTTCAGCGGCATGTAAAGGAAGAACGGCTCGCCCCGCTGTTCTCGGCTCTCGATGTACGCGACGGCGCGCTCGGTGATTGCCGGCTGCACCGCCTGCAAATCCCAGCCGGGCGCCATCGGGCCCGGGTCGCCGAACATCGTGTTCGGTTTGAGCTCGGTAGGCGGTGCCGTGACGCGGTCGTTCTCGATGAAGGTGTAAGGCGGGAAGTTGGGCACGTCGTCGCCGAAGTACAGGTCGAAGCCGTGCTCGATCGGCCCGCCGGCGATCGGCCGGGTGAAGTCGACGACCTGCAACGCCTTCTCTCCCTGGTCGTTGCGCGGGAAGCGTTGGTTGATCGGCTCGCCGTCCTTGCCCGTCCACACCCAGCCCAGGTGCCACTTGCCGATGCAGGCGGTGGCGTACTGCGCGCGGGTCGCGCGGAGCATCTCCGGGAGGGTGATGCGTTCGTCTTCGAGCAGCGGCTTATCAAAACCCCAGAGCACCCCCTTGGTCAGGCGTGTCCGCCAGCAGTACCGCCCGGTCAGCAAGGCGTAGCGCGTCGGCGTGCAGACGGACGAGGGGCTGTGCGCATCGGTAAACTTCATGCCCTGCGCCGCGAGCGTGTCGAGGTTCGGCGTCGGGATCTTCGACGCGGCGTTGTAGCACCGCGCGTCGCCGTAGCCCATGTCGTCGGCGAGGATGAAGACGATGTTGGGCGATTGGAACGGCTCTTGGGACACGGCGGGAGCCGCGACCACCGCGAGACAGAGATAAACAACAACGCATGTGTATCGATGCAACATATCGGCCTCCGGGTGTTACGCCCCCGCCCCGCCGCCGAGCGCGACGCTGTCGCTGACGCCGAGGTTCGCGTAGATCTCGCGTGTCGCGCCGGACTGGTTGAGCGTGTAGAAGTGGATCCCGCGGACGCTGTGGTCCAGCAGGTCCCGGCACTGCTCGGTCGCCCAGTGGGTGCCGACGCGCTTGACCGCGTCCTCGTCGCCGCCGCAGCGGTCGATCGCGCGCAGGAGCTTGGCGGGGTAGCGCGAGCCGGCGGCGAGCTCGGCCATGCGCTTCATGCCCTTGCCCGAGGTGATCGGCATGATCCCCGCGATGATCGGGATCGTGATCCCCGCGAGCTCGCAGCGCTCGCGGAAGTCGTAGAAGTCGTCGTTGTTGAAAAACAGCTGCGTGACGATGTAGTCCGCGCCCGCGTCGCACTTGGCCTTGAGGTAGTCCATCTCGAGCAGGCGGTTGGGCGTGCCGGGGTGGCCCTCGGGGAAGCCCGCGACGCCGACGCCGAACCCGCGGTGGTCCGGGTGCTCGTTGGTCTTAGGGAATGCGCGGATAAACTTGACCAGGTCGATCGCGTATTGAAACGCGTCGTCGGCCTTGTTGTAACCCGCCAGGTCGCGCGGCGGGTCGCCGCCGAGCGCCAGGACGTTGCACACGCCTTCGTCGGCGTAGCGCTTGAGGATGTCGTGCACGTCCTGCTCGCCGTGGCAGACGCACGTGAGGTGCGGCACGGCCGTGACTTCTAGTTCTTTGCGCACGCGGATGACCAGGTCGTGGGTGCGCTGGCGGGTCGATCCGCCGGCCCCGTAGGTCACCGAGACGAACGAGGGCTTGAGCGTTTTGAGCTCGGCGATGGATTGGTACAGCGACTCCGCCGCGGCCTCGGACTTGGGCGGGAAGAACTCGAAGGAAAAAGTTGTCTTGTGCTTGTCGAACACGTCCTGAATGTGCATCGCGGTATTATAGATGGATCGCTGAACCTTACCGGAGCCGATGCACGATGCCCCACCGCCTGATGACCTCATGCCTGATCGCGCTGTCGTGTTGGTGTCTATCGCCCGCGCCCCAAGCGCTGGCGCAAGCCGGGCCGGACGGGCCCGCGGCGGACGTCTACCTGCTCGCCGGCCAGTCGAACATGGCGGGCGTCGGTCAGTCGGGCGAGCTTTCGCCGATGTGGCAGGCGCCGATCGACGGCGCGTTGATCTACCGCGGCGGCGCGTTCGAGACGCTCGAGGCGGGGGACAAGGGGCGTTTCGGACCGGAGATCGGCTTTGCGCACTACCTGCGGCACAATCAGCCGGGCAAGCCGAACGTCTACTTGGTCAAGTTCGCGCTCGGCGGCCAGCCGCTCGACGCGGGGTGGGACGGGGGCGCGGCGGACGGCAGCAGCTGGGTCTCCGCGGAGCCGGGCCCGAACCGCAAGACGTTTTACCCCGGCACGTCGGCGGACGACCCGAACACCGGGCTGCACTACAAGAAGCTGCTCGCGCACGCGCAGGCCGCGATGCGGCAACTCCAAGCCGACGGCTACACGCCGGTGCTGCGCGGCATCGTCTGGATGCAGGGCGAGCAGGACGCGAAGAACGAGGTCTCGGCCGATCGGTACGACAAGTCGCTGGCGCTGCTCAAGCAGCGCATCGAGGAAGACCTGG
The DNA here is from genome assembly GCA_046290505.1 of Phycisphaeraceae bacterium. Taxonomy (GTDB): domain Bacteria; phylum Planctomycetota; class Phycisphaerae; order Phycisphaerales; family Phycisphaeraceae; genus JAHQVV01. The sequence goes on along the minus strand of JBKAGS010000051.1, from coordinate 9,206 downwards.
GCGCGAAGCCCGTGCCGTTCGTGTTCGGCCAGGTGTTGCCGCATGAGCCCGCGATGGACCGGTTCACCCACCGCGAGCTGATCCGCCAGCGCATGGCCGAGGCGGACCACCGATCGGGCAGCGCCCGCGCGATCGAGAACGTGTGGATGGTCAGCACCGATAACATGGACCTGAACAAGGACACGGTGCACTACAGCACCAAGGGCCTGCTCGAACTCGGCCAGGCGTTCGGCGTGGCGATGCTGACCGCCCACCGCGATGCGGCATCGGATGACTGATGTCCCGTGAAGATCGCGTCGATCGATGGAAAACCTTTGCTTTCCGCGCGTTGGGCATTACCATTAAGGGTTAGTGCCTCTGGGCGTTCGCTTCATTTCTGACGGAGAGCAGAGACGTGACCCACGATTCCCGCTTTTTTCCCGCCGCGCTGGGCTCGCTGTTGGTCTGCGCGGGGCTGATGCCCGGCCCGGCGTACGCCGACGGGACCCTGAAGATCGTCCTCATGGCCGGCCAGTCGAACAACGTCGGCCATGCGCGGACGTTTTACGAGGGCACCACGGGCGACTCGCCCTACCGCCTGGAATACCTGGCGGACAACCCGGCGGTCGTTTCGGGCCTGGACGCGGGCCGGTATTCGTTCAAGGACCACTTCGAGGCGAACTGGATGCAGCCGCGCGACGACGCGTGGGGCCTGCACATCGCCTCGAGCAGCGGCGGGACGCAGGTCATCAAGCCGACGCCGCGCACCGCCGCGGACCGATGGGTCCAGGGCGTCGCGCCGCTGGGCCCGGGGTTCGGCAACGACATCAACACGCTGTCGAAGATCGGGCCGGAGCTGGCGCTGGGCCACTACCTCGCCGACCGCACGGACGACCCGGTGTTCATCTTCAAGTCCGACACCGGCGGGACGACGCTCGCGCAGGACTGGCGCCCGCCGACCGCCGCCGCGACACGCCCGCAGAACGGCGACACGGTCGGGATGCACTACACGGCGACGATGGACCGCTTCACCGCGTTCCTCGACGAACTGGACGCCGACCTGGCCGACGACGGCAGGCTCAACGACTACATGGACGCGACGGGCTACGAGGTCTCGGCGCTCGTCTGGTTCCACGGCTTTAATGAAGCGGTCGAGGCCGGCGGCGCGTTCAAGCCGGAGTACGAAGCGAACCTCGTGGACTTGGTCCGCGACGTGCGCAACGCCGACGCCCGCATCCCCGGCGACCTGGGCGCGATCATCCCCGAGTCGTCCGACCAGGACTTCGCGTTGAATACGGCACGCCAGGCGGCGGTCGATACGCTGAACCTCGAGACGCCCAACTCCGCGGTGTTCTTCCGCAACAACGACCTGCTCGACACCCGGCCGCTGGGCTACCACTTCCACGAGTCGGCGGAGAGCTACCTCGAGATCGGCTGGCGGATGGGCACGCTCGGCGCGGCGGTGCTCGACCCCGCGTTCGCCGGCCCGGGCACGACCGACCCGCACACCCTGCCCATCGAGCCCGTCGAGCCCGGCACCCCGGGCGCGAGCGTCGGCTTCGAGGCCCCCCGCTACGCCATCGGGCCGTGGTCCAGCCAGCAAGGCGGCGGCATCGTCTGGTGGGAGTGGAACGCCGACGCGACCGGCCACGTCGTCGCGGGCGGCTACAACAGCCCCCAGGCCGCGAGGCTCGGCGCCGACGAACGGGCCAACCCGCAATCCGGCGAGATGGAGTCCGACGGCGGTGACATGCTCGCCTTCTTCGAGCCGGTCGAGAACATCGTCCTCACCGCCATGTCCTACGCCCACCTCAACCCCTCGCCGGACAACAACGGCACGCCACGCAAGGCCTGGTTCCTCATGTCAGGCAGCGGCATCGTTTGGGGCGACAACGGCAACATCCTCGCCCGCGCCGGCGGCAACCAGACCGACACCGGCGTGCCCATCGTCTACGACCAGTGGGTCTCATTCGAGATCCACATCGACCACGCCACCCAGGACGTCGTCATCTACTACGACGGGCAGGAGGTCCTCAGCGCGAACGCCGGCGGCAACAGCGCGTTCTCCGACAACTTCAACACCTGGCTGGACACGATCAAGCTCAGCGACAACCCCGACCCGGACGACTACTTCCTGCTCGACGACATCACGATCGTCAACGTCCCCGAGCCGAACACGCTGGCGCTCGTCGGCGCGGGCGTCGCGCTGATCGGGCGTCGCCGGCGATAGCCATCTTCTGAAGCGCCGAGTCAGAGGAATCCAAGAGGCAAGAGGCAAGAGGCGAGAAACAAGAATCCAGAAGACAAGTCCATCAAGCAAATCGAGAAACCAAACCCAGAAGCCGGACCTTCGCTGCGCTCAGCACCGGCTTCGGTTTTTCTGAGATCGTTGGGTGTGGACGCGCGAGTTGTTTGAAACAAACAACGCGGCGTATGCACGCCGCGTCGCTTCGTGAAGATCAAACATATCGCCGGCTTACGGCCGAAGCGTCGCGATCGGCTCGCGGGCTTCGACGCCGGCCTCGGGCTCGTGCCAGTACTCGACTTCCTGTTCGCCCAGTTGCCAGGACAGCGCGGCTTCGCGTCCGTCGTGGATCGTCGGGAAGCTGATGAGCCCGCGTTCGAAGTCCAGGAGGTCGACGCCGACGAGGTCGAGCTCGCGGACCAGCTCGCGCAGGCGGTTCATGGATCGGCGGTACTCGGCCTCGTAGGCCGTGGCTTCGCCGCCGTGCAGGCCCATTTCGATGCGCTCGAGCGTGCGTCGGCACAGGACGATCTGTTCGTGCAGGTCGACGATGTCCGAGATCACGCGCGAGATGAACGGCAGGGCCCGGTTCGCTTCGTCCACGCAGAACGTCTTGCGGGAGACGGTGGTCGGGCTGTCGCGGTGGGTGGTGCTCTGCATCGGTCGCTCCTGAAAAAGCTTGCGTGGCTGGTCGGCAACAGGAGTATCGACCGAGACCGCCGACGGGTTGCTGTTCAAAACCGGATGCGGGGGTGATTCTGGTCGTCGCGCCCACCTGATCGGACCTGAACGCGGTACGACCGCGCCAAACCGCGTGGCCGGCGCGCCCGTTCGAGGCACGCGACTACACAAGCAATTCGCCCGCGTCGGCGTCGTGCCCCAACATCCTGTGGATGGCCAGGCGGATGTCGAGCACCAGCGAGAAGAGCAGCGGGACGACGACCAAGGTGAACAGGGTCGAGACGATCAGCCCGCCGACGACGACGCTGCCCAGGCCCCGATAAAGCTCGCTGCCCGAGCCGGGCATGAGCACCAGGGGCAGCATGCCGGCGACGGAGGTGGCGGTGGTCATGAAGATCGGGCGGATGCGCGTGCGGACCGAGGCGCGGATCGCCTCGCGCGGCGCGAGCCTGCCGGTGTCGTCGCCCTCGCCCTCGCCCAGGCCGCGCATGAAGTTGAGCGCCTGGTGGACGAGCAGGATCGCGTTGTTGACGACCACGCCGATGAGGATGACAAAGCCGAGCATGGTGAGCGTGTCGAGCTGTTGTTCGGGGATGTAGGCGTGGACGATGCCCAGGCCGATGAACCCGCCGACGGTCGCGAGCGGGACGCTGAAGAGGATGACAAACGGGTAGAGGAAGCTCTCGAACAGCGCGGCCATCAGCAGGTACGTGACGAGCAGCGCGATGAACAGCCGGCTTGTGCCCAGGCTCAGAAACGATTCGAGGTTGAACCCGGTCCACTTGCCTAGCATCGCGGTCTTGACGCTATCGAGCTTGCTGGCCGAGCCGGCGTAGCCGACCTCGAGCGTCGGGTCGATCGCGCCCTGTTCGCGCAGTTCGCTGACCACGGCCTTGACCTCGTCGGTCGCCTGCTCGAGCGGCACGTTGTCCGGCGGGGTCACGGCGAGGGTCACCGCGCGGCGCTCCTCGATGCGCTGGATCGACTGGGGCGAGTCGGCCCGGCTGACGATCGCGATCTCCGACAGCGGGATCGTGCCGACCACGCCTTCGCTGGTGCGGTAAGCCAGCGGCAGCTTGGCGAGCTGGTCGGGCGTGTAGCGCAGGCCGTCCCTGCTCTTGGCGAGGATGTCGATCGAGTCCCCGCCGTCGCGGTAGTCGCCGACGATCAGGCCGTCGACCATCGCGCTGACGGCCCGGCCGAGCGCTTCGACGTCGACGCCGAGGTCCGCGGCCTTGACCCGGTCGATCTTGATCTGCAGCTCGCGCGCGGGCATATCGAAGTTGGTCGGCGTGGGCTGGACGTTCTGCGGGCCGTACTTCTCGCGCATCTGGTCCATCAGCGCCGACGACGCCATGCGCACCTGCTCGATGCTGTCGCCCGAGACCTCGATCTCGATCGCGCGCGAGCCGGACGCGCCCCGGCCGAACAGCGACTGCTGCTGCGCGAAGCCGAAGGCCCCGGGCACGTTGTTCATCGTCGCCGCCGAGAGCAGGTTGCCCAGCGGCGCGACGTTCTCCTTGTTCCCGCTGGTCGCGCCGTTGAACATGCTGCCGTTGAACGAGACGATGAAGTAGTTGTCCACCGGTGGCAGGCCCTGGATCGGCTGCTGGGTGAAGGGGTTGAGGGGCGGCTGGATGCTCGCGAGGTCGTCCTGGTCCTCCGCTTCCCAGTACGGGCGGACGCTCGACTCGACGACCTTGGCGATCTCTTCATCCGTCTGGATGTTGTAGCCCGGCGGGTTGAGGATGACGCCGAAGACCAGGTTCTTGTTGCCGCGCGGCAGGTAGTCGGTCGAGGGCATGAGCAGGTAAGCGCCCAACAGCGCGGCGATGGTGAAGAGCGCGACCGTGCCCAGCCGGCTCATGACGCCCAGGGGGTGGCGGGAGCTCATCGCGTAGATGACGCCGGCGAACCCGCGGGCGAACGCGCCCAGGGCGCGGGTGGGGTTGATCGACGCGAGCGGGCTGTCGCGCTTGGGGCGTTCACGCAGCAGGCGGGCCGAGCCGGTGGGGATGACGGTGATGGCGACGATCAGCGAGAGCGTGACCGCGGCGCAGATCGCCAGCGCGATGTCGCGGAACAGCTGCCCCGCTTCTTCCTGGATGAACAGCACGGGCAGGAAGACGGCGAGCGTGGTCAGCGTCGAGGCGAGCACCGCGCCCCACACCTCCTTGCCCGCGTCGTAGGCCGCCTTGGCCCGCGGCTTGCCCATGGCGATGTGGCGGTCGATGTTCTCGAGCACGACGATCGCGTTGTCCACGACCATGCCGACGGCGAAGGCGAGCCCGGCGAGCGAGATCACGTTGAGGTTCCGACCCGCGCCGTACATGACGACGAACGTGCCGATGACCGAGATCGGGATCGCCAGCGCGATGATGAGCGTCGGCCGGGCGATGTACAGGACGACCGCGCCCGCGATCGCGAGCAGGCCGACCGACGCCCACCACAGCGCGTTGTCGCGTGGGATCAGCAGCACGCCGAGCATCAGCGCGATGAGCACGGGCGTGGCGATGACGACCAGCAGCGGGCGTCGGCCGAGCTCGAGGAACAGCAGCAACGCGATCACCGCGAGCACGCCGCCGATGACGAGGTTGCTCTGCACCAGCGACAGCGCATCCTCGATGTAGCCGGTCTCGTCGTACACCTGCCGCAGGTTCAGGCCCGGGTCGGCGTCGAGGTTGCGCTCGACCTGGAGCTGCGCGCCGACCGCGTCGAGCAGGCCCGGCTCGCCCTGAGTGCCGTTGATCTTCGCGATCGCAGCCTTCAGCTCGTCCATGACCTCCATGACGTTGCTGCCCGGCTCGCGATAGACCGGCATTGCGATCGCCAGCTCGCCACGCGAGCGCACGAACGACCGACGCTTCTCGAACGACAGCTCCACCTCGGCGATGTCCTCGATGCGGATCGGCCCGCCCGCGTCGTCGTAATCGACGATCGTTTGGCGGATGGACTCGAGGTCGTCGTACTGCCCGAGCGTGCGGACGCGGATGTCGTACCGCCCCTCGCTCACCGTGCCGGCCGAGACGTTGACGTTCTCCTGCCGCAGCGCCTCGCCCAGGTCGTTGACCGTGATGCCGCGCTGGGCGATCTTGACCGGGTCGAAGCGGATATGGACTTCGCGCTCGCGCCCGCCGTAGACGCGCGCTTCGCTGACCCCCTCGGCCCGTTCGAGCATCGGCTTGATGCGGTCGTTCGCCAGGTCGCCCAGCGTCTGCACGTCGAACCCCGGCTTCTCGGAAGTCAGCAGCAGCCAGGCGATCGGGCTGCCAGGCCCGGCCTCGCCCGACGTGATCACCGGCTCGTCCGCGTCGTCGGGGTACTCGGGCACCTCGCGCAGCGCATCGCTGACCTCGACGCGCGCGGCCTGCAAGTCCTTGCCGACCTTGAACTCCAGCTCGATTTCGGACTGGCCCTGCGTCGCCGTCGCGGTCATCTTCACCAGGCCGGAGATGTTTTTAAGCACGTCCTCCTGCTCTTCGATGATCTCGCGTTCGATCTCTTCCGGGCTCTTCCCGGTCCAGTCGGTTTGGATGGTGAGGACGGTGGGATCGACGTTGGGCGTGAGCTGGACGGGGATCGACACGACCGCGAGGACGCCGAACAGCAGCAGCAGGATCACGCCGACCGCGACCTTGACAGGGTTATCAATCGCGAATCGGATCGGGTCCATAGAAGCGTGCTCGCTTGAAACGACGGTTAAAAAAGAAGATCACCCGAAGCGACGCGGCTGCGCCGCGCACCGCACCGCACCGCGTCACCAAACACTCACCCACGCGTCGCCTGCTCGGCGTCGGGCGGGCCGGCGCGGCCGGGCGGCGGCTGTTCTTCGGGCATCGGCACGCCGGGCGGCATCACGACCAGCGGGCGCGTCGGGAACAGGCGCTCGGCACCCTCGACCACGATGTCCATCCCCGGGTCCAGCCGCGCACCGGGCATCTTCGGCAACGGCTTGATCGCGAACTTGCCGTCCAACCCGAACAACACCTCGACGGGCATCGGCATCGCCTGGGGCATCGAGCCGGGCGCGCTGTTGGGCGTCACCATCGCGACCCACACCTGCGCGCCGCCGTCGCCGTACTGCACCGCGTCGCGCGGCACGACGAGGTAGGTCTTCTCCGCGCTCACCGGCACGCGTGCGGTCACGCTCATGCCGATCTTCAGCTTCCCGCCCTGGTCGTCCAGGCGCACCTTCACCGGGAACGTCCGCGCCGGGTTCGAGCCGTCGGGGTTGATCGCGATGACCTCGCCCACGATCGTCTGCCCCAGCGCATCGATGACGATCTCGATCGGCGTGCCCTTGGGCACCTGGGTGATGTACTGCTCGGGCACGTCGATCACCGCGTCGATCAACCCACGCGACACGACCTCGACCACCGGCGAACCGGGCGCCAGCCACTGGCCCTTCTCCGTGAGCTTCGCGCTGACCGTGCCGTCGAACGGCGCGATGATGTCCACACGCTTGCCGGTTTCCTCGGCACGGTGCAGCGCCGCCTCGACCGCGATGACACGCGCCGCGTCCGCCTCGGCGACGGCGCGGGCGTCGTCGATCGCCTGCGGGTCCGCCGCCGAACGCTGGGCGAGCGCTTCGAGGTTCTTCAGTTCGTTCGCCGATTGCCGGGCCGTCGCCTTCGCCGCCGCGAGGTCGGCCTGGGCCTGCTCGACCGCGAGCCGGGACCACACCGGGTCCACCCGCGCGATCACCGTCTCCCCGCCAACGACCTCCCGCCCGGCGGGCGTGAGCAGCTCGACCACCTTGCCCTCGACCTCCGACGCGACCGTCGAACGCTTCACTTCCAGCAGCCGGCCGACCACCATCACCCGCTGCTTCGCCGACTGCTCGGACACCTGCGCGACCCGCACCGTCGCCGGAGGCGGGCCCTGGGGCCCCTGCTTCGCCGCCGCGGACGCCTCGGCGACGGCCCGCTGGACCTGCGCGTCGACCGACCGGCCGTGCTGCCAACTCATATAGAAGTACACCGCCACGCCGACGCCGCCCGCGAGGACCAACGCGCCCAGCGTCGCCCACAGCCAGCCGAGGCCGACCGGCTGGGCCCGCGGCGCCTCGCTCGCCGGGGGCGTCGCGGGCTTGTCTGCCGGCTTGCTCTCGGGCGATTCGGCGTCGGACTCTGGTTTTTCGCTTGTGCTCATGGAAAACGCTCGCCTGGGCGCGGCCGCGCGGCTATCATTCCCGTACGCCGTACGGCCCGATCTGGTACACTGTACGGAAGCCGATCGCCAAGGTCAAGCCACGCACACGTAACAACCGCACACGATTGTATTCCCCCCGCCATGGCCAGGACCACCAAAACCCCCACGCCCGCAAAAAACGCCCCGCTCGCTCGGCAGTGGAAAGACCGCGACCGCGAGGGCCGGCGGGACCTGATCGTCGATGTCGCGTTCAACATGCTCCGCAACGACGGCCAGGACGCCGTCACCATGCGACGCGTCGCCGCGGCCATCGGCGTGGGCGCGATGACCCTGTACACCTACGTCGACGGCCTGGACGACCTGCACCGCCGCATCATCGCCCGCGGCTTCTCCATCATCCACGACAACTGCTCGAGCGCCTGCGACCACAACCGCAAGCACGACGACGACTGGATGCCCGGCGCCCGCGCGTATGTCCGCTTCGCCGTCGACCACCCCAACCTCTACCACCTCATGTTCGCCACGCCCGTCGACCCCGACGACGACCAGTTTGACCAGATCATCCACGGCGGGTTCGCGGGCCTGCACGAAGTCGTCCGCGAACGCCTCGCTTCGAGCGGGCTAAGCGGCAAGCCGCTGGAGGTCGAGACCCGCAAGGTCGCCGGCCGGTACTGGATCGCCCTGCACGGCCTGGCCACCCTCGCCATCGCCGGCCGAATGCAGGTCCTGCACGGCTCGCTGGACGACGTATTGGAACACCTGCTAGAGGCGGTAGCGCCGACGAAGGGGTGAGCGTGAGAGTGCTGTCCATCAGTTCAGGAATTGAATTGGAGTGCGAAGCATGCTTAAGATGATCAAGTTCATTGTAGTTCTCGCCTTGGCAGCAATGCCAGCTTGCAGTAAGCATTCCGACTCTGAACTGACGATTGATATAACTGAGAAAACGCTTGGATTTCGAGATGTATCGGGCAATGGGTATCACACTGTAAGCAGGGACTACGACGGCACGATAAAAGTCGTTGCGGTAGGAAAAAGTGAATTGTCTATCAATGCTCGGAAAAGGGGATAAGTTGCCCTGTAGAAAAGCCCAACGATAGCGATCACCATGATGTTGTGGGCGACCGCCATCAGCCCCATCTCGCGGCGTCGG
>JBKAGS010000050.1:0-79629 GCA_046290505.1 Phycisphaeraceae bacterium | reverse complement strand
GCCGTCCCATCCGCCGACGATATTGAGGAGGTTGAAGTCGCCGCGCAGCGCATCGCGTGCGGTCTCGAAGATATCGCCGCCGGTAAACGCGATGGCCGAGGGCTGGGTCAGGTCGGCGATGGTTGCGGTCAGCACTTGCTCGGGGATCGGCAGGCCGGGGAAGCTGATCGGCAGCGTCGCCTGGGCCGAGCCGCTGACCTCGAAGTCGATGAGCTGGGTCGGCAGCGTGCCCAGCCCGATCACCGAGCCGATCAGGTTGAGCGTGCCCGGCGGGGTCGTGCCCGCGGTTAAATCATCGAAGTACGTCCGCCCCGAGCCGTCCAGGTCGGCCAGCGCGATCACGAAGTCGCCGGCGATCGTCACGCCGGCCTGCGGGTCCAACGGGTCGCTGTTGCCGATCTGCACGCCGAAGGGCCCGACGCTCGCGGTGAACTGGTTGAGCGTCGCGTTCGCTTCGGCGGTGGCGACGATGCGTGTGCCCGCGTCGTTCGTCGCGTTCGCGTCGTAGAGGAAGGGGCGGGGGTTGTCCGGGTTTGATACGTCCAGGCCCAGCGAGATGAACACGTCCGCGCCCACTTCGACGCCGAAGTCGGCCTCGGCCTTGAAATCGATCAGGTCGCCCATGCCCTCGACGTCGCCGCTCAACGTGCTGAGGTCCAGGCGCAGCGGCGCATCGAGCGTGAGCTTGTCTTCAAAGGCGTTGAACAGATCACCGACGTCAAACCGCAGGTCCAGCCTGATCGCGCTGTCCCCGTCCATGGACAGATCGACGACGTCCTGCCCCCCGAACAGGTTCTCGATCACCTGCTCGACCGTGTTCAGCGTGGTCCCGCTATCGGAGGCAAACGCGGAGACGACCGGCTCGAACGCCTTTGCAAAATCAAAGGCCTCGCTCAGGGACAAATCGATGAGCGGGAGGTCGGCGTTGTAGAAGTCAAGCCCCTCGAGGGCGTCCAGGCCCGCGAGCAAGTCGAGCGCCCCGTTCAGCAGCGTGGTGAAGTCGCCCACGTCCAGGCCCGTCAGCGCGGCGAGGTCGCCGATCTCGCTCAGGTCTACGACCAGGTTCGAGGCGTCGGACAAGTCCGCGCGCAGGTCGGGGATCGAGACCGCGATGCGCGGGCTCGCGGGCAGGGTCAGGCCGGCGACGCTCGCCGAAAACGGCAGGTCGAGGTTCGCCGAGCCCGTAAAAGCAAACGCCAAGTCGCCCGGCGCGAGGCCCATCGCCTCGCGCAGCGTGAGCGAGGTCTGGGTCAGCGACAAGGCGGCCCCGAACTGACCGGCCGCGGTGCCATCCACGATGCCGATCTCGACCGGTCCCAGCATGGCCCCCGCATCGATATCGTCGGCGGTCAGCTGCGCGGTGACCTGGACAAACGGGTCCGCGTGATGTTGCCGAATGAACCATTGATCGATCAGGCCCCGGCCGTGGATCGCGCCCGATTCGATGACCCCGTCTGGGGCGGATCGCGCAATGCTCAATGCGAAAGCGGCGAGCGAGCCGCCGACCGATTCGACCCGCAGCGCGGCGTTGGGGCCGGCGGTGGTCTTGTCCTCGAGTCGGAGTCCGACGTTGAATGCCGAGCCCGAGATCGGGTCGGTCCGTGTTTCGAACGAGGCTTCAAGGTTCGGGCCGAACGCGGCGTTGATGCTGTCCAGCAACTGGCCGAGCGTGGGCGTATCCGTGAGGCTAAAGCCGGCGGTGGTCCCGTCGCGAAGCGTGATGCGCAGGTCGTCACCGCTGGCGTTGAGCGTGCCGGTGTCTACACTCAGCCCGAAATAAGACATCGGGGTACTGGCGTCGATGAAGGGTGTGGGCTCGATCCCGCTGCGGCTCGCGACGCCGTTCGTCTCGAGGCTGATGCCCAGCCCGAACGAGGCGTCTAGTTGGAGCGCGACGTCGGCGACCACGCCGGCGCTCAACTCGAACCCGTCGAGTTCGCCCAGCCCGCGACTCAAGCCTAATTCGACCGACTCACTCGCAAAAAGATGTGAAAAGGACAAGTCGATCACCAGTTCGCGCGTGGCCGGGTCGTAGCTCAGCCCGTTGCCAACCAGGCCCGCCAACGCCTGCAGGCTGGTGAACGCGGCGCCGCGCTGGCCCGCCTGCCCGCCGGCGTCCGTGTCGTTGCCGGCCGGCGCGGTGATCCGCTGGGCGATCGCTTCGCCCAGCGGTGCCAAGTCGCCCAGACCGACACTGTCAAGCAGGGGCACCGCCTGGTTGAACGCGTCGTTGCGCGCCAGGCTGGTGAAGGTGTCCTCCAACCCCGTCAGGCCGTTAAAGAGCGCATCGATCGAGAGGTTGCGGAAAGGCGCGAACGCGTCGCCGTTGATGACCACCACATCGCTGCCGTTCTGCGCATCGAACAGCCCGTCGAACAAATCGAAGTCTCGGATTAGCAAGGCCGCGCCCTGAGGATCAAAGCCATCGATCCCCGCGTCCACGGTGATCGGCAGCGTCAAAACGAACGGGGTCGGCGTCAGGGGGGCAGGCACCAGGGTGCTGGCGAGCGGCGAGGCTTCCAGCTGCGCTGCCGACAGGTTCCCCGCGCCTGCCAGGAACGGCACGTCGAAGCTGAACAGTTCAGACGCCGCATCCAGCCCGAGCGTGATCCCCAGCGCGCCGATGTTGCCCGACGCTGTAAAACCATCGGCCGCATCGAACGTCAAGCCCAGGCGGTTGGCTCCCGGTGCCTGATCGAAGCGGGCATAAAAACCCTCTGCGGTCGATGCTGCGCCGCGGTCCAGGCCGATCGTCAGGCCCATCTCCAGGGTCGGGGAGACCTCGATCTCCAGAACCCCGTTTGTCTGTACCAGCCCCGCGGGGACCCATTCGGCGAGGTCGATCGTCAACGCACCGGCGGGGCCTTGTGTCCAGCTGAAGTCGATATCGAACTCGAACGAGTCGGTGGGGGCGCTCGGCGGCGAGAGGCTCTCGACGGTGACCTGGCCGACGCCCGCCAAGCCATTCAATGCGGTGTCGATCGCGTCACGCAGCCCCGTCGCGGAGGGATTGGCGGTCTGGGCGAAGTAGTCCAACGCGGGCTGCACGATGGCGGCACGCAGCGACTGGCTGGCATCGAAGGCGTCGCCGAGCGATTGGGTGTTGCCCGGCGTGAGGCCGGCGCCGAATACGCCGCGCGCGTCGGCCAGCACCGCCTGTTGATCGATCCGCTGCCCGAGTGTTTCGAGCGCGGCTAGGCCGTCGCGTATCGATTCCACCTCGCTGGGCAGCAGCGGATTGCCTGAGAACAGCAGCCGCGGCTCCAGAACCTCCAGCCCGCGATGCGCGCGCTTGGCACGCCTTGCCTCAACGGACAAGCGTGAAAAGGACAAGCGTGAACAAGACAAGCGTGAACCCGAAGCGACCGGGCCGGTTCCCGCAATGGGTGTGCGGACCGCTCGGCCATAGAGATTCTTGAGCAGGTGATACGAACGCATGAACCGCAGCCCTCATTTCGTCAAGCAAGGACCATGCAGACCGACAGGTCGTTGCGCGTTGTAAAGGCTGCGGTACGCCTCTGAGCCTTTGTCTCCGAGCATAGACTAAATGGAAGAGCACGGCCATACAAGGCTCTTACAGGTGGATTTGTCGACTCGATATCCTGGCGACAGGGGGCGGCTGGCTCTTGCCCGATGCCACCGCGGGCGCGTTCGGCCGGTGCCGCACACCGCGATCCATCGCGCGGAAGTCCACGCGGCGGGCGGACTGGGATTCTTCTAGACTGCAACCATGCGTAGCGGATTGATCGATCGCGACGCGGCGCGGGTGTTGCTGGTGGACCGCGACGGCCGGTTGCTGCTGTTTTGCTGCCGGGAGCCGGGGGCCGAGCGGTCGTTTTGGATCACGCCCGGCGGCGGTCTCGAAGCGGGCGAGACGCACGAACAGGCGGCGCTGCGCGAGCTTCACGAGGAAACGGGGCTCTCGGGCGTCGGCCTGGGGCCGTGCGTCTGGACACGAACGCACACGTTCCCATGGCTGGGTCGGACCTATCGCCAGCGCGAGCGCTTTTTTCTGCTCCGGATCGACGGCCACGAAGTCGATCGGGTCGGGCACACCGAGGACGAACGGGCGGTCCTGATCGAACACCGGTGGTGGTCGGTGGCCGACATCGCGTCGGCAGTCGATGAATCATTCGCGCCGCGGCGGCTTGGCGAATACCTCGCCGCGTTGATCGCGGGACCGTTGCCTGAGGCGCCGATCGACGTGGGGGCGTAGCGCATAAAAAAACCCCGCCGTTTGGCGGGGCTTTTCCAATATTGTGTTGTCGGCAGGCTCGATCACTCGTCGGGGAACAGCCGGCCCATCGCCGCGGTCAGCTGCTTCGCCATGTCCGAGTCGGGATCGACTTCGATCGCCTGCTGCAGCGTGGCCTTGGCCGCTTCCTTATCCTTGACGACGTAGAGCTGGACCTGCGCCTTGGTCGCGAGTGCTTCCTGACGCACGGCGGTGACCAGGTCTTGCTTGGCGAGCATCGTGTCGAGTTTGGCGATCGCGCCGTCCGGGTCGGCCCGCAGGCCCTGCATGATTTTGGCGAGTTCTTCGCGCTGCTTCTTCGCGGTGTACAGGTCGTTGTAGTGCTGTTTCAGGCCGGCCTTGTTGTCCGCGTCGAGCTCGATGATCTTTTTGACGGTGGGCTCGTAGTACTGCAACGCCATGTCATCGCCCAGCAGTTGCATCGCCTCGTGCAGGTGCTTGGCCTTTTCGACGCCGGTGGCCTTTTCTGCGGCGGCGAACTGCTCGTCGCGGTTGACGCGGATCTGCTTCAGTTCCTTGAGGTGGGCGACGTAGTTGTCCGCCCCGCCGCGCTGGTAGCCGGTCTTCGCGTAGGGCCGGCCCTGCTCGTCGGTCAGCAGGATCGTCGGGTAGCCTCGGATCGCGTACTTGTTCTTCAGCTTCTCGTTCTGGGCCTTGACCTCGGCGGTCCGGGTGTCGTTGCGCGGGTAGTCCAGCTCAACCAAGACGAACTCGCCCTCGGCGTAGTTCTTGAACGCGTCCTTACTAAAGACTTCGTCGTTGAGGCGCACACACCAGACGCACCAGTCCGAGCCGGTGAAGTCGAGCAGCAAATCTTTGCCGGTCTGCTTCGCGGTGGTCTTGGCGCCTTCGAAGTCCTCGGTCCAGTTTTCGCCGCCGGCGATGGCGGAGCCGGCGATGAGGGCCGAGGCGGCCAGCAGGGTGAGTTGTCGTCGTAGGGTTTGGAACATGCTTTTCCTTTCGGTATCGGTCGAGTTTAAGTCGTGGAGGTCGGTGGGGGCCTCATCAAGAGGGCATGATACGTGTGCGTGGGTAAACGGGTTCGCGAATTTTTGGCGCACGAGCAGGACGTGCTCGTGCCTGCCGCCGTTACCGGCCGTAAGCCGCCCCGCCGATGGTGGCGTGCTTGCTCAGGCGGTTATGGACGTACAACGCCTCCAGGAGAAACTCGCCGGCCCCCGCGAGTATTCCCTCGTCTTTGGGGTCCAGCTCCAGGGCCTCTGCGATCTCGCCGGCGGCCTCGGACAGCCCCTCGACGTGCCGCATCCCCGCGACGAGTTCCTCGGCCGACGCCGTGTCCCCGACGGTCAGCCGCAGGCCCTGGTCGAACTGCAGGCCCAGGTCCTCGTACTGCTCGATGTCGGCGATCTGGTCGAAGGCTTTTTTGACCGCTTCGCCGATCAGCGACGCGACGAGCCGGTCCTCGGCCTGTTCCGAGTCGTCGGCCATCATGAGTTCGATCTTGCCGCGCGTCGAGGTCAGCACGTGCTGCAGGTCGCAGACGCGGGCGACGACGACGTCTTCGCCGGTGAGGATGCCTCGGCGTTCGGCGCTGGAGACGATCGTCTCGAGGCAGGCGATCGAGGTGCGGACACTGACCCCGGACGACTGGTTGATGTGCGGGCTCGATCGGGCCGCGGCGATCGCTTCTTCGAGCACGCGGTGCAGGTAGTCGGGGACGACGACGCGCGGGGTATCGGCGTCGCGATCGGCGGCTTGGCCGTTGCGGGTCGAGCGGTCCAGCCAGGCGTTTTCGGCGGTGATGCGCATGCCCTCGCCGATGGACAGCGGGTAGTGCGTGCGGATGACGCTGCCGATGCGGTCCTTGAGCGGCGTGACGATGCGCCCGCGGTTGGTGTAGTCCTCGGGGTTCGCGCTGAAGACCAGCGAGAGGTCGAGGTTCAGCCGGACCGGGTACCCGCGGATCTGCACGTCACGCTCTTCGAGGACGTTGAACAGGCCGACCTGGATGCGCGGCGCGAGGTCGGGCAGCTCGTTGACCGCGAAGATGCCGCGGTTGGAGCGCGGCACCAGGCCGAAGTGCATCGTCGATTCGTCGGAGAGGTACCGGCCCTCGGCGTGCTTGACGATGTCGATCTCGCCCAACAGGTCCGCGATCGTTACGTCCGGCGTCGCGAGCTTTTCGTGGTACCGCTCGCTGCGACTCAGCCAGCGGATCGGCGTGTCGTCGCCCAACTCCGCGACGCGGCGCTTGCCGACGGTCGTCATCGGCTCGAGCGGGTCGTCGGGCAGATCGAGGTCGGCGATGACCGGGCACCACGGGTCCAGCAGCTGTGGCAGCATCCGGAGCATCCGCGTCTTGGCCTGCCCGCGCAGGCCCAGGAACAGCATGTCGTGCTTGGCGAACAGGGCGTGGACGACCTGGGGGACGACCGTGTCGTCGTACCCGCGGACGCCGGGGAACACCGGCTCGCCGGCGCGTAAGCGATGGATGAGGTTTTCGCGCAGCTCCTGCTTGACCGGTCGGTAGCGGTAGCCGGCGTCGCGGAGCTGGCCGAGCGTCGCCGGGCCGGGGTGCGGGGGTTGTTTGGTGTGGGTCAACGTACGGTTCCGCGTGGGTGGGGAAGGTAGGCAACGCTAGACCGCGGATCGACGCAAGTCAATCGTTCTGGGGCGTTTGGGGGACAATCCAGTTCGGGTGGGGTACACTATGCGTTTACTCACGGCCGACCCGGGCCGCCCGCAGAGCTTCGTATATGAGCCGATTCCTCGTAGCCGTGTCCTCCCCCTGGGCCAGCGACAAGCTGGCCGAGCCGATCGCCGACCTCGCCCGCCGGCTCGAGGCGTCGGTGTTCGTGGCCCACGTCGCCACGCTGCAGGAAACCGACGAGCACGAGTCGGACGCGACCCAACGCGGCGAGCAGACGCTGCAATTGCTGACCGACCGGCTCAAGCAGGCCGGCGTCGAGGCCGAGGGCATCATGCTCTTTTCCGATGACACCGCCAAGGCCATCCTCAACACCGCCCGGGCCCGCAACTGCACCATGATCATCCTCGGGCTGACCGGCAAGGGCGTGCTCAAGCGCCTGATCGCCGGCGACGTGCCGACCAACATCATCCGCTCGTCCGAGATCCCCGTGCTGCTGTGCCCGGCGAACTGGGACGGGTCGATCTGACCACGCCCCGGCGTTTTTCGTTGCTGAGCTTGTTTTTCGGCCCGGGCGGGTCATCATTTAGCCCGGAGGCCGCATGCGACTGTTCCAACCCAGACCCCTGTTGAACACGGCGATGATCGCCCTGGTGACGCACGCGTCGCCCGCCTGCGCGCAGACAACCGAGTTGTCGATCACGAGCACCGGCCAGGGCCAGGTCGCGTTCGGGTCCAACGCGATCGGCGGGTTGTCCGGCATCACGCACCTCGGCGGGGATCAGTACCTCGTCGTCTCGGACAACAGCGGCACGATGGCCCAGGCAACCATCGTCATCGACCGAACGACAGGCGATATCACCAGCGCGTCGATCGGCACGACGGTGCCCCTCGCCGGTGGGTCGGACCACGAAGCGATCGCCTACGACCCGCGTGACGGGTCGGTGCTCGTCACCGCAGAGGTCGGCAGCACGATCACCCGGCACGACGTAAGCGATGGCACCGCCGCCGGCTCGATCAGCGTGCCCGCCGTCTTCGGCAACGTCCAAGCCAACCGCGGGCTCGAATCGCTGTCGCTCGACCCCGCCGGCTTCGGGTTATGGACCGCCAACGAAGAAGCGCTGACCAACGATGGAACTCTGTCCACGACCATGCAGGGCACGATCGTTCGCCTGCAGCGGTTCGACGCCGACGGTATTGCCGCGACGCAGTTCGGTTATCGAACCGACCCGCACCCCGGCGGGCTGTCGCAGTCGCGCTCGGGCGTGTCGGAATTGATCGCGCTTCCCAACGGCGGGCTGATCGCGATGGAACGCGCTCTGGGATTCAACTACCGCGTCCGGTTTTACGCGGTGGATTACGACGACGCGGGGGACACGACGGACGTCGCTTCGCTCGCGGGTGTCACGCAAGGCCTGGCCGACAAAACGCTGTTGCACGAAGTCGACTCGGGCTTTTCGAACTTCGAAGGCGCGACCCTGGGCCCGATGCTCAGCAACGGCGACTACGCGCTGATCCTCGTCTCCGATGACGGCGCGTTTCTGAACCCGCAGAACCTGCTCACGCTGCGCGTGTCCGGCCTCGCGATTGAAGGCGATCTCACCGGCGACTTCGTCGTCGATCAGCATGACCTCGCCGTCGTGCTGGGCCACTGGGGCGATAGCGTGCCGGCTGGCGATCGTTTGGTCGGCGACCCGAGCGGCGACGGGCTGGTCGGCGTGGAAGACCTCGACACGGTGTTGGCGAATTGGACCCTCGCGGGCAACAGCGCGCAGGCCGCGAACGTGCCCGAGCCGGGCGTGTTCACGCTGAGCGCCGGCACGTTGTGGGCGCTCAGTCGGCGGTGGTGACGGCGGTCTGGGGCTGGTCAGCGCTGGTCGATTGCGTTAAGTTTGACGGTTTGAAGCCCGCGCCCCGCCGCGCGTTGACTGGGAAACCGATGCGATCCGACCGCCCGAAGGAGGGCCCGCCTTGACCGCCAGCCAGACGCCGATCGAAAACCCCGACGTGATCCTCATCGGCAGCGGCATCATGTCCGCGACGCTCGGGGCCGTGCTGAAAAACCTCAGCCCCGACCTGAAGGTGCAGTTGTACGAGTCGGCGGACGAGCTGGCGCTCGAGGCGTCCAACGGCTGGCACAATGCCGGCACCGGGCACGCGGGCATCTGCGAACTCAGCTACACGCCCAACCGCGGGCCCGACGGCGAGGTCGACGTCAACAAGGCCATCTCGATCTACGAAGAGTTCGAGCACTCCAAACAGTTCTGGGGCTACTGCGTCCGCAGCGGGATCATCCAAGACCCCAGCACCTTCATCAACCCCGTCCCGCACATCGCCTTCGTCTACGGCCAGCCGCAGGTGGACTTCCTCAAGTCGCGCTTCAAGGGGATGCAGGCCCACCACTTCTTCGACAGCATGGTCTACACCGAAGACCGCGAGACGATCAAGGATTGGGCGCCGTTATTGCTCGAAGGGCGCGACCCCAACGAGCCGATCGCCGCGACGAAGATGGACGTCGGCTCGGACGTCAACTTCGGCTCGCTCGCCACGCAGCTCACCCAGTGGCTGGGCAAGCAGGACGGCTGCGCGTACCAGACCGGGCACCGCGTCGTCGGCCTGGACGAAACCGCGGAGGGCTGGAAGGTCGAGGTCCTCAATCGAGCGACCAGGCAGCGTACGACCAACCACGCGAAGTTCGTCTTCATCGGCGCGGGCGGCGGCAGCCTGCCGCTCTTGCAGAAGTCGGGCATCAAACAAAGCAAGGGCTTCGGCGGGTTCCCGATCGGCGGGCAGTGGCTCGTCTGTAACAACGAGCAGCTCATCAACCGGCACCGCGCGAAGGTCTACGGCATGTCGCCCGGCGCCGCGCCGACCATGGCCGTCCCCCACCTGGACCTGCGCATCATCGACGGCAAGAAGTCGCTGCTCTTCGGGCCTTACGCCGCGTGGACGACCAGGTTCTTGCACGAGACCGGCAAGTGGACCGACCTGCCCGGCTCGATCCGCGCGGACAACATCGCCTCGCTCATCAAGGTCGGCCTGCACAACATCCCGCTGGTCCGCTACCTCATCCAGCAGGGCACGCAGAGCATGACCACGCGGCTGGGCGAATTGAAAAACTTCTACCCCGACGCGAAGGAAGCGGACTGGAAACTCATCGACGCGGGCATCCGCGTGCAGGCGATCAAGAAGGAAGACGGCGACGCGGGCATCGTCCACTTCGGCACGGAGGTCGTGACCAATGACAAGCGGACCATCTCCGCGCTGCTCGGCGCATCGCCGGGCGCGTCGGTCTCGACGAACATCATTTTGCAGATCGTCAAGAAGTGTTTCGCCGACGTGCTGGAGACGTCGGACGGGTACGACCGGATGAAGCGGATGGTGCCGACGTTCGACGAGGACCTGATCGACGCGTCGAAGGCCGAGCGTCAGAAGGCCGTCGCCGAGGAAGCCGAGCGCTCGTTGAAGCTGATCTGAGCGGTTGATCAGCGTTTAGCGAAGCGTTCAAGCCTTGCGGCGTTGGAGCTGGGCGCGTTGGAAGCGGGCGCACAGGTGCAGCAATTCGTCTTGGACCGCGCGGGCCTGGTTGTCGTCATCGAGTTTGACTTCCAGCCCGAGGTACAACAGGTCGTCGCCGCGTGCGCCGAGGTGCGCGACGTGGACGGGCACGTCCATGGCGTGACCTTCATCGAAGCGTACAGCGACGTGCATGTCCCGGGTGCGCTTGATCTTATTTAAGAGTTCGCGCTTCGCCGAGACGCTGACGCCGAAGCCCCCGCCGCTGAGGTTGACCAGTTTGCCTTGCACTTCGAGCGGTTCTTCGGGCTTGGGTTGGCTATCTGCAGCTTCCGTTTTCGTTGGCGGATCGATGCGCAGCACGACCGGCTCAAGGGCCGCGCCTGCGACGTTGACTCGGTAGAAGGCACGGCGCTGTTCGCGTTGCGGGCGTCGGCCGGGGCTAAGCTTGTAGCAGGTTACGCGCGTCGCCTTGTTGATCTGGCGGACGTGCGTGTTGCGGATGGTGGTGGTCGCGACCAGGCGGTCGCCGTTGTGCATCAGCAGCAACTCGATGTCGTCGCCGGTGCCGAAGGACTTGTCGCGCATCGCCTGGGCCGGGCGTTCGACGATGATCGACCCGTCGGGCTCGACCTCGAACAGCCGGCTGTGATAGACGATCGGCGGGCCGTCGTCGTTCGCCGAGCGCCGGCTCAGCTCAACCGGCGCATCGCGTCCGCTTAAGCCGGCCAACATCTTGCGCCATTGCTCGTCCGCGTACTTGGGCAAACCTCACGCCTCCGCGTGGGATATCGGCCTTTGCGCCACCCGCCTTAACGTGTGCCCGCCCGCATACGCCTTACGACCGTGACAACCGGCACAACCGCTACACTCATGCCATGGCGATCCTCACCCACGGCTCGGACCTCACGCTCGCCCCGACGATCCGCCCGCTGACCCAGGCCGTCGGCGGCTCGCCACGCCGGGCGTTCACGTCGGTCGCGGAGCGCGGGTTCCACGCCGTCCAACTCGACGCGACGATGCCGGGCCTGCGCCCGCGTGACCTGGACAAGTCGGCTCGGCGCGACCTGGCCGCGGCGCTGCGTCGCGCCGGGCTGGCGGTCAGCGGCGTGGACTTTTTCATCCCCGCCGACCACTACGTCGATCCCGCCCAAACCGACCGCGCGGTCGGGTCGCTCCACGCCGCGCTGGCCCTCGCCGCAGACCTCGGCCGGGTGGCGGTGAGCCTGAACCTGCCGGCGATCGAGGCGGAGCCGCAGATCGTCAGCGGCCTGCTCGCCGCGGCGGACGGCCTGGGCAGCCGCTTGGCGCTCCACCACGAGCACGACCCGGGCGCGTTGCTCGATTGGATGAAGGGCCAGGACGACCGACTGGTCGGGGCCGGCCTCGACCCCGCCGCCCTGCTCGCCGCGCGGCGGGACCCCGTCGCCGAGGCGCAGGCGTTCGGCGACCGGCTCGTGGTCGCCCGGCTGTCGGACGCGCGGCGCGGCATGGCCGACGGCACGCGCTCGATCGTCGGCAAAGGCGACCTCGACCTGATGTCGTACCGCGTGTCGGTCGATCTCGCGCCGCGGCGCACCGGCCCGGTCGTGCTCGACCTGCGCTCGCTCGCGGACCCGCTGGTCGCGGCGGAGCGCGCGCTGGCCGCGTGGGACGGCGCGGCGATGAAGATGTAGCGCTTGTGTTACACCGCGTTCAGATCGGCGGGGGTGTCGCTGCTTGCCGCCGAGCGTGAGGGAGCATCGCTGCCAAACAGCGCCAGCGACCCGCCGAGCCCGACCGCGACCGCGAACAAGCGGTAGGCCACGAACATCATCACCGCCTGCTGCGCCGTCGTCTCGCCGCCCGCGGTGATCAGCTGCACCGCCACGATGTCCAACGGCCCCAATCCCAGGGGCCCGGAGACCGGCAACGCCCACAGGAGCAACACGATCGGGATCGTGCTCAGCAGGAACACCGCCGGCCGATCAATGCCCAGCGCGTACCCCGCCAGCATCATGGACAGCGCCAGGCACAGGTGGATCGGCAGGCTCAACCCGACCGCCGCGAGCAGCGCGCCCAGGTGGTGGCGGTAGGCGGCGACGAGCGCGTCGAGCTTGCGTAGCGGCCCCGCGCCCGGCACTTTGCCGACCAACGCGCCCAGCCGCAACCGGGCACGCAGCGACTTGCTGGCATAAAGCCCCGCGACAAGAAACAGGGCGAAGAGCCCGGCCCACATGCCCAGCGTTAGCCGGCGGACGATCGGGTCGTCGAGCGAAAACAGCCCGACGATCCCCACGAGCAGCACGAGCCCGACGAGCCCGCAAACGCGGTCGATCGCGACGCTGACCACGGCGTCGGCGCGCTGCCGCGTGCCCTTGGCCGCGTAGTAGGCCTTCATCACGTCCCCGCCCGTCGTGCCGGGCATGCAGAGGTTAAAGAACTGCCCGGCCATCGTCAGCCGGTACGCCCGCGCGTAGCGTACCTCGATCCCGCGCGCCCGCATGAGCACCGCCCAGCGCAGCGCGCCGATCAGAAAGACCGGCGCGAACACGCACAGGCCGGCGAAGAGCAAGCCGTGCCGCGCCTCGCGGATGACCACGAGGAAGGACGGCTCGAGCGCCGGTTGATCCGGGTCGCCGCCCTCCAAGGCCGTCCGGCGGATTCGCCCGTCAACGATGTCCGCGTCCCCGAGGCCGGCGATCGTCTCGACCGGCTTGGCGGGCGTGACCCACCGCTCGCTGACCCGGCTGACATGCAACCCCGAGCCGTCGGGCAACGCGATCCGGCTGGTCCAGTTCAGCGTGTATAAGATGTAGGCGACGCCCGCCGCGGCGATCAGCAGCCGCAGCACCCAGCCCAGATGCTTTTTCGTGACGTTTGCCCGATGCATGTTGCCCAATATCGGCTGGAAAACGGGTGCAAAGCTTGCATGTGTGCGTACAATTTCTGAAATCCGGACCCGACACAACATAGCACTGGAGCCGTCCATGCGTTGGTTCTCAAACATGACCGTCCTGGCCCTGCTCGTCTTCATGGCACTGCCCGCCGCCGCGCTCGACGATGCGCACTGGAAGAAGGCGAACGCCGCGATCGACAAGGGCATCGCGTACCTGCGGGAGGCGCAGGCCGAGGACGGCTCGTGGATGAGCGAGGTCGGTCCGGCGGTCACCGGGCTGGCGCTCACCGCGTTGCTCGAGCAGCCGGATATCGGCCCCGATGACCCGGCCGCGAAGAAGGCGATCGCCTATATCCTCGCCCGCGTTCAGGAAGACGGTTCGATCCGCAACGGCCCGGACGGCATCCTCGCGAATTACAACACGGCGTTGTGTCTCAGCGCGCTTGCGCGTGTCGGCAACGATCCCGATGTCGCCGATGCAATCAAAAAGGGCCAGGATTTTCTAAGGGGTACGCAATGGATCGTCGGCATGAAGGACCCCGACGGCAACACAATCGACAAAGACCACCCGTACTACGGCGGTTTCGGGTATGGGACAAAAGGCCGCCCTGACATCTCGAACACGCAGATGGCGTTGCAGGCCCTGCACGACACCGGCGTAGACTGCGAAGACCCCGCGTTCCAGCGAGCCCTCACGTTCCTCAACCGCCTCCAGGCGACCGAGCAGAACGATCTCAACGCGGACAAGTTTGACCAACTCGATGGCGGCTTCATCTACGCGACGTCGATCAACAAAGACGCCATCGGGGTGCCCGAGTCAAAGGCGAGCCAGGACCAGATCGATGAGGGCCTGGCCGGTCGCCCGGTGTCGGGCCTGAGGACGTACGGCAGCGTGACCTACGCGGGATTTAAGTCGCTGATCTACGCCAACCTCGACCGCGACGACCCGCGCGTGGTGTCGGCCATGAGTTGGATCTCGAAGAACTATGAGCTGGACCGCAACCCCGGCATGCCCGAGGAGCAAAAGCTTCAGGGCCTGTACTACTTCTACCTCGCCAAGGCGCGGGCGATGAATGCCCTGGGGCACTCGACCGTGAAGGTGGTCGCCGAGGACGGGAGCGAATCCACGCGTGACTGGGCGAACGACCTGATCGCGGCCATCGTCTCGCAGCAGCACCCCGACGGCTGGTGGGCGAACACCGAGTCGCGCTGGCTCGAGAGCCAGCCCGTGCTGGTGACCGCGTACTCGGTGATCGCCTTGCAAAACGCGATCGATTGATCGTTCTCCCACGTTAATTTTCAGCGTATCAGCCGCGGTGCGTACACCGCGGCTGTTTTCATTCCGTACCCAGCGGTGATCCTGCCGATACAACGTCCATCACGGTTACACGGTTGCGTTGCCTGAGAGGATTTCTGCCATGGATCGGCGAAAACGGTTCACCGCCCTGCTCACGATCGGCGTCCTGCTGCTGCTCACGCCCCTGGTGCTGCGGTTCTTGATGCCGGCACAGGCGGAGGTCGGGCCGAGCACCGCGGACCACTTCCCGGTGCAGGACCCGAAGACGGGCAGGTGGGGGTTCATCGACAAGACGGGCGCCCCCAGCAGCCCGATGGTCTTCGATTGGACCGGCGATTTCCGGCACGGCCTGGGCCTGGCCGAACTCGACGGCGCGATGGGCTACATCGACGAGACCTACACCGACACGGGCAACTGGGCGATCGCGAACCGCTTCGTGTTGCGCCACCCCGGCGACCAGCCGGCCCACGGGTTCTTCGACGGCCTGGCGCTGGTGCGCGACGCGTCCTCGGGCGCGTGGGGCTATATCGACCGTGAGGGGAAGTGGGCGATCGAGCCGCGGTTTGTCGAGAGCCGTGACTACCCGGGCGTGCCGGCGGGCGACTTTTCCGACGGCTTGGCGTGGTTTCAGGTCGTGGAGATGGATGAGCGTTACAAACTCGACGCCGAGGGCAACATGGTCCGCGACGGCGAAGGCAAGCCGGTGATGCAGCCGTACCCCCGTCGGCGTATCGGCTACATCGACTTGGACGGGGAGGTGTTCATCGAGCCGCGTTTCGAGATGGCGGCGGACTTCGGCGAGGGGCTCGCGGGCGTGCGTGACAAGTCGCAGTCGGCCTGGGGCTTTATCGATCGTGCGGGCAAACGCGTGATCGCGCCGAAGTTCGAAGCGGTCGGCCGGTTCAGCGAGGGGCTTTGCGCGGTGAAGCACCACGGCAAGTGGGGCTACATCGACAAGCAAGGCGGATGGGTGATCGAGCCCGCGTACGCCGAGGCGCGGCAGTTTCTTGGGGGCCGTGCCGCCGTGCGCGAAGGCAAGCTGTGGGGCTACATCGACAAGAAAGACGCGTGGGTGATCCGCCCGGCGTTCGACAACTTCGAGGACTACGCCCACCCCGGCGACCCAAGCCCGTTCGAGAACGGGCTGGCACGCGTGACGCTCAACGGCCGACGGGTCTACATCGACGCGCAGGGCGAGCGGGTCTGGCCCGCGGAATAACAACGCGATTCGATCAACGCCCTACTCCAGCCGACGCACGCGTTTTTCAAGCGCGTCGATCTCGCGTTCCATGTCGTCGATGTCGCGCTCGATCTGACCGACGGTGTTGCGGTCCAGCCGTTCGAGGCGCTGGGTCAGCGTCGTCGTGTCTTTCTTGACCTGCTCGATCGCCTCGGTCTGCTTCTTGCGTTCGGCCTTGGCCTGCTTCAACTGGTTTTCGAGGTGATCGATGCGCAGTTCGAGGTTGACCACCGCCTTGGCGAGGTCGTCTTCGGGCTCGTCTTGGAGGTTGGGCCCGCTTGCGACGGCGGTCGAAACATAAACCGCGGCGGCGAAGGCCGCGACGAGCGCGGCGATGCCGACCCATCCGATCGATTGGCGTTGCATGGACATGGTGTCGCCCCTTTCTGGGATGTGTTGGGCCGCGCGGACGGGCGCGGTCGTGGGATCAGATCGCTTCACGGGCGTGCTGGCCCGCGCTGCCGCTCTGGGCCTTGCGGATGGCGAGTCGGATGGCGGCCTTCATCGAGCCGGCGTCGGCCTTGTTCTTGCCGGCGATGTCGAACGCGGTGCCGTGGTCCGGGCTCGTGCGGATCAAGGGCAGGCCCAGCGTGGTGTTGACCGCGGTATCGAAGGCGAGCATCTTCACGGGGATCAGGCCCTGGTCGTGGTACATCGCGACGAACAGGTCGTACCTGCCCAGGTTCGGCGGGGTGAAGAGCGAGTCGGCGGGGAACGGGCCGCGGGCGTCGATGCCGGCCTTGCGCGCGACCTCGATGGCGGGCTTGATCAGCCGCTGCTCCTCGTCGCCAAACAGCCCGTTCTCGCCGGCGTGGGGGTTGAGCCCGCAGACGGCGAGGCGCGGCTTGGCGATCCCCATCCGCCGCATCGCGTCGTGCCCGAGATCGATCGCGTCGAACACCCGCCCGATCGTCAGCACGTTGCGGACGTCCATGAGCGACACGTGGATCGTCGCGAGCACCGTGTTGATCTTCGGATCGTTGAACATCATCGCGACGCGCTTGGCCTTGGTCTTGAACTGCAGGTACTCGGTGTGCCCCGGCCAGCGGTCGAAGCCGGCCAGCGCCCACGAGGTCTTGCTGATCGGCGCGGTGACCAGCGCGTCGATCCCGCCGTCATCGATCGGGCGCTGCGCCGCGGCGAGCGCGTCGTCGATGAAGCGCCGGCTGAACTGCCCGCCCTGCTTGCTCGGCTGGTACTGCGAGGAACCGAGCATCGAGTACTCGTCGTAGTCCAGGCAAACCACATCGTGGACCAGCGCGTGCTCGGCCCGGTCCGCGTCGTGCTGCAGCCGGTGCCAGTACGGCTCGATCTCCGCGAGGTCGGCGGCGTAGGCGAGCAGCTCGTTCATGCCGTAGATCACGAAACGCGCCTGCCGGCGCAGCCCGGTGTCGGCCAGCGCCTTGACAACGACCTCTGGCCCGACGCCGGCCGGGTCGCCCATCGTGATCCCGATCACCGGTTTGTTTCGCAGCTGCGGCATCGATGTATCTTAAGGCAGCGTCGGGGTGTTTGGCGGACAGGGTGAACATTTGCTTCCATGGCTTGCTGGAGGGCCTCCGCCGAGCCGCGTGTGATAGAGCGCTTGCGGCTGGTCGGGAGCCTCGCCCTCCCATTGCCGGCTGCTTCGCCGGTTTACTTGCGATACCATGCGTGGATGCAAGAGACCGATTCTCCCCTGCCCGTCGCGGTGGTCGGCGTCGGCCGGATGGGCCAACACCACGCCCGGACGTTCAGCAAGCTCGGCCTGACCCGGCTGCTCGGCGTGGTGGACGACGACGAAGAACGCGCCGAGACCGTCGCGGACGAGTACGGCTGCCAAGCGTTCACGTCCGTACAGGCGCTGCTCGACGCGTGCCCGCAGCTCAGGGCCGCGACCGTCGCGGTGCCGACCAAGTATCACGCCGACTCGGCTTACCCGCTGCTCGAGCGCGGCGTCGCGTGTTTAATCGAGAAGCCGATCGCCGGGTCGGTCGACGAGGCGAAGGCGCTGGCCGAGTTCGCACAGCGGCACCACGCCGTGCTCCAGGTCGGCCACACCGAGCGCTTCAACCCCGCGGTCCGCGCGGTGTCGGCGATGCCGATCACGCCACGCTTTATCGAGGTGACGCGCGTCAGCCCGATGACCTTTCGCTCGCTGGACGTGGGCGTGGTGATGGACATGATGATCCACGATCTCGACGTGGTGTTGTCGCTGGTCGGTCGGCCGATCGTCGACGTGCAGGCCGTGGGCATCAGCGTGATGAGCGAGCACGAGGACATCTGCGACGCCCGGCTGACGTTCGAGGGCGGGTGCGTCGCGACGCTCAAGGGCTCGCGCGTGGCGCTCAAGACCGACCGCCGGCTGCGCCTGTTTTCCGAAGACGCGTACGTGTCGCTGGACTACGGCTCGCGCGAGGGCATCGTGGTCCGCAAGACCGCGAACGCCGAGACGCTCGACGACGTGCGCGACAAGCTGCGTGGCGGGGCCGACCTGTCGGACCTCAACTACATGGACCTGGTCAACGTCGAGCAGCTGACGATGGATTTGCCCGCCGACGAAGCGGACCAGCTCACGGCGCAGGCCAAGGCGTTCGTCAACGCGGTCCGGTCGGACGCCGCGCCGGTCGTCACCGCCGAGCAGGGCTACGCCGCGGTCGATGCCGCGGAGCGCATCGTCCGCGCGATCCAGGGCCACGCCTGGGAAGGCCTGGCTCAACAACCCTTCGACGCCCCCGCCTGAATCACCTTGATGCGACCTCGCCGTTGGACCCGATCAACCTCATCCTGCTGATCGCCCTGCCAGCGCTGCTGATCGGCAGCGCGCTGTTTAGTGGGTCGGAGACGGCGTTGTTCTCGCTGTCGGCGCACCAGCGCGTGATGCTCGGCAAGTCGCCCAAGGCCGGGGCCCACGCCGCCGCGCAGCTGCTCGCCGAGACCCGCGCACTGCTGGTCACGCTCCTGATCGGCAACATGGTCATCAACGTCCTGTACTTCACGCTCAGCACGCTGCTGATCGACCGCTGGTTAGAGAGCGAAACGATCAACGCCTCGGCCGCCGCGGGCGTGGCGCTCGTCACCTTCCTCGGCGTGATCCTGTTCGGCGAGGTGCTGCCCAAACAGATCGCCGCCCAGCGCGCGATGTCCTGGGCGGGCTGGGTCGGCGTGCCGCTGCTCACCATCCATCGCGCTATCGCGCCGGTCCGGGTCTCCGCCCAGCGCGTCGTCATCACCCCGCTCGCCCGGCTTATCGCCCCGCCCAACCGCCCCCCCGAGTTGTCCGCCGACGAACTGGAAACGATGCTGAGCATGAGCCGGCGGCGCGGCATCATCGATCGCGACGAGCAGCAGCTGCTGCGTCACGTCTTCGAGCTCGGGCAGATCAAGGTGCGCGACGTGATGGTCCCGCGCGTCGATATCCGCGGCCACAACCTCGCCGACCCGCCCGGCGCGCTCGTGCAGCTCGCGCGCGAGACACGCCTGCGCTTCATCCCGGTGTACGACCGCAGCATGGACGAGGTCCGCGGCATCGCCGTCACGCGCCAGCTGCTGCTCGACCCGCCCAAGACGCGCGAGCGCCTGCTCGCGTCCCTGCGCCCGGCGTACTTCGTGCCCGAGGTCGCCCCCGCCGACGAGCTGCTCGCCAACCTCCGCGAGCGCGCCGTCACCTTCGCGATCGTCGTCGATGAGTACGGCGGGACCGCGGGCCTGGTCACGCTCGAAGACGTCGTCGAGCACTTCATCGGCGACATCCCCGGCGCGTACGAGCGCGACGGCGAGCCCCAGGTCGAGCAGCTGCGACGCGGCGTCTTCCGCGTCGGCGCCGACCTCGCCGTCCACGATTGGGCCGAGTGGTTCGGCCGAAACCCCGCGATCTCCAAGGCCGCCTCCGACGCGGCGACCATCGGCGGGGTCGTCCTCGGGCTGCTGGGCAAGGTCCCGGCGCGCGGCGACTCGGTCGCGCTGGGCAACATCGTCATCACCGTCGACGCCGTCGAAGGCCGACGCATCACCTCCGTGATCGTCGCGCTTTCTGGTGAAGACCGGCCGACCCGCGAACCCAACGCGAAGGGGGCCGGCGGTGAGTGACGCGGCGCTGATCTTTTGGGGCGCGCTGATGCTCGTGGGCTTCCTCGGCTCGGCGCTGTTCTCCGGCATGGAGACCGGGGCGTACCGGCTCAACCGCGTGCGGCTCTACGTCCAGGCCTCGCAGGGCCGCTCGTCCGCACGCACGCTTGAACGCGTCGTCGGCAAGCCGTCGTCCCTCATCGGCACGCTGCTGATCGGCAACAACCTGTGCAACTACGCCGGCACCGCGGGGCTGAGCGTGATCCTCGCGTCGATGGACCTGCCGGTCTGGGAGGCCGTGCTCATCAACACGGTCGTCGTCACGCTGATCCTGTTCGTGTTCGGCGAGACGCTGCCCAAGGACCTGTTCGCCGCCCACGCCGACAGCCTGATGTACCCGCTGGCCAAGCTGCTCATCACGCTTCGCACGCTCTTTACCTGGACGGGCCTGCTGCCGGTCGTCGTCGCGCTCAGCGCGTTGGCGATCCGCCTGGTCGGCAAGGCCGAGGGCGGCGCGCTGACCCCGCGCAAACGCGTCGCCCAGATGGTCAACGAGGGCGCGGGCGTGGGCCTGATCAGCAGCGAGCAGACGGCCCT
Source organism: Phycisphaeraceae bacterium (assembly GCA_046290505.1). Taxonomy (GTDB): domain Bacteria; phylum Planctomycetota; class Phycisphaerae; order Phycisphaerales; family Phycisphaeraceae; genus JAHQVV01. The sequence goes on along the minus strand of JBKAGS010000050.1, from coordinate 59,191 downwards.
GGCCCAACGCGCGCTGGCGCTGTACAGCCGGCGCGTCCTCGCCGAGTGCACGCCCTGGGCGCAGGTCGTCACCATCCGCGACGACGCCGGCCACGACGCGATCCGCCGGCTGGGCCGACGCACCGCGCGCTCACGCCTGCCCGTCGTCGATGCCCGCGGACGGGTCGTCGGCGTCGTGGACATGATCGACGCGCTGCTCGTCGGCAAAGACGAACCCGGGCCCGTCCGCGCCGCGATGGACAAGCCCGTTATGCTCCCGGGCACGACGACGGTCCGCCAGGCGCTCGCGCGCCTGCAGCAGGACCACATCGGCCTGGCGATCGTCACCCACGAGGGCGGTAAGCCCGCGGGCGTCGTCACCGTCAAAGACCTCGTCGAACCGCTCACCGGCGAGATCGCGCACTGGTAGGCCGGTCAGCGGAAGGCGGCTTTCACGTTCGCGTCGTTGAGCACGACGATCGCCCAGATGCCGAACGGCAGGCCGAGCAGGCAGCAAGGCGACACGCACGGGATCATCGCGAGGATCGCCGCGGTCAGCGCGAAGCCGTGGGATTCGAGGCGTTTCATCTTCATCGCGCCCATCAAAATGACCACGCCGACCGCGATGCCTACGATGCTCTGAATCACGCCGACGCCGCCGGACATCATGTTGATCGCGCCCTCGTCGCCGCCCTGCGCCGCGCCAACGCCCGCGCCCAGGAGGTTGAGAAGTAGGCCCACGATCGCCAGCGCGATGCCGATGCCCGCGGTCACCATCAGCGCGATCGCCGGGCCGTTGACGCGGTCTTCGGGCGCCGGGCCCATCGGGGGTTGGGGCTGGGAAGTCGGCGGCGGGAATTGCGACATGCGGAGGCTCCGTGAGGTGCGAGTGTGGTGGCTGCCCGAGAGTGGCGGTCGGAATATAGCATCTTCGTTTTGAATTGTCCCCCTGCCGAGGCCAGCCCATGCGTCTCTGGTTCCCCGCCGACATCGCCGACGCCGTGTCTCACGGCCTGGCCCGCCGCGCCGCGCAGGACGACGCCGAGCAGGCCGTCTACGGCTTCGATGCGCTGGACGAACTCGGCCTGCACCCGATCCTGCGCGACGCGCTCGCCGCGGCGGGCTGGGGCGTCTGGCCCGAGCAGCGTTACCCCGGGCACTGGCACAAGCAGAAGAAGTCGCACGGGCTGCGCTGCGACCTCGTGCTCACGCCCGACGCCAAGCCGATGCGCGACGCGTCGGTCCGCGGCACGCTGTTCGACGACGGCTCGGCGGTGGACCCCGAGGCGGCGTACTGGCTGGAGGTCAAGACCGTCGCGCAGCACGAGACCTCCGGGCCGTTCGCGCGCTACGCCGCCGAGCTGCTCGCGCCCGTCGCCAACGACGTCAAGAAGATCTGGTCCGACAGCGTCATCCAGCACGGCGGGCTGCTGATCGTGCTGTTCACCGAGGACCAGCAGACCGCCGAGCACGACCTGGCGACCTGGCACGAGCGCTGCCTGCGCAAGGGCTTCCCGGTCGGCCCGCCTGCCGTGCGCGGTCTGCCGATCGCCGACCGCATCGGCAACCGCTGGTGCACCGCCGCGGTGTTCGGGGTCCGCGGGGTGTGATCCGGCGATGAAAAACGCCGCCGGGCTTGCCGACGGCGTTGGGTGGTGTCGTGATCGCGACGATGGGCGGGCTTAGAACTCGTCGAAGCGCCCGCCGCCGAAGCCCTCGTCGAACTGGTCCTCGTCGTCTTCCGGGCGCAGCGCGTAGTCCGGGCCGTCTTTCACTTGCCGGTCCAGGTTGCGCTTGTCCGGGTGGTTGGTGTCGTCGGACTGCGCGCGCTCGAACAGGTTGCCGTCTTCGTCCATGAAGATCATGACGTAGTCGGTCTTGCCGCTGAGCGTTCGGCGGGCCTCGATGTCTACGAGGATCGCGCCCACGCCCATGTCCACGTCGAACGGCGGGATGATGTCCTGCCGGTCCTTGATCGTCACCTTCCCGCCGATCGGGTCGCCGGGCGAGACGTCGAAGTCTTCGGAGTAGAGCTGGCCGTTGTACCGGCGGTAGACGTCCACCTTCGCGCGGCTCTCGCTGCCGCTGGTGAAGAAGAAGCGGGCGCGCGGCTCGACCGTGATCGGGCCGATCCATTCCATCTTGTCGATTTCGGCCTTGGACGGGAAGATCGCGGCGCGGGCCTGGTTTTCTTTGAGCTGTTCGGACTCGAGTCGCGGCACGGCGTAGAGCGGGTTGATCGCCGCGACCAGCAGCTTGTAGCGGTAGGTCTTGCCCGGCTGCATGGTCGGGTCGGCGGCCCAGACGCGGACGGTCGCGCCTTCTTCCAGCTGCACGCCCTCGAAGTCCAGCCCGCCGGTGAAGTCGTCGGGCAGGATCGCGTTGGGGTTGGCCAGGCGGGCTTCTTCGCGGCGTCGGCGGGCTTCTTCCTCGCGGAGCTGGCGCAGCTGGGCGCGCTCCTGCCGCTCTTCGCGCTCTTTTTCGGCCTCGGGTCGTCGGCGTTCGATCTCTTCCTGCAGGCGGTCGATCTGCCGCTGGATCGGGTCGCGCCGCTCGCCGCGGTCGCGCGGGGCGTCGAAGTCGCCGGGGTCGCCGAACTCGTCCGGCCCGCCTCGGCCGGGTCGTGGGCGGTCGGGTCGGACCGGCCGGTCGTCGCGCGGGCGGTCGCGGTCTTCGCGCAAGCGACGTCGTTCTTCGAGCGCCCTGACCTTTTCTTCCAGCTCCTTGATGCGCAGCTCGTTGGGTCCGAGGTTTTCCTCGTCCAGCTCGATGCCGAACTCGTTGAACCCGTCCGCGCCGTCGCCGACGCCGTCGCCACCGGGCGGCTCGACGGCGACGAAGTCGGTGAGCAGGGGCAGCTCGGGCCGGACGATCTGGGTCTGTGCCTGTCGCATCAGCTCGACGCGGGTCAGGGCCTCGGTCGGGTTGGTCGGCGCGTCGTCGGTCGGGAGGATGCGGGCCTGGTTGGGCAGCGCGGCGACGATCTGTCGGTCGGTCCACTCGCCCGCGATCGGGTCCCAGGTCTCACGCAGCAGCGCGGTCCCGGCGATGCCGAAGCGCTTGGACCAGATGCCGACGGGGATCGGGTTGCCCTCGCCCGGCGAGGCCTCGTCGCCCTTGAGCCGCTGGTACCAGGCCCAGATGTCGAAGTCGCCGGCGGCGACGAACATGCTGATGTCGAACGGCACGCCGCCGCGCCCCGCGTCGGGCACGCCCATGAGCTCGCGGTACTGGTCCAGGACCGCCTGGGGGGTGATCTCGGTGTCCAGCACGTCGTTGCCGAACTTGTACTCGACGTCCTTGGGCACGGGCGGGGCGACGCTCGCGTAGCGCGGCAGTTCGCCGATGACCGGTTTCATCGCGAGGTCGGTCAGCCCGGCGCGGGCGAGGCGGACGGTCTTGTCCGGCGTGTTGACCGGCTCGTTGAGCATCGCGATGAAGTCGTCGAGGAAGTTGGGGATGGTCGTCTCGGGCAGCGGGTTCTGCCTGTTCAGTCCCGCTTCGAGGTTCTTGTCGCCGTCCTCGAGGATCTTTACCGCGTCGGCGGCGCTGCCGACCTTCTGCCCGCCGACGTCGATCTTGAACGGGTTGGCGAGGATGAACAGCACGACCACGACGACCAGGACGAACGCCCCGGCGGCGAAGATCAGCTTCTCGATGTGTTTTTGCAGGAATCCGGCGTCTTTAACTCGGGTGGTGGACATCGCGTGTCTCCGTGCCAGTGTGAATAAGTGTGGCGGGTTTGCCTGGCCAGGCGTTGGTGAGGCGTGCGGGGTTTACGGGCCGCCGAGACCGTCGGTCGTGCCGAAGCCACCGGGCGTGCCCAGTCCGCCGGCCGAATCCTCGGGCTGGATGATCAACAGCTTCTGCTTCACGCTCTGGGGCATGTGCTTGGCGGTCCAGTCTCGGAACCAGAGCGATTCGATGATGAGTTCGGCCCGGACCACGTCGTCGTCGCCGTAGACGTAGCCGCCTTCGCGGAGGACCTTGTACTCGTCGATGTCCTGGAGCTTGAGGCCGATGACGGTCATGAAGTTGATGTCGCGCAGCTCTTCGATGAACCCGGGCAGCGCTTCCCACTGGATGTCGATGACAAGCCGGGTGTGTCGGACGTCGAAGACGCTGTTGGAGACCCGGCCGGTGGGCGTGATGCCGAAGTGCTCGGGGGCTTTTTCCTTGGGGTCCAGCGGCGCGAGCTCGGCGGGCGGGGTGGGGTAGACGCTGGGGCGTTGGCGGGTGGTGTCGGCCCCGGTGCTCGGGCTCACGTCGATGATCGAGCTGCCTTCGGTGCGCCCGACGGTGATATCGATCGGCTGGATGCGGTTGTCGGTGGACCCCCCTGCGTCGAAGCCGGCGGCGGTGGTGTCGCGGATGACGCCGCCGGTGGTGTGCAGGCCGACGTAGCCGGGCACGACCTCGCAGACCAGCAGCCGCTTGATGGGGTTGTCGATGACGTTGGGCACGATGTACGTGCGCGGCTTGCCGGCCGTGTCGGTGTAGGTGCCCGCGGCTCGGGTGTTGGCGACGTTGTTCTGCTTGTGGATCGCCTTCATGATGTCGCGGATGATCCAGAGCTGGACCTGGCCTTCCCACGCCTCGTCGGGGTTGGGCGTCTGGGGCGCGAAGACCCAGGGCATGAGCACGAAGGGGTAGCCGGCGGCCTGGTTGCTGTTCTGCTGGCCGAAGCCGCCGCCGATCGGCCCGCCGAACTCGCCCCCGAACTCGCCGCCGATCGGCCCCCCACCGATGGCCGGGTCGGTCTCGGTTTCATCGATGGGCGGGGCGAAGATGTCCTGCTCGCGTGGGAGGCTGACGTACAGGTGGATCGAGCGGGCGCGGTCGGTGAGCATCTTCATCAGCACCATGCGCTGCTCGGCGTAGAGCTGCTCGGCCTGTTCCTGGCTCAGCTCATTGGCCGACGTCACGCCGATGCTGTTGACGAAGTTGAACGCGGTGCGGGCGAGCTCGCGCTGGATCTCGATCTGCAGCGGCGGGCTGCCGGCGCGGAACGAGGGCATGTTCCAGCCCTGGTCCTGGCCGAAGGTAAACAGCGCCTCGTGCTGGGTGAGGTAGTCTTGCTTGGCCTGCTCGTAAGAGGAGTTGAGCTGGGCCTTGGGGAAGATCGCGCCGCGGGCGAGCAGGACCGACTGGCTGCGGCTGCGATCGACCAAGTGGCCTTGCGAGTTCTTGTTGTTGGTCTGCCGGAGGATGTCGTCGTACTGGTCGCGGATCTTGTTGTAGATCTGCTGGACCTCCTGGATGACCTGCTGGTTGATGACGACGGTCTCGTCGGTCGGCGGCGCGTTGGGGTCCTCGTTGGGCAAGGGCACCGTGCTGCGCGCCAGCGTCTGCTGCTGGCCGTAGGGCCCTTTGAGTTGCTCGGCGGTCCGCGTCTGGAACGCGGAGGTGCCCAAAAGGTAGAAGTAGGCGATGACCAGCAGGCCGATGAACGCGACCGCCGCGGACGCGACGCTGATCGGGTTGGACTTGATCCATTCCAGGGCGTTTTTCACGAGTCCTGCTCCTGTTCGGCGTTGTTGTTGTTGAGGGCGGCGGTGGGCTCGGGCGTGTCTTGCTCGGGCGCGTCCTGGCCGTCGGTGGGCGGGTTATCGAGGATGGTTTTGCGTGCCTCGTCGGGCGGGAGCAGGATGACCTCGAAGCTGAAAGTGAACTGGGTGTCGGTGAGGTTTTCTTCGACGCTCAGCGGCCGGCGGGGCAGGAGCGCGCCCATGCTGAACCCCCCGCCGGACGTGCCGAACTTGGCGTACCAGCCCTCGGGGGTTTTGACCTCGATGTTTTGCTGGATGTCGGTGACGCCCCCGCCGAGCAGGTCACCGCCGGCGACGGGCCCGAACTCGCCGCCGGGTTGACCGCCCAGCCCGCCGGTGGCGCCGAAGTCATCGACCGGTTGTTCCTGCTTGGGGGTGGGGGTGCGTCGCAGCCCCTCGGCGTCGCCGGTGCCCTCGAACCCGCCGAAGCCGGCACCCGTGCCGCCGCCTTCGACGCCCAGCCCGAGCTGGCTCAACGAGGCGTACTCGGTGTCGGTCAAATCGGCGACGAGGATGTAAGGCCGGTCCGAGCGCTCGGCGTTCTGCGCCAGCCAGTCCTCGAAGTTCTGTTCGAGCAGCCGCGAGATCGTCGGGCGGTCCATGGTCGTCTGCCCGCGGACGGTGACGATGATGCGTGGCATCTTGCTCAGGTCGGGCTCGTCCGTCTCGCCGGTGTCCAAGCCGGTGCCGTCGTCCTCCAAGCCGTCGGTTCCCGTGCCATCATCGAATGATTCGTCGTAGCCGGCGTCGAACGATTCGCCGGATTCGGGGAACGGGACGGGGGTGAGGCCTTGGGGCGTTTCCCCGCCGCCGCCGACGGCTCCGCCGTCGAAGTAGCTCGGGTCTTCGTACAGGCCCGGGTCGTCGAACCCCGCGGCCCCCGGGTCGCCGAAGTCGTCGATCGGGGGCAGTTCGCCCGAGGACAGTTCGTCGGTCCCCGCTTCGTCGCCCGCGGAGGGCAGCTTGTAGGTCGTCGCGACGTCGGTGATCCACACCTGCTGCCGCTGGGCACGCGGGACGCTCGCGAGCTTGGCCAGGTCGGCGGGGTTGTTCCAGTCCAGGTCGGCGAGGTCCGGGTTGGTCGGCAGCGTGTCCATCGCGCTGGCGACGTCTTCGATCAGCTTCGGGTAGAGGTTGACATAGTCGACGCTTCGGCGGTAGTTGCGGATCGCGGGCCGCGGGTCCTGGGCGACGACCTTCGTGTCGTACTGCGTCTTGTAGTCCTGGGCCTGGCCGATCGTGCTGGTGATGTTCGCGTTGACCCGTTCCCAGGCCGCGTCGAAGCTGCTGTTGGCCATGAACACGCGGACCGGGGCGATGATCGCGCCCGCCGCGACGCACGCGGCCGCGGCGGCGAAGATCGGCTGCTTGGCCTTCCACATCCGCTGGCGCAGGATCATCTGCGGCAGGATGTTCGCCTCGACGTTCGCCAGGCCCAGGCCCTGCAGCGCCAGGCCGTACGCCGTCGCCATGTTCACCGCGACGGAGGAAAACTCCGCGGCGCGCCGGCCGTCGACCTCCAGCCGGCCGAACCCGTCGGGCCGGACGACCTCCATCTGCAGGTTCTGCTTGAGGTACTTCTGCAGGCCCGGCAGCTTCCACGTCGAGCCGACGCCGACGATCCGCGTCAGCTCCGCGTCGCGGTTCAGCGACTGGTAAAAGCCCAGCGACCGCTGGACTTCGGAGACCAGTTCGTTGAACACGCCGCGCATCGCCTGGAAGATCTGCTTGGCGTACTTGCTGGTGCTCGCTTCGAGCTTGAGCTTTTCGGCCTTGGCGAAGCTGATCTTGAACTGCTTCATCAACGCCTGGGTGAAGTGGTTGCCGCCCAGGGGCAGCGTCCGCAGCCAGATCCCCCCGTCCTCCACGACGATGATGTCGCTGGAGACCGTGCCGATGTCGAGGTAGACCGTGCTGCCGCTGGCCGGGTCCTCGCCGCCTGCCTCGTACGCGAACGCGTTGTACACCGCGACGGGCGAGAGCGTCAACGCGTCAACCCGCATCCCCACCGACCGGTAGTTGGACAGGAAGTGGGCGACTTTTTCCTTGGTGATCGCGAAGATACCGACCTCGATGTCCGGCGCGTCCTCTTCTTCAAAGACGTGGTAGTCCCACTCGACCTCTTCGATCGGGAACGGGATCTGCTGCTGGGCCTCGTACGCGACGATCGACTTGACCTTGCTCGCCTCGATCGGCGGGAGCTTGGCGAAGCGGGCGAACGCGAGGTGCCCGGGGACCGAGACGACGACCTGCGACTTGTCGAACTCGTGCTTCTGCGCCAGGCTCTCGAGGTTCACGCGGATCGCCTCTTCGACGTTGAGGTCCGGCGTCGTGAGCACGTGCTTGAACGGCAGCACCTCGAAGTCTTCCATGACCACGCCCGAACCGGAACGCGCGAGCTTCATCACTTTGATCGCCTGGGCACCGACTTCGACGCCCCATGCCTCGTTCTTCTTCGACATCGATCGCTCCTGTAGAAAAGGACGGATCTGTTGCAGACCGCCGACCGAATCAATCGGCCGAGACAACGCGTTCAACACGCACCAAACGCGCCGTCGGGATTATAAGTCGATCGTCATATGCGTGGGGCATTGGCCGAGGAGGGATGGATGATGCCAATGCTTTTCCACGCTGGCGTCGCACGCCCGCCACAAGATGAGTACGCATCGAGTGGCGTCGGTGTTCCGCGATCGAGGTGGCCCTCGATCACTGAAGTCTATCTCGACCACCGGGGCGAAGTCCAGTACTTTTTTTATCCCCGCAACACCTTTGTCGATTTGACCAGGCCGATCGGCTGCGCGACAATACGTAATCCCCCACGGGGCCGTAGCTCAATTGGGAGAGCGCTGCGTTCGCAATGCAGAGGTTGAGGGTTCGATCCCCTTCGGCTCCACTCGATGCGTCCCGGCGGCTTGTTTACGAGCCGCCGGGACTTACTCGTGGCAAGCCACCGAAATAGCAGATAAGTCCTGACGCATCGAGTGTCCTGAGCGACTCGCCCTGAGCGAGCGGAGCGAGTCGTGAGGGCGTAGGAGTCGAAGGGCATCGTCCAAGGGGGCTTTATTGAAAAGTTTTGCGGTTTACGTTTTGCTCTGTTCGGATGGCAGCTATTACGTTGGTTCAACCGCAGACGTCAAAGCCCGCGTCCAGACACATAATGCTGGACGCGGGCCACGGTACACGGCGTGTCGGCTTCCGGTGCAGCTCGTCTACTCGGAACTTTGTCAATCTCTGGCTCTAGCCCGCAAGCGTGAGATTCAAATCAAAAAGTGGTCGCGAGCGAAGAAAGAAGCACTGATTCAAGGTGACATGTCCAGGCTTAAGTTGCTGAGTAAACGAAAGTCTTCATGATTCCATCGCTTGGATCAAGGCGGATCGATACTCTCGATTAAGATGGCGCTAAAGGCAACAATTCCTTGAATTCTCATCCATCCCTACCGAACCCGGAGGCCCCCGTGGTATCACCGATCAACCGCCGTGCGTTCCTCGCTTCCGCCGCCGCGGCGACGCTCGCATCGTCGGCGTCGTGCGCCGCCGCGCCCGCCGCTTCCTCGGTCGCCGGGCCGAGCGCCCGTGCCCAAGGCAAACGCCCGGGCAACCCGATCGCCGTCTCGACCTATTCCTTCTGGCAGTTCCGCGAAGACGACAAGCGCGCGACGATGCTGCAGTGCATCGACTTCGCCGCCGAGATGGGGTTCGACGGCGTCGAGCTGCTCGAAGTCCAGATGCAGCGCACCGACCAGCCCTACCGCCGAGCCATCAAGCGCGCCGCATTAGTCAACGGCCTGAACCTCTGCGGGCTCAGCACGCACCAGGGCTTCGTCAACCCCGACAAAGAAGCACGCAAGGCGAACATCAGGAGGACGATCGACTCGCTCGAACTGGCCTACGACCTGGGCATCCCGACGATCCGCGTCAACACCGGCCGATGGGGCACGAGCCCGGACTTCAACACGCTCATGGCCGCCAAGGGCATCGAGCCGACGCTCGAAGGCTACACCGACGACCAGGGCTTCGAGTGGGTGATCAACGCCTACGACAAGCTCGCGCGCGTCGCGGAGAAGCTCGGCGTCGTGATGGGCCTGGAGAACCACTGGGGATTGGGGCGCGACGCGGTTGGCGTGCGCCGCGTCGTGGACGCGATCGGCTCGGACTGGTTGCGCGTCACATTGGACACCGGCAACTTCCTCGAAGACCAGTACCCGCAGTACGAGGCGATCGCGCCCGACGCGGTGCTCGTGCAGGCCAAGACGTACTACGGCGGCGGGGTCTGGTACACGCTGGACATCGACTACGACCGCGTCGCCGAGATCCTGCGCAAGGTCGATTACCGCGGCTACATCTCGCTGGAGTTCGAGGGCAAGGAAGCCCCAATGACCGCGGTACCCAAGTCGCTGGCGATGCTGCGCGAGGCGTTCAAGGCGGATTAACAACGCGTAAAAAAATTCAAATAGCCGGCGGCCTACGGACGCCGGACACGAGAACAGAAGTCGATTAGCGACAGGCAACTGCTTTCGCGTCCGGGGCCCGTAGGTCCCCGGCTATTATTTACGCCAGTCGTCTGCTTTCGAGCCCGCATGAAAAAACGCGGAGCGTTAACTCCGCGTTGATTGCGTTTTCGTGTTGATGGAATCGCTCTTACTCGCTGTACGGCACGCCGCCGTCGGTGACGGTGTCGATGCGGATGGCCTTGGGCGGCGCGTAGCCGGCTGTGGCGGCCTCGGCGACGTTCTCGTCCTGCTCGACGCCGTCGCCGCTGACCCCGATCGCGCCGACCAGGACGCCGTCCTTATAGAGCGGCATCCCGCCGGGGAACTCGATGAGGCCGGGGTTGCCGCCGTTGGCGTTGGAGTTGCCGATGTTCCACAGCGGCCCGCCGGGCTGGGTCAGGGGGCCGAGGCTGCGGGTGGTCAGCGCGTTCTCGTTGCTGGAGAACGCGACCGCGGTGTACGCCTTGGCCTTGGCGATCGCGACGCTGCCGCCCCAGGCGTCGGCCATCGACCGTCGGCCGATCACCGCGCCGGCGCGGTCCACCACGATGATGTGCATCCGCGTCATCTGCGTCTTGCCCTGCGCATCGACACGCAGCAGCGACGCCTCCTTGCCCGCGGCTTCCTCGGCCTTGTCGAGGATCCGCGCGACCTCGGCCTCGCTCAGCGACAGTTCGCCGGCCTCGTAGCCGAGGTCAACGCCCTGTCCGTGTTGGCATCCGCCGACGAGGGCGACGCAGGCGAGCATGAAGGCGGCGATCGAGAGTTTGTGGAGATGCGTCATGGCGGGGTTCCTCTTCATCGTTGAGTCCGTGGTGGGGTGGCTCCGACGACACATCGAAACCAATCGGGCACAGCTTAAGGGCGTGGGGCCGTGACGCAAGTCGGCGGGTTGTTTGATGGCTTGCGATTCAAAAGGAAAACGTCGGGTGGCCGGGGTCGAGTCCGCGAGCCCGCGGAACAAACGACAAACGACGAGTGACAAACGCGAGAGCGGTTTGTTCCGGGGGGTCGCAAAGCCTCCACCCCGGCCACCCGTCACTCGCGATGCTGCTTGAGGTGTTCAATCAGGCTTGGTGTTTTTTGACTTAGGCTCTTTTGGAGGATCGTCACTGATGATGTGAAAGCAAATCTCGACAATACAAAGCACCGGCATAAGTGCGAGAGACGCCAACCCAACTAGTTTAGGGGGCCAGTTAAACAAGTATCCGCAGATTGCCACGACGGAAAAAACAGACACAAGACAGATGACAAAGATTGCGAGTCTACGCTCGGCCCGATTGAGCTTCATGAACAAATTCTAGCGACACGACCACTACAATAAAAACCGAGCGATGATGCTCGGTTTTGCTCACACGTTGGTTGATTGGTTTAGCGGTAGAACTCGACGATCAGGTTCATGTTGACGTCGAAGGGCACCTGGTCGGGCGTGGGGGTGGCGACGACGCGGGCGGCGAGGGTCGAGGGGTTGTACTCGAGCCAGCCGGGGACCTCGTGGCCGGGCAGGGACTCCATGTTCTCGCGGACGAGCTTGGTGCCGGCGTCTTTCTTGAGCGTGATCTCGTCGCCGACGCTGATCTGGTAGCTCGGCCGGTCGACCTTCTTGCCGTTGACGCAGATGTGGCCGTGGGCGACCATCTGCCGGGCCTGCCAGATCGTGCGGGCCCAGCCGAGCCGGCGGATGACGTTGTCCAGGCGCTGCTCGAGCAGCCGCAGGATCACGGTGCCGGTGTTGCCGGGCTTGCGCGACGCCTCGGCGACGTATCGGCGGAACTGCTTTTCCATCACGTTGTAGTGGAAGCGCAGCTTCTGCTTCTCGTTGAGGCGCACGCCGAAGTCGCGCAGGCGTCGGCCGCGGAAGCCGTGCATGCCCGGCGGGTTGAGCTGGCGCTTAGTGGTGTGCTTGGGGATGTCGGCGATGGGGACGCCGACGCGGCGGGAGAGCTTGACCTTCGGGCCGGTGTAGTTGGCCATGGATGTTTACCCCGTGTTTGGCGGGGCCCTCTTGCGTGCTCGGCCGCGGCTGCGGCTCTGCGGTGGCGGGAAGTTCTGGGCACATCGCCCAGCGTTTCGAGCCGAGCATTGTGCCCGAATCAGGGCGGGTCGTCAAGCTTGGTACCATCCCCACGCCATGCCCAGCCGCCACAAGCTCGCCGCCGAGGTGTTCGGCACCTTCTGCCTGCTCTTCGCCGGCTGCGGGGCGATGGTCGTCAACGAAGTCCTGCCCGGCTCGATCGGCCACGCGGGCGTCGCGCTGACCTGGGGCCTGATCGTCTCGGCCATGATCTACGCCGTCGGCGACGTGTCCGGGGCCCACATCAACCCGGCGGTGACGCTGGGCTTCTGGCTCGCCCGGCAGTTCCCGGGTTCGGCGGTGCTGCCCTATGTGTTTGCACAGTGCGTCGGCGCGTTCGCCGCGGCGGTCTTGTTACGCGTCCTGTTTCCTGAAAGTGAAACGCTGGGTGCGACGCTGCCGCACGACCTCGCACTGGTTTGGCAGTCGTTTACGCTCGAGGTCGTGCTCACGCTGATCCTGATGTTCGTGATCCTGTGTGTTGCGAACGGGCCGAAGGAGCAGGGGCTGATGGCGGGGCTGGCGATCGGCGCGGTGGTCGGGTTGGAGGCGATGTTCGCTGGCCCGATCTGCGGGGCGTCGATGAACCCCGCGCGGTCGCTGGCCCCGGCGGTCGTGTCCGGGCGTGTCGAGGCGCTGTGGGTGTATCTGCTGGCGACGCCGATCGGCGCGGGGCTGGGCGTGGTCTGCTGGCGTTGGGTTCGGCCGAGCGGCCCGCGCGGGTTTTCGCGGTAGCGAGCGGGACTACGGTGTTGCCCGGCCGCAACATCCCGGACAACCCGCAGCCGGTGGATCGGCGCGGCACCGCCTTGCAATCGCATTCTCAAGCCTGCAGACCGTTTAGGGAATCACGTGCTGGTCAACGCCCGATCCTGTGGTAGGGTTGAAGCATGGCGACCCGCCGATTCCAAACCGTAGCGCTCGCGATGCTCGGCCTGTTCGTGCTGGGCGGCTGTCACACCCACCCCGCCGAGCGCCCCGGCCTGACCGCGCTGGACCGCGGCCCGCTGCACGAATACCGCGACGGCACACGCTCGCTCGCGGTGGCCAGCGATTGGCAATTGGACGCGGGCTACGGAGCGACGGACACCTACGCCTGGTACGCCGGCCGAAACGACGTCGGCCCGAGCGTCACCGCCGGCTACGCCACGCAGCGCTACGAGCGATCCGTCACCTACACCCGCGACCGGCAGTACACCTCCGGCGGGCGCGTGTTCGACAACTTCCATCAGACGACCTACCGCCGATCCGTCCGCGAAGCGCAACGCTGAGCGACGCCGGGGGTCACCATCAATGATCAGTTTTTAGTCTTCCGCCGCGGTCTGCTGCAGCACGATCAGTTTCGAGCGCTCGGCCTTGGGGATATACGCCCGCCCGGCGATGACTTGCCCGTCCGGAAGCGTCGCGGCCAACTCATACCAGCCGGTAAACACGCGCGCCTCGGCGTTGCCTCGCTCGTCGGTCGTCGCGCGTTCGTCGCTGCGCCAGTGCTTGGAAAACAACTGGTCGAGCGCCTGGCCCGCGGGGGTCGGTTTGCCCTGCGCGTCGATCAGCGCGGCGTGTTGCTCGATCATCTCGTCGCCGGTCAGCCCCGCGAGGTACACGCCCTCGATGCCCGGCTGGGCGAAGGCGATGCGCAGGAACGTCTCCATGTTCAGCCCCGCCGCGACGTCCGACGGCCCGCCGACCTCGAGCATCGCGAACGACGCGGGCACGTCCAGCGGCCTCAGCGCCTGGTCGAGCATCCTGCCCAACGGCCGCGGCTGGACCTGGCCGGTGAACCGCTGCTCGATCGCAACGTGGTCGAAGTCGATCTGCCTGATTTGCAGCTTCTGCACGGCGAGCGACAGGTCGCGTGTGCGCTGCAGCGACACGACGTCACGCACGCGCAGCCCGAAGCGCGCATCGTCACGCCGGGCGCGGGCGTGGTCGAACATGCGCGGGAGCATCCCCGTACCGAGCTTGCGCTCGATCATGTCTTGATAAAGCAGGTCGCCGTACAGGTCATAGGTGTCGGGCTCGGGCGCGAAGTCGGCGGCGAGGTCGATGCGTGCCAGGACCGCGTCGCGCAGGTCGCGCGCCGAGAGCAGCGAGAGCTTGTCGGTGTTGCGTGCCGGGTCGGCCGAGACGACCCGGCCGAAGCCGACGCGGATCGGGTCGATGGCCCGTTCCCACGCCGACGCGACCTCGCCGGGCGAAACCTCGGAGCGCACGCTCGGCGTCGCCCAATCGGTGAGCCGGTCTAGCGCGATCGCGTTGAGGCAGCGGTAGACCGGCAGTCCACGCAAGCCTTCGGGCGGCAAGCGATCCGTCGGCAGGGTCAGGCCGATCAGAAAGTCGTGGCGGGTCTGTTTCAGCCGGACGGTCGCGCCCTGCACTGCGCGGTCCTCGCGGTCCAGCACGATGACGGTCACGTCGGTCTTTCGGTGCTTGTCGATCTCGGCTTCGGATTCATCGACCCACTCGCCCTGGAGGACCTGGGCTTCGATGCCAGTGATACAACTGGCATAGGCCAGCAGCGTGGTGATCACAACCAGCCAACGCGTCTGCATCGCGTGCATGAATTTAGGACAGGTCGTACTCACGCCCATAACATCGGCGGGATCGCATTTGATCTGTGAATGGCCGGCAAGGGATCGTGGATTGTTCGTAGGGCGAGCTCCTGCCGAGCCGGATCGCAGTTGTCTGCGGCTCGGCAGAGCCTCGCCCTCCCGAAAACGCCGATATGGCTGCTGCCAGGTGCTCGAGCGCCGCGTCGAGCGTCTTGACCTCGACGACTTTCGCGCCTTTGGGCGCCGACACGCCGCCGGGCGGGGCGAGGATGCGGGAAAAGCCCAGGCGGGCGGACTCGCGGACGCGTTGTTCCATCTGCTGGCAGTGGCGGACCTCGCCGCCCAGGCCGATCTCCCCGACGGCGCACGTGCCCGGCTGCAGCGACCGGTCGCTGAACGCCCCGGCGATGGCGAGCGCGAGCGCCAGGTCCGCCGCCGGCTCGACGACCTTCATCCCGCCGACCGAGCTGGCGAAGATGTCCTGGTCGGCCAGCCGCAGCCCGCCGCGCTTCTCGAGCACCGCGATCAGCATCGCCAGGCGCGAGCCGTCCAGCCCGCTGACCTTGCGCTTGGCGTTGCCCAGGAACCCCGCCGCGGCGAGCGCCTGGACCTCGACCAGCAAACACCGGCTGCCCTGCAACACCGGGCACACCACGCTGCCCGCCCGCGCGGTGTACTCCTTCGCGAGCAATCCCCTGCCGTCGGCGATCTCTTCCAAACCACGCCCGGTCATCTCGAACAAACCGACTTCGAGCGTCGTGCCGAACCGGTTCTTGATCCCGCGCACCACGCGGTGGCTGTGGTAGCGGTCGCCCTCGAAGTAAAGCACCGCGTCCACCATGTGTTCGAGCAATCGCGGGCCGGCGAGCGCGCCTTTCTTCGTCACGTGCCCGACCAGCAAGAGCGCCGAGCCGGACACCTTCGCGTGGTGGACCAGTTCCATGCAGCAGGTGCGCAGCTGCGTCACGCTGCCGGGCGCCGCGGGCAGGTCGCCCTTGTACACCATCTGGATCGAGTCGATGACCAGCACGACCGGCTGGACCTGCCGGGCCTGCTCGACGATGCGCGCGAGGTTCGTGTCGGCGAGGACGAACAGGTCGTCGGGCAGCGCGTCTCCGCCGATCAACCGGTCGGCGCGCATGCGCAGCTGGTGTGCCGATTCTTCGCTGGTGACGTAGAGCACGCGCCGGCCCTGCTTGGCTAAGCCGGCGGCGGACTGGAGCATGAGCGTGGACTTGCCGATGCCCGGGTCCCCGCCGATGAGCACCGCCGAGCCGGGGACGATGCCGCCGGCGGGCCTCGCGTTGTAGCGGGATGAGCCGTCGTCTTCGCCGGCCCCGCCGAGCACGCGGTCCAGCTCGCCGATGCCGGTGGCGATGCGCGTGATGGGCTGGTCGGTCTCGCTGACCTGAGCGATAGGCGCGGCTTTGGCGGTGGCGGCGCTGAGCGCGCGGGTATCGCTGGCGAACGGGTCGGCGTTGGCGGCCTTGCCCGGGTCGCGGAACTCCTCGAGCGCGTCCCACTCCCCGCAGTCCGGGCACTTGCCCATCCACTTGTGCTGCACCGCGCCGCAGGCCTTGCACACGAACTTGATCTTGGTCTTGGCCATCGCCGGACAGCATACGCCGGGGATCGCGAACCCGCAGCGCCGTGCGGGTCGTATGATGTTGCGATGCCACACCACCCCCCCGAGATCGGCCGATCGCACCGGCTCATCGGCGCGGTTGCGCTGCTGCTGGTCGTCCTGGCGCTGATCGGCAACGTCGCGGCCTTCGCCTGGATGCGGCCCTACGGCATCCTCCGCCCATTCGCCCCGCTCGCCGAAGCACGCGAAGAGATCCATTCGAAGTTCGTCGGCGAGATCGACGACCAGGCCCTGCTCGACGCCGCGCTCAAGGGCATGGCCGACGCGCTGGGCGACAAGAACACCGAGTACCTCAGCGCCAAAGAACTGGCTTACTTCAACGAGCACGTCGGCGGCGCGTTTACCGGCATCGGGGCCGAGATCGATATCCACAACGACCGACTGCGCATCATCGCCCCGCTCGACGATTCGCCGGCCTGGAACGCGGGCGTCCTGCCGGGCGACATCGTGCTGGAGATCGACGGGCAAGACACGCTGGGCATCGACATCATCGACGCGATGGGCAAGCTCAAGGGCGAGGCCGGCACCGACGTCACGATCAAGGTCCGCCACCTCGACGGCGCGATCCAGACCCTCACGATCACACGCGCGAAGATCGAGGTCGCCAGTGTCCGCGGGTACCGGCGGGACCCGGGCAACGGCTTTAAGTACATGATCGACCCGGACAACAAGATCGCCTACGTCAAGCTCACGCAGTTCGGCGACCAGTCTTACAACGAGATGCAAGACGTGTTGACCAGGCTCAAGGGCCAGGGCATGCGGGCGCTGATCCTCGACCTGCGCGACAACGGCGGCGGGCTGCTCGACGCGGCCGTGGCGATCTCGGACCTGTTCCTGACCCAGGGCAAGACCATCGTCAGCACCGAGGGCCGGGCCGAGCCGCGCGCGACCGCGACCTCGACACGCGAGACCCTGCTGCCCGACACGCCGTTGGTCGTGCTCATCAATCAGAACAGCGCCTCGGCGTCGGAGATCGTCGCGGGCGCGATCCGCGACAACGACCGCGGCCTGCTCATCGGCACGCGCTCGTTCGGCAAGGGCAGCGTCCAACAACTGATCCCGCTGGGCGACGGCAGCAGCGCGCTCAAACTCACGACCGCCTACTGGTACATCCCCTCGGGCAAGCTCATCCACCGCAAGGACGACGCGAAAGACTGGGGCGTGGACCCGTCGCCCGACAGCTTCGTGCCGATGGACGACGAGCAGTTCCGTGCGATGCTGATGCGCCGCCGCGCGATCGAGGCCGACGACCCCTACGCCAAGCGTCAAGGGCCGATCACCCCGGCGTGGTTGAAAGAGAACCTGCTGGACGACCAGCTCGCCGCGGCGCTCGACGCGGCGCAGCAACGGCTTACCGAGGGCGGGTGGCCGAAGGTCGGCGTGGGCAAAGACATCGCGCTCGCCGAGCCGAGCGAAGAAGACCAACTCGCCCAGCGCAAGCAGGAACTGCAGGAGATGATCGAACAGATCGACGAGCAGCTGCGGCAGTTGGCGCAAGATGCTGACGAGGCGGGCGAGATCGAGGAGGAAGCCGCGTTGCCCCAACCGGTCGGCCGGCCCTGAGTCGAAGCATGGCGTTGATCCTCGGTATCGAAACGAGTTGCGACGAGACCGCCGCCGCCGTCGTTGAAGACGGCCGGTCGGTGTTGAGCAACGTCGTGAGCACGCAGCACGACCTGCACGAGCGCTACGGCGGGGTCGTACCCGAGATCGCCAGCCGGGCGCACCTCGAGCGTTTGCTCCCGGTCGTGCACGCCGCGGTGGACGACGCGGGCGTCGGGTTGGCGGAGCTCGACGCGATCGCGGTGGGCAACCGCCCGGGGCTGGTCGGCTCACTGATCGTCGGGGCGAGCGCGGCCAAGGCGCTGGCGTGGTCGCTGGGCAGGCCGCTGATCGGGGTGGATCACGTGCTCGCGCACTTGTACGCGCCGGTGTTGGAGCAAACGCGGGGGAAAAGGCGACAGCCCCCATTGGATGCGGACACTGCCCCCTTTTCCTCGGCTGCCAAGCCGCGGGCGGCTCTTGAATACCCCGCGCTCGGGCTGGTCGTGTCTGGCGGGCACACGTCGCTGTACCGCATCGACTCGCCGACGCGCGTTGAACTGCTGGGCAAGACGATCGACGACGCGGTCGGCGAGGCCTACGACAAGGCCGCGGTGACGCTCATGGCGGGGTACCCCGGCGGGCCGAAGCTCGATGCGCTCGCACGGCACGGCGACCCGAAATCGCACAAGTTCCCGCGCCCGCTGCTCGGGCCCGGCTCGCTCGATTTTTCATTCAGCGGGTTGAAGACCGCGCTGCTCTACGCGGTCCGCGGCACGCCCGTCGGCCGGGGGCGTGACTCGGTGTTCGAGCGTGACGCCGATGACCTGAGCGAGTCGCAGCGAGCCGACTTTGCCGCGTCGTTCCAGCAGGCCGTGGTCGATACGCTCATCACCAAGCTCAAGCGCGCGAGCAAACACATGCACGAAGCGGGCGTCGCGCCGCGCTCGCTCATCGTTGGCGGCGGGGTCAGCGCGAACTCGCTGCTGCGCGAGCGACTCGCCGGCTTCGCCGACAGGCTCGATCTGGCGCTTCACATCCCGGCGATGGGTCTGTGCGTCGATAACGCCGCGATGATCGCGGGGCTGGCGCACGAGCGGTTGTTACGGAATGACTTCGACGACCTGTCGCTGCCGGTCGTCGCCACGACCGCGGCGGTGTAGGCATCGCGGTTATTGCGCTTCGACGGCCACCGGCTCGGGCTTCGCGGGTTCTTCTGGCGCAGCCGCGTCGCCCGCGTCCTCTGCGCCGTCGTCTTCCTCGGCCGACGGTTTCTCTGCGAGCAGCGCGGCGACGACCTCTTCGAGCGCGTCGTTGCGCAGGTCGGCGATGCGCAGCTTGCCCGCGCGGTCGATGACGTAGTAGTCCGGGAACCCGTCGGGGCCGTAGGCCGTGTTGGTCTTATTATCGACGTCGATGGCGACGGGGTACGTGATGCCGTGCTCCTTCACCGCGTCGGGCACGGCGTTGCCGCCGTAGGTCGCGGCGACGCCGATGATGACCAGCCCGTCCTTGCCGTGCTTTTCATAGAGCGCGTTGTGCGTCTGAATCGCCGCGATGCAGTTCGGCGACCAGGGCGCCCAGAAGTCCAGCACCACGACCTTGCCTTCCAGGTCCTTCAGCGTCATCGCCTCGGCGTTGAGCCAGTTTTCGACCACCAACGCCGGCGGGTCCTGCGCCTTGTCTTCCAGCTTCGCCAAGCGCTCACGCTTCTTCGAATCGCCTTCCAGCCACGTCGCCCGGACGCGGACCCGGCCGTCGGCCTCGGCCTCTTCTTCCAGCAGTTTTTCGAGCACGTCCTCGATGTTCGTCGGGTTCAGCCCCATCGCGCGGACCACGCCCTCGCGGTCCACCACGGCGTAGGTCGGGAACCACTGGACCGGCCAGTCCTTCTCGATCTGGTTGCCTTTCATGTAAGCGTTGGGATAGTCCGCGCCGTTGGCCTTCACGATGCCGGGCATATCGTCTACCGCGCCGCTGATGCAGATGCCCAAGACCTCGACGCCTTCGCCGGCGTACTTCTTCGCGAGTTTGGTGTTGTGCGGCATCGCGGCGATACACGGCCCGCACCAGGTCGCCCAGAAATCGAGCACCAGGATCTTGCCCTTGGTCTTCTCGAGCGAGAAGCCCTCGGGCGCGCCGACCCACTCGCCGACGGTCAGCGCCGGGGCCTGCCCGCCCTCAAACTTCTTGTGGTCGTCGATCCGCTCGATGTACCACTCGTCGGGGAACTCGCCCGCGGCGGCGGCCTGTGTCGCGAAGGCGGCCAGCAGGCCAAGGGTCAGCACGAAGGTTCGGGGGTGCGGCATCGCAGGTCCTTGTTTGGCATGGTCACGTTCAAAGACGCGGGGCTCAAGCGATTTCATACGCACGGGCGTGGGCCCGAGTTCCCGCATCAACGCCGTTTAGCATACCCGCCTATCATCGCCTTGATGCCCATCGAGCTGACATTTTTAGGCACCGGCACCAGCGCGGGCATCCCGATGATCGGCTGCGACTGCGCCGTCTGCACCTCCACGGACCCGCGCGATCGGCGGGACCGGGCGAGCGTCGTCGTCCGCTACCCGCGCGGCAGACGCCCCGATCTTCCGGGGATGCCCGAGCACGCGACGGTGCTGATCGACGCCTCGCCGGACATCCGCCTGCAGTCGGTGCGGCAAGGCCTGAAGTGGGTCGACGCGCTGCTGCTGACCCACGCCCACGCCGACCACGTGCTCGGGCTCGACGACCTGCGCCGGTTCAACGCGGTGATGGGCGGCCGCGCGCTCGAGTTTTACGCCGAGCCGGGGGTGATCCGCTCGCTCGAGCAGATGTTCCACTACATCTTCGCGCCCCACCGCAACGTGAACAAGACGTTCATCGCGCAGCTGATACCGCTTCCGACCGGCCCGGGGCAAACCATCGACATCGGCCCGGCGACGTGGTGGCCGATCCGGCTGATGCACGGCCGGCTGCCGACGCTCGGTTTCCGCGTCGATTGGATGGGCCGGTCGATCGCCTACTGCACCGACTGCTCGACCGTCCCGCCCGAATCGATCGAGCAACTGCAAGGGCTCGACGTGCTCGTGCTCGACGGCCTGCGCGAGCGGCATCATCCCACGCACCTGACCCTCGACCAGGCCTGCGAATACGCCCAGCAGATCGGGGCGAAGCAAACCTACCTGACCCACTTCGCGCACGACCACGCGCACGCGGCGTTGGAAGCACGGCTGCCGGAGAACGTCCGGCCCGCGTACGACGGGTTGACGGTGTCATTAAACGCGACTCAATCAGAGCACGAAGCGTAAGCCAGTGACAGGACTTGCAAGAGATTCGCGTCACTCGCTTACGCTTCGTGCTCTGATTTCAACAGCGACGGCCGCTCCAAACTCACCCGCCCAAGCTTGCCCGACCGCAGCTCGCGCAAGAGCAACTCCCCCGCGCGATTCAGGTCGACTTCCCCGCCGCCGATCAAACACCCGCGCTTCTTACCGATCGCTTCGAGCAGCGTCACCGGCTCGTCGGGCAGGTCCTTGAGCTTGTACCGCACGCGCAGCTCGTTCGGATAAGCCTCCGCCAAATACCGCGCGGCGAACACGGCGACGTCGTCGTAATCGATCGCGGTGTCCTTGATCGCCCCGCTGGTCGCGAGTTTGTAGCCGACTTCTTCGTCCTCAAACTTGGGCCAGAGGATGCCGGGGGTGTCGATAAGGACGACGCCGTTTTTCAGGTCGATCTCCTGCTTGCCCTTGGTCACCGCGGGTTCGTCGCCGACGTTCGCGACCTTCTTGCCGCGCAGCGCGTTGATGAGCGTGGACTTGCCGACGTTGGGGATGCCGACAACGACGACGCGGACCTTCAGGTTCTTCTCGATCCGCTTCGGCGCGAGCTTCTTGACCAGCCGGACGACGCGGTCCGCCTCGCCTACCTGGTTGACGCTGATCGCGACGGTCTTGACGCCCCGCTCGCGCTCGAACGCCTCGCGCCACGCCTTGGTCACCGCCGGGTCCGCCAGGTCCACCTTGTTCAGCACCGTCACGCAAGGCAGGTCGCCCGGCCGACCGTCCTCGCCCTTGCCCTGCACGCCCCGGCGAAGCTCGTCGAGCAGCGGGTTACGCGAAGACTCGGGCAGCCGGGCGTCGAGCAGCTCAACCACGACATCGCACTGCGGCATCAGCGTCGCGAGCTGCTGCCGGGTCTTATTCATGTGGCCGGGGAACCAGTTGATAGGCATGGGTGGGAGTTTAACGGGTGAGTCAATCTATCTCGGCGCGGGTGGCCGGGGCAGGCGGCTTGGGGATGCCCCGGAACGGGTCGTCTGCAATCCATCAACACCCGTTTGTTCCGGGTCTTCGCGGACTCAGACGCCGGCCACCCGGCGCGTTACACGCGGGGGCGAATCATGAAACTCGTCAATAGACCGCGACGCTTGCTCCGTCGCGTTCGCGTGACACCGCCGGCCCCCCGGGCGTGGCCCGGCGGCTACGACACACTTCTGTACACAGTCAGCAGCGCGACGTAGCCGCCGCGTCACCACGCGGGGGACGAACCGCTCTTGAGCCAGAACGTGCCCCGGGACAACGCATACGACAAAACAAAATTGGATCGGCGGGTGGCCGGGGCAGACGGCTTGGGGATGCCTCGGAATGCGTTGTCTGCCACCCATCAACACCCGTTTGTTCCGGGTCTTCGCGGACTCAGACGCCGGCCACCCGGCGATCGGCGTTAGGCCTTTCCCATCATCGCGTTCAGCGCCGCGCCCGGGTCTTCTTGTTTCATCAGGTGTTCGCCGACCAGCACGCGGTGGACGCCGTGGTCGGCGAGGCGTTTGATGTCTTCGTGGGTGCGGATGCCCGATTCGCTGACGAGGACGGACTTGTCCGGCACCTCGCCGAGCAAGTCGATGGTGTGGCTCAGGTCGGTGGTCATCGTCTTGAGGTCGCGGTTGTTGATGCCCAGCAGCGTGTAGCCGGGCTTGGGGAAGGTCAGGTGGCGCTTGACCTGGATGAGCGACTCGAGGTCGTGGACTTCCAACAAGATCGAGAGCTTGAGCTCGGTCGCGAGGATCAGGAGGTCCATGAGCTGCGGCTCGGTCAGGCACTCGGCGATGAGCAGGATCGCGTCGGCCCCGGCGGCGCGGGCCTCGTAGACCTGGTAGGGGTCGATGATGAAGTCCTTGCGCAGGACCGGCAGCGCGACGGCCTGCTTGATCTGCGTGAGGTAGTCGAGCGAGCCGCGGAAGTACTTCTCGTCGGTCAGGCAGGAGATCGCCGCGGCGCCGGCGCGTTCGTAGGCCTGGGCGATGGCGACGGGGTCGAAGTCTTCGCGGATCAGGCCGGCGGAGGGGCTGGCGCGCTTGACCTCGGCGATGACGCGCAGGGTGCCTTGCGGGCGGGTCAGCGCGGTGCAGAAGTTGCGCGGGTTGGGCGTGTCGTTCGCGCGGGCCTGGACGTCTTCGATCGGCGTCTTGGCGCGGGCGGCCTGCACTTGGGACTTCTTGTGTTCAACGATCTGTGACAGGATGTCGGTCAAGCTCGTTTGCTCCGGCGTTCGCGGTGAAACAGGGCAAGTCTAGCGGTCTTCACGGTGTAGATCGAATCTCGCGCTCGCATTCCGCGCACGTGTGATTTAGAATGGTGAGTGCCCGCCTGCATCACCCCGACCACGGGACACTCGGTTTTGATTACGCTGGGCCTGCTTTCGGATTCACACGGCCGCGCCGCGACGACGCATACCGCGGTCCAGATGCTCATCGATCACGGCGCCGAGGCGCTGATCCACCTCGGCGATGTCGGGACGGTTCAGGTGCTCGACGCGCTGGCCGCGGTGGACCCCGAGACCGGGCGGCAGATCGCGTCGCACGTGGTTTTCGGGAACACGGACTGGGACCGCCGAGCGCTCGGGCAGTACGCCGAGGACCTGGGCATCGCGGTGTACGAGCCCTTGGGCGTGGTGGAGATCGACGGCTGCCGGGTCGGGTTCACGCACGGCCACGACGCGTCGGCGATGCGGGGGCTGGTGGACGCGGGGGTCGATTACCTGCTGCACGGGCACACCCACGTGCTCAGCGACACGACGAGCGGGAAGACGCGGGTGATCAACCCCGGGGCGTTGTTCCGCGCCAGCCGACACACCGCGGTGCTGCTTCGGCCGGGCGACGGGTCGTGCGAGGTGCTGGAGGTGTCGGGCGTGGTCCGCTGAGGATGATAAACTGGGGTGCTCGCGGCGCGTGCCGCGTGTCGGGTCACGAGGAACGCAGACGCGATGTCGATCAGGCCAAACGAAGCGAACCCGGACGAGCTGATCGTCCGCAGCTACACCGAGTCGGACCACGACCAGGTCACCCGGCTGTACGACGAGGGCCTGCTCGCCGGTCAGATCGCGCCCAACGATTCGGGGGCGGACCTCGATTACATCCGCGAGGCGTATTTTGACAACGAGCGGCACCACTTCTGGGTCGCCGAGCGCGCGGGCCGGTGCGTGGGGATGATCGGGGTGGCGAGCGACGAGGACCACACCGCCGAGATCCGCCGGCTGCGCGTCGCGAAGGACCTGCAGGGCACGGGCATCGCGGCGTTGCTGCTCGAGACCGCGATCGGCCACTGCAAGCACCACGGTTATCTCAAGATCCGGCTGGACACACGTTTCGAGAAGGCGGACGCGGTGGACCTGTTCGACCGCATCGGTTTCCAGCACACGCGCACGCGTGCGACACCGGGCAAGGACACGCTCGAGTTCTACCTGGACCTGTACCGCAAGGACGAGGAGGACGACGGCTCGCCCGTCGGTTGAGGGTCACCGGCTCATGCCGGGTCGGATGTTTCCAGCGGGCTGAAACGCGAGCCGGCGAGCGGGACGCGGCGGTTGACCGGCGGGCCGGCGGGCAGCAGCGGGCTGATGAGTGCGGCGGCGATCGCGACCGCGATATTCACCAGCGTGAACATCCACCACTGGGTCAGGCCCAGCCACGTCATCACGCCAACGACGACCATCATCACGATCATCAGCGGGATCATGCCGCGCCACGCGAGCTTCATCAGCTGGTCAAAGCGGAGGCGCGGCAGCGTCCAGCGGATCCACATCTGCAGGAACAGCAGCAGGAAGACCTTCCCGCTGAACACGCCGAACTTCAGGAGCACCAGCAGCAGCCCGCCGAGCGCCCCGGCCAGCCAGCCCGCGTCTTCTCCGCCGGCGGTCAGGGGCGTCTCGCTGACGAACGGGACGATGTCCCAGCCGCCGAGGAACAGCACGGCGAAGAACGCGCAGCCGGTGATCATGTGCATGTATTCGCCGAGGAAAAACAGCGCCCACTTCATCGACGAGTACTCGGTGTGGAACCCGCCGACCAGCTCCTGCTCGGCCTCGGCGAGGTCGAAGGGCGCGCGGTTGGCCTCGGCGAGGATGCAGACGAAGAAGATGATCGCCAACAGCGGGTGTGCGAAGATCCCCCAGGTGCCGATGCCCAGGCCCGACGCCTGGCTGTTGCTCATGAACCCCGCGTCGGTGGACTGGTAGAACAGGATCATGATGAGCACGCAGATGCCCATCGGGATCTCGTAGCTGAGCATCTGCGCGGTCGCTCGGAGCCCGCCGAGGAAAGAGAACTTGTTGTTGGACGCGTAGGCACCCAGCACCAGGCCGTAAACGGCGATCGAGCCGATCGCGAGCAGGTAGACCACGCCGATGTTGATCGGCGCGACGGCCACGACCGTGCGCCCGCCCTCGACGAGATGGTGGCCGAACAGGAAAAGGTCGGGCAGGACCCACGTCCCGCCCCACGGGATGACCGCCCAGCCGATCATCGCGGGGATGACGACCAGGACCGGGCCGAGGAAGAACAGCACGCGGTCGACGTGCGGCGGCGTGTAGTCTTCTTTCAGCAGCAGCTTGATGCCATCCGCGAGCGCCTGGCCCAGGCCGCCGAAGGATTTCTTGTAGAGCCATCCCAGCCCGAGCTTGTCGAGCAAGCCGTCGGCGGCGACGAGCATGCCGAAGCCCACGCGGTTGGGCCCGATGCGGTCCTGCGCCCAGGATGCGACCTTGCGCTCGAGGAAGATGAGGTAGGCGGTCGCGCCGAGGATCGCGTGGATCACGACCAGGATGACGCAAACGCTCACAAAGAGTTGGGCAGGGATCATGTCTGGTCCGATGATTGACGACAGTCCGTTGTGCGTAGAACCGCGGATAGATTATCACGCCGGCGGCCCGCGCGAGCAAACCGTCGGCTGGTCACACTAGAATGGCTCGCAACACACCAATCGCCGGCGGCCTACGGACGCCGGACGAGAAGACAACAAAGCTAGACGCGCAGCACCGCCGCCTTGTGTACAACCAGACGAACACCGTGGATGCGCCGTCTTGAAGCCGCTCGCGTCCGGCGTCCGCAGGCCGCCGGCGATTTCACCCTCACCACTTGACATGCCTGCAGCGACCTGTTGACTCACGACCCGCCCCAACCCGACGACGTCACGCCCGTACAGGCCGGATCGGATGCGCCCGCCGTGCTGCCCGATCCGCCGATGCCCGCGCCGCGGCGTCGCGAGCCGACGGCCGACGAGACGGTGAAGGAGACGATCGAGTCGATCGTGATCGCGTTCATCCTCGCGTTCGTGTTCCGCGCGTTTATCGTCGAGCCGTTCATCATCCCCACCGGCTCGATGGCGCCGACCCTCCTGGGCGCGCACGTCCAGATGAACTGCGCGTCCTGCGGCTACCGCTTCGACATGGGCGTGATGCCCGAGCCGAACGTCGAGGAAGACGGCATCACCGACGCGCTGGTGCTGTCGCAGGTCAAGGACGCGGCGTGCCCGATGTGCAACTACCGCGTCGTCGCCGACATCGGCTCGCGCGTGCGCGCCGGCGACCGCATCCTCGTCGATAAGTTCAGCACGCACTTCGCCGACCCCTCGCGCTGGGACGTCATCGTCTTCAAGGCCCCGCACGGCGAGTACGTCAACGGCCAGCCCGCGCCGCGCGCGAACTTCATCAAGCGGCTGGTCGGACTGCCCGGCGAACGGGTGTGCATCCTCGACGGCAATATCTACGTCGCCCCCGCCGGCACCGAGGACTTCCGCATCGCCCGCAAGACCGACCCGGACGCCAACCGCCACTGGCAAGCGATCCAGCGCACCGCGTGGCAGCCGGTCTATTACAGCCAGTACGTCCCGGTCCAGGACGCCCGCGCCGATGGGCCGGGCCGGGACGCCCGGCACGTGTTCCGCGTGCCTTGGGAGGTGGCGTCGGGCGACTGGAGCCTGGGCACCGCCAGCCGGGCCAGCCGGGTCTACCGCTTCAAGGGCGGGCGGGGCGAGATCCGTTTCGCGATGCAATCGCAAGACGAGCCGGGCACGATCGCCTACGACGCGCACGTCACCAAGCACGCGTACAACATGGCGGCGGGCGCGACGGGCAAGGCCACCCAGCCGATCGAAGATATCCGCCTCGCCTGCGCCTTCACGCCGACGTCCGACCACGCCACGCTGACGCTCTCGACGACTGCTCGGCTTGACATACCCGAGAACGGCGTCGAGACGCTCGCCGCGACGCTGACCCGCGCGGGCAAGGTCGAACTCGCCGCCACCTCGCCCGAAGGCGTGACGCGCCCGCTGGGGGTCGCCGCCGAGGTCAAGCCGCTCAAGCCGGGCATCGCGACCGAGGTCGAGCTGTGGCTGGTCGATGACGAGGCCAGCGTCTGGGTTAACGGCGAGCGCGTGATCGTCCAGCGTTTCGACCTGACCTGGGACCAACTCGCCCGGCGCCCCGCCCAGGCGGACACGCCCGACGTTCGCATCGCGATCGACGCAGACGGCCCGGCCGAGTTGCGCCGCGTCGAACTGGACCGCGACCTGTACTACTTCCCAAAGAGCGAGCGATACACGGCTTTCCACCGCGCCCAGGCCAAGCGGATCAACGGCCGGCTCGAAATCGGCTCCGCCCCGCTGGACCTCAAGACTCGGGACGTCGAGCACGACGCCGAGTTTTTCGTGCTCGGCGACAACCAGGCCGCCAGCGACGACGGCCGGGTCTGGAGCGACGTCAACGGCTGGGTGCAGCAGCGTTACTTCGACGGCGACTTCCGCCCCGGCGTGGTCCCGCGCAGCCTGCTGGTCGGCCGGGCCTTCATGGTGTACTATCCTGCCCCGCACGGCTCGTCCCCCCAGGCCAAGGGGATTTTCCCCAACTTCGGCCGGCTGCGATTTATCCACTGACCGGGCAAGCCCGCGCGCGAAACACGCCCAAGGCGTTGTGTTTGCAAACGATGAGCGGAATCGGGCCGCGGACGGACGCCCGCGGAGTCTTCCACAATTCTGCCCGGCGATGCGCGGGGTCGATCGCACGCCTGGGGCCGGGGCCATTGATAGTTTGCATCGATCCGAGTTGCAAGCTTGTATAACTATTAGTCTACATTTTGCAATTACTTATGTCATAGTGATTCCACTCTGAACCGGTTGAAAAGTCCGCGGGTGTCGGCTTCTACAAGTTGAGGCTCATCGCGGTATCACGGCTTTCCACATTCTCTAAACGTTTTCATTGACCGCTTCACAACTCGGGCCGGTTCGGGCCGGGCGGGTTGCGAAGCACGCGAGCGAGCAGACACTATCATGCCGCTCATGCAAGCCCAAGCCACCCACGTCATGCGTCACGTTATCGCCGCCCTGGTCACCAACGAGCCGGGCGTGCTGGCCCAGGTCGCCGGGATGTTCGCCGCCCGCGGGTTCAACATCGACTCGTTGGTTGTCGGCCGGACGGAGAACCCGGAACTGTCGCGCATGACGATCGTGGTCATCGGCGACGCCGCGGTGCTCGAGCAGGTCCGCAAGCAGTTGCAAAAGCTCGTGCCGGTGGTGAAGGTCGTCGATTACCAGGACGTGCCCTTCGTCGAGCGCGACCTGGTCATCGTGCAGGTCAACACCCGCGAGGGCGACAACCCCACCGCCTACCGCACGCCCATCATGCAGGTCGCCCAGATCTTCCGCGCCAACATCGTGGACCTCTCGGCCGACCGGATGATGCTCGAACTGGGCGGCGCGGAAGAGAAGCTCGAAGCGTTCGTCGATCAGGTCAAGCCGTTCGGGCTGATCGAACTGGCACGCACCGGCGTGATCGCGATGCCGCGCGGCGCGACGGGCGACGGCACGCGGCGCGTCGCCAAGAGCGGGCTGGTCCGCATCACCGAGATGCCCAGCGACGACGACGCGATCGACCCGGGCGACCTCCCGCCGGGCTGAGTTGTGATTGATCATGGGTCATTGCAGAGCGATTGCGCAGCGTGGCCGGTCGTGTTTGCGCGATCAATCATCAATCATCGATAATCAATAAACTACGCCTATGCCCAAGCGTATCCGCATCAGCCTGGCGAACAAATGCCAACTGCTGTTCGGTATCGGCGTCGTGCTGATTGTCGCCGCGGCGCTGATCGTCGTGTCCATGCGGATGAACCACCTGGCCGAACAGGCGCCACGCCAACGCGCCCGCGACGTCGCGGCGCTGTGGATCAACGGCCGGATCGAACTCGCCGAGCGGGCCGCCGCGACGCGGATGACAGCAGAGCCCGGCGGCGGCGATTCGCCGGGCACGCCGCGCGGCAACCCGCAGATCGACCCGGGCCTGCGGGTCGATGTCATCGGGATCAGCGAGGCCCGCGGCCGATCGGAACAGGACCCGTTTATCGCCGAAGCGCTCGACGCGTTCGCGGCCGCGGAGGACGTGCGCGAGTACTTCTCACCCGGCCCGATGCGCGAGGGGAATCGCACGTACCGCTACGCCCGCGCGGTTCGGCTCAGCGACATGGGCCAGCGCGACCCGGTGACGCAGACCGCGGATCAGCCGAACCAGGACCCAATCGAGAAAGTCGTCCTCATCCGCGTCGTCGACGCCGAGGCGAGCAAGCAGCGCACGCTGAATTGGATCTACCTGATCGCCGCGGGGCTGACGGCGGGCGTCTTCGCCATCGGCGCGTTCTGGTTCATCACCACGCGCCTGATCCTCTCGCCCGTGCGTGTGCTCCGCGGCTACGCGGAGAAGGTTTCCGAGGGCGACCTGAATATCCGCAGCGACATCAATACGGGCGACGAGTTCGAGCAGCTCTCGGACATGTTCAACGCGATGCTCGACACCGTCCGTTCGACCCAGGACCGCCTGACCTCGGCGAACAAGTCGCTGGACCTCAAGCTCGGCGAGCTGGCCCAGTCCAACGTCGCGCTCTACGAAGCCGACCAGGTCAAGGGCGAGTTCCTCGCCAACGTCTCGCACGAGCTGCGCACGCCGCTCAACTCGATCATCGGTTTCGCGGAGGTGCTTCAGGAAACGCTGGCCGAGAGCGACGACCCCAAGTCGGAGAAGCACCAGCGTTACGCGGCGAACATCATCCTCTCCAGCCGGCGTCTGCTCGAATTGATTACCGACCTGCTGGACCTGGCGAAGATCGAGGCGGGCCGGGCCGAGCTGCGCTTGGCGACGGTCTCGATCCAGGACACGGCCGAGGGGCTGGTGAATCTCATCCGCCCGCAGGCAGAGAAGCGTGGCGTCAAGCTCAAGCTCAAGGTCCAGCCCAACCTCCCGCCCGCGGAGACCGACGCGGGCAAGCTCCAGCAGATCGTCTTCAACTTCCTCTCCAACGCGATCAAGTTCAGCCCCGCGGACGGGACGGTCACGCTGACCGCGGCGATCGGCGAGCCGGCGGGCAACCCGGGCGTCGCGCGGCTGCGTATCGCCGTCGCCGACCAGGGCCCGGGCATCGCCCCGGAGGACCAGGCGCGGGTCTTCGAAAAGTTCTCACAGCTCGAGTCGTCCGAGACCCGCGAGCACGGCGGCACCGGGCTGGGCCTGACGATCAGCCGGGAACTCGCGCAGATCCTCGGCGGGCACATCGAACTGGACAGCCAGCCGGGCCGGGGCGCGGTGTTTACCCTCGTCATCCCGTTGATTTATCAGCCGCCTTCCTCGCCGTTGATGCCGGAGGCGTGAGCAGGGGTGCGATTTGGCCAAGGGGCATGAGTGCGGCCCCGCATGAGCGAGCCACAAGCCCGACGCCGCGGGGGTCGGTCACGGAATCCCGCGCACGATCGTTGGCCCGATCGCGCGCGTGACCCAGACCGGCAGCTTCTGCCAGCGCTCGATCCGACGGCGGTAGCGCGGGTGGTCCGGACGCACGTCGTCGAGTTCGCCGCGGCGCAGGTGCACCTGCCAGGGGGTGGGGTGCGGCTCGGCCCCCCACTGCTTTTTGAACCGGTACGTGCCCGACCCCTCGCTCGATCGGCCGAAGTCGAACGCGCGTGCGCCGCGATCGATCGCTCGCGCCAGCAGGTGGTGGTACATCCACATGTTCGCGCAGACGTCGTTGTAGCGTCGCAGGCAGCTGGCCGACGGCACTTGCGTGGTCGGGGGCGCGCCCGCTTGGTCATGCACGAGCACCGCGCCCGCGATCGGCACGGATTCGAGCGTGACCACCGCGATCTCGCACCGCGCACCGAGGTGCGCGAGCATCGCGGCGAAGAGCCGGCGCGGGTAGACGGGTGTGCCGAGGTCGCGCATGTTGGTGGCGAAGACGCCGTAGAAACCCGCGAGCAGTTCCTTGCCCCCGAAGCGGACCGCGAGGTGTGCCGCGTCGCCCTTGCGGACCTGGTTGCGGACCTTGGCCTTGTAGCGGTTCCAGAGCGCGTCAACGCTGTCGGGCAGGTCCATAACCATCCGGACCTTCGCGTCGCGGGTGTGGGTGAAGTGGTCGGAGGCGAACGGCCCGCCGTGGTGTCGCAGCTCGAGGTAGCGCGCGTCGAAACGATCGGCGAGGGCGACCGCTTCCGCGATGAGCCGTTCGCCGACGCCCCGGTCCGCGGTGAGCAGGCCGGCCCGGTTGACGTACGGCAGGCTGACCAGGTGCCGGCCGAAGAGCGGGCTGCGGGTGAGCGCGAGCGGCAGCGCGCCGACCAGTTCGCTGCCCTGCCAGGCGAGCAGCGCCGAGGTGTCGTGCTTCAGCGCGTCGCGCAAGACGTCGAGCCAGGCAGGGTCGTGCTCGCCGCACGCTCGTGCGACGCACGCGGGCGAGCGCATGAGCTGGCGGATGGCCTCGCGCCGCTTCGCGTCGAGTTGGTGAGCGTGCTCGATCATGCGGCATGAGGGGTCGGGGTGGCTTGCGTGACCGGCCTGGCGGGCGCGCCGACAACGGTCGTGCCGGGCGCGACCGGCCGGGTGACGACGGCGCCGGCACCGACGATCGCCCCTTCCCCGACGTCGGCCATGACGACCGCGTTGGCACCGATCCACGCGCCCCGACCGATTCGGACCGGCGTGTGCGTGACGTCGCTCAAGCTCACGCCCTGACCCGTGTCGCCGTGGTGATGCGCGCCCGACAGCAGTTGCACGCCGTCGGCGACACGCACGTCGTCGTCGATCTCGACCCAGCCGACGGTGCAGAACCGGCCGAGGTACACCCGGTCGCCCAGCGTCGCGGCGGGCTTACTCATCAGCGTCTGGTAGCCGAAGTGGACATCGCCGCCGACCGATCGAAGCAGCCGGCGGTACAGGGCTTGTCGCATGTACACCCCGAGCAGGCCGGGTCGCTTGCCGGCGTGTTCGCTGGTCAGGCTCAGTGCGCGTTGCGCTCCGAGCAGCCGGCGCAGCGCCGCGTAACGCAGCAGGCAGGGCAACGCAACCAAGCCGCCGAAAGTCTGGCCCAGTCGTTTGAGCATCAACCGGTTTATCGGCGATACGCGGGCCCGCGCAACAGCGAACGGCGATCAGCCGGCGTTGATCAACTCGGCGAGCTGCGCCGCCTTCGCCGACCACGACTCCGCGGGCAGCCTGCGTTCCCGGGCGGCGCGCTGTTCGGGCAGGATGCCGGTCCCGGCGCGTTGGCGGACGAGGTCGGTAAACCCGCCGGGGCTGATCGCCAGGTCGCAGCAGTCCGCCCACGGCCGGGTCGAAGGCAGGTCGCGCACGACGACGGGCTTCATCGTCGCGAGGTATTCCTTGAGCTTGAGCGGCTGCATCGCGCGCGTGACCGGCGCATCGATATACGGCATGATGAGCACGTCGGACGCCGCGGCGTACGCGGGCAGGTCGTGCTGGTCGACCGGGCCGAGCATGTTGGCGTACGACCACAGGCTCGGCGAGCAGTCGTGGGTGTGCGGACCGGCCATGACCACCGCGCACCCGCCGACGTCCGCGAGTTGGTTCACCCACGCGTGCTCCGTCCTCGAATCGATCAGGCCCCAGAACAGCGCGATCGGCTTGCGCTCGTCCGGCCATGATTCGGGCAGCC
Organism: Phycisphaeraceae bacterium; assembly: GCA_046290505.1. Classification (GTDB taxonomy): domain Bacteria; phylum Planctomycetota; class Phycisphaerae; order Phycisphaerales; family Phycisphaeraceae; genus JAHQVV01. The sequence continues at coordinate 26,122 of JBKAGS010000050.1, read as the reverse complement.
GCGTCTGCACGTTGGGCGTGGACCACGCGTCGAGATCGACGCCGTGATCGAGCCGGCCGGCCGGGACGCCGAAGCTTGCCAGCCTTTCGATTAGCGCATCGCTGACCGCGACTGCCGCGTCGACCTTGCTTGCCAGTTCCCGCTCCATCGCGTCCATCACCGCGTGGTCCGTGCCTGGCCATTGCGAATAGTCATCGACGCAGTAATAGACCCAGCGGTCGATACCCGGCATACCGACCAGGTCCGCGGTGATCGGCAGCGTGGTGATCGCAACCCGACGCGGCGGGTCTGACTTGTTGCCAAACCGCGGCGCGGTGGTGAATGTCTGGTTCAGCGCATCGAGGATCGTGCGCTTGACTTGATGCCGGTTGATACGTCGCTGCCAGCGTTTGCGGAAGCCGGGGTACATGACCGGCTGGATGACGCGCAAGCCCTCGGGCAGCGATTCGCCAACGTCATCCGGTGTGTCAATCATCTCCTTGAGTTTGCGCAAGCCCTTCCTGATGTCCGCGACGCTCAAGCTCGGCCAGCGCGTGCCCACCGTGTTCACCCACAGCGTCGGGTATTGTGGCAGCAGTTCGCGGATCAGGTGCTGGCTGGACGAGGGGTGCCGGCCCCAGTCGTCGGCGAAGACGATGAGCTGCGTGGGCACCGGCGGCGGCGGGATCGCGGGCATCGATGGAGTTTAATACACGCGATGTCAGCCAGCGGGCGTGTTCCGCCGATGAAGTGCTGAGTGCCACCTTCACCAATGTCGGCGGGACAAGCCCAGCTGGCAACGCTACTATGAAGTTGTTCGATTAGGAGACTCGCCCATGGGAATCGAAGCCGCCCTGCCGACCGACGGGGTCATGACCACGCAGTTGCAGAAGGTCATCAACTGGGCCCGGCGTTCGTCCGTCTGGCCCATGCCGTTCGCGACCGCGTGCTGCGGGATCGAACTCATGGCGACCGCGTCGTCGCGCTACGACCTGGCAAGGTTCGGCGCCGAGGTCATGCGGTTCAGCCCGCGCCAGGCCGACCTCATGCTCGTCGCCGGCCGGGTCAGCGTGAAGATGCTGCCCGTGCTCCAACGCATCTACCAGCAGATGACCGAGCCGAAGTGGGTGATCTCGATGGGGGCCTGCGCGAGTACCGGCGGCGTGTTCGACACCTACGCCGTCGTCCAGGGCATCGACCAGTTCATCCCCGTCGATGTCTACGTGCCCGGCTGCCCGCCCCGGCCCGAGACGCTGATCGAAGGGGTCATGGCGATCCAGCGCATCATCGACGAGGACAACATCCCGCGCGACCCCGACGGCAAGCGGATGCCGCTGAACCTCGTGGTCGAGCCCAACGCCTCGCCTCGGCCCCAGCCCGTGCCGGTGTCGATCGGACAGAGCTGATCGCCCGGCCGAGCGCTGGCTCTCAACGCCGCGACCATGATCAGAGTGATTGTCACGCGCGGAGACGTGCCGTGGTTATGCTGCGTGGATGCAACGAATCTGCCCCGCCTTGATCGTCTGTTGCCTGCTGCTGACGCTTGGGTTGCCGGGCTGCCGAGCGCGATCGACCGTGGACGCGGATGCGCACGAGTTGCGTCAGCAGGTCGATGCGCTGGCCCGGCCCTACGTCGAGGGGCAGTACGTCGTCGGCATGAGCGTCGGGGTGATCACGCCGACGACGCGGTTCACCGCGCACTACGGCGTGACCCGGCACGACGGGCCGCCGCCGGACGACCGCACGCTCTACGAGATCGGTTCGATCACCAAGACGATGACGGGCCTGCTGCTCGCCGACGGCGTGACGCGTGGCGCATACACGCTGGACACCCCGGTCAGTGAACTGCTTGCCGAGAAGGCCGAGGTCGATCCGCGGATCACGCTCGGGCGTTTATCGACGCACACGTCCGGGCTGCCACGCCTGCCGATCAACTTATACCCCTACAACCCCCGCGACCCCTACGCGGTGTACGACGAGCGTCGGCTGTTGAAGGACCTGCGGTCGATCTACCTGCCCGACGAGCCGGGACAAACCTCGCGTTACAGCAACCTTGGCGTGGGCCTGCTCGGCTACGCATTGGCCGAGCAGGCGGGAACGGATTATGAATCCTTGCTGAAAGAACGGCTGCTCGTGCCGTTGGGCATGAACCGGACCACCATCACGCTGCGAAAAGACAATCGGGCGCGCATGGCCGGGCCGCACAACGCGGACGGCGAGCCGGCATCGCTGTGGGACCTCAACGTGCTCGCCGGCGCGGGCGGTGTCCGATCCGACCTCCACGATATGCTCACGTACGCGAGGGCGCAGATTCGCCCGGACACGACGCCGCTCGCCGACGCGATCCGCCTGAGCCAGTCCCCGCAGCAACGCCCGGGCGAGGCATCTTTCGGCAACCCCATGGGGCTGGGCTGGTTCATCGGCGAGGGCGGTGTCCTCATGCACGGCGGGCAGACCGGCGGGTTCAAGGCGCTGATCTTCGTCGCGCCGGAGAAACAGTCCGCGGTCGTCGTGTTGGCGAACACCTCGAACGACTTTGTCCAGTCGTTCGGCAACCAACTGCACGCGTGCGTGTTAAAGGGCCAAGCGGTCGGGCCGGCAGAACTGCCCGCGGTCGTCGAAGTGCCGACCGAAACGCTGGAGCGCTACGTGGGTCGGTACCGCCTGGACGGCGCGGGGGTGATCGATGTCACGCGCGCGGAGGGCCGGCTGTACGCCCAGCTCACCAACCAGCCGCGATTCCGTCTGTTCCCCGAGACGCCCAGTCGCTTCCGGTACCGCGTGGTCCGTGCAACGATCGACTTCGAGTACAACGACTTGGGCGAGGTGGACCGGCTCGTGTTGACCCAGGACGGCCGGCGGCACGTCTGCCCGCGGATATCGGCCGAGGACGCGTCGGAGTAGCGTGCATCGCGGCATTTCGCTTGTTGTAGCGCACAATTGGCGGGGTCAGCGGCGATCGTTTGCGCCTTGTGCCTCTCGATTGTGGGATGGGCTAGAACAAAAAGACTATTGACGCGTCCAACGCGATGTTGATGATGGTGGTTTGCCGCCGATTGGTCTGCGTGGGCGGATCGGCCGGCGACACTTCTACGAAAGGGGCCGCGATGCGTCGATGGTTGATGGGCAGCGCTGTGGTGCTGGTCGGGTTGGGCGGGCTGTCCGCGTGCAACTCCGGGCCGGCCGGGCCGATCGTGCTCACGCCGGTGGACAAGGACATCGATGGCGCGGTGATCGCCGCGGCGGATCGGAAGGCCGATTCCGATGGCGGCGCATTGTTCGGCGCGGGCGTGTCCAGCGACGCGGGCAGGGGCGGGCTGTTCGGCGACTCGGCCCCCGACGAAAGCGCCGACATCGAAGGGCGCATCGGCTCTGCGTATGCGGAAGAAGGGGAGTCCGGCGGCGGTGGTAGCGGAGGCAGCAGCGGTGGTGGCTTGTTCAGCGCCGATGAAAGCGACAGGCCGAGAGCCGTTCGACATCGGGAGATCGACAAAGCCATCCCCGCAGAACGCGAGTCGCTCACCCGTGGCCCCGCGCCGCGACCCAGAGACCGGGTCAAGCCGGTCGATCTCATCCCGCCTGCGGACGACGGCGACGCGGACAAGCCCGGCGAGTACGACCCCGCGCTCTCCCCCGGCCGGCTCACCGCCGGCGCGATCAACGACTGGCCGGACCAATCCGCCTACCACCAGTTCATCGCCAAGCTTGCCGGCGACGAGGACAACGTCTATCAGAAGTTTACCGGCAAGACCTTCACGCTCCAGTTCCTCTCCGACTCGGGCAAGCCGCTCGCGAACGCGACGGTGAAGGTCGAGGACCCGTTCGGCGACCGCGCGGTCTATCTTCGCACACGCACCGACGGCCGGGCGATCGTCTCGACGAGGTGGGACCTGCTCGAATCGCGCGAGGACCTGCTCGTGACCGTGAAGCCCTTGCGCGGGTCCAGCTACACCGTCAGCGTGGACCCGGACAACGAGGTGACACACACGATCCGCGCGCCGCGCACGCCCGACAGCCGGCCGATCAAGATGGTGCAGATCGCGCTGGTGCTGGACTGTACCGGCTCGATGGGCGACGAGCTTGAGTACCTCAAGGTCGAGCTGAAGTCGATCGCCGAGCGCGTCGCCGTGGCGTACCCGGGCGTGGATCAGCGGTTCGCGCTCGTGGCCTACCGCGACGCCGACGACGTGTACGTCACGCGCACGATCGACTTCACGCCCGGCGTCAACGCGTTCATCGAAGCGCTCGGCCAGCAGAGCGCGGGCGGTGGCGGCGACGAGCCCGAGGCCGTGCATCGCGCGTTCTCCGAGGCGGCGGCCCTCTCATGGGAGCCCGGCCGGGTCGCGCGGGTCTGTGTGCACGTCGCCGACGCCCCGCCGCACGACATCGACCAGACGATCACGCTGCGCGCGGTGGACATCCTGCGCACCCAAGGCGTGGCGGTCTACCCCGTCGCGTCCAGCGGCGCGAGCGTCAAGGCCCAGTTCACCATGCGGACCGCGGCGCTGTTGACCGGCGGGCAGTACCTGTTCCTCACCGACGACTCGGGCGTCGGCAACGCCCACAGCGAGCCGAGCGAGTCGGCCGGCTACGCGGTCATGCCGCTGCGCGACCACCTCTTGCGCGTGATCGCCTCGGAGATCGCCGGCGAAGCGGTCGCGGTCGAAGAAGGCATGGTGATCCGGCGGGTGGGCGGCGGGGAGTAAGTCGCGTCGATTGTTGACGTAACGCTGCAACAATCAGAGCACGAAGCGTAAGCGAGTGATCGAACTGTGAGAGTTCGTATCACTCGCTTACGCTTCGTGCTCTGACAGAAACGCATCGATCGCGCCGACGCACCGCACTCCGGGCACTGATCGACTTGCTGGATAAACGCGTCACCGCACCGCAAGCAGGCGGGCAGGTCGTCCCGGACTGCTTGCGTTCCTGCAAGTAAGCGTGAAGCTGCCTTCGGCAGCGACGGATCCAAACCTGATAGCAGACGCCGATGACAACAACACAGGTTGCCATCATGATCCCGGCAGCACGGGGTTCATCAGGTTTGGACGAACGCCTAACGTGTCGAAGAGATACCTCGAGAGCATGCCGATCAGGATCGCGACAAGAATTCCGATCCCCAGACATTTTTCAATCACAACCACGAATGCACGTCGGTTGAATGACTCACGAAGCAGTTGTTCACGTTCCGCATTGCTGAGGTGCTGCAATTCGGGCAGATTCTTTCAACGCCAGACCACAACGCGTCATCCCGCCGAGGCGATCAGTTCCTTCGCCTGCTTGCGGCTGGTGGTCGTCGCCTTGGCGCCCGCGAGCATCTCGGCGAGTTCGTCGACGCGGGCCTTGCCGGTGAGTTGGGCGACGGTGGTGTCGGTGCGCTTGGTCTTGCCGCTGCCGACGACCTGTTTGACGATGTGGAAGTGCCGGTCGGCGAAGGCGGCGATCTGGGGCAGGTGCGTGATGCACAGGACCTGGCGGTCGTCCTGTTGCGACGCGGCGAGTTGGCGTAGCTTTCGGCCGATGACATCGCCCAGCCGCCCGCCGATGTTCGCGTCGATCTCGTCGAAGACCAGGACGTCCACGCCCGTGCCGGCGTGCGTTTCGCCGCCCTGCTTCGCCGCCAGCACCGACTTGATCGCGAGCATGACGCGCGACAGCTCGCCGCCCGAGGCGATCTCGCGCAGCGGGCGCTCGTCTTGCCCGGGGTTGGTTCGCGCGACAAACGCGACGCGGTCCAGCCCATTGCTGCAGGCGTCTTCCAGCCCGACTGTTTCGACCTCGACCCGCAGCGTCGCCTCGCGCATCCCCAACTCGGCCAGCTGCTTTTGCACCTTCGGCCCGATCTGTTTGGCCGCCTTGTACCGCTTGTCCGATAGCTTGCCGCCGATGCCGCGCAGCTCGGTCTCGCACGCTTCGATCTCTTCGTCGATCCGCGACAGGTTCTCGCTCTGCCCCGCGAGCTGATCGAGCTGCTCGCCCAGGTGTTGGCGGTGCTGGAGCACGGGCGCGAGCGGGTCGGCATCGCCCGCGCGCGAGCGGCCATCGCCGTACTTCTGGATCAAGCGGTTGAGCGTGTTCAAGCGTGCTTCGACCTCGGCGAGTTCTTCGGGGTCCAGCTCCAGGCGATCGGCATAACGCGACAGCTCGAACGCCGACTCCTGCAGCGTCAGCGTGGCGGTGCGGACCTGCTCGGCGATCGGCTCGAGCGCTTCGTCCACGTCCGCGAGGTCCAGCAGCAGGTGCGTCATCGCCTGTAAACGCTCGGCGACCGAGCCGTCGGACTCGTACAGCGCGCTGTACGCCGCGCCCGCGTCCTGCTTGATCCGGCAGAGATTGCTCAGCACACGCTCGCGCGCCTGCAACTCGGCCATCTCCCCCGCGACCGGCTCGGCCGCGTCGATCTCGTCGGCCTGGAACCGGTACAGGTCCAGCTGCTGGTCTCGCAGGTCGCTGGACGCCCGCAGCCGCTCGCGCTCCGCGCGCATCGCGGACCAGGCCCGGTAGCGCTCGGCGAAGCGTCGGCGAAGATCGGCGCAGCCCGCGTAGCAGTCGATCAGATCCAGCTGCCGGCCCGGACGCATCAGCGACTGGTGGTCGTGCTGGCCGTGGATGTCGATCAGGCCCTCGGCGGCGCGCTTGGCCATCGCCGCGGTGATCGGCTGGCCGTTGGCGCTCAGCGACGAGCGGCCGGTGGCGAAGACCTTGCGCGCGATCAGAACCTCGTCGCCGGGCAAGAGGTCCAGGTCCAGCGCCAGGCCGACGTGCTCGGCGGCTTCGGCGGTGTGGACCTCGAACAGCGCGCTGAGCCGGGCGTGGTCCGTGCCCGGCCGGACCATCTTCCCCGCCGACTTGCGCAGGCCGAGGATCGACTCGATCGCCCCGAGGATGAGCGACTTGCCCGCGCCGGTCTGGCCGGTGAAGACGTTCAGGCCCGGGCCGAACTCGATCGACGTTTGCTCGATGACCGCGAGGTTCTGGATGTGGAGTTGTCGGAGCATGGCGTTACCCTAACAGAGTGCGACTATTATAGATTCGGGTTTTGATCGGATCAAGCTTGAGAAATCTTTGCCGCCGCCCCGGGCGCGTGCTTGAGGCTGTTACCCTGCCCACCTATGCCCGACGCCGAACCGGACCGCGACACGCTGCTGCTCGAGTACCTCGACCAGCTTCCTTACGAGCCCTACCCGGTGCAGGAGCGGGCGCTGCTGGCTTGGGGCGAGGGCGAGCAGAACTCCGGGGGGGGCGTGCTGCTGTGCGCCCCCACGGGCACGGGCAAGACGCTGGTCGCCGAGGCCGCGGTCTTCGAGGCCCTGCGGACCGGGCAAACGTGCTACTACACGACCCCGCTGATCGCGCTGACCGAGCAGAAGTTCGAGGAGCTCGCCGACTCGGCCGAACGCTGGGGCTACCCGCGCTCCAGCGTCGGGCTGGTCACCGGCAACCGCAGCGTCAACCCGGACGCGACCGTGCTCGTCGTCGTCGCCGAGATCCTGTTCAACCGGCTGCTGCACCCCGACGCCTTCGGCTTCGACCAAGTCGGCTCGGTCGTCATGGACGAGTTCCACTCGTTCAACGACCCGGAGCGCGGCGTCGTCTGGGAGCTGTCGCTCGGGCTCCTGCCGCCGCACGTCCGGCTGATGCTGCTCTCCGCCACGGTGGGCAACGCGTACGAGTTCGTCAGCTGGCTGCGCACCGCCCACGGCCGGGACCTCACGCTCGTGCAGAGCGACGAGCGCAAGGTCCCGCTCGAGTTTCACTGGGTCGGCGACGAACTCCTGCCCGATCAGCTCGCCGACATGTGCCAGGGCACCGACGAGACGACCAAGACGCCGGCGCTGGTGTTCTGCTTCGATCGGGCCAAGTGCTGGGACGTCGCCGAGCAGCTGCGCGGCCGCGACATGCTGCGCGACGGGGCGCAGAAGGAGTTGGCGGCCCGATTGGAAGCGGTCGATCTCTCCAAGGGCGCGGGCAACAAGCTCAAGCGCCTGCTCATGCGCGGCGTCGGCGTCCACCACGCGGGACTGCTCCCCAAATGGCGTCGGCTGGTCGAACAGCTGTTTCAGGAAAAACTGCTTTCGGTGTGCGTGTGCACCGAGACGCTCGCCGCGGGGATGAACCTGCCGGCCCGTTCCGTCGTGCTCACCTCGCTCGTCAAGGGCCCGCCGAATAAGAAGCGCCTGATCGACCCCAGCAGCGCCCACCAGATGTTCGGCCGCGCCGGCCGACCACAATACGACACGCAGGGCCACGTCTTCGCCGTCGCCCACGAAGACGACGTCCGCATCGCCAAGCACAAACTTAAGATCGAATCGATCCCCGCGGACACCAAAGACCCCCAGCTCATGAAGAAGCGCAAGCAGCTGGAGAAGAAGGGCCCGCGACGCCGCGACGGCGTCACCTACTGGACCGAAGCGCAGCTCGAAAAGCTCCGCGACGCCCCGCCGGGCAAACTCGAAAGCAAGGGCCGGCTGCCCTGGCGCCTGCTCGCCTACCTGCTCGACGCCGACGACGACCTCGAACGCCTCCGCGACGCGGTCAGCAAACGCCTGCTACCCAGCAACCTCATCGATTCGCAGCAGAAACTGCTCACCCGCATGCTCGTCACCCTGCACGACGGCGGGTTCATCGAACTCGACCCGCCCCCGCCCTCCGCGTCGACCGAACGCGACAAGGCCGACGACGCGGAGGACGACGACACCGAAGACATCGCCGACAACCCGGCGGACATGCTCGCGAGCCTGTCGCTGGGGACGGGGATACAGGAGAACAAAAAGCAAGAAAAGCAGAAGACGCAGAAAACGCAAGGCAAGGCCGAGGAAAAGGATAAGTCGTCGGACGGGTCGGCGAAGCCTTCGCGCCTGTCCGACTACGAACCGAAGCGCGGCGAGGCGACGGACAAGCTCGATCAACTGCTCATCTTCCGGGCCGTCAACCCGCTCTACGGCGCGTACCTGCTCGACCACCTCGGCCTGGCGGACGAAGTCGAACAACTCCAGGTGCTCGAGAGTTTGCTCGAGATGCCCGGCTCCGTCGCCCGCCGCGTCCGCGTCCCCCAGCCGGACAGGATGCCCCCCGGGACCTTAGCTTTAGAGGTGGTGGACCCCGAACTCATCCAGCGCGGCATCGCGACGCAGGACGAGCTCTATCCCAGCGAGCCGGACGACCTCTTGCCCGCCGAGCGGCGTTTCGCCCCGCCGATCGCGGAGAAGCTCGCGATGCTCTTCGACGCCAGCGTCGACTGCACCGGCCACAACCCCGTCCGCGCCGTCTGGGCCGTCGGCGACCTGCTGCACAACTTCCACGGCGACTTCCACAAGTTCATCAGCGCCCGCGACCTCGCCACCCAGGAAGGCGTCGTCTTCCGCCACCTGCTGCGCATGATCCTCTTATGCGACGAGTTCATCCAGCTCACCCCCTCGGGCCTGCTCGAAGACGCCTGGAAGTCCCGCCTGCGCGGCTGGTCCGAAGGGCTCACCGAAACCTGCCGAGCCGTGGACGCCAGAAGCACCGACGAAACGCTGGCGGAGGTCAGCAAGTGATAAAACGGATGGGTGGCCGGCGTTGTGAGAACGGATGGGTGGCCGGCGTCTGAGCTTGCGAAGACCCGGAACAAACGACTGATGACGCGTCACAGACGACCCGTACCGGGGCATCCCCAAGCCGCCTGCCCCGGCCACCCGCCGAGCCGTGGACGCGAGAAGCACCGACGAAACGCTGGCGGAGGTCAACAAGTCACAGAACGGATGAATGCCCGAAGTCTAAGAACGGATGGGTGGCCGGCGTCTGAGTCTGCGAAGACCCGGAACAAACGACAGTTGATGCATCACAGACGACCCGTTCCGGGGCATCCCCAAGCCGCCTGCCCCGGCTACCCGCCGCCAAAGTACCCCTACCCCTAGCCCGCCAGTTATTGCCACGGCAACTCACCAGATCGATGAAAGAACAGCTATTGTTTTAATGTGCGGCGGGTGGCACTGACAAGGCCTAACCAGCGGCAACTGATTCGTGGTTCGTTGTTCGCTCTGACAAGCGGGTGAGGGTGGGTTCGCCACGGCTTGTCAGTGGGTTGCGTCCTTCGCTTGGTACACCTCGGGTTGTCCTGCTTGTCAGTGGCACCCTGTGCTTGGGCTTGGGGTGTTCGATCGGCTGGCGGCGGTTAAGCCGGGGCGGGGGCTCGATGATCCGATGCGATACAACGCTACGACTTTCCCACCCCCTGCATCACCGGCACCGTGATCGGTACATCCTTACCGATCGTCCACTGGTCGTGGACGTGGAAGGCGTCGCTTGGCTCGGGGTGGTCCAGGCGGTAGTGCGTGCCGCGGGACTCTTGTCGCCAGTGGGCGGCGCGGGTGATGAGCGAGCCGATGGTGAGGAGGTTCTGCACCTCCCAGCCCAGGCGTTCGTCGAAGATCTTGTCGAGGGTGTAGGTCGCCCAGAAGCTGAACATCTCCTGCACCTCGGCGAGGCGGTCGCCCTCGCGTTCGATGCCGACGTGCCGCCACATGACGCTGCGGAGTGACGAGCGGACGTCGGCGAGGTCGAGCTCGCTGCGGTCGCTGGGGCGGATATCGGAGACGATTTTGTAGGGCCTGGGCGTTGTCTGCGCATCGCCAACACCGTTGCTTTCAAGGCGTTCGAGGCAGATGCGGCCGGCGACTTCGCCGAAGACCAGCCCTTCGAGCAGGGAGTTGCTGGCCAGGCGGTTGGCGCCGTTGAGCCCGGAGCAGGCGGCTTCACCGCAGGCGTAGAGGCCGGGGATGGAGGTGCGGGTCTGTTCGTCGACGGCGAGCCCGCCGATCATGTGTGGGCGGAGGGGTGGACGGGGATGGGGGTGGTGGCGGGGTCGATGTCGAACTGTTTGAGGAGTTTGGCGATGCCGGGGAAGCGTGCGTTGAACTTGTCGATGCCGATGGGTCGGACGTCGAGGTAGACGTGGCTGTGGCCGGTCTTGACCATCTGGTCGAGGATGCTGCGTGAGACGATGTCGCGTGGGGCGAGTTCGGCGCGTTGGTCGTAGTCGGGCATAAAGCGGTGGCCGGACTTATCGACGAGGATGCCGCCCTCGCCGCGGACGGCCTCGGTGATGAGCGATCGCGAGGCGCCGGCGATGTAGAGCGTCGTGGGGTGGAACTGCACGAACGCCATATCCTGCATGACCGCGCCGGCGCGGTAGGCCATGGCGAGCCCGTCGCCCGTCGCGACGTTGGGGTTGGTGGTTTCGCGGTAGACCTTGCCGCAGCCGCCGGCGGCGAGGATCACCGCGCGGGCCCAGATGACCTGCAGGCCGTGCTTGGGATGGTGGGTGATCGCGCCGACGCACTCGCCCCCGCCGCCGCCGGGCGGGTTCGAGCCGTTCACGGTTGCGGAACCGCTTGCGTTAGAACCCGTCGTGATCAGGTCGAGGACGAAGCAGTCTTCGAAGAGGCGGACGCGTTCGTGGGCGTGGACCTGGTCGAACAGCGTGGACGCGAGCGCCTTGCCCGTCGCGTCGCCGTCGGAGTGGACGATGCGGTTCTGGCTGTGCCCGCCCTCCTTGCCGAGCTTGAGTTCGCCCAGCGCGTCGCGGTCCATCGCCATGCCCGCGTCGGCCAGCCGCTGGATGCTCGCCGGCCCGGCCTCGATGACCCGCCGGACGACCGGCTCGTCGCACAGCCCCGCGCCGGCGGTGAGGGTGTCGGCGACGTGCTGCTCGACGTCGTCGTGCGCGCCGTCCAGCACCGCGGCGATCCCGCCCTGGGCCCAGTACGTGTTCGAGTCCTGCAGCCGGCCCTTGGTCGTGACGATGACCTCGGCCGAGCCGTGCCCCTTCACCGCTGACAACGCCGCGCTCGCGCCCGCCACGCCCGCGCCGATGACCAGCACGTCCGTAAAGATCTGCGGCAACAGCGTCGCGCGGAAAGGGATCAAGTATCGGCGGTCGGAAAAAGGCATGTCGTAGCGTTTAGCGTGTAGGGCCTGGCGTCCAGGCTTCGTTTCGTGTGTTGGTTGTGGTGGTTGGCGAAGGATGGATCGTGCGATCAATGGGGCATGGCTCAAGCGTCAAGCCTGCATCAGCGGAGCCTGGACGCCAGGCCCTACACGCTAAACGCTACTCCAACACCCCTTCACTCGAAAAACGCGAGCGGGGCAGCGGGACGTAGTTGTCGTAGAAGATGCGACGCAGCTCGCCCTGCGGCTCGAAGACCAGCTCGCCATCGACGCGCACCGTCTTGCCCGGCAGGTCCACGCCCTCCACCGCCGCGGCCAGCGTCAGCGTCGTCTGCCCGTTCTTCGGCAGCGCCGCGTACGGCCGGTCCGTGAACTCGAACGCGCCCGCGCCAACCACATCGACGCGGTAGCTCACCGTCGGCATCGGCAGCTCTTCGTCGTTCGGGTTGGTCACCAGCACGTCCACGAGGATCCGCCCGCCCTCGCCGGATCGCTCGTCGAGGCGCACGTTCGTCACCTCGACGCCCGGCCGGCCGATCCCGATGCAGCCGGTGAGCAGCACGGCCAAACCACAGATGGATGCAAGTCGCAGCATCGTTACATGATAGTTCAATGATTGCGGCGGGACAGGCTTGCAGCCTGTCGGAGGGACTCGAGGCGATGATTGGACAGGCGGGGTGCCAGTAGGGCCTGTTAAACCGGCTCGGGGATCGGCTCGCCGCCGGGCTCGATGAGGCCCCTGGCTTTGGGGAACAAGAGCGCCGCCTCGACGAGCATCCACGCCTCGAGCGCGAGCGTCGCGACGGCCATCACGATCAGCGGCCAGTTCTTCCCCCCGGAACTGGCGTCCGCCGCGAGCCAGTCCTGCAGTTGCAGCGTCATCGCCCAGGCGGGCATGACGAGCATGAAGATGAGCGGGATGGCGACGAACCAGATCGCCTTGCCGCGTCGCCAGAGGTAGAAGGTGATGACGAGGAAGGCGAGCCCGCCGAGCAATTGATTGGTCGCGCCGAACATCGGCCAGAGGATCAGGCCGCCGGTGCCCGCGGTGTCGAGCGACCATTCGGCGCCGGGCTTGGGCATCGCGGCCATCGCGCCGGCGACAACGATCGCAAAGATCGTCGCGCCGTGCTTGTTGGTCAGCCAGGTCAGGGGGTTGAATGGATTAACGAGCCGCGACCGTAAGGGAGCGGTTTCGAACACCGAGACACTTTGGACCGCTCCCTCACGGTTGCTTTGGACCGCTTCGTCACGGTTGCTTTGGACCGCTCCCTCACGGTCGCTTTGGACCGCTCCCTCACGGTCGCTTTGGACCGCTTCGTCACGGTTGCTTTGGACCGCTCCCTCACGGTCGCTTTGGACCGCTCCCTCACGGTCGCGCTTTGGACCGCTCCCTCACGGTCGCGGCTCGTTAAGACATCCGCCCCGCACTCCGGACAGACCCCGCTCGTGTTGCCCGTCAGGTCATACCTGCAGTCCGCACACGCGTTGGGCTTCGCTTTGGGCAGGATCGTCCGCGCGAGTTCCTGCACGACGTAGCGTTGCAGCCGGCACGCCGTGTCCAGCGTTGTGCCCGCGAACGACGCGACGAGCACGCCCATCAACGCGACGGCAATTCCGGGGGGGATGCCCATCGCCTTGAGGAAGTTCGCCGAGCCGTCGACGAACGCGGCGACTTTCGTGCCGAGCGCGCCGGCGGCGGACCAGGAGGAATAGCGTGTTTCCCATGCAGAAACGCCTGTGACTGCAGAATGTGTTACACCAGTCGATTCGTCGTAATGAATTGCAAAATCGGAATCCGATGTGTCAGAGACTAGGAAAGCTCCAGTCTCAATTTGCGATGAACCGTAGCTTACTCCCAACCCTAACCCCGCGCAACACGCCAGGATCACCAGCGTCGCCAAAAACCCCTCGGTCAGCATCGAGCCGAACCCGACGAACTGCGCGTCCTTCTCGTTCTTGAGTTGTTTGCTGGACGTGCCGGAGCTGACCAGGCAGTGGAAGCCGGAGATCGCGCCGCAGGCGATGGTGATGAAGAGGAAGGGGAAGATCATCGGCGCGTCGGCCGGGTCCCACTGCACCATCGGCGCGGCGAACGCCAGCGGCTGACGGTCTGCCCCGTCGACCGGTGGTGCCCCGCCGACGAATGCGGCGACGCACAGGCCGACGACGATCAACCCCAGCGCCGAGACGAGCTGCAGCGAGTTGATGTAGTCGCGCGGCTGCAAGAGCGTCCACACCGGCAGCACGCTCGCGACGTACGAGTACACCAGCAAGATGCCGACCCACGTGATCGTGTCCAGCTCGGCCATGGCGGTGTTGAACTTGTGCAGCAGCCCGACGTCGCCGTAGATCACGGTCAGGTACATCACCGCGAGCGCGATCAGCGAGGGCAGCAGCAGGTGCACGCCTTTGCGGTGCAGCCAGACGCCGATCCCCACGGCGATGGGGATCTGCACCAGGCACGGGAAGATCGCCGCGGGATACTGGCGGAAGACCGCGGCGATGACCAGGCCGAAGATCGCGATGACGATCGTCAGCGCGAGGAACAGGACGAAGAGGAACAGCAGCCGAACGCGCTTGTTCAGCAGCCGCCCGGAGATCTCGCCGACGGTCTGGCCGTTGTTGCGCAGGGAGACGACGAGTGCGCCGAAGTCGTGGACGGCGCCGATGAAGATCGAGCCGAAGACGACCCAGAGCAGGGCCGGCAGCCAGCCCCACATCACCGCGATGGCGGGCCCGACGATCGGCCCGGTGCCGGCGATGGACGTGAAGTGGTGGCCGAACACGACGGACTTGCTCGTCGGGACGTAGTCCTGATCGTCGCGCAGCTTCACCGACGGGCACACCGCGCTTGAGGCGAGGTTGAACACCTTGCTCCCCAGCCAGCGTCCGTAGGTGTGGTAGGCGACGATGAAACCGACGCCCACGGCCAGCGCGATCAGCAGGACTTGCATCGGATTAGTTTACTGCGGATATGTTTATTTACCACAGAGGGCACAGAGGGCCGCGGAGCAAGGCGGTCAGGCAATTGATCTGAGCAAGGCAGGAATACAGGAAGGATTCAAGCAGTCAATTGCGATGATATCGCTTCCTGGCTTCCTGCATTCCTTAGCGGCCATGCCTAGCTCCGTGGCCCTCTGTGCCCTCTGTGGTGGATCATTTCTTTATTGATTCAGCAAGGTCGAGGCGCAACGATTCGACTTTGGCTTGGAGGTGTTCGAGGGCGTCTTTGGGTTTCATCGCCAGAAGGGTTTCCGCCGGGATCGGCTCGCCGTAGACGCAGGCGATCCGGCCGAAGGGCCTGGGCAGCTTGCGGGTGCGTGGCCAGGCGTCGTAAGCGCCTTCGAGCGCGACGGGGACGACGACGGGCTTGGCGCGCTTGATGATGAGCATCGTGCCCGATTCGAACGGCTCGGTTTCGCCGGACATCGTGCGGGCGCCTTCGGGGAAAACCAGCAGCGCGTGGCCCTGCTTGAGCACGTCGATGCAGCGTTTCATCGTCGAGGCGTCGGGCTTGTCCTGGTCGACGGGGATCGCGTTGAGCGAGTCCATGACCCGGCCCAGCCACTTGGTGTGCCAGAGCGTGGCGCGGGCGAGCGCGTAGAACTGGCGGTGCGAGCTGCCCAGGCCGACGATGATCGGGTCGAGCATCGACTGGTGGTTGGAGACGAGCAGCACCGGCCCGGTGCGCGGGATGTGGTCCTGGCCGAAGAAGCGGAATCGGTAGCAGGTATAGAACCAGACCACGCAGAGCATGTGGCACAGATGCCACCAGAGGATGCGGCGGATGGGGTGGCCGGGTTGGCGTTGACGCAGTTGCTTGAGCATGCCTTGCCGTCTTAAACCCCCCTCCCTTGAGGGAGGGGTCGGGGGAGGGTGGCGAGTTGTTTGAGTTGGATCGTCAGCATGGGTTCGATAGGCTTTGTCACCCTCCCCCCGCCCCTCCCTCAAGGGAGGGGAGTTTGATCCCGCCAGCACGTTTCGTGATCGATGGTTCTATCACCGCGGCGCCGTTCACACACGCATGCCGACCTTCACCCGTACGTTCTGTTCCAGCAGGTCGAGCACCTGGCCCAGCGTCATCTCGGACGTGTCGATCCTGATCGCGTCGCCGGGGCAGATCAGCGGGCCATCGGGCCGCGACGAGTCCTTGCGGTCGCGCTCGACGATGTTTTTGCGGATCGCTTCGAGCTGAACGGGCTTGCCCATCTCGCGCAGCTGCTCGGCGCGTCGGCCGGCGCGCACGGCGGGCGAGGCGTCGAGGTAGAACTTCACGTCCGCATGAGGGAAGACGATCGAGCCCTGGTCCCGGCCCTCGGTGACCAGGCGCGGGTGCGACTGCCCGATCGCTTTCTGTTCTTCGACGAGCACGTGGCGCACCGCGCCGATCGCGGCGACGTCGCTGACCGCGCCGGTGACGTCCGGGTCGCGAAGCCGGTCGGTGATGTCGGCCCCGCGCGCGAACAGCCGGGGCGGGTCGGTCAGCCAGTCGAACCGAAGCGGGCAGTTGCGTGCGAGTTCGACGACGTAGAACGGTTCTTCGGGGATGTTGATGCCGCGCTCGATCGATTTCGCCGCGATCGCCCGGTACATCGCGCCGGTGTCGAGGAAGTCCAGGCCCAGCCGCCCGGCCAGCCGGCGCGCGAGCGTGGACTTGCCCGACCCCGCGGGGCCGTCGATCGTGACGATCAGTCGGTCGCTGTCGGCAATCGGTGTTCGGCTGCTCACGGCGGGAAGATAACGGATTTCAACGACGACGGGCCGAGCGACAGACCCAGCCGGCGCGGTCAGGGGGCGTCCTGCAGGCGGTTGAACCAGCCCTGCACCAGCTCGCGTTTGAGGAAGTAGTAGTACATCGTGCCCTCGACAGCGAGCTTGCCGGCCTCGGCCTCCGCCGCGGGGCCGATGCCGAAGTACAAATCGGCGCGGCCCGGGGCCCGGATCGCGCCGCCCGCGTCCTGATCCAGCACCAGCTGGACGATCGGCTCGATCGGCCCGGTGCGGTTCTGGCTGCCGGTCTTCACCATCACCAGCGCGCCCGGCGGGTAGACGCTCTTATCGGTCGCCAGCGAACGCATCGCGTGGACCCGGAAGCCCAGGGCCCCGCCGGGCCATTCTTCGGCGTTCTCGTACTCCTTGAAAAACACGAAACGGTCGTTGCGGGCGATGTACTTCTCCAACTCGCCGGGGTTGTCGAGGAAGAACCGGCGGATGCTCGGCATCGAGACGGTGTTCTTGTCGAGCCTGCCGTCCTTGATCAGTTCCCGGCCGATCGAGGTGTAGTCCAGGCCGTTGGTCCCGGCGTGGCCGATGTACATCGTCTTGCCGTTGGTGAGGTCGAGCTTCGCGCTGCCGTTGACCTCGATGGTGTAAGCGTCGAGGCGTTGGGGCAGGTAGACCAGTTCGAGGCCTTGCAGCAGGTTCTGGGATTCGATCTCGCTGCGGGTGTGGTACGGGACGACGCCGTTGCCGGTGTCTCGGCCGAAGACCTCGCCGGAGATCGGGTCGGATCGCAGGTCGCTCGGGCGTTTGTAGATCGGGAACTGGTAGGGCCCCGTGCGTTGCAGCGACGCGGTGAACTGCGGCGAGTAGTAGCCGGTGAACAGCACGTCGCCCCGCTTGTTCCAGCCGACGGTCTGGTAGACATCGAACTGCTTGTCGATCTGCGCGGCGGCCTCGGCGGGAGAGGCGGACTGCTCGAGGATGGCGAGCAGCGCGTGGGCGCTGACGCGGGCGTGGACGTGGCTGATGCCGGAGATGTCGGGCTCGAAGGCGTTCTTGCTCGATGGCTTGTCGTACCACTGGGCGCTCTTGCGCAGCGCCGCGACGAACGCCTGGTCGGCGAGCTGCGTCGAGACGGCGAGCAGGTCGGGGCGTTCGGCCGGGTTGGCGACCAGGCGCAGGGCGCGCTCGCCGGGCCCCAGCGGGCGGGTGTAATCCGGCGGGGGTGGGGGCTGGACAACGGGCTCGGCCTGCTTGCAGCCCGCCACGCCGACCCACAGCAAGGCGAGCACGACAAGACGCACGGCGAGGAAATCAATGCGATCGGTCATGGGCGTCCCTGAGCGTAGCGTGTGGTGATCGTGCCGGCGGACAGGCGGGGTCATGGCAGGACGATCTGCTGGCCGATGACCAGCTTCTTCGGGTCGATCGACGGGTTGGCCGAGGAGATCTCGACCCAGCGTTGGCCGTTACCGTACTCGCGCTTGGCGATGGCCCAGAGGGTGTCGCCCTTGCGGATGGTGTAGGTGCGGGTGATGGGCTGGGCGGGGGTGAGCGGCTCGGGCTCGTAGGCGCCGGGGCCGGTCGCCGGACCAGCCGGTGCCCCGCCGGTCGTGCCGGGGTCTGTACCGATCGTCGAGCCCTGGTTGATCGAGATCGGCGGCAGCGGCTCGGGCTCGGCGGCGTAGTCGGGCGGGGGGACCATCGCGACCGGCTCGGGCTCGGACTTGCATCCGACCAGGACGAGGGCGGGGGCGAGCGACAGTGCGATCCATGCCTTGCTCATCGGGGTGCTCCTGCGGTTGGGGGTGTGATCGAAGCCGTATTATGCGCGACCTTCGCCCCGCTGTCCCGGCGAGCGGTCTCGGCGTCAGGCAATCACATCCGATGAAACAGGGTCGAAGGGCGGTGTGGAGGCCCGGCCCTCCCACCGGAACAAACCTTCCTTCGTTTATTCATGGCGGTTTGCTCCGGCGGCTCGCGGACGCGACCCCGGCACGCGTATCCTCGCATGAGGCGTGAGCGGCTGTGTCAAGTCACGCACGTCGCTCTGGCGGGTTGAGCATTCCATGTATGATGCGTTTGACGCGGTTGGATCAAGACCAAGGAGTACGCGATGGGCAGATCTCTGTGTGGCGTCGTGCTGGCGTGCGTCGTGTGGCTCGCCGCGGGCTGCGGGCCGACGACCTTTGTCGTGGGCATCGCGCCCGGCGACCAGGCGTTGGCGGAGACGGTCATCGACAAGCCGGCGAAGCGCACGCGCGACCGCGTGGCGGTGATCGACGTGACGGGCATGATCCTCAACGCCAAGACGCCGGGCATCCTGCGCGACGGCGAGAACCCGGTCAGCCGGTTCCGCGAATCGCTGGACAAGGCCGCGGCGGACGAGGACGTCAAGGCCGTCGTGCTTCGGATGAACACGCCCGGCGGCGCGGTGACCGCGAGCGACGCGATGTACCGCGACGTGCTGTCGTTCAAAGAAGAAACCGGCAAGCCCGTCGTCGTCATGATGATGGACGTCGCGGCCAGCGGCGGGTACTACCTCGCCTGCGCGGGCGACCACATCGTCGCCTACCCCAGCACGGTGACGGCGAGCATCGGCGTCATCATCCAGACCGTCAGCCTCCAACCGGCGCTCGCGTCGATCGGCATCCAGACCCAGGCGATCACCAGCGGGCCGAACAAGGACGCCGGATCGCCGCTGAGCGCGATGACCGACGGCCACCGCGCGGTGCTGCAGCAGATGGTCGACACGTTCTACGCCGACTTCACGCGGACCGTCCGCGACGCCCGGCCCTCGATCTCGGAAGAAGACTTCAAACAGGTCACCGACGGGCGCATCGTCAGCGGCCAGCACGCGTACGAGGTCGGCCTGGTCGATCAGCTCGGCGACCTCGACGACGCGTTCGCGAAGGCCAAGGCGCTCGCGGGCATCGAGCACGCGGCGCTGGTGCGGTACCACCGGCCGTTGGAGTACGTCGGCTCGCCCTACGCGTCGGCGAACCACGCGGCGGGCAACCCGCCGGCGGCCGGATCGACACAAATCAACCTGCTGCAGTTGAACCTCGACGGGTCGCTGGGCACGCTGACGACGCCGGGCTTCTATTATGTCTGGCTGCCGGGCGTGCGTTGAACGCGCCCGCGGGAAAGCGGTTCGATGGGCAGTCGGGTTCATGTCGTGAGAGTTGTCGAGGAAACGCGCTGATGCAGACGCTGGAGTTGGATTGCCCATCGTGCGGGGAGCACCTGGAGCTGGACACGGGCTTCGCCGGCGGCGTGTGCCGGTGCTCGAACTGCGGGACGCTGATGACCGTGCCGCGCGACGCGGGCCGGGCCGAGCGACTGACCGCGCCCGAGCGTGGCGCGGAACTGAGCGACGCGACGATCGACCCGGCGGACCTGCAGGAACTCGCCCCGCCGCGCCCCAGCGCGCGATCGGCCGGCGGCAAGCGCGGCAAGTCAAAGAAGGGCAAGGGCAAGTCGGCGGCCCAGTCGAGCACGATCCAGGCGGGCGAATACGTCACCGCCAGCGGCAAGGTCGTCCGCGTCGAGCAGGCGACGCGCGTGCCGATGGCCCAGAGCAAGCGGCAGAAGGTACGCCTGGTCACGACGCTCGTCTTTGCCGCCATCATCTTCAGCGTCGTCGTGATCGCGGGCGTGGCGATCTGGGCCATGGTCAGCGGCGGCAGGTCGGCCGACGGCGAGCAGGCCGGGGCCAACGGGCAGCAGCAACCCCCCCCGCCGACCTACGACGCGTCCGCGAACCCGTACACGCTCGGCTTCGCCAACGTCGCGGGCGTGCCGGTCACCGGCAGGGTCGCGATCGTCGTCGAGGCGTCCAAGGCCGACAGCGAGTTCTGGATGCCAGCCGCCAGCGAGATGATCCGCGCCGGCCTGGGCCGGGGCAACGACGCCTCGACCCGCGTCGCGTTCTTCTCCGCCCAGAAAGCCGACCCCGCCGCGTACGACAACGCCGGCTTCACCGCCACGACCAAGCTCGACGACGGGGCCTTGAAGAAATGGTTCGACGGCCTGGCCTACGACAAACCCGTTGACCGCACCGCCGCCATCGAGCGAGCGCTCAAGGCCAAGCCCGACACGCTCGTCCTCGTCTTCTCCGGCGCGACATCCAACGAAATGGCCGCGTGGGAAAAACGGTTCAAATCAAACCCCAACACGACCGTCCACGGCGTCCTGATCGACAGCCTCGCGCCACGCCCGGTGCTCAACTGGCTGCAGGGCTTGAAATCCGGCGAAGCGATCTCGCTCTCCACCAGCGAGATCAAGGACTGGGCCGACGAAAAGGCGGAAGAACCATAAAGCACCGCATGTCAATGCGGTGCCCCGATTCATGCGCCCACTGATACGAATCTCAAGTCATTCGCGGGCGTTCACGGGTCCATAGCTCCGTGGCGGTAGCCCGGAGCGTGCGGCTAAAAAGCGCTCTTTCGCATTGCACAAGCCCGTTCATCCGCGCACCTGGCTACCGCCTACTATGGGAAACGCCGCAGTTCCGTATCGGGATGCGCTCACACCGACAGCGCGTTGAGCAGCCGGCCGTAGATCAGCGTGTACATCTCGTTCATGAACTTGGCCAGGAAGAAGTTGGCGATGATGATCGCGATGAAGCTGGTGACGAACGCGTCGGTCGCCGCCTTGCCGACGCCCGCGGCGCCGGCCTTGCAGTGAAAGCCCTTGTAGCAGCTGATGAGCCCGATGAGCAGGCCGAACGCCGCCGCCTTGACCAGCCCGGTGAACACGTCGAAGGACGTGACGAAGTCGGCGGAGAACTGCCAGTACGCCGTCGCCTCGACGCCGAGCCCGACGACCACGACCAGCCACCCGCCGATCATCCCCATCAGGTCGCTGACGACGGTGAGCAGCGGGACCATGATCAGGCAGGCGAGCACGCGCGGGACGACGAGGTGCCGGATCGGGTCGGTGCCCATGACGCGCAACGCGTCGAGCTGTTCGGTGACACGCATCGTGCCGATCTCCGCGCTCACCGCCCCGCCGACGCGACCGGCGATCATGACCGCGGCGAGCACCGGGCCGATCTGTTTGACGACCGACAGGTTGATAATCCCCCCGATGCGGCTTTCTTGGCCGATGGACCGGAACTGGTCGTACATCTCCACGCCCAGCACCGCGCCGACGAACCCGCCGACGAGCATGACCACGGGGATCGAGCGCGTGCCGACCTCGTACAGCTGCGGGATCAGCAGCCGCAGCCGGCCGTAGCCGGGCTTGCTGCCCACCGCCCCGCGCAGCGCCGCGGCGGCGAACCGCGTGAACCGGCCGAACCCGTCGAGCGCGTCGAGGATGCGTTGGCCAAGCAGCGCAAAAGTCTGGGTCAGCAACATGCGTGGGCACCGTACCCGATACGCCGGGCCGGGGCGAGAAGCGAGAGGGCGACAAAAGGGTGACTGAGGGGACTCGAACCCCCGACATCCGGGATCACAACCCGGTGCTCTAACCAACTGAGCTACAGTCACCGTCGGCTCGGGCCGGGGAAGCCCGAGCCCCAAAAAGTAAACCGAAGGGCTGTATCTGTCAAACCGAATTGGCTAGGCGTGCGAGGCGATCGCATCTGACGAAACACCAGATGGGTGGCCGGGGTCGAGTCCGCGAGCACCGGAACAAACTGCGATTGATGCGCGTAAGAGGATCGGGTTCCGGGGGGTCGCCAAGCTTCCACCCCGGCCACCCATCAGAATTGATCGGCCTTGGACGAACTCGCCGATGTTTGCCGTTAGAGACACGCCCCTCTAAACTGGTGAGTTCGATCAGGCCCGGCGATGCCGGGGGACAGGACGCCCGATGATGACCCGCTACCGACTTCCCGTATTCGCCTCGGCCGCCGCCGCGCTGCTTTCGGCCGCCGGCTGCAGCTACGTCAAGACGCCCGTCGTCGCCTTCTCCGACGACGGCGAGTTCCTGCAGCAAGACGTCGGCGACGGGCTGGTCGCCTCGCCCAACCCGCTGATCCCCGACGTGCCGATGCCCGTCGGTTTCAAGGCCGTCGCCAGCAAGAGCAACTGGCGTTACGACGGGCGCGTCCGCGTCGTCAACCACGTCTACCAGGGCCACGCCAAGTCGGGCGACGCCGTCGAGTTCTACCAACGCACCCTGCCCGACCACAACTGGACGCTGGTCGATATGCAGAGCGTCGGCGGCGCGACGGTGCTGCGCTATGTCAAGGGACCGGAGCAGCTGGCCATCACCACCGACCAGACCTGGGCCGTCACCACGATCACGATCGGCATCGAAGCGAAGTAAGCCGGCCCGGACCCCGCTAAGCGACTTTCAAAGAGGACCGCATGGACTCCGAACGCAGACACGAATTGGAAACCAACGACCTCAAGGAGTTCCTCGATAACTTCAAGGACTTCTGGGAAAAGCACGGCAACAAGCTGCTGATGTTCCTCATCGTCGTGCTCGGCGGCTACGCGGGTTACAACTACTACAACCGCTGGCAGGAAGGCAAAGCCGAAGAAGCGCAGCAGGCGCTCGAAGGCGGCGCGACCTCGCCCGATGCGTTGGCCCAGCAGATCGCGATCGAGCACGACCGCGTGCACGACGAGGCGATGCGGCGCGCCGGCGACCTGTACCTCGCCGAGGCCCGCGCCGCGGACATCAAGGGCAAATCCAAGGACGCCGACAAGGCGCTCGACAAGGCGCGCTCGGCGTACACGGCGCTGGTCAACCGCGGCAAGTCCGACGCGTACAAGCTCGCCGGCCACGAGGGCCTGGCGATGGTCGCGATCGAGGCGGAAAAGTGGGACGAGGCCAAGTCGCAGTTCGCGAAGATGAAAGAACTGGCGGGCGACCGCTACCTGCCCCAGGCCGCGCGGGCCCAGGCCGGGCCGGCGATGATCGACCTGATCCGAAACCCCGTCGCCTTCGCCGCCGAGGACGACCTGTCCTTCGACCCCGACGCGATCCCCGAAGGCCCCGAGCCCGATACCGGAGACGAACCGGCGGGCGGCGATTCGATCCTCGACGGCATCGACCTGCCCGAGTTCGATTCGACCCTCCCGCCGGTCCAGCCGGTTGAATAAACGAAACGCTCGGAAGTGTGTGCCACCGACAAGGCTGCTTTGAGCCTTGTCAGTGCGAGAGGACGACACCGACAAGCTCCGCAGGCTGCGCTTGTCTGTGGCACCCACGGCGGGCGTTTGTTTTATCTTCTGACCAGCGTCCACAAACTTAGCCATGCCCGACCCCAGCCACCCCGAGTCCGCCGAGTCGCTGGCGCGGGCCCGCCGGTACTTCGCCGAGTCGCTCGAAGAACTCGAAGAAGCCGGCGCCGAACGCCTGACCTGGCGGATGAGCAAGGACTCGTCGCTGCGGCTGGACAAGTACGTCCAGGGCCGGCTCAAGGGGACCTCACGCAGCCAGGTTCAGAAGCTGATCGACCTCGGTGCCGTGACCGTCAACGGCGAGCCGGCGAAGGCGTCGTTCAAGCTGCGCGAGGCCGACGTCGTCGAGGTCGTCGTCCCGCCCAAGCCCGCCGAGGACCTCGAACCGCAGGACATCCCGCTGGACATTTTGTACGAAGACGACGCGTTCATCGCGATCAACAAGGACGCGGGCATCATCGTCCACCCCGCACGCTCGCACCTGCACGGCACGATGCTCAACGCGCTCGCCTACCACTTCAAGCACCACCCCGGCAACACCGTCGACCGAACCCTCAAAGCACCATCCACACCAACAGAAGCCGGCCCTGAGCGCAGCGAAGGCCCGGATCAACCCAATCGCAAACCCAATCGTAAACCCGACAGCAAACCCGCCCTCTCCTCGATCGGCAAGCAGCAAGCCCGGCCCGGCGTCATCCACCGCCTGGACATGAACACGACCGGCGTCATCCTCTTCGGCAAGCAGGACGACGCGCACTGGCTGCTCGCCAAACAATTCGAAGACCGCACGAACACCAAGGCCTACCTCGCGGTCGTGCACGGCAACCCCGAGCCCGCCGCGGGCGTGATCGACCAGCCGCTGGGCAAGCACCCGACGATCCGCGAGGGCAACGCCGTGCGCCACGACTCGACCGGCAAGCACGCGCTGACGCTGTACCGCGTCCGGGAGCAGTACGCCGGCTACGCCCTGGTCGAGTGCGAGATCAAGACCGGCCGGACCCACCAGATCCGCGTGCACCTGCAGTACATCGGCCACCCGATCGTCGGCGACCTGTTGTACGGCGGCGAGCTGGTCGGCCCGGCGGAACTCGATAACCCGCCGCACCCCGCCGGCGCCCGCGTGAACCTCAGCTACGCCCGGCAGAAAGAAGAAGGCAAGAAGCTCGAAGCGATCGCCGCCGAGCGCCTCGAACAGGGCGACGCCCACCCCGCGGGCCGATTGATCATGGCCTACCCCGCGCTGCACGCCGCGTACCTGCGCATCCACCACCCGCTCGATAAGCACGACATGGTCTTCACCGCCCCGCTGCACGAGCCGATGCGCACGCTCGTGCAAGAACTGCGAAAACGCCCCGACCCGAAGGGCCGAGGCGTGGTCAATAAAGGTTGCTACATCGATTTGGACGCGGCGATGGCCGAGGCATAAGTCATACCGAGGCGATCAGGGGATCGTCACGTCCCTGTCTTCCCACCCACGGTGCCAGGCCGTGCGCCAGAGGTCTTGCAACTCGACAGGCTCGACGTGGCCGTCGGAGAACGCGATGTTGATCGCTCGATTGTGGCGGTCGATACAGAAACGGCCCATAAACCCGTTGTCGCTGTGTCCGGTCAGTCCTCGGCTCAGATCGGGCGGGACTGCACCGATTGCTTTCGGCCAGCTGCCGACCCAATTACTGTCACCAAGTCCGGGCGTTTCTGAGGGTGACGTAATCATCTCGACGTTCATAAAGTACTTGCCGGTGTTGCTCGAGTTTTTGTAGTGATTCTCAAACTCGTCCGATCCGCCGCGCCACGGCTGGCGCCAGAGATTTGCACCATAGCTACCCGCGCCCAGTTCGTAGAACCATGTTTCGGAAGCGTTGCCGAACCCGCCGAAGTTTCTGAAGTTCTGTGGGCTCACCGGAGCACCGTTCTTTGTAACTGTGGTCTGCGGGCAGATACCGACATTGTTGTCGTCGCTATCCGACTCGGTCGAGCCGATCGCCGCGTCGCCGGCATACTGCACCATCTCATGGAACCAGTACTGCTTCACGTCGTGCCTGACGGGCATGAATTGGCCTTTGTTCTCGGTCGCATAGGTCTGCATCGCGAACTCAAGCTGCTTAAGATTGTTAAGGCACCTCATATTGCGCGCCGACTCGCGCGCCTTGTTCAGCGCCGGCAGCAGGATGGCGATCAACAGCGCGATGATCGAGATGACGACCAGCAGCTCGATGAGCGTGAAAGCGGTGGGTTGGTCCTTCTTCATGGCTTGTCCCGAGTGCGGAGACGCGGCACTTCCCGGCGCGGTTGCTGCAGACCGGGCCGCCGTCGGCGAGGGACGGCGGGCGAAGCAGCAAGGTCGGCAG
>JBKAGS010000049.1:0-100140 GCA_046290505.1 Phycisphaeraceae bacterium | reverse complement strand
TAAAGAACATCCAACACAAAAGCTACACGAGTCGGGCCAATCGCGCAACACCTAACAAGCGCCGAATGCGCTACGGGTGGGTTGAGGGCGCTCTAGAGCCGCTTCAACAAGTCCGCCACCGCCGCCTCGAGCTGCGCGTCCTTGCCCGCCGACTCGTCTTCCGGCGTCTGCGGGACCCGCAGGTCGGGCACCGCGCCGTGGTTTTCCATGTCGGTCCCGTCGGGCAGGTACCAGCCGCGGAAGGGCAGGCGGATCGTCGTGCCGTCGAGCAGGCGCGTGCCGCCGGTGCTGATGACGCCGCCCGCCGTCGTGTTACCGACCAGCGTCCCGCGCCCGAGCGTCTTAAAGGCGTGGCTGAAGATCTCGGCGTTGGAGAAACTGTTCTCGTTGCATAGCGCATTGATCGGCAGGTTGTAGCGCGTGATGAACAGCCGGCTGTTCGGGTAGCTGTTGGTCCGTGTCGGGTCGGCCCCGCGCGGCACGGTGTACGCGTGTCGGCGGGTCATGATCGACGCGAGCAGGCGGTCGGTCGTCCAGCCCCCGCCGTTATCGCGGACGTCGATGATCAGCCCGTCTCGGCCTTCGCAGGCCGCATACAAATCGCGTTCGAACTCGGCCAGCGACGATGCGTTCATCGATTCGATGTGAATATAGCCCAATCGGCCGTTTGACCATTTATCAACTTTCGCCTTGTTTGCGAGTTGCCAATTGTCATACCGGATGTCGTCGTACGCGCGGTAGCTGATCGGCGTCATGAGCAGGTGCAGCTCGCTCGCCAGCGGCTCGTCGTAGTGTTGCCGCAGCACGGTGACCGCGGTTTCAAGGCCCACCCGGCCGACCAGGCGTGACGTCACGGTGTCCGACGGGCGGATCGGCTTAAAGCCGATCGCGGTGATCACGTCGCCGACCCGCAACCGCATCACGCCCTCGGCGGCGGGTGTCTGCGGCTCGATCGAGACGACCCTGTAACCTTGCTCGACACGTTCGTACGAGGCACCCAGCCTGCCGTTGGGCTGGCTGTTCTCGGCCGTGGGCTGGGGCGAGCGGATGCCCATATGCGACGCGTTGAGCAGGCCGAGGTAGCGGTTTGCCACGTCATCGAACTCATCGGCCGTCCAGGTTCGCGACGCGAGTAGGGCGTATTTCTTGGTCGCCCCCGCCCAGTCGATGCCCTTGAACGAGCCGTCGTAAAAGTTCATCGTGATCGCGCGGGCGCATTCTAGAAACCGCTGTTTTTGTAGGTCTCGGCGGTCGATGCGGATGCTGCCGCCGACCTGGACCTGCGTCGCTTCGCCGCCCCCGATGGGGATGACAAGCGCGCCGCCGCCACGCACCGCCACGAGCTTGTCGCCTGTGAGAGAAAGGTGCTGGGGGTCGAGGTTGTCGCCGATCTTTTTCTCGTCACTGCCGTCCCAACCGACGGAGTACGCCGAGCCGCCACGGCTGAACACGACCCGATCCCCCGCGGGCGTGATGCGGACATCCCACTCGCTTTCGTCGGTGCTTGTCAGTCGTCGCAGCCGCAAGTACGCGTCTTCGAGGTCGAGCGGCTGCGGCGGCTCGGCGCGCTCGGCCGCTGGCTCATCGGCCTTCGCGGGCTTGACTTCCTGGCCCGCGTCGTCGGGCTTGTCGCCTTCCGCGAGTTCGCCCGGTTTCTCGTCGTCCGCATCCGCTGCGCCGATGGGCTTGATCTTGTTTGCCGTGGCTTGGGCCTGTTTGTAGTAGTCGTCGAGTTGCTGCGGTGTGTAGGTTTCCAAGTCCTTGTCGAGATAGACCGCATAGACGTCGTACTGGTCGTCGCTGCGCGAGGAGATAAGCGATAACACTTTTCCATCATGCGAAAAACTGGGGAGCACATCCGCCGATGGGTGCTTGGTGATGTTGACCAGCGGTTTGCTTGCGTCGGCCGGGCCGACCCAGATATCGGCGTTGTGGTCCTGGTCCTCGTACGACACGGCGAGGTGCCGGCCGTCGCTGCTCCAGGCCCAATGCGTGCCGCTGTCCCAGCTTTCGAGAAAGACGTTTTCTTCCCCGGTTTCAAGGTTCAACAGCACGATCGTCCCGTTACCACGCCGGAACGCCAGGGTCTCGCCGGTCGGCGACGGCGAGGGGTCGCTGTCGTGGTGGGGCGTTACAACCACCGGCTCGATTGCGAAGCGCACCGCGTTGTGCCAACGCCCGGGCGCGTCCGGATCGGGCTCTGCCTGGTCGTCTTCTTGGTCTTCGTCTTGAGGCTTATTCTCTGCATTCTTTGCCGCGGCATGTTCTTGAGGTTGTATCGATTCTTCGATTTCACTCCGCGTGAGCGTGACGCTGGCGCGATAGATCGCCAGCGTTCCGTCGCGGTCGGAGGTGAAGTAAAGCCATCGGCCGTCGGGCGACCAGGCGATCTGTTCGTCGAGTGCGACCGAATGGGTCACGCGTTGTGGCGGGTCCTTAGAATCGACCGTGCGGACGTAGATCTCGCCCTGCGTGCTGACCGC
The DNA here is from genome assembly GCA_046290505.1 of Phycisphaeraceae bacterium. GTDB lineage: Bacteria > Planctomycetota > Phycisphaerae > Phycisphaerales > Phycisphaeraceae > JAHQVV01. The sequence continues at coordinate 97,657 of JBKAGS010000049.1, read as the reverse complement.
CATGACCTTGCCGTCTGGTGACAGCGCGGCCTCATCTGCCTGGCCCGCAAGGTTTTTCACCAGGGTAAGGTCGTCGCTGTCCGTCGCCGCCGCAATCGTCAGGGCTTTCGGCTCGGGGTCGTCTTGCTTCAAATCGAGCGTGTAAAGCGTGTCCCATACGTGCAACACAGCCACCTGTCCGCCTCGCGCAACGTCGAAGTGCTGGACGTCGTCGTCCATAAACGCGGTCAACGCGATGGCTTTATCTTCACCATGTTTGATGTTGCGTTTGTATAGATTGACACGCGCCGGTGGTCGGGCGGAGAGGTATAGCAGTGTGTTGTTGTCGAGCCAGCGCGGCTTGCCGTCGTTGCCGGGGTTGGTGGTCAGGCGTTGGAAGGTCCTGTTCTCGCGGTCGTACAGCCACAGCTCGCGGTTGTCGCTGTTTGTCAGGAACGGCCGCTCCCATGGCGCGCGTCCGCGGACGAAGGCGACGTGTTTACCGTCTGGGCTCACGGATGCCGAGCGCCCGAACGCGTCGAGCAGGCGGGTGATCGGCCCGCCGTTGACACCGACGGCGTAGGGGCGTGGGTTCTTGTGGACGTCGGCCTCGAGGTAGCCGGTGAGCGCGAGGGTGCCGTCGTCGGCCCAGTCGTGGACAAAGAGGTACCGGTCCTCGCGTGTGACTTGCGAGACGACGCTGCCGTCGGCGTTCATGCGGTAGACGTTTCGGAAGCCGTCGCGGTCGGAGTTGAAGGCGATCTGCTTGCCGTCCGGGCTCCAGACGCTCAGGTCGTCGAGCATCGGGTGGGCGGTGAGGCGGGTGGCCTGTCCGCCGGTGGCATCGACGCGCCACAGGTCGCCGCGCCAGGAGAAGCAGATCGACTTGCCGTCGGGGCTGATCGACGGGAAGCGCGGCAGGTCGACTTGGCCTTGCTGCGGTGCATCGGGAACAACGATGTCCTTGCCGGCCAGCGGGTGCGGCGGCGGGTCGGCGGGCCCTGCGGCGCAGGCGGTGAACAGCAGGGCGGCGAAGGCGAGCGGGGCGGTGGCGAGTTGGTTCATGGCGTATTCGTTTACGAGTGGGTTGGCGTGTTGCAGACAGTTTAGCGCCTCAGAGCATTTCTACCGCGACCGGCGTCGGCCCGCCGATGAATGTGCGTATGGTGCGGTCTGCGCACATCCTGATCGCCTGCGCCGCGGCCCTGCTGGGCCTGGGCGTTGTGATGGTGCACTCGGCCGGATCGGTCGTCGGCGGGCCGGACGGCGCGGTGCTCGACCCGGGGACGGGTCCGCTGGGGCCTTGGTCGATGTTCGCGACGCGCACGACGCTCTACGCTGGGATCGCGATCGCGGTCATGCTGATCGCCTCGCGGCTCAATGTTCGGCAGTTGTTTACCTCGCGTGGGCTGACCAACCCGCTGTTGCTCGTCCTGCTCGCCGCGCTCGCGCTGCAGGGCCTGACGCTCGTGCCCAGCTTCGGCCACGAGGTCAACGGCGCTCACCGCTGGCTGAAGGTCGGGGCGATCACGTTTCAGCCGTCCGAGCTGGTCAAGTGGGTCATGGTCCTCGCCGTCGCGTGGTGGTGCGCCAGGCGGAGCGGCGTGATGCACAAACTGGTCCCGGGCGTGTTCCCGGCGATGCTGCTGATCGCGCTGGCCTGCGGCATGATCGTCAAGGAAGACCTGGGCACGGCCGTGCTCATCGGCCTGGTCGCGGTCGTCCTGCTCGTCGCCGGCGGCATGCGGCTGTGGGTGCTCGCGCCGGTCATCGTGGTCGGCGGGGCGGGCATCGTCGCGGCGATCATGGCCGCGCCCTACCGCATCAAGCGGCTGATGATCTACCGCGACCCGTGGATCGACCCGCAGGGCGCCGGCTACCACCCGATCCAATCCCAGCTCGCCTTCGCCGAGGGCGGCGTATCCGGCAGCGGGCTGGGCCAGTCGATCCAGAAGTACTACATCCCCGAAGACACGACGGACTTCATCTTCCCCGTCTTGACCGAGGAGCTCGGCATCGCCGGCGCGGCGCTCATCATCGGCCTGTTCCTCGCGATCCTGTGGACGGGCCTGGGCATCGTCCGCGACAGCAAGGACCCGTTCAGCCGGCTGGTCGGCCTGGGCGTGCTGACGACGCTGGGCGTGCAGGCGGCGATCAACCTCGCGGTTGTCACGGTCGTCGTCCCGACCAAGGGCATCGCGCTGCCGCTGGTGAGTAACGGCGGCACGGGCTGGGTGATGACGGCGGGCGCGCTGGGCATCCTCGCGGCGATCGACAACGCGAACGCGTTAGCGGAAGCGGAGTCGGTCACGGACGACACACGGGACGCGGAACAAGGAACCGACACCGAGCCGAAGCTGCGCTTGACGGGGTGACCTTCGCTTGCAACTCGTTAATCTGTGAAGCCTGTGGCGAACCACGCACCCACCATCCTGTTCGTCGGCGGCGGGTCGGGCGGGCACATCTATCCCAATGTCGCGGTGCTCGAACGCCTCGTCGAGTTCGGCGTCGAAGTCGAGCCGCGTTTCATCATCAGCGAACGCGACATCGACCACGCCATCCTCAAGAAGCTCGAGCTACGTGGCCACGCCATCAGCGCCCGGCCGTTGTCGCTCAAGCCCAGCAAACTGATCGAGTTTTATAAGGCGTTCAAGGCCGGGGAAGGTGAGGTGTTCGACATCATCCGCTCGACCAATGCTAAGGCCATGCTCGCGACCGGCGGGTTCGTCTCCGGGCCGGCGGTGAAGGCGGCGGCCCGCGCGGCGATCCCCACCGGCATGGTCAACCTCGACGCGGTGCCCGGCAAGTCCAACCGCTTCACCGCGCGCTACGCAACCGACCTGTTTTCCGCCTACGAAACCACGCAGATCAAACGTGCCCAGCACGTCGGCGTGCCGCTTCGCCGAGAGGTCGTAGGCCACGTCAGCCCGCAGCAGGCGCGCCTGTCCATCGGCCTGGACCCGGCGCTCGACACGCTGCTCGTCTTCGGCGGCTCGCAGGGCGGGGGCACGATCAACCAGGCCATGATCGAACTGGTCAGCCGGGCGACCGTGCGCGACTTGTTCGACGGTTGGCAGGTCCTGCATTTGACCGGGCAGACCGATGTTGATGCGGTGCGACAGGCTTACAAGGCGCGCGGCGTGCCCGGCCGGGCCGAGGCGTATTCCGCGCAGATGGGTCGGGCGTGGGCGTCGGCGACCGTCGCGGTGTGTCGGGCCGGCGCGGGCACGGTCGCCGAGGCCTGGGCCAACGCGGTGCCGTGCCTGTACATGCCCTACCCGTACCACAAGGACGAGCACCAGCGGCTCAACGCCGCGCCGGTCGTCAACCGCGGCGGGGGCGTGCTGCTCAAAGACCGCATCGACCCGCACGACAACGTCGGCGAACTGATGGGCCCGTTGCGCGACCTGATGAAGAACACGCTGCGACGCGAGCAGATGTGCAAGGTGCTCGAACAGTCGCGCCCGTTCGACGGCGCCTCGACGCTGGCCGAGTGGCTGGTCGGCGTGCTGGGCCTGGCGGTGTCGCCGACGAAGTTGTTGCGGCGGTAGCGATGGTGATAGCGTTAGCCGTCGCCTGGAAGGTGACGCTTGCCCGCGATCAGTCCAAGCCAGTTAAGACCAACCACAGAGGCCGCAAAGGCACGGAGGTCACTGAGGAAGGCCAAACTGCCTCGCTCAGTGAACGTCGTGCCTCCGTGTGCGCCGTGATGGTTTGGCGATATGCTTTAGAAATGCAAGCTGACAAAGAGCGACTAAAAGTTACAGACAACGATTTGATCGATGCGGTGAACGCGTCGTTAAGGACGTTTTTGTCGGCGAGGCCGATGCCTGCTTCGCTGATCGATGCAATCCAATACGCCCTGTTCAGCGGCGGCAAGCGGGTGCGGCCGTTGCTCTGTCTGCGTGCTTGTGATGTGGTCGGCGATCGATTCGCAATGGAAATGGCTTTGCCCGTCGCTGGCGCGATCGAACTCATCCACACGTTTTCGCTGGTCCACGACGACCTGCCCGCGATGGACGATGACGACCTGCGCCGCGGCAGGCCGACGCTTCACAAACACACGAGCGAAGCGATGGCGATCCTCGCCGGCGACGCGATGACGGCACTGGCGTTCGAATTGGTCGCCGAGCGCATCAAAGATCCAGCCACCGCGGCCTGGCTGACCCACGAATTGTCGTCAGCAACCAACGCCATGATCGCCGGCCAGGTGTACGACACGATGGGTGGGCAGGACCCAGCGCTCGAGCCGATCGAGCGGTTACGGATGACGCACCGCCACAAGACCGGCGCGCTTTTGCGGGCGTCTGCCCGCATGGGCGCGATCGCCGGCGGCGCGAGCGAGGATGCGCTGGCGAAGCTGACCGACTACGCCGACGCTGTTGGTTTGATGTTCCAGGCCGTCGATGACCTGCTCGACGTCACGCAGACCGCTGACAAGATGGGAAAGGCGACCGGCAAGGACGCCGAGCAGGGCAAGCTGACCTACCCCGGCCTGCTCGGGATCGATGGCACGCGCGCGGAGATCGAGAAGCTGCGCAAGCAGGCGATCGATGCGCTCAACGATTTTGATGCGAAAGCCGACCCGTTGCGCGAGATGGCCGAACGACTCGCCAGCCGACAGCGTTAGGTAGAAGGCTTGAGGCTTGCGTCCTGAGGCTTGCGGTGGTTCTGGCTCAAGCCGCGAGCCTCAAGCCTCAAGCCCCCAACATCCCCTACAATCAAGCATCAGACCGACCCCGCCCGATTCAGACCCTATGGCGTACGACCTGCTCCAAACCATCCAAGGCCCGGCCGACCTCAAGAAGCTCTCCATCGACGAGCTCAAGGCCCTCGCGCAGGACATCCGCAACGCCATCTGCGACCAGGTCTCCCAGACCGGCGGCCACCTCGCGCCCAACCTTGGCGTCGTCGAACTCACCCTCGCGCTGCACTACGTCTTCGACTTCGGCCCAGAACAGGACCGGCTGCTGTTCGACGTCGGCCACCAGTGCTACCCGCACAAGCTCGTCACCGGCCGGCTGGGCCTGCTCGGCAAGCTGCGCCAGCGCGGCGGGATGGCCGGCTTCCCCGAACCCGCCGAGTCCGAGCACGACCTGTTTTCCGTCGGCCACGCGGGCACCGCGATCAGCACCGCCGTGGGCATGGCGCGTGGCGACGAGATTGCCGGGCAGGGGCACCGAAATGTCGTCTCGCTCATCGGTGACGCGTCGATTGTCAACGGCGTCGCGCTCGAAGGGCTCAACAACGCCGGCACGCTCAAACGCCAATTCCTTGTCGTGCTCAACGACAACGGTATGTCGATCGCCAAGCCCCAGGGCGCGATGGCCGGGTACTTCGACCGCATCCGTGTGAGCCATCGATACTTCGGCTTCAAGAAAAAGACCCACAAGATCCTCGAACGCTTCCCGTTCGTCGGCCGCAAGCTCGAGTCGCTCTACCACCGATCCACCGAAGCGCTCAAGGCCATCCTCAAGTCCGAACACCTCTTCGAGCACTTCGGCCTGACCTGCGTCGGACCGATCGACGGCCACGACCTCGATACCCTCATCCCCATGCTTCAGGAGATCAAGCTCCTGGACCGCCCGGTGCTGCTGCACGCCAAGACCATCAAGGGCAAGGGCTTCGATTTCAGCAGCGGCGACCCGACCGCGTTCCACTCGCCCAAGCCCTTCGTCGTCAACGGCTGCCGGGTCGAGGTGAAGTCGGGCGGTCGCGCGTTTACTCAGGCCTACGCCGAGGCGATGATCGAGCTGATGAACGAGGACGACAGGGTCGTCGCCGTGACCGCCGCGATGCCCGACGGCACGGGGCTCGCCGAGGTCGCCAAGGCGTTGCCCGACCGCGTGATCGACACGGGGATCTGCGAGTCGCACGCGATGGACATGTGCGCCGGTATGGCCAAGGCGGGCGTGAAGCCCTTCTTCGCCGTGTACTCGACCTTCGCCCAGCGCGCCCTCGACCAGGTCTTCCAGGAAGTCGCGCTGCAGAAGCTGCCGGTGCGCGTATGCATGGACCGCGGCGGGTTCGTCGGCGGCGACGGCGCGGTGCACCACGGCTTCATGGACATCGCCATGCTCCGCACGCTGCCCAACGTCGTGCAGCTCGCGCCCTGCGATGAAGACACGCTCAAGGCCGGGCTCAAGTTCATGCACGACTACGAAGACGGCGCGAGCTTCATCCGCTATCCGCGCGACAACGTGCCGATCTCGCCCGTTCAGCAAGTCACCCCGCCCTTCGAACTGGGCAAGGCCAACCTCGTCCACCCCGGCCGGGCAGAGACGCCGTCCGCCGCGGTGCTCGCGTATGGCGTGATGGTCAACACGGCGCTCGCCGCGCTGCCCGAACTTCAGCAGCAGGGCTACGACGTTGCCGTGTACGACGCGCGGTTCGCCATGCCCGTGGATACCGAGCTGATCCGTTCTTTGATCGAGAAGAAGGTGCCGATCGTGACGGTGGAAGACCACGCGGTCGAGGGCGGTTTCGGCAGCATCGTGCTCGACGCCTGCAACCAGCAAGGCCTGCCAACCGATGGCATCCGACGCTTGGGCATGCCCAAGCAGTGGGTCGGCCCGGACAGCCGCGGCAACCAGCTCGCCGAGGCGGGCCTGACCCCCGCGCGTGTCGCCAGCGCCGTCCGCGAGTTGCTCGATCAGCCCACGCCGGACACGTCGGTCAACGCCGACGCGCCGCTGCCGACGCCGAAGTAATCACGTCGGCAACGCCGCCTGACCCCGCAACACGACGCCCGCCGATTCTCAAGGCCGACAAGGCCCGGCTGTGATGGTGTGTTGAAGCCGCAATCGCACAACAACCACATAGGAGGCCGACATGGGCTGGCTGAAATATGCGCTGCTGGGAGACTTGGGCAGCCGCCTGGACTTGGACGAAACCGACCGGCAACTCAAGCGGCAGCGCACCAGTGCTCGGCGACGCCGAGCCGCACAGCACGATCGGGACGAGGGGCAGGACGAGCGCATCTATACCCTCGAGAAAGAAAACGACGAAATCAAGCTGCTCCTGATGGAGTTGATGAGCACGCTCGCTCGACGTGGTGCGCTAAGCAGGCAGGACACGTCTGAGATCCTAACGCGCGTCGAGGCCGTCTTGCCCGATGAACCTGACGAGGGCAATGAGGACGACCCGCTCAGCGATCTCGCCGACGCGGTGCGTTAACGCTTTTTGTTGATTTGCGACCCGTCGCTCACACGAAGCGATCGAACCCCTGCCCCGCCGATTGGGTGGCGGGTTTACGGTGCGACAAAAGCAACAACCACCGCCGCGGCCAGACGCTGGAGTAGTGTCTGGTCGTTTTTTCTGAAGTATTACTTATGCCCCTTCGGACCCTCCCCGCGCAGGTACTTGTCGCGCACCGCTTCTTCGAGGTCGACGCCGTTGATGTTCGCCAGCGTGCACAGCCAGGCGAGCACGTCCGCGAACTCGCCGGCCGGGTCCGAGTCGCCCGACGTCTCGCCGCCTTCGCCCACGGACTTGTGCAGCGCCGTCGCCAGTTCGCCGACCTCCTCGACCAGCCACATGAACGTGCCGGGCGTGCCGCGGGCTTTGTCCGTTTCGTAGTAGCGCGCGTGGATGTGCTGCTGGAAGGCCTTGAGCGAGAGCGGGGTGTCTTCGGGGGTGGTCATGGGATGGATGATAGCGATTGATTTGAGATTTGAGAGTGTAGATATCAAATTAAGCAAGGCCCGTCAGGAGTCGGCGAGCCCCGTCGCCCACTCTGAAATCATCTATCTACAATCTAAAATCCCATCATGCCCCGCACCACCCTCCAGATCGACGGGATGCACTGCGCGTCCTGCGTTGCGCGCGTCGAGAAGGCGCTGCGCCACGTGGAGGGTGTCGAGGACGCGACCGTCAACCTCACGACCAACAAGGCCAGCGTCGAAGGCAACGGACTCGTCACCGATGCGCTGATCCAATCGGTCGAGCGGGCGGGCTATCAGGCGCAGGTCATCGATCAGGCGCAGCGGCCATCGCGTGAAACGGCCAACACGCATGATGCGGCCGACTCGCCCAAACCCGGATACAAATGGTTTTCACGAAGCGACGCGTTTCAACGCGTCCTCATCAACGCCCCCTTCGCGATCGGCGTGATGGCGCTCGATATGGCGGTCCACACGCCGTGGTCGCCTTGGGCGCAATTCGCGATCGCGACGCTGCTGATCTTCGCGCTCGGCACGCCGTTCTTCGTCAGCGCGGTGCGTGGTCTGCGCTACCGCCGCGTCGATATGGACACGCTCATCGCGCTGGGCAGCGGCGTCGCGTACGTCGCGAGCGTGGTCGAGCTTTTGATCGCCGGCGGATTGCACCTGCACTTCGGCACCGCGGTCGCCATCCTCTGGTTCATCACCCTCGGCCACGCCCTCGAGCACAAGGCCCGCCGATCCGCAGCCTCCGCCATCGACGGCCTGCGCAGCCTCGCGCCCGAGTTTGCAACCGTCATCCGCAACGGCGACGAAACACAGATGCGCATCGAAGACGTGCCCGAGGGCGCGGTCGTCCTCGTCAAACCCGGCGGCCGTGTCCCGCTCGACGGCCTAGTGAAGCAAGGCGAATCGACCATCAACCAGGCCATGATCACCGGCGAGTCCGAGCCCGTCGAGGTCGCGCAAGGCGATTCGGTCTTCGCCGGCACGATCAACCAGACCGGCTCGCTGCGCATCACCGTCACCGCGACGGGCGCGCAGACGCTGCTCGGCCAGATCGTCGAGATGGTCGAGCAGGCGCAGGGCAACAAGGCCGGCATCCAAAGGCTGGCCGACAAGGTCGCGGGGGTGTTCGTCCCGGTCGTCGTGCTGATCGCGCTCGGCACGCTGCTGGGGTGGGGCGTGTTCGATAGCAACTGGTCGCGCGGGCTCACGGCGTGTGTTGCCGTGCTGATCGTCGCCTGCCCGTGCGCGCTGGGCCTGGCGGTGCCCACGGCGATCCTCGTCGGCACGGGCATCGGCGCGAAGCGCGGCATCCTCATCAAAGACCCCGCGGCGCTCGAACGCTCCCACGGCCTGACCCACGTCATCCTCGATAAGACCGGCACGCTCACGACCGGCCGGCCGACCGTCACCGCGGTTTACTGCCACGACGCCGAGCGCGACGAACGCCAACTGCTGCGCCTCGCCGCCGCCGCTGAACAGGACAGCGAGCACCCGCTGGCCAAGGCGATCATCGACGACGCCAGGGCTCAAGGCGTCGACGTTCCCCCCGCGACGAAGTTCAAGTCCGCGACCGCGGCGGGCGTCACCGCGAGCGTCGAGGGCAGGGTCGTGAAGGTCGGCCGGCTGTCGGCGTTGCGCGAGCAGGGCGTCGCCGTGCCCGACGGCTTCGAAGCCGACCGTGAAGCGCGCCTGCCCGGCGCGCGGACGATCGTCGCGGTTGCGATCGACAACAAGGCCGTCGGCCTGATCGGCCTGGCCGACCAAATCCGACCCGAGGCGGACGAGGCGCTCGCGGCACTGAACAAGCTCGGCCTGCGCACGGTGATGATGACCGGCGACTCGCAGTTCGCCGCGGACCGCGTCGCCCGGCAGCTGAAGATCGACCGCACCTTCGCCGAGGTCAAGCCCGCCGACAAACGCCAGAAGCTGCTCGATTTACAGGTGGGCAACAAGTTGGTCGTCATGGTCGGCGACGGCATCAACGACGCCCCCGCGCTCGCTGAGGCGGACCTGGGGATCGCCATCGGCGGCGGCACCGATATCGCAAGGGATGCAGGCCACGTCGTGCTCGTCGGCAGCGACCTGCGCCAACTCGCGACGACGATCCGCCTCGGCCGATCAACCATGCGCCGCATCATCGCCGGCCTGTTGTGGGCAAGCATCTACAACGTCTGCCTGATCCCCTTGGCCGCGACGGGCCTGCTGCACCCGATGTACGCGGCGCTGGCGATGTCGTTGAGCTCGGTCAGTGTGGTCATCAACGCGCTTTGGCTGCGGTGGACGTGGCGGGGATAGGTTGTGTCCATCGATATCACAGACGGCGCAGATTCTGCCTTAAAATCTGCGCCCTCTGCGAAATCTGCGGCTAAACCAGATCCAACCAAGCCTCCGGCAGCACCTCCAACCAAAACCGCCCGTGGTTCTTCTTGACGTAGACCTTGCAGCCGTAGACCGCGCTAAGCGTTTCGGGGTTGATGACCTGGTCGGGCTCGCCGGTCGCGACGAATCGGCCGTGCTTCATTAACAAGACCTGCGAGGTGCGGGGCGAGAGTTCCTCGACGTGGTGCGTGATCATCAACAATGCCGGCGCGTCGGGTTGACTCAATAGACCTTCGATCGTTGCGAGCACCTGTTCGCGTCCACGCAGGTCGAGACCCGCGGTCGGTTCGTCGAGGATAAGCAGCTCCGGCTTGTGGACGAGCGCGCGGGCGATCAGGGCGCGGCGCTGTTCGCCGGTGGACAGCTTGCCGAGCGTGTGGTCCAGGCGGTGGGCGAGGCCGACGGTTTCCAATAAGTGCTGGGCGCGGTCGATCTGTTGTTCGCTCGGCTTGTCGTACAGCCCGACCGACGCGAAGTAGCCGGTGCACACCGCCATCGTCGTGCTCAGCGACGCATCGACGACGGCCCCGGTGACGTGGGCGAAGCCGTGGTCGGTCGTCGGGTTGACCAGGCCGATGCGTTTGCGGAGTTGCAGGACGTTGGTGTGCCCGATGGTTTGGCCGAGCACGGTGAGCCGGCCTTGCGTGGCGAACATCGTGCCGGTGAGGCAGCGGGCGAAGGTGGTCTTGCCGCAGCCGTTGGGCCCGAGGATGGCGGCGGCCTGGCCACGCTGGACCTTGCAACTCAGCCCGTCGAGGATCGTCGTCGTGCCCCGGCGGACGACCAAGCCCTCGGCGTCGATGGCGTATTCAGCATCAGGCATCGCGAGACTTTATCACGGAGGGCGCAAAGGCACAGAGGCACAGAGCAAGACGGCTGAATCGGCGAACGATTGGTTAGACAGGCAAGACGATTGTCTGTCAATCAGCATCAACACGTATGCTTGCAGTTGTTTCAGATGGCTTTTCTCCGTGCCTCTGTGCCTCCGTGTCCTCTGTGATTGGCTTGATCCGCTACTCTATCCGCCATGCGTGAGCGAGAGAAGAAGACGTTGCTCGAACTGACCGGCCTGCCGACCGCCGCGGGCCGGGAAGATCGGGTGATCGAGTGGGTTGAAACCTGGGCCAAGCGGCGACGCGGCGTCACGCTGAAACGCGACACGTACGGCAACCTGACGATCCAGCGCAAGGGCGCACGCTCTAAGTCACCGATCTATTTCACCGCGCACCTGGACCACCCGGCGTTCGTCGTGACCGACGTCCTCGATGTCGGCAAGCACGTGCAGGCCGAGTTCCGCGGCGGGGTGCACGACGACTACTTCGTGGGCACGCGTGTGATGCTCGACCTGCCGGGCAAGAAGCAGGTGCGCGGGACGGTCGTGTCGTTGGACCGCAAGCGCTCGGCGGAGCTGCCCAAGCTCGTGACGATCGAGTTCGACCGCATCGCGCCCTGCGTGGCCGGCGACGTGGTGACCTGGGCGCTGCCGAAGGCGAAGATCAGCAAGGGCCGGCTGCACGCGCCCGCGTGCGACGACCTCGCGGCGGTCGCGGCGGCGGTTTGCGCCTACGACAAGTTGCTGAAACAACCCAAGGGCCTGGGCGACGTGCGTTTGTTGTTCACGCGGGCCGAAGAGGTCGGCTTTGTCGGCGCTATCGCAGCGGCGAAGGCGGGCACGATGCCCAAGGGCAGCACGCTCGTTTGTTTGGAGAACAGCAAGAGCATGGCCGAGTCGCCGATCGGCGGCGGGCCGATCATCCGCGTCGGCGACCGGATCAGTATTTTTGACCCCGACCTGACCGCCCGCCTCAACGCGGTGGCCGAGGGGCTGGCGAAAAGGGACAAGTCGTTCCGGTTCCAGCGCAAGCTCATGCCAGGCGGGGCGTGCGAGGCGACGGCGTTCCGTGCGCTCGGCTACCTCAGCTCCTGCATCTGCCTGCCGCTGGGCAACTACCACAACATGGACGAGGATGAAAAGGCGATCGCGCCCGAGTCCATCGCCGTGGACGATTACTACCAGATGATCGACCTGCTCGCCGAGGTCGGCCGTGAGTTGGACCAGACACGGGCGCAGGAAGACTTGGTCGAGCGTTTGGAGCGGTTGCTGGAACGAGGCCGGGCGATGCTCGACTGAGCGCGATTCGAAATCGTAAGCCGCGCAAGTCCCGCCTGACCGGGCGCAGTGCTTGCGCGGGCCGAGATTGCGCGGTGCGGTTGTTGCGGGGTCGGCGAAGCTTGCGCGGCGGCGGCGATATCCGTAAGCAATTGATAGTCAATGCGTTACATAGCTTTTTGTCGTGCGCGAGTTGCGTTCTTCGCGCATGGCACCGGCGTTGCGTTGGGTTTGGCACGCGGAATGACCCGCTCGTCGATTTTTATGCAACGACCCAGCGACAAGACGAACACGGATCAAGCCCCGGCATCGACTCCGCGCCTGCTCGAGCTGCTGTCGGGCCCCGGCGACGCGGGCTTGGGCTCGGCGATGCTCCGGCTCGCGCAGATGGCGGCGGCGCAGCATCGCGCGGCGGTTGCGACTCAAAGCGCCCGGTCGTGGACGGGGCTGACGACGATCGCTTTATCGACCAAGGACAAGGCCGAGCACGGATGCCCGGCCGATACCCGTAGCGCCCGCCTGCACGGGCCGGTGACCACGGAGGGTGACCGATGAACTACGGGCTATACCTGTCCGCTTCGGGCGTCATGGTGAATGCACATCGCCAGGACGTCCTTGCCAACAACCTGGCCAACGTCAACACCGCCGGCTTCAAGCCGATGTTCACCGACGTTCGCCAGCGACAGGCGGAGAGTTTAGAGGACGGGCCGGTCGACTTCGGCCTGTCCAACGCGCTCTTGGACAAGCTCGGCGGTGGCATCTTCGCCGACGACCAGCGCGTCGCGTTCAAAGCCGGTGCGCCGGTCCAATCCGAGAGCGATCTCGATGCGGCGCTCACCGCGGACAACGCCTTCTTCGTGGTCCAGCACACCGACTCGGCGACGGGCGAGCGGGGCGTCCGGCTGACGCGCGCCGGGCGGTTCATGACCAACGAGCAAGGCGAACTGGTCACGCAGACCGGGCACCGCGTGCTCAACGACCGCGACCAGCCGATCAACGTCGGCGCCGCCAAGGCCGTCATCGGCCGGACCGGTCAGGTCGAAATGCTGGACGCACAGGGCAACACGGTCGGCGTCGATCGGCTGCAAGTCGTCAAGGCCGACCTCGCCACGCTCAAGCCCGCGGGGGAGAATCTTTTCGAGATGACCGCGGGTGACAGCCGGGAAATCATCGACCAGCCCGTGCTGCTGCCTCGGCACTACGAGTCGTCCGGCGTCAACGCCATTACCACCATGATGGACATCGTGTCGGCGACCAAGGCCGCGACCGGCAACGCCAACATGATCCGCTACCACGACCAGATGCTCGACGCGTCCATCAACACGTTCGCGCGCGTCGCGTAGTGTTCGCCACGGCGCTCGTGGCTGAACCAACACCCAACACCCAGCACCCAGAACCCAAGATCCATGGCCATCCAAGCCCTCCACTCCGCCGCGACCGGGATGAACGCGATGTCGACCGAGCTCGACGTCATCTCCAACAACCTCGCGAACGTCAACACCAACGGGTTCAAGGCCTCGCGCGTGAACTTCGAAGACCTGGTCTATCAACAGAAGCGGCAGCCCGGCCTGGAGAGCGGCGGCGAATCGACCCCGCCCGCTGGCTTGCAGGTCGGCCTGGGCACGACCATCAGCAACACGCAGTACGACTTCTCGAAGGGCGCGCCCATCGACACCAACAGCGACACCGACCTGTACATCAACGGCGACGGGTTCTTCAAGGTCAAAATCCTCGAAGAATACGGTGGCGGTGTCGGCTATACCCGCGCGGGCAACTTCCTGCCCAACGCCGACGGCGAACTGGTCCTGGGCAACTCCGATGGGCCGCGACTGTTCGACGGCATCACGATCCCCGAGGACGCGGTCAACGTGACGGTCTCACCCGACGGAATCGTCAGCGCGGTTTTGCCCGACAACACGATCAGCCCGCTCGGCGAGATCGAGTTGCACACCTTCGTTAACAAGGCCGGGCTGAAATCGATCGGCGGCAACATCTACGTCGAGACCGAGATCTCCGGCCCCGCGGTCACCGGCACGCCGGGCGAAGGCGTCTTCGGCACGGTCAAACAGAAGCAGCTCGAAACATCGAATGTCAACCCCGTTACCGAACTCGTCTCGCTCATCAAGACGCAGCGCGCCTTCGAGATGAATAGCCAGACGATCCAGGCCGCGGACGAACTGCTGCAAACCGTCGGCAACCTTCGACGGTTCTAAACCCGTACGCGATTAGACACACCCAGTGAAACCAGACTGCAACAAGAGGCATGGAGGCCCGATGATGCGACACGACGAACCGGCGACGATGATGCACCTGATCCGACCACTCTTGCTGCTGCTTGGCGTGCTGGTGCTGCTAGTCGTGGCCGACTACGCGGCGGGGGATTCGCTGCGTGTGCACGACGTGACCGGCTCGGACGGGCCGGACATCGTGCTGTCGCAGGTCGCCGAGCTGGAAGGCGACTACGCCAGGCGATTCGCCGACACGGTCGTCGGTCGGTTCGAAGACGGCGAGGCGAAGACCGTTGTCCAGACGTCGGCGATCCTCGTAGCGATCCGCGACAGCGGCGCGAAGCTCGGCCTGCTCGACTTGAAAGGCTACGGCAAGGTCACGGTGCACCGCACGTACACCGGGTCGGTCGAAGCGCAACGCAGCGAGAGCGAGCCCGCGGTCGCCAACGTCGATACGAAGCGGATGGACGTCGATACCGCCGAGGCCGGCGAACCGGTGACGGTCCACACGCCAACGACGGTGCGCGCGTTGATCGAAGAGGCGATCCGCGAACGGATGGGCAGCGAGGGCGGCGAACTGGAGATCACGTTCAGCGACCGCGACAGCGAGCTGCTTCGGGCCAGCGCGGTGGCGGGGCGTTACGAGGTCGAGCCGGTGATCGAGCCGGCGCTTGGGGAAGTGTCGTTCAGGGTCTACGCGTACCACGGTACGCAGCGCGTCGGCAACGCCCAACTCGTCAAGGCCCGGGTCGCCCGCCGGGTCATCGCGGTCATCGCCAGCGAGCCGGTCAAGCGCGGCGAGCTGATCAACCGTCGGCAGGTGCGCCTGCGCGAGGTCCGGGTCGACGACGTCCGCCAGTCGTACCTCATCGACACCTCGCTGGTCGTCGGGCAGGTCGCCGCGACGCAGATCGACGCGGGCGAATTGGTCACGAATAGCAACATCCGCCTGCCCGTCGCGGTGAACCGCCGCGAGCGCGTGAGCGTGGAGCTGCGCAGCCGGGGCCTGAAGATCACGTTCAACGGGATCGCGCAGGACGAGGGCGCGGTGGGCGAACGAATCGAAGTACAGAACCCGCAGACGAAAGAGGTCTTCGTCGCAACGGTCCAACGGCGCGGCCTGGTCGTCGTCGAAGAGCCGGCAGGGGAAGCGAGCCACGACAAGCGAAAGGAAGCGAAGTGATGAAGAAGCTGCAACAATTCGGCGTGTGGGCCTTGACCGGCTGTGCGCTGGTTTTCGCCGACGCGGCGGCGGCACAGTCGTCGTCGCTATACACGACCAGCGACGACGAGGCGCAGCGTATCGCCGAGGCGCGCTACGGCCTGCCCAACGACCGCAGTCGGCGTCACCTGCCCGACGTGCACCCGGACGTGCCCCGGTACACCGCGTACGTCAACCGCCGGCCACAGCCGCGCGAGTTCCTCGTCAACGACCTGGTCACCATCATCGTCCGCGAGTCGTTCGAGAGCGAGATGGAATCCGAAAAGTCAACCGAAAAGTCCTCCGAGCTCGGCGGTGGGATCACCCAGTTCCCGCGCCTCACGCTGAGGGACCTGCTGAACCTGCAACTGAATCAAGGCACCGCGGGCGAGGCCGTCGTCGAGCTCGGCTTCGAGCGCTCGCACGAGGGCGAAGGCGAGTACGAGCGCACCGAGTCGATGACCGGCCGGGTCCGAGCCCGCATCATCGACATCAAGCCCAACGGTGTGCTCGTGCTCGAAGCCCGGCGGACCGTGATCAACGACGGCGAGCAGTCCGTGCTGGTCGCCACCGGCAACTGCATGCCCGAGGACATCACCGCCGAGAACACCGTTCTCTCGACCCAGCTCGAGAACCTCTTCATCGACAAGCAGCACTCCGGTGATCTCCGTGACTCGGGCGAGAAGGGCTGGCTGACGCGGCTTTTCGACGCGATCTTCGACTTCTAAATCAACGTTGGCATCGAGGTTGCTGTTTCGCTACCGACACGCCGTGCGCTCCAAGGATTGAAGCGCGATCACCAGAAGGATTCGCACCATGCACCACGCAACCCGATCAAGCCTGCTCGCTTTGTTCCTATTGATGTTCGTCGGCCAAGCGTCGGCGACGCAGGTACGCAACGTCGTCGATCTGAAGGGATCAGAACAGAGCGTGATCAGCGGTGTCGGCGTGGTCGTGGGCCTGGACGGCACGGGCGACGGGCAGTTCGGCCCGGCGCACAAGGCCGTGCTCGCCGCGGTGATGCGCAACCTCGACCCCACCGCGACCCCCGCCGACTTCACCGACGCCGACGCGATCGCCCTGGTCCACGTCCGCGCGGTCGTGCCGGCCGAGGGCGTGCGATCGGGCGTGGACCGCTTGGACGTTACCGTCGCAACCGTCAACGACGCGTCGAGCCTCAAGGGCGGCGTGTTGCTGGACGCGGTGCTGTTCGGTCCGGGCGAGAACGGCAAGGCCTTCGCCGTCGCCTCGGGCGAGATCATGCTGCCTAACGAAGAGGAAAACCCCCGCCGCGCAAGAATCGCACGCGGGGCGCACATGGTGCGCGATATCCCCTCGGTCAACCTGGACCGCAACAACCGCTTGACGCTCGTGCTGCACGAGTCCAAGGCGTCGTGGGAGCTGGCGAACTTCATCGCCGAGGCGATCAACGGCGTGATGGTCCTGGCCGAGGACGCCGAGCCGATCGCCTTCGCCGTTGATCAGAAGAACGTCATCGTTCAGGTGCCCGACGCGGCATTGCCCAACCTCTCGGAGTTCATCACCCAGATCATGGTGACGACGATCGACTCGGAGATCGCGACCGGCGGGGCGAAGGTCATCATCAACCGGGCCGAGGGCACGATCGTGATCACCGGCGACGTCGAGATGTCGCCAACCGTCGTCATGCACAAGGGCATGACGATCCAGGTCGTCACGCCCGAGCCCGAGCCGGACCCCAATCAGCCGCGCATCGAGCGGAACCAGGCCGTCGCTATCGACCCGGACCAGCGCGGCGGGGCGCGGCTGCGGCAGCTGCTGGACGCGATGAACACGCTGAGCATCCCGATCGAGGACCGCATCTCGATCATCAATGAGATCCACAACGCCGGCGCCCTGCACGCGGAGCTGATCTACAAATGATCGACACGCCCACTCCCATCGCGACCGAGCCAAACCAAGCGACGCGGCTTGCCGCGCCCGGCCGGCGCAACGGCGACCCGTCGGCCGCGCCCGTCTTCGCCGGCCTGCTCGACCGAGCACGAACCGAGGGCGCCGACGCCCAGGCCCAGCTCCGCGAGGCGGCGGAGAAGCTCGTTTCCACCACGTTCATCATGCCGATGTTCGAGCAGTTGCGCAACGACCCCCTGGCGTCGAACCTGATGCACGGCGGGCGCGCGGAGAAGATCTTCCAGCAGCAGCTCGACCAGGTGCTGTCGGACCGCATCGCCGGCGCGACGCGTTTCGACCTGATCGACTCGGTCTACAACCAGCTCGCCAACGGCGTGGCCGGCAAGGCGGTGGACACGCATGGCTGACCCGCTGGACCGACACATCCCGGTGCTTGAGGCGGTGTTGAAGCAGCTCACCGAGCGGCACGAGCAACTGCTCGTGCTGATGAAGCGCCAACGCGAGGCGCTCCGCCAGGCCGACCACCACGGCGTGTCGGAGTACTCGCGGCTGGAGAACGCGATCGTGCAAGCGATCGGTGACTTGGAAAAACGCAGGCAACAGCTCGTCGCGGACCTGACCCGGTTGGTCGAGCCCTCGGCGGGCGTACCGATGCGGATGCGCGACCTGGCCGAGCGACTGCCCGAGCCGTCGCGCGGCCGGCTGCTGGTGCTGCGTGAACAGCTGCGCGAGCGGATCGCGAAGGTGAAAGAAGAGTCGTCGGTGACGAGGCGGGCGACCGAGGCGCTGCTCAAGCACATGCAGGGCCTGGTTCACACGCTGGGCAACGCCGGCCGGGCCGCGGGCTACGCACCGGTGTCACGTCCCCAGCCGAAGACCGGGCCGGCGATCGGGACGATGCGCGTGACGGCATAACGGGGCGGTTCAGGCGTGGGCCTGAAGACGGGCGAGACGCCCACCCCACCTGATGGATAGGTAAACCAATTATGGGCCTGACCAGTTCACTACACATCGGACGCTCGGGCCTGCTCGCGTCGCAGGCCGCGATCCAGGTCGCAGGTAACAACCTCGCGAACCTCGCGACCGAGGGCTACCACCGCAACGACATCTCCCTCGCCGCGGTCCGCTCGAGGGAGATCCAACGCGGCATCTTCCTCGGCCAGGGCGTGCAGATCGATTCGATCACCCGCCAGGTCGATGAAGCGCTCGAGGCACGCCTCCGCGCGGCGATCTCGGACGAAGGCGGCAGCAAGGTTGCGCAGGACCTGTGGTCCGAGATCGAGGCGATCGAGAACGAGCTGTCGGAGATCGATATCTCCACGCGCATGGCCGAGTTTTTCAACAGCTGGTCCCAGATCGCCAACAACCCCCAGGACCTGTCGCTTCGTACGCTCGCGGTCGAGCAGGCCGAGTCGCTGACGGATTACATCAAGTCGGTGCGCGGTGAGCTGGGGCAGCTGCAAAAGCGTGTCGATGCAAGAATCGGCAACGCGGGCCAAACCGTGAACGACCTGTTGGACCGCATCGCACAGCTCAACGAATCGATCGCGCTGCAGGAGGGCGGTCAACCGACCGAGGCGGGCGGCCTGCGCGACCAGCGCGACCTGTACCTGTCCGAGCTGTCGCAGTACATCGATACGTCGATCGTCCCTCAGCGCAACGGCACGATCGATATCTACGTCGGCTCGCTGCCGGTCGTGCTGGGCAACCAGAACCGCGGGATCGCGGTGAACTCGGAGACGGTGGACGGCGAGCTGATCACGACCGTGCGGCTCGCGGCGGACAACAGCCCGCTGGACATCCAGAGCGGCGAGCTGGGCGCGCTGGTCAAGTTCCGCGGCGTGCACCTGGAAAACACGATCGATACGCTGGACACCTACACCAACACGCTGGTCTACGAGGTCAACAAGCTCCACAGCCAGGGACAGGGCCTGCTCCTGCTCAGCGGCGCGACCGGCACGACCGTCGTCGAAGACACGACCGTCGCGCTCAACGACCCGGCGAGCAAGGTCCCCTTCGCCATCCAGCACGGCTCGTTCCAGATCCACGTCACGCAGAAGTCCACCGGGCAGCGCGTCACGCAGACGATCAACGTCGACCTCGACGGCATCAACCCCGCGACCGATACCTCGCTGGACAGCCTCGCCGCGGCGATCGACGCGGTCGCCAACCTCGCCGCCTCGGTCACCGCCGACGGCCGGCTGCAGATCACGCCCGACGCGCAGGATTTCCAGTTCAGCTTCTCCGACGACACGTCCGGCGCGATCGCGGCGCTGGGCATCAATACGTTTTTCACCGGCGACGAGGCGTACAACGTCGGCGTCAACACCGAACTGGTCGGCGACCCGCGCTTCCTCGCCGCGGCACGCGAGCACCTGCCCGGCGACAACCGCGGCGCACGCGCCATCGCCGACCTGCGCAGCAACGGGCTCAACGCCCTGCAGGGCCTGAGCCTGCCGGGGTACTGGAACCGGCACATCGAAGACGTGTCGATCCGCACCGCCCAGGCCATCGACCAACTCAACGCCGACTCGGTCGTGAAAGAAAACCTCAAGGTCCAGCAGCAGGCGTACTCCGGCGTGAACGCCGACGAAGAGGCGATCGACCTCATGAGCTACCAACGCATGTACCAGGCCAACGCGCGATTCCTCAGCGTGGTCGACGAAATGATGCAGACACTGATTTCGATCGTTTAAACAACACCCAACACCCAACACCCAAAACCTAAACCTCAACCCCGATGTCAACGATCTCCCCACTCCTGGCCCGGACCTCGAACCTGATGTCGAGCGAGCTGTTGCGCCGCCGGCTGCAGGAGACGCAGCGCGAGCTGTTGCAGGCCCAGGACCAGGCGTCGACGGGCAAGCGCCTCTCGCGCGGGTCCGACGCGCCCAGCAGCATCTCCGCGGTGCTGTACCTCAACCAGGCGAAGATCGAGCGCGAGCAGCAGAAGATCAACCTCGAGCACGGCAGCGGCGTACTCGACCTCGCCGACGCCTCGCTGCGCGACATCACCGACATCCTGATCGAGGCCCAGCAGATCGCGTCCAGCCAGATCGGCGTCGGCTCGGACGCGACGACACGCTCGACCCAGGCCGAGGTCATCGACGCCCAGCTCGAAGGCGCGATCCAGGCCGCCAACCGCAAGTACAACAACCTCTCGGTCTTCGGCGGCAACAACGGGGCGCAGGGCAACCGGCCGGTCTTCGAGACGTTCCTCGGCGGGGTGCGGTACACCGGCTCGACGCAGAACCTCTTAAACGACATGGGCGCGCTCGTCGACCTGCCCTTCAACGCCAACGGCCTCGACGCGCTGGGGGCGCTGTCGTCGCGCGTCAAGACGCTGGTCGACCTGGACCCGCAGGCCGGCGCACAGGTCCGGCTCAGTGAGATCAACGGCGCTCGCGGGCGCGGGTTCGCGGCGGGCGCGGTCGAGTTGACGATCAACGGCGGCCTGACGGTCGTTGACCTGACGACCGCGGACACGCTGGACGACGTGGTCACGCGGATCAACGACGCGATCACCTCCGCCGACCCCACCGCCGGCTCGATCGCGCTGGGCCCCGGCGGGTTCGCCGTCACCGCCAACGCGGGCAATACGATCACGATCACCGACTCGGCCGGCGGCTTCACCGCGGCGGACCTGGGCATCGACCTGACCGCGGCCTCGGCGACCGTCGCCGGCGGCGACCTGAACGTGCGTTTGACCGAACGGTCGCGCCTCGCGGACTTTGGTGCCGCGGTCGATTTCGCCAGCGGCCTGCGGATCACCCAGGGCGAGCAAACGGCGGTCGCCGACTTCTCCGCCGCGACCACGGTTCAGGACCTGCAGAACGTCATCAGCGCGCTCGACCTGGGCCTGCGGCTGACGGTCAACGAAGACGGCACCGGGCTGGACCTGGTCAGCGAGGTCAGCGGCATCGAGCTGAGCGTCGGCGAAAACGGCGGGAGTACCGCGGAGGACCTGGGCCTGCGCACCTTCGGGCAGACGACCTTGCTGTCGGACTTCCGCGGCGGCGTCGGCGTCGAGACGACCCCCGCGGGCCAGCCGGACCTGAGCATCACGCTCCACGACGGGACCAGCTTCACCGTGGACCTGGCCGCGGCGACGACGGTGTCGGACGTGATCGTGTTGACCGAGACCGCGGCGCTTGGCGCAGGGCTCGCGCTCGGGCCGGACTTCAGCATCACGCTGTCCGCGTCGGGCAACGGCTTCACGATCACGGACAACACGGTGGGCGGCAGTGACTTCGTGGTGACCAACGCGGGGCTGAGTCATTCGGCGGAGCACCTGGGCATCAAGCAGAACGCGGGCGCGGGCGCGACGATTGCGGGGACCGACGAATCGAAGGTGTCGGTCGAGAACTTGTTCACGCATTTACAAGAATTAAGCGTGGCTTTACGGAATAACGACGAGCGTGGCATCTCGCTTGCTGGTAGCTCTCTCGAAACAGACATCGACTCGGTGGTGTCCGCGAGGGCGCGGGTCGGTGTTCAGGCCAGGCGGATCAACGATCAGCTTGTGCTCGTCGAGGATCGCGACATCCAGGAGCAAACCATGCTCAGCCAGCTACAAGACGCGGACTTGACGGAGGTATTGACGCGGTTTTCGCAGCTGCAGGTGCAGCTGCAGGCGTCGTTGCAGGTTGGTGCGGCCAACCAGCAACTGAGTTTGTTGGATTTCCTGCGCTGATGGGCGCAGTAACTGCGCGGGACGCGGCCAAGCAGCCGGCCCGGACCGCGCAAAAATGACCGGCGGTTGGAGCCGCCGCCCGCGACAGGATGTCCCAAGCGGGTATTGACACCAGGATGGATCGGGCTGCAAGTAAAGGCGATGACGATGAAGATCAACTCGTCGCGTTTCGGTGAAATCGAGGTCGATGACCAGCGGGTCATGACCTTCCCCAAGGGCCTGCTCGGGTTCCCCGACGACCAGCAGTTCGTGCTGATCGAGGCGGGGCAGGACAGCTACTTCTGGTGGCTGCAGTCCGTGCACAAGCCCGACCTCGCGTTCATCGTGACCGACCCGACGCTGTTCATCCCCACGTACAAGGTGCCGGTCAAGGCCGAGCAGATCAGCCAGCTCGAACTCGAATCGGTGGACGACGCGCAGGTGCTGGTGATCGTCAACAAGCGCGGCGACACGCTGACCGGCAACCTGCAGGGCCCGCTGGTCGTGAACGTGAAGAACTGCGTCGGCGAACAGCTGGTGCTCAGCGACCGGCGTTTCACGACGCGGGTGCCGCTGGTGGAAGTCAAGCAGGCGGTCCACGCCCAGAGCGCGTGAGGCCCGACGAGGTAGACGAACCGACCCGGCGAGTGCTGTGCCGGGGCCGTGCAACGAGAGACAACGATCCCGCCGCAGGACGCGGCGGGGCCCCGCAAGGACGCGGGGTTGGGACCCGGCCCAAGGAAGGAGCCACCCAAGCATGCTCGTGCTTTCACGACAGCGCGACGAAACGATCATGATCGGCGACGAGATCGAGATCACCGTCGTCGATATCCGAGGCGACAAGGTGCGCCTGGGCATCAACGCCCCGCGCACGATCCAGGTACACCGCAAGGAGGTGTACGAAGCCATCCGGCGGGAGAACGCCGAGGCCGCCAAGATCGAGATCGACGACCTGAGCGCTGCAGACAACACCCTGCGTCAACGCAACGGCACGCCCAATGGTGTGCACCGTTCGCGGCTGAGGCAGTCGCCATAGACCCAGAGTGCAGCCGGCCGGTGGAGTGATGGCCGGGACGTGACCACCGGGCCAAGCGAGCCCGGCAACCGAACCACCCGCGGCGGCCAGGATTGGCCCAACCGCTTCAGACGACAAACACGGAGGTTTGTCTACCATGACTCGGATTAACACCAACGTTTCCGCCATGGTCGCCCGGACCAACCTGGCCCGGACCAACACCGACCTTGCCACCCGGCTTCAACGCCTGTCCACGGGCCTGAAGATCAACCGCGGCGCCGACGACCCCGCCGGCCTGATCGTGTCCGAACGGCTGCGCGGCGAGATCTCGTCCATCGGCCAGGCCGTCGATAACATCGAACGCGCCTCCAACGTCATCGCCACGACCGAGTCTGCGCTGCAGGAGATCAACGACCTGCTCATCTCGATCAAGGGGCTGACCGTCGAAGCGGCCAACACCGGCGCCTTCTCCAAAGAAGAGATCAAGGCCAACCAGCTGCAGATCGACTCGGCCATCGAGTCCATCACGCGGATCTCCAACACCGCCAGCTTCGCCGGGCTCAAGCTGCTCAACGGCTCGCTCGACTACCTGACCTCGGGCGTCACCGCCAGCCAGATCGCCGACGTGTCGATCAAGGGCGCGAACTTCGGGCTCAACACCTCGATCCCCGTCAGCGTCGAGGTCCTCCAGTCCGCCGAGCACGCCTCGCTGTTCCTCTCGGGCAACGGCACGGGCACGTTCACCTCGACCGTCACCTTCGAGGTCCAGGGTACCAAGGGCGTGCAGACCTTCACCTTCGCCTCGGGTACCGCGCTGTCGCAGGTCGCCACCGCCATCAACCAGGTCTCCGACGCCACCGGCGTCACCGCCGCCCTCGCCTCCGCCGCCGACCCGACCTCCGGCCTCGTGCTCACCTCCGAGCTCTTCGGCTCCTCCGAGTTCGTCAGCGTCAAGAAGCTCTCCGGCGGGGCGTTCTTCGATACCTACACCGCCTCGGGCGGCGGCGCGGTCAACCGAGACATCGGCGGCGACACCCTCGCGCTGATCAACGGCAACCTCGCCATCGGCGACGGCCTGGACATCGCGCTCAACACCTCGGTCCTCAACGTCGAGATGACACTCACCTCCGGCGCCGCCCAAACACTCAACACGCCGTTCACCTACTCGGTCACCGGCGGCGGGGCGACCTACCAGCTCGGCCCGGACATCAACACCCTCCAGCAGGTCGGCTTCGGCATCCAGTCCGTCGCCGCCACCCGCCTGGGCAATTCCACCGTCGGCTTCCTCAATGAAGTCATGACCGGCGAAGGCAACTCGCTGGCCAACAACGTCCGCGGCGCGGCCGACATCATCGACGCCGCGATCGAACAGGTCTCGACCCTCCGCGGTCGGATCGGCGCGTTCGAACGCAACACGCTCGACACGACGCTGCGTTCGCAACAGGTTTCGCTCGAGAACCTGACCGCGTCGGAGAGCGCGATCCGCGACACCGACTTCGCCGAGGAAACCTCCCGCCTGACCCGCGCCCAGATCCTCCAGCAGGCCGGCACGCAGACGCTGGCCATCGCGAACAACACCGCCCAGTCGGTGCTGTCGCTGCTGGGCTAGCTTGGGGTTTAGGGTCTCGGGCTTGGGGTTCGGTAATCAAACGCGCATGATGAACGCCCCGGTTTATCGCCGGGGCGTTCTCTAATGCGGTGTAGCGTCAGACGCGCAGCGTCTCGTGCGATCAGTAGTAAACTGTTCGAATGAAACACTCCCATCAACACCTTGTGTTGTTCTTCTGCTTAAGCGCGATGATGGCTACAACATCTACGCCCGCACAAGCCGACGACGATCCGCAACGCTTCGCGGCCGCGGACTCCGAAGGCGTTGAAGCGAAACGCGACAACACGACGCTCTATCTCGAAGTGGGCCCCCAAGTCAAAGGATCGGTCACAATCCCACGGCTTGCCGCGCCGCTGCGCTCGATGAAGTGGGGAGGCAGTGATGATGACGCCGGTCTTCTACTCAACCCCGGGCTGGATACCTGGCAGATCAGTTGGAAGCACCGGCCTAGAGACGCGGCCACGCTGATCCTGGCTTTCGATACAGAGCCACTGCTGATAGACGAGGTCAAGCCGGTCAAGCCAACCAGCGATGGCTCTTACGTCTTGCCTGCGCACCTGGCTGAAACCGATGGCGAAAAAATCCGCTACGAGCCGCAGCCACACAAAAACACCGTCGGCTTCTGGGTGGGCAAAGAAGACAGCGCCAACTGGAGAATTGACCTTGATCGCCCCGGCCGCTTCAGCGTCGCCATTCTTCAAGGCTGCGGCAAAGGACAGGGCGGGAGCGACGCGGACGTCTTGTTTCACGTCGATACATCGATCCCCTTGCAGGTGATTGACTTCAAGGTGGTTGAAACCGGCCACTGGCAGGTTTTTCGGTGGGTCCACGTCGGTGAGGTCGAACTCGGTACGCCGGGGGAGGTCCGCGTCGGCGTGATGCCCAAGCGGATCAAGAAAGCCGCGCTCATGGACATCCGCGCGATCCACCTGATCCGACTGCCGGACGCCGAGCGCTAATGCGACTGAGGCGTCTGCGTCACGTCAGAGACCCCGAGCCCTCGTTCAACGGAGCCGACACCGATGCGACAGCCCTCCTTTCTCGTTTATTTCGCCTTGGGCCTGTTGCTGATGAGCCCTGCCACGCGTGCCGAGCCGGGCGACAGGCCCAACATTCTTTTCATCATGTGCGACGACCACGGCACGCAGGCGATCGGGGCGTACGGCGGCCGGCTCGCGCCCCTCAACCCGACGCCGACGCTCGACGCGCTCGCCGCGAACGGGATGCGTTTCGACAACGTCTTCTGCACCAACTCGATCTGCACCCCCAGCCGGGCGTCGATCCTCACCGGGCAGTACTCGCACGTCAACGGCGTGCGTGACTTATACGACGTGCTGCCGCGTGATCGCCACGACCTGCCCCGCGAGATGAAGCGGGCGGGCTACACGACCGCGGTGATCGGCAAGTGGCACCTCAAGACCTCGCCGAACCACTTCGATGACTTCGCGGTCATCGCCGGCCAGGGGCGGTACATGAACCCCGTCATGCACGTCAGCGAGGGCGGCGAACTCCGCAAGCTGCGCTACAGCAGCGTCCTGACCCGCGAGGTCGAGGTGATCGACACGAAGGGCCACTCGTCCGACGTGATCACCGACTTGTCCCTCGACTGGCTGGAGAACAAGCGCGACAAGTCCAAGCCGTTCTTCCTTATGCACCACTTCAAGGCCCCGCACGACATGTTTGTCTACGCGCCCCGGTACGAGACCTATCTCGACGGCGTTCACATGCCCGAGCCGAGCAACCTGTACGACCAGCCCGGCCCGAACTGGGGCTCGGTCGCGACGCGAGGCGTGGACGACGAACTGGTCGGCGTCATCGGCTCGACGATTTCGCCCCAGAAAACCAAGCGCAACCTCACCCGCCACTACCGCAAGCAGATCGAGCAAGACCTCGGGCGGACCGACCTGACCGACCGCGAGCTGACGCACGAGGCCTACCAGCGGTACGTCCGTGAGTACCTGCGTTGCGTCAAGGGGATCGACGACAACCTCAAGCGGATCCTCACGTACCTTGAGGAAAACGACCTGTCGGACAAAACGATCATCGTCTACACCAGCGATCAGGGCATGCTGCTGGGCGAGCACGACTTCATCGACAAGCGGTGGATGTACGAAGAGTCGATCCGGATGCCGCTCATCGTGCACTGGCCGGGCGTGGTGAAGCCCGGCAGCACGAACCAATGGCTGATCAACAACACGGACTACGCGCCGACGCTGCTGGAACTCGCGGGGATCGACAAGCCCGAGGCGATGCAGGGCGAGAGCTTCGTCAAGGCGTTCAAGGCAGAGCCCGAGCCGGACGACTGGCGCGACGCCACGTACTACCGCTACTGGATGCACATGGCCCACGGGCACAACAACCCCGCGCACTTCGGCATCCGCACCAAGCGATACAAGCTGATTTTTTTCTATGGCATGGACTACACCGACACCCACGCGGGCAAGCCCGTCGTCGGCCGCGACGGCAACCGGTATTGGAAGAACACCCCCGCGGCGTGGGAGCTGTACGACCTGGAGAAAGACCCGCTGGAGATGCACAACCGCTACGGCGACCCGGCGTACAACGATGTGGTCGCCGAGCTTAAAGCGCAGCTCAAGGCCGAACGCGACATGCTCGGCGACACCGACGCGGACCACCCGCGCATCCGCCGTGTGATCGACGAGCATTGGGACGATTAGCAAGCCGCTGCAAGACGTTTTGGGAGGGCGAGGCTCCCGCCGAGCCGCGTGTCGAATGGCGCTGGCGGCTCGGCGGGAGCTTCGCCCTCCCATCAAGCCCACACCCAACGGACGACGCAGCGGGTTGAAACGAGCCCGACGCGGGTCACATCATCCGCTGCTGCACCTCGATGAGGTGGTAGCCGAACTGCGTCTTCACCGGCTCGGAGACCTCGCCCAGCGGCAGGTCGGAGAAGATCACCGCGTCGAACTCGGGGACCATCTGGCCCTGGCTGAACTGGCCGAGCGAGCCGCCGGACTTGCCCGACGGGCAGTCCGAATGCGCTTTCGCGAGCTCGGCGAAGTCCGCGCCTTCGCCGATCTGCTTCTTGAGATCCAGCGCCTGTTCTTCGGTGGGGACAAGGATGTGGCTGGCGACGGCGGTGGGCATGATGGGCTCCTCGTTGTTCGGGACTGCGGGTAGTTTAAGGCCTCACGTATCGTGTTTCAGCGTTTGAGGCATGAACAAGCGGTGCAGCCCCGCCGCCAGCGCGGTGCCGACGACTAAACACGCGACGTCCGACCACAGGAACTGTTTGCCCAGCAGGAAGCCCGTGGGCTTGAACGCGCGCAGGGTTTTGAGCGGCTCGCCTTGGTAGAGCTGGCTGGCCTCGATGCCGAGCGTGAAGACCAGCGTGATCGCCGAGAGCACGAGCGTGGAACGCCTTGGCGTGATCAGCGCGAAGACGAGGAAGAACATCGTCGCCCACAGCACGTCGCCGAGGTAGGTCGCGACGAAGCCGGCCAGCGTGGACGCGTCCGCGCCGTCGCGATGGGACCGCGCGAACAGGCCGATCGGGATGATCAGCAGGATCGCCGCGAGATAAACGCATCGCGCGGCGCGGGTCGTAATAGTCTTAGTTCGCCGGTCGGTCATTGCAAGGAGTTCGTGCTCACGCCAGCGCTTCGACCTTCGGCCGGCCGAGCCCGAGGAAGTTCGCCAGCAGCACCGGGCCTTCGGTGGTCATGAAGCTCTCGGGGTGGAACTGCACGCCTTCCATCGGCGCGTTGAGCCCCTCGCCGAACGCGCCGGGTTTGGAGCGAAGCCCCATGATCTCGCCCTCGTCGGTCCACGCGGTGACCTCGAACTTGTCAGAGTTAAAGCTGTCTTTGTTGACAATAAGCGAGTGGTAGCGTGTGGCGACGAAGGGGTTACTCATCCCGACGAACAGGCCCTTGCCGTCGTGGTGGATCGGGCTGGTCTTGCCGTGCATGAGCCGGACGTTGCGCTCGACGACCATGCCGAACTGCTGGCCGATGGACTGGTGGCCGAGGCACACGCCCAGCAGCGGGACCCGGCCGGCGAACGCGGCGATGATGTCCATCGACACGCCCGCCTCGTTCGGTGTACACGGGCCGGGCGAGACGATGACGTGGGTCGGTTCGAGTTCCAGTGCTTGCTCGGGCGTGATTTTGTCGTTGCGCACGACCTTGACCGGCAGCGCCTCGGGGTCCTGCCCGCTGGCGATCAACAACTCGCCGATCCGCTGCACGAGGTTGTACGTGAAACTGTCGTAGTTATCGATGAGCAGGATCATGGTTCGCAGATTCTACACGGGGTTTGAGACCACAGATGCACGCGGCTATACACGGATCAAGGCATGGTTGCCATGAGCACACGGGGGCCGCAAGGAAATCAAGTGGCTTGGCTCCGTGGCCTCCCGTGAACTCGATGGTGAATAGGCATGGGCCAGCGGTTAACCACGGTTCCGGATTTTCCTGTCACCCCACCACGATATTAATCAGCTTCCTGGGCACCACGATCACCTTCCGGATCGTCTTGCCCTGGATGTGGGCCGCGACGTTCTCGTCCTGCTTAGCGATTTGCTCGATCGCGGCCTGGTCCGCGTCGGCGGGGACGGCGATCTTGCCGCGCAGCTTGCCGTTGACCTGCACCGGCAGCTCGATCGTGTCCTGCGCGAGGACCGAGTCGTCCCACGCCGGCCAGGGGGCGTCGGCGATGTAGGTCTTGCTGCCGAGATTGCTCCAGATTTCCTCGGCGATGTGCGGGGCGATCGGCGCGAGCAGGCGCACCAGCGTCTCGACCGCGGGCCGGGGCGGGGCGTCGAGCTTGACCAGTTCGTTGTTCAGCTCGATCATCGCGGCGATCGCGACGTTGAACGCCATCGCCTCCATCGCCTCGGTCACGCGCTTGACCGTCGCGTGCGTCTTGCGGTTGAGCGCTTCGCCCGGCTCGGCGTCGGCGACGCGCGTCTCGCCGGTCTCTTCGTTGAAGACGACGCGCCACAGCCGGTTGAGGAAGCGGTGCACGCCGACGATGTCCGCGGTGTTCCACACCTTGCTCTGATCGAGCGGGCCCATGTACATCTCATAGAGCCGAAGCGTGTCGCAGCCGAACTTGTCGCACATCGCGTCGGGGCCGATCGCGTTCTTCAGCGACTTGCCCATCTTCCCGAACTCCTCGACGACCGGCTGGCCTTCGTAGACGAAATTTGCGCCCTTCTCGCCTTGTGCTTCGGAAGCCGGCCGGCCGGTGTCGGTGAAGACTTTCGACGCCTCGACCGGGATGCCGCGTTCGTCGCGGTAGCAGTAGGCCTGGATGTACCCCTGGGCGAAGTACCGGCCGAACGGCTCGGGCGTCGAGGCGACTCCCAGGTCGTGGAGGAACTTGTGCCAGAAGCGGGCGTACAGCAGGTGCAGCACCGCGTGCTCGGCCCCACCGACGTACAGGTCCACGCCGCCGGACGCGTTGCCTTCGCCCGCCATCCAATAGCGCTCGGCGTCTTCGCCGACGAGTCGGTCCTCATTCCGTGGATCGAGGTAGCGCAGGTAGTACCAGCATGAGCCGGCCCAGTTGGGCATCGTGTTCAGCTCGCGCGTGTACTCGACGCCGTCGATCGTGACCTTCTTCCAATCGTCGCCAGCCCGGCCAAGCGGGGGCTGGGGCGGGGCGTCTGGGTCGTCGCTGCCCGAGGGCTTGAAGTCGTCCATGTCCGGCAGGTTGACGGGCAGGTCGGCCTCGTCGACGGTGCGGACCTCGCCGTTGGGCCCGTGCAGGATCGGGAACGGTTCGCCCCAGTACCGCTGCCGGGAAAACAGCCAGTCGCGGAGCTTGTAGTTCTCCCTGGCCCGGCCGATGCCCTTCTTTTCGAGCCAGGTTGTGATTGTTTGCTTGGCCTCGGGCACGTGCATGGCGTTGAGCGAGACCTCGTCGTTCTCCGAGTGCACCGCGATGCCGTTGAGGCTGTCGGTCATCGCCTCGCCCATGAGCGAGCTGATGCGCTGGTCGCGCGCGGCGTCGAGGAGGTTGTCCAGGCCGTTGGCGAGCAGCGGCTCGAGCGCGTCCTGCCAGATCGAGTAGATCGAGCCACGGCCGTTGTCCGCCGCGCGCTCGGTGTTGTGGCGCCGCTGATCGGAAACGATCGCCCAGGCGGCGTCGTAGTCGTCGCGGTCCTGGTTGATGCACAGGCCGACGAAGTCGATCAGCGCGTTGCGCCTGGCTTCTTCGGTTTCGAAGCGGTGGATGTGCTGGTCGTACTCCTGGACGAAGCCGTAGATCGCGGCGACGGGCCGGTCGGCGACGACGTCCCTGATCGGCAGATCGAACGCCTGGGCGAACTCGAAGTCGCGCGAGTCGTGCGCGGGCACGGCCATGATCGCGCCGGTGCCGTAGCCCATCATGACGTAGTCGGCGATCCAGACGGGGATCAACTCGTCGTTGACCGGGTTGACCGCGTAGCCGCCGGTGAACACGCCGGTCTTCTGCTTCGCGTCGGCCTGCCGGTCGATGGGGGTTTTCAGGCGAGCCTGTTGGCGGTAGTCGTCTACGGCGGGCCGCATCTCGGCGGTCGTGATCGTGTCGACCAGCGGGTGCTCGGGCGCGAGGACCATGTACGTCGCGCCGAACAGCGTGTCGGGCCGGGTGGTGAAGACGGTCAGGGTCGGGTCGTCGTCCTTGTCGGGTTCGGCATCCAGCGGCAATTGCAGCGCGAACCGTACCTCGGCGCCGACGGATTTGCCGATCCAGTTGCGCTGCAAGAGCTTGATGTTCTCCGGCCAGTCCACGAGGTCCAGGTCCTCGATCAGCCGGTCGGCGTAGGCGGTGATGCGCAGCATCCACTGCTTGAGCGGCCGCTTGTAGACCGGATAGTTGCCGCGCTCGCTGCGGCCTTCGTTGGTCACTTCCTCGTTCGCCAGCACCGTACCGAGGCCCGGGCACCAGTTGACCTCGACCTCGTCCATGAACGCCAGTCGGTACTCGTCCAGCAGCCTTTCACGCTGGTCCTGGGCCAGCTCGGTCCACTTGTGCACGTTCGGGTCGCCGATGCCCGCGATGGCCTCAAGCGACTCGGTCGCGCCGGACACGATCAGCTCGCCATCGGACCCGACGTAGTAGTCTTCGCCCTCGAGCTTGGCGATCAGGTCGCTGATCGGCGCGGCCTTGTTCTCGACCGGGTCGAAGTAGCTGTGGTACATCTGTAAGAAGACCCACTGCGTCCACTTCATGTACTGGGGGTCGGTGGTCGCGAAGCTTCGGTCCCAGTCGTAGCCCATGCCCAGTCGTTTGAGCTGGGCGACCATGTTCTCGATGTTTTTTTCGGTCGTGATGCGCGGGTGGACGTTGTGTTCCACGGCGTACTGCTCGGCGGGCAGGCCGAAGGCGTCGAAGCCCATCGGGTGCAGCACGTTGTACCCGCGCATCCGCTTGTAGCGCGCGACGATGTCGGTCGCGATGTAGCCCAGCGGGTGGCCGACGTGCAGCCCGACGCCCGAGGGGTAGGGGAACATGTCGAGCACGTAGAACTTGGGCTTGTCCGGGTCGAACTCCGGGTCGCCGGGGTTGGGCGTTGCGAAGGTCCGCGCGCTCTCCCAGTGGCGTTGCCAGCGTGCTTCGATCTGGTTGAAGTCGTATTTCATGTCGGTGACAGGTCGGGCCGTGGTAAAACAGCGGACAGGATACCGGATTGATGAAAAGCGTTACGCGCGGCGCTCGGTCGGATGCTCGGTCAGACGTTCGCGTAGCGCGCCCCGCGGACCACCGGCAGCAGGAACAACAGGTACAGCCCGGCGAACAGGAACTGGCTGACCAACGCGAGCACCGGCAGCGCGACCGCGTAGAACGGCGAGGGCGAGCCGCCGAACGCCATCGCCACCGCGACCCCGATCACCGCCCACATCACCACGCCCCCGCCAAGCATCCACAGCACCAGCCAGGGCGAGCGGTACGCCACGGCCTGGCCGGCGAGGTGCATGACCTGCGCCTTCCAGCACACGCGGTACAGCGTGCCCAGCAGCGTCCCCGACAACAGCCCGCCGAGCACGACCCACAGCGTCGCGAACGCGCTGAACACCATCACACCCAACTGACTCGCGATGAGCTCGTCGAACGCCAAAAAACGGCCCGCGTCCGGGTCGATCACGAGGACGACGGCCATCACCAGCGTCGTGACCACCATCGGCGTGAGGAACACGCAGAACGTGCCCGCCCACAGCGCGCGGGGGTGGTCCGTCGCCGGCCGACGCGTGACCGTCTGCTTGCCCAGCCGGCCGGGTTGGAACAAGCCCCGCAGCACCAGCACGCCCAGCGGCAAGCGCCCGATGCCGCCCCGGCCCGCGTCGGCGCTCATCGACACCGGCCGGCCGCACTCGGGGCACGCCTGATCGAGCGACTGCGAGTACAGCGAGTACCCGCAGCCCTCGCACATCAAAGGCCAGCGACACGCCGCCGGCCAGCCGCCGCGCTGCTCGTGCACCGACAGCGCCCGCAGCGTCACCCACATCAGGCCAAAGCAGTACGCCACGCTGATCAGCGCGAATACCAGCAGGCCCGCGAGCCCGGGCCCGCCGTCCGTCACGACGCTCGACAGCCCGGCGTAGACCAGCGACGCCGAAGCGTGCCAGGGCGTCAGCTGGTACCACCGCGTCAGCGCTCGCCTATAGCTGGCGGACCAAGGCTCGGGTGCCGCGCCCCAGCACATCGTGACGAATGCGGCGATCGGGTACGCGAACTCGATGAACAGCACCAAGCCCACCGCCGAGGACACCAGGTCGATCATCGCGCCCGGCTCGAAGAGCGCGGACACGATCAGCGGGTCGTTGAAAGTCAGGTCGGCGAACGCCAGCCCCAGGCACGCGAGCGCCAGGCCGTACAGGTGCACGACATACGCCCGGCCCAGCGGCATCGCCCGCCAACACGAACGGATGACGCCCACCGGCAGGATCACGGGAAGCACCACATGCTCAACCCACCACGGCGTCTCGCCCGGACGGTCTGGTGTCGAATGCGGGCTCGGCACAGGCGGTTGAGCTTGATCCATGCGGGCAAGAATAGCCGAGAGCAACGTTCGTACGCCGATCGGCGGGCCGCCATCCACACGAACTGCACTATCATGGCGGTTGCGGCACCGGCCTGTCGTGCCGATCTTTGAACCGAAACGGACCCCCCGCCACCATGCTCAACCGCTCCGACATCGCCAAGGCCGCCGCCAAAGGATTGCGAGACTTCGCCGGCTCGATCGCCGACACACCGGTCATCATCGGGTTCGACGGCTTCGTCGATTCGATCATCGCCGTGGTCGACAAACGTCTGGACACCGAACGCTACGAGCCGCTGCACACGATCAGCGACTTCGGCGGGCGCATCTCCGCCGCCGCCGGCCGGTCGTCCAACATCGAGCTGGTCACCAAGCTCGAAAAGCTCGGCGGTAACGGCCCGATCATGGCCAACGCCATGGCCCGCGCCGGCTTCAACGTGACCTACATCGGCCCGCTGGGCGAGGGCGTCATCCACCCGGTCTTCAACGACTTCGCCCACATCGCCAAGGTCCACTCCATCGCCGACCCGGCCCACACCGACGCGCTCGAGTTCGACGACGGCAAGCTCATGCTTGGCAAGCACGCGTCGCTGCGCCACGTCAACCAGAACACGATCGACGAGCAGATCGGCCGGGACACCTACATCGAGCTGATCCGGCAGACGAAGTTCCTTGGCATGGTCAACTGGACGATGCTGACCCAGCTCAACACGATCTGGGAGGCGCTGATCGACGACGTCCTGCCGAAGATGGACGACGACCGCACGATCTTCATCGACCTCGCCGACCCGAGCAAGCGGACGGACGAAGACCTGACCCAGGCGATGGAGCTGACCAAGAAGCTCAACACCGAGTCGAAGGTCGTCGTCGGCTTCAACCTCTCCGAAGCGGCGCAGGTCGCGAAGGTCCTGGGCGTCAAGGTGCCGCTGACGGACATGGAACAGAAGGCGGCGATCGAGCAGATCGCGATCGATCTGCGCGCCGCGCTGGACGTCGAGTGCGTCTGCGTCCACCCGCGCGAGGGCGCCGCCGCGGCCCAGCGCACCGCCGACGGCGTGAAGACCGCGCTGTTCAAGGGCCCGTTCGTGAGTAAGCCCAAGCTGAGCACCGGCGCGGGCGACAACTTCAACGCCGGTTTCTGCCTGGGACTGCTCGCCGGCCTGCCCATCGACCAGTGCCTGTGCACCGGCACCGCGACCAGCGGGTTTTATGTGCGAAACGCCCAGTCGCCCACGCTGGACGAGTTGGCGGCGTTCTGTGATGAATTGCCGGAGCCGGAGTGAGAAAAGTGTAGCGGGCGACGCGAAGCGTCCCGCGGTTCGGCAAGGCAGGTTGCACCGCCAAGGCGCAAAGGCGCCAAGGAAGGCAAATTTCTGATGTCAGAGTTGAATGAAGGGCAATGGCGACATCTAGTCAATATGACGGACATGCTGATTCGTTTTTGTCGTCTGCATGAAGACGTTGCCTACTTGCAAAGCCTTGCGTACTTGCGAGACACATTCGCAAACAAAAAAATTGATGTGGCGAAGCAAGTGGCACACCAATTCCCAATGACAGGCATGACCAGTTTCATTGATCCACGCCCACTTATCCCTCTGGTTGGCGAAGATGAAGCATATTGCAACCTTGTTTTTCTAACGCTTTCGCATGCTTGGGTCAGGCTCCTGACGGAATGGCTATTTGATGGAATCCATCCAAATAGTCCTAAGGCACTTGGCTAGTTCTGCTTTCCTTTGCGTCTTGGCGGTTCAAAAAAGTTGCTTTCCTCCGTACCTTTCGTGCCTCTGTGGTTCAAAAAACGTACCCCCAACAACCTGTCGCTTGATATCGCTAGTCCGGTGGATGTATCGTGGAAACGCTGACAACTCCACGGATGGCTAGGATTTCACGGATGACTTCTGCTCAGACCCCCCAATACGAACCTCGGCAGCGCGCCGAGCGCAAGATCGACGTTGGCCAGCTCTTCGACAAGCTGCCGCCCAGCGCGATCGAGGCGGAGTCGGCCGTGCTCGGGTCGATGATCCTCGATTGGCGGGTCTGCGGCGAGGTCGTGCAGATCATCAAGTCCGCCGAGGACTTTTATAAGCCCGCCCACGCCGCGGTGTACGAGGCGATGATCGAGCTGTACAACCAGGTGCAGTCGATCGATATGGTCCAGCTCACCCAGAAGCTGGTGGACAAGAACATGCTCGAGCAGGTCGGCGGGGTCGAGTACCTCATCGAGCTGTTCGAGTCGGTTCCCTCGGCGGTCTCGGCCGGCCACTACGCGCGGATCGTGCGCGAGAAGGCGCTGGTCCGTTCGCTGATCGACGCGTCGGGCCAGCTCTTGCACAAGTGCTACAACTCCGGCGACTCGGCGGACGACCTGCTCGCCCAGGCCGGCCAACTGATCTACCACATCCAGGAAAAACGCGGCATCACCGACGCGGCGAGCCTGCACGGCCTGCTCGAAGAAACGATGGCGCTGCTCGAAGCGCACGACGGCCGGTCCGTCACCGGGCTGGAGACCGGCTTCTTCGAGCTCGACGAGATGACCAACGGGTTGCACGGCGGGGAACTGACGATCATCGCCGCGCGCCCGTCGATGGGCAAGACCGCGTTCATGCTGAACATGGCCGAGCACGTCGCGACGGTGAACCAGATCCCCGTCGCCGTGTTCTCGCTGGAAATGAGCAAGCAGCAACTGGCTCAGCGTTTGTTGTGCTCGCGCTCGGGCGTGGACTCGCAGAAGCTGCGCAAGAACATGCTCAGCCGGGACGACTTCGGGCGTCTGCAGATGACCGTCGGTGAGTTGGCCGAGGCGCCGATGTTCATCGACGACACGCCGGGCCTGAACCCGGTTGTTCTACGGGCAAAAGCGCAGCGCCTCGCGAACGAGCGGCACATCAAGGCGATCTTCGTGGACTACCTGCAGCTGATGTCCGACCCCGGCAGCAACTCGCGCCAGGAAGAGGTGTCGAGCATCTCGCGTCAGATCAAGGCGCTGGCGCGCGACCTCGATGTGCCGGTGATCTGCTTGAGCCAGTTGAATCGTCAGGCCGAGCAGCGCGAGGGCCACCGCCCGCGGATGAGCGACCTGCGCGAGTCGGGCTCGATCGAGCAGGACGCGGACGTGATCCAGATGGTGCACCGCGAGGACTATTTCCACCGCAACGACCCGGACTACGAGCCGGACCACCTGGCCGAGATCATCGTCGCCAAGCAGCGCAACGGCCCGACGGGGGTGGTGAAGCTGCAGTTCCACGGCCCGACGACGCGGTTCAACAACCTCGCCAGCGACCACGGCGGGTATTGATTCAGAGCACGAAGCGTGAGCGAGTGACGCGAGCCTTCGCAGTCGTGTCACTCGCTCACGCTTCGTGCTCTGATGATCCGCCCCTGTATAACTCATCTGGACCCTTACTCAGCCGGGGCTATGATCGCGGTTCGTTCGATTCTTTCACGCCTCACGAGGTCCACGGATGGAAACCCCGCAAACGCCCGAACACCTTTCGCTGCAACTGACCCGCGACAATCTCGTCCGCCTGCGCACAAGCGTCGGGCAGGACACGCACGAGCTGGCGCTGGACCGTGAGCAGTTCGAACGGTTGTTCCGCCACATGCTCAAGATCCGCGCCAAGCTCGACCTCCGCGACGCGGCGAGCGCGTTCGAGCCGCACGGCTTGGATCGGCGGTAGGGCGGCGAGTTGATTCGATGGGAGGGCGAGGCTCCCGCCGAGCCGGCGATCCACCGCGGTTGCGGCTCGGTGGGCGCCCCGCCCTCCCGTGTATTGTAGTCCTCATCGCGTCGCGGCGATCGACCTAGCGCTGTTAAACTCTCGCGGTCTCTGTCATCCCCACCGCCGTGAGGACGCCCATGTTGCGACGTTTGCTCTCCGTTCTGCTGTTGACCTGTTTCGCTTTCGGTTGTTCGCACGACCGGCCGACCAACGGCTCGGCGACGGGCACGCCTTTGGGTAAGCCGGCCAAACCCAACATCATCTACATCCTCGCCGACGACCTGGGCTACGGCGACCTCGGTTCCTACGGTCAGCAGAAGATCGCCACGCCCACCCTCGATCGGCTGGCGCGACACGGCATGCGGTTCACCGACCACTACGCGGGCTCGACTGTTTGCGCGCCGTCGCGGTGTGTGCTGATGACCGGCAAGCACGCGGGGCGGTGCTTCATGCGCGGCAACTACCACGACAAGGCGACCGGCTACACGATCGCGATGCCGGCCGACGAGCCGTCGCTGCCCAGGCTCCTGAAGTCCGCCGGCTACAGCACCGCGTGCGTGGGCAAGTGGGGGCTGGGCCCGCCCGCATCGAGCAGCGACCCGAACACGTTCGGCTTCGATTTTTTCTACGGCTTCCTCGACCAACGCCACGCGCACAACCACTACCCCGACTACCTCTGGCGGAACGACAAGCGCGAGCTGACGGGCAACGTGATGACCGACGAGAGCCGGGTCAGCGTGCTGGGCGCGGGCGTCGCGGTGAAGCGCGTCGCGTACGCGAACGACTTGTTTTTCAAGGAATCGCAGCGGTGGATCGCCGAGCAGGCGAAGCAAGGCCGGCCGTTTTTCCTGTACCTCGCGCTGACGGTGCCGCACGCGAACAACGAGGCGAACCGGCTGGTGAGGCTGATGCCCGAGGATGCGCGGGACCAGCGCGGGCAGGAGGTGCCCGACTTCGGGCCTTACGCCGACAAAGACTGGACCGGGCCGAACAAGGGCCAGGCCGCGATGATCACGCGCTTCGACGCGCAGATCGGCGAGATGGTGAAGCAACTCGAATCGCTCGGCCTTGCCGAGGACACACTGATCGTGTTCACGTCCGACAACGGCCCGCACGCCGAGGGCGGCAACGACCCGGCGTTCTTCGACGCCAACGGCCCGTTGCGCGGCATCAAGCGCGACCTGTACGAGGGTGGCATCCGCGTGCCGATGATCGCGTACTGGCCGGGCACGATCGCGGCGGGCTACGAGACCGATCACATCAGTTCGTTCCAAGACGTGCTGCCGACGTTCGCGGACCTCGCGGGCGTGCGTGTGCCCGAAGGTGTGACGGGGATCAGCTTCGCGCCGTCGCTGTTGAAGTTTGCCGAGGGCAGGTTTGCGTCCACACCGCTGTGGGACCGTGAAGAACAGCGGCCGCACAAGTTCTTGTACTGGGAGTTCT
Organism: Phycisphaeraceae bacterium; assembly: GCA_046290505.1. Taxonomy (GTDB): domain Bacteria; phylum Planctomycetota; class Phycisphaerae; order Phycisphaerales; family Phycisphaeraceae; genus JAHQVV01. The sequence goes on along the minus strand of JBKAGS010000049.1, from coordinate 58,750 downwards.
TCGAGCAGCGTGGCAAGCAGGCCGTGCGGATGGGCAAGTGGAAGGGCGTTCGCCTGAATGTGCAGCGGGACAAGGACGGTCCGATCCAGTTGTACGACCTGTCGACGGACCCGGGCGAGACGAACAACATCGCCGACCAGCACCCCGATGTCGTTGCGGAGATCGACCGGATCATGAGCGAGGCGCACACGATGAGCGCTGCCGAGCAGTGGCGTTATGACTGGGAGAAGTGAGTGGTTATCGGTGATTCAGCGGCGTATTGAAACTTCCGATAGATTCCCTGCCATGACATACGAAACCGAATTGAAGGTCGCTGTGCGGGCGGTGCGTGACGCGGCGAAGGTCTGCCGGAAGGTGCAGGCCGCGCTCGTGACCGCCGAGACGCTCGAGAAGAAAGACAAGAGCCCGGTCACCGTCGCCGACTTCGCCAGCCAGGCGGTGGTCTGCAAGGCGCTGGCCGACGCGTTTGAGGGCGACCGGGTCGTCGGCGAAGAGGGCGCTAAAGACCTCAAAGGCGACGAAGCGACGCGGCTCCGCCGCGCGGTCACCGAGCACACCACGGCGATCGTCGGCGAATCGACAGAAGACGCCGTGCTGGAGTGGATCGACCGCGGCGGGTACGACCCGGCCAAGGAAGGCGCACAACAACGCTACTGGACGCTCGACCCGATCGACGGCACGAAGGGCTTTTTGCGCGGCCAGCAGTACGCCATCGCGCTCGCGCTGATCGAAGACGGGAAGGTCGTCCTCGGCGCGCTCGGCTGCCCGAACCTCGCGTTCACCGACGACCAGTTGGGTTGTTTGTTCACCGCGGTCAAGGGCCAGGGCACGAAGCTCTTGCCGATCGACGGCGACGACCTCGCGGGCACGGCGGTGTCCGTCGATGACGTGATGAGCGCCGGCGAGGCGCGCTTCTGCGAGTCGGTCGAGTCCGGCCACTCGAACCAGGACGACTCGGCCCAGATCGCCGCGATCCTCGGCATCACCGCCGAGCCGTACCGCATCGACAGCCAGTGCAAGTACGCCGCCGTCTCGCGCGGCGACGCGAGCATCTACCTGCGCCTGCCCACCAGCGCCGACTATCGCGAAAAAATCTGGGACCACGGCGCCGGCTCGATCGTCGTCGAGGAAGCCGGCGGCACCGTCACCGACGTCACCGGCACGCCGTTGGATTTTTCACTGGGCCGAAAGCTCGAACACAACCGCGGCATCATCGCGACCAACGGCCGGTTCCACGACGAAGTCGTGTCGGCGGTGCAGAGCGTGATCGGGTGAGTTTGATTGATGTTTGATCATTAAAATCATCAATCACAAATCATCAATCGTTACCCCCCCGGCATCCCACGTATATCCACGATGTCCGCGCGCAGCGTGTCGAGGTCGAGCACCGCGCAGGTACATCGGTCGTTCACCCAGCCGCAGCACTCGCCGGGGTTAAGGAGCAACTGTTTGCCGCTGAGCGTGGCGGGCATGTCCTTGAGTTCGCTGCTGGCCTCGTGATTGTGGCCGGTGATGACGACGTCGGCGCCGACGAGGTCCGCGGGCTTGAGCCAGTCGATGAAGTGGTGCATGACGACGATGCGCGACTTGCCCGACGCGGTGGGCAGCTCCATGCGCAGCGGGCCGTCGACGAGTTGGGGCAAGACTTGTTTCAGGCCCGCGCGTTCGCCGTCGTTGTTGCCGTAGACGCAGAAGACCGGCGTGTCGCCGACGAGCTCGGGGTCGGCCAGCAGCTTGGCGGCGAAGGGCGCGACGTAGTCCCCGGCGTGGAGGATCGCGCCGACTTTCAATCGCTTGAACATCGCCAACGCCTGCCGGAAGGTGGGCAGGCGGTCGTGGGTGTCGCTGATGACGCCGACTTTCATGGGTGTAAAGCGTATGTTTTTTTGCCCCGCCGGTCGAGCGGGGCGGGGCAGGGCGCGAAGTTGGGGCGCAGCGCTTCTCCCCGGGCGGGCTCGGGCCTATACTTTGTTTGTCCTGCTTTTGATGTTGTTCCCGGAACGCCCGATGCCGTCACCTTCCGCCCGCCGATGGATGTTCGCCCTGCCGATCTGCCTGTACCTCGTGGCGTTGCTGGCGTTGCGGATGCACCTGCCGACGGGCGAGACGACGCCGTTGGTCGTGGCGCTGTTGGCGGGTTTGCTGGCGGTGGGAAGCGGCGTCGGGCTGGTGATGCGGCACCGCGTCCCGCTCGGGCGTGTATCCTCGCGGGGATGACAGACGACACGAACCACCAGCGGTTGAACCAGCTCCTCAAGCTCCGCGACGCCGACCCGGCCGACGCGGACCTGCCCTACATGATCGCGCTCGAGTACGTGAAGGCCGGCGACGCCGAGCAGGCGCTGCGCTGGCTGGACACGACCATCGCGCAGGACGCGCACTACCACTACGCCTACTTTCAGAAAGCGAAGCTGCTCGACGACGAGGGCGAGGGCGCCGACGCGTTGGTCACCCTCGACGCGGGCATCGCGCTCGCGACCGAGGCGGGCAACGCCAAGGCGCTCGGCGAGTTGCAGGAGTTACGGCAGCTCATAGCCGGATGACGCTTCAACGCTGTGCGACGCGTCGATCGCGGGTGGGCGCAAGGCTTTCGCCCATTCGACCGGCAGGTTGCGCGCGATCGTGAACACGACCAGCAAACCCAGCGCCGACCACGCCAGCCAGGCCGGAAGCGATCGTCCGCCCCGCTTGGTTCTGCCGGTGACGACGATCGCGGACGTCCGCCAACCCAGCCACAGCGCCAGCGGCACGCCGAGCAGGACGAGCAGCGGGTTGTGGCGTACCGCCTGGTCGAGTTGGGCGTTGAGCAGGAAGTGGGTCGCGCGCGTCGAGCCGCAGCCGGGGCAATAGACGCGCAGGTACTGCTCGGTCGGGCAGCGCGGCAGTTCGGCGTCCCGCGCGGGGTGATTCAGCGATAGCCAGCCCATGCCGGCGAACACGATGGCAAGCGCGATGGCCCGGCCCAATCGCCCGCGTGCCGAGACGCGGGCCGCGCTGGTCTGCCCGGGGATTGCCCCCGCGCCGCCGTGGCCATAGGATTGCGGTTCGTGCATCTGCTCTGTCATCGCCGCCACTTTAAGGGGGACCCCAATCGTGAGCCAATTCCCGCCGACCGACCCACCCCCACCGCCGTTGAACCACCCGGAGCCGAACCAGTACTACGGCGAGGCCGACCACAAACTCGTCTGGTCCATCCTCGTTTCGTTGTTCTGCTGCCAGCCATTGGGCATCGTCGCGATCGTGTTCTCGGCGATGGCGATGGGCGCGAACAACAGCGGTGACTACGCCGCCGCCCACCGCCACGCGAAGATGGCGTCCACCTTCATCAATTGGGCGGTCGGGCTGTGGTGCGCGGCGATCGTGGTGTACCTGCTTTGCATCTGCGCGGGACTCATCGCGGGCAACGCCTAGGATGTGTATCACACACACCCACACCCGGACACCCAGGCATGCCTCAGCCACCAACCCGCCACGACGCCAAGCCTAACGACTCGGTCTTCGGCGAGTCCAACGAGATCGACCCGACGCCGGGCTGGATCCCGTTCTTCTTCGTCATCGCCTTCGTCGCGATCTTCCTGTCCGCGTTCATCGTCGTCGCGCTGTTCGTGCGGTGAAGGCGTGACGCGTCAATCGTAGACCAGCCAATCCACGAGCGGGACGCTGAGCAGGATCAGCAGATTTGTTGCCGCGGTGGTCGCGAGGTAGGCGGCGATCAACTGTCCCGCGAGGGTGAAGCGGTCCAGTCCGTCGCGGTTGTGCTTGCGCCGGTGACGCCGAACGCACCATCCCACCGCAAGGACCAACGCAGCGGTTTGGAAGATCGCGCTGGGCAGCTTGAACAAGCCGATCGGCACCGCGATCAGGATGATGACCAACGCGGGGGTCGAGATCGAATCCGGCCAGATAAACACGCGTGTTTCCCCGGAAGGGTCGGATTCAACCTTCGGTGAAGGCCTTGACCGCCGCGTCCCACTTGCCGTGCGCCTTGAGCAGGTGCTCGATCGCTTCGCGGGCTGCGCCGTGGCCGCCGGGATTTTGGGTGACGAAGGCCGCGGCCTGTTTGGTTTCTTCCGACGCGTTGGCCACGGCCATCGGGTAGCCGACGACCGCGAAGGCCGGCAGGTCGGGCAGGTCGTCGCCGAGCATCGCGGTCTGCTGCATGGATACGCCGATCTTCTGTGCCAACGCCTTGATGTCCGCGCCCTTGTCCTTGCTGCCTTGGATGACGTGCTCGATCCCCAGTTCCGCGGCGCGGTGTTGTACGACCCTGCTGGTTTTGCCGGTGAGGATGGCGATAACGATGCCGTGCTTCATGGCGAGCTTGATGCCCAGCCCGTCGCGGACGTTGAACTTCTTCGACGGCTTGCCGTCGTCGTCCACGTAGAGCCCGCCGTCGGTGAGCACGCCGTCGACGTCGAGGACCAGGAGTTTGATATCAGTCGGCTCCGCCATTTCACCCTTCTATCACTTTGAGTGCCGCCAAATCCTGCACATCGATCAGCCCGACCGGTCGGCCGTCGGCGTCCACGATCGGGATCTCGTCGAAGCGGTGTTCGCGTACGACGCGCACCGCGTCGCGGACCAGCGCGTCGCTGTTCAGCGTCGTAGGGTGCCTGGTCATGACCGAATCGATCGGCCCGGTCCAGACGCCCGGGCCGTGGTCGATCAGCGCGCTGCGCAGGTCGCCGTCGGTCACGAAGCCGGCGAGCCTGCCCGCGTTGTCCACGACCAAGAGCGCGCCCGGCCGACGCAGGCCGCTGTCGCTCGCGGACTGCTCGGCCTTGTTGTACGCGTCCTGCATCGTCGTGCCCAGGGCGATCAGCGGCGTGTTCGCGCTTTCGCCGACGCACTTGAACCGCATCGCCTGGGTGACGGGCATGAGTTGTCGGCCGAGCCCGCCGGAGGGGTGGAACTTGTAGAAGTCGTCGGCGGAGAAGTTGCGCCGCTGCATGACCGACAGCGCGAGCGCGTCGCCGAGCGCGAGCATCGCCGTCGTGCTCGCCGAGGGCGCGAGGTTGTGCGGGCAGGCCTCGGCGACGTCGCCGATTGCGAGGGTGACGGTGGCGAGCCGGCCGAGCTCGCTGCCCGGTCGGCCGACGATCGCGAGCGTGGGGATGTTGTCTTGTTTGAGCAGCATGGCGAGGGTGAGGACTTCCTCGGTGCCCCCGCCGTAGCTGAGCATGAGCACGGCGTCTGCCGCGCGCACCTTGCCAAGGTCGCCGTGCATCGCCTCGACCGGGTGCAGCACGTGGCTGGGCGTGCCGGTGGACGCGAACGTCGCCGAGAGCTTGGCGCCGATGAGCCCGGACTTCCCGATCCCCGAGACGACGAGCGAGCCTTTGAGCGAGGCGATCAACGAAACCGCGGCGTCGAACGATTCGTCGAGCGTGATCCGCCGGATCGCGTCGGCCTCGGCGTCGAGGACGGTGCGGGCGAAGTCGCGCGGGTCTTGGGGGTTGGGGGTTGGGTCTTGGGAATCAGCCATTTTCGTTGGGCGTTATCATAACCCTCATCAACATGGAAGAACACGCAACGCAACCCGGCACCGCGGTTTCATCGGGGGACCCCAAACCCCAGGCCCCGAACCCCGTCCCTCACACCGACTATCGCGTCCGCCTCGACGCGTACGCCGGGCCGCTGGACCTGCTGCTGTACCTGGTCAAGCGCCACGAGATCGACCTGCACGACATCCCCGTCGCCGAGCTGACCGAGCAGTATCTTCGGCACCTGGAAGTCATCAAGTCGATCGACGTCGAGAGCGCCGGCGAGTTCTTGGTGATGGCGGCGACGCTGGTTGAGATCAAGTCGCGCATGATCATCCCGCAGGCCCAGCGCGAGGGCGAGGGCGACAACGACGACCCGACGCAGGACATCGAAGAAACGGAAGACCCGCGGTACGAACTGGTTCAGCAGCTGCTGGCGTACAAGGCATTCAAGGACGCGGCGTACGCGCTCGACGACCGGGCCCAGCAATGGGAACGCCGATTCCCCGTCCACGCCAAGGCCGGCCAGCGCCCGCCCGAGCCGGAAACGAAACAGGAAGTCACGATCGATTTGGAAGACGTCAACGTGTTCGACCTGTGCGAGGCGTTCGGGCGCATCCTGGAAACGGTCGGCCACCTCGGCGACCACGCGGTCACGTACGACGACACGCCGATCTCGATGCACGCCGAGGACATCCACGACCGTCTGCGGACCGACGCGCCGTCGGGCGGGCTGACGCTGCGCGAGATCTTTGAGGGCCGCACGGGCCGGTCGGAGATGATCGGCCTGTTCCTCGCGACGCTGGAATTAGTGCGTCAACGGCTGGTGAAGGTCATGCAGGACGACGCGACGCCGAACGCCGAGCCGGGCGCGAACATCCGCCTGGTGCTGGTGCCGGAACAGGAACGCGCCGCGAAGACGGACGGCGATGACCAAACGCCGCAGGGCGACGGCGCGGTGCAATACGACTGGCCGGACGAAGCGAGCCGGCTGCGTTTCGAGCGTCGTGAGCGCCTGCGCGCGACGCTGGCGGCGAAGGCCGAGGCGGAGGCACGCGGCGAGGAATTCGACATCCAGGCGTACAAGAAGAAGCTCGCCGAGGAGCGTGGCGGGGAACTCGACGACCTGGACGAAGAAGAACTCGCCATCGAGGCCGACGACGTGGCGTATTTGGACAAGGGTGACGAAGACTAGATGTAAGCCGCAGATCGTGCCCGCGTTGAGCGGCCGCCCGCGAGGGCGGGGCTTTGCTTGATCGGATCGTGTCGAGCCTGGCCCTCGCGGGCGGGCGCTCAACGCGGCGTCAATACTTAAACCGGAAGACTTTTTATGACCACGACCCACACGACCGCTCTCGCCGACAACCCGCTCATGCAGACCGAGGGCCTGCCCGCGTTCGACAAGATCACACCCGAGCACGTCGTGCCCGGCGTCGAGGCCCGCCTGGCCGAAGTCGCCGAGCGCTTCGACATGATCGAGGCGGCCGCGACGCCGACCTGGGCCGGGCTGATGCAGCCGCTGGAAGACCTCGAGCGCCCGTTCGAATATTGCTGGGGCCCGGTCGGGCACCTGATGTCGGTGAAGAACTCCGACGCGTTGCGCAAGGCGTACATGGCGGTGCAGCCGAAGGTCGTGCAAACTTCGTTGCGGATGAGCCAGAGCAAGCCGGTCTATGAAGCGCTGGTCGCGATGCGTGACGGCGAGGATTGGGCCGGGCTCGACCCCGCCCAGCGGCGTATCGTCGAGACCAAGATCAAGAACATGGAGCTGTCGGGCGTCGCGCTCGAGGGCGATAAGAAGAAGCGCTACCTCGAGATCGCCGAGCGCCTGTCGTCGCTGTCCACGGATTTCTCGAACCACGTGCTGGACGCGACCAAGGCGTTCGAGCTGATTGTCACCGACCCCGCCGACGCCGAGGGCTGGACGACGACGCTGAAAAACATGACCAGCTCGTCGTACAACGAGGAGAAGACGCCCGGCACGCCCGCGACCGCCGACGCCGGCCCGTGGCGTGTCACACTGGACGGGCCCTGCTTCGTCGCGTTCATGCAGCACAGCCGCAACCGCGCGCAGCGCGAGCAGGTCTACAAGGCATTCGTCTCCCGCGCAAGTTCTGGCGAGTTGGACAACCGCCCGCTGATCGTCGAGACGCTCAAGCTGCGTAAGGAGCAGGCGGGGCTCCTGGGGTACGACAACCACGCTCAGATCAGCCTCGCGACCAAGATGGCCGGGACGGTCGACGCGGTGCAGAAGATGTTCGACGAGTTGGCCGCCGCGGCGCTGCCGGGCATGCGCCAGGACCTCGACACCCTGCGCGCTTTCGCGAAGCAACAGGGTGAAACGAGCGAGCTGATGCACTGGGACCTGGCTTTCTGGGCCGAGCGGATGCGCGAAAAGAAGTTTGACTACACCGACGAGGAGCTTCGGCCGTACTTCCCGCTGCCGCGCGTGCTCGACGGGCTGTTCGGTATCTGCACCAAGCTCTTCGGCGTGACGTTTGAGCGCGACGACGCCGCCGCGCCGCGTTGGCACAAGGACGTGCAGTTCTACAACGTCCTCGACGACGACGGCGGACGCATCGCGTCGTTCTACCTCGACCCCTACTCACGACCGGCGGACAAACGCGGCGGGGCGTGGGTCAACGGCTGCCTCAGCCGGCGAATCGTCGACGGCAAGATCGTCCACCCCGTGTACCACGTCATCTGCAACGGCACGAACCCGACGGGCGACACGCCCTCCCTGATGAGCTTCGACGAGCTCATCACGCTGTTCCACGAGTTCGGCCACGCGCTGCAGGGCATGCTGACCGAGATCGACTACGCCGACGCCGCCGGGTTGTCGGGCATCGAGTGGGACGCGGTCGAGATCTGCAGTCAGTTCATGGAGAACTGGTGCTACCACAAGCCGACGCTGCTGGGTATGACCCGGCACGTCGAGACCGGCGAGCCGTTGCCCGACGAATTGTTCGAGAAGATCACCAAGGCCCGCACGTTCCGCTCGGGCTCGTTGTATGCGAGGCAACTGTGCTTCGGCATCACCGACATGACCCTGCACACGACGTTCGATCCCGACAAGGATGAAGACTTCAACGGCGTGTACCGCGAGGTCGCCAAGACGTATGCGCCGCTGCCGCCGCTGGAAGAAGACTGGTTCCTCTGCGGCTTCGGCCACATCTTCGCCGGCGGGTACGCGGCGGGGTACTACAGCTACAAGTGGTCGGAAGTGCTCAGCGCCGATTGCTTCGGCGCGTTCGAGGAGGTCGGGCTCGACGACGAGGCGAAGGTGGTCCAGACCGGCCGGCGCTTCCGCGAGACGTTCCTGGCCAAGGGCGGGGGCGAGCACCCGATGGACGTGTTCAAGGCCTTCCGCGGCCGCGGACCCTCGACCGAGGCGCTGTTGCGTCACAACGGGTTGGGTTGAGCGCCGCCAGGCCAAAAACGTGCGAACTTAGAACCGACGATGGAGCCCTTATGTCCCAGTCTCAACTCTGGCTCACGACAGACGACGCTTCTTTCGATGCGATGGAAGAAGACACCGCGTATCTGCGGACGCAAATCATTACGTATATTGGCAACAAGCGGTCGCTTTTGCCTTTCATCGATCATGCTGTAAAAAAGATCAAATCTCGGCTAGGACGCGACAAATTGTCGTGCGTGGACCTGTTTTCGGGTTCGGGGATCGTAGCTCGTTACCTTAAGCAACACAGTGAAAGGCTGATCGCGAATGACCTCGAATCGTATTCGTATATGGTGAACGCTTGTTACTTAAGCAACGCGAATACGGTCGATTGGGGACGTGTGCGGCACGCTGTAGAGCATATTCATCAGGAAGCGACTGACTGCCCAACCCCCGGCTTTATCACCGAACTGTACGCGCCAGAAGACGAAGACGCGATTAAGGCTGGTGAACGTGTTTTTTATACGCGGCAAAACGCGATCTATCTTGATTCGGTTTGCCCCCGGATCAAGCAGGCAGATGCCGATCTGAGGCCATATCTGCTTGGGCCGTTGCTTGCAAAGGCTTCCGTTCATACTAATACGTCAGGTGTTTTCAAGGGTTTCTACAAGAACAGTCAGTCGGGCATCGGTCAATATGGTGGCAGCGGGGGCAACGCGTTGACACGGATATTGGGGCGAATCGCTATGGAGTTGCCCGTCCTCAGCCGCTATGAGAGCGAAGTTCAAGTGCACCAACGAGATGCAAATGAACTCGTGTCGGAATTAGACGAAGTAGACCTGCTCTACCTCGATCCTCCATACAACCAGCATCCTTACGGCTCGAATTACTTCATGTTGAACCTGCTGTTGACATATGAAAGGCCCAAGGAGATGAGCCGGGTGTCCGGGATCCCGACCGACTGGAACCGATCGGCCTACAACAAGAAGCCAAAGGCGTATGACGCTTTCGCTGAGTTGATCCAGGCAACGCGCGCAAAGTTTTTGCTGATCTCGTTTAATTCAGAAGGGTTCATAAAAAAACGTCAGATGCTGGAACTCTTGGAACGATTTGGGAATGTAGAGGTATTGGAAACACAATACAACACCTTTCGCGGGTCGCGGAACCTGAGAGAGCGGTCGGTGCATGTGACGGAATACCTCTATTTGGTCGAGCGGGGTTGACTGTGGCGAAGAAACACCAACTTAGACAACTGCGTGCGGGCACAGTCATCAACGTAACCTCCGCAAAGCAGGAGTCGGATATCGTCCAGGCGTTAGGGCGCGTCGAGATATATCTCAACAAGCAATACCCAGGCGTTAAGTTGCGCCACGACAAAACATGGAGCCTCGCGGATATCGTTGACAGGCTACGCACACTATTTCCAACGGTAGACTTTTACTATCATTTCGGCACCTCGCACATCAGGCCTGATGGCGGTATTTTCTCCGTTGTTGATCGTGAAGGGAACGCTTTTCCCATCCTCATTTCAGAAGTTAAAAACCAAGGCACGAATGACCTGCGCCAAGCAGAGGGTAAACCCAGGCAGGCGAAAGGCAATGCGATCGAACGCTTGGGGAAAAACGTCATCGGCCTGAGGGCCGCGATGCGTGGGGAAGCGATCTTTCCATTTGTCTGCTTCGGATACGGCTGTGATTTTGAACCTGACAGTTCGATCCTTGACCGGGTTTCTACCATCGCTATGTTTGGGAAATTATGCAAGGTGTATCTACACGATTCCGGAGAGCACGGGTTCTTCGATCGCGGCAGCTACTTTTTTCGTTCTAAGCAGTGGACAGTCAAGGAAATGTCTGAAGTGATGATCGAGATCGCAGAGGGCGCATTGCTGTACTACATGTCAAAGTATGGGCGTAAAACGATCGATTCGGATGCGGCACGGTAACCGGATTGGTGGTGTGAATATCACGGATTTGGCTTGGCCTGTCCCGATGGATACACTTTGAAAAATTTACGCCGAAATCGAGCAGCGAGCGACTACGCGAACTTGATCAAGTGTCGGCTAATGCTCCCAAACGCCCCCGCAACCCCGGCCACCCAAACGATGCCCAAACGCACCGACATCAAGACCATCCTCATCATCGGCGCCGGCCCGATCGTCATCGGACAGGGCTGCGAGTTCGACTACTCCGGCACCCAGGCCTGCAAGGCCCTCAAGGAAGAGGGCTACAACGTCGTCCTGATCAACTCCAACCCGGCCACGATCATGACCGACCCGGAGTTTTCCGACCGCACGTACATCGAGCCCATCATCCCCGAGGCCGTCGAAAAGATCATCGCCAAGGAACACAACGGCCCGTTCCACATCGACGCGCTATTGCCCACCCTCGGCGGGCAGACCGCGCTCAACTGCGCCTGCAAGGTCGAGGAGCTGGGCATCCTCGAAAAATACGGCGTCGAGATGATCGGCGCGACCCGCGAGGCGATCTACAAGGCCGAGGACCGCGAGCTGTTTAAGCAGTGCATGGACTCGATCGGGCTCAAGAGCCCCGAGTCCAAGACCGCGACCACGATGGACGAGGCCCGCGCGATCCTCGACGAGGTCGGGCTGCCCGCGATCGTCCGCCCGGCGTTCACGCTCGGCGGGACCGGCGGGGGCATCGCCTACAACCTCGAAGAGTTCGAGGACATCGCCAAGCGCGGCCTCGACGCGTCCATGACCACGCAGGTGCTCATCGACAAGTCGCTCTTGGGGTGGAAAGAGTACGAGATGGAGGTGATGCGCGACAAGAACGACAACGCGGTCATCATCTGCGCGATCGAAAACTTCGACGCGATGGGCGTGCACACGGGCGACTCGATCACCGTCGCGCCTGCCCAGACGCTCACTGACAAGGAATACCAGCGGATGCGCGACGCGTCGCTCGCCATCCTGCGGGCCATCGGCGTCGAGACCGGCGGGTCCAACTGCCAGTTCGCCATCAACCCCGACACCGGCGAGATGGTCGTCGTCGAGATGAACCCCCGCGTGTCGCGCTCGTCGGCTTTGGCTTCTAAAGCAACGGGCTTCCCGATCGCGAAGATCGCCGCGAAGCTGGCCGTGGGCTACACGCTCGACGAGCTGCCCAACGACATCACCGGCAAGACGGTCGCGTGCTTCGAGCCGTCGATCGACTACGTCGTGACCAAGCTGCCGCGCTGGACGTTCGAGAAGTTCCCCGAGGCCGACGAAACCCTGACGACGCAGATGAAGAGCGTCGGCGAGGCGATGTCGATCGGGCGGACGTTCAAGGAGTCGCTGCAGAAGGGCATCCGTTCGATGGAGGTCAAGCGGTTTGGGCTTGGGCTGGACCAGAACGACAAGTACCTGCAGAACATCCGCGGGGTCGAGCTGGCCGACGGGTCGCGCGTGCAGTGGCCGATCGACGAGGACCGGCTGAAGCGCAAGCTCGCGGTGCCCAGCCAGGGCCGGATGTATTACATCCGCTACGCGTTCAAGATGGGCTGGTCGATCGACGACGTGTTCGGCTTCACGAAGATCGACCCGTGGTTCCTCGATCAGATCAAGCAGCTGGTGGATTTCGAGTCCGAGCTCGAAGCCGTGGGCTCGCTGTCGGATTGCCCGCGCGCGTTGCTCTTTCAGGCCAAGCAGCTGGGGTACAGCGACCCGCAGCTCGCGAACCTGTTCTTCGGCGCGATCACGACGACGAACATCATGGCCGTGCGCAAGCACCGCAAGTCGATGGGCATCGAGCCGGTCTACAAGCTCGTCGATACCTGCGCGGCCGAGTTCGAGGCGGCGACGCCTTACTACTACTCGACGTATGAGACGCCCTATCGGGTGGTAGGGGGCAAGGGGTCAAGGGGCCAAGGGGCTAGTGAAGACGAGCACTCGGCCCCTGGGCCCTTGTCCCCTTCGCCCCTCATCACAGACGACGAGATACGCGTCAGCGACAAGAAGAAGATCGTCATCCTCGGCGGCGGGCCCAACCGCATCGGGCAGGGCATCGAGTTCGACTACTGCTGCGTCCAGGCCGCGTTCGCTTCGAAAGAGCTCGGCTACGAAGCGGTCATGGTCAACTCCAACCCCGAAACCGTTTCGACCGATTACGACACGTCCGACCTGCTGTTCTTCGAGCCGCTGACACTCGAAGACGTACTCAATCTCTGTGAGCGACTGAACGGCGGGCCTTTTACGAGCCGCGACCGTGAGGGAGCGGGCAACGACTCGGGACCGCTGACTCACGTGCACGGCTCGTCAAACCTGGACTCGGGACCGCTTACTCACGTGCGCGGCTCGTCAAACCTGGTCCACGGCGTCATCGTGCAATTCGGTGGGCAGACCCCGCTGAACCTCGCCAACGGGCTGCGTGCCGCGGGCGTGCCGATCATCGGCACCAGCGTCGATTCGATCGACCTGACCGAAGACCGCGACAAGTTCAAGGCCCTGTGCGACGAGCTCGGCGTCCGCCAACCCGCCAACGGCATCGCGTACGACGTCGATCAGGCGCTCAAGATCGCCAACGACATCGGCTACCCGGTGCTGGTCCGCCCGTCGTTCGTGCTCGGCGGGCGGGCGATGGAGACCGTGTTCGACGATGAACAATTGCGCCACTACATGGCCATCGCGATCGGGGCGTCCGACCTCGAGGGCCAGCCGATCCTCGTCGACAAATTCCTTGCAGAAGCAACGGAATGCGACATCGACGTGATCGCCGACTACGGCCCGACGGCCCCTGGAAGTCCTCCCTCCGACGACCAGCGTGCGATCGTTTGTGGCGTGCTTGAACACATCGAGGAGGCGGGCATCCACTCGGGCGACTCGGCGTGTTCGATCCCGCCTTACTCGCTGCCCGCGGAAGTGGTCGACGAGTTGAAGGATAAGTCGCGGGCCTTGGCTAAGGCGCTGAACGTCCGCGGGCTGATGAACGTGCAGTGGGCGATCCGGCAGAAGCACGAGGGCGAGAACGCGGAGGACCACGTCCACGAGATCTACGTGATCGAGGTCAACCCCCGCGCCTCGCGCACCGTGCCGTTCGTCGGCAAGGCGACCGGCGTGCAGTGGGCCAAGCTCGCGGCGAAGGTCATGGCCGGCCAGCAGCTCGGCGAGCTGGGCGTCACCGAGGAAGTCGTCCCCAAGCAGACGTCGGTCAAGGAATCGGTGTTCCCTTTCAGCAAGTTCCCGGGTGTCGACGTCGTGCTTGGGCCGGAGATGCGCTCAACCGGCGAAGTGATGGGCGTGGACGAAGACTTCGCCGTTGCCTTCGCCAAGGCGCAGATGGGCGCCGGCCAGGCGTTGCCGACCCAGGGCAAGGTGTTCCTGAGCTTCCGCAAGTCCGACAAGGACCACGCGGTGGGCATCGCCAGCGAGCTGACCAAGCTCGGCTTCGAGCTGCTCGCGACCGGCGGGACGCACAAGCACTTGAAAGAGCACGGCATCGCGTCGACGCGGCTGAACAAGATCAAGGAGGGCCGGCCCAACGCGATCGACCTGATCAAGAACCAGGAGATCGCGCTGATCATCAACACGCCGACGCGCAAGGGCGCGGGCACGGACGAGGGCAAGCTTCGCGCGACGGCGGTGCGCTTCGGCGTGCCGATGATCACGACCGCGACCGGCGGCGTCGCCGCGGCCCACGCGATGCGCGCGATCAAGCAGGGCGGCTGGGGCGTCCACGCGCTGCAGGACTACGCGGTGAAGGTCGAAGCGGCGGCGACGTGAGGCGCTGACTTGTATCCATGATCGATCCGGCCGCATCGCTTCATCAACAAAACAGACACATCGCGTCTTCATCAAACGCGATAACAGCGGCCCCCTCGCGGTTGATGTCGCGCTTGACGTTGTGAATCGTGGTGAAGGGGAATACCGCTTTGGCGCGATTGCTCGCGTCTCTGTGTTGTAGTACATTTCATGTACCGATCTCGTTTTCGCATAGAGGAATCGAGTCATGTCTTGTGCGAGAGGCGTGTCATCCCGATGCTTTGCCCCCGTCGGCGGACGGGGCCGTGTGCTCGCGTACCGCGTGGCCGACGGCGTTGTGGGTGCGTCGATTCGCGAGCCTCGGTCACGCTAAGTGTTCGGCCTGGGTGGGGCGTGCGTGCTCCACCGTCGCAGGCCGCCGGTCTGTCCCTTTCTCACCCGTGTTGTGGAGTGCCATCATGTCTTTTTCTTCTCGTTTCTATCGCGTGCGCCTCTCGTCTCATGTGCTGCTTGCCGCCGGCGCGGTCTCGGTCTGTTGGGCCGGGGCTTCGCGAGCCGCTTTGTCTGACGGTCTGGAGTTGTATTACAACTACGAGGCGGACACGACCGCCCCGGGGGGGATTCTTGACGCATCGGGCAACACCCGCAACGGGTCGGGGACCGAGGACAACGATTTTGTTTCTGGCACGATCGACTACACGTTCGCCAGCGATGTGCCGGCGGCGCTGACGGGCTCAACCAAAGCGCTCGACCTGAGCGCAACGACCGACTTCATCGTGTCCGATACCCCCGGGTACACCGGCATCGGCGGCACGGGCGACCGCACCGTCGCGACTTGGATCAAGGTCGATCCGACGGATATCGGCTCGACAACCCTGGTCGAGTGGGGAGAAAACGCCAACGGCAACCGGTGGTCGTTCCGCATCAACTACTCGGGTCAGGGCCTGGTGGGCGGGATCCGCACCGAAGTCCAGGGCGGGTTCAACATCACGGACGGCGCGGTCAACGACGGCGAGTGGCACCACGTCGCCGCGGTCCTGGTCGATGACGGCTCGCCGGATGTCCTCGAAGTGTTGATGTACATCGACGGTGTTTTGCAAGGTTCTTCCGGCTCGGGCGACGAGCCGATTGATACCCTCGCGACGAGCAATGTGGTCATTGGCAACAGCAACAAGTTCGTAGATGTCCGCCAGTTCACCGGCCTGATGGACGACACCGCGATCTGGAGCCGGGCGCTCTCGGCCCAGGAGATCGCCGACCTCGCCGCGGGTGCGTCGATCCTAGGCGGGCCTGCGCTGCCCGGCGATACCGACGCAGACGGTGATATCGACGACACCGACCTGGGCACCGCCTTCTCCAACTACACCGGACCACAGCCGCCCGGGACCGGCGGCAAGACCGCCGCGGACGGCGACACCGACGGCGACGGCGATATCGACGACACCGACCTGGGCACGATCTTCTCCGGTTACACCGGCCCGCTCGGACCGGAATCGGTGCCCGAGCCGGGCTCGCTCGCGCTCATCGGCTTAGGCGGCCTGATGGCGCTGCGTCGTCGTCGTTGAGACCTTCGAAACCCAATTTCGAAAAAGCCCACGCCGTTGAGCGTGGGCGTTGTTTGTCGTTTGAAAGGTTGTTGCCACGTGTTCGCCTCGTTTCTGGATACGTGAAGCGGGTGGCGGGCGCTGTCCCGCTGTGACCGCGTCGAATCTAGATCAGCGTGCAATAACATCCTCCAGTGGGTGCCACTGACAAGGCTGCTTGGAGCCTTGTCAGTGCTTCACGACAACGCACTGACAAGCTCCGCAGACGCCGCTTGTCAGTGCCACCCATGGAGAGTAATCATGCAAGCTGCTCTAGTTGGATGCCGCGCGTCTCCCGCGAAACACGACACGCATATGCGTTAGTGGATGTACCGCCGCGGGATCCCCGGCGACAGCCGACAAAGTAGCTCGTACACGTTTGTCTTCGCGATCGAGGCGAGGTTCGGCAGGGCGTTGGGCGCGTCGCGTTCGGGGCTGTAGATCTCCGCCCACGCGTCGAGCAGGAACGCGTTGTCGGCGTTGACGTCGTCGACCAGGTCGGTCAGGTCCACGACGATCTGGTCCATGCTCACGCTGCCGAGCACCTTGCACGCGGTGGGCGGCTTGCTTCGGTCGCGGGGGTGGACACGGACCTCGGCCTTGTTGGCGAGTTGGGTCGGGTAGCCGTCGCCGTGGCCAACGGGGACGATGCCCAGGACGCTGTCGCGTTTGAGCTTGTGCGTGCTGCCGTAGCTGACGGGCGTGCGGCGCTTGTAGCGGTGGACGTGGATGACGCGCGAGCACCAGCGCAGGATCGGCTGGAGCTCGGGCAGCTGCGCCAGCCAGGGCCCGGCGTCGCGATCGGCGGGCGGGCCGCCGAAACCGTACAGCCCGATGCCGAAGCGGACCATGTCCAGGTGCGTGCTCGCCGAGCGCAAGAGCGACTGCGTGTTCGCCGCGTGGCGGATCGCGTCGGGCGGCAGCGCCCCGCCTGCCTTGTCCACGCAGTCGTTGAACATCTCCAGCTGCTTGAACGTGAACGGCGGGTTCGACTCGCTGGACGCGAAGTGCGTGAACACCCCGGCGATCCGCACATACCGGTGGCTCGACGTCGAACGCAACACGTCCAGCGCCTGCTCGGGCGACAGGCCCGAGCGCGACATCCCCGTGTCGATGTACAGGTGGCAGGGCAGCTTGATGCCCAGTTGCTGGCCGATGTGGTTCAGCTCGGCGAGCTGACGCGTGTCGTGGATCGACAGGTGAAGCTTTTCGGCGACGGCGTGGCGGTACAGCCCGTCGGTGCGGTTGAGCTGACGCATCGGCATGAGCACGAGGATCGGCGCGGCCACCGCGTTGGCGATGAGGTACTCCGCCTCGTCCGGGCTGTACACCGCGAGCATGTCCACGCCGTTCTTCACCAGCCGGTGGGCGACCTGGACGCTGCCCATGCCGTAGGCGTCTTTCTTGACCACGGCGCAGATCATCGTTCGCGCCTGCTCGGCGGGCGGGACCGGCCGGCCGTGGGCGTCGTGGGTGTCGGCGTGGTCGATGGCCTCGCGCAGGGCCAGCAGGTTCAGGTCGAGCTTGCGCAGGTCGACCTCGAGCCAGCTCAGCTCGCCCAGGCCGGGCGCATCGAGCTTGACGGGCTTGGAGATCGAAAGGGGGCTGGACATTTGTATCACCAGCGTACTCCTTCTATAGTCATCGCGTCGGAGGTCGCTTCAAGGGACAAAGAGGCGGCCATGCCCCGCGGCAGCGTGTCGCGTGGCGCCCGGGTAGGACATCGGCACCGGCCGAGCGTTGCTGCCATAAATCCCGCGAACCACCGGCCGATCGCACGAACTATCGGCCGCGAAGCGAACCCGAAAGAAAAACCACATGTCAGACACCCTCCGTACGGATATCACATTCGACGATCTGGGCCTGCGCGAAGACGTCCTGGCCGGCATCAAGGCCTACGGCTTCGTGCACCCCACCGACATCCAGGCCGAGCTGATCCCCGTCGCCCTCGCGGGCAAGGACGTCATCGGCCAGGCGAAGACCGGCACGGGCAAGACCGCCGCCTTCACCCTCCCGATCCTCCACAACGCCGACCCGGACATCAAGGGCCAGGCCCTCATCCTCGCGCCCACCCGCGAACTCGCCAACCAGATCACCAAGGAGATCCAGGACCTCGCCCAAGGCACGCCCATCAAGGTCACCTCGATCATCGGCGGCGAGTCGATGCGCGACCAGAAACAATCGCTCGATAAGGGCGGGCACATCGTCGTCGGCACGCCCGGCCGGGTGATGGACCTGCACGGCCGACGCATGCTCGATTTCTCCAACGTCCGCTACGTCGTCCTCGACGAAGTGGACCGCATGCTCGACATCGGCTTCCGCGACGACATCAAGAAGATCCTCTCCAAGATGAAGCAGGACAAGCAGACCATCTTCGTCTCCGCGACGATGG
The DNA here is from genome assembly GCA_046290505.1 of Phycisphaeraceae bacterium. Taxonomy (GTDB): domain Bacteria; phylum Planctomycetota; class Phycisphaerae; order Phycisphaerales; family Phycisphaeraceae; genus JAHQVV01. Next base: position 40,197 of record JBKAGS010000049.1, on the reverse strand, counting down.
ACCGCGAGATCGAGTCGCTGGCCCGCGCGTTCATGCACGAAGACGCGGAGAAGATCACGACCGTCGGCGCCGCGCTCACCGTGTCGATGGTCGACCAGCTGCACCTGCCCGTCGAACGCTGGGACAAGAAGCAGCTCTTGCTGCACCTGTTAACCCACGAAGAGCCGGCGACGACCGTCGTCTTCTGCCGAACCAAGATGACCGTCCGCAAGGTCGCCCAGTACCTCAAGGACAAGGGCATCAACGTCCGCGAGATCCACGGCGACCTGCACCAGTCCAAACGCACCAAAGTCATGCAGCAGATGCGCGACAACAAGCTCGACGTCCTGATCGCCTCGGACCTCGCCGCCCGCGGGCTCGACGTCGAGCACATCACGCACGTGATCAACTACGACCTGCCCGAAGACCCGGAGGTCTACGTCCACCGCATCGGCCGGACCGCCCGCGCGGGTCGGCGGGGCACGGCGTGGTCGTTCGTCTGCCCCGACCAGGGCCAGATGCTCAGCGACATCGAAAAACTCGTCGGCGTGATGATCGAGCAGATGCACTACCCCGACTTCAAGCCCGGACGCGTGCCCGACGACGTGCGCGAAGAACGCGCCCAGCGCGACAAGTACAAGCAGACCGGCAAGACCACCGTCGCCGACCGCGTCGTCAAGCCCGACCACAGCGACACCGGCCTAAGCGAAGCAGAGCTCAAGGCGATGTTCCCCGACGGCAAAGTCCCCAAGAACATGCCCAAACGCGGCATCGGCGCGAAGTTCAAACGCCGCGGGCGCTGACGCCACGCGACAGCCTATCGACCGCTCGACGCCCCGGACCGCCGGGGCGTTTTTTCGTGTCCCACCCGAAAAATACGTGTACGTTATAATATAAAACGCGTATTAATACGTCTACATAATAATGTGATATCGCGTGCAATGTGGCATATTCCCTTAAAAAATAAGGGAAAAGTACTTGTGTTGGTAACCGCTCACGATAGAATCGCGTCATTGCGTGCGAGCGGGCAACGGTCATGTGTGGGGCGGCCCGGCTCGCGTGTTTCGCCGGGCGCGGTGCCCGGGGCGCCGTCTGACTGAGGCCTCGTCGGGCGCAACTCCACCCTTCCCTTCTTTTCAGGAGAACATCATGTTCAGCATGAAGTGTTTCCAGGCGGCGGCGTTTGCCACGGCGCTGGTCGTGTCCGGGTTCGCCGGGCTCGACGCGTCGGCGGGTCACGACAGGCACAACCGGTCCTGCGACCGGGGCAGCTACAGCCGTGTCTCCGCGACGTATGGCGGCGACCACTACCGCGTGTCGGTCAGCATCGGCTCGAGCAGCAAGCACTGCTACTCGGACCGGCGCGTGACGTACCGGCGTGGCCACGACCGGCACGCTGACTACGGCCGGCATTACGAGACCCGGCGGGTCACGTACCGCAGCAGCTCGCGCTGCGACACGACGCCGGTCCGCTACGTCGAGGTCCGCCCACCCAGCGGTTACTGGACGAGCGTCTACCGCCCGCCGGTGTACGAGACCCGTTACGACCGATGCGGCAACCCGTACCGCGTCTGTGTCCGTGAGGGGTACTACGAGCGCGTCTGGGTCAGCACCGGCGACTGCCGGTATTGATCTGAATGACGCGGGTCGGCGATCGCCGTGAGGCGCTGCGTCGGCCGAACATCGGTACCGAATCGATCCCGCCCCGCGCTGCTTTCCGGACAGCGCGGGGCGGGTTTTGCGTTCACCGTGATGGCTCGCCCGGTTTCGCGCCGTGCAGGCCGAGCATACTCAGTGCGAACTGCTTGCCCAGATCGATGAACCCGGCCGTGTCGTAGTGGTACGGGTCGCTGTAACCGTATTTGTCGGTTTCGGTGACCAGCGCGGCGGATGGGTCTTCTTTGACAAATCCGGCCTGTGCTTTGCGGACTGTTTCGCCGAAGTCCCAGACCTTGCCGTCCTTCTTGTCCTGCCCCGAGTCGCTGATCCGGCCGATGACCACCGGCAGGTCGTCGCAGCGCAGCGCGGCGCGCATCAGGTCCATCAGTCGTTTGAGGTTTGCCTGGTAGGCGTCGGCGGATACTTTTGCGTGCGCATCGCTTTCGCCCTGCATCCACAGGATGCCGGCGGGGATGAGGTGGTCGTCTTCGCCATCGCCGTCGATATCGCGCACGGCCAGCGCCGCGTCGAGCGTGGACAGGAAGTGGTCGTACTGGTTGATGCCCTTGCCCTTGCCCTCGCCGCCGGTGAAGTCGGGCTCCCAGCATCCGAAGTGCCGGGCGACGGCCTGATGGATCGAGGTCCCGCCGCGCGAGTACTTCACGATCGCGATCGGCCTGTTGGGGTTGGCCTGGCGCAGGGTCTTGGCGAAGAATAGTTCGGGCCCGAAGGCGTTCGAGTACTGGTTGGCCGCGCCGTTGGACTTAAAGCCCCGGCCGTGCCCGGGCCGGAGGGGCTGCCACAGGCCGGCCGCGCCGAGGGGGACTTTGTCGGGCGTGGGGCTGCCGTGGAAGATGTGTACACCCGCGACGGGGCCGCGGTCGGCCTCCTCCAGGTCTTTGATCAGCCCGTAGCCGTCCATGTTCGATTGGCCGGCGAGGACGTACAGGTCGTAATCGGTCGCCAACGCGGGCAGGGCGAGCAGGGCGGCGAACGCGGCGGCGATGAGCTGATAAAAGGATCGGGACACGTGGTTGCTCCTGTGCGAGAGGTGGTGTGCCCCGGCGGTCTGGCACGCCCGGGCCCAGGCGTTATGATACCCGGCCTATGCCAGCGAACATCCGTGAAATCAAGGGCCGGATCAAGGCCGTCGGCAACATCCAGCGCATCACCAAGACGATGCAGCTGATCGCCTCGGCCCGTTTCCAGAAGCTGCAGAAGCGCGCGACCGAGGCCCAGGCCTACACGCGCAAGGTCGCCGAGGTCGTGGGCGAGGTCGCCTCGACGCTGGGCGGCGAGGACGTGAACCTGCCGTTGGCGACCCCGCCCCAGAAGCCCGCGGGCAGGGAAGTCCTGCTGATCCTCTCGGCCAGCCGGGGGTTCTGCGGCGCGTACAACGCGAACGTGATGCGGCCGGCGATCAAGCACATCCGCGCGCTCGGTCCCGAGGCCGTGCAGACCGAGGTCGTCGGGAAGAAGGGTGTGGGCCTGCTCAAGTTCTCGCGCCTGCCGGTCGGCACTTTCCACGACCACATCGGCGACACGCCGATGTACGACGACGTGCAAGCGCTGGCCCAGCGTTATATGGACGACTTCGTGGCCGGCAAGATCGACGCGGTGCGCGTCGCGTACATGCGGTTCATCTCGATGAGTAAACAAACGCCCGAGGTGATGCAGCTCTTGCCGCTGCAGCCGCCGAGCGCCGATGACGTGCCCTCGGCGTCGTCGAGCGTGAACTACGAGTTTTCGCCCAGCGCCGAGGAACTGCTCGGCGAACTCTTGCCGATCACCGTCAAGTCCACGCTGTACCAGGCGTTCAACGAGGCGGCGGTCAGCGAACAATTGGCGCGCATGGTCGCGATGAAGGCCGCGACCGACGCGGCGGGCAAGGTCGGCAAGTCGCTCAAGCGTCAGTACAACCGCGCCCGCCAGGCCGCGATCACGACCGAGTTGAGCGAGATCATCGCCGGCGCCGCGGCGCTCGAGTAGTGATTGCCTCACGCAAAGGCGCGAAGGCGCAAAGCAAGGCGGTATGAAACCACAGATTCACACGGATCGACACGGATCAGGCCATGCCTCGTGGTTTTCAAGGGGTGTGTCTGGCCGATGCCTTCCTATCTGAGTTCATCCGTGCGGATCTGTGGTTACTCAGCGTTTGTTCGCCTTGACCTTTGCGCTTCTGCGCCTCTGCGTGAAATCATCAGGCCATGACACGCGAACCCAAGTACAAGTCCATGTTCGGCACCTTCCGCCCGCAGGACCTGCGGGCGCTGGGCATCGGGCTCGAACTGTCCATGGTCATCGGCGGCATGGCCTGGGGCGGCTACTGGCTGGACGGGAAACTCGGCACCGAGCCGTGGCTGCTCATGACCGGCGTCTGCGTCGGGATCCTCGGCGGGGGCTGGCACGCCATGAAGATGGCCAATGACGGCAAGCTGCCCGACTTCGGGTTCAAACCCAAAAACAAACCGCCCGCCAACGAACAAGCGCAAGACGACAACGACGCGAACGCCGACGACCCCAAGCCATGAACCAGCCCGACCGCGCATTACGACTCATGGTGGCCCGCGCCGCGACGCTGTCGGCGGTGCTGTCGGTCGTCGTGATCGGCGTGGCCTACGGCGTGGCCAAGGCGATGGACCGGCCGCTGCTCGCGCACGACCTGGCCATGGCCGGCGGCTTGCTATTGCTGGCGGGGCTGCCGGGCTTGGCGCTGTCGGTTTGGCTGACGGGCAAGGTGCGCGGGGGCGCGTCGATCGGGTTCGTGGCGGGTATCGCGGTGAGGCTGCCGGCCGGTGGCGTGGTCGCGTTGAATGGCCTAAACTGGGGGCTTGCTAAGACCGCGTCGTTCTCGCAGATCGTCGCGGCGGGATACCTGGTGTTTTTGGTGATCGAAGTGCTGTGTTTAAGCCCGGCGGCCAAGCGTACCGCCATCGCTGAAACCACAACCCCGGGCGCCGACAACGCGCCCGGCGTCGAGGAGTCGGTTTAATGTCATTGCTCATCGCGGCGGCCGAAGGCGGCGTCCCCAAGGCCGAGACACACATCGAACGCCACGCGTTCTTCAAGCTCGTCGGCGAGGGTGACTGGGCCCTGTGGTTCTCCAACCACCTCTTGATGTCGATCGTCGCCTCCGCGGCCGCGCTCGGCCTGCTCGTGCTTGTCGCCAGGAAGATGCAGCCGCGCGAGGCCGAGGGCGCCAAGGGCTACGTCACCAAGAGCCGGCTCGGCGGGTTCTTCGAACTCATCCTCGTCTACCTCCGCGACGAGACCGTCCGCCCGCTCTTGCACGAAAAAACCGACAAGTACATCGGCTTCCTCTGGTCGCTGTTCTTCTTCATCCTCTTCGGCAACCTGCTGGGCATCGTCCCGATCGGCCCCGCGGCGGGCCTGATCCTCGGCAAGGATTTTTCCCACGTCGGCGGGACGTTCACCGGCAACATCAACGTCACGATCGCGCTCGCGGTCGTCGCCTGCCTGGTTTGGCTGTTCGCCGGGCTCAAGGAAGGCGGCATGGGCTATATCAAGCACTACTGGGTCATCCCGCTCAAGGGCCAGAACCCGCTGATGCTGGTCATCCTGATCCCCGTGGGCGTGCTGGTCGCGTTCCTCGAAGTGCTCGGTGCCGTGCTGATCAAGCCGTTCGCGCTGTGCATCCGCCTGGTCGCGAACATGATGGCCGGGCACATGGTGCTCGGCTCGATCGTGATCATGTCGGTACTCGCCTTCGACGCCGGCAGCTACTTCGGTATGGGCGTCTCGTTCCTCGGCGCGCTGGCGATCTACTTCCTCGAGTTGTTTGTCGCCTTCCTGCAGGCGTATATCTTCATGTTCCTCACCGCGATCTTCATCTCGCTGGGCCTGCCCCACGACGATCACGCCCACGACGAGCACGGCGCACACGACATGACCCCGCCCGGCGAAGACGAGATGCCCGTGACCGCGTGACCCGACCACGAACAAACGCCGCGCACAAAGCGAGGCGAACCGCACACGGGCCCGCCGGTGTTCCGTCCCCCAACGACCGGCAGAGATCCCTTCCCACCCCCTTTATCCCGCTTGTTAGGAGCAACCCATGTTCGACACGATCCTCGCAACCATCGACTCGGCCGGTTGGGGCGCCGCCGGCGCCGCGATCGGCGCCGGCCTCGCCGTGCTCGGTGCCGGCATCGGCATCGGCTACATCGGCGGCAACGCCACCCAGGCCACCGCCCGCCAGCCCGAGGCCTCCGGCCAGGTCTTCCTGCAGATGCTGATCGCCGCGGCGCTGATCGAAGGCGTCGCGTTCTTCGGCGTCATCACCGCCGGCGGCGCGGCGGGTACCGCGATCGAGGGCGCCAAGGAAGTCAACCAGGCGCAGATCGAAGCGATGAAAGACGAGAGCGAAGAGTAATCGCCTTGACATAGGACGACGTGCCCCGGCGACGCCCAACCGCGCCGCCGGGCATTGGCTACGAAATCGGCGAAAGTGTGTATAGTCGCCGACCCGACCCCGACCCGTTGAACGCCTGGAAACGCCAAGCGATGAACAAGCTCTACCGAACCGCATGGATCGCCGGCCTGTCGCTGATGACCGCGACGCCCGCCCTCGCCGCCGCCGAGGGCGCGGAAGGCGACCCGATGAAGCTCTACTACCTGGAGATGATCTGGGCGGTCGTGCTGTTCATCCTCTTCGCCGCGGTCCTCGGCTTCGTGGTCTCCAAGATCCTCGGCGCGCTGCAGGCCCGTGAGCAGAAGCTCGAGGGCGACCTGGTCGGCGCTGAAAAAGCCCGTGCCGAGGCCGACGAGGCGCTCGCGACGTACAAGGCCAAGATCGCCGAGGCTCAGAAAGAAGCGCAGTCGGTCGTCGAAGAGGCGCGCAAGAGCGCCGAGCAGGCGGGCGCGAGAATCAAGGCCGACACCGAGGCCGAGATCGCCAAAATGAAAGACCGCGCCGCCGCGGAGATCGAGGCGGCGAAGGACGCGGCGCTCAACGAGGTCTACGCACAGGCCGCCGAGCTTTCGACCCAGATCGCCGGCCGGATCCTCAAGCGCGAGATCAGCGCCGCCGACCAGCAGCAACTGGTTAGCGAGTCGCTGGCGGAACTGACCAAGACCGGCGTCTGAACCACGCAGCCGGCGGGGGCCCACGACCATGCCCGACGACGAGCGCAAAAGCCTGTGGCGCCGGCTCAAAGACAAGCTGACCGGCAAGCCCCAACCGACACCAGGACAAACCCAAGACCAGGCGGAAGACCAATCGCAACAAGACATTGAATCGGGTGACGAAGCGCCGGCCCTCCGGGCCGACGAACCGCAACAAGCCCCGCCAACGACCGAACCGACCGAACCACTAGCGCCGCCGATCGAACCGCTAGACCCGCAACCCGAGCCCGAACCACCCTCCCCGCCGACGCCGGCCGAGGACGGAGAGCCAAGCGTGCTAAGCACCAGCGAACTGAAGACCGACACCGTAGGCCGCGTGTACGCCGAGGCGCTGCTCGAGCTGGCGCAGGACCAGGGCGCCGTCGATGAACTGGCCGACGAGATCCAGCAGCTGCTGCCGGTGATCGCGTCGGGCGGCGAGCTCGACCGGCTGCTGACCAACCCGGCGATCAGCGACGCGGAACGCGGCAAGATCATCCGTGCCGTGTTCGAAGGCAAGGTCAGCGGGCTGCTGTACAACCTGCTTCGGCTGCTGAGCGACAAGGGCCGGCTCGGATCGCTGCCGCAGGTCGCCGCGGGTTATTTGCTCGCCGTCGCCGACCTGCGTGGGCAGGTGGACGTCGAGGCGTTCGTTGCGGACGAGCTCGATGCGCAGACCGCGAAGGATGTCGCTGACCAGATCGGCCGGGCGTTAGGCAAGACCGTGACGCTGCGTCAGAAGGTCGACCCGTCGCTGATCGGCGGGCTGAAGATCAAGGTCGGCGACCAGCTGATCGACGCGAGCGTCGCGTCGCAGCTGCGCAACATGAAGAACAAGATGATCGCCGCGGGGCGGTCTTAATTGATCGATGATTCGAGATTGAAACCACAGATGAACGCGGATGAACGCAGATTGTGAAAGCATGACAGGCTGATCCCAGAATGGGATTGATCTGCGTGTATCTGCGTTGATCTGCGGTTCCAAACCGGACCCGGAGTGATCCGAACGATGAAAATCAATACCGACGAAATCACCAGCGTCATCAAACAACAGGTCGCGAACTACGACACCCAGCTCGACGTCAGCCAGGTCGGCACGGTCGTCGAGGTCGGCGACGGCATCGCCCGCATCTACGGCCTGTCCAACGCCATGGCCGGCGAGATGCTCGAGTTCGAGACGACCGACGGCGAGCCGGTCCGTGGACAGGTCATGAACCTCGAAGAGGACATCGTCGGCGCCGTCATCTTCGGCGACTACCTCGGCGTCCGCGAAGGCATGACCGTTAAGTCCACCGGCGAACTGCTCAGCGTGCCGACCGGCGAAGGGTTGCTCGGCCGAGTCGTCAACGCCCTGGGCCAGCCGATCGACGGCAAGGGCCCGATCGCCGGCGAGGTGGACATGCGCAAGGTGGACATCATCGCCCCGGGCATCGCCGCCCGACAGCCCGTCAGCCAGCCGCTGCAGTTCGGCGTCAAGGCGGTGGACTCGATGATCCCCGTGGGCCGGGGCCAGCGCGAGCTGATCATCGGCGACCGCAAGACGGGCAAGACCGCCGTCGCCATCGACGCGATCATCAACCAGAAGCTCACCCACGACACCGACGAGCCGGTGTACTGTTTCTACGTCGCGGTCGGCCAGAAGGAATCCACCGTGGCCGGCGTCGTCGAGGCGCTGCGTCAGAACGGCGCGATGGAGTACACCACCGTCATCAGCGCCGCGTCGTCCGAGGCCGCGCCGATGCAGTACATCGCCCCCTACGCCGGCACCGCGATGGCCGAGCACTTCATGTGGAAGGGTAAGCACGCCCTGATCGTGTACGACGACCTGTCCAAGCAGGCCGTCGCTTACCGCCAGCTGTCGCTGCTCTTGCGTCGCCCGCCCGGCCGTGAGGCGTACCCCGGCGACGTGTTCTACCTCCACTCGCGCCTGCTCGAACGCTCGACCAAGCTCTCGGACGAGAACGGCGGGGGCTCGCTCACCTCGCTGCCCATCATCGAGACGCAGGAAGGCGACGTCTCGGCGTACATCCCGACCAACGTCATCTCCATTACCGACGGCCAGATCTACCTCGAGCCCGACCTCTTCTTCGCCGGCGTCCGTCCCGCGATTAACGTGGGCATCTCGGTGTCGCGCGTCGGTGGCGCCGCGCAGATCAAGGCGATGAAGAAGGTCGCCGGCTCGCTGCGCCTGGACCTCGCCGCCTACCGCGAACTCGAGGCGTTTGCCCAGCTCGGCACCGACCTCGACGCCGGCACGCAGAAGCAGCTGGACCGCGGCGAGCGCATGGTCGAACTGCTCAAGCAGGGCCAGTACCAGCCGATGCCCGCGATCGATCAGGTCATCCAGATCTGGGCGGCGTCCAACGGCTACATGGACAAGCTCGCGGTCGAGAAGGTCCAGGCCTACGCCGCCGGCCTGGTCGAGTACTTCAAGACCCAGGCCAAGGACACGTACGACCTGCTGGACAAGGAAAAGGCGATGACCGACGACGTCGTCGCCGGCCTGAAGAAGGGCGCCGAGGCCTACACGGCCGGCTTCGCGGGCTGAGCGCGACGATAGGCGAACAATCGAAAGCCCATGCTCGTTGAGCGTGGGCTTTTTTTATGTGGCAGATGGTTTGCCCCGCCCCGTGGTGACGCGGCGGCTGCGGCGCGCTACCGATCTCAAACAGAAGCGTGTCGTAACCGCCGGGCCACGCCCGGGGGCGATGGGGCATTTCGCCTGAACTTGGCGGCAAGCGTATAGACTGTTCCTATGCAAGTACGTCTCATTTATTGGCTGGCCGTGCTCCTCATCGCATCCCTTGCCTGCGATGCGTCTGCCAAAGAGATTCAGGGCAAGGACGCCCAGGGCCGCGACTTCTGGGTCTACACGCCCGATGAGATCGACCCGGATAAGACGTACACGCTCGTCGTCGGCGTGCACGGCTACCGTGGCAACGGCAAAGGCGCGGCAGGCTACGCCAAGTGGGTCAACCAATACGACGTCATCGTCCTCGGCGCCAGCTACAACAACGACGGTTACCAGTACCTGCAGCACGGCAGCGACGAACAGACCGTCGCGCTGGTCCAACAACTGCGCAAGCAATACAAGCTTAACGAGAAGGTCTTCATCGCCGGGTTCTCCGGCGGGGCGCAGTACGCCCACCGCTTCGCGATGAAGTACCCCGACCTGGTTGCGGGCTGCGCGGCGCACTCGGGCGGGACCTGGGCGACCGGCGATTACGCGGAGCGTGCGGTGCCTAACCCCGAGGCCCGGGGCGTGTTGTTCGTGATCTCGTGCGGCGAGAAAGACACGGGCAAGTCCTTCGCCGAGGCGCCGATGGGCCGGCTGGAATGGGCGAAGAAATACGCGGCGATGCTGGAGGAAGGCGGCTTCGTGTACGACGCGCGGTGGGTCCGCGACGTGGGCCACCGCCCAAGCCCGACGTCCCGGCAGATGACCGCCGACTGTTTCGAGGCCTCGACGAAACTGCTGCCTGAGTTGGCCAAGCAAGCCGCGGCGATCGACGCGTTGCTGGGCAAGCGTGAGTACGACGCGGCGTGGGCGCTGCTGAAACCGCGTGTTGCGCAGGCCAACGAGCCGTCGGACGGGATCATCGGGAAGGTCGTGACGCGTTACGTCGCCTCGCAGGACCAGGCGGTGAAGCGGATCGACCGTTGGGCCCAGCAGCGGGTGGCCCGGGCGATCCGAGACGCGGGGTCGGTGGAAGATCGGCGTGAGTGTCTGGAGCGACTGCGGGACGATTTCGCCGGGCTGACCGGCACCGAGCGGGCGATCGCGAAGGCCTTGGCGAAGACGCAGGCCGAGCAGGCGTCGCAGTAAGGTCCAGGCCGCCGTTTACGCCCGCTTCTGGGCGCGCATGATGCTCGGGTCCTGGGCCATCGCGTGGAAGAGCATCTTCCGGCTGGTCACGCCCAGTTTGCGGTAGATGTTGCGGACATGCACGTGCACGGTGTTGTGCGAGCGGTCCAACTCGTTGGCGACCTGGCGTTCGGTCATCCCCTGCAGCAGGTAGCCGAGGACGGTCCGCTCGGTCGTGCTCAACGGCGGCTGGACGCGTGGCTGCACCGCGCGCTCGTGTGGATGGGTGGGTAGAAGCGCGCTGCCCGGCGCTTTCTCGGTCATGCGGAAAATGGATTCTCTCGAGTCGTTGGATGGCTGTGGGTGCATGTATCAAATCCTTGCGGTATCAGTTGCACCCCCCCGATCGGGTTGGCCGACGGCTAACCTTGTTAGAATAGACTTTCGGCCCCGCGTGCTGTTCAAAGCCGGCAATCCGAGCGGCGACCAGACGCCACTTTTTGCGAATCTGAAAACATAGGTTATCTCAAGTTAACCTGAATCTTGACGCACCGTTGATGATCTTTCCCAAGGGCGCTCGCGCTGTACCGTTTCGCATGATCGGCGAACGTCTCTATGGACATGACCTGGGTCAGGGTAAGCGCGTGAACACGAGCAGGCATCGCTGAATCCGCTGTAAATACAAGCCCTAAGACGTACAAACCCCACTGTGTCCACCCTCAGCGACCGCATCGATTCAGGTCTTCACCCGAGCGTTCGACCCGCGCTTAGCCATTCTGCTCGTCATTGTTTTGGATTACTAGGTCAGTTTGTAAATTATGGCGCAAAGATGTTTGAACGGTGCGCTGCTGCTGTTACCCTAGGTGCGAAGTTGGATGCGATCATCTCAGGCATTTGCCGTAGTAACCCCAGTGGCAAGAGGTCGTCTGCACATCTGTGATTGGTGCCTTCTGGCTCACTTCTGGATCGGCGTTTTTTGTCATGCATAAGTCGTTTCACGCGTTGTTCAACGAATTAGTTGTCCAAAACATTACGACGCCGAAAGAGGTCGCCTTCATGACGAAGCGCAGCGGCTCGACGGTTTATCGTTGGTTGCGTGGCGAAAGCACGCCCGACATCGACGATTTTGCGCGCATGATCCATGGCGCCGATCCACCGGTACGAGAGCGGCTGTTGGCGTGGCTGTCGCAGGACCTGCCGCTGCGGGTGGCGTGGGTGGCGGGTCCGAGCGACGCCGCGTTGGCAGAACAGCCGCTGGAGCATGTGACCGCGGCGGTCAAGGACCAGACCGTCTCGGCGGTGGAGCGGCTTCTTGACACGATCCGGTGGCACGATTCGCAAGTGGGCACATCGCCGACCCTTTCGCCGGCGCAGTTCGAAGATTTGGAATCGCGTCTGGACGACGTGCTCAACCAGGTGATGTTGATCAAGCGGCTGCACCGCTCCCGCATGGTCGAGCGTAAGCGGGCCAGGCCCAACGCCTAAAGCGATCCGGATCGGCGGGCGGGGCGGTACGATGGCGCGTGTGGTCTGCTTGATCGCACAAATCGGCGTCGATCCGACCGGGGCGGCGGCCGCCTGGCGGGTCATCGTCGCCATCCTGATCGTCGCGTTGGTGGTGGCGTTCATCGGCGTGGGCACGCTGGCGGGCGTGGGGGTGTAGAGTTGTCGCTGCTCATCGGTAGCCGGGCGTCGTCCAAACCACGCGAGGCGGGTGTGTCGCAGACCGAACTGTTGATCAAGCCGTACCGGTCGCTGACCCGCGCCCAGCGCGAGGCGGTCTTCGCCGTGCGCCACGCGGTCTTCGTCGTCGGCCAGGGCATTACGTCCGAGCCGGACCGGGACGGCGAAGACGAGCATTGCGAGCACGTGCTCGCTTCCGTCGGCGGATCGATCGTGGGCACGGCCCGGCTCAAGCCGATCGACGACCACGGCGTGAAACGTATCAAGGTCGGGCGGCTGGCGGTGATCGAGTCGGCGCGCGGCCGGGGCGTCGGCCGGCGGATCGTACGGGCGGTCAACGCGCTGCTGGACGAGCTTGGCGTCGCCGGGCTGATGCACGCCCAGGCCTACCTCCTGGACTGGTACGCGTCGCTGGGCTGGCGCGCGGTGGGCGACGCGTTCATGGAAGCGGGGATCGTGCACCGGAAGATGGTTTACCACCCCGGCGGCGGGGTCCGGCCGCCGGGGCAATCGCATCTGACGAAATAACGGCCGGGTGCCCGGGGGCGAGTCCGCGAGCCCTCGGAACAAGCGACGATGGGTCGCCTACGAGGGCTTTGTTCCGCGGGCGCCGAGCCTCGACCCCGGCCACCCATCCGATGCGATTGCCTTGGTCGGGCCGCGGGCCTACTAGCCAAACATCGCGCGGGGCCCTAAACTGCGTCTCCCCGCGGGCCGTGCCGTGAACGCCGTTTTCTGGCCCAACGCCGCGGTCGACCGACCTGCTCAACCCACTCCCCTGACGCCCCCGGGATGCACGACATGCCTGACGCGATCGCCAGCGACACCGCCAAACTCACCCTCCCCGGCCAGGAGATCGGCCTGCCCATCACCGTCGGCTCCGAGGGCGAGCACGCGATCGACATCACCAAGCTGCGCGGCACCACCGGCTTCATCACCCTCGACCCCGGCTACCGCAACACCGGCTCGGTCGAGTCCGACATCACCTTTATCGACGGCGAAAAGGGCATCCTCCGCTACCGCGGCTACGCGATTGCCGATCTGTGCGAGCACTGCAAGTTCCTCGAAGTGTGCTGGCTGTTGATGTTCGGCGAGCTGCCGAGCAAGGGCGAAGTCGAACAGATCTCGGGGCTGGTCGACAAGTACGCCGACGTGGATCCGGACGTGCTCAGCGCGATCGCGGGCTTCCCGAACGATGGGCACCCGATGGCGAAGTTCGCCGCATCGATCCAGGCGGCGAGTTGCTGCCACGACCGGCGCAACGCCAAGGAAGGCGAGGACACGTTCCTCGAGGCCGCCGCGTGCCTGATCGCGCAGGGCCCGACGCTTGCCGCGGCGGGCTACAAGGACGCGAACGGTCAGGCGCCGATCAAGCCCAGGCACGGGCTGAGCTACGCCGAACAGTTCCTGCACATGATGTTCTCGACGCCCGAGCAGGACGCCGCGCTGGACGCGGACGTGGTCGAGGCGATCGACCTGATCTTCACGCTCCACGCCGACCACGAGCAGAACTGCTCGACCTCGACCGTGCGGATCGTCGGCAGCTCGGGCGCGAACCTGTTCACCTCCTGCGCCGCGGGCGTCAGCGCGTTGTGGGGCCCGTTGCACGGCGGGGCGAACGTCGCGGTCCTCAAGCAGCTGCACCGCATCCACGAGTCGCCGATGGACGTGCCCGGCTTCCTCGAGAAGGTCAAGAACAAGGAAGACAAGCTCTTCGGCTTCGGCCACGCGGTCTACAAGAACTTCGACCCGCGCGCCAAGGTCCTCAAGGCCTCCGCGGACAAGGTGCTCGGGAAACTGGGCATCGAAGACCCGCTGCTGAAGATCGCCAAGGAGCTGGAAGAAGCCGCCCGCGCCGACGACTACTTCGTGTCTCGCAACCTGTACCCGAACGTCGATTTCTACTCCGGCATCATCATGCGGGCGCTCGGTATCCCCGAGGACATGTTCACCGTCATGTTCGCGCTCGGCCGGATGCCCGGCTGGATCGCGAACTGGAAGGAAGTCCGCGATCAGAAGTCGCGCATCTACCGCCCGCGCCAGGTCTATACCGGCCCGACCGAACGCCGGGTCACGCCGCTGGGTCAACGCGGCTGAGTTGATCCATCAAACGACAACAAGCAAGCCCATGGTGTCGCGCGGCAACGCCGTGGGATTTGGCGAATCGGCAGCGTGAGGTATGCTTGTGCGGTCTCTTGCACTAAAATAGCCCACGGCTCACCGCCCGCACTCGCGACACCACCACAAGGGGTTTACCATGAAAACGACTTGTCACGCACTCGCCCTGGCCGCGTTGATGCTGTTGCTCACCGGTTGCGGCGGCTCGTCCGTCGACCTGCCCGAGGACGTCATGACCGACGAGGCCTACGCCGTGCAGTGGGTGGACTTCGAATCGATCAAGCCCGACGAGGGCGTGAAGATGCTCGGCGGCCTGGCCGACGATATGTCCGACGACCAGCCCAAGGCGAGGCTTTGGCTCTCGGCCGAGGCCGACCAGATCGAGGGCGACTACCGTGAACGCTGGGAAGCGTTCACCGACGCCGGATGCCAGGGTGTCCTCACCGTCTACTACCGCAACGAAGTGACCGAGGGCGAAGGCGAGGACAAGAAGAAGGTCGCCAAGTACCGCAAGCACACCTTCATCAAAGCCGGCAAGAAGGCCAAGGCCAAGGACCTCGAGGAGGCGCTCGACGAGTTCGCCGAGGACGACGGCATCGACGACCTCGAGCTCGAGCCGGTCGGCAAGGACACCGGCTGGTTCTGGGTGACCCGCGGTGAATCGCCCGACGGGTCGCCGAAGATGCCCAAGAAGGGCGACGAGAAAACTGCGGAAGCGTTCGAGAAGCTGCTGGCCAAGGCGGACGACGCGGCGATCGTCGTCGCCTGGCGGATGATCGACGGCATCTCGGACGAGATCGACGACGAGCTGGACCGCGAAGAGATCTCCGACGAGCGCAAGGAAGAACTCGAGCGCGCGAAGGCCACGCAGTCGATCGTGCTGGCCTGCTCGCCGGGCACGTCGGCCCAGCTGTCGGCACGCGTGACGTTTGAGAAAAGCGAACACGCCAAGGCCTACGCGCAAGAGCACAACGACAGCATCCTGGACGTGCGCGCGAGCCTGAAGAAGGCGATGATCAACGCCGAGAGCCCGCCGCACCCCAAAGTCATCGACGGCGTCGCCGACAGCATGCAGATCAAGACCAGCGGCAAGACCGCGACGCTCGAGTTGGACCGCGGCGCGGTGAAGGACATGCTGACCCTGATGTCGGCGCGGATGGGGATGGGCGGCGACGACACCTCGCCGGTGGGCCTGCTGCGTGTGGAGAGCCTGCTCCAGGTGCCCGATCGGTCGGACGTGCCCGGCGTGCGCTCGTGCTACGACGACCTGAAGCTCGACCGCTCGCGCCAGCCGCAATAAGTTGGTCGACTGATAGCGGTATACGAAGTTCGGTTGTCCAAGCCCGCGGCGTGCCCGCTTTGGAGCACGCCGCGGGATATCTCCTTCGCATCGCGACGCAATCTACTTCCATGACGCCTCCCACCGCCGGCCCGATCTTCGTCGCCACCTGGCCGTTCGGCGAACAAGCCGTCCGTGCCGCGTGGTCCGCCTGGCAAGCGCGCCCCGACCTCGCCGAGGCCTGCGTCGACGCGACCGCGCGGGTCGAACTCGACCCGGACGTGCCCACCGTCGGGATCGGCGGGCTGCCCAACCGCGAGGGGGTCGTGGAACTCGACGCCGGGTTCATGCGCGGCGACGACCTGCGCTGCGGCGCCGTCGCGGCGCTGCGCGTGACCTGCCCGGCGATCTGCGTCGCCCACGCCGTCGCCACGCGGACCAACCACGTCCTGCTCGCCGGCCAGGGCGCGGACGCGTTCGCCTTGCAGCAGGGATTTTCGGCGTATGCCCCCGACGACCTGCTGACTGATACGACGCGCGAAGAGTACCGGGCATGGAAACAAAAAGTCGAAGCCGGCGAAGCCGACGCCCAGAAGATGGTCGGTCACGACACGCTCGGCCTGCTCGGCTGTCACGCCGGCCATACCGTCGCCTGTGTCGCCACCAGCGGGCTGGGGTTCAAGCGCCCCGGCCGGGTGGGCGATTCGCCAATCGTCGGCAGCGGGCTCTACGCCGACGATCAGGCGGGCTGCGTCGCGTGCACGGGCATCGGCGAAGAACTCGCCCGGCACGCCGCGGCCATCCGCGTCGTCGACGCGATGCGCTCGGGCCAATCTCCACAGCAGGCGTGCGCATCGGTTCTAAAGCTCATGATCGACCGCGACCCCGCAAACGCGGAGCGCGGCCTATCGATCCTTGCCCTCAACGCCCGAGGCGTGATCGGTGCCGCGACGACGCGCAGCCGCAACCACGTCTTCGAGTACCACGCCTGCCGCGCCGGCCACTTCGAACGCGTCGAGCCCGAACCAATGAAGACAACTTCGTGATCCGATGGAGCGACGCGGCTCAGCCGCGGAACGCGGAAGCGTTAAATCCCCTTCAACGCCGCAACCATCGCCTCGACCTGCCGCCCGTCGGTCGCGCGATAGTTCATGCCCCGGGCCGGCGTCGCGTCGAAGCGCAGCACCGGGTTCGCCGAGCCGGACCCGTCGGGTATCTCGGTCGAAAGCGACGCGTGCACCTGCGTGCAGCCGGTCTGCTTGACGAGCTGCGTGACGTTGTCCGGCCGGATGCCGCTGCCGGGCAACACCTCGATGCGTCGGTCGGCGTGCTGGATCAATTCGCCGATCAGGCCGGCTCCCTCGGGCGCGGTGGGCTGCTGCCCGCTGGTCAGCACGCGCTGAAAGCCGAGCTGGATCAACGTATCGATCGCGACGAACGGGTCGGGCGTCAGGTCGAACGCGCGGTGAAAGACCGCCTGCCGCCCCGCGTTGTGGACCGGTGCGATCAGTTCTCGACAGGCCTGGGCGTGGATCGTACCGCCGCGGTGCAGCACGCCGAACGCCACGCCGTCGACGCCGAGTTGCAGGAGCAGTGCGATGTTGCGTTGCATGACGCGCAGGTCGTGCTCGTCGTAGTCAAACCCGCCGGGCCTGGGGCGCAGCATCGCGATGACTTCGCATCGCAACGATTGCGCGGTTTCGACGACGAGTTCGACGAGCGCGGGCGAGGGCGTCAGCCCGCCGAGTTCGAGCGCGCTGTTGAGCTCGACCCGCGCCGCGCCCGCAGACGCCGACACCGCCGCATCCCGTAACGACGCCACGCAGACTTCGAGCGCGATCGTCAAGGCAGCGCCACCTTCCCCGACGCGTCGATCACGCATCGCCCGCGGTCCAGCAGCGATTGCACCGCTTCGTCGATGATCGGCTGGACCCTCGGCGTGAGGCGCGACAACCCGAACAGCTCCGCGACCTCACGCATCAGGTCTTCACGCGGCAGCGCGATCGTCCGACGCAACACCGCGAACGCCGCCTGCTCGAGTTCTTCGACCGGCACCTCGTCGATGTCGCGCGGCGCGTCGTCGCCGTCGGCCGGCACGCGGTACGCGTCGTAACGCGCCGGGTCCTGCTCGGCGAGCCAGACAAAACGACCGACGCGCTTGATCTCGCCCGCCTCCACGGCCGCGTCGATCACCTCCGCCGCGCGGCCCGCCGCTTTCGAGGTCAGCCGGCCGACCTGCCACGCCAGCGTTAATCGCTTGGCGAGCAGGCCGTCGTGGATCGGCGCTTCGCGCTTGGCGATCTTCAGGAGTGTCCGGCGAACGCGTGCAGACTTTGCCGGGTTGTAGTACGCCTCGCTGTCGCCCTCGGGCTTGCTGGGCACGAATGGCTCGTACACGGCCGGGCCTTCGGCCGACGCGCGACGCGGCCGCGCGCTGCTCGGCCCGTCGCCCGCGACCGGTGCCGGTGCCTGCGTGTCTTGCGTGTCCGGCTCGCCGCGCTTGGCTTTGTCGATCGACTCTTCGATCCGTCGCAGCTCCGCGCCCGGGTCGTGCAGATAATCGGCCGACCACACCCGGTGCAGGCGCCAGCCCAGGCCGCGCATCACGCCGGGCCGTGTCCGGTCTCGGTCGCGCGCCGTCGCCGCGTTCGCGTAGATCGGGCCGTCGAGCTCGATGCCCAGCAGGTACGCGTCCGGCCGGTCGGCGTCGCGCACCGCCAACGCGACGCGGTAACCCGACAAGCCGACGTGTAAATCAACCCGGTGGCCGCGTTGGCGTAATGCGTCGGCGAGCGCGAGCTCGATCGGCGTCGGCCTCGGCGCGTCGCCTGCGCTTCGCTCGTTTGCGAGCGCCGACGCGCCGCGCTCGGCGTACTCGAGAAACCCACGCAGGTGCGCCACGCCGACCGCCTGAGTCCGCGATAGATCGATCTGCTCGGCGCGCAGCGAGCTGTACACCACCACACGCTCGCGCGCCCGCGTCACCGCGACGTTCAGCCGGCGCTCGCCGCCTTCGCGGTTCAGCGGGCCGAAGTTCATCGCGACCTTCCCGCTTTCGTCCGGCCCGTAGCACACCGAGAAGTAGATCGCCGCGCGCTCGTCGCCCTGCACGTTCTCAAGGTTCTTGACGAAGACCGGTTCCTCCACCGCGTCGGTAAAGAACCCTTCGAGCGAGGGGTCGTCCCGACGTGCCTGGTCGAACAGGTCCTCGATCAGCGTCTGCTGGGCCATCGAGAACGTCACGATCCCGATGCCGCGGTATCGCTCCGGGCCACACTGCTTGAGCCGATTCACGACGTCTTCGACGAGCGCCTCGGCCTCCGCGCGGTTGGTGCGGCTGTCGCCACGGTCGTAGACGCCTTCGACGTGTTTGAGCGTGACGCCGAGCGCAGCGCTCTCGTCGGCCGGGCTCGGGAAGGTGTTCAACCGGTGGTCGTAGTAGTGCGCGTTGCTAAAGGCGATCAGCGACTCGTGCCGCGAGCGGTAGTGCCACAACAGCCGCATGCTCGGCAGGCCCGACGCGCCGCACTCGTCGAGGATGCTTTCGAGTTCGACAAAATCACTCTCGTCTGCCGCGTCATCGTCCGACTCCAGTTTCTGAAAAAAGCTAGTCGGCGGGAGCTGCTTCGAGTCGCCCACCACCACACACGACGCGCCACGACCCAGCGCCCCGACCGCGTCCCACACCGGGATCTGCGACGCCTCGTCGAACACCACCAGATCGAACGGCGAAACGCGATCGCCCGCACCCTGCTGCGTTTGCGTGTCCAGGTACTGCGCGACCGACAGCGGGCTCATCAGCAGGCACGGCTTGAGCCTCGGAAGCAGGTTGGGCAACTCGGCGATCAGCTTACGCACCGGCATGTGACGACGCTTGAGCTTCATCTGCCGACGCAGGATCCCGACCTCCGAGTTCGCGTGCGCGTCGGGCGTCTGCAAAGGCAGCCGCCCGGATAACTCGGCCCGTACCTGCGCCGCGGTCAGGTCGAGGTAGCGCTCGTCCAGCACGCGGAACCGTTCGATCTGACGTTCGTGATCCAGCCGGTGGAAGTCGGCAAGCGGCGGCTCGTTGGCCGTGACCACGGCGTGCCATTGGGTGAGCACCGACTTGGTGAACACCTCCACCAAACGCCCGGCCGGGACGACGCGTGCCCGGTGTGCATCGATCAACGCGTTGAGGCCGAGCGATTGCGCGGCGCCGCGCACCTCGCACCAGTAGCACCAGTTGCGCAGCAGCCCGGGGTCGCTGCGCCAGGCTTCAAGCGTCGAGGCGATCGCGTCCAATCGACCGGGCTCGTCGTCGGCTGCCCACGCGGCGACGGGGTCGGCGTGGATCAGCGCGTCGAGCGCGGCGAGCCGTTGCGACAGCGTGTTGATCGACCAATTCAGCGCCTCCACACGCGTCTCGGTCTCAGTGCAGCGCATCGCGTCGCGTTCGTCGATCGCAAGCCGCAGCATGTGCTTTCGAAGCGCTTCACCGTCACCGAATGTCTTCGCCGCGGGGTGGTCGAAGTGCTCGCGGTATCGCCCGGCCCAGTCGAGCAGGTCGAGGACGGCGGTCCACCGCGCCTCGCCTTCGAGCCAGGCGCCGCCCGCGTATACGCTGCCGGGGTTGGACTCGGATGCCAAGCCCATCGTCCAGTCGCGGACCCGGATCAGCGCGTCCAGGTCGTCGAGCAGCGCTGCGCCTTGAGGCAGTTTCGCGCCGGGCTTGAGCGAGAGTTTCAAGCGTTTCCGCGGGCCGTAGCACTTGAACCAAGAAATCACCGGCAGGGCGGTCATGCCGTCGGCGAGCTTGCCGCGGATCTCGCCCAGTTCCTCGTTGAACACACGCCGGTCGTAACGCTGTAGCAGGTGTTCGCGTTCCCGGTCGCGCGACCGGCCGAGCTCGATCTGCTCGGTCACCGCGGCGCGCACGCCGTCGAAGCCCGGTTCGGTGAGCAGCTTCGGCGTGGGGTGGTACGGCTCGGCGAGCTGCCGGCCCAGCTCGACCAGCCACGCCATCGCGTCCGCGCTCAGTTCGGCGGGTGTGACCCCGCCCAAACCGAATGCCGACATCAGCGATGCGGCGTCGTCGCCGACTTGTTCGACCGCTTCCTCGGCGGGGGTGAGCTTGGCGTGCAACTGATCGGGCAGGTCTTTGCTGTAGCGCGTCGGGCTTGCGGCGCGGTAGGGGTGCTGCTCGACGACGCCGACGGCGTGTGCCGCGGTGGCCAAGCGGTCGACGGCGTCACGCATCGTTAAGAAACGTGATTCGGTCATGCCCGCGATGTCGTCCAGGCCCAGATCGATCTCGGGCGTGCCCCGCCGTTCGATCAGCTCGCATGTCACCTGGTATATGCTCATCCCGATCGGCCGGTCGCGGTGCAGCGCTTGGACGAGCGCGTTGAGTTGGGCGCGTCTTTCGTGAAGGTGATCGGCGTGGGCCTGCCAGCCGTCGGGCGGCGCGAGCGGGGCGAGTTCGAGGGCTTCGGCGAGCTGTTCGAGCACGGCGCGCTTGTTGGCCTTGTTCGAGTGCAGTTCGAGGCAGAACGGGCCGAGGCCAACTTTTTCTAATCTGCGGTGGACGACTTCGAGCGCGGCGCGTTTCTCCGACACGAACAGCACGCGCTTGCCACGCGACAACGCGTGGGCGATCAGGTTCGTGATCGTCTGCGACTTGCCCGTGCCCGGCGGGCCTTCGAGCACGAAGCTGTGCCCGTCGTCGGCGGCGAACACCGCGGCGAGCTGCGACGAGTCGGCGTCCATCGGGCAGAGCGTCTGGTCCGGGCGACGCTCGGTGTCGAGGGCGGCCGGGTCGGGCAGCGGCTTGTTCGCGTCTTTGTCATGGGCGTCCGGGTCGACCAACCGCCGCACGACCGGGTTGGCGGCGAGTTGCTCGCTGCGCTCTTGCAGGTCGCGCCACATCAGGAACTTATTGAAGCTGAACAGGCCCAGGGCCACCCGCTCGACCACGTCCCAGCGCGGCACGTCTTTCACGACTTCACGAAACCGGCGGAAGATCACTTGCACGTCGAGGCCCGATTCGTCCTCGCTCAGTTCTTCGAGCCCGGCGGTGTCGATGTCGTACTCGGTGCGCAGCTTCTCGAGCAGCGTCGCGTTGACCTGCGCGTCCTCGTCCAGCAGCGACAGCCGGTAGCCCCGGCCGGCGGGCAAGCGATCGAGCGTGGCGGGCACGAGCAGGATCGGCGCGAGGCGCTGGGCCTGGCTGGTCTGCGATTCGTACCAGCTCAGGAACCCGAAGGCGAGGTAGAGCGTGTTGGCGCCCGACTCTTCCAGGCCCAGCCGCGCGGCGCGGTACAGCTCGACCAGGCGCTTTTCGAGCTCCCGCTCGGTGAGGTCCGCGTGCAGCCTCCCGTCGGCGAGCTCGCTTTGCAGGAACGCCTGCCGTGCGTCGTCGCCGGTGCGCTGCGCGTGCAGTTCGGCGCTGCGTGGGTCTTCGCCGTCCATCAACTCGACCCGCGGCTGGATATCAAGCTTGCGACCCAGTGCCAGCCGGTCTTCGAGGTCGGCGGCGCTGGGCACCTGCAGCGGGATGGTCTTCTTCGTCTCGCGGTAGTTCAGCACGCGGTTGCGAAGCGACAGGTCCAGAAGCTTGCGCTTCCAGCTGTCCAGGCGCGACGACGCCGCGGTGCGGTCGGCGAGGTCGATGGCGAAGGCGTCGTCGGTATCGCTTGAGTTGCTTCTTGATTGCTCGGCGTTATCGCGGCTAAGCCGCGTCGCTTCGGTTGTGTGATCGGTCGAGTTGTTTGCGGGTGAACGGGTAGTACTCGCTGTTTCGTTCCCCGCCCGGTCCAGGTCGATCAGGTCGTACGTCCCGGGCTTGACGCGCAGCGGCAGCGGGCGGATGTGTTGCAGGCGCGCGGTGCGGACATCGACGGCGTAATGGAACGCGCGGGCGTCTTCGAGCTGGTGCGCCGCGTCGGCGCAGGCGGTCGCGAAGTCGAGCGGCGGGGCCTTGGTCAGGCCGGTCGTTTCAAGCACGACGATGTCGTCGAGCTGGACGCGTTTGCGCAGGCGCAGCGGCTCGGCGACGGCGGGCTCGGGGAAGCGTTCGTCGCC
The DNA here is from genome assembly GCA_046290505.1 of Phycisphaeraceae bacterium. Taxonomy (GTDB): domain Bacteria; phylum Planctomycetota; class Phycisphaerae; order Phycisphaerales; family Phycisphaeraceae; genus JAHQVV01. Next base: position 17,488 of record JBKAGS010000049.1, on the reverse strand, counting down.
GAGCCACACGCCGACCAGCGCGTGTCCGCGGAGCATGACGATCAGCGGGTGCAGGCCGGCCTGTTCGAGCAGCCCTGCGAGCAGCAGCGTCAGGTCGAGGCAGGTACCCATCCGCCTTTCGAGGACCTGGTCGGGCAGGCGGATGCGTTGGCCGGTCTGCTCGAAACTGGCGGGCGGGTTGATGTAAGACAGGCCCAGGTCGCCGACGGCGCGGTAGATCGCCTCGATGGTCGCGCGGACGCGCGCGGGGTCCTTGCGTTGGTAGCCGCTGAGCGCGCGGTCGTTGGTCGCGTGTTCCAGGTGCAGGCGCGCGTCGCCGAGCAGCCGTTCGACGGCCGGGTGGTTGGGGGTGACAAACGCCGCGAGCAGCTCGGGCAACGTGCGCAGGCCCGCCCACTCGTCGAAGGCCAGCGCATCGATTGGCCAGGCCCGTTCAGAGAGGACCTCTTGCCCGCGGCGGACCTGGGCGTGCAGGTCGGCCGAGTCGCGTTCGGTGAGGTGTGCGAGCGTGTCGGCGCGCAGCGGCAGGGTGAGGTTGTTCAGTGTGAGGGCTTGGCCGGCATCGAGGCGTTCGAGCCGGTGCTCGAACACGCCTGACAAGTCGCGGTCGATCCATACAGCCAGCGTGAGGTCGGCCGCGTCGGTCGGGCCGGGGTTGGCGATGGTGAGCCGTTTGATCGGCGGGACGTCGTTGTGATAGGCGGCGAAGTTGATCGACGGGTCGATGAGGGCATCGAGCGCGAGCGGCGGGGTGTCGGGCGGGACCGGCGCGGGGGCCGCTGCCTGATCCGCCTGCTCAGTCGCGTCGGCCGGGTGATCGTTTTCGGCGTCGGGCTCGGGTGTGGGGTGGGTCATCGAGGCTGATTATGACGGATTTGGACGTGTTGCTCGTGGCGGGGGTTGGGCGAGAAGGGCGGGGGGTCGATTCGGCGTGCTCTTGCTTGAGACTCGATCTCTTTTTCGTCAATTTTCCAGATTATGCGCCGCTGGGCGTCTATCTGACGATAAAAAGACTATTATATCGCTTAATGTTTGAGGCCCGCGCCTCGCTGTTTGATCCCGCCCCCTGACCGCTTGACGGACCCGGAGACCCGCTCCATGGACTCAGTCCCCGCCCCCGGAACGACTGCCGCCGGAAACGCGCTTTCCGCGAGTGACGCGCCCGCCGCCGGCTCGCCGAAGCTCGAATCGTTTTCCTACGACGACGCGGTCGTCCGCAAGTTCCTCTGGGCGATGGTGATCTGGGCGCTGGTCGCGTTCCTGGTCGGCATCGTCCTGGCGATCCAGCTGCCGTTCCCGACGATCCCGGGCACGAAGATCCCGACCAACTTCGGGCTCGAGTGGTTCACCTTCGGCCGTCTGCGCCCGCTGCACACCAACGCGGCGATCTTCGCCTTCGCGGGCAACGCGATCTTCGCCGGCGTGTACTACTCGACCCAGCGCCTGTGCAAGGCGCGCATGTTCAGTGACACGCTTTCCAACCTCAACTTCTGGGGCTGGCAGCTGATCATCCTCTCCGCGGCGATCACGCTGCCGATGGGCGTGACTCAGAGCAAGGAATACGCCGAGCTCGAGTGGCCGATCGACATCCTCATCGCGGTGGTGTGGTTGGGGTTCTTCGGCGTGAACTTCTTCATGACCCTGCTCCGCCGGCGTGAGCGGCACATGTACGTGGCGCTGTGGTTCTACATCGCGACGATCGCGACGGTCACGGTGCTGCACGTGTTCAACAACCTCGTGATCCCGACGGGGATCCTCAAGAGCTACCCGGTTTATGCGGGCGTGCAGGACGCGTTCATGCAGTGGTGGTACGGGCACAACGCGGTGGCGTTCTTTTTGACCACGCCGTTCCTCGGGCTGATGTACTACTTCCTGCCCAAGCAGGCCGAGCGCCCGGTCTTCAGCTACCGCCTGTCGATCGTGCACTTCTGGTCGCTGGTGTTTATCTATATCTGGGCGGGCCCGCACCACCTGCAGTACACCGCGTTGCCGGACTGGGCCGCGTCGCTGGGCATGCTGTTCTCGCTGATGCTGTGGATGCCCAGCTGGGGCGGGATGATCAACTTCCTTCTGACCCTCCGCGGCGCGTGGCAGAAGGTGGCCAGCGACCCGATCCTCAAGTTCTTCGTCGTCGCGACGACGTTCTACGGCATGGCGACCTTCGAGGGGCCGATGCTCTCGATCAAATCGGTCAACGCGCTGTCGCACTACACCGACTGGACCATCGCCCACGTCCACTCCGGTGCGCTGGGTTGGAACGGCTTCCTCGCCTTCGGCATGGCGTACTTCCTCGCCCCGCGACTCTTCCAGACCCAGCTGTTCAGCAAAAAGCTCGCGAACCTGCACTTCTGGCTGGCGACGATCGGCATCCTGCTGTACATCATCCCGATCTACGTCGCGGGCATCACCCAGGGCCTGATGTGGCGCGCGATGACCGACACCGGCCAACTCGCCTACCCCGACTTCGTCGAGACCGTCCGCGCGATCATCCCGATGTACGTCCTGCGGATCTTCGGCGGGCTGTGCTACATGGCCGGCGCCGTCATCGGCACCTACAACCTCTACCGCACCTGGTCCACCCGGCCCAAGACCTACGACGTGCCCGTCCACCAGGCGCCCGCGCTCAGCAAAGACTACGACGGCGACCCGGAACGCCCCGCGCCCACCATCGACGGCGTCACCGACTTCGCCAAGCGGCTTAACGTCTGGTCCTCCGGCTGGTGGCACCGCAGGTGGGAACGCCTGCCGATCCGTTTCACGGTGTGGGTCGTCGTCGCCGTGGTCGTCGCGTCGCTGTTCGAGATCATCCCGACGTTCGTGATCCGGTCCAACGTGCCGACGATCGACACGGTCGAGCCCTACACGCCGCTCGAACTGGCCGGGCGCGACATCTACGTCGCCGAGGGATGCTACAACTGCCACAGCCAGATGATCCGCCCGATCCTCGCGGAGGTGGACCGTTACGGCGACTACTCCAAGCCCGGCGAATCGGTTTACGACCACCCCCACCAGTGGGGCAGCCGGCGCATCGGCCCGGACCTCGCGCGCGAGGGTGGCAAGCAGAGCCACCTCTGGCACTACCTGCACTTCCAGAAGCCCGCCGAGATGGTCAACGGGTCGATCATGCCGCCCTACCCCTGGCTTGAGAAGAAGCAACTCGACTTCGAGTCGATCCCGGTGCGCGTGAAAGCGAACATGCTCCTTCACCCCGGCGACGAGAACTGGGAGCAGTTTTCCTACAACGACAACAAGGCCTACCCGACCGGCGACGAGGCGGTCGCGCACGCCGAGGCCCAGGCCCTGCGGATCGCCACCGAGATCCAGGAGCAGGGCGGCCCGCCCGCCGAGCAACTGGCGGATAAGCAGGTCGTCGCCTTGATCGCGTACCTCCAGCGGTTGGGCACGGACCTGACGCGCACGCCCGAGCCGGACGACGCGGCACCCGCCGAGGCCGCGCCCGACGACGCGCCCGTCGCCGACGTGCCCGCGACGCTCGGCAACCTCAGCACGACCGGAGGCAACTGATGTTCAAGGACGTCTTGCGAGCGATGGACTTCACGCTGCTTGCGCAGATCGCGCTGGTCCTGTTCTTCCTGGTCTTCGTCGCGGTCGTGATCCGCACGTGGCGGCGGCCGAAGAAAGAGATGGACAAGCAGAGCCAGATCCCCCTGAGCGACGAGCCGGTCGAGCCGCGCGAGTATTGAGCCCGTAGGACAGGCATTCCTGCCTGTTTCAAACATTCTGTGATTCGAACACAGGCAGGAATGCCTGTCCGACCCAAAGCAAACGGAACCCGCCATGAGCGAGCACGAGCCGAAACAAGAAACGCCGACGCCCGGCCTGGAAGCGCCCGAAGACGAGTTGCTGACCGGTCACAACTACGACGGCATTCAGGAGTACGACAACCCCACGCCCGCGTGGTGGACCTGGGTCTTCCTCGCGACCGTCGCGTTCACGCCGATCTACCTGATCTTTACGCTGATGTCCGACGGCGCGCTCACACCACAGGGCCAGTACGAGCGCGCCTATGTCGCGAACCTCGAGAAGAAGTTCGGTGAGTTGGGCACGCTCGAGCCCACCGCCGAGACCATCCGCAAGTACCGCGACGACGAGCAGTGGGTCGCTTTCGGCAGGAACGTGTTCCAGACGCACTGCATCTCGTGCCACGGCCCGGACGCGGCGGGCGGCTCCGGCCCCAACCTGACCGACGAGTACTACGTCAACGTCACAAACATCGAAGACATCGGCGAGGTCGTGCTCAACGGCGCGGGCAACGGCGCGATGCCCGCCTGGGCCAACCGCCTGCACCCCAACGAGGTCGTGCTGGTGTCGTCCTATGTCGCGTCGCTGCGCGGGACCGACGTGCCCGGCGGCAAGGGGCCCGAGGGCGAGCAGGTGCCGGCGTGGGACGGTTCGGAGACGCCGCAGGCACCGGACGAAGGGCCCGAGCAGACCTCGGATTGATCGATCGGGTGGGGTGTTCTGATCCGTGGGGTTTCAAGCCGTATTACGAGGCGAAGCCATGCCCGCCAACCCCGACAACCCGAACCTGCTGCAGCCTGAAGAGCACGTGCTGTCTACGCTTGAGGCGGACGGCTCGCGGCGATGGCTGTACCCCAAACTCTCCAAGGGGCGGTTCCTGCTTTGGCGCCGGATCGTCGCCTGGGCGCTGATCGCGTTGTTTGTTGCGCTGCCGTTTATCAAGGTCAACGGCGAGCCGATCGTCCTGCTCGACGTCCTCCGCCGCAAGTTCCACCTGTTCGGCTACACGTTCCTGCCGACCGACACGTTCCTGCTTGCGCTGCTGATGCTGTCGGTGTTCCTGTCGATCTTCTTCGTCACCGCGCTGCTCGGGCGGGTGTGGTGCGGCTGGGCGTGCCCGCAGACGGTCTATTTCGAGTTCGTCTTCCGCCCGATCGAGCGTTTCTTCGACGGGCGGTCCGGCCGGGGCGGCAAGCCCGCCAAGCCCCCCGCCGCGTGGCGCACCGTGGCGAAGTATGTCGTGTTCTTCCTGCTTTGCATCAACCTGACGCACCTGTTCCTGGCCTACTTCGTGGGCGTCGATCAGCTGTTCGCGTGGTCGCTGGGCAACCCGCTGAACCACCCCGTCGCGTTCGGATTCATCCTGGTCTGCACCGCGGCGCTGATGTTCCACGCCTGCTTCTTCCGCGAGCAGCTGTGCATCGTCGCCTGCCCCTACGGCCGGTTCCAGTCGGTCATGCTCGACGAGTCGTCGATGATCATCAGCTACGACGAGGGGCGTGGCGAACCGCGCGGCAAGCTCGGGAAGAAGAAGCGCGAGGCCTTCGCCGAGAAAAACAAACCCGAAGAAGAGCGCACCGTCGGCCTGGAGGTCCTCTCGACCCAAGGCGATTGCATCGATTGCGGCGAGTGCGTGACGACGTGCCCGACGGGCATCGACATCCGCGACGGGTTGCAGCTCGAATGCATCGCCTGCGCGCAATGCATCGACGCGTGCGACGCGATCATGGACCGCGTCGGCCGGCCGCATGGGCTGATCCGCTACACCTCGCAGAACGCCTTGAAAGGCAGGGGCAAAGGCATCCTCCGCCCGCGCGTGGTGGTCTACCCGCTGCTCGTGGCGATCGCGTTCAGCGCGTTCCTGTTCGTGCTGATCAACAAGGCGACCGCCGACGTCACGCCGATGCGTCAATTGGGCCGGCCGTTCATCGTGCTCGACGACGGCGCGATCCGAAACCAGGTGCGCCTGAAGATCGTCAACCGCGACACGGTGACCCGGCGGTACACCGTCTCGGCCGAGCCGGGGGGCGTGTCGGTCGTGATGCAGGGCGGGTCGGTCGCGCTCAAGGCCGGCGAATCGCAGACCGTGGCCGTCGACCTGACCGCGCCGTATGCGCTGTTCGAGCGCGGCAGGCTGGACGTGAACCTGAAAGTCAGCGACGGCGTGACGGTCGTCGCGGAAGAAGTGTTCCAGATGAAAGGCCCGTTCCAGAAACCGGAGCAGGCCGAGCAAGACGAGCCCCAAGACCCGCGAGGACCCGACGCATGAGCCAGCCGACCACCCCCGCCGACCCGTCTCGAATCGCGTTGACGCAGAACGCCTCGGCGTTGGCCAAGCCCAAGGCCAACGCCGTGTTCGAGTCTAAGCCTCAGTCAAAGCCCGGGCGTCGCGGCTGCGTGTGCGATTGCGGCGGCTGCCCGTGCGGCAGCGGGACCAAGCCCGGTGACAAGTCGAAAACCCATGCCAAACAAGGCGGAACCGATGCAAGCGAGTAAACAAGATAGCGCGCCGACGCCCCGCGCCGACACGAAGCCGGGCAAGCAAGCGAGGCGGTTCACGATGCCCGCGGTCGTGCTCGGGCTGCTGGGCGGGCACATGGTGTTCATCCTGATCGCGATCACGTTGGCGACGGGCGACCGTTCGTTCGCGGTCGTACCGGACTACTACAACAAGGCGGTGGACTACGACCAGCGCAAGGCCGAGCTCGCGGCGAGCGAGGGCCTGGGCTGGCAAGTCGAGTTTCAGCCTGGCGTCGATGTCGATGCGAAGGGCGATCGCGAGCTGGTCGTGGTGGTGCGCGATCGCGATGGGCGGGCGGTGACCGACGCCGAGGTGCGCGTGTCGTGCTACCACTACGCCCGCGCGAGCGAGCCGGTGTTGATGGAGCTGACCGAGTGGTTGCCCGGCCAATACGCGGGCGCGGGCCGGCTGTCGCGGGAAGGTTTTTGGCAATTCGAGGTCATCGCGACGCGTGGCGACCAGCGGTTCGTGAGCGACACCAAGCAGTTTGTCCGCAAGCCGGAGGGCGCACGATGATCGGGTTGATCGCTGCTGTTTTGGTTGCCAGCCTGCTCGGCTCGTTGCACTGCGCGGGGATGTGCGGCGCGTTCGTCGCGTTCGCGGTGTCGGGGGCCGATGACCAGCGTGGCAAGCGCGTCGTACTCAACGCCGCGTACCACGGCGGGCGGCTGACGACCTACGTCGCGCTGGGCGTGGCGGCGGGCTCGGTCGGCGCGCTGCTGGACATGGGCGGCGCACTCGCGGGCGTGAGCCGGGTCGCGATGGCGCTGGCGGGGGCGGTGATGATCGCGTTCGGCGTCTCCGCGGTGCTGCACGCGATGGGCAAACGCACGATGCGCATGCCCGTGCCGAGATTCATGCAACAGCTGTTGGCATCGGGTCACCGCGCGGCGATGTCGTTGAGCCCGGTTCGACGCGCGCTGTTGATCGGGTTGTTGACGACGCTGCTGCCGTGCGGCTGGTTGTACGCGTTCGCCGCGGCGGCGGCGGGCACGGCGAGCCCGTTGTGGGGCGGGGTGACGATGGCGGTGTTCTGGGTCGGCACGCTGCCGGTGCTGGTCTCGCTGGGCGTGGGCGTGCAGCGGCTGACCGGGGCGCTGGGCAAGCGGCTGCCGCACGCCACGGCGGTGCTGTTGATCCTCGTGGGGCTGTGGGCGATCGTCGGCCGGGGCGCGCTGGACGCGCAGGTCCTCGCCGCGCAGCAGCCGGTCGCGCACGACGCGAGCGAAGCGCGGGCGCACGTCGAGTCGGCGGGGGATGAGACGCCGGCGTGTTGCGAGGCCAAGCCGTGAGCGAACAGACGACCATCACCGAGACACCGATCGGCGGTGCGCGTGGCTCGGGGCACGGATGCGACCACTGCAGCCTGCCCGTCCCGCTTGGGCTGGTCGTCGAAGGCCGGCGCGAGCAGTTCTGCTGCCACGGCTGCGAGTCGGCGTACCGGGTCATCCACGGCTGCGGGCTCGACGCGTACTACCGCCTGCGTGAGCAAGCCGGCGACGCGTCGAACAAGCCCGCGACCATTGATGATGCCGATCGAGTGAGCGCGTTCGACACCGATAAGTTTCACGAGCTCTATGTCCGTCGGCGTGACGACGGCCTGCTGACCTGCGACCTGATGCTCGAGGGCGTGCACTGTGCCGCGTGCGTCTGGCTGGTCGAGAAGCTGCCGCGCGTCGTGCCGGGCGTGATCGAGGCGCGGCTGAGCCTGCGTGAGGCGATCGTGCGCGTGACGTGGGACCCGCAACAGGTGGCGTTGTCGAAGATCGCCCGATCGCTGGGCACGCTCGGTTACCGCCCGCACCCGGCGCGCGGCGGGACGAAGCGAACGATGCACCTGGCCGAGCAGCGCACGCTCTTGATCCGCGTGGGCGTCGCGGGCGCGATCGCGGGCAACACGATGCTGCTGGCGCTCGCGCTCTACGCGGGGATGTTCGGCGGGATCGAGCGCGAGTTCGAAAACCTGTTCCGCTGGATCAGCGCGGGGCTCGGCGTCGTTGCGCTGGCCTGGCCCGGGCGCGTGTTCTTCCGCGGCGCGTGGGCGGCCATCCGCACGCGAAGCCCGCACCTGGACCTGCCGATCGCGCTGGCGCTCGCCGTCGGCGGGGTCGCGGGGCTGGTCAACGTGGTGCTCGGCCGGGGCGAGATCTATTTCGACTCGCTCACCGTGCTTGTCTTCCTGCTGCTGGTCGGTCGGTTCATCCAGTACCGCCAGCAACGCCGGGCCGACGACGCGGTCGAGCTGCTCTTTTCGCTGACGCCGACCAGTTGCCGACGCGTGCGGCGCGACGATCGGGGCAGCGAGGCGATCGAACAGGTTCCTGCCGAGGCGGTCGCCGTCGGCGACGTGCTCGAGGTCCGCGCCGGCGAATTGATCCCCGCCGACGGCGACATCGTTTCGGGCCGGGCCTCGGTCATCGCGTCGCTGATCACCGGCGAATCCAGGCCCGTCGCGGTGGATGTCGGCGACGCGGTCTGCGCGGGGTCGCAGCTCGCGGACGCGACGGTGCGGCTGCGTGTCTCGGCGGTCGGCGAAGACTCGCGCGTCGGCAAGCTGATGGCGCTCGTGCAGCGCGGCGTGGCGGACAAACCCGCCATCGTCGCGCTGACCGACCGCGTCGCGGGCTGGTTCGTCGTGGTCGTCTCGAGCATCGCGCTCGCCGTGTTCGCGGCGTGGAGCGTGTTCGACCTGGGTGCCGCGGTGGACCACACGGTCGCGCTGCTGATCGTCGCGTGCCCGTGCGCGTTGGGGCTGGCGACGCCGCTGAGCCTGGCGGTCGCCATCGGACGGTCCGCCAAACGCGACATCCTCATCAAGAGCGGCGCGGTGTTTGACCGGCTTGCGAAGCCCGGGCGGCTGCTGCTGGATAAGACCGGCACGCTCACGCGCGGCGCGATGCGTGTCGAACAATGGCACGGCGATCCATCGATCAAACCCCTGGTCGCCGAGGTCGAACGCCACGCCACCCACCCCATCGCCCGCGCGATCGTTTCGGCCTTCGGCGGCGAAGAGCTGCCCGCCGACGAACGACAGGCGATCCGCGAGGTCCGCGTCAACGGCCGGGGCGTCACCGCGCAGACCCGCCGCGGCGAGCTGCTCGTCGGCTCCAGGCAGTACCTGGCGCAGTTCGGCGTCGCGGTGCCCAAGGCCTACCAGTCGCTGGCCGAGCAGGCCGCGGCGCGGGCGTGCACCCCGGTGTTCGTGGTCGAGGCGGGGCGGGTGGTCGCGCTCGCGTCGGTGGGCGACGCCGTTCACGCCGACGCCGTGGCATCGCTTCGACAACTCGAGCAATGGGGCTGGTCGGTGACGATGCTGACCGGCGATGAGCGGCTTGTGGCCGAGCAGGTCGCCGGGGCCGTGGGGTTGAAGCCGGGCGCGGTGTCGGCGGGCGTGACGCCCGAGCAGAAACTGACCGCCGCGCAGCAACGCGGTGAGGCGGGCCCGGTCGTCATGGTCGGCGACGGTGTCAACGACGCGGCGGCGCTCGCGGCGGCGGACGTCGGCGTCGCGGTCAGCGGCGGGGCCGAGCCCTCGCTCGCCGCGGCGGACGTCTACCTCGCACGCCCGGGCTTGTCCGGCCTGGTCGAGCTGATCGCCTCGGCCAGGCGCACCCGTCGCGTCATCCGACGCAACCTCGCCGTGTCGCTGGCTTACAACGCGTTGGCGATCGGCCTGGCCGCGGCGGGGCTGATCAACCCGCTGGTCGCCGCGGTCTTGATGCCGCTGAGCAGCGCGCTCGTCCTCGCGCTCGCCGTCGGCGGGCAGGGGCTGGGCAGGCCCGTCAACCAACCCACGCAAGGCCCTGCAGCATGAGCGTGCTTTACATCGTCTTGCCGTTGGCCTTGATCCTCGCCGCGATCGGCGTGGGCGCGTTCCTTTGGGCCGTGCGCAAGGGCCAGTACGACGACCTCGATACCCCGCCGGTGCGCATGGTGTTCGATGACGACGACGAAGTGCCGCGCTAACGCGTTCACCGGTCCGATTCGTCCACGGCCAAGTACAGCATCTCGTTCAGCATGGTCGCGGCCTTGGTCGCCTGAGCCCGCCACGCACGCTCGGCCTCGCCGTCGGACGCATCGGACGTGCCGGGCATGACCCACGCGTCCTCTCGGATCTGCGCCGCCGCGTCGGGCTTGATCGCATCCAGCCCCCGCACGTACGGGATCCAAACGCCGTCTTGCTGCACCGCCCAGAACTGGGGCCGGCCCAGCGGACCGGCGATCTCTGCTTCCTCGACATAGCTCGATAGCTTGAGGCTCGACAGCAAACCCGTCGCGTCCTCGTAACGCCCACGATCGATCAGCATCGCCAGCCGCGTCTGCACGACGAACAGCGGCACCGCGTCGGCGTCGATCGGCTCGCGCGCCTGCTCGACCGGGGCGGCCGACAAAGACGAGGGCGTGGACGGCTGTTCTTCGCACGCGGGCAGGGCGATCGCACACGCAAAAACGCCCGCCACCAGAGCGGACCGGCGCAGGCGCCCGAACGCGTCGTCGTTCGGCGTCGATTTGGCTAAGCGATCGCGGTCTTGCATGGCAGTTGCTGGGGTGTGCTGTCGTGGTGGGCCTGCGCGGGCAGCGCGGCGCGGTGGACCGTCTCGCCGCTGCGCTCGTAGTGCGTGCGTGTCTTGACAAGCCGTTCGACCCGTAGCGTATCGTCGCTGACGACCGCGCACCACGGCCGGCCGGGGAACGTGAACGCGCCGGTGTTGATGATCGTCCTGCCCCCGCGCCGCCAGACGCCCGCCCGGTGCGAGTGGCCGAGGATCAGGACCTGGGTCCTCGGCGTGTAACGCTCGATGAACCGAACCGCCAGCCCCGGTTCCCGGCGCCAGTACGCCATGACACGCGGCACCTCCCACGGCCGACGCACCGCGTGCCAGAGCCCGCCCTCGCCCCGGCTCGATAGCACGTACTCTTCGAGGAACTCGCTGTGCCCGACGTGCTGGGCGACGGCCAGGCGCGTGCGCAGCGTGTCGCGTTCGTCGGGGTCGGCGTCGGCGAGCGCGCGGGCGGTGAGTTTTTCCATCGCCTTGGCCGAACGCGTCCACGGCGCCACCGCCGGGTGCAGCGCGTCGCCGTGCATGACCAGCACCTCCCCGCCGGCTAATTCGAGGCAGCGCCGGTCGGTCAGGTACGCGTCGTGGTTACCCGACACGAGCGTCAGCCGAACGCCGTCACGCCGCGTCAGGTCGTCGAGCCTGTCCAGCTCGCGCACCGCGCCGGCCCGCAGCCAGGGGATCTGCACCTCCGCCGCGTCGCCGTTGATCACCAACTCGTCCACGCCCTGCCACACCGGCCGCAGCATGTCCGCCGTCGCCTTGCCCGGCCGGCCCAGGTGCGTGTCCGAGATGATCAGCGTCGTCCGGCTCATAATCCTTCGGCGGCCTCCCGCCCGACCCTACCATCGACACGCCACCCCGCGGGCTGCAGCCGCGACGAACGAATGATACGAATCCCAAGCAATTCGTATGCGTTCACGGATCAATAGCTCCGTGGCGGGAGCCCGGAGCGTGCGGTTAAACAGCGCTCTTTCACGTTGCCCAAGCCCGTTTATCCACGCACCGGGCTTCCGCCGGGTGCGATGGCAAACGCCTCAACACTTCTTGGGGTGCGTATCATACGCCCAACCCGATCGCACCACCGCCAGGCCCGCCACGCCTCCCGGGGCCGGCCGTACGACCCGCCGGCTATCGGTCCTTGCCCGCCCGGCTTGTTCGGTCCGCCGCCCGCCGGGCCACAACTCCCTGCTCGAACGCGGCCCCGACGATCGAGCCTCGGCGATAGAAAAAGGCCGCGGGTCAGCACGAAAAAAAGGAAATTGTGCGCAGAAGTGGTATTGCCGCGCGGTATGCTATATTTGTCACGAGCGTGCCGCGGTCCGCGGGACGCCCAGGGCTGCCCGCCCGCCCGCCACGCCCGGTCGATGGGCCCGGCGTGGGCAGGCCTCCTGTTCCGCTCCCGTCACCGGAGAATCGTCCGATGCCCCGACCCCGCGCCTTCACGCTCATCGAACTGCTGGTGGTGATCTCGATCATCGCCCTGCTCATCGCGATCCTCCTGCCAGCACTGGGCAAGGCACGCGAGTCGGCGCGGAATATGCAGTGCCTCTCCAACACCCGACAGAACAGCACGGGCGTTTACACCTACGCGACCGACAACAAGAACAACCTCCTGCAGTACCAGCAGTACCAGGGCAATCGATTGTCCAAGCGTTTGTGGACGGAAGTCATCATCGAGTACGTCGGCGGCAACTTCTGGAAAGATCGAGGCGTCGATTACAGCGATTCTCCCGTGTTTATCTGCCCCGAAACGCCGGCATCCGAGAACCTCGAAGACCTCCGAGGTCAGAGCCCGATCATCGGCGATCCTGACAACCCGTGGATCTTCACGTGGGACTCCACGGTGACCCGCGCCAGCTATGGCATGAACGGCTACCTGTACTCGCGTAAAGGTAACCAAGGGCCGAACAAGAACCAGGCCGGCGGGGTCCACCACGCGGGCGGATCGAACAACCGCTACTACGACGAAGGCGGTTGGCCGGACACGGTCGACAACGTCAGCAATGCAACGGAAATGCCCGTGTTCCTCGACGCGGGTTGGATCGACGGCTGGCCCGACGAGAAAAACCCCAAGCCGGACCCGAACCTGTACGGCCAGTTCACCCGCAACAACCTCCCCGGCGGCATGATGCGCCGATTCATTACCAACCACCACGGCCCGAAAACCAACGTGGCTTTCATGGACGGGCACGGCGAAACGATCGAACTCGAAGAAATCTACGACCTCAAGTGGACACGCACTTGGGGCGAACACTAAGCGACTCGCGTGGCCGTGGTGGAGCCCAAGCGACCCCACGGAACGAGTCGTATTCGCGTGAATCTTTGATAGTTCGCTCCGGCTGCTCGCTCGGGCTCGTCCCCGGCCACCCGACGATCTATTTAAATCTTGCGAACTTCATCAACGGCATTGGTCCGGCGGTCGGGTGGTTTGCCCCCGCGTGGTGACGCGGCGGCTGCGTCGCGCTGCACATGGTGGACAGAAGTGTGTCGTAGCCGCCGGGCCACGCCCGGGGGACGAGACGGCAGTGCGATCAATCGAAACAGAACGCGTCTTATACGCATCCCAGAAAGTTCTCGTGCGTTGCATCGCGCCTGGCGGGAGCCGGGAGCGTAGTTCAACGGGCTTGGGCAACGCGTCCTGGCGCACTTGCACCGCACGCTCCGGGCTCCCGCCCGGAACTGTGAAGCGCCTGAACATGTATTGGGATACGTCTTACTTGTAGTCGCTCGCCGGCCGCGGCTTGACGCCGAGTTTCTCGTAGTTGAACCCGTCCTTGAGCGGTTCGTACGCGCCGACGATGTCCATGTTTGAGTCGGGCTTGATCTGGTCGGCCATGCCCAGGCCCCAGTACACGCCGTTGATCGTGACCCGGCGGACGCCCTCGTTCTCGAAGTCTTTCGCCGAGCCCATCGTGAAGTGCAGGACGGGCGAGGCCTTGCCCCGGTTGCCGGTCCAGGTCTTGGTCCAGGCGATGGGCAGAGGGATTTTGTCGGTGTTGGCCGGGGCGTCGGGTTCGAGGGTTTTCATGGGCTGGCCGAGCAAGAGCGGCGTGCAGTCGTCGGGGACGTGGTCTTCTTTGTGGCAGCGGTAGACGTCGGTCGTGCCCCAGACGTCTTTGACGCCGATGAGGATGGGGTGGGCCTTGTTGTCTTGAACGACGATGCCGGTGGTGGCTTCGCGTTTCCACCCGCCGTGGTGGCCCATGAAGGTCCCGCCGAGCATCTCGCGGAGGCCGACCTTTTTGCCGTTGACGATGTAGGGCTTGTTGGTCCGCCAGAAGCCGTGGTTGGCGGTGCGCAGGGCGATGATGGGCTTGCCCGAGTCGAAGTAGTCGTAGAAGTGCTGGGCGTCTTCGTCGGTCAGTTGCAGGAAGCGGGAGAACCAGATCAGGCAGTCGGCGGAGGCGAGGTGTTCCAGGCCCGGCACGCGGTGGGTCGCGCCTTGTTCTTTCAGCGGCGCGGGCAGGGTCGGGTCCACCAGGCCTTCCTCATTGGTGAGGAACAGGACGGTGCAGTGGAAGCCGTGGTGCTCGGCGAGGACCTTGGCGAGCATGGGCATCGCCTGCTCGGCGCGGTACTCCTGCTCGGCGGCGATGAGCACGACGTGCTTGCCCTGACCCGGCCCGTCGCCGCCTTCGATCGTCAGCCAGAGGTCCGACTCGGGCACGGGGTGCGGGGTGTCGGCGTGGACGCCGTGGCAGCCGAACAGCAAGGCGAGGCAAAGCAGGGCAGGGGAGAGTTGCAGCGGGTTCATCGTCGCTCCTTGGTGGGTCTGAATCGCGGGGCCGGTCGATGATAGGACGCGCCGCACGAGCCCGCCAATACGCGAGGATGACTCGCGGCCGGTCCGCGAATTTTTTGTTATTGATTGCAACCGGGTGTTGGAACGGCACGGCAAACGAATTAGACTGGGTATTCACTTTTCCGGAGTTTGACGATGCGCATTCAATCCCATTTCCAAGCGTTCATGGCACTTTTGTCGATCACGGGTGTATCCACCACGAGCGCGACCCCGCTTGTGGGCGTCGATTTCGAGGACGGCGGCGGAGGCTTCGACCGCTCGCCCGACTACCTCACGCCGATCCCCAGCGGGCCTTGGATCGACCTGGACAGCGACTGGACGCTGCAGTCCAACGGCAAACTACGCAACGACAACGGCGCGAACGCCGCGGGCGCGTTCGAAGGCAGCTTCCCCGCCCGACTCGAGTCCGGCGGGGCGTTCGGGTTCGCGATCCCCAGCGGGCTTTTAGTGGACCTGACCCGGGTCAGCTTCCAGGTGCGGGCCGGCACCGGTTCAGAGGGCACGCCGACCGGGCGAAACGTCCAGTTCAACACCAGCCTCGATGGCGCGACGTTGCCCGACGCGGGTGGCACGCCGATCACCGGCGACCTGCTCTTCGACAGCGGCGGGCTCATCAGCCGCCCGGACTGGACGCCCGTTACCATCGACCTCACCGACAGTCTTTACAAGGGTCTGAGCGGCACGACCATCTACTTCCACTGGTACGCGCCCAACGGCGCGGTTGATCTCGACGCGATCGTGATCTCCGGCGGGATCGGCCCAAGCGAAGAACACTGTGGTGACCCCGACGGCGACGGCGACATCGACGACTCGGACTTGGGCACCGCGTTTTCCAACTACACCGGGCCGCTGCCGATCGGCACCGGCGGCAAGACCTGCGCCGACGGCGACACCGACGGCGACGGCGACATCGACGACTCGGACCTCGGCACTATGTTCTCAAGCTACACCGGACCACTCGGGCCCGGCTCGACCGCCGCGGTGCCCGAGCCGGCCAGCCTCACGCTGCTCGCCCTGGGTGTTGGATTGCTCGCGCGCCGGCGACGTGGTTAAGCAAAGCGACCCGGCGGTGTGACCTGTCGCCGCGTGGTGCCGCCCGCGTGCTGTGCCTCGCGTGTCACCGCCTGCTCGTGTGAGGGGGCGGTCGCTATGATCGCTGGGCGGGTGGGATTCAACCGCCCGCTGATCTGGCCGCCCGATGCCGTCGTGGACCGGCCTTTCCGTGTTTGCGAGGGCACCTCGCCCGCCGTGGTCGATAGGCCGACGCCTTATGAATCCTCTGACGCTACCGCCCGGCGCAGCCGACCTGTTCGTGGAGCGGTTCGGGACAAGCCCCGCGGTGTCGGCGTCGGCCCCGGGCCGGCTCGAGGTCCTTGGCAATCACACCGACTACAACGCCGGGCTGACCCTGTCCTGCGCGGTCAACTTCAGGTGTCACGCGTTGCTGGCGCCCGTCGATCAACCGGTCGTGAAGCTGGCCAGCAGGCAGTTGGGCGTTCGGCCCGAATCGTTTCCGCTCGACCCTCCCGCCGCGCCAACGGGCCACTGGGCGAACTACGTGCTTGGCCTGGTCGCCGCCCTTCAGCACCGTGGCCACCGGGTGCCCGGGTTCGCGTTGTTGGTCGATTCGCGTGTTCCCATGTCGGCGGGTCTTTCGAGCTCCGCGGCGCTTGAGATGGCGGTCCTGATCGGCCTGACCCGGGCGATGGGGTTGGCGATCGACCCGATCGAGCTGGCCAGGATCGGGCAACAGGCCGAGTCCGCCGCGGTGGGCGCACAGACCGGGCTGCTGGACCAGCTCAGCTGCCTGCTGGGCAGGCGGGACCGCCTGCTGTACGCCGACTTCAAAACGCTCGACACCCAGACGATCGCGTTGCCGGCGGGCTGGTCTTTCGTCGCGGTGGACTCGGGCGTGAAGCACGACCTCACGCGGGCGTACAACGATCGGCGGGCGTCCTGCGAAGCGGCGGCCAAGGCGATGGGCGTGACGACGCTGCGCGACGCGGACGAGGGCCGGCTCGCGTCGTGCCGCTTGAGGATGCCGGACGCGGACTACGGGTGCGCCAAGCACGTGATCGATGCCAATCAGCGCGTGCGGGACGCCGTCGGAGCCCTCCGTGACGGCGATGCCATGCGGCTGGGCGGGCTGATGTTCGAGTCGCACGCGAGCAGCCGGTACCACTTCCGCAACAGTTGTCCGCAACTCGACGAGTTGGTTGAGTTCGCCCGGGCGGACGGCCGATGCGCCGGCGCGCGGCTTTCGGGCGGTGGGTTTGGCGGTGTGACGATCCACCTGGTGCAGGACCAACACGCCGAGCAATACCGAGCGGATCTGCTGGGACGGTTGCGATCACTGGATCGCGGCGACCGCTGGTCCGCGGTCTGCAAGACCGACGTCGGGGCGCTCGACTAGCCGACAAGGCTTGCGTTGGCTCACGGCCGCGACAAAAGGACACGACGTCAGCAGCACGACGCCTTGCTGAGATGAGAGCTGTACTTGGATCGATAGCCCATTTAGTCGTTGACCTGCAAGGGCTTGAAGTGACCGGGCTGGGGGGCGAACAACCCCCGAAATCCTGCGAAAAAGCAGCAGTTTCAAAATCTGGCGACGCAGAATACGACGCATGTCGTGCACCGGCTGTCGTTTCTGATCACGACCTCGCATTTCTTGTCAGTTCATGGGACAAGCTTCCAGATGAGGTTCGCCGATTGATACTGAATTTAGTTAAACAGTACTTTGCACTAGAGCATTCTCAACCCACCCGTAGCGTGTAGCCGCAGTGCCTGAAGCAGTTTTGTGCGTCGCTGGGTGTGATCTGTTCCAGCACCGACTGCATCGCC
>JBKAGS010000048.1:0-101038 GCA_046290505.1 Phycisphaeraceae bacterium | reverse complement strand
GGGTCGTCACCCGGTTGTGTTTCTTCGCGTTTCGCAGCGGGTAGCACCCCGTCAGCAGCGCGGAGCGCGACGGGCCGCACACGTTCTGTGCGTAGAACGATGTGAAGCGAACGCCTTGCTCGGCCATCCGATCGAGCCGAGGGGTCTTAATCGTTTCAGACCCGTAGCAGCCAAGGTCGTTGTAGCCGAGGTCGTCCGCAAAGATCACGATGAAGTTCGGCCGATCCGTGGCTAGCGAAGGCAAGCCGGCGAAGGCGATGAAGCACAAAGACAGCGCGATCCGGAGTCGTCGGGTCATCAGCGATCCGTGCCCTTTCGATGCGTACAAGACGCGACAACGATCCTACCCGTCGGCCAGATGGTCCATGGCGCTGGCCGCCCACGCCCGATCACAGGCGTGCTCAAACCGCTACAATACCCCTCTTTCGCCAAGAGAAACAGCAAGGAGCCGGCCATGGCCGACAGCAACGAACAAACCTTCGACCTCGTCGTCATCGGCGGCGGGCCGGCGGGCTACGTCGGCGCGATCCGCGCCGCCCAACTGGGCATGAACGTCGCCTGCGTCGAACGCGACCGGCTCGGTGGGGTGTGCCTGAACTGGGGCTGCATCCCGACCAAGGCCCTGCTCGCCGGCGCCGAGTTCTACCACAAGCTCAAGCACGACGCCGACCACTGGGGCATCACCGCCGAGAACGTCGGCCACAACTGGGAGAAGGTCATCGGCCGGTCCCGCGGCGTCGCCGACCAACTCAACAAGGGCGTCGGCTTCCTCTTTAAGAAAAACAAGATCACCCACTTCGAAGGACACGCCTACGTGCCCGCGCCCGGCAAGGTGCAGGTCTTCGCGCCCGACGACACCGACCACCAAGGCGAGGTCAAGCAAACCCTGAAGTGCAAGAACATCCTCATCGCGACCGGCGCCGTGCCGCGCGCCCTGCCCGGCACGCCCTTCGACGGCGACAAGGTCATCGCCGCCAAGCAGGCCATGACGCTCAAGGACCAGCCCAAGACCATGCTCATCGTCGGAAGCGGCGCGATCGGCATGGAGTTCGCCTACTTCTACAACGCCTTCGGCACCGAATGCACCGTCGTCGAGATGGTCGACCGCGTCATGCCGATCGAAGACGCCGAGGTCTCCAAGACCGTCGAGAAGGCCTTCAAGAAACAAGGCATCAAGATCAAGACCGGCACCATCACCAAGTCGATCGAAGTCACCAAGGCGGGCGTCAAGGCGACCGTCGCCGACGTCAAGGACGACAGCAAGACCCAAACCATCCAGGCCGACAAGGTCCTCATCGCGATCGGTGTCCGCGGGCGCTACGACGGCCTGTTCGCCGACAAGCTCGGCGTGGAGTTGTTTAAAGACCACATCAAGGTCGACTACAAGAAACCCGGCGCGACGTACGAAACCAGCGTCAAGGGCATCTACGCCGTCGGCGACGTCATCGGCCCGCCCTGGCTGGCGCACGTCGCGAGCGAAGAAGCCGTCGCCTGCGTCGAGCGCATGGCCGGGCACACCTGCCCCGACATCGACTACGAATCCATCCCCGGCTGCACCTACTGCCACCCCCAGGTCGCGTCCATCGGCCTGACCGAACAGGCCTGCAAAGACCAGGGCCTCGACTACAACGTCGGCACCTTCCCCTTCCAGGCCAGCGGCAAGGCCCAGGCGCTCGGCACCACCGAGGGCTTTGTCAAGATGATCACCGGCAAAAAGCACGGCGAGATCCTCGGCTGCCACATGGTCGGCGAAAACGTCACCGAACTCATCGCCGAGATGGGCCTGGCCCGACGCCTCGAGGCGACCGCCGGCGAAATCATCGCCACCGTCCACGCCCACCCGACGCTCAGCGAAGCGGTCCACGAAGCGACGCTCGCGACGGAGAACCGGACGCTGAACTTCTAACGCCGGTGTGACTCCCGCAATCGCCGCGACGCTATGCGTCGCCGGCAACGCGTGACAAACGTGTCAAACTCGATCCTGCGACGCGTGGCGTCGCGGCGATTGGTTGTTTACTTGCATCGCGTGGATCGCTGCCTATTACGCCTTACAATCTCGCCATGCCCCTGCACAACCCCATCGCCGCGCGCATCCGCAACACCAAACGGCTGGCTCACGTGGTGCGCGTGCTGATCCGGCACGGGTTCGCGGACATCATCGAGCGGTCGGGCGTGCTCGCGGTGATCGACCGCGGGCTCGAGCTCATCGGCCGAGCGCCCGAGCAGCCCGCCAAGCCGCAGCCGGCGGAGGTGCGGCTTCGGCTGGTGCTCGAAGAACTCGGGCCGACGTTTATCAAGCTCGGCCAGATCCTCTCGACCCGGCCGGACCTCATCGGCCAGACGCTCGCCGACGAGTTCTCCAAGCTGCAGAGCGACAGCCCGCAGGTCGCTTACGATCAGATCAAGGCGCAGCTCGAAGAAGAGTTCGGCGGGGCGTCGCAGGTCGGCGAGCTGTTCCGATCGATCGACGAGGTGCCGATGGCCGCGGCGTCGATGGCGCAGGTGCACAGCGCGGTGCTCGCGGACGGGACCGAGGTCGTGCTCAAGGTGCTTCGGCCGGGTATCGAAGACGTGCTCGAGTCGGACATGGAAGTCATGGGTGCGCTCGCCGAGTTCACCGAGTCGCACTTCGCCGAGCAGGGCTACAGCCCGACCGCGGTGGTGCGCGAGTTCCGCGACGAGCTGCGCAAAGAGATCGACCTGTTGCACGAAGCGAAGGCGACGCGTCGCTTGCACCGGCTGTTCAAGGACGACACGCACATCCACTTCCCGAGGGTCTACCTCGATCAGAGCACGCACAAGGTGCTGTGCCTCGAGCGGATCAAGGGCCGGCTGCTGAGCCGGACGGACGTCACGTCGCTCGACGCCGAGACGCGTCGATCGATCGTGCAATACGGCAGCGAGGCGGTGTTCCGCATGTGCCTCAAGCACGGCTTCTTCCACGCCGACCCGCACCCGGGCAACCTGTTCATCCTCGACGACACGAGCGTGTGCTTCATCGATTGCGGGATGACCGGGCACGTCGAAGCGCGTACCGCGGAGTACCTGGCCGACCTGATCAAGTCGGTGATCGACGGGAACCTGGACCGCGCGATCCGGGCGGTGCTCGCGCTGGCGGGGGCCGACCCGGTCCTCGAAACCGACCGCGCGTTCCGGCTCGACGCGTGGGAGTTCATCTCCCGCTTCCAGGTGGACGACCTCAGCGAGCTGGACCTGGGCCACATGCTCGGCGACTTCTTCGAGCTGTTGCGCAAGTGGCGCGTCCAGTGCCCGTCCGACCTGGTTTTCCTCATCAAGGCGATCACCACGATCCAGGGCGTGGGCGTGCGCGTCGACCCGACGTTCGACCTCATCGGCCAGGTCCGCCCGCACATTGAACGGCTGGTGCGTCGGCGGTACTCGATCCGCGCCGCTCGACGCCGGCTGCTGATGTCCGTCGGCGCCTACACCGAATTGGTCGAGGACCTGCCCAACGAGGCGCGCATGATGCTCGCGCACCTCAAGCGCAAAGACTTCACCGTCTCGCTCGAGCACAAGGGGCTCGACAAGCTCACCAACACGATCGAGCACGCCAGCCGCAACCTCTCGCTCGCGCTGATCTTCGCGGCGCTGTTACTCACCAGCGCGATCTTCTTCGCCGCGGACAACGAGCAATCACAGTTCGGCTACCTCTCGATCCTCGGCATCGTCACGCTCGTCGCGTGCCTGGGCTACGGCGGGTTGATGCTGTTCGCGATCTACAAGCGGCGACAATGATCCCAAACCGGGCCGATCGCGTAACATATTTCGATCGCTTGTCCTTTCAATGCCCGACCGCCTGCCACGGAGAAACCACTCATGAAACCGACCACCCGCCGACAGTTCCTCGCCGCCTCGGCGGTGTCCGCCGCAGGCGCCGCCGCGCTCGCGCCCAGCCCCGCGGTCGCCCAGGACCAGGCCGGCGAACCCTACGCAGCGCCCGAGCCGGCCGAGGGTGCCACCTTCGCCGCGCCCTACGGCGAGCCGTTGTTCAAGCTCTCGGTCGCGCAGTGGTCGCTGAACAAACTGTTCTGGGACAAGAAGCTGGACAACCGCGACTTCGGCAAGTTCTGCCGCGAGCAGTTCGACATCGGCGCGGTCGAGTGGGTCAACCAGTTCTTCAAGGACAAGGCCACCGACTTCGCCTACCTCCGCGAGATGAAAGAGCGTACAGACGACCACGGCGTCAAGACGCTGCTGATCATGGTCGACGGCGAGGGCGCACTCGGCGACCCGGACCCCGCCAAGCGCAAACAGACCGTCGAGAACCACCACAAGTGGGTCGTCGCCAGCAAGCTGCTCGGCGGGACCTGCATCCGCGTCAACGCGCAGAGCAACGGCAAGCTGACGTGGGAAGAACAACGCAAGCTCGCGGCGGACGGCCTGCACCAGCTCACCGAGTTCGCGCGCGGGTTCGGCATCGCCGTCATCGTCGAGAACCACGGCGGGCTGTCGTCCAACGGCAAGTGGCTGGCCGAGGTGATGGACGAGGTCGCGCTGCCCGAGTGCGGCACGCTGCCGGACTTCGGCAACTTCCCGGGCAACTACGACAAGTACCTGGGCATCAACCTGCTGATGCCTTACGCCAAGGCCGTGAGCGCCAAGTGCAAGCAGTTCGCCGAGGACGGCACGCACAAGGGCACGGACTTCGCGCGGATGATGCGGATCGTTTTGAACCACGGCTACCGCGGGCACGTCGGCGTCGAGTACGAAGGCGGCGGCGACAAGGCCGCGGGCGTGCAGGCGGGCGTCGATCTGCTGAAGAAGCTGCGGGATGAGATGACGGCGTGAGGCTTTGTCATGCCAATCCACCCGCCAGCACACATCGACGGCTGTTCACTTGTGGTCTTAACGCGATCAAAAGGAAGGTATACGATCGAAGCATCGGGAATCCTTGCATTTGACGGTGAAATCCTTTCAATCGCAGGAACCAATCGCATCATCAGCGAGGCCGAACAAGACAAGATCAAAGACGTGCTGCCAGATTCACAAATCAAACAAGCAATCGGGTTTCAGTTCTTTCTGATCACGAACGAATAGTGATTTGAGTCCTCCGTGTAATTTATGACTCGACCCCGCAGCGTGCCTCAAAGCAGGCAAGCTGCGGGCTTGGGTTCAACAGTTACGTCCTCATTCGCCTTGTTGTTCTTTCTTGTCAGCCTCATCCGACTCGCTCTTGCCGCTCGTCGCGCGGATGTATTCGCTCAGGCGTCTTCCGACGTGGCGTTCTTCGTCGACGACGATGCTCGCGCCTGCGCCCTCGAGCAGGTTGAAGTAGCGGTGGTACCGGGCGCGGGCGACGATGCGCGTGTCGTCGCTCTGGGCGCGGGCCTCGACGATGATCGCGGTGGTCAGGCGGTGGTCGGGCAGGGTGATAACGATCGCGCTCGCGTCGTTCAGGCGGGCGAGCTTGAGGATCGCCGGCTGGCTCGCGTCGCCGACGTACGCCTCCAGCCCGAGCTTGCGGGCCTCGATGACCGACTGGGGGTTGAGGTCGAGCACGACGATGGGCAGCGACGCCTCGCGCGCGGCGTCGACGACCTCGCGCCCCGCCGGGCCGTAGCCGACGACGACGACGTGGCCCTTGGCGAGTTTCTCCGCCGCGGGCTCGGGGCCGATGCGGGCGCGCGACCAGCCGCGCTTGCGCATGAACGCGTCGAAGCGGTGGCCCAACGGCCGGCCGAGCTGCACGGTGTAGGGCGTGAGAAACAGCGTCAGGATCGTAGACGCGACGATCAGGTCGAAGTGCATCTGCTTGATGATCTGCCCGTCGCGCGCGATCTGCGCCAGCACGAACGAAAACAAGCCCACCTGCGCCATCGAGAACCCCGCGGCGACGGCACTCCTTGGTGTGAGCTTCATCACCAGCGCAACGACCGTCACGACCGTCGGCTTGATCACCACGATCATCGCGGTCAGCAGCAGCGCGTAGGCCCAGAAGAAGTCCGAGACGAAGACGCGGACGTTGAGGTACATGCCGATGGCGGAGAAGAAGAGCGTGACGAAGACGGTCTTCAGCGGGTTGACGTCGCTGCGCAGTTGGGGTGCGATGATGGATTCGCCAAGGAAGATCGCGGCGAGCAGCGCGCCCAGCGCCGGGGAGATGCCCACGCGTTGCGCGAGCCATGCCGAGCCCATCGCCATGAGGAACGCAAACAGCGTGAGCACGTCGCGGTTGCGTGAGGGCACGGCGGCCTTCACCAGCCAGGGCAGCGCGAACCGGCTAAAGAGGTAGAAGCCGAGCACGAACAGCCCGACGACGCCGAAGCCCTTGAGCGTGCCGAGCAGGATGTCCATCCCGCCCGCCTGTTCCCCGGTCGGTGAGACGCCCAGCGCGCCGACGATGAGGACCATGGGGACGACCGCGAGGTCCTGGACCAGCAGCACGCCGAGCGCGAACCGGCCGTGGACCGAGTCGGCCTCGGCTCGTTTTTGCAGGACCGGCAGCACGACCGCGGTGGACGACATCGCCAGGGCCGCGCCGATCGCGAACGCCGCCTGCCAGGACAGCACCGACGTGCCGATGACCATGGCCACGGCGATGGTCAGCCCGATCTGCATCGCCCCGGACGTGAGCGCGGTGACGCCCAGGCGTTTGAGCCGGGACCAGTTGAACTCGAGCCCGATGGTGAACATGAGCAGGATCACGCCGAGGTTCGCGAGCGTCTCGACGTTGGCCTTGTCGCCCAGCGCCTGCCCGGCGTTGCCGACGATGACCCCGGCGACCATGTACCCCACGACCGCGGACTGCTTGAGCCGCTCGGCGATGACGCCCAGCAGCATCGCCACCGTCAGCAGCACGATCAGGTCGAGCAGGTTGGTCCAGAGGTCCATCGATCGGTTCTCGTAAAAGCAATCAGCATCCTACCCGAGCGCTCGCCCGGCATGTAGGCCCGTCTCGCCTATCATGCGTTAAACATCTAAACATCCGATGGAGACCGCCATGGCACTGACGCCTTCCACGATGATCGAACTAGGCACCGACGCGCCCGACTTTGCGTTGACCGACACCGACGGCAACACCGTCACGCGTAACGACTTCGCCGGCAAGCCCCTGCTCGTCATGTTCATCTGCAACCACTGCCCGTACGTGAAGCACGTCGCGCCGGAGCTGGCGCGGATTGGGCAGGACTACAAGGATCGGGTCGGGATCGTCGCGGTTCAGAGCAACGACGTGGAGCAGTACCCGGACGACTCGCCGGCGAAGATGAAGCAAGAGAAGGCAGAGCGTGGCTATCCCTTCCCTTATGTCTACGACGCGGATCAGTCGGTGGCGAAAGCGTACTCGGCGGCGTGCACGCCTGACTTTTTCCTGTTTGACGCCGATCATAAACTCGCGTACCGCGGGCAGCTGGACCCGACCCGGCCGCACCGCATCGCGTCGGGCCAGTACGACGACCGCCACGGCGCGGCGGACGGGCGCGACCTGCGCGCGGCGCTGGACCAGGTGCTGGCGGGCGAAGACGTGACGGTCGAGCAGGTGCCTTCGATGGGGTGCAACATCAAGTGGAAGTGAGATCGATCGGTTGGGTTGACTAGGGTGGGTTTGATCCGCGTTTGATCCGGACCTTCGCAAGCTCAGGACCGGCTTCGGTATTCCTTTGAGGATCAATGCGCTCGCCGGCCGCGATTGCTCTATCGTGGGGCGGTGGATTTAACGCCGTATCAGTTGTTTGTGATCGTCGGGGTGGTGTTGTTCGCTGCGCTGGTGCAGGCGGCGGTGGGGTTCGGGGCGGGGATGATCATCGTGCCGGTGCTGATCTGGGCGGGGCTGCCGATCGAGCACGCGTTGGCGGTGATGTCGGCGGCGGTGTGCGGGCAGTTGACGGTCAAGCTCTGGCGTTATCGGCGGGAGGTGCCGTGGCGCGAGGTGGTTTGGCCGATGGGCACGGCGAGGCTGATCGGCTACGTCCCCGGCTTCGTGTTGTTGTGGCTGCTCGCGGGCGCATCCACGGCGGTGGTCAAGCAGGCGGTCGGCGCGACGGTGCTGTTGGCGTTGGCGATGCAGGCCGGGCTGCGGGTCGAGCCGCGGGAACGGTTGGCGACCGGCTGGGCGTGGCTCGCGGGGATCGCGGGCGGCGCGACGGCGGGCGCGGTGGGCATGGGCGGGCCGCCCCTGGTCTTGTGGGTCGTCGCGCACGACTGGCCGGGCAAGCAAGCGCGCCTGTTCCTGTGGGCGAGTTTCTGGGCGACGATGCCGCTGCAGCTGGGCGTGCTCATCATTCTCTTCCATCCGATCGAACAAGCGGTGCTCATGGGCGTGGGGCTGGCGACGCTGCCCGCGGCGCTGCTGGGCACGGCGGGCGGGCTGTGGGTCGGTCACCGCATCCCCCGACGGCAACTGCGGTGGATGATGATCGGGCTGCTGGTCGTGCTCGGCGTCGGCTCGCTGATCGGCCCGATGCTCTCGCCGGGGTAAGCTTCGTGCATGCGCATCCTCGCACTCCAACCCTACAACGCCCTGAGCCACCGCGCGTTTCTTGCGGGTTGGTGCCGTCACAGCCGGCACGACTTTACGATCGAGCAGTTCCCCGGCCGACACTTCAAGTGGCGGTATCGCCAGGCACCGATCGGCTTTGCGCAAGCGATCGAGCGCGACGCCGATCGGCCGACGCACTTCGACGTGCTGTGGTGCACGTCGATGCTCGACCTCGCGGCGTTCCGCGGGCTGTGCCCATCGGTAACGCATGTGCCCACGGTGGTTTATTTCCACGAAAACCAACTGGCTTACCCTGCGAAGCACGACGACCCGCGCGATATCCACTTCGGGCTGTCGCAGATGACCGCGGCACTCGCCGCGATCGCGAGCCACCGAGGCAGATCAACTAAGTGTGTCTGGTGGAACTCGGCGTACAACCGCGACAGCTTCCTCGATGCGCTCGACACGCTGCTGCGCAACATGCCCGACCACCGGCCGAGTGACACCATCGAGACGATCCGCAAACACTCGGCGGTTTACTACCCCGGGATCGACCCGATCGACGCGCCCGAACGTCAGCAATACGATCCACCAACGATCCTGTGGGCCGCCCGCTGGGAGCACGACAAAGGGCCGGGGCTATTCTTCGACGCGTTGGACGAATTGGCCCGCCGCGGCGTCGGGTTCCGGCTGAACGTGGTCGGTCAGCAGTTCGCGCAATGGCCCGAGTGTTTCGCGCTGGCGCACGAGCGCTTCGCCGACCGCATCGACTATTGGGGGTATCAGCGTGAACGCTCGACGTATCGCGCGGCGCTGATCGCGTCGGACGTGATTGTGTCCACGTCGCGGCACGAGTTCTTCGGGCTGGCCGTCGCGGAAGCGGTCAGCGCCGGGTGCGCGGCGGTGTTGCCCGACGCGCTGGCCTACCCGGAGGTGTGGGGCGAGGCGGCGGTGTACCACGACCAGACCCCGGCCGGCGTCGCCGACGCGATCGAACGCGTGCTGGCGCATCGTGACCGCGCTGCCGCCTCACGAGCCGCGGATCGCTTCGCGTGGTCCAACGTCGCGCCGAAACTCGACGACGCGATCGAGGCGCTGCGTTGAAAGAATGGGCCGCAACAGCGAATGACATGACGCTGCTTCAGCACCGCATGTGAATGCGGTGCCCGAGGCGCTCGCTGTCGTGATTGGCACCGGATTCACATCCGGTGCTACGAAGAAAGCGACTGCGCGATCTGTTAACCGCGCAGCTCGCCCGCCGTCTTGCCGAAGCGCGGGTCGCGCAGGGTTTGATCGGCCCCGGCCGCAATCAATCGATCCGCCACGCCTAGCATCGCCCCGCCGACTGATTCGCAACGGTGCAGCGGCGTGTAGCCGTTCGGCTCCTTCGGGCAAGGGTGGTTCACGTCCGCGCCGGCGTCGATCAGCGCCAGCGCCGCGTCGGCGTGCCCGCCCGTGATCGCCCAGTGCAGAGGCGTGCGCTGCTGGTCATCGATCTGGTCGACCCCCACCCCGCGCTCCAACAGCAAACCTACCACCTCGTCGTGACCCCGGCCCGCGGCGTGGCTGAGCGCGCCGCGGTGCGTCGCGTCGAGCAGGTCGGGCTCGGCGTGGCGGTCGAGCAGCAACCGTGCGACCGGCGTGTGACCCTGACGCGCCGCGATGAGCAGCGCGGTCTCGCGGCCATGCATCGGCGTGCGGAAGCGTGTCCGCGCATCGATCGACGCGCCGGCGTCCAACAGCACCGCCGCGATCTCGGCCCCCCCCAGTTCCGCCGCGCGGTGCAGGCCTAGCCACATCTCTTCGCCCCAGTCGCGCCCCACCGGGATCGGCGTGCCGGTCAGCCTCGGCTCGGCGTCGAGCAGCCGGCCGAGCGCCGCGGTGTCGCCGTGTTCGATCGCCCGGTCCAGTTGGTACGCCAAGTCTTCGCGCATGATCGGGCACTATAGCCGGGCCATCACGACAAACACGCGGCGCGCCTGCGGTACAATCGCGGCCATGGCCAAGAAGAAGAAAAAAACCGCCGCGACCAAACCCGCCGACAAGCCGCAACGCAAGAAAGCAACGGCCAAAAAAGCCGCCAAGAAGCCGGCGAAAAAGACCGGCAAGAAGGCCGCCGCGACCAAGACAACCAGCAAGCGCAAGGCAACGGCGAACAAGCCCTCGAAGCCGGGCAAGTCGGCCCCGGCCAAGCCCAGGCCCAAAGCGCCGACCCCCGCGTCGGCGTTGCCGCTCAACGAGCCCTCGCCCGTCCCGGTCATCGACCACAAGCCCGACCGCCCGCGCGACCCCGCCCCGCCGCTGCAGCCCGCGCCCGACAACAAGCCCGCCCCGCCGGCGCCGACCACGCCCCCGAAATCAGAACCGGCACCCCCCCACACGCCCGACCCCCAAACCCAGCCCAACCTGCCGCCCCAGCCCAAACGCGCCGAGCCGATCCTGCTCGAAATCGGCTGGGAGGTGTGCAACAAGGTCGGCGGGATCTACACCGTCCTGCGCACCAAGGTCCCGTCCATGATGGCGCGCTGGGGCAAGCGCTACTGCCTCATCGGGCCTTACAACCACGACTCGGCGCAGGTCGAGTTCGAGCCCGCCGGGCCCGAGCAGATGGACACGCCCATCGGCCAGGCCGTGCAGCAGATGCGCGCGATGGGCTACGGCGTCGAGTACGGGCACTGGCTGGTCACCGGCCGGCCCCAGGCCGTGCTCATGCACGTCGGCGACGTCAAGCGGTACCTCGGCGACGTGAAGTACCGGCTGTGGGCGGACCACAACATCCCCACGCCCGACGGCGACGCGCTGGCCGAGGACGTCGTGGCCTTCGGCGAAGCGGTCCGCGTGCTGCTCACCATCCTCGGCGAGCGCGAACACCACCGGCGCGACCTCATCGCCCACTGCCACGAGTGGATGGCCGGCGTGTCGATCCCCATGCTCCGCAAGGAAAACTGGCCCGGCTCCATCGTGTTCACCACCCACGCCACCCTGCTGGGCCGGTACCTCGCGATGCACAACCCCGCCTTCTACGACCACCTCTCGTTCTTCGATCCCGGCCACGAAGCACACCACTTCAACATCGAGTTCCAGCACGGCACCGAACGCGCCGCGGCGCACGGCAGCCACGTCTTCACCACCGTCTCCGACGTCACCGCCATGGAGTGCCGACACCTGCTTGGCCGCGACCCCGACGTCCTGCTGCCCAACGGGCTGAACATCCAACGATTCGCCGCGCTGCACGAGTTTCAGAACCTGCACCAGCAGTTCAAGCACCGCATCCACGAGTTCACGATGGCCCACTTCTTCCCGTCCTACACCTTCGACCTGGACAAGACGCTCTACTTCTTCACGTCCGGCCGATACGAATACCGCAACAAGGGCATGGACCTGTGCATCGAGTCGCTCGCCCGGCTCAACCACCGGCTGAAGGTCGCCGAGTCCCCGGTCACCGTCGTCTTCTTCATCATCACCCGCGCGCCGGTGAAATCGATCAACGTCGGCGAGCTGCAATCGACCGCAAACCTCGAGGACTTTAGACGCATCGCCGAGCACATGACCGAGCAGATGCAGGACCGCATCGTCGAGCACGCGGCGCAGGGGCGCGTGCCCGACCTCAACGCGCTGGTCGATGAGTACTGGCGGCTTCGGCTTCGTCGATCGATCCACGCGTGGAAGCACGACTGGCTCCCGCCGATCGTCACGCACGATTTGATCGACGACCAGAAGGACGACGTGCTCGAAGCGCTGCGCCGATGCAACCTGCTCAACCACCCCGACGACCGGGTCAAGGTCGTGTTCCACCCCGACTTCATCAACCCCGTCAGCCCGCTGTGGGGGTTGGAATACGACGACTTCGTCCGCGGCTGCCACCTCGGCGTGTTCCCCAGCTACTACGAGCCGTGGGGCTACACCCCGCTCGAGTCGATCGCGCTGGGCGTCCCGGCGATCACGTCCGACCTCTCGGGCTTCGGCAGCTACCTCGCGCAACTCCTGCCCGACCACGCGGAGTCCGGCCTGTTCTGCGTCCACCGCCGATACCAGGACTACCACCGGTCCGCGGACGAGCTGACCGACATCATGTTCCGCTACACCGAGCTGAGCCGACGCGAGCGCATCGGCCTGCGCAACACCGTCGAGAGCTACAGCGAACACTTCGACTGGCACAACCTCGGCCGGCGGTACAACGAGGCGCACGAGCTGGCGCTGGATCGGTTGGGGTGATGCCGACACTATCAGCAAATGAAAGATTTTTCCGACTATCCCAAACACATTCGTTTCGACAGTTATTTCGTAGTCCAATCTCAAGACGGCAGGAATTATGCTTTTGAAGCATTAATTGTTGCAGCAGATCCCATTCATGCTGCTCGTCTCGCACATGCTTACGCAAATACTTTGTATGGCGATTGCCGGTTACATTGCCTGTCTATAGAGACTGTTAGAGGAAAAAGCCCACTGTTCGACATGGACGCACCTACAGAAGGTGTCTACTTAATCTATGACATTGGCGAAGTGATTGACACTGATACAAAAGGAAAGACTCTCGAAATTACAACAAATATCCACGCCCCGATCGACACCTGCTTCGACCTCGCACGCGACATCGGCTTCCACGTCCCCTCGCTCGCGCACACGAACGAGCGCGCCGTCGCGGGGCGGACCGACGGGCTGATCGAACTCAGCGAGACCGTGACATGGGAAGCGAAACACCTGGGCATGACTCGGCGGATGACCGTTGAGATCACCTCGATGGATCGGCCGAGGCACTTCCGCGATGAGCAGACAGACGGGCCGTTCAAATCCTTCGTTCACGATCACTTGTTTGAAGAGGCAGGCGACGGCGTGACGCGGATGACGGACCGGGTCGCGTTCGCCTCGCCGTTCGGCATTGTGGGGCGTGTGGTGGATCGCGTGTACCTGGCGGGCTACCTGCGTCGGCTGATCGCGGCGCGTGGGTTGGCGATCAAGGCCGAGGCGCAGGGACGTCGGGCCAGTGCATATTAATCGATCTGCACTTCATCCAGCCGCGTCGCGCTCACCGCCGCGAGCACGCACATCCCACTGAACACCGCCAAGACGACAGCGGGGCTGGTCACCGCGGCGAGCAGACCGAACGCGCTGCCGGCGACGAGCACCAGCCCGATCGTCGTGTTCGACAGCGCGGTGTAGACGGCGCGCGTGTCCTGGTCGGCCATGTCGACGAGGTGGGTCGACCGGCCGAGGCGGACGCCCTGGTACGCGACCATGAGCACGAACAGCAGGCCGGGCAGGGCGTAGGCGTTGACGGTTTCGTTGCGATGAATCAAGCCCAGCGCCGACACCGCGGCGAGCGCAAGCGCCGCGATGATCGCGGCCCGCATCAGCACCCTCCGGCTCGAGCGGTCGGCCAAGCGCCCCCAGACGTACGTGCTCAAGACCGACGCCAAGGCGGACGCGACGACGTACGCGCCCAGCCGGCCGAGCCCGGCCGAGGCCTCGCCCACCGACCCGCCAAGCGCGAGGATGAACGGCGGGGCCAGGGCCGTCGCGGTCAACAGCGCGCGGGTGACGATGAATCGGCGCAGCGGCGCGTCGGTGCGCAACAACTTGATCGAGTCGAGCGCGACGGACAGCGCGTTGCCCCCGCCGTCGGTCGCGCCGGGTTGTTCCGCCAGCGTGCTGAACAGCGCCGAGGCGGCCAGCCAGCACCCGCCGGCCAGCAGCAGGCCGCAGGCGATCACTTCGACGCTCGTCGGCAAGAGCCCGAGGCCGAGCAGCAACCCGTAACCGAACACGACCACGGCCGCGACGGTCCCCGCCGACCCGGTCGCCGTGCCGCGCGTGGACTTGGACACGGTCTTGCCCAGCACGTCCTTGTAGCTGACCGAGCAGAAGCTGCGCGCGATCGCGAACAGCGCGAGCAGGCTCAGCACCGCCCAACCCAGCGCCGGGCCGTCAAGCGTCAAAGCGGCCCCCGCCATCGCGAGGACCGACAGCCCCTGCACGACCGACCCGCCGACCCACACCCACTTACGCACCGATCGGCCGCGCACCCAGCCGGCGGTGACGAGCTGGGGCAACAGCGAGCCCGCCTCGCGCACCGGCACGAGCAGGCCGACCACGCCCACGGGTGCGCCCGCCGAGGTCAATAGCCACGACAAGACGAGCTTGGGGTCGGCCAGGCCGTCGCCTGTCTTGGTGAGCGACAGCGACACGACGTGCGTCAGAAAACTCCGAGGCTGGGCGTCGCACGCCTCGTCGGGGATATCCCGACAGACGCGCCCATCATCTTCGTTGGTTAACAGTTCGTATGCCCGCTCGATCGGCTGGGCGATGGTTTCGGCGTCACGCGTCACGCCGACATCATAGGTGGGTCACCTTCTCAAAGCGTATACTGCAAGGCCACCGCAGGAGACACCGTATGGATGAACAAGAACCACTCATCAAGGACCAGGACCCCTCGACGCAAGGCGGGCCGCAACGCGGTCTGGCGTTCATGATCATCGTGGGGGTGGCCTGCGCCGCGGTCATCATCGCGGGCATCATCGCGATCGCGATGGTGTCATAATCCCCGGCGATCAGCGAGCGCTCCCTCGCCGGCATCTTCACACGAACGCCTGCTCAGTCGGTGTCGGATTGTGCCCTCATTCAAAGAAAGTATTGAGCGGCGCAACGCGTCGGCGTATTGTGGGCTCACACCTGTCAGACCGGGAGCCCACGATGAACAGAATCGCCCGTGCCTGTTGTGCCCTCGCGCTGGTCGTGGTTTCGGCCGGGATCGCGAGCTGCCAGCACGCCGGCCCCACGCAAGCCGAAACGCCGAGGCCCTCCTACGACGTGCCGGTGGTACGCGTCGAGCTGAAACACAGCGCGGATACCGAAGCGGCCAATCGACACGCCGAGGCGGCGTTACAACGCAAGATCTCGCTGGACGCAGACAACCTGGCGCTCGAACAAGCCATCAACTTTGCCCGCGATACGACCGGCGCGAACATCGCGGTGAACTGGCCGGCACTGGAGTTGGTCGGCATCGACCAGGACTCTCTGGTCAGCCTCAACCTCACAAACGTGACGGCGATGCAGATGCTCGATCTCGTGCTCGAACAGGTCGGCGCCGACGCCTTCGATCGAGACAAGCCGTCGTGCCTCGTACACGAAGGCGTCCTGTTGATCTCGACGATCGCGGACCTGCAGACCTATACGGAGACGCGGATCTACGACGTGAGCTGGCTGCTGGACGAGTACGACAAGCTCATCGCCCTGCTGTACCAAGACCACAGACACGCCGAGTCATTCAGCGCGATCTTCAAACAAAGCGGCTGGATGCCCATGCGTCAACCCGGTTTCGACCTCAACGCCGCGCTGTCGGGCACCAACTCCGGGAGCACACCGAAAGCCGATGACGGCGGGGGCGGCAGGGGCGGGCTGTTCGGCGACCACGATACGGCGGACGACCAAGGCGAATCCTTCTACGTCCTGTCCCGCGAAGAACGCATCGACGTCGTGATGGACCTGATCCACTCGACGGTCGGTGAATACGACGATTGGCTGGACGACGTCTATTCGATGCGGGAATTAAACCAGACGCTGGTCGTCAAAACCACCCGGCCCAATCACACG
Organism: Phycisphaeraceae bacterium; assembly: GCA_046290505.1. Classification (GTDB taxonomy): domain Bacteria; phylum Planctomycetota; class Phycisphaerae; order Phycisphaerales; family Phycisphaeraceae; genus JAHQVV01. Next base: position 85,011 of record JBKAGS010000048.1, on the reverse strand, counting down.
CAGATCGAGGCGATCCTTGTCGCGCTGCGCAAGGCCCAGGTCGCGCACTTCGAACGCAAGGCCCGGCTGATCGAGGTGTTCACGCTGCTCAAGGACGCCGAGGCGTACCGGCTGGAGCAGCGTTATTCGCCGGCGATGCGGAAGATCGACCAGGCCCTGCGCGTCGATCCCGGCAACGCCGAGGCCCAGGCCCTGCGTGCGATCGTCATCGAGGCGGGATCCCGTTAGCCGGCGACTCGCATCGCCTATGATGTACCGATGCCGACTCTCTCAAAATGTCTGACCACCGCGGCGGGCCTGCTGCTCGCCGTCGCGGGGATCGGGCTGACGCTGACCGTCGCGTCGTGCTCGCAGGCAGACGACAACACCGAACAGGCCGACACGCAACAAGCCGCCGACCGGGACCCGGCCAACCAGCACGCCGGGTTCATCGGTGCCGACACCTGCGCGAAGTGCCACCAGCAGGAACACGAGAGCTGGGTCGGCTCGCACCACGACCAGGCCATGAAGCCGGCGACCGACGAGAGCGTGCTCGGCGACTTCGACGACGCGACCTTCACCCACTTCGGCACCACCACGCGCTTCTTCAAGAAAGACGGCGACTTCTACGTCCACACCGACGGGCCCGACGGGCAGATGGCGGACTTCAAGATCAAGTACACCTTCGGCGTATACCCCTGCCAGCAGTACCTCGTCGAGTTCGATGGCGGCAAGGTCCAGGCGCTCACCATCGCGTGGGACTCGCGCCCGCAAGGCGAAGGCGGCCAGCGCTGGTACTCGCTTTACCCCGACGAGCAGATCCCGCACACCGACGCGCTGCACTGGACCGGGCCGAACTTCACCTGGAACCACATGTGCGCCGAGTGCCACTCGACCGACCTGCACAAGAACTACGACGAGAAGACGCGGACCTACAAGACCAGCTGGTCGGAGATCAACGTGTCGTGCGAGGCGTGCCACGGCCCGGGGCATGACCACGCGGAGTGGGCCGAGCTCTACCTCGCGGATAAGACGACACCAAAAGGCGACATGGGCCTGAAGGTCCGATTGAAAGACGAAGGGCGTACGTGGATCATGAACCCGGAGACGGGCATCGCCGAGCGCAAGACGCCGCCGGAGAACGACGCGGTGCTCAACGCCTGCGCGCGGTGCCATTCGCGCCGGTCTCAGATCGCGGACACCGACGAGGCGGGTGTAGATTTCCTGGACAACTACCGCCCGTCGCACCTGACCGAGGCGTTGTACTTCCCCGACGGGCAGATCCAGGACGAGGTGTACGTGTGGGGCTCGTTCGTTCAGAGCAAGATGCACGCGAAGGGCGTGTCGTGCATCGACTGCCACGACCCGCACACCGCGCGTGTGCCGACGACCAGCAACGACCTGTGCGCGAAGTGTCACATGCCCGAGAAGTACAACGCGATCGAGCACCACCACCACACGCCGGACTCAACCGGTGCGCAGTGCGTGAACTGCCACATGCCGCACCGCACGTACATGGGCGTGGACGATCGTCGGGACCACAGCTTCCGCGTCCCTCGGCCGGACCTGTCGGTCAAGCTCGGCACGCCCAACGCGTGCAACCAGTGCCACACCGAGCAGACCGCCGAGTGGGCCGCGGAGAACGCCGCGTTCTGGTGGGGCGTGGACGTGGACCGGCCGGCACACTACGGCGAGGCGTTCGCCCTGGCGCGCGAGAACGAGCCGGGCGCGGACAAGGCCCTGCTCGAGGTGCTGCGGGACCAGGACCAGCCGGGGATCGTGCGTGGCACCGCCGTGCTGTACCTCGCACGCTACCCCACACGCCGCGCGGCCGAGGGCGTGCTCGAAGCGCTTACGAGCGACGAGCCGCTGGTCCGCCTGGCGGCGGCGGACATGCTCGGCAGCCTGCCGATCGATCAGCGCATCGACCCGGCGCTCGGCCTGCTCGACGACCCGCTGCGCTCGATCCGCATCGAGGCGGGCGAGTCGCTCGCGGACGTGCCGGGGCAGCGGATCAGCGACCAGGACAAGGCGAGGGTCAAGGCGGGGATCGAGGCGTACGAGCAGGCCCAGCGCGTCTCGGCCGACACCGCCGCGGGCCAGATGAACCTCGGCTCGATCGCCTACCGGATGGGCGACGTCGACGAGGCCGTCCGCCGATACCAGCGCGTGATCGACATCGACCCGACGTTCGTGCCCGCGTATTCGAACCTCGCGACGATCGACAGCGACCGCGGCGACCACGATCGGGCGCACGACACGATCAAGCGCGGCCTGCGATACGCCCCACGCAACGCCGACCTGTACTACGCCCAGGCCCTCGTGTATGTCCGCCAGCGCAACATCCCGCGCGCGATCAGTTCGTTCGGCCTGGCCTACGCCGCGGCACCCGAGCGTTCGGACATCGCGTACGCCTTCGCCGTCGCCCTCAACGACACGGGCAGCCCGCAACGCGCGATCATCGTGCTCAAGCAGGCCCTGGAACAGTCGCCCAACGACGCGCAGGTCCTCATCGCGCTGTCAACCTTCCACCGCGACCAGGGCCAACTCGAGGACGCGCTGGCCTACGCCCGCCGCGCCGCGAAGCTGCTGCCAGACGACACCGCCCTGGCGCGGTACGTCGAGCAGCTCGAAGCGCAGCAGTAGTTCTTCGCAATCAAAACAAGACCCGAGCACGAAGCGTCTGCGAGTGACACGAGTCATCTTGATCTGGTCACTCGCTGACGCTTCGTGCTCGGGTGGGCCGTCGCTCAGCCTTCGCCCGGCTGGAACTTGTACAGCAGTTCGCCGTGCTCATCGTAGAACTCGAACCGGATCACGGCCTTCGCGCCGTCTTCGCCCGGCTCGCAAACGACCGACAAAAACCCGCCCGACGCGGGGCGCTGGAAGTACGGCTGCTTGATCAACCCTTCGGGATCGGTGCTGCCCTTCGTGCCCGGCTGGCGTCCGATGCGGCTGTTGGCGTCGCAGATCGCGCCGGACGAAAACTCGTGGGCCCCGCTCGGGTCGATCGAGTGGTACTGCCAGTGCCGGTCGCCGCAGAGGAAGTACGCGCCGTTGTCCCACAGCCCCTGCTCGGCGGCCCACTTCTTAAACGCGTCGCCCTCGTGCTTGAAGCCCTTCGGGTTCGTGTGGTTGTCGCGCTTGTACGCGTCGTCCGGGCCGACCATCGGCGTCGGGCTGATGATCAGCCTGTACGTCGCGTCCGACTCGGTCAGCGTCTTCTTTAGCCAGGCGCGTTGCTCGGCACCCCAGATCGTTTTGCCGGGCCCGTCCTCCATCTTGTTCGGGCTCCGGTAGTCGCGGCCTTCCAGCAGCCAGATCTGCACGTCTTTGCTCACCCGGTGCGTGCGGTACGTCGGCGACGTGTCGTCGTCCTGCGCGAAGATCGGCAGCTGCTCGCGGAAGGTCTTGATGCCAAGTTCGTGCGAGGGGAAGTAGTCGCCGGTCGCGTCGCTGTCGTTGGTGCGGTGGTCGTGGTCGTCCTTCATCCAGTAGCCGGGGACGGCCCTGCTCAGCTCGATGAAACGCGGCTGAGCGAACTGCCGGTGCCACTTCGCGCGCATGTCGGTCAGCGTCTTGACCTTCGGCGGCTTGTCGTAATAGACGTCGTCGCCGGTGTAGACGATGAAGTCGGGCTTGAGTTTCCGCATCGAATCCAGCGCGGGATAGCCGAGCGCCCTGTCTTCCCCACGATACGCGCGAGCCGGGTTCTCGTTGCCGTAGAACTTGTCGTAGTTCATGCCGGTGACGACGTGGAAGCGGGTGGGGGCTTGTTGTGCTGCCCCGGCAAGCGTCGTAAATGTTGCGGCGATTTTGTCGTGCACACCACCACGTGCGCCGGTCGGCAGAAGCGCCATGACGGTGTACTGCGTGCCTGGCTCCAATTGCTCTAGCACAATACGCGCAAGGTGGTCTTGGTCAGGCGACGCCATCGCGACAAACCGCCGACCGCTGCGTACCGTCCCATCAAACAGCTTCGACTCGGCGACGATAAACGTCACGTTCGCGGCCAAACCCGGCTGATCCCCGTCGCGCAGCGCATCCCCGTCGTCGTAGGTTTCGCCGTCGACCAGTTCCGTGCCGTCGGTCACGCGGACCTGTACGACCGCGGTCGTCTCGGTCACCTCGCCGACCATGATGCCCTGCCCGAACGCGGGCTCGGCGTGGGTTGAGTCGGCGCAAGCGATCAGTACCACGACACACAAGCACCAGAAGGAACGGATATTGAAGCGATTCATGTCGAGTCCCTCTCTGCAATAGCCCCCACCGCGAGGTGGGGGTTGGCGTTTCGTGAGTTCGAACCCCCACCTCGCGGTGGGGGCTATTAAATGCCGCATCTACACGTTTCAGCGTGTAAATACCTTGGAAAGCATAATCGACAACCCGGGCAAGACCTTCGACCGGTCCAGCGTCTGATCGATGGTAAACAACTGGGCGATGCCGTCGGGCCAGTGCAGCGTGATCGTTTGGTTGGCCGGGTCCGCGACCCACGCCTCGCGCACGCCCTTGCTCAACCACCACAGGACCTTCTCCGATACCTCGGCCTGCTTGTCGCTTGGCGAGATGGTTTCGACAACCAGGTCGGGCGCGATCGTGGCGAACGATTTGGGCGCGTCGATTGGCAAGCGGTCGTTGGCGATGTACGCGATGTCGGGTGCGCGGACGACGGGCCCCTGCTCGTCGTCGAGGCGGAAGCCCGTCTCGGCGGCAAGAACCCTTCCAAGTCCGTTTGGGATCACCTGCTCGGCGATAAAAAAGTGCAACGAACCGGTGATCTTCCCGTGATCAAAACTCGCTGGCGTCAAGTCGCGCACCTCCCCGTGGATCAGCTCGCACCGCCCGTGCGTCGCCGCGTAGGCTTCGAACTCTTCCACCGTCATCTTGTTCGTGACTGCCGCCATATACCTATTCTATCGGCCAACCCTTTAAAACCAATCACCCTCCGGCGTTGATCTGTTCGACGCGTGTCTGGTCCATCAGCGTGCGGTGCGTGCCGACCGATCCGGGCGCGTTCGGGTCGCTCGGCGTGCGCTGAGTGTACGTCCCGTCCGGGCGCATGTCCCACGCCTGGCGCTGGTCGGCGAGCATGATGTCGAGCATCTCCTGCAAGCGCTTGCGGTGCGCGGGCTCGTAGATCGGCGTGATGCACTCGACGCGGTTGTTCAGGTTGCGGTACATCCAGTCGGCGCTGCCGGTGTAGTACTCGCGCTCGCCTTGGTTGTGAAAACAGTACACCCGCGAGTGCTCGAGGAACCGGCCGATCACGCTCGTCACGCGGATATTCTCGCTTAGCCCCTCCACGCCCGGCCGCAGACAGCAGAACCCGCGCACGATCAGGTCGATCTTCACGCCCGCGCCGCTCGCCTCGTAGAGCTTGCGGCAAATGAGCTTGTCTTCCAGCGAGTTCATCTTCGCGACGATCGCCGGGCGATTCGGATCGTCCGGGTCGGCCCCGCGCGCCTTCCAATCTTCGCAGTGCGCGATCTCGCGGTCGATCATCTCGACGAAGCGCGAGCGCATGTTTGTCGGCGCGATCAGCAGGTGCTTGAAGTCCCGCGCGAGCGACCGGCCGGTGAGGAAGTGGAACAGCTGCACCAGGTCGCTGGTCAGCCGCGGGTCGCAGGTAAACAGGCCCAGGTCGGTGTAGAGGTTGGCGGTCTTGGAGTTGTAGTTGCCCGTGCCGATGTGGGCGTAGGTGCGCAGGCCCTCGGCCTCCTGGCGGACGACGAGCGAGGTCTTGGTGTGCGTCTTCAGGCCGACGACGCCGTAGACCACGTGGATCCCCGCCTTCTCCAACCGACGCGCGAGCTGGACGTTGCGCTCTTCATCAAAACGCGCCTTGAGCTCGACCAGCACGACAACCTGTTTGCCCGATTCCGCGGCGCGGATCAGGTCGGGGATGAACGGCGAGTTGCTCGCGGTGCGGTACAGCGTCAGCTTGATCGCGATCACCTTCTCGTCGTTGCAGGCCTCGCGGATGAAGCGCTCGACCGAGTGGCTGAACGACTCGTAGGGGTGGTGGACCATCACGTCGCCGGATCGGATGACGTTGAAGATGCTCGCCTCGTCGTCGATCAGGCGCAGGGGCGTGACGGGCGTCCAGGGCTCGTACTTCAGCTCGGGCTTGTCGCTCTTGCCGTGCACGACCCACAGGTCGTTGTAATCCAGCTCGCCGGGCATCTCGTACACGTCCTGCTCGCGCAGGTTCATCTCGCCGATGAGGAACTGGTTGAGCGGGCGATAAGGCGTGTCATCGACTTCCAGGCGGACGATGTTGGCGAAGCGACGCTGACGCAGCTCCTCGTTGACGACCTCGAGCAGGTCCTCCGCGTCCTCGTCCTGCGAGCCGACCGCGGCGTTACGCGTCACGCGGAACGGCTCGATTTCTTCCAGCTCCATGCCCTGGAACAGGTGGTGCACGTTGTGGTGGATCAGGTTCTGCAGCGAGATGTAGCGGTAACGCTCGCGCCCGTCGCCGGTCTCCGATTCCAGCCGGACCCACCCGGGCAGGACCTCCGGCACCTTGACGCGCGCGAACTGCAAGCCGAACGCGCCCGACACGTCCGTCTTCGCCGCCAGGGGGTCGCCCGGCGGGGTCCGCAGCATGACGCCCAGCGACGTCGAGAGGTTGGAGATAAACGGGAACGGGTGGCCCGGATCAACCGCCAACGGCGTCAGCACCGGGAACAGGTTGTCCAGAAAGTGCTGCTCCGCCTCCCGCTTCTCCGCGTCGGTCAGCTTCTCCCACGTCAATAGCTCGATCCCGTGCTCGGCAAGCGCGGGCAAGATCTCGTCGCGGTAACAATCCGCCTGGGCCTGGAGCATCGGCAGCACCATCTCGCGGATCGTCTTGAGCTGATCGACCACCGACATGCCATCGGGCGCGCGTGTGCCCTGGTTCAGCTCGGCCTGCCGCTTGAGATAGCCGACACGCTTCTGGTAGTACTCGTCGAGGTTGGAATTGAAGATCGCCAGGAAACCCACACGCTCGAGCAACGGCGTGCGGTCGTCCAGCGCTTCGTGCAGCACGCGCTCGTTGAACCGAAGCCACGACACCTCGCGGTTGATGAACGCCTCGTGCTCGGGCACCGGCAGCGGCCAAGCCTGTTCGTCAGCAGTCATCGGGTCGGTTGGGCTCGGGTCGGTCTGGGTCATGTCGGCAAACGCGCAGGGAGAAAGAAAATCAGGCGGATGGTTACATGATAGAGCAATCGGCCGCGAGTCTTATGTTCGATCAGAGCACGAAGCGTCAGCGAGTGACTTGATTTCAAACAAGCACGTCACTCGCTGACGCTTCGTGCTCTGAAACTTTCACTCCCCGACCAACACCTCCGCCGCGAACAGCCGGACGCGGTCGAGCACCGGGCCGTTGACGCCGGGCTTCAGCTCGACGCGCAGCGACCGGCCGGTCACCGGCAGCGTGATCGTCTGCGCGCCACGGTCCGCGGACAGCGTCGCCCCGCCGACCGCCTCATCGCCGTCGTACACGACCAGTTCGCAGCCCGCCAACGACCGGCGCGCCTCGGGCACGTCCGCGCCGAGGTTGAGCGCGGCAGTCAGCGTCACCCGGGTTGCCCCGCGCGGCAGTTCGAACGCCAGCGTCGTCGGCGCGTGCAGGTGCAGGCCGTCATCGCGCAGCTCTGGCGGCATCGCGACGCCGAACACCTCGCCGCCCGCGATCAATTCCATCGGCTGATCCAGCAGCGGCGACAGGCGGTGCTTGCCGGAGAGCATTTCGATTTGCGCGACCCGGCCGACGGGCAGCGACAGCTTCGTCGCGCTCTCACCCAGCCGGCTCGTGCCGATGAGTGTTTGCGATTCGATCTTCGCGTTGGCGAGGAGCAGCGTCGAGCCGTCGATCAGGCTCGCCTTGACCAAGCCGGGCGCGGGCTCGGGTGGCTCGGGCTTGTTCGCGAGCGTGATCGCCTTGACGCGTTCGAGCGGGATCGGGATCGCGTCGTCCGCGTCGCCGACGACAAACCCGACCGACGCCCGGTCGATCGTCTCGACGAACCCAACGAGCGTCTCACCCGTCGCGAGCAGCAGCACGTCGTCTTCTTCGACCTTCGGCACCGACACGTCTTGCGCCAACCGGATCGAGAGCAACTCGTCCAGCGACAGGTCCACCGCGCCGCCCGCGCCGAGCGACAGGCGGATCGCTTCGTCGTCGCCCGACGCGACGAGTTCGCCGATGACGACCTGCCCGTCGCGCAGCGTCGCCACGGCGTTACCGTCCGCGATCCTCGGCGAGGCGCTTTCGCCGAACGTTAAGCGCAGCACCTCGTCGGCGCTGAGCGATTGGTCGTTGCCCTGCGCGTCGGTGATCGCGACCTTGTCCCTTGAGAGCGAGCGCAGCGTCACCGGCCGCGGCTCGAGGTCCGGGCCGAGGAGCGCGGCGGGTTGGGCGCGGGTTGCTGGTACGAACAGCAGCGCGGCCAGAATCAGTGCGAGCGTGTGCTTCATAGACGATCGGTTCACCGCTGAATAATCGGCAGCAACCGGTACGGCATCTGCAGGATGATCAGCGACATGCCGGTGGCGTATTCGTCGCCGTGCCCCGAGTCCCAGCTGCCGTCGCGTTGTTGCCGGCCGATGAGGCGTTCGCGGATCATCGGGAAGTACGCGGCCCAGTGCTTGCCGCCGGCGATGAACATGGCTTGTGAGCAGTAGTAGTGGCCGTAGAAATCGTGCCCGCCCTCGTCGTTGCCCACGGCGATCTGGCGTTCGATATAGGTCAGCCCCTCGTTGATCTCGTCGCCCTTGTACACACCGGCGTAGTAGAGCGAGGCGACGCCCGCGGCGCTGCGCGGGAACGCGCTGCTCCCGCCGTGCACCATGTAGCGGAACCCGCCGTCGTAAGGGTTCTGGCAGTCCTTGACGTACTGGATCGCGTTCTCGATCGTTTCCTTGGGCACGTCGATGCCCGCCTGCCGCGCCGAGCGCAGCGCCTTGACCTGGCAGATCGTAACGGACAGGTCCGCGTCGTAGGGGATCGGCTGGTAGCGCCAGCCGCCCTCGGGGTTTTGGGACTTGACGATCAGCCGCACGGCCTTGACCAGCGCGTCGCGGACGTCGTCGTCGTCGGTCATGCCGTAGACCTCGGCGAGGAACAGCGTCGCGAAGCCGTGGCCATACATCGGCCCGTGCGAGACGTTCTCCGACGCGATCAGGCCGGACTCCTGCGCGTTGGCGATGATGTAGTCCAGGCCTTTCTGGACAACGTGGCCGTAGTCGCCCCGGCCGGGCAGTTCGCCGTTGGCCAGGAACGCGAGGCAGCAGATCGCGGTGACGCCGACGTGCGACCCGCCGTAGCGCGGGGCGTCGAAGCTGCCGTCCTCGTTCTGCTGCTTGGCGAGGTAGGCCAGGCCCTTCTCGACCGCCTTGTCCAGTCCGTCGGTGATCTCCTGGAAGCTGTGATCGACGGCGTCGGCTTCGGCGGCAGCTTCGGGCGCTGCAGCGGGCGCTTCAGGGGTGTCCTCGTTTTGCGCATCAGTTGGCAATGCGATCAAACACATAGCCAATAGCCCCCGCCGCAAGGTGGTTAAACGAATCAACGCAACCCCACCTTGCGGGGGGGGCTACTGAAAGCAATCGATCCATCAGCGAGCGCCTCATTCTTCGCCCTCGGCTTCCTGCTGGCTGAGCTCTGCGATGCGGCGGTAAAACGCCTCGGTCGCGGCGCGGTACACGGGGTTGAACGACTCGCTGAGCGACTCGGCCAGCTCGTTGCGCAGGCGCGGCGGGAGGTTGCCCCACTCGCCCTCGCGCAGCTCCTTCATCGACAACTCCTCGTTGCGCACCGAGCCCCGGCTCGCGTTGCCCGATTCGTTGGGGCTGTTGCCCTGCTGCTGGCCATCCTGATCGCCGGGCTGGTCGCCCTGCCCCTGTCCCGGCTTGTCGCCGGGCTTGTTGCCGGGTTTGTTGCCGGGTTTGTTGCCTTGTTGTCCGCCGGGTTTGTCGCCGGGCTTCTGACCTTGCTGCTGGCCGGGCTGTTGGCCAGGCTGTTGGCCAGGCTGTTGGCCGGGCTGGGGCTGGCCGCCCTGGTCGGCCTCACGCGGTTGGCCGGGTTGGGGCTGGCCGGGCTGTTGTTGCTGTTGTTGTTGCTGAGTCTTTTCGGCCGACGCGATGATCTGCTCGAGCTTGAGGATGATCTCGTCCTGCATCCGCTGGGTGTCGATGCCCGGGTCTTTCTCCTGGTCCAGGCGGATCGCGACCTCGCCCATCTCGTCGATCGCCTGGGCGAACTGCGTCGCGGCCTCCTGGCCCGACAATCGGCGGTCGATGTCGCGCGTCAGCTCCGGGTTGGTGTTGTGGTCGTGGTCGGGGTGCGCGTCCCCATCCGGATCAGCCGGTTTGTCGGGTTTGTCCGCATCATCGGCGTCATCAGCAGGCTTTTGATCCTCGCCCGCTTCATCCAGGCCGAGCAGGTCGTCGAGCGACGGCTCGCTCCCGTCGGCGGGCGCGTTCTGGATCGCGGCCTCGTCGTGCGGCTGTTCCTGCGTGTGGGCGGGAGACGGCAAGACCAACGCGAACGCGCTGGTGGCGGTCATTGCGGCGATGAGCTGTTTGAGGTTGACGCGCATCGGTCTCTCCGATGGGGGTGTTTGTTGTTCGTGGTGCGCGGCGTAGCCGCGTCGCTCCGGTTCAGTTCGATTCGTACTGATGATTGACTGTATCAGTGTTTCGCCGCACGGTCAGTTGCGCGGCTCTTCCGCGGGCGGCTTCATCTGTTGCTGCAGCTTCTCGATGAGCTGCGTGCCCAGGTCCTTGAGTTCACGTTGTTGCTGGGCGAGGTCGCCCAGGCGTTGTTCGCGCTGGATCGGCGTGAGCGCGTCGCCGGCGGCGTCGATGGCCTCGGTCTGCATCCGCAGCACGATCATGACTTCGCGCAGCAGCTTGATCTGCGCGAGGTCGGGCACGAGCGGGGGCTGCTCGCCCGGTTGGCCGCCGGGCGGTTGCGGGCCGCCTTGCTGCTGATCGTCCCGGTCCTTCTCGAACTTGTCCGGGTCGGCGGTGTCGTCGAGCGCGTCGCCCATCGACCGAAGCATCCGCGCGACGGCCTGCTGGTCCTCGATCACCAGGCCGTCGATCGTCCGCCCTTCCAGCCGGCCCACCGCGCGGCTCGCGGCCTGGTCGATTCGGCGGTGCAGCGACTTGTACACCATCGCCTCGCCGATCTGCGCTTCGAGCTGTTTCGCCTCGTCCCGTATCGCCTGCTGCGCTTGGTCGAAGCTCTTGTCTTCGAGCGGCTCGTCGTACAGCGCGTTGATCTGGCGCCAGTCCCGCCGGCTGTATTCTTCGTCGCGTTCGTGCTGTTTGACGAAGCCGACCAGCGCGTCCTGCCGGTCGGCGAGGTCGTAGTAGGCCTGCCGGATCTTCAGGCGTTCCTGGCGTTGTTGTTCTTCCTGCTGCTGGTCTTGCTGCTGGTTGATGAGCGCGAGCGCTGCTTCGAGGTGGGTCAGCGCCGCGGCCTCGCCGGCGAGCGTCGCCTCCTTGTCGCCGACGCGGATCGCCTTGACCGCCTCGGCCTGGTCGCGGACCGCCTCGCCCAGCGGCTTGCCCACCGCGCTCGTCTCCGAGGCCTGCATCGCCTCGGCCTCGACCAGCATCGTCCGCCGACGCAGCGCAAACAACGGCTGCTCGAGCACGCCCAGCGCATCGGCCTCGGCCTGCTCGGCCCGGGCGAGCTGGTCGCGCTGCTCATCCACCAGCCGCTGGATCTTCTGGGCGAGCTCCTGCAGCAGGCGCTTGAGTTCTTCCTGACGACGCTCTTTCTGCTTGCCCATCTCCGCGAGCATCTGCTCGAGGGTGGACATGGCCTGCTGCTGCTTGGTCGCGGCGTCGGCGACCTGGTTCTGCTCGATGTCCTGCGCCGCCTGCTCCGTGTTCTCCTGCAGGCCCTGGCGCTGGGCGATGTCCGCGGCTTCCTTGAGCGTCTTCGCCGCGGCGCGCTGCTCGGGTGTTTCGCCCTGCTCGCCGATCTCCTCGGCGGTCGCACGCATCTTGTCGATCAGCTCCTCGGCACGCTCGGCAAGCTCCGCCTGCCGCTGGGCGTTTTCCTTCAGTTCGTCCTGCAATTCTTGGGGCAGGTCCTCGGCCTTGCGCCCGATCGTCTTGGGCAACAGCTCGCCGGTCTGACGCGCGGCGCGCTCGGCGTCGGACTTGATCGACGACAGCTCCGATTCGATCTCGCCGATCGACTCGCCCATGTCCAGCGCCGCGACAAGCTCGGCGAGCTGCTCGCGCGCCTTCTCTTGCGACTCACGCGCGTCGGCCTCCGACTGCTTCTGCTCGCCCTCGGCCTGGTCGGCCTGCTCCTGCAACCGCTGGGCCTGTTCGTTCTCGCCCTGCTCCGCGGCCTGGCGTTCGCCCTGACGCGCGCGTTCGGACTGCTGCTGGTTTTGCGACGCCTGGTTGAGCGATTGCTCGGCCTGGTCGCTCGCTTCCTGGGCCTGGTCGAGCATCGCGTCGGCGCGGTCCAGCAGGTTCTCAAGGCTTTCCAGGTCGTGCGGCTTGTTGCGGTCCAGGCGCTCACGGACCGCGTCGATCGTGTCCTTTTGCGCCGCGATACGCCGGCCGATGTCGCCCTGCTGCTCGGCGGTCTCGGCGGGTTGGCCGTCGTCGGTGCGCTCGGCGACGATGCGCTGGTTGCGCTCCAGCGACTGGGCGGAATTGCGCACGCCACGCAAGACCCGGCGGACCTGGTCGGCGAGCTCCTGCTCGGTGATCACGCGCAGCCGGCGGGTTTCGGACGCGACCTCGCCGTGCGTCTGGCCGTCGAGGCTGTAGACGTCCCGGCCCATCGCGGTGATGAGCACCTCGTCGCCGGGCAGCAGGTTCAGCGGCGTGAGCTTGAGCGCGTGGTCCAGTTCGAGCGACTCGAACCGGCCGGTCGTCAGCAGGCCCGCGTCTTCAAGCGATCGGGTCACGATCTGCTCGGCGTCTTCGGGCGTGTTCGCGCGATCGGGCGTGACGACGTTGAGCCGTAGCGCCTGCATCGCGATGTCGTCCTCGGCGAGGGCTTGGAGTTGGATCGTCGCGTTAGGCAACACCGACTCGTCGATCGCCGGGCGCAGCAGCACGACCGCCGGCTTTTCGTCTTCGATCGCCTGGACGCGATAGGTCTTGTCGGACTGCGTCGAAGTCAGGCCGAAGCCGTCGGTCAAGACGAACGCGCCGGTGACGGTTTGGTCGAGCGTCCAGGTCAGGGTAAAGCGGTCGGTCGTGTCGTCGCTGCCGGGGATGTTGAGTTTGACTTCGGTTTTTTTGTCGGGCTCTGTGTCGGTTTGCGCGTCGGCCTTGATCGCGTTGACCCACTGGTTCGCCGTGGCGGCGGCGCGGGTCTTGGGGATGGGCTTGTTGAAGCGGACGTCGAGCTTGACGGTCGATCCGCGGTAGGCGGAGGTCGAGGCGACACGGTCGGCCTGTTCGTGCAGGGGCGTGCGCTGCTCGCCGAGCAGCCCGCGGGCGTAGGCGGGCGGGGTGGTGGTAACAAGGACCGAGTCGATCTCCGGCCGGGCGGCGAGCGTGAGCGACTGGGTGTCGGACGTGTCGTCGCCGGCGCTGTACTGAACTTCCAGCGTCGCGCTGGCGCGTTGTCCGGTCATCAGCGAGCGTGCGACCGGCGCGGGCACGTCGATCATCGTTTCGTAGACGTGGCTGTCCGGGTCGGCGGTGCGCTGCTCGGCGACGCGGAGGCTGACCCACTCGCCCTCGCCCCGCTCGTCGAGCACGCGGTAACGGATCGTCATCCGCATGCCCTCGGACCAGCCCTGGGTGACTTTCGCCCGCAGGCGCACCTTGCCGTCGGCGGGGAAGACCGCGCGGTCTTCGGTCAGCACCTCGACCGCGTTGACCTTCGGCCACTGCGCATCGCCCAGCGGGTTGAACCACCGCTGCGCTGCGGTCGCCGAGGCCTGGGGCGTGGCGGTGACGATCACGCCCAGGATCGCGAACGTGAGCAGCGCGAGCGCGACGGCCTGGACCGTCGGCTTGAGCTTGATCATGCGCTTGAGGTTGACGCCCTTGGATTTTGTTTCCATCTCATCGACCGCGGAACGCGCCATCGCCGCGGTCGAACTCGGCTCGGCGTAGCCGGCGGGCTCGAGCGAGAACTCGACCGCCGAGGCCAGCGAGCCGGCCAGCTGCGGGTACAAGCGTTCGGCCCGCAGCGCGAGCTCGGCGAGGCTCGGGCAGAAGCGCAGCGCGCGGTTGAGCCGGGTAAACAGCCACACGCCCGCGACACCGACGACCAAGAGCCCGATCAACAGCCGCATCGGCCCGGGCAGCCGCAACGCGTAATCCAACAGCGCCAGCCCGATCGCCACCGGAACCAACACGGCCAAGACCTGCGCCACACGACGCACCACCAGCAGGGCCCGGCCGGCCTGGCGAACGGTTTTGAGCTGCGCGGCGACGTGCTGCATGGCGGACGCTTCCTTATTTAAGACTCAAGCCCATCCCGGAGATCGACTCCTGCAAACCCCAGACCATACTAGGACGAACGGCCCGCCCCAAGGGTTCCTTGCAATTTTTGCCGGCTAAACCAGCTTCAGCCCACGCCGAAGCGCCCATTCCAGCGTCAGCAAGCCCAATAACACGCACAACGCGAGCAGCGTGTTGGTCAGCGGCCGGCGGGTCTCGCTGGTGATCTCACGCGCACGGTCGGGCACCAGGCCCACCAACCGCGCCAGGTCGTCCAACGGGATCACCGCCCCGCCCGTGCCCTTGGCCAGCGCGATCAGCCGGCCGTGGTCCGTCGCGGCGCGGGCCAGCTCCTGCGCCGGATCGCGCACCTCCGCACGGGCTTCGAGCTCGAGCGACTCGAGCAGCGGCTCGATGACCTCGAGCACGAACCGACCGGGCCGGTCCGACCGCCAGTTCGCCGAGTACACCGCCCGCGCGCCCGACGCGATGTCGCCCTGGAACCCGCTGGGCCGAAGCTCGATCTCCGCGACCTGCTCGCGATCGTCCGGCGACTCGCTTTGCGTCATCACGCGGACGCGCACGCTCGGCGGGGCGGCGCGGATCAACGCCGGGTCGTCGATCACCAGCTCGACCAACTGCGTCGCGCCCAGGTCGACCGCGGCGGGCGCCACCGCGAACTGCGCGCGGTCGTCGAGCTGCTGCACGCGCGTGCGGCCAAGCTTGCGGATCAATTGAATCCAGAACTGCTCGAAGTACACCTCGCCGCCCGCGCGACGCCAGCGCCAGGTCTCGTCCGTGCCGACGTAGATGACTTCGCCCCCGCCGAAGCGGTAGAGCACGACCATCGGCGAGGGCTCGCCGGTCTGCGCATCGACCAGGCCGACCGCGTTGGCCAGCGGACGCGCGCCCGGGCGCAGCGGGCCGAGGTCCTGCGCCCAGCGGAACGGCGGGAGGTTGGTCGGCCACTCGGGCCCGGCGAGGGGCGCGTCGTTGTCGCGCTTCAGCGACAGCCGCAAGAGGTTGAGCTGCGCCGCCACCTGGGTCGGTTCGATCGGCACGTCACGCCCCTCGCTGGGCACCAGCCGGCCGACCGACGAGGGCCCGGTCATCGGCAACAGCAGCTCCAGGTCCGTGCCCGCGTACAGGTTCGGCGTATGGCGCTCGCCGCCGATCCACAACAGCCCCGCGCCGCGCGTCGCGACGTGTTCACGCACAAGGGCGAGCTGGCGATCCGAGAAGAAACGCGGGTGCACGTCGCCGATCATGATCACGTCGTAGGGCCGAAGCTCTTCCGCGGTCAGCGGGAAACGCGAGATCGGCGAGTCGCCTTCCTGCACGAACGCGCGGTCCGCGTCCACCAGCAGAATCGACGAATCGATCGACTCTTCACGCTTGAGCATCGACACGAGGAAGCGGTACTCCCACCTCGCCGTGCCCTCGATGTAAAGCACCTTGATCGGCCGATCGACCATCGCGATCGATACGGCCCGGCTGTTGTTGCGCGTTGCGATCTCGCCCTGGATCGTGTTGGTCTGCCCCTCGTAGGACACCTCGACGCGCAGGCCCAGCTCGCCGGGGTCGTCGGACAGCGCCTGCAGGCGCAGCGGGCTGCCCAGGCCGGACTCGGCGAGGGTTTGTTCGTCCATCACCTCGCCGGTCTCGGCGTGGATCAGACGGACCCTGACGTCGGCGGGGTCGATCGCTCGCCCGTCGTCCTCGCCGGGGATCAGGTCCTGGCGTCGCACGGTCACCGTGATCGGCACGAGGTCGCCGGCGAACGCGCTGACCGGCGCATCGACGCGCTCGATCGCCAGGTCCAGCCGGGGCACCGCGTTGCCCAGCGGCACGGTGAAGACCGGCACCTCCTGCCGCGCGAGTTTCTCCGCGTAGGCCTCGCCCGTCGGCTGGGGCGATTGGCCGTCGCCGAAGACCACGACGCCACTGACCGTCCGCCCCGCCGCGGCCTGCAGCACCTGGTCGATCGCGGTGCGCAGGTTCGTCGCCTGCACGCTCGGGTCGTTGAGTTGTTCGATACTTTGCAGCGCGTCGATCGGGTAGGCCTCGCGGTCGTAGCCGAACCAGACGATGTTGCGGCCCTTGCCCAGCGCGTCGTCGCCGAACACGCCGAGCTGCTCGGCCAGCGCTCGCCGCAGCGCGTCTTCCCGGCTGATCACCGCGCCGCCGACCTCGGTGTCTTCGAAGGTCAACGACGCGCTGCGGTCCACCATCACCAGCAGCCAGTCCGGCTCAGGCGTCACGTCGGTCCGCACGACCGTCGGCCCGGCGAGCAGCACCGCGATCGCGATCAGCAGCAACGCACGGAACGTCGCCAAGCCGAACCGCGCCCACCGCGCGCCCTGCATCCGCGCGTAGCTGCCGTGCGCGATGACGACCGCGACGATGACAACCAACAACCACGCCCATCCCGGCAGCGGGTGCTCCCAGCCCAGCGACGTCTGATCGCCGGATAGCGACATCGACTCGTCCAGGCCGAGCAGGCGGTCGAGGAAGGACGCAAGCAGGAACGCGGGGGCAACCTGAAACATCGGCGGATTGGCCTCCTCTCCCTGCCAGGGAGAGGGTTGGGGTGAGGGTCCAGTCTGAGATTCACAACGAACCGATCGACCCAGCCGCGGTTGGCTTTGCGCCCCACCCTCACCCCCCGCTCTCTCCCTGCCAGGGAGAGGGAGCCCAAGCCGACGAATAGTATTTGATAAATGCATCACGCTTGCCCCCCCGCCGTCGGGCTCGTCGTGTTGTCCCTGCCGTGCAGCGCGCCCAGGACCCGGCCGACGATCGTCGGGCTGTCGCGATCGGTCGCGTGGCTGAACCACCGGGCTAACAGCGTTTCGAGCAGCACCAACCCGAGCAGCACCCACAGCAAGGGCCAGGTCAAGTCGGCGCGTGTCGCCGCTTCGCTGAGTACGCCGCCCTGGTCTTGTTTCTGATTGAGGTACGCCCAGCCGCCGAGGCTGTCGAGCAGTTTTTCGAGCGCGCCCTGGCCGCCGATGGTGTCGCCCGCGTCGGCGTCGGGGTTGACGGTCAAGAGCCTCGGCGAGCCGGCGACCTGCCCGCGGTAAACGCCCGGAACCTCGGCGGGGTCGCGCAGCGTCGCGGTCTCGCCCTCGCTTTGTACCATCAACGTCGCGCCGAGTTTGTCATCGTCGCCGGTCGCCTGGCGTTCGATCTCGCCGACACCGCGCCACGACCGGCCGAGCTCGGGCTGGTCGCCCGCGACGAGCGCCGGCTCGCCCGCCGTGTTCCCCAACACGCCACGCAAGGTGTCGTGCATCAACGGCACAAACAACGCGCGGATCGGCAGGTTCGTGTACCGCGTGTCCAGCGGCGCGGCGTTAAAAACCAGCGATCCCTGGCCGACTTGCCGCTGCGCCATCACCACCGGCATCGCGCGCTTCGGCAACGCCGGGTCCGACGTTTCAAGCTGGATCCAGCGCTCTTCGTCCTCGGTCGATACCGGCAGCCAGGCGCTGACCGACACCCAGCCGAGCTTCTCACGCCAGTCCGAAAGGTACTGCAGCTGCTCGGGCGGCGTGGTCGTCTCGTCCACGCGCGCGCCGCGACGGTCGCTGCCCTCGGCCGGCTCGTAACGCACGACCGATTCGCCGAACGCCCAAGGCAAATCGAACACCCGCTTCATCGCATCGGCCCAGTCCGGCTCGGTGTCCAGCGCCGGCGTGTAAACCCACACCAACCCGCCGCGGTCGGCGAAGCCCTTGAGCGCCTCCCAGCCACGCGTCGTGACCTCGTCGGGCCGGAGCACGACCGCCGCGTCGTACGGCTCGAGCGATTCAGGATTCAGTGTCGTCGGCAGCACCGGCGAGACCTCGAACGACCCGCCCGAGCCACCCCCGCGCGGCGTCAAGGCGGCGCGCACCCACTGCCACGGCTCGAGCTCGCCCGCGTTCGGATTCACGTCCGCCTCGTCGTCCACCAACGCGACCTGCAGCTGGCTACGCAAACGCACAACCGCCAACGCCCGGTCGTCGGCCGGCAGCGCGTCCAGGCCCGCGGCCTGCGCGTCGGGCAACAGCTCGGCGACGACGACGAGCTCGCGCCCCGCGCCGGACACCTGGTCCGCCGGCAGCGACACCGGCAGGTCGAAGTTCGCGCCCTGCTCGCGCTCGCCCGCGGGCCAACGCACGTCGCGATTCGTTTCAACGAGTGTTTGCCCCTCGGCCGATTGCACCGCGATGCGCAGCGCGACCGTCCGCGGCTGACCGATCCCGCCGAACCGACGCAGCACCACCCGCCCGCTCACGATCGTCGAGCCCGTCGATTCGGCGACGACCATCCGACGCCGGGGCGTCAGCGACATGACCTGCACGTTCTCCGTGCCCGTCGGCGGCAACGCCGTCACAAGCGTCGCGCGCTCGCCCAAACCCGCCAGCTCCGGCGGGACGGGCTGCTCGAAGTAATCGGCGGAGGCGGGGAAATCGCTGAGCAGCACCACGAACGCCTCGCCCTCCCGCACGCCGTTGCGGTCGATCGACTGCTGGACCAGCGACAGCGCACCGAGCAGCTCGCCACGGCTGTAGCGCGGTTCGATCGCATCGATCGCGTCGCGCAGCGCGGCCTTGTCGGACGTCGGCTCAGTGATCGCGGTCGTCGGCCGGGCCATGCGGACGATGACCGCGCGGTCGTCGGCGTTCATCTCGTCGATGACCTTGTTCGCCTGCTGCTTGAACGCTTCAAGACGGGTGGTGCCCGCCTCGCGCGTCTGGCTGGAGAGCGCGTCGTCGATGACGATGTAGACGATCCGACCGCCCCCGCCGCCGAACGTCATGCCGCCGCGGGTGCAGCCGCTGAGGACCGGGCCGGCTAAAGCCAGGCCGGCCAATAACACGACCATGCAACGCACCAGCAGCAGCAACAGCTTTTCGATCTGCAATCGCTTGCGCTGCTTGCGGTACGCCTCGATCAGGAACCGCATCGCGCCCCACGGCTCGGGGCGTCGTCGGAACCGGCTCATCAGGTGGATGATGATCGGGATCGACACCGCCGCCGCGCCGATCGCGGCGAGCATCGGCGCGGTGAAGAGGCCTGTGGCTTGTGCGATGAGCGTCAGGATCGTACGGCTCCCATTCGCATCGAGTCCGCGCTTCGCTTCGCCGCAGCGGCGCAGAGATCGCGGAGGGCGCAAAGCAAATCAATCTGTGTCGTTCGTAAAACCAATCTTACTTGCCTTGCGCTGTGTTCTTTGCGTGCTTTGTGCCTCTGCGGTGAAGCGAAGCGTTGCCTTTAACTTCCCCGGCTCATCATGGACGTCCGCTTGGCCAGGAAGTGGCTCAGAGGCGGACCCAGGTGCTCGCTCGTGTCCAGCAGCACGTGGTCGATCTGAAACTTCTGGCAGGCCCGGGCCACCGCTTGGTTGTGCTCCTGGACGACCTCGAGGTACGCCTTGCGGATCGCCTGGGGGTCCAGCGGAAGCCGGCCCTCGCCCTCGAGCCCGGTGAACTCGCTGACCGAACGGAACGGGAAGGTCAGCTCGGCCCGGTCCATGACCTGGATGATCAGCGCGTCGTGCCCGCGGTAGCGCAACCGCGCGAGGCCGCGCTCGATGTTGGCGATGTCGTCGAACAGGTCGCTGATCACGACGACCAGCGCCTTGCGTCGCAGCTGCGCGAGCAATCGGTCGAATACGACGCCGAGGTCGGTCCGGCCCTTGATCGACTGCGCGCTGGCCTTGGCGGTGTTGGTGTCGCCGACGATGGTCGCTTCGACCAGCGCCTGGGTGATGTCGCGCCAGTGGCCCTGGCTGTTACTCAGGCGCGTGGAGCGCTTGACGTCGTCGGCGAAGACGCCGAGCCCGACGCGGTCGGCCTGGTTTAGCGCGAGCTGGCTGAGCGCGACGACCAGCGCGCAGGCGTGATCGATCTTCCGCCAGCCGCTCGGCGGCTTGCCCTTGAAGTCGCGCCCCGCGCCGCTGGGCGGCCTGCCCTGGTTCATCAGCTCGCGCTTGGGCGTGTTGCCCGCGAAGCGCGCGGCCGAGGTGTAATCCATCGACGCGCTGACGTCGGCGAGGATCATCATGTCCAGGTTCGTCTCGCGGACGTACTGCTTGAGGTACAGCTTGTCCGTCTTGGCCATCACCTTCCAGTCCAGGAAACGCGGGTCGTCGCCGGGCACGTACTGGCGGTGCTGGGCGAACTCGACGCTGAACCCCTGCATCGGCGAGCGGTGCATCCCGGTCATCAGCCCGTCCACGATCATGCGGGCGCGCAGCTCCAGCGAGCCGACACGCGCGAGCGTCTCGGGGTCGAGGTAGGACGTGAATGAGGCGGTGGAGGAAGGCATACAGGAACCACAGATGTACACAGATCAACACAGATGCCAATCCAGATTCGTCCGTGTGAATCTGTGTGCACCTGTGGTTTCAAAACTCAGCGTAAAACAGCCTCGGCCTGGGCATCGCTCGCCGCGTCCACCTTGATGTGATCCAGCAGCTGCGTGATCAGGTCGTCGCTGCTCACGCCGTCCGCCTCGGCGGCGAAGTTGGTCAGGATGCGGTGACGCAACACGGGCAGCGTCACGGCCTGGATGTCTTCCGGCTCGACGTGCGTTCGCCCGTGCAAGAGCGCGTGGGCCTTGCCCGCGAGGATGAGGTTCTGGCTGGCGCGCGGGCCGGCGCCCCAACGCAGGTAGTTGCTCAAAAAGTCCGGCCGGGGATCGGGCTCGCCCTTCTCGGGGAATCGTGTCGCGCGCACCAATCGCAGCGCGTACTTCACGACGTGGTCGGCGACGGGCACGTCGCGCACGACGTCCTGAATCTGCAAGACCTTCTCGGCGCTCAGCACGTGGTCGACGCTGACCTTGTTGCGCGTCGTCGTGCGCTTGACGATCTCCAATTCCTCGTCCGCGGTCGGGTAGCCGACCTTGATGTTGAACATGAACCGGTCGAGCTGTGCCTCGGGCAGCGGGTAGGTGCCTTCCTGCTCGATCGGGTTTTGCGTCGCGAGGACGAAGAAGGGTTGCGGCAGCGCGTGGCGCATGCCGTTGGCGGTGACGTGGTGCTCCTGCATCGCCTCGAGCAGCGCGGCCTGGGTCTTGGGCGGGGTGCGGTTGATCTCGTCGGCGAGGATGACGTTGGCAAACACCGGGCCCTTGACGAAGCGCATCTCGCGGTGGCCGGTCGTCTTGTTTTCTTCGATGACCTCGGTGCCGGTGATGTCCGAGGGCATCAGGTCGGGCGTGAACTGGATGCGGTTGAACTGGAGCGACAGTGTCTGGGCGACGGTCGAGACGAGCAGGGTTTTCGCCAGCCCCGGCACGCCGACGAGCAGGCCGTGGCCCTTGGTGAACAGGCAGATGAACAGCTGCTCGACCACTTCGTCCTGGCCGACGACGATCTTGCCGACCTGGGTTTTGAGTCCGCTGGCGGCCTGGCTGACTTCCTGGATGAGGTCGGGGTTCGCGTCGGGCGCGGGGGTGGGCGGGTCGGCGGACGGGTCAGACATGCAATCACCTTTCGGGACAAGAGAAACGGCAGGCGAGTATAGCCCTGACTTGCTCGCGTTGACGGGCGGGCGCCGACCCTGCCGGACGGGGCTTACAATCGGGCGATGCCGGAGCTGCCCGAGGTCGAGTGTGTCAGGCGTTCGCTGAAGCGCCTGGTCGTTGGACGGCGGATCGGGGCGGTGCGCGTCATCCGATCGGGTGTGATCCGGGGCGAAAAAACCAACGACGGCTTGCTGGTCGGCGACCGGGTCGAGCGCGTCGTGCGCCACGGCAAGCAACTCGCGATCGTCGGCCGGGCCGGCGGGTGTGTCTGCGTGCATCTGGGGATGTCCGGCCAACTCTGCGTCCTGCCCCGGCCCGATGAACGCGACACCAAGCCCACACCCCTTCAACGCTCGAACACGCCGGCCGGTTCAACCCACGCGGCCGCGACGCCGTGGCCCAATGCGCTGCCCGCCCACACCCACGTGGTCTGGCTGCTCGACGGCGGGCTCGCGCTGCGCTTCACCGACCCGCGCAGGTTCGGTGGGCTCTGGACCTTTGCCCACTTTGACGCGTTGTGGGCCGAGCGCTGGTCCAGGCTCGGGCCCGACGCGCTGACCATCACGCCCGCCGGGCTGCACCGCCGGCTGAGCGGGACCCGACGGGGGCTTAAGGCCGCGCTGCTGGACCAAGCCCTCGTCGCGGGTCTGGGCAATATCTACGTCGATGAACTGTTGTTTGGCGCTCGCCTGCACCCGATGACACCCGCCGACGCGATCGACCGGGCCGTGGCGACCTCGCTGGTGGGCCGGGCACGGACGCTGCTTCGCGGGGCGGTGGCGCGGGGCGGGTCGAGCCTGCGCGACTACGTGGACGCTCAGAGCCGGTCTGGCAGCCAGCAGCTGCGCCACCGCGTCTACGGCCGGGCCGGCCTGCGATGCAAACGACGGGCCTGCCGGGGGGTCATCCGAAGCGGCCAGGTCGCCGGCCGAACGACCGCCTGGTGCCCGAACTGCCAGCCCGGCCCCGAACCCGACGCTAACAATCGTGACACTTATCCCCAATCCGCTCGCACCCCCAAGCGTTGAACGCCGATCGCACCCGGGCAGGCCCGGGCCCCGGCGAAAGAAGCAAAGAAGA
Source organism: Phycisphaeraceae bacterium (assembly GCA_046290505.1). Classification (GTDB taxonomy): domain Bacteria; phylum Planctomycetota; class Phycisphaerae; order Phycisphaerales; family Phycisphaeraceae; genus JAHQVV01. Next base: position 62,004 of record JBKAGS010000048.1, on the reverse strand, counting down.
AAGAGAACTAAAAGATCTCTCCTCTCTAGTAAAGCGCTGACGCTTTGAGGATTAAGTAGGCGACAATCCTATAAGACACTAATTAACAGAGATTTAAGTGGATATATTCAGGACGGATTCCTGTCGCTTGTTTGACGCGGGCGCGTGTCGGGCGTGACTGGCCATGGGTTGTGGCGCGGGTTGACGGGCCCAAGGACGATCTTCACCTGAACCGGAGGATTGGCACGGACAGTAGCGCGACGGGACCGGCGCATTTTTCAACCGGTTTTCCACGACGCTGTGGGCTGTCGTCGCAGCGCAGAGGCCGCGTACGGATGCTCGATCCCTGCCGCTCAGAACGGCCGAGGGATTCGCCGGGGCGGGTTGGGTGTTTGACACGGTGGCGCGGTGGCGTGTGATCCGCAGATCCGCGCAGCGTGCCAACGGGCGGGTACGCTGCGGGTTTGAGCTTGGATGCAGTGGGTCTGTTCGGCTGATCGGCGGGCGTGGCTCAGGCCTGCTGCTGGATCTCGCCGTTGAGTTGTTGGACCTGCGCGGCGTAGGTCGTGTCGTCCTGGCAGCGCTGGTCCACGGTCTTGATCGAGTGCATGACGGTGGTGTGATCGCGCCCGCCGAAGTACCCGCCGATCTCTTCGAGCGAGAAGCGCGTGTTCTTACGTGCCAGCCACATGCAGACCTGCCGGGGCTCGGTGATGGACTTGTGCCGGCGTCGGGACTGCAGGTCCTGGAGCTTGACGTTGTAGAAGCGGGTGACGGCGTCGATGATCGCCTGGAGCGTGATCTGGTTGCTTCGCGGCGCGGGGGCTTCGGCGCCGAGCAGCTCGCGCGCGAGCGTCAGGTCGATCGGTTTGCCCTGCAGCTTGGCGTGGCCGATGAGGTTGGTCATCGAGCCTTCGAGTTCGCGGGCGTTGGAGTCGATCCGGCTGGCGAGGAACTCGAGGACTTCGTGCGGGACCTCGACGCCGCGCAGCTGCGCCTTGGCCTTGAGGATCGCGATGCGCGTCTCGAAGCAAGGCCGACCTACCTGCGCAACCAGGCCCCAGTTGAACCGGCTGACCAGGCGCTCCTCGAGCTTGGGGATCTCGTTGGGCGCGGCGTCGGAGCTGAGCACGATCTGCTTGTTGTGCTGGTACAACTCGTTGAAGGTGTGGAAGAACTCTTCCTGGCTGCGTTCTTTGTCGGCCAGGAAGTGGATGTCGTCGATGACGAGCATGTCCACGTGGCGGTAACGCTGGTGGAACTCGCTCATCTGCCCGTTGCGCACGCACTCGAAGAACTGGTTCATGAACGCGTCGCAGGACACGTACATGATGTGGTAGTCGGGGTTGGCGTTGATGATCTTCTGGCAGATGGCTTGCAGCAGGTGCGTCTTGCCCAGCCCGACCCCGCCGTGGATAAACAGCGGGTTGTACGCCGTGCCCGGCTGGTCGGCGACGGCGACGGACGCGGCGTAGGCCAGGCGGTTGTTCGGCCCGCTGATGAAGTTGTCGAACGAGTAGTCGGGCGAGAGCACCATCGGCTCGGCGTCGAAGTCGCCGACCATGTGGTCCGGCAGCGGGCGCGGCACGCCCGCGGTCGAGCCGCCCGCCGCGGCGCGCTCGCCGACCAGCGCCGGCTGCTTGCTCGTCGCCGGCGACCGCGACGTCTCGCTCACAAACCGCACGCCGACGAGCGCACCGGTCGCGTGCTGCGCCGCCTCGTTGAACGGCTCGAGGCACTTGTTCTGCAGGTAGTTCTGCTGCACGTTCGTGGCGGTCTGGATCTCCAGCCAGCCCGAACCGATGTGTACCGGCTCGAGCTGCTCGAACCACTGACGACAGATCTCGCCGTGGTGGTCACGGAGGTACCCCATCAGACGCTGCCACTGCGCGCTGTCCATTCGGCTCATCGCGGCTCCGGTCTCTATCTCACGTGTCAGCCACAGCCAAACCGATCGATGAGCGGGTTCGGACCCGATCAGCCTCACGACTGCGGCGCTTAAAATCAGTAACGCATCGACCAAACTAACCAGACCCGAGGCGTCGTGTCAATACAACCTCTCCACATTTGCTCGTTTGACAAACGCGTGCGTCGCGCGCAACCACGCCCGCCCGCTCCCCGCCGAATCAACGCGGTTGCACAGTACCGGGCACGCACAGACCCGCAGACCGCGACAGGTTTTCAACCACACACCCACAACGCGTTTACACTGTCAGAACCACACGCGTCGAGCAAGCCGCCGAGAACCATGTTCAGCCACCACCAACCCAGCCCGTGCATCGTGTGTCTGCTGGCGTCAGCGGGCTTGTGGCTGTCGGCACCCGTCTTCGCGCAGCGTGACGCGGGCCCGGGGCTCGGCTTCGCGGCCGAGCGCGCCGACGATCCGGACGCCGCTGAACAGGCCGGCCGCTGCGTCCGCTACCTGCGCGAGCGCGCCCGCCTGCAGCAACAGCGGGCCCAGACGCTGGACCCTTTGATGTCGCGCAGCCGGGCGATCGACTCGGCGATGTCGGTCTTGTCGCTGCCCTCGGCCCGGCCGGCCCAGGCGCGGGCGCTGCGGGTCGAGGTGCGCGAACTGGACGAACAGATCAACGCGCTGAGGGACGCCCTGGCCGGCCAACCCTCCGACTCGATCCGGCGCAAGCGCGTCGCCGACATCCGCACCGACGTCAAAGCCTTGGAGCAGACACGGATGCGCAAGTCGCTGCTGGCGCGCTCACACGCCGCCGACGGCCGGGCCCGCGTCGCGCTGCTGGACCAGCTGCGTGAGGAGAAACAAGGCCTGACCGACCGCATCGACCAGACGACCGACCCGTACGACCGCCGGGTGCGCTGGCTGTCCGACGCGGTCCGCCGGCACGACGACGCGTTCAAGCAGGCGATGCACCGCTTCGGCCGGATCGCCGAGGTGGGCGGCACCAGCGTCCAGGCGGTGCGTGTGCACACGGTGATCAGCGAGGGCCGGCTGTCGTTTTCCTGGACCGATGCGCAGGGCTCGGTCGTCGCCTCGGCGATCCTGCGCCTCACCGCCGACCCGGACCCGTACCACCAGCCGCCTTTCGTCCTGGAGCGCTACCCGGTGCTGCTGCAGGGCCGGCAGGAAACACAGATCCTCGCCGGGCATTTCCATATCGAGTTCCGCGTGGGCGTCGATGCGCTGTCGGGCGAAGACCGCGTGCTTGATACGGCGACCAAGCTGTTGGACATCGATGCGCTCGGCCGACTCATCCCGCGCCTGGGCAGCGGCGGGCTGGATTGACCCCGCCGGTTTGCCGGTATGATCGCACGCCATGTCCCTTCGGCGGAAACTGCTGATCGTCCTGTTGCTCACGGCCGTGCTGCCGATGCTCGCGGTGCGCGTGGTCCAGGCCGTCTCGCTCTACCGCCTCGAAGCCGACGTCGCCCAGGGCGTGCGCGACCGCCTGACCCAGCAGGCCGAGCAGGACATGCAGCGCACGGTCGATGATTACGCCCGCTCGCTTGAGCAGGAAGCCGACCTCATCTTCGCGCTGTTGCAGGCCCAGGCCGGCGAAGTCGAGCGCCGACTCGCCGCGCCCACCCCCGACGACCCGCCCAACGTGCCGACCGACCGCGCGTTTGCGCGCTGGCAGGACGACCCGCCGCCGGGCATTACGATCCAACCCAGCGAACGCCACGCCTACATCGACGCGCAGGGCGAGATGCGCCCGCAAGCGGTCAGCTACGACACGCAGGTCGTCCGCCCGCCGCGCCCCGCGCGCAGGCCGGGTCTGCGCCAGCCCGAGCCCCAGGACTTCGACCCGCCCGCTTACCGCGAACAGGTCGCCAAGCTCGCCGACATGTCACAGGCCTACCGCACGGTCTACCAGCAGGCCGACGACGTCATCCTCTGGCAGTACACCACGCTCGAAAACGGGCTGCACTTTTCCTACCCCGCCAAGTCCGGCTTCCCGCCGGGGTACACGCCCCAGCAACGCGCGTGGTACCGCCAGGCCAAGGCCACCGGCCGGGCGATCGGCACCCGCCCGTTCGTCGACGCCTCGACCCGCCGGCTCATCATCACCTTCGCCCAACCCGTGCGCGACGCGTCGGGCGACATCGTCGGGGCCACGGCGATCGACGTGCCCGTCGGCCGGCTGCTCGACCCCGCCGCGCTCGGCACCGACTGGGCCGACCAGGCGCAGGTCAAGGTCGTCGCCGGCTACCCCGCGCTCACCGACGACGGCGACGCCGACCGCTTCGACCTCGCCGCCGACACCTCCTTCCCCCGGGACGTCTATGTCGTCGCCGACCCCAACCAACAGACCCGCGGGCGTTGGCGGCTCGCGCAGACCGACACGGTCAAGTTCGACGACGACGCGCAGCGCATCGCCGTCGCCGACGACCTGGTCAGCTCGCGCCATGGCGTCCGCCGCGTGTCCATCGACGGGCGCGACCGCATGGTCGCGTACGGGCGCATCGGCGGCGAGGGCGACCGCCCGGTCTTCGCCATGATCCTCGCGCCCACCGACACGATCCTCGAGCCCGCCGAACTGGCCGTCGCTTCCATCGAGGACACGCTCCACGAGTCGCTGTTTACCTCCGGCGCCATCCTTGTCGGCCTGCTGGTCATTGTTGTCGTGATCGCCTTCGGCATGTCCTTCGGGATGACGCGCCCGATCGTCGAGCTCGCCACCGCCTCGCGCCGCGTCGCCGGCGGCAGCCTGGATGCCCGCGTAGACTTCGAGCGCAACGACGAGCTCGGCGAGCTCGGCCGGGCGTTCAACGAGATGGTGCCCGCGCTGCGCGACCGCATGAAAATCCGCGAGTCGCTGCACGTCGCCATGCAGGTCCAGCAGAGCCTCTTGCCCGAAGCGCCGCCCCAGATCCCCGGCCTCGACATCGCCGGCCACAGCGAATACTGCGACGAGACCGGAGGGGACTACTACGACTTCATCCAGCTCGACCAGCTCGGCCCGGACACGCTCGCGATCGCCGTCGGCGACGTCACCGGCCACGGCATCGCCGCGGCGCTGCTCATGGCGACCGGTCGGGCGCTCATCCGGTCCAACGCGAACACCAACGACGCGCTCGGCGACGTCTTCACCGCCGTCAACCAGCAGCTTTGCGGCGGGCAGTTCACCGGGCGCTTCATGACGCTGATGTACCTCATCGTCCAGAACCCCGCGCAGTGCCGACGCGACGACGGCTGCGTCAGCGTCCGCTACCTCTCCGCCGGCCACGACCCGGTCATCGTCTACCGGCCGAGCGACGACAGCTTCCACGAGCTGGCGGGCAACGACATCCCCCTGGGCATCGACCCCGACTGGTCCTTCCACGAACACCACGCCGACGACCTGAGGCCCGGCGACATCCTGGTCGTCGGCACGGATGGCATCTGGGAATGCTTCAACCCCCAAGGCGACCAGTTCGGCAAAACCCGCCTACGCGAAGCAATCCGCACCGCATCGCCAGGCGATGCCGAATCGATCGCAAAATCCATCACCGACGCATGCGCCTGCTGGCGCGGGGATCGCGACCAGGCGGACGACATTACGCTGGTGGTGGTGAAGTTGACGGGGTGATAGTGCGTGGCGGTGAGATGAAAGCGTCAACAGCGCAACGCTGGGTGGCCGGCGTCTGAGTCCGCGAAGACCCGGAATGAGCGAGCATCAACCGTTCAACATGATGTGTTCCGGGTCATCCCCAAGCCGCCTGCCCCTGCCACCCGCCGGCTCGTTGTCTGGAGTGCAGTAGATAGGAACCGGCTGATACTCAGGCCGCATCCGGAAGTACCGCACGACATGCCATTCGCCTTCGAGTCGCCTAACGACAGCGGTAACGGGGCCGCCGCCAAGAAACTATGATTTCAAACCGCGCGTCATCGGCGGCTCCCGTTGACCGCATGGTTATTTGGCTCTTGGGGATTCACGACTGGCGTGCATCGGGAAATCGCCAAGCAGTAACAGAAACACCTTTGTCAGTCGTCCCCGATTCCGAGGAATGCGGGTACGTTTCGATTGTATCGTATTATTTCGTGTTCGGGATCAAGGCACCAAGAGATGAGTGCATTGACGACCGCACCTATTGATTGTTGAAACGCGTCCATGATTTCTTGCGGTACTACGAGCCAAATTGGTCGTTTTTCAGTCCGCTCGATTCCGGGGAACTTCGGGCCGTGAACAGCAAGGATGCCACCAACGTCACTTGGGACATCGTAGATCAGATACGCGACCACCAGTGCTTTGTCACCAGAAGCAATTCGAATAAACGTATCGTTGTCGACCCACCAGACGAACTCTTGTCCGGAGTGTATGAACTTGGAGCGACCTTTCTTGCGAACAACCATGTGCTGTCAGTCCGAGCAGTTCTGCCAAATAACAGTTGATTGGGCGGATCATTCTATCCGCGGATTTGATGCGTTAGACAGACCCCGAGTCTGTCTAACACACAGGTTCTACTGCGTTAGGCAGACCCGGAATCCGCCTATTTGTCTTGGAAATACATATAGCCTGTTCTCAACCCTCAAAACATCGCCCCATCATCCTCATCCGGGATGATCACGATCATGCGCGGGTCCTGGCCGGGGGGGAGCGTGTCGCGCAGGGCGTCGGCGTGGTCGGGGGTCGAGTCGGGCAGGTAGCGTTGGAGGATGCTCGTCAGCAGCGGGCCGGGCACCTCGCCCTTGAGGTTGAACGGCAGCACTTCCACCGCGGACAGCTCGAAGTCGTCGTCCGCGGGGGCGTTGTTCTGATGGGCGTCGGTCGGGGCGTGGCGGTCGGCGACTTTTTGGGCCGCGTCGCGCTCGGCGGCGCGGTCCTCGTCCGCCTGCTCGATCGGGGTGGGCAGCGCGCCCAGGCCGACGCGCACGATCAGCGCCACCGCCACGACGGTCAGGGCCAGTTGCCAGGCCTTGAAGCCCGTGGCGGGCGTTGCGGGGGTGGGCTGTTGCATGGGCATCCTTCGTTCGGGACGGCCTCGCATCATGCGTGCGGCCAGCCCATGAGGGCCAGTTTACCGGCGGGTCGTGCCCGGGGGCAAGGATTTCAAGCTCGGTTTCGCGTTTCCGGGCGTCCGGGCGGGGCTTATCGGCGAGGTTGGGGCACGTGTACGAGGCGTTTGAAATCGCCGGCGGCCTACGGACGCCGGACGCGAGAACACGCTTGGTGTCGCGACAGGCGGCTGCTTGCGCGTCCGGGGCCCGTAGGTCCCCGGCTGTTTTGTGGACTTCTCGTCCACATCCATCTAAACGATCGGGCGGGCGGGTTGTCCAACCGGTTTCGGGATTTCGTCAGGGGATTCGCCGAGGTCCGCGACCGGATTCATCGGCGGGGATATGCTTCGTGGAATAGGCGTTGGCCGGCTTGCGGTTCAATTCACCGCCGACGCGAAGACGCAAACCCGACGGAACCCCGCGATGATCGCACCCGCCTTGCCCGAGACCGAGACCGAACGCCTGGCCGACCTGCACGCGCTGCAGCTGCTGGACACGCCCAGCGAGCAGCGGTTCGACCGGATCGTGAACCTGACCAAGGCGGTGCTCAATGCCCCGATCGCGTACATCGCGTTGATCGATTCGGACCGGCAGTGGTTTAAGGCGAAGGCGGGCATGTGCAACGCGTTGAGCGAGACGCCGAGGGACCAGTCGTTCTGCGGGCACGCGATCCTGCAGGACACGCCCTTGATCGTGGAAGACGCGCTCAAGGACCCACGGTTTTTCGACAACCCGATGGTGATCGGCGAGCCGGGCGTGCGCTTTTATGCGGGGCACCCTTTGAAGACCGAGGCGGGCCACAACATCGCGACGCTGTGCGTGGTGGACACCGAGCCGCGGTCGTTTTCATCGGACGAGATGGACAAGTTCCATCGGTTGGCGGAGCTGGCCGAGCAGGAGCTGAACATGCTCGGGCTGATCGCGGCGCAGCGGGAGATCATCGACACGCGCCAAGCGCTGGCCGAGTCGCAGCGCGCGCTGGCGAACGAGCTGTCCGAGGCGGCGGATTACGTCAAGCACTTCCTCCCGCCGAGCAAGACCTGCGACTCGTGCGGCGTGGCGATCGACTACCAGTTCATCGCGTCGTCGCGCTTGGGCGGCGACCTGCTGGGCTTCCACGACATCGACGACGACCACCAGGCGTTCTGGCTCCTGGATGTGACCGGGCACGGCGTGGGGGCGTCGCTGTTGTCGGTCTCGGCGGGCAACGCGATCCGCTCGGGCCAGCTCGCCGCCGACCCGCGCGACCCCGCGGCGCTGCTCGCGACGCTGAACAACGCGTTCCCGATGGAGCGCAACGGCAACAAGTTCTTCACGATCTGGTACGGCGTGTACGAGCACTCGACGCGCACGCTCCGATACGCCGCCGCCGGCCATCACCCCGCCCTGCTCATCGAGGCCGACGGCTCGACCAAACGCCTGGGCGTGCCCGGGCTGATGATCGGCGTCGTGCCCGACACGCCCTACGAAACCCAGACCGCCACGATCGATCCCGGCGGCCGGCTTTACCTGTTTTCGGATGGGCTCTACGAGATCCGCGGCGGGGACGACAACCAGCTGCTCGGGCTCGACGGCGTCGCGCAGGTCATCCGCAACGCCAACTGCAAAGGCTGCTCCGAGGCCCGCGCCCAGCAGATCATCCGCCAGGCCCGCGCGTACCAGCACGGCCAGGAAGCGTTCGCCGACGACGTGTCGCTCTTGGAAGTCGAGTTCGTCGGCTAACGTCGGCAGGCCACAGCGTTACGATACCGCGATGGACGAACCAGACCGCCTGACCCGGATCGAAGAAAAACTCGCGTACCTCGAGCAATACGTCGGCGACCTCGACGAAGTCGTCCGCGATCTGGCCAAACGCCTCGACGTGCACGGCGAGGGCGTCTCCGCGGTACGCAAACTCATCGAAGACCATTTGAGTGATCCCGGCGATCCGGGGGACGAGAAGCCGCCGCATTGGTGAGTGCGCGTGCTGTGTGCTGTGGATCGGGTGGCCATCGGATGTAGGCTCGGCGAACCTGTAGAAGAAAGAGATAATGCGCTGTAGTCAGCTTTGTTTTAGATTAGTTGGCGAACTGCAACCGTTTAGGATGCAATAGGGCGTAGTTATTGCTTTTTCTTATTCTTCGTAGCAAACAGTCCTATCAACGCCCTATTAACAATAACACCTACGATTATTGAAATGATTAAACCAATAACAGTTTCAACGACATGGGGATTACCAACGATGTTCATCCACCATCCGAACACCAGTAGTGCTGCTACAAGGGAGAGTAATAAGATTACATGTTTCATTTCATCGGACAATAATTATTACGTGCTCTTGATTCAACGCGCTTGTTGAAGTTTTGCTAACTGAGTAGTAGAGCCTTATGCGATAGTGAGTTTGCCAAAGTCACCCCAACGGCGTGCAGAACCAGCCGGTCTCTCGGCCGAGCTTGACCTGTTGCAGCAGGTGCAGCTTCACTTGACCGGCGAGCTTGCCGACGAGTTGGGTCGTCAGGTCGGCGCGATCTGTCAACAAGTGCAGCACCGGGTCGGCGTCGATGAATTCGCGGTCGCGCTGGGTGAGCGCGAGCAGCTCGAGGTGTTCGCGCACCCATCGGCCGGCCTCGATGAGATGCATGACGGCCTGTCGCGCGTCGGTCGATGCGGTGTCGCCGCCGTGAATGGGGACTGTCCCCATTTTCATGAGGATGTGGACCACGCCCTGAGCATCGACGGCGAGCTGGGTGTCGGGCTGGTCGGGGATGCGGGCGTCGAGCGCGGCGGGGTCTTGCAGCGCGGCGGGGCCCTGGGCGACGAGCGCGATCAGGTCGAGCTCGGCCTGGCGCGCGAGGACGCGCGGCTGCGGGGCCGGGCGCGTCGGCGCGCCGGCCGCGGGGCGTTCGGTTGAAGCCGTGGGTGTCGGGGCTGGGAGTGGCGCAGGGCGTGGCGCTTGTGTCTCGGGCTGGCGGGCGGTTGGTCGTTCGGGCTGCGAGTGCGTAGCGGCCTGGGGCTGCGGCGTAGGCGCGGGCTTTGGCTTGGGCGGCGTGGCGGTGAAGACCGGGCGCGGCGCGGGGCGCGAGGCGACCGGCTGCTGAGGCGTCGGCGTGCCGATCTTCGCGGCGGCGTCGCTGAGGCGCGGGGCCTTGGTCGCTTGGCGCGCGATGGCGGGCGCGGGCGAAGAGGCGGCGGTCGCTGTCGGCTTGGGTGTCGGGTTCTTCGCCGTTTGCGGCGCGGGCTTGAATGCCGGCTCGGGTACGACGGTTTCGAGCACCGGCTCGGGTTCGGGCTCAAACGCCGGCGGCTCGAGCGTGTCGAACCACGCGACCAGCTGCGGCCAGACGGCGACGGGGTCGGGGAAGCTGCCCAGCTCGCGGACCTGCACGGGCTGCATCCGCTTGAGGTGGCCGATGAACTCGACGCGGTGGACCAGGTCGCCGTTGACTTCGTCGGCGATGCGTTGCGACGCCCCGCGGGCCGAGGGCTCGTCGCTGCCCATCACCATCACGCCCACGCCGCGGTCGGCCAGGCGCGGGTCGGCGCGGACCATCGTGCGCAACTGCCGCGAGGCCCCCGCGACCGAGGCGTCGTCGGCGCCGCAGAGCAGCGTCCAGTTCTGGATCGCGGCGAAGCGCGACAGCGTCTGCGCGTCGTCCGCCGAGTCGAGGCGGACGAGGACGGTCCGCGTCGGCGCGGTCTCGCTGCGCGTCAGCGCGTCGATCAGGCCGACCAGCCCGGTCTTGTTACCCCGCATCGGCGGGATGCGGACCGCGGCGGTCGGGCCGGCGGGCGCGGGCTCGGCCTCGGCGCGCGGCTCGATGAGTTCCAGGTCGATCGCCTCTTCGCCGACGTGCAACAGCGCAACGGGCCCGTCGCTCTGAGCGATGAGCTGGGCGTACTGCGTCAGCCACGGGCCGGACATGCCCGGCAGGTTGCCGAGCAGAACGGCTTCGAGCATGGCTTGCGGCGCGGGCTCGTTGGCATCGGGCACGGGGTTGGGGTTATCCATGCTGGCCGATTGCGCGGTCGTGTCCGACGCATTCGCTTGTTGGTCTTCATCGGTCTCGGTCAGGCGCAGCACGGGGTGTCGGTCGTCGGGGTCTTGGTGCGCGTTGCGCGCGAGATCGTCGAGGGCCGAGGCGTTGTCGTTGACCGCGTCGGGATCGACGCCGGTGTCGTTCCCGGTCTTGGGCGACAGTCGGATCGGCTCGGGTCCTTCGAGGGGGTTGTCGTCTGGCGCAGCGTCGGCCTGGTCCGCCTCCTCGATCACGCCGGTGAGGTAGAGGTCGGCAAGCTCGTCGATTTGTTGCCGGCTGGTAGGGTCGTCCATGACGCGTCGGCCCCGGTAAGTAAGTGGAAATCAGGCGACCTCGAGCACGCTGTTGAGTTCGCCGAAGGGGTTGGTTTCGGTCACCGGGTTGTGCGGGTCCTTGACCCATTGCCCGTCGATGACCAGCCGGTAGCGGTAGCGTCCCGGCGGGATATCGACGCAGGCCTGCCAAACGCCGAGCTCTTCGTGCCGGTTCATCGGCGTCGAGGCGGGGTTCCAGTTGTTGAAGTCGCCGGCGATGCTGACGCGTGACTTCCCCTCGCCCGGCTGGACGAACAGCACGCCCTTGTGCGTCTTGCGGATGCCGTAGAGCTTGTCGAGCTTTTCTTTCAGGCCCGCGCGCTGCGGCGCGGGCTGGACCGCCGAGGCGACCGGCTGCAACGGCGAGGCGGCGGGGGGTGGCGGTTGGGCCATCGCCGACGCCGCCGGCTCGGGCTGCGGCGGGATCGGCTTGGCGATGTCGTGTGCCGCGGTCTGGCGGTTGAGCCGTTGGGAGAGCTGGGCCGTGCGGGCCGACAACTCGCGGGCGCGTTCGACCAGTTCCGCGGCGCGGGACACCGCGGGGTTCTCGCTGTCCACCGGCGGGGTCGGCACTGACCGCGTGGTACCGCGTTGGACGGGCATCGATCCGCTGGGCCCGGGGATCGCGGTCCCGGCGTAGGCGGGGTCGGCCGGCGGCCGGCCGGCGGCGCTCTGCTCGGGCGGGTTGGCGATCAGCCAGGCGGTCAGCTCGTCGAAGTCCTTCATCCCGCGCGACGCGCCGTCGTACTCGGTGATCGGCTGGCCGAAGCTCGCGGCCTCTTTGAGCTTCGCGTTGAAGTTGATGACGTGCGGCAACAGCTTGTCGCCGAAGTGCTTTTTCAGTTCGCTGAGGATCTCGCGCGCCAGCTTCGTACGGACGTCGTAAAGCGTGGGCAGCACCTTGAAACGCACGTGGTGGCCGACCTTCGCGGTCAGCATCTCGATGGTCTGTTCCTGGCGGTAGCTGCCCTGCATCGCGAAGTAGCCGGTCTCGACCGGGACGATGACTTCGTCGGACGCGCGCAGGGCGTTGAACGTGAGCAGGCCGATCGAAGGTGGACAATCGATGATGCAGTAGTCGTAGCGGTCGGCGGCGGGGGCGAGGACCTGGATCAGCCGGCGGTCGCGGTCCGCGGCGTTGGCCAGCCGCTGCTCGATCCCCGCGAGCCCGACGCTCGCCGGCGCGAGGTCGAGGTGGCGCGAGATCTGCCAGACGATGTCGGCGATCCCGATCTGCCCGTCCATGCCGTGACGCAACAGGTCGGCGATCGACTGGCCGACCTGTTTCTCGGGCACGGCCAGGCCCAGCGCGCAGTGGCCCTGCGGGTCCATATCGACCAGCAGCGTCTTGTGCCCGCGCGCCGCGAGCGTCGCCGCGAGGTTGATCGACACGGTCGTCTTGCCGCAGCCGCCCTTCTGGTTGATGATCGCGATGGTCCGCACGTCGCGCGCCCTTTCGTCCGTGATTCGGGTGCGGCTGCTCGGTCCAATCCGATCCAGCCACGTTGGCCTTGCCTACGGCGGGCTCCGCCCGACCGATCACAAACGTGTCTCGCGGGCTCGCTGAAAACGCCCGCTTGTCGGCGTTATCGGGGTTCATCGCGCAAGGGCTTGAGGATTTCACGCTTAAAGCCGACGCAACCGCCGTCCGCCGCACGATTCACCCGCACCCAGGCGACACCGATTCAAGGTGCTAACATCCTCGCGAGACCCCGCGATGCGCTTTGATCTGCCGCTCATCCTCGCCAGCCAATCCCCCCGCCGCGCGCAACTCCTGCACGAGGCGGGCATCGCTTTCGAACAGCGCTCACCGCCGTTTTCAGACCCGGATCAGCCCCCAGGCCACCTGCGCGGACACGAGGCGGAGGACTACGCCGAGGGTCTGGCGGCACAAAAAGCCCGCAGCCTCACCGAGCATGTGGCCGGGCCTGGCACGATCCTCGCGGCGGACACGATCTGCGTCGACGACGCCGGCCGACTCGTCGGCAAGCCGATCGACCCCGCCGACGCCGAGGCGATGCTGCGCATGTTTGTGAACCGCGATCACCGGGTCATCACCGGCGTCGCGCTGCTGACAATCGACGCCGATGGCGGGCAAACGCTCGACGCCTTCGCCGACGCCGCAACCGTGTCGTTCGGCCCGGTCGACGACGCGCAGCTCGAGGCCTACCTCGCGACCGACGAGTGGCGCGGCAAGGCCGGCGGGTACAACCTCTTCGACCGTCAACGCGCCGGCTGGCCGATCACGGTCGTAGGCGACCCGACGACGGTGGTCGGTTTACCGATGCGCCGGCTCGGGCCGGTGCTGGACGCAAAGCTACACTCGGGACGATGACCCTGCGCGAACAGGCCCTGCGAGCGATGTCCGGCGAAGACGCGACGCTGCGCGGCGCCGCGCTGCGTGGGGCGCTGTCGATCGCCGCGCCCATCTATGCCCTGGGCAACGCGGCGCGCTCGGCCGGTTTCGCGGCCGGGCTCAAGCGCACGCACAAGCTCGGTCGGCCGGCGATCTCGATCGGCAACCTCACGACCGGCGGGACGGGCAAGACGCCGACGGTCGCCTACGTCGCCCGCTACCTCATCGGCCGGGGCCAGCGCCCGTGCGTGCTGCTGCGCGGTTATCGCGGCGGCGACGAGGCCGAAGAACACAAGCGCCTGCTCGGCGACGCGGCCCACGTCGAGCCGAACCCCGACCGCGTCGCCGCCGCCTCGATCGCGCTGAACGAGGACCCGTCGATCACGTGCTTCCTGCTGGACGACGGGTTCCAACACCGCCGGGCTCGGCGGGACCTGGACCTCGTGCTCATCGACGCGACCAACCCCTGGGGCTACGGCCACCTGCTGCCGCGCGGGCTGATGCGCGAGCCCAGGTCGGCGCTCCGCCGGGCCGACGCGGTGATCGTCACGCGCGCCGACCAGGTCGATGCCGCGACGCTGGCCAAGCTGGACAACGACGTTCAGCGCATCACCGGCGGGGACCCGATCGCCCACGCCGAGCACGCCTGGACCGGTTTGCGTGAAGGCGAAGACAAACGCTTGCCACTATCGACGCTCGAGGACATGAGCGTGATGGGCGTCGTCGGCATCGGCAACCCCGACGCGTTCGCGGCGACGCTCGCCCACCACGCGGGCGCGGTCGTGCACTGCGAGAAGCTGCCCGACCACCATCGCTACACGCGCAAGCAGCTGCTCCAGCTGACCGAGTTGGCGAAGACCGCCGGGGCGCGGGCCGTCGTCACGACGGAGAAGGACTGGGTGAAGTGGGCGGTGTTGCTGGAAGACGAGTCGCCCGCGCTGCCAATCTACCGCGCCGAGTTGTCGATGCGCCTGCGTGACGGCGAGGCGGAGCTGCGCGCGGTACTCGACCGCGCGGTGGTCAACGCTTGAGTTGGGCGCGCAGCTCCTCGAGCTGCGGCTGGTCGGGCCAGAGCGTCCGGGCGTTGTCCAGCGCGACACGCGCGGCGTCGGGTTGGCCGGCCTTGATCTGCCAGCGCGCGAGCAGCGCGTAGAGGTTTGCCAGCGCGTCGTCGCGCCTGTCTTCGCTCAGCTGAACCAGGTCGCACACCAGCGCGACGTGGTTGACCGCCTTGTCCATCTCGCCGGCCCGCTCGTACAGCGTCGCGCGCAGGCGCGCCGATTCGATGCGCCACTGCGCGTCGGGGTCCCGGCTCCAGGCGTAGGCGAGCATCGTCGCCGCGTCCTCGTCCGCGTCGGCGTTCATGTACAGCCGCGCCTTTTGGATGCGGTACCCGGTGACATCGGCCTTGCTGTCCGAGTCGGCGAAACGCAGGGCCTGGTCGATCTCGCGCTGCGCGGTGTCGAAGTCGCCTCGCAGCGCCGCGACGTCGGCGAGCCCGGCGTGGCCCTTGTGCCGCCAGTTCACGTCCCCGCCACGGGCGTGGCGCGCGGCGATCGAATCGCGGAAGGCCTGCTCGGCCGGGCCGATCCGATCGGTCGCGATGTACAGCCGACCCAGCGCCGCGTGCATGTCGCTGTCCGCCGCATCGCCCGCCGCCGCGACCGCCTCGCGGTAGTGCCGCTCGGCCTCGTCCAGCCGCCCGAGTTTCGCCGCGCAGTCCCCCGCCAACCGGTTCAATTCCTCGGCGTTTGGACGGTCCGCCAGCGCCCGGGTCAGCGCGTCGTACGCCCCCTGCCACTTGCTCAAACGAAGCCGGACCTGTGCCAACAGCAAGTGCCCTTCCCAAGGCCCGGGGTGTCGGCGGGTAAAGTCGCGC
Organism: Phycisphaeraceae bacterium; assembly: GCA_046290505.1. Lineage (GTDB taxonomy): Bacteria > Planctomycetota > Phycisphaerae > Phycisphaerales > Phycisphaeraceae > JAHQVV01. The sequence continues at coordinate 46,508 of JBKAGS010000048.1, read as the reverse complement.
ACGCGTGCTTCGATGCGTGGCAGCGCCTGCCCGTCGTTCATCGCCGCGTTGACCTCGGCCTGTAACGCCGCGAGTTCTGCCGCGATTTCGTCGGCGCTGGCGCGTTGGCGCGCGTCCGCCACGCGCGCATCGTCGCCAAGACGGTCGATCACGAGGTACGCCACCACGCCGATACCCAGACCCAGCACGATCAGGACGATCAACACGACGGGCGACACGCGTGCCGCGCACCGCCGCGCCGCCCCGTTCGGTTCGGTTGCCAAACGCCGGTGTGGGTGTGCCCGTCGCGTCACACGGTCAGCGTAGCACAAGCGGCCCGTTGCGCGGCGGCCTTCGATCCTCGGCCCGGCCCGTGTGCCTCGTGCCCGGGGCCCGGCACCGGCATCGCGGGATAAGCGGGCGCCGACTGCGCAGGCTGGGGCGTCGGGGCCGACCGGTTGGGGTAGGTCGACGACGGGCGCGCGAGCGCGCCCGAGATCAACAGCCCCACGTACACCGCCACGCAATATCGCACCCAACTGGACATGCGCCAATCAACCGATTCATCCGTGCGTCCGGCAAGCCCAACCCGCGATCCGGGCCCACGGGCCGCGTTGCCCGCCCGCACGACCGGTACAGCCGCGCCTATACTCCCGCCATGCTCGCGCTCTCTCGCACCGTGCGTTTCTGCCTGTCCGGCGACCCGGCCGACCTCGAATCGCCGCGCGACAACACGTTCAGCGCCTGGCCGGCGATGCGCGGGCTTGGGCGCTACTACGAGTTGACCGTCGCCTGCCGGGGGCAGGCCGACGCGCAGACCGGCTACTTCATCAACATCAAGCAGATCGACCGGGCCGTGCGCGACCACGCCCTGCCGATCCTGACCGACCGGCTGGCCGACGAAGCGACCGCCGCCGACACGCCCATGGGCGCGCTCATGCACGCGCTGCGCCACGCGATCGATCCCGCGCTCGACGGCACCGTCGTGAGCCTGATGCTTTCGCTCACGCCTCACCTCACCCTCACCGCCGAGGCCCACGATATGTCGAGTATCACCCTACGCCAGCAGTACGAGTTTTCCGCGGCGCACCGCCTGCACGTGCCGGCGTTCAGCGACGAAGAGAACCGCGCCACGTTCGGCAAGTGCAACAACCCTGCCGGCCACGGGCACAACTACCGCGTCGAGGTCGCCGTGCGATGCCCGATCGACGAACACGGGCGGACGCTCGAACCCGCCGCCCTCGACGCCGTGGTGGATCAGGCCGTCATCGACAAGCTCGACCACAAGCACCTGAACGAAGACGTCCCGCAGTTCGCCGACCTCAACCCGTCGGTCGAGCACATCGTCAAGGTCGTCTGGTCGATGCTCGCAGGCGCGATGCCCGCGGGCGTCGAACTGGACGAAGTCCGGGTGTGGGAAACGGGCAAGACCGTGTGCGCGTATCGCGGGGAGTGATCGCTGGTTTAGCCGCCGCGTAAGACGAGGGGGTCAAACTGGATTGTGTCGAAATAGTCGGGGTGTCACCTGCTTGCGCTTGGTGTTCTGATCGCTGTTACGCTCTTGTGCTCTGGTGTTCTTTCTGCGATCAAACCATGCACCCCGCCGCGCTGGACGAGGACAAGCTGCTGGCCGACTGCGAGCTGACCGCGGGCCGCGCGTCGGGTCCGGGCGGGCAGAACCGCAACAAGGTCGAGACGGCGGTGCGGCTCAAGCACCTGCCCAGCGGGATCGTCGCGGGCGCGACCGAACGCCGACACAAAGAGCACAACCGCAAGCAGGCGGTGTTCCGACTGCGCGTGAAGCTGGCGGTCCAATTGCGCGAGCCCGTTGACCCCGGCGGCCCGCCAAGCGCGTGTTGGCTTGGGCGTGTCAAGCACGGCAGGCTCGCGATCAGCCCGGCCCACGACGACTTCCCCGCCCTGCTCGCCGAGGCGCTGGACCGGATCGCGTCGGTCGATCACGACGTCTCGTCCGCGGCGGGTTTGTTGGGTGTTTCGACCTCGCAACTGGTCAAGCTCCTGAAGCACGAGCCGGCGGCGCTGGAGAAGGTCAACGCGCAGCGCGCAGCGCGGGGTGAGCGGCCGCTGCGTTGAGACAAGCAGGCCGCTGCAAAACGCCGGACATGCCAGATGGATTTGGATTGGATGGCAGGGCGAGGCTCCGGTCGAGCCGACAACGCCATTCGATTCGCGGCTCGGCAGGAGCCTCGCCCTCCCGAAAATGTTTTGCAGCGGCCTGCTAGCGCGCGTGCAGGTACTCGACCTTCCCCTTGCTCGGCAGCTGCCGGTAGCGTGGGCGGACCCAGTCCCAGTCCGGGCTGTTGGCGAAGGTCTTGCCGAAGCCCCACGTGCCGTTGTGCTGGGCGCTCAGCGCGTTCTTGATCACGCGGTCGTCTTCCCAGATGCGCGACTCGACGTGGCCGTCGAGGAAGCCGAAGTTGTCCGAGGTCTCGTTGAGGTGGAAGATGCCGACGTAATCAATCCATCGGTACTTCGTGTTGCAGGGGAGGATCCAGGAACCCACGTTCCACCCGCGGTTGTCCGACTCTTCGAAGAAAACGATCTGGTTGCTGGGCTGAACGATGGTGTCGATCATGTCGGTGCCTTCGGACGCGGCGTTCTTCCAGCCCTCGCCGTTCAGCACGCCGGGGATCGAGTAGGAGCGCAGGTTGCCGTTGGGGTCCTCGGGGCACTGGTAGAAACCGATGTCGCTTTCCATGTACTGGTAGAGCGCTCCGCGTGTGATCGCGCTCTCGTCGCCCCCGCGGTAGACGAAAGCCTCTTTTTGGTTCGCGGGGACGCCGCCCATCAGCCTGCTGTTGTTGTCCACCGCGTAGGCGGTGTAGCCGATGACCAGCTGCTTCTGACCGGACTTGCACTGCGCGTCGCGGGCCGACGCCTGCGCCTTGCCCAGCGCCGGCAGCAGGATCGCGATCAACAGCGCGATGATCGAGATCACCACCAGCAGTTCGATCAGGGTAAAGCCACGCGGATGCTTCATCGCACACACCTCGAAACTCGGGAAAGGAACGGCGCCAGAACGGCAGTAAAGCGTTTATGTTACGGCATGCGCGTGGTTTTGGGAAGGCCTTTCACGCTTAAAAGCAGGGGTGAGGGTGTCTCGCGCGCCCGCAACCTGGCCGTCGGCGTCGATCGCGACACGCGTGTTCGTGGTCCCACCGCTGGTACCGACCAGTTGCTTGAGCCTGGTCGGTGTGGTCCCGCGAACCGGCAAGCCCCGCGGGCCGCGCGGGTCAGTCCCCCGACGCGCGCCACGCCGACCAGTACGCGCCCACGCGGTTGTAGAACGCCTGCGGGGTCTCGGCGAGGGCGGCGCGCAGGTCGCCGATCGGCCACCGGTCCACGCGCTCGGGCGTGGCGAGGCCGCCGGGCAGCGCGCTGTCCGCGGGCAGGTCGAGCCGTTCTCGCAGCGCGCGGTCCAGTTCGGCGTCGGCGTGTTGTTCGATGAGCGCGGGCGTCACGCGGTCGATCAGCTTGCGCTGGGCCTTGAGCATCGGCGGGCAGGCCTTGGACAGCGCCGCGAGCTGGTCGCGCAGTTGCGTGAGCGCGTCGGCGAGCTCGGGCAGTGGATCGCGATCGATGGGATCGCCCGCGAGCCGGCGGGCCCGGGCGTAGGCCCGGCGCAGGCCCGGCGGGGGGGCGTCGTCGTCGATCGGGTCGACGGGCCACTCCCCGGCGTGGCCGCGCAGCTCCGCCATGTCCGCCACCAGGCGGTACACCGCCGGGTCGAAGCTGCCGCCCCTTGAATTGAGCGCCCGCCCGCCGCCGGTCTTGGACGACCACGCCTTGCGCAGCGCCTTCACCGCGCCCGCCAACGCCGCGTCGCTCGGCGGCTTCTTGAAGCGCGTGTCCAACCGCCCGAGCAGCACCGCCGGCCGATCGATCGACGCGAGCGCCTCGGCGACCTGATCAAACAACCCCTGCGCCCGCCTTGCCGTCTCGCGTGGCAGGGCCGGCTGGATCAGCGCGAGCACCGCCGAGGCCCGGCGGATCGATTCGCCCGGCCCGCGGCTGTCCGACTCGACCTGCCGCGTCAGCGCCCGCACGCCCGCCTCGATGTGCTCGCAGGCGATCCGCCGCAGCCCGAGACCGACGGGCTCTTGTCGTTTCAGCGTGCTCATATCGATGCGCGGGTTCGGATAAAGTTAGAAACGGGTGAGCAATGATAGCGGACCGCAGCCCGCATCAAGAGACGCCGGACGATTTCTAACAACGCGAACACGCCATCCAAGCCGGGCCAGGGCGCCGCGCCCGGCATCGATGCATGCGAGAGATTGGATCGTGTTCCCTGGCGGCTTGATCGCGACGAATCGGTTGTTGGATACGCCTAGTTGAACGGCAGCTCGATGCTGAAGCTGATGAGTTGGCTGTCGTCGCCCTGTTCTTCGACGAGCGGGACGCCGAAGTCGATGGCGATCGGGGCCTGGCCGAAGAACGGGAGGTTGAGGCGGATGCCGGTGCCGATCGCGACGCGCCACTGGTCGAAGCCGAAGTCGTCCTGGATCGTGCCCTGGTCGGTGAAGACGGCCCATCGGATGAACTGGTCGTAGACGGGGAACTCGTACTGCAGTCGGGTGATGAACTGGAAGCGTCCGCCGACCGGGTCGTCGCCGACCCGCAGCGTGTCGTTTCGGACGCCGCGCGGTCCGACGCCGCGGAAGGCGAAGCCGCGGAAGCCGCGCCCGCCGGAGTAGAAGCGTTCGAACAGCGGCACGTCGCCGGTGTCCTGGGGGATGTAGCCGGCGTCGACCTTGAGCGAGAGGATGGTCTTGCGGTTGAGGAAGTCCTCGTCCAGCGTCCAGAACTGGTCGTAGCCCATGGACAGCCGGGTGAAGTCGTAGTCCCCGCCGACCGCGCCGAACTGGTCCACGCCGAGCGTGATCCGCGAGCCGCGGCTGGGGGTGATGTTCGAGTCGGTGGTCGAGCGGATCAGGCTGAAGCCGACGGCGGTGACGTCGCTGCGGCCCGCGACGTTGAAGACGTCGACCGGTGCGCTGACTTCGATGTCGTCGATCTCGACCTGCTCGAGCCGCAGCCGGGCGCTGCCGGTCCACACGTCGCCCAGGCGCCGGCCGATGCTGGTGCGGATCCCGATGCGGCCCTCGTCGAAGTCCTCGCGGGTGGATTGGAACGCGGTGAGGTTGACGTCGAAGAAGTAGTCGGACTCGAAGAGGTAGGGCTCGCGGAAGCCGACGGCGTAGGTGCTGTTCTCGTTGCCGGGCGCGAGGGTGATGTTGAAGGTTTGGCCGGCCCCGAGGAACGCGCGCTGGGCCAGGAACTCGTCGGTGCTCTCGGGCCAGTCGGTGATGTCGAAGTTGCGCTGTTCCAGGGAGATCGCGCCGAAGACGCCGGCGTCGGAGCTGAGCCCGGCGCCGATGCTGAACGAGCCGGTGTTCTTTTCGCTGGCCTCGATGAGGAAATCGCGGACCGGGTCGTTGGGGTCGCCCAGGCGGGTGACCGTGCCCTGGGTGAACCAGACGCTCTCGCGTACGAGGTCGCGGGTCAGTTCCAGCCCGCGGAGGTTGGCCGGTCTGCCGGGCTCGAGCCCGCGGATTCGTCGGAGCAGCACCTTCTGCTGCGTGCGCGTCAGGCCGATGACCACGACGTCGCCGACGATCGTTGGGCCCGACCCCTCGCTGATCTCGACGAGCACATCGACGACGGGTTGGTCCGGGTCGAAAAGGCGTTTGATCTGGACCTGCGTGTTGATGAACCCGATCTCGCCGTACCAGAAGCGCACGTCTTCTTCGGACGCTTCAAGCCGGTCGTCGGAGTAGACCCCGCTCTTGACCAGCTGCAGGACGTAGCGGATCTGCTGTTCGGACATCAGCTGGTCGTCGGTCCGCACGCGGTCCGGGGCGTTGAGATCGCCCTTGAAAAACCGCACCTGGATCTCGCGGACGGTGTGCTGCTGCCCCTCGTTGATCTCGAAGGTCACGATCGCGCGGTTCTGCCGTTCGGAGAGGTCGATGCGTCGGCCGACCTGCGCGTCGAGGTAGCCGCGGTCGCGGTAGTACTCGCGGATCGCCGCGACGTCCAGGTCCAGCTTCGTGCGGTCCATGAACCCGGCGATGAACGGCCAGATGTACCGGTCGCTGGAGACCCGGCTGATCAGCGTGTCGTCGTCGAACACGTCGTTGCCCTCGAAGCGGAACTCGCTGATCCGCACGCGCGGGCCCTCGACGATCGTGTAGACCAGCTCACGCTTGTCTTTGAGAAGGTCCTGGTCGTACGTCACCGACGCGGCGAAATAGCCCTTCTCCGCGTAGGCCTGCTGGATCGCCCGGGCCCCGCGGTCGATCAGCGACTTGTCGATCGGGTCGCCCTTGCGCAAGAGCACCTGCGTGAGCAGCTGTTCGTCGGTGAAACGCTCGGGCGTGGTGCGGATAAAGCGCAGCGCGAGCAGCGACGGCTGTTCGACGACGACGTACACGACGTTGATCGACCCGTCGCCGTTGTCTTCGATCTTGGCCTCGACGGTGTCGAACCGGCCGAGGAACGTGAGGTTGACGATATCGCGCTTGACCTGTTCGCCGTCGTACGCCTCGCCGGGCGCGGTGCGGACGGCGTTGAGCGCGAGCTGCTTGGGCGTGGTGTTCAGCCCCTCGAACTTGACCTCGCGGACCAGCCGGCCCTCGGGGTCGATGCCCTGGGCCGGGGCGGGACACGCGCAGACCAGCGTGAGCAGCAGCGCGGCGGCGAGGGCGAGACAGCGGGCGGGGGGTTGTCCGATCGGGGTCAAGCGGCGGCTCCAAGACCTGGAACGAGGAGTTTAGCGGATCGTCGCGGATGGGTAAGGCTTGCGATCCGAGTCCTAAGCCTGGGCGCGTGCCAACGAGGGTTTATAAGACATACTTAGGCCTCAAGCCTCAAGACACGGGCCTTGCACTTAAACCTACTTACTTGCCGGTATCTGCCGACCGATCTAAACTAAAGGGCCCAACGGGTGACGCGGGACCGGCCATGCGAGCGATCGCGGGCCCGCCCGATCGCCCGGCGACGCAGGACCGGCCTCGCCCCGCCGCCGCTGCCCGGCCGAACGGTTGAGCCGCGCCCAAACGCCATCCGCGACCGACGCGACACCGAAGGACCCCCCATGACCGCGACCAACGCCAGCCCGTCCAACGCCGATGTCGCCAAGGGCAAACGCCCCTCGGACAGCCTCAGCAACGAACAGCTGCACAAGCTGCTCTACGACATGATGCTCATCCGCCGCTTCGAAGAAAAAACGATGCAGGCCTACCAGAAGGGCAAGATCGGCGGGTTCTGCCACATCTACATCGGACAGGAAGCCTGCGCCGTCGGCTCGATCAACGCCCTCAAAGACGACGACCCCATCGTCGGGCCTTACCGCGATCACGGCCACGCGCTCGCACGCGGCATGCACCCCAACTACTGCATGGCCGAGATGTACGGCAAGATCACCGGCTGCGCCAAGGGCAAGGGCGGGTCCATGCACATGTTCGACCGCGACCGGCACATGTACGGCGGGCACGCGATCGTCGGCGGACAGATGCCACTGGGCGCCGGACTGGGCTTCGCCATCCAGTACGAAGAAAAAGACAACGCGGCGCTGTGCTACTTCGGCGACGGCGCGCTGAACCAGGGCGCGACCTTCGAGTCGTTCAACCTCGCCGCCATCTGGAACCTGCCGGTCATCTTCGTCCTCGAAAACAACAACTACTCGATGGGCACGCACATCGCACGCGGCACCGCCATGGCCAACGACCTCAAGGCCAAGGCCGAGGCCTTCGGCATGCGCTACGCCGAGTGCGACGGCCTGGACGTCCTCGACGTCTACGACTGCTTCACCCAGCAGGTCGCCATGACCCGAAACGCCAAGAACCCCCAATGGAAACGCGGGGACTGGGACCAGATCACCTACGACCGCGAGGGCGCCAACCCCGGCCCGGCGTTCATCAACGTCAAGACCTACCGCTACCAGGGGCACTCGATGTCCGACCCCCAGAAGTACCGCACCAAGGACGAGGTCGGCGAGTTCAAGGACCGCGACTGCATCAACATGCTCGTCAACCGCCTGATCGAAGACGGCAAGGCGACCCAGGAGCAGTGCGAGGAACTGGACAACAAGGCCAAAGAGGTCAGCAAGCAGGCGGTCAAGTTCGCCGAGGACTCCCCGGAGATGCCCGTCGAGGAGATGTTCACCGACGTGTACGCCAACCCGTTCGGCCCGTACGCCAAGGGCGGGCTGCCGAACATCATCACGAACGAGAACAGCGGGGAGTGAATCGTGCCGTCAAAATACGACGGGATGACCGTTCTCGAAATATTGAAAACCAAGAAAGCGAGTATCCGTTCCGCTCCCTTGCCAATAGGGGCACCAAACTGGGACGACATCATGGACTGGCTTTGGGAAGATGTTGACGCGGCCGCGAAGGCTAATAAGCCCGGTTTCAAGACAATCCGCAAGCTCCTGACCGATGGGAGATTCGACCGATGAGCACGACCGTACAAAATAAACTGTTGATCACGCTTGATAAACTCCGGGCAGCGGGCGTGCATACGTCTCTGCGACGCGATCGGGACGACGCCGTTTCGATCGACGTGGCGGTCCCCGGGGCGCGTTGGGAAGTAGACGTCTTAAGCGACGGGTCGGTCGAGATTGAGGTCTTTAAAAGCGACGGCGAAATCGGCGATGAACAGAAACTCGACCAACTAATCAGCGAACAAGAGCGACTGAATCAAGGCGGGAACGCCGCTTAATACAGGAAAGACAGGCACATGGTCTCCAGCAACGGACGAACCCTCCAGTACCGCGAAGCACTGCGCGAAGCCATGGAAGAAGAAATGCGCATCGACGAGCGCATCTTCCTCATGGGCGAAGAGGTCGGCGAGTACAACGGCGCGTACAAAGTCAGCCAGGGCATGCTCGATGAGTTCGGCCCGCGACGCGTGATCGACTCGCCCATCAGCGAGACGGGGTTCTCAGGCCTGGGCGTGGGCGCGGCGATGTACGGGCTTCGGCCGATCATCGAGTTCATGAGCTGGTCCTTCTGCCTGGTCTCCGCCGACCAGATCATCAACAACGCGCCGAAGATGCTTTACATGTCCGGCGGGCAGTTCGGCTGCCCGGTCGTGTTCCGCGGCAACAACGGCGCGGGCGGTCAGCTCGGCTCGACGCACTCGTGGGTGGTCGAGTCGCTGTTCAGCCACGTGCCGGGCCTGAAGCTCGCCGTGCCCTCGACCCCGCGCGACGCGAAGGGCTTACTCAAGGCCGGCATCCGCGACGCCGACCCGTTCTTCAACCTCGAGTCCGAGCGCATGCTCGGCATGGGGGCGCACGGCGACAAGGACTATTCGCGTTATCTGCACGGTGGCAAGTGGGCCCCGCCTGAGAACGACCCCGACTTTGTTATCCCCCTTGGTCAGGCCGACATCAAGAAGCCGGGCACCGACTGCACGGTCATCACCGCCGGCCGACCGGTTCACTTCGCGCTCGAGGCCGCGGAGGCGCTAGAAGAAGAAGGCATCGACATCGAGGTCGTAGACGTCCGCACGTACCGGCCGCTGGACATCGAGACGATCGCGGCGAGCGTGCGCAAGACGAACTACGCCGTCGTCGTGGACCAGTCCTGGCCGTTCGCGTCGGTGGGGGCCGAGGTCGCCTCGCAGATCTACGAGCGCTGCTTCGACGACCTGGACAACCAGGTCTACCGCGTGCACAACGACGACATCCCCGCGCCGTACAACCGCCAGCGCGAGCAGGACATGCTGCCCAACGCGAAGAAGATCGTCGAGGCGGTGCGGTCTGTGACGTATAACGCCTAGTGGGTAAGCCGCCGTCGGGCACGCCGCGTTGTATCGGCTGTATGAGCGGTCGGGGCTGATCGGTTTGGCCGGGCCAATATCCGCAAACTCAATATATAAAAGCATTTACGGCCGTTTACGCGGCCGTTTTTTCATGCGCATCCGGTTTTTTCTTGGCCAATCGCTGGCCGTTGTTGCAAGCCGTGGCAGAGTTGGGGTGCCGAGCACAAGTGCCCCGTCGATCGGGGACGGCACCTCCCGGCAGCAGAAAGGAACTCGATCATGGCCCGCACCTTCACCAAGACCTTCGCCACCACCACCCTCCTCGCCCTCGCCTCCGCCGCGGCTTCCGCCGGCACCTCCGACTTCATCATGGTCAGCGGCGTGCCCGCCCCGGGCGTCGACGTCACCCTCACCCTCCAGCAGTCGGCCACGCCCGGCTACGCCTACGACTTCGTCATCACCAACCACTCCAACAAGGGCATTGTCACCGGCGTCTACCTCGAAGAAAACTGGACCACCATGATCAGCGGCGCCGGCACGCCCAGCGGCCCGGCAACCATGAACCCCGGCTCGATCAACCCCGACATCCCCGAGTGGCAAGGCCCTAAGGCCTCGCACACCGTCGGCAAGCAACGCGTCCGCACCTGGCACGGCCCGCGCACCGGCTACGTCGATCGCTACTACGACAACCTCGCCGACGGCATCCAGCCCGGCCAGACACACACCTTCTCGTTCATCACCGACACCAACGTCATCTCGCTGAACGACATGGAAGACGCCGTCGGCACCTTCGGCTTCGGCGTCGGCATCCGCGTGCAGGACCTCACCAACGACCCCTACGCCCCCGCATGGGGCCTGGTCGACACGATGCAACGCAGCGAACAAATCCAGGGCCCGGGCAACCCGCCTGTGACCGGCGTGCCCTCGCCGACCGCCGCCCTCGCCGGCCTGGCGATGCTCGGCCTCGCCGCCGCCCGCCGTCGCCGCGGCTAAGCCGAAACCAAACAACACAGGCACTTCCTTGCGAGCCCGGCCATCACGGCCGGGCTCTGTGCTTTGGCAAGTTTGCGTCGCCCGGCAACGCCTGCGCGATCGGCCTACAATCCCCGTTTCGCGTCGCGATGCCCGGCAACGCTCGCGCCCCGACAAACGGGGATGACGCACACACCGCATCTTGCCAAGGAGCAACCATGGCCGTCACCGTTGAAATGCCCAAGCTGTCCGACACGATGGAAGAAGGCACGCTGATCAAGTGGATGGTCAAGGTCGGCGACGCCGTCTCCGCCGGCGACCACCTCGCCGACGTCGAGACCGACAAGGCGACCATGGAACTCCAGGCCTTCGACGACGGCACCGTCGCCAAGCTCGTGCTCGACGAGGGCGCGACCGTCCCCGTCGGCCAGGCGATCATGCTCCTCGCCGAAGACGGCGAATCGGTCGAAGACGCCGCGAAGACCGACGTCGGCGCCGCGCCAGAGCCCGCCAAGGAAGAGCCGGAAGAACCAACCAATGCCGAAGCCGGCCCTGAGCAAAGCGAAGGCCCGGTTCAAACCGCGCCCACACCGACCGCCGCACCGAGCCCCAGTTCTGGCTCCGGCAAGGTCAAGATCAGCCCGCTGGCCCGCAAACTCGCCGACGAGCACGGCCTGGACATCCAGCAGATCGCCGGCACCGGGCCCGACGGCCGGATCATCAAGCGCGACGTCCTCAAGGCCGCCGAGCAAGGCACCGCCCAAGCCGGGCCAGAGCGCAGCGTCGACCCGGATCGCGCCACCCCCGCGCCCGTCGCCGCCGCCAAGCTCGAACAGAAATCCACCCCCGTCCCGGGCATGCGCAAGACCATCGCCAAGCGCCTGGTCGAGTCCAAGACCACCGTCCCGCACTTCCAGGTCTCCGTCGCCATCGACATGGACCCGCTCATGGCGCTGCGCGGCACGCTGAACAAGCAGCTCGAGACCCAGGGCATCAAGCTCAGCGTCAACGACTTCATCACGCGCGCCGTCGCCCTCGCCGCGGTGCAGCACCCGGTCGTCAACAGCTCGTGGATGGGCGACACGATCGTGCAGCACGGCACCGTCAACGTGGGCACGGCGATCAGCCTGCCCGAAGAGCGCGGCGGGGGCCTGGTCGTCGCCGTCTGCCGGGATGTGCAGAACAAGGGCCTGCGTCAGATCAGCGCGGAGGTCAAAGACCTCGCCGGCGCCGCCCGCGGCCGTGGCCTGTCGCCCGAGCAGATGTCCGACTCGACGATCACGATCAGCAACCTCGGCATGCCGCAGTTCGGCGTGACGCAGTTCAGCGCGATCATCAACCCGCCCAACGCCGCGATCATCGCCGTCGGCGCCGCGATCGAAAAACCCGTCGTCCGCACCATCGACGGCGAAAAGAAGATCGTCATCGGCCACGAGATGAACGCCACCCTCTCCGGCGACCACCGCGTCATCGACGGCGCCAGCGCCGCGGAATACCTGACAACGCTCCGCACGCTGCTGGAAAACCCGGCGGGGTTGCTGGTGTAATCAAACGCACCGCAAAAAAAACAGCCGGGGACCTACGGGCCCCGGACGCGAAAGCAGTTGCCTGTCACAACAGAACATCTGTTCTCGTGTCCGGCGTCCGTAGGCCGCCGGCTATTTCATACCTCTCCTACACTTATTACGTTCCATCACGCCAAGCGTGCGCACCAACTCCATTGGCTCGCGATCGGGGTGACACGTTGCCTTCTTCGTCGACCCGCGGGTCTTCGCCGTTGACGCCGTCGGTTTCTTTCGTCGGCAGGCTCGGCGTGCTGCGGTTCGGCGCGTCTTCGTAGTACCACCCGTTGCGGGCGAACTTGAATGAGTCGGGCTTGGCCTACTCGGCCTTCGCATTGTCCGCCGACTGGTATGCCAGCAGCGTGAGCATCTGCTCGGCGTAGCGCTTGCCCAGTTCGAGCTGGCTGTCGGTATCGAAGTGCCAGCGGTCGTAGGTCTTCAGCCCTTCGCTCGACGCGACCGCGGTGTGCTTGACGGTATCGGGCAGCTTGGCGATGACGTCGTTGATGGGCTGGTGCGGGTCGAAGCGGATCTGGCCGGCGACGAAGGGCAGGGCCGGGTCGTCGAAGTCTTCGCGCAGGTTCGCTATCAGCTGCTTGAGCTGGTCCATGTACGCGTCGGGCTTGTCGGCGTTGTACTCGCCCTGGTGCCAGAGCACGCCTGCGAGCTTGGCGTCGGGTTTGCCGTCGGTGCCCGGCGCTCGCAGCGCGGCCTTGGTGCGGGCGACCGCGTCTTTGTAGTATTTTGCGTCTTCGCCCAGCCATTGTTTGATGTTCGACCCGCCGCGCGCGTTGACGACCAGGCCGAGGCGCTGCTTGGGGTCTTGTTTGAGCATCGCCAGCGCGAAGCCGTAGCCCGGGCCGAGCTTCTGCATGCCCTCGGCTTTGCGGATCGAGGAAAACAGGTTCAGCGGGTTGCGCGCGGGCACCCACTTGTTCTTGTCGTCGAGCAGGTAGACGTGCGCGATAACGCCTTGCGCGTCGTCGGGGACCTGGGCTCGGCCGGCCATGTTCGACTGGCCGATGAGCAGGTAGACACGCAGGGGGGCGTTTGCGTCGGGGTGCTGCTCGGCGGCGTTCACGCTCAACGACCAGACAGGCAAACACAGAGCCAGGCAAGCGAGCGCTCGCGGCAGGAACGACGGGGGGATGTGAGAAAAGCCGGGCATCGCGTGCTCCGTTCGAGTAGCGGACGCCCCACAGCTTACCCGGCGATCAGTCGTCCATGCCCCATGTTTCGAGCAGTTCGGCTGCGCGCTTGCCCGCGTCGGTGTCCGGCCAGGCCTTGGCGATGCGGTTGAGGTCGCGGGTGATGACGCGGACCTCGGCGGCGTTCTTGCGGTCCGATGCCGCGGCCGGGTCGGTCGTCAAGCCGATCGACTCGGCCAGCGCTTCGACCTCGCGCAGCATCAGCGTCGCGCGGATCGTGTCCATCCGGTCGCGGTCCGCTTCGAGCCGCTTCTTGATCGCGTTGAACGGATCCGCGAGCGTGTCCCGGCCCAGCCAGTCGCTCGTCCGGTCGGCGATCGCGTACGCGGTCGCGGGGTCGCTGGGCAGCGCGGTCTCGGCCGCGCTTTGTTGCTTCGGCAGCCATGCGGTCAGCTGCGCGATGATCGCCTTGGCCTCGGCGGCCTGGTCCTCGCGCGGCGACTTGTCCACCACGCGGCGCAGCTTGGCCAGCGTCGAGGCGATGCTGCGGTCCTGCTCGTTGATTTGAGCGATCTCGCGTTCGAAGTAGGCCGCCTCGACGCCGGTGACGATCGGGTCGGGCTTGGGCGCGTCGGCCTTGCCGGGCTTTTCCTCGTCGTCTTCCGAGTCGTCCTTTTTATCAGGCACGTTCTTGACCGCGTCGGCGATGATGCGATCCATCCCGCCGGGGTGGCCTTCCCACAGGAACTTGCCGTTGTGGTCGAAGACGACGGCCCGCGGTACGCTCGTCGTCGTGAAGCCCGGCAGCTTCGCGCCGTTGCGCACCGCGACGAAGTTGCTCTTGGCGTGCTCTTCCCACACTTCCTTGCACTGCTTGTCGCTCGCGGACCACGACTGGTTGGCGATGATGACCAGCTTCTCGTGGCCGTAGTCCTCGGCCAGCTTGGTCGTGTGCGGGATCGCCGCGATGCACGGCCCGCAGGTGATGCCCCAGTACTCGACCACGACCACACGCCCGCGCAGGTCCCGTCCGTTGATGTCCGGCCCGGTGACGTAACTGCCCAGGTCCATCTTGGCGAGGTTCGGCGATTGCTTGTCTTGCGCCAGCGCTTCGGGCGCGAGCAGCAACCACAGCGCGAGCAGCGGGGCGAGCAGGGTCTTGGTGGGCTGAATCATGTCGGAAACCCCCTTCAGGTTTGGCGGGAACAATCAGCACGCCACGAAATCGATCGGTGATTTCAGCGGTAGTGAACCATTCATTATACCCGGCGGGGCGTCAAAACCAATCGTCGCTGCGGGGTCATGATTCAAGGCCCTCAACGCCGACGCCGGGACAGGGCGAACGCGCCGACGCCGAGCATCGCAACCGAGGCGGGCTCGGGGACGCCGGTCCTCGCGGGCGCGAGCGGGCCGGTGTAGCTGGAAAAGAGCGTGCCCAGGTCGGTGTCGTCGACGTCGCCGTCGTTGTCGGTGTCGCCCTGCGTGAAGGCCTTGCCGGCGCCGGTGGGCCCGGTGTAGTTGCTAAACGCGGTGCCCAGGTCGGTGTCGTCGATGTCATTGTCGAAGTCGGTGTCGCCGGGGGCGCGTGAACTGCCGTACGCCGTGACCGAACCGATCGCGGCGGCGGTGGTCTGGCCGTTGACCGTTTCGAGCAAGACCAGGAAGGCGTGCTGCATGATGGGGGGTGACGCGGGCGCATCGGTATTGCTGAGGATGGAAGCGTTCGGGTCGAAGCTGACGAGGATGAACTCGGTGCCGGTCTGGGCCTGGGCATCGAAGGGCGTGACGTCGCCGAAGTAGAAGATCATATCGATCGGCGTTTCGAGGTAAGGCCCGGCCTGCTCGATGCCGTAGCGGAAATAGGAAAACGCATCGAAGACAGGGTCGCTCGCCATCACGTCATTGAACACCGTGAGCCCGAGTTTTTCGCTGAGCGTAAAGGCGGTGTGGTTGATGTCGAGTTGTGGCGAGGCGGGGCGGTAATCGTAGCCGGCCGCGTTTGGAGAAAAGGGCTCGGTGGATTCGAGGTTGGTTGAATCCCAGACCAGCCCGGCAAAGAACGGTGCCCCGGGCTGGACGCCCTGGTTCTGAGCGATCGTGAACGCCGCGCCCGGTTGGGCGTTGTGATCGATGATGCTGGTGATGTTGCCGGCGAAGTACAGCCGGTGTTCGGCAGCGTCGGCGCGGGCCACCCACACGCCCAGCACCGCAAGCGCGAGCGGGATCAATACATGGCGTTTCATCGGCTTCTCTCCCGCCCCGATCCGGGCCCGAGATCTTCCCGCGAACAAGTTTACCACGGTCGCGCCGATCGCCAAGCGGTAGTCTGCGGGATCAACTCGCGTCCGGGGGTTCGTTCGGATGCAAGGATGACAAGACACCCCCACGCCTGGGCACGGGGGTGTCGGATGGATGCCTCCTCTAGGACTCGAACCTAGAACCCGCTGATTAAGAGTCAGCTGCTCTGCCAATTGAGCTAAGGAGGCGGGGTGATCGGGCGGTGGACCCTGATTTTGGAACGCGAGATTGTCGGCCGACGGACCCGCGGTGTCAAGCCCACGCCCGGCAGCAGCGCGTTTGTTGCCCTCGACGCCCGCCCATCGCCGGTACCATACCCGTGATGAAAAAGCCCGCCTCGATCACCGTCCTGGGCATCCTCAACCTCGTCTTCGCCGGCCTGGGCATCCTCGGCGGGTGCTACGGCCTGTTCAGCCCCATCGTCCTGAAGCATTCCAACCCCGCGCTCGCCGAAGCCTACACCGGCACCTTCCTGCTCGTCACCGTCCTGTTCATCCTCCTCGGGCTCGGCTCCAAGACGCTCATGGCCCTGTCGGGCTACGGCCTGATCAAGGGCGAGGCGTGGGGGCGCAAGGTCGGCCGGGTCTGGGCGGTCGTGTCGATCGTGCTCGGCTTGTCGATGCTCGTGGCCAACGTCACCTACCTGATGCCCATCACCATGGACGCGATGGAGAAGGACCTGCGGCAGCAATCCCAAGGGCCCGGCCAGCCGGCCATGCCGTCGGACATGATCGAGATGGTCAAGACGATCACCTACGTCAGCACGATCGGCGGGGGGCTGGCGACCGCGACGATCTACCAGGTCACGTTCCTGGTCATGATGAACCGCAAGCCGGTGAACGACTACTTCGCCCGCCGCGACGCCGACCCCACGCACGGAGGCTGATTGATCGCCATGCAACGACCGACGCGCATTGTGGTCTTCGGGGTCCTCTGCCTGCTGGTGGGGTTTTTCTCCGGGTTGTCTAACGGCGGGGAGCTGCTCATGTCGGCGATGGGCCCGTCGTTTATGAAGTCCACCCAGAGCGAAGCGATGATGAACGCGATGCCCGAGGCGGTCCGCGAATCCAATCAGGCCAGCGAAGCCGCGCTGGGCAAGCCGGTCTACCGCGTCGGCCTGGGCATCGAGGCGGGGCTGGGACTGGTCATGGCGGGCGCGCTGATCGTCGCGGGCGTCGGGCTGTTGCTGGACAAGTTGTGGGCGCTTCGGCTCGCGCGCGTGTGGGGGTTTTACGCGTTGGTCGCCTCGGCGTTCTCGGTCGTGCTGGTGACGCGTTACGTCACGCCCGAGACGCCCTCGGCCACGCCGGGCACGGAGATGATGGGCGCGTGCTGCATGTTGCCGATGCTCTGGCTGTTCCCGGTGCTGCTGTTGACGATGCTCAACGGCCAGTCGGTACGGCGGTACCTGCAATGGCGCGCTCAACACGCCGGCCCCGGCCAGCCGGTTGCGACACGCGTTGTTGCGCATGACACCGACGCGCCCGAGCGCCCCGCCGCCCGGCCGACGAGCGCGACGCTCGATTCAGAATCGACCGCGCCCGGCCCGCCGAGCGACCCGCCTCCGCCGTCAGACCACGACACCTGGCGTGACGACCCGTGGAACGACCCCGGCGCGGGCCGCCGGTAGCCGGCTGAGCTTCGCCCGATGGCTGGGGTGGAGCCTCGGCGAACGCCCGGGAAAACCGCGCGTCCGTGAATCGATCACGATGTCGCCCGGCGGCTCGCGGGCTCGACCCCGGGGACCCGGTCCGGCAGGGGCTCGATGCGATCGCCCGCGGCGGGGGTATCGCGTTTCGGGTCTCGGGGGCCGCGCGGTATAATACAGGTGCCTGTCCTATTGCTCCTTTCATCGGAGGGTCTGCCGCGATGCCAAGACGCCGCGCGTTTACGTTGATTGAGTTGCTCGTGGTGATTTCGATCATCGCGCTGCTGATCGCGATCCTGTTGCCCGCGCTCGGACGGGCGCGCGAATCGGCCAACCGCATCCAGTGCGCGGCGAACACCCGTTCGGTCAGCCAGGCCACGATCGTCCTGGGCGAAGACAACAAAGGGCGGTACCGGCTGGCCAACCGCTGGCTGGGTGGTGGCAATTACCAGCGCAACGCTTCGCACGCGCTCAACTACGGCGAGGTTTACCAGAACACCGGCGGCTTGCAGGACCACATCTCGCAGATCAACAAGTACGTCTACATGGATATGATCGACACCGGGGTCGACTTTTCCGCGTTCACTTGCCCGAACCGGGGCATCGAGTTCGTCGTGACCCACCCGCGCGACCTGCCCGTCGACGCGCTGCAAAACCCGCGCGATCACCCGGGCCTGGTCTTCGTCCGCACCGCGTTTTATCAGCACGCCGGACGCGACCAGCGCGCGATCAACAAGGTCAGCGCGCGGGCCGGCACGCAGAGCCGCAAGTGGCGCGCGCCGATGTCGTTGGACGACCCCGGCGACCTGCCGATGGTCGCGTGTATGGTCGAAAAAGGCACTGTCAGGCCCGCGACTTCGACCTTCCCGCACGGCCCCCGCGGCATGATCGAAGTGCCCAACAGCAGGTACCCCGAGCAGACCGACTCCGAAGGCGGCAACGTCACCGCCAACGACGGGTCGACCCAGTTCGTCCTGACCGCCGACGCGCTTCGCTTCACCGCCCACCCCGGCGCGGGCAACATCGTCGGCCACTGGCAGGACGTGGACAGCTACGACCCGGTCAACGAATGAGGACCGATCCGTGCGCAAAGCCTTCACACTTATTGAACTGCTCGTGGTCATCTCCATCATCGCGCTGTTGATCGCGATCCTGCTGCCCGCGCTCGGCTCGGCACGCGAGTCGGCCCGGCGCGTCGAGTGCCTGGCCAATCTCCGGCAGTTGGCCACTACCTCCACCGCTATCGCGACCGATAGCAAGGGCTGGGTACCCGAGCCCGCTCAGTCGGGCGGCCAGAACCCCGGTGTGTCGGGCAAGTATGTGATGAATTCGTTCGAGCCCCTGGAGTGGAAGACCTACAAGAACTACGGCCACTCGGCCGAGTTGATGACATGTCCCGGCCGTGAGTTTGAGACGATCGACGCGATCACGAACAATCGGCTGAACCATGCCTACATGTACCTCGGCGGGATCGGCCGGTACGAACCAAGAAGCAAGACCAACACCGGTGCCGGGCACTGGTACACCCGCTACGGGAAGGTGCCCCACGCCAGCCCGGTCCGCGAAGACCAACTCGTCTCGACGCGTGCGTTCGCCGTCGATATGACCATGCTCACCGGCGCGGCGTGGACCGACGTCACCACCGACATCAATCGCGTCGGGTGGGACCGGTCCCTGCCTGCCCACAAGCCGCGCTCCAACGATTATTCTGTCGTCGGTGCGCAAAAGGACGGCGTCAGCCCCGAGGGCGGCAACCACGTCTTCGGCGACGGCTCGGGGCAGTGGGTGCTGCTCGACCGGATGTACCAACTGCACTCTTGGAACAACAGCCAGCGCAAAGCATTCTGGTACCAGGACGAATTGCCCGAAGGGTTGTCGAACATCACCAGCGTCGACGGCACTCCCGCGCGATGAAGCACGCCGGCGCGTCCCGGCCGCGTTACAGTACGCCCGTGCCCAGCGAACCGGACATCACCAGCCCGCAGAACGCGCGCGTCAAGGCGCTGGTGAAGCTGCGCGACCAGCGCGGCCGACGCAAGGCGGGCCTGTTCATCGCCGAGGGCTGGCGCGCCGTCCAACGCGCCGCCGCCGCGGGTTTGAAACTGCGATCGGTCTACCTCTGCGAAAGCGGCTTGCCGCTTAGCACGACTCGCGAACAAGTGCGCGGCGACATCTCAGTGCAGCTGCGCGATCGCGAACAACTCAACGCGATTGAGTTCGTCACGGTCAGCCCCTCGGTGTTCCGCAAGATCGCTTACGTGCGTGAGCCCGAGGGCGTGCTCGCGGTGTGCGAGCCGCCGGCGTGGTCGGTCGATGCGTTGCCCCCGGCCGACGCGTCGGCGCTGGACCTGGTCGCGGTGGGCACGGAGAAGCCGGGCAACCTCGGCGCGATGGTGCGGACCGCGGACCTCGCGGGCTGCCGGTCGGTGATCGCCGCGGGCACGCCGGTGGACGCGATGAACCCCAACGCGATCCGCGCCTCGACCGGCGCGGTGTTCACGCTGCCGACCATCGCGATGCCCGAAGAACAGGCGATCCAAACCCTCATGTCCCAGAAGATGCGCGTGATCGCGGCGGTGGTCGATGGCGAGGTCGAACACACCCAAGCCGACTACGCCGGGCCTTGCGCGATCGCCATCGGCCCGGAGGACCGCGGCCTGGGCGAGCACTGGCGCGAGGCGGCCACGCGCAGCGGCGGGGCGTGCGTGCGGATCGCCACGGCTGGGCGATCCGCCGACTCGCTCAACGCGTCGGTCGCCGCGGGCGTGCTGCTGTTCGAGGCGGCGCGTCAACGTCGCACGGCCGGGCTACAATAGGGCCCCAAGCCATCGTCCGGCTCGGGCTCCTTCTCCCTGCCAGGCAGAAGGCGGGGGATGAGGGTGGGGCGAGCGACGAACCGCGACCCCGTCTTGGGCTATCGTCGTCGCTCGCACGCCGGACCCTCACCCCAACCCTCTCCCTGAACGGGAGAATGAGCAAGCAACAAACCTACATACAACCGCTATGCCCGATACCGCCACGCTTTGCTCCGTCTTCGACGCCGCCGTTCAACCCCTGACTGACGCGGGCGTGTTCGCGCAGGTCGCGCGCACCGACGCGGGCGTGCGCTGCGACGCCGACCACGTCGAAGAAGAATGCTATTACGCCGCCGAGCTCGACGACGCCGGCACGCTGTGGGTCGGCTGGTTCACGCCCGACCGCTGGCTAAGCGAATCGGTCGAGGCCGACCTCGTGCACACCGGCGACAAGATCGACGAACTGTTAGAAGAAGAACTTGTCGACCAGGGCCTGTCGATCAAACTCAAGCTCGAACACTTCCGCGATACGGACAAGGTCTTCGTCTTCCGCGGCAAGCTCGCGTTGCCGAACGATCAAGCCGAGGCGACGCAGACGCTGGTCAAGACCCTGCTCGCGCTGCAGGCCTGCTTCCTCGAATTGGGCGACATGGGGCCGGGCGAGGACGAGTGACCCGTAGCCGCCGGGCAACGCCCGGGGGTCGAGGTGGTTTAAGCGCGTCACACGGCGTTGGTTTTTGGGCAGTCTGCAATTAAGATCGCTCGACCGCCGCGTGTTACGCGGCGGCTACGCGGGCCGTTAATTCGTCTCGTCCACCGGCCCCATCACCTCGTTGAAGAACGTGCGCATGTGCTTCCACGAGCGCTTGTCCGCCTGCTTATTGTACGCCGCGCCCTTGCTCGGGTCGTCGCCCGCCATCGGCTGGGTGAACGAGTGGACCGCGCCGCTGTACTCGATCATCGTCCAGTCCACGTCGGCGTCGTCGAACGACTTCTTCATGGCAATGATGTCTTGCCGCGGGACGAACGGGTCGTCGGCGCCGTGGCAGATCAAGACTTTCGCCTTGATGTTCTTCGCGTCTTCGGGGGTCGGCGCGTCCAGCCCGCCGTGGAAACTGACGACGCCGGCGATATCGGCACCGCTGCGCGCCAGCTCGAGCACGCCCGTCCCGCCGAAGCAGTAGCCGATGGCGACGACGCGGTTGGGGTCGACGTTGATGTTGCTCGTCAGCTGCGCGAGCCCGAGGTTCAAGCGCTTGCGGAACAGCGCGCGGTCGGTCTTGAACTTGCCGGCCATCGCCCCGGCCTCTCCGCGGTCTTTCGGGCGGTTCTCGACGCCGTAGATATCCAGCGCGAAGACAACGTAGCCGAGCTTGGCCAATTGGTCAGCCCGCCCCTTCTCGTAGTCGGTCAGGCCCATCCATTGATGCACGATCAGTACGGCGGGTGCCTGCGCGCCCTGCGCGTTGCCCAGCTTGGGAATCAGGCCGGGGTCGTAAGCCAGGTGGCCCTTCAACACGACCTCGCCGTCGTTGTACGTCACGTCCCTGGTTTGGACCTCGGCGAACACGGCAGGCGTAGCCAACAGCAAAGCAACGAACTGAGAAACGTATTTTGTCACGGCGGGTCTCCTTGGTTGTGCGTCCCCGGATTGTAGTCCGCGTCAATCTGCAGACAAAGGCGGATCAGAACCATTTACAATAGCCGCGACGCGACGCGACGCGGCTATGTTCAGCTCAGCACCTTCAATCGTAACCACCGGGACCATCGATGGGCGACAAACTGACCGACGACTTTTCCTGCGGCGTGATCCCGTACCGGGTGATCAACGGCGAGCGCGAGTTCCTGCTCGTTCGGCACAAGGCCGGGCACTGGGCGTTCCCCAAGGGCCACCCCGAGGACGCGGAGGAGCACGCCGAGACGGCCCGGCGGGAACTGGAAGAAGAGGCCGGTATCGGCCGGGTGGAGCTGGACGAATCGCGGCCGTTCGAAGAGCAGTACGTCTTCACCAAGCGCAGCGGCAAGCGGGTGCGCAAGGTGGTGGTGTACTTCGTGGGCGCGGTCGGCGCGGGGCAGTCGGTGCGTTTGCAGGCCTCGGAGGTGTCGGACTTCGCGTGGGGCGACGCCGAGGCGACACGCAAGCGGATGACGTTCGACGAGGGCCGGACGTTGTTGGACGAGGTGGTGGCGTATCTGGATCGTTGATTCGGTTTTGGATGAATGCTTCTCTATGAACGCTTTGTTTCACCGCAGAGGACGCTGAGAGCGCAGCGTGAACCCAAGCCTTTTCGCCTTACTTTGCGCACGCCGCGATCTCAGCGTTCTCTGCGGTGAAGCGAAGCGCTGTTTTTTCAAAGCACCGAACCGTTTCTTGTTTTTCTGCGCGTCAAGCCGTAACGATCGGCCGTGAAGCGGTAACGGTCGTGCCGGTTGCGCCGGGATGCAGGCGTGGTGCTGCGTGCGTTTTGGGCGGTTGGGCTTGCATCCCGGGCCGGTGTATTCGTTGTTGATGGTGCCAGTCGTCGCAGACCGAACGCGAAGCGATTCGGATCGTTGCCGAGTGTCAAGGCTCGTTAAGTCTTGGCATATCAGGATCGATAGCAGGGCTGTGCAACGGCGCGAGTTCGGCCGCCCCCGCAGCAGATCGAGGGAGCAGGCCCCTGGTTGGAGCCGAGTGGTTCCGGGGGCAGCCGAAAGCGCGCTGGCGTGTGTTACGGGGCATGTGTCCCGTCACGCCAAAGTTTAGTTCACTCATATGAGGAGAGTTCCTATGCATCGTGCACGCAAGATGGTGGCCAAGGGCTTCACCCTGGTCGAAATTCTGATCGTCGTGGTCATCCTCGGCATCCTCGCCGCGATCGTGATCCCGCAGTTCACCAACGCGTCCGAGTCGGCGCAGTTCTCCAGCACGGTCAGCCAGCTGCAGACCATCCGCAGCCAGATCGAGCTGTACAAGAACGAGCACAGCAACGACTGGCCGACCGTGGACGGCACCGAATCGACCGCGATCGACTGGACCAAGCTGACCGGTGAAACCGAGCTCGACGGCACCACGCCCGAAGCCGGCGACACGGTCTACGGCCCGTACCTGCAGAAGGTCCCGGTCAACCCGTTCGAAGACAGCTCGACCACCGACGGCACGCCCGACACCGACGGCACCGCCGCGGCCGGCGTCGGCTGGGTCTGGAGCGGTGGCCAGCTCCGCGCCGTGATGTCCGCGGCCAAGGCGACCGACCTGAACGCCGACACGACCAACGACGTCGCGACCTACTGAGTCGAAACGAAGCCGCTGGATCACCGCGTGATCCAGGCACACCACACACCGCAGCCGAGGCAAACCCGCCTCGGCTGCGTTTATTCGGACCCGGCGACCTCGGCCCCACCCCTAAACCCCGACCCGGACCGGACCGATAGCGCCCACAGACCTTCAACCGGCTAACCGGCCGACAGGACACCGCCATGAACAACAGCAAGTACCTCAACGCCGTTCTGACCGCGATCGCGCTGCTGCTGGGGCTGAACCTCTGGGTCGGCGCACACCAGTCGCCCGCCGCCGCCGCGATGGACCCGGCCGGCGAAGCGCTCGCCCAGGGCAAGACCACCGCCGGGGAACAGCGCAGCCAGATGATCGCCGAGCTCAAGGCGCTGGGCACCAAGGTGGACGCGATGAGCAAGAAGCTCGGCGACGGGTCGGTGAAGGTCACCGTCCAGGGCGACGCGGGCAAAGACTGATGGCTGATCGAGACCGTGCCGTCTGATAGAGACCCGGCGACGCGTCGCGTCGCGGCTACTTCGAGAAGTGTGCTATGTGCAAGACGCCAACAAACCGACGCCGACAAAGCACCGGCTACACGCTGATCGAGGTGCTGATCACCGTGTCGATCATGGGGATCGCCGCGGCGATCGTCGTGCCCAACATGCTCCAGGGCGGGACGCTGGGCGTGCAGGCCGCGTCTCGGATGGTGATCGCCGACCTCATGTTCGCTCAGAACGAGGCGATGGCCCAGCAGAGCACACGCCGGGTCACCTTCGACGCAGACGACAACAGCTACAAGGTCGAGAAATACGACGCGAACGCCGGGGAGTGGGTGCTGGAAAACAACCCCGTGCTCGGCGGGGTCGGCGGGTCGAATTACGAGATCGACTTGGACGACGACCGGCGGTTCCGCGACGTCGAGATCGTCAGCGCGTCGTTCAACGGGTCCAACCAGATCGAGTTTCATGACCTGGGCAACCCCTCGTCGGGCGGGACGGTCCGCCTGCGATTTGAGACGCACGTATACGACGTGAATATCGCGCCGTTTACCGGTCGAATCACCGTGGAGCGGGTGGATTGAGGAGCAACCACGCGCGGGGCAGGGCCGAGCAGGGCGGCCCGGTCCGCGTGATGCCGGGGATACGGAAAGGAAGCGAAGTGGGCTTCGGAGGCAACAAGAAGAATCGGGGACCGATCGGCGTGGCGCTGACGGCGCACGAGGTGTACCTCGCGCAGCGGCTGCCCGACGGCGGGACGGTTTTCGCGACGCAGAAGCTCGCCGAGGGCACCGACCCGGCCGACGCGTCGTACCACACCGAGAGCTCGCGTGCGATCGCCAGCGCATTGCGTCGCGGCAAGTTCGTCGGCAAGGACGTGGTCAGCGCGTTGCCGATGCAGTCGTTGCAGTACAAGACGCTGCGGATGCCGCCGATGCCCGATGAGGACCTGGTGCAGGCGATCGCGTGGGAGGCCGCCGAGCGTTTCCAGTTCACCGACGAGCAGGTGCTGCAGCACTACGGTGCCGGGCAGGTCAAGCAGGGCAGCGAGCTGCGTGAAGAGGTCATCCTGCTCGCCGCCGAGCGCGCGACGGTGCACGACCACGCCTCGGCGATCAAGCGCAGCGGGCTGATGCCGCTCGCGATCGACGCGACGGGCGCGGCACTCGCCCGGCTGCTGGGCGCGGGCAACGGGCCGACGCTGATCGTTCACATGGGCGAGGCGATGGCCGAGATCGTCGGCACGCGCGGCACGCGCGTCATTTTCGACAAGCCCATCAACCTGACACGCTCGGGCAACGACATCGACTCGGCCGCGCTGGGGCGCGAGCTGGGCCTGTGCCTGCGTTACCTGTCGGTCACGTTCGGCGTGCACAAGCCCGACGCGGTTTACCTCGCCGGCCAAGGCGCCACGCACGCGCTCGGCGAAGAACTCGCCGGCTGCCTGCCCGCGCCGATCGCGCTCGCCGGGCAGGCCCCCGCGCTCGCGGGCGTTGTGTTCCCCGGCCCCGACCCTTCGCCCTGGCTGATCCCGCTGGGGCTGGCGCTGCGCGGCCAGGAGCCCGCGGCGCAGAAGGAGGCGGCGTGAGCCAGATCAACTTCCTTCCCGATTCGTTCCTGCGTCACCGACGCCGACAAGAGCGTCGGCCGGTCGAGTTTGGCGTGATCCTCGCGACCGCCGGGCTGCTGGTCCTGCTGTGGCTTTACTTCAGCGGTCCGGACGCCGCGCTCGCGAGGCAGGCCGAGCAACTGGACCAGGAGATCGAGCGTTATAACCAGCTTCAGGCGGAGCAGCAGCGGCTCGAACAGCAGCGCGCTCAGCTGACGCGCAAGCTGCTGATCGCCCGCGAGACCTACCAGCCGATTCAGACCACGCAGGTGCTCGCTCGGTTGAGTGAACTGACGCCCGAGCCGGTGCGCCTCGTGCGGTTCGAGTTGTCGGCCCAGCGCCCCGACCCCGAGGCCGCGCCGAACGCTGACCAACGCAACAAGCGGCAGGTGCGAAGCCGGGGCGAGAAACAACAGGACGCGCCGCGCGAGCCCAACCGCATGCGGATCAGCCTGACCGGGCTCGCCCCGACCGACGACGAGATCGTCGTGCTGATCGAACGGCTGGAGCGCGACCCGGTCTTCTCGCGGGTCACGCTGCGCAACAGCCGGATGACCAAGACCAAGACGCACTTCGCGCGTGAGTTCAGCCTCGAACTGGAGATCGACCTGGACCGCCGATTCGTTCACGGCGACGCCGGCGCGATCACGCCGGGACCCCGGCAAGGAGGGCCGACCGATGCGGATTGAAAGCGATATCGTCAAGACCGCCTGCGTCGTGGCCCTGCTCTGCGGGGTGTACGGCGGGGTGGTGTTCTGGCCCAGCCAGAAGCAGAACCAGGCGTTGGCGGGCGAGATCCAGACCAAGCGCGAGCAGCTGGCCGCGAAGCAGCCGCCGAACCTCGCGCCCCTGCGTGGCGAGATCGCCGAGCTGCGCGCCGAGCTGCGAGACAGCGCCGTGGAGTTGCCCGAGGGGGCGTCGCCGCACCGCGTGCTCGACGGGCTGTCCGAAGCGATCACGTCTAACGGCGTCACGGTGTACGACACGTCGCAGCGCCCGTCAAAAACCTTCGCGCGTTTCGCGGTCACGCCCGTCGACTTGCAATTCAACACCGGCTTCGAGAACGCCTTCGCGGTCTTGCGCTCGATCGAATCTTCCAACCAGCCGCTGCGCGTCGAGCGGCTGGAGATGACCGGGTCGGCGGACGAGACGACCGGGCACGTCGGCGTGAGCCTGCAGCTGAGCAGCTTCTACCTCGCCGACCCGGCGCAAGGGGGCCGGCGATGAAAAAGAAGCTGTACCGCACCTGGCGTCAGGTCACCGCGGACAAGAAGAAGTTCGGCATCCTTGTGACCGTCGTGGCGGTCGGCCTGCTGCTGTGGGGCCGGCTGATCCTGCTGGAAAAAGTCCCCCGCGTCGCGACCGCCGACCCCGCAACGCCCGCGTCGTCGCGTAATCAAGGCGGCCCGGTGTCGGGGCCCGCGTCGGTCGATCTGGAGCCGTTGCCCGAGGTCCGGGCGGCGCTCAACGACGAGTTGACGCTGAATCTCTTCGCTTTCCGTCACGACCGTTACAAATTACGACCGACCGAGGATTCGGGCCATCCGGGTATCCAGTCGGGCGACAGCGCGGACGATGAACAGCAGCGCAGAGAGGAACTGATCGCCCAGGCGCGTCAGTTGCGATTGCAAAGCGTGATCCAGGGCGCCACGCCGCGGATTGTGATCAACGGCAGGGTGCTACGGGTCGGCGACTCGATCGATGGGTTCGAGATCGCTTCGTTCAATGACCGGTCGGCCAAGGTGACCCGCGACGGCCTGACTTTCACCCTCAACATGTTGTCTGACTAGCACGATCGGGACATGAACACGACGCCGGCACACCGGCAAGGAGTTTGAGCATGCGGAAGATGTACAACACCAAGCGTCTGCTAGGCGCGGCGACCTGCGCCGTGGCCCTGTTCGCCGCCGCGCCGGCCTTCACCCAGGCCGGGGAGCTGGAGATCGAGCTCGAAGCCCCCGCCGACGAAGCCAACGCCGACCAGAAGGTCGACGTCAGCGAGACCGGCGCGATCGACCTGCACGTGAAAGAACTGGAGATCACCAAGGTCCTCCAACTGCTTTCCATCCAGAGCAAGCGCAACATCATCGCCTCGCGCGGTGTCGAGAACGCCAAGGTCAGCGCCGACCTCTACGGCGTCAGCTTCGACCAGGCGCTCAAGTCCATCCTCGAGCCCAACGGCTTCGGCTACGTCGAGGAAGGCAACTTCATCTACGTGCTCACCAAGGACGAGCTCGCCGAGCGCGACCTCGACAAGCGCAAGGTCACGACCAAGATCTACCGCATGGACTACCTGCGCGCCGACGAGGCCGCGACGTTCGTGACGCCGCTGCTCTCGGAGAAGGGCGCGATCACCGCCAGCGGCAACGTCGAAGACGGCTTCGACCCCAGCATCGACAACGCCGGGGCCGACAACTACGCCGGCCCGCCCACGCTCGTCATCCGCGACTTCGAGGACAACGTCTCGGAGATCACCGCGATCCTCGACGAGCTGGACATGGAGCCCAAGCAGGTCATCATCGAGGCCACCGTCCTGCGCACCACGCTGACCGAGAACAACCAGTTCGGCGTGGACTTCTCGCTGTTCACCGACCTCACCGGCGCGAGCCCGCTGGACATCATCGACGGCGCGATCTCCGGCGGGGCGCCCGACAACCAGCGCTTCGCCGCGCTCGAATCGGTCGTGGGCGACGTCGCCAGCCAGTCCGGCGGGGTCAAGCTCGGCTTCGTCGCCGGCGACGCGGGCGTGTTCATCAGCGCCCTGGACAGCGTCACCGATTCGACCATCGTCGCCAGCCCCAAGGCCATGGTCGTCGACCGCACCCCCGCCAAGATCCTCGTCGGTGAGAAGGTCGCGTACCTCTCGACCACCGTCACCGAAACGAGCGAGACCCAGACCGTCGAGTTCCTCGAGGTCGGTACCCAGCTCAACGTCCGCCCGTTCGTCTCCAGCGACGGCCGGGTCCGGCTCGAGCTGCGCCCCAGCGTCTCGGACGCGACGATCCGGAACATCGGCTCGACCAGCGCCCCCGACGAATCGACCGTCGAGATGGTAACCAACGTGATCGTCGACTCGGGCCAGACCATCGTCCTCGGCGGGCTGATCACCGAAGACACCTCCATCACCCGCAGCCAGGTCCCGGGCCTGGGCAGCATCCCCCTGCTCGGTAAGGCCTTCCAGGGCCAGGACGACACCGTCACCAAGTCGGAAGTCATCTTCCTGGTCAAGGCGACCGTCGTGGACAACCAGCAGTTGATCGACATGGGCAAGACCGCCCAGGCGAAGATCGACGTCGCCCGCGTCGCCGAGCGCGAAGCGCTGCTGCCCTGGTCGCGCACGAAGGTGACCGCCGGGCACATGGGCAACGCCCGCGAGCTGTACGACGAAGCGCTCACGCTCGAAGGCGAAGCGCGCAAGGCCAAGATGGCCGAGGCGCTCTACTGCGTCGATATGGCGCTTCACCTCAACCCGTCGATGGTCGATGCGCTGGTGCTCAAGGAGAAGATCACCGGCAGCGCCAGCTACACCAAGTACGACGAGAGCCTGGTCCGCGACGTCTACGAGACGCTGCTGGACGACGAGCTCAAGGCGCTGGGCATCGAAGCGCTGCCCGCCAAGCAGGGCGCCGCGCCTCAGGCACCGGCCGAAGGTTTGAACCTCATCGAGCCCGAGCCGCTGACACAGGTTGAGCCCGAAGCCGAGCCGTTCGCCCAGGCGACCGACGACACCGAGTTCGAAACCGAGACCGAGCCGCAGCCCTTCGACGCCCAGGCCCAGGCCGAGGCGGACGAGGCCTGGCTGGCGCAAGTCGAGGCGGAGCTGTTGAGCGAAGAGAACGCCAAGCCGCAGCAGGCCGACGCGGTCGAGCCAGAATCGACGGACCTGGCCGACGCGTTGGAGGGCACGTCCGTGCCGACGCCCGCCGAGCCGAGCGAGGGCTTCATCATCGAGGTCATCGAGGACGAGCCCGCGGACGAGGTCGCCCAGCCCGAGCCCGGCGTGTTCACCGATGCGGCGACGGACGACACCGAGCCGCAGAGCAACGGGGTGTTCGGTTTCTCCTGGCGTTCGCTGACGACGGCCCAGTTGTTGCAGCTCGCCGCCGAGGCCAGCGCGACCGCCGAGGCCGAAGCGACCGCCGATGCAAACTACGACGCGGACGCCGAGCCCGAGAACACGACGGCGGACGTCCCGACGCAGACCGACTAAGTCGGTTGGGGGCGATAAGAGGCCGCCCTTGCACAAGTCAGACAACGGCAGCGCCGCTCCGGGAACGGGGCGGCGTTGTTTTAGCCCCGGCCGATCAGTCGGCGATCGATACGGCCGATACATCCGACAGGACCGAACACCCCCACCAACGGGAGCCGTTGTAATGAAGTTTGCCCGCCCGCTGACACGCACCGCGCTGACGCTGACCCTCGCCGCCTCGCTCTGGGGTTGCAAGGGCCACGAGAGCTACACCGACAAGGGCAAGAACGAGGCGGAAGCGCGCTGGTTCGAGGTCAAGGCCGACATCGCCCTGGACATGGCCGAGCAGCACTTCAACTCCGGCCAGCTCGTGCTCGCGGAGAAGACGATCTCCGACGCCCTGCAGCTGGACAACGACCACCCCGGGCTGTACCTGCTCGCCGGGCGGATCGCGATCGAGAACGCGCAGCTCGAGTCGGCGTACCTGCGTTTGCAGAAGTCGGTCGAGCACGGCGAAGCGCTCGAAGACAACGTCTACTCCACCAAGAAAAAGGCGCAGCCCTACTACTACATGGGCATCGTGGATCAGCGCTGGCAGCGCTACGAGGACGCGAAGGACAACTACAACCAGGCCTACGAACGGGACCCGGAAAACGTGGCGTACTTCCTCGCCCGTGTCGAGATGATGGTGCAGATGGGCCAGCTCGAACAGGCGGTCAGCGACCTCGAAGCCAAGACGACGTACTACGACCAGAACCCGACGGTGCGGGCGCTCTTGGCCCACGTGTACCGAAGGCTGGGCAAGCACGACAAGGCCGCGCTGTGGTTCGGCCAGGCCGCGACGCTCGCGCCCGAGGACATGAAGCTGCGCGAAGAGCTCGCGCGCTCGCAGGTCCAGGTCGGCGAATACGACGAGGCGGCACGCACCCTGCGGGCGCTGACCAAGACCGAGTACGGCAGCGAACGCGCCGACCTGCGCCGACTGCTGGCCGAGGCGTACGTCGCGGCGGGCAAGCTGCGCGACGCGCGCGGCGTGTACGTCGAGCTGACCAGCATGGACCGCTCGAGCGTGCCGGACTGGTCCAAGCTCGGCGAGCTGGCGTACCGGCTGGGCGACGAGGGCGCGGCGCTGCAGGCCGCCAACCAGATGATCAACCTCGCGCCCGACGACCACCGCGGGTACCTCCTGGCGGGCATGGTGTGGAACAAGCGCGACCGCCTGGACCGGGCGCTGAGCATGTTCGACCGCGCATCGGAGCTGGCGCCCGAGCAGACGACGCCGCTGATCCTGCGTGGCATCGCCTTGCAGAAAAGCGATCGCCCGGCGGCCGCGGCCGACGCGTACAAGCAGGCGCTGCAGATCGACCCCGACGACACCCGAGCGCAGCGGCTGTTGTCGAGCGTGTCCGAGAACCTGCGCTGAGCGTGGGCTTGCGATTCTCGGCGTACCGACGAAAAGCGGTAGAACGGCGGCCTTTCCGGGGCCGTCGTTTTTGGTTGGCCTTAACCCGGGGCGTTGCCTGACCGACATAAGCCACAGGCGCGGAACCCTCGTTGAGGTCCGTCCAGTTGTTACAGCCAAGCGGGGGATGAGGAAACCCACCGATGAGCCGGCCACGCATCCTGATCGCAGACGACGAGCAGCACATCGTCAGCCTGTTGTCGATGACACTGCGCAAGCGCGGGTACGAGGTGCTGACCGCGGACAACGGGTACAAGGCGCTCGAGCTCGCCGCGGCCTTCAAGGTCGACCTGTTTATCGTGGACCAGTCGATGCCGGGCATGACCGGCACGACGCTGTCGCAGAAACTGGCGGGCACCGCGCCGGTGCTGATGGTGACCGCCCGGCCGGAGATCACCGGCCAGGACCAGCCCGACATCGCCGGGGTCATCCACAAGCCCTTCAGCCCCAAAGAACTGGCCGGCCGCATCGAGTCGCTCATCGGCCCGGGCCAACCCCCCAAGGAGCACAGCGCATGAAACTCTCGTACGAAGACAAGGGCCCGGTCACCGTGTTGGCGATCAAGGGCGACCTCTCGGTCGAGGAGACCGACCGGTTCCAGCGCGAGACGCTGCAGCGGATGGAAGAGGACGTGCGCGATTTCGTGCTCGACCTCGCGTCGCTGGACTTCATCGACTCGAGCGGGCTCGAGACGTTGTTGTGGCTCCAAGACAAGTGCCAGGAGCTCTTGGGCCAGGTCCGCCTCGCCGCGTGCCCCGAGCACATCAGCAAGGTCCTTGAGGTCACGCGCCTCGCCGGGCGGTTCGATTGCCACCCGGACGTGCCCGCGGCCGTGAAGTCGCTGGGCCACCCCGAACCGGAAGCGTAAACAGGGGCGTCTGTCACTGCGATTCGACACGATGTGCGGGGGGGAACCGCTCGATGAAGAACACACCACCTACCAACCCGGGCCCACCCGTGCGCGTCGGCGACCTGCTGGTCGATCACGGGGTCATCTCGGCCGAGCAGCTCGGCCAGGCGCTGGAGTACCAGCGTAAGTCCGACGGGCGCAAGCTGCTGGGCGACGTGCTCGTCGAGCTGGGCCTGGTCACGCAGGGCCAGGTGATGGAGGCGGTGGCGGACAGCTACGGGCTGCCTTTTGCGCGGATCGACGCGACGATGGTGGACCCGTCGCTGACCGAGCTGCTGCCGATCGATTATTGCCAGAAGCAGGGCGTCGTGCCGATGTTCCTGGTCCAGGGCAAGCTGACCGTCGCGGTGAGCGACCCGGCCAACGTGTTCCTGCCCGAGGAGATCGGGCGGATGACCGGTCACCAGGTGCAGGTGGTCGCGGCGACGCAGGACGACATCCGCGACGCGCTGACCAGCCTGGAACAGGGCGGCGAAGACGTCTTCGTCATCGACGAGGCGGAGCAGAGCATCGACGTCGATTCGCTGGACGTCGTCGAGCAGCACAGCATCGACGTCGCGGACCTCGCGGCGTCGGCGGGCGAGTCGCCGGTCATCAAGCTGGTCAACTTCATCATCTTCAGCGCCGTGCGCGAGTCGGCCAGCGATATCCACATCGAGCCGGACGAGGGCAAGCTGCGCGTGCGCTACCGGGTGGACGGCGGGCTGTACGAGAAGATCGCGCCCCCGCCGAGCCTGCTGCCCGCGCTCGTCTCACGCATCAAGATCATGGCGTCGCTGGACATCTCCGAACGCCGCGTGCCCCAGGACGGCGCGATCACCATCCGCATCGACAAACGCCAGGTGGACCTGCGCGTCTCGACCATGCCCGGCAAGTTCGGCGAGAAGGTCGTCATGCGCATCGTGGACCAGAAAAACGCCGTCACCAACCTCGACAAGCTCGGCTTCTCCGACGAGATGCTCACGGTCCTGCGCGACCTCATCAGCCAGCCCAACGGCGTGGTGCTCGTCACCGGCCCGACCGGCTCGGGCAAGTCGACCACGCTCTACGGCGCGCTGGCCGAGATCAACCGCGAAGACATCAACATCAGCACCGTCGAAGACCCGGTCGAGTACAACCTGCCCGGCGTCAACCAGTTCCAGACCCACGACCGGGCGGGCTTCACCTTCGCCAAGGCCCTGCGCGCCCTGCTGCGACAGGACCCCGACGTCGTCATGCTCGGCGAGATCCGCGACCAGGAGACCGCCAAGATCGCGACCCAGGCCGCGCTCACCGGGCACATGGTCCTCTCCACGCTGCACACCAACGACGCGCCCTCGGCGGTCACGCGACTGATCAACATCGGCGTCGAGCCTTACCTCGTCGCCGCGGCGCTGCGCGGCGTGCTCGCCCAGCGGCTGGTCCGTCGCGTGTGTTCCGGCTGCACCGAGCCGCTCAAGCCGACGGACAAAGACCAACGCATCCTCGAACACCTGGCCAAGGACGGCGACACGCCGACGAACCTGGTGCAGGGCACCGGCTGCAAGAAGTGCCGGGGCACGGGGTTCAGCGGCCGGCTGGGGCTTTATGAGATTTTTGTGCCCGACGCGGCGTGCATGGACGCGGTGAGCAAGGGCGCGAGCCTGCAGGAGGTCCGCATGCTCGCCGAGCAGGGCTCGACGTACATCACGCTGAAGAAGGACGGTGTCGCCAAGGCCTCGGCCGGGCTGACCACGCTGCAGGAGGTCTTCAAGGCCGTCGCGCTCTGACCCGTAAACGAACTCCCCCGCCATGCCACAGTTCCAATACAAGGCGAGAGACGGCCAGGGCCGGCTGAACACCGGCACGCTCGCGGCGCCCAGCGCCTCGCAGGCCGGCACCATCCTGCGCGGCCAGGGCATGTTCGTCGTCGCCATCAGCGAGGCGATCGGCAAGGCCGCCACCGCCGCCACCGCCCCGGCCAAGCCCAAACCGCGGGCCGCGCCCAAGGCCCGGGCGCGCTCGGCCGACCTCGACGACGACGAGTGGGAACCGGTCGTCGGCCGACAAAAAATCCGCAAGCAGGACGTCATCACCTTCGCCCATCAGCTCGCGGTCATGGTCGAGACCGGGGTGTCGATCAGCGAGGCGCTGGCCTGCTGCTCCGAGCAGTCCGAGAGCGAAGGGTTCAAGCGCATCCTCGAAGAAGTCAGCGACGAGGTGCGCGGCGGCCAGCCGCTGTCCGACGCGCTCGCGATGCACCCCAAGGTCTTCCCGTCGGTCATGGTCTCGCTGGTCCGCGCCAGCGAACTGTCGGGCACGATGGGGCGGATGCTCGACCGCATCAGCAAGTACATGGCCAAGGAGTCGGCGACGGCGCGCAAGATCAAGGGCGCGCTGACGTACCCCGCGATCATGATCAGCGCGGTGATCCTCATCACGACCGGGCTGCTGGTCTTCGTCCTGCCGCGCTTCGCATCGATCTACGCCGACCGCGGCGCCGCGCTGCCCGCGCCCACGCGATTGCTGATGGGCCTGAGTTCGAGCGTGCAGGACTATTGGTGGGCCTACCTCGCCGGGCTCGCCGCGCTCGTGGGCGTTGTGATTTGCGGGTTCACGACAGAGGGAGGCAGGCGTGTTGTCGATACGATCAAGCTCAACGCCCCGGTCGTCGGCGCGATGTTCCGCAAGCTCTACATCACCCGCTCGATGCGCACCCTCGGCACGATGGTCGAGGCGGGCGTGCCGATCCTCGAGATGATCCCCATCGTCCGATCGGTCACGAACAACCACCACTTCGACCGCTTGTGGGAAGAGGTGGACCACCGCCTGCGCAACGGCTCGCAGCTGTCCGCGTCGCTGTTCAGCAGCGAACTGATCCCGCGCAGCGTCTCGCAGATGGTCTTCGCCGGCGAGAAGGCCGGGCGGCTGGGCGATGTGCTCTACAAGGTCGCCGAGTACACCGAAGAAGAGTTCGACGAGGCGGTCAAGCAGTCCACGACGTACATCGAGCCGGTCATGGTCGTGACCCTGGGCGCGATCATCGGCTTCGTCGCCATCGCGCTGCTGCTGCCGATCTTCCAGGTCGGCCAGGTCGCCGCGGGCGGGTGAGCGCGGCGGTCGGGCGGCGTGTGTCCCCGACCAAAGTCAGATGAAGGCGGGGCCATCACACCCCCAGCAAGCCGGGTGCCGGTTGACCCGTCGATGAGATGACCGTGGGCACTTCAGCCTTTGTTCGCTGTCTAGAGCAGCGCGCAACAACATGCTCCAGCGTGTGCCACTGACAAGACTGCTTTGAGCCTTGTCAGTGCTTCATGGCAACGCACTGACAAGCTCGCAAGACTCCGTTTGTCAGTGCCACGCGTGGAAAAAATCATGCAGGCTGCTAGCTAGCCGTCACGAACAGCGCGATCGCGCCGATCATCAGCGCGGCGGCGAACAGGCGCTGGGCGACGACCCGCCAGGGCGCGTGGGTCTCGAGGTGGTGGTGGCCGAGCTTGACGACGAGCACGCCCAGGGCGATCGACATGAGCCCGCGGGTGGCCTGGAGGATGTTGCCCAGCACGATGCCGACGAGCGCGAACGCGCTGAACAGGCAGACCATCGCCATGAGCCACGCCCCGGCGTACGACGCCGAGCCGCGCCAGTGCGCTTGCTTCCAAGGCTTCGCGAGCGGCAGCAGCGCCGCCGCGATGACGCCGCACCAGACGTAGACCAGCGACATGCCGGTCATCGATGCGCGGACGCGCTCGGGCGTGTCGGCGTCGTCGGCGGATAGCCCCGCGGGCAGCCACGCCGGCCACATCATCCGGATGAACGTGTCCGAGCCGACGAACCCCGCGCACGCGCCGATCGTCAGCATCACGATGGGCCAGGGCAAACGCCCACCCGATGCGCCGAGCATCCACGCCGCCGCCGTCGCCATCACCACCGCCAGCCACTGCTGGCCCGCCAGCGGGTCGCGCAGGACAAAGTGCGTGACCATCGCCAGCAGCACGATCTTGAATCCCAGCAGCGGGGCGATCCGCGACGCGACGGTGTGCCGCAACGCGAAGAACAGCAGCGTGTTGCCGGCGAGGTAAAACAGCGCCACGAAGACGCTGGATAAAACCGCCCAGCCCCAGTCTTCGGGCCGCGCCGCGCCGTCACGCGGCAACAGCACGACAAACGCGATGCCGCACGCGATCGCGAGGTAGACGTGCGCGGTCACCATCAGGCGTAACGGCCCGCGCCAATTAGGCTGGTCGGTTTCGTGGCCGGCGTGGCGCACGGTAAACCGGCGCGACGCGAGGTACGCCAGCGATGACATCAGCGCGCTGCCCAGGCCTAACAAGATGCCGATCAGGAGCATGGGGCGGCAGTGTAAAGAAAAACCCCCACCTCGCGGCGGGGGCTATCCATCGACTTCAGCCACCAGGACCCATCAACTGCCCTGCCAATCCACGCCCGTGTCGGCCCAGGCGCGCTCCTTGGCGCTCTTGAGCACCGCGTCGCAGACCCGGGTCGTCTCCAGCGCGTCGCGGAACGTCGGCGGGCAGGGCTTGCCGGCCTCAACGGCGGCGAGGAAGTCGGCGACCTGGTGGACGAACGTGTGCTCGTAGCCGATCTGCAGGCCCGGCACCCACCACTTGTCCATGTACGGCATGTCGCCGTCGGTGACGTGGATGTCGTGCCAGCCGCGGATGAGCGAGTCGTCGCCGTGGTCGAAGTATTCGAGCCGGTGCAGGTCGTGCAGGTCCCACTTGATGGAGGCCTTCTCGCCGTTGATCTCGAGGGTGTACAGCGCCTTGTGCCCGCGGGCGTAGCGGGTGGACTCGAACAGCCCCAGCGAGCCGTTGGCGAACTTGCAGTGGAACAGGCACGCGTCGTCGATGGTGACGGCCTGCTTCTTGCCCGTGAGCTGGTGCTCGCGTTCTTTGATGAAGGTCTCGGTCATGGCGGAGACCTCGGTGATCCCGCCGTTGAGCCACATCGCGGTGTCGATGCAGTGCGCCAGCAGGTCGCCGGTGACGCCCGAGCCCGCGGCCTTCGCGTCCAGCCGCCACAGGGCCGCGCCGCCCTGCGGGAGGTCGGCGTTGATCGTCCAGTCCTGCAGGAAGTTGGCCCGGTAGTGGAAGACCTTGCCGAGGCGCCCTTCGTCGATCAGCTTCTTGGCGAGCGTGACGGCGGGGGCGCGGCGGTAGTTGTACCAGACCGTGTTCGGCACGCCGGCCTTCTCGATCGCCTCGACCATCGGCAGCGACTCAGCCGTATCACGTGACAGCGGCTTCTCGCACAGCACCATCTTGCCGGCTTGTGCCGCGGTGATCGCGATCGGCGCGTGCGTGTCGTTGGGCGTGCAGATGTCGATCGCGTCGATGTCGTCCCGCGCGACCAGCTTCTGCCAATCGGTCTCCACCGATTCGTACTGCCACTGGCCGGCGAACGCTTTCGCCTTGTCTTCGCTGCGGCCGCACACGGCCTTGAGAACCGGGCGGGTCTTGAGGTCGGGGAAGAAGTCGTTGACGCGCTTGTAGCCGTTGGAGTGCGTCCGGCCCATGAAGCCGTAGCCGACGAGACCAATTCGTAGTTCTTTGCTGGTTGCCATATTGGTGCTTCCTATTATTCTTCTCTAGTTCGTTTTGTTTTACCGCAGAGGACGCAGAGGACGCAGAGGGCCGCAGAGGAATCTTTTTTGTTTCAACATGAAACAATCTGCCTTGCTCTGCGTATCTCTGCGCCCTCTGCGGTGAAAATCGAATCGTATTAAGTGTTTACCACCCGCACGCGTCGCGCACCTCGACCATCTTGCCCAGGATCGTGTTCCACGTCTGCGGGTTTTCGAGCGTCGCGTTGGGGAACATGCAGCCGTCCCAGCAGATGTGCTGGATCCCGCGCTCTTCCGCGTCCTGCAGCCAATAGCTCGAGCACTTGACGATATCGAGCTTGCCGTTGGGGTCGTCGGCCGGGCAGTGCTTGCCGGTCTTGTCGTGGCTGCCCGCGCCGTGCACCTCGCCGTCGTTCTGCGCGACGTGGAAGTCGATCGTCCACGGGCGCAGCTTGTCCACCATCTTCTCATAGGCCGGCCAGAACTCGTCGTCGGTGTAGCCTTCCTTGAGGAACGCGTGCTCGGGGGCGTTGTAGCCCATCAGGTAAAGGTAGGTGTGGGCGAGGTCGGCCTGGAAGCCGACGGTCTCGGGCATGTCGACCAGTTCCATCAGGTCGAGCACGTCTTTCCAGGAGTGCATGCCGGCCCAGCAGATCTCGCCCTCGATGGCGAGGCGTTCGCCGTGGTCGGCGGCGATCTTGCCCGCCTTCTTGAAGGTGTCGGCGATGCGTGCGGTGTTTTTCTTAGGGTCTTCGCGCCACTTGTCCACGCCGAACTCCGCCGAGTCGATGCGGATCACGCCGTACTCGCGGACGCCGTGGGCGTTGAGGACTTTCGTGACCCGGCAGGCCTTCTCGATGGCGGTGAGGAACTTGGCTTGTTGTTCGTCGGTGCCCATCGCCGAGTCGCCGACGGTGCCCGGCCAGATCGGCGCGACGCACGAGCCGATCTTGAGGTTCTTCGCGGCGACCTTGTCGGCCATGGCCCTGAGGTCGTCGTCGCTGGCGTCGATGTCCATGTGCGGCAGGAAGAGGAACAGGTCGACGCCGTCGAACTTCGCGCCGTTGGCGTTGGCGTGCGCGGTCATCTCGAGCATCTTGTCGAAGCTGATCGCCGGTTCGGCGCCTTCTTCGTCGCCGCCCTTGCCGACCAGGCCGGGCCACATCGCGTTGTGGAGTTTGGGGTGGGTGTTGCTCATGGTGGTATTCCTCTTGTTCGAGTTGAAGGCATAGATGGTCAGGTTTGGTGAATCACCAAAGGGACGCCGGTCAGACCCAGATGGGAATCGGTCGACCAGCACGAAGTAATCTCACGGTCCTCCATCAGGTGCAGGCCCAGGGCGTCTGCAAGGGTCAAATCCTGATCCGAAAAACGGCGAACCAAATGAGTCGCAGCGGCTTGAAGTCTTGCGGTCAGTGATAAGACCCGTAAAGGCTTCAACTGCTCAATCAATCCGAGAAACTCCATCGCTCGGGAACGGTCATAGCGGCGCAGGAACCAGCCATGCCCTTCCGCAACGACGAGGGGGCTGGTGACCAGCGGGGGAGGCGCCGAAAAGAGCCGCTTAAACAACAGGTGGTACGTGTCTGACTCATCCATAAATGCAATCAGGGCAGAGGTATCGACATAGGATTCAGTCCTTGTGACCATAAATCACCTCGTCGATGTTCTGGCTGGAGTTTGGATCGCCACTCTTCACCATCCCCGCGTAACGCATCCACGGCTTCGAAGTGTCTGCAGGCAGCACCGTGCGCAGCGACCTGCGAAGCAACTCGGCCAGCGAAATACCAAGCCGCTCGGCCTCCTGTTTGGCGGCGTCGTACTCTTCTTCGCTTAAGCTGATTTGCGTCCGTATCATGATAACACTTTACGAATAATTGTTATCAAATCAAGTCTGGGGCCTTATTGGCTCAGAATGCGTGCTTCTTGAGCATCTCTTTGATGAACTTCAATCCGCCGGCGTAGATGTCTTGCTTCGGGTCGTACTCGCGCCAGACGTGGATCGCCGCGGCGAAGTCCGGGTCGTCGGGGCTGAACGCCTCGATGACCATCCAGCCGTCGAAGCCGATCTCTTTGATGGCCTCGAAGTTTTCGTCCCATCGGATCAGCCCGCTGCCGGGTGCGCCGCGGTCGTTCTCGGAGATGTGGACGAGTTTGATGTGGTCCTTGCCCGAGACGACGGCATCGCGGACGTTCTTTTCTTCGATGTGGCAGTGGTGCGTGTCGTAGAGGTAGCCGAAGTTGGGCTGGTCCACCATCTTGCACAGCTTCTGCGCCATCGCGCCGTTGTTGAGCATGTAGCACTCGAAGCGGTTGATCGGCTCGGTGGCGAGCGTGACGCCGGCGCCCTGCGCGTGGATCGCCGCGTCGCGCATGACGTCGGCGCACCACTTGTACTCGTCTTCGGTCGGCCCCTTGCCGGTGAAGACCTTGTACGCCGAGTGGAACGGCCCGCCGAGCACCTCGCCGCCGGTCGCGACGGTCGCGTCGATGGCCCACTTGATGAAGTCCAGCCCCTTGGCGCGGGTCGCCGGGTCCGGGCTCGGCGGGTTGGCTTCGGGCGGCGGGCAGGTGACGGTCGTGCACCCCAGGCCGAGGTTGTTCAGCTCGGCCCCGATCTTCTTGTGGTGTTCGAGGTCCAGGTCAGCGCCCAGCGACAGCTCGACGCCGTCGTACCCGACCTTCTTCATCTCCGCGAGCAGCGGGTAGTGCTCTTCGCGGATGTTGGCCGACCACAAGAGCATGTTGAAACCGATTTTCATGCGGACCTCCTGACGGGGCGAGGGGTGACGACTCGGGGCGACCAGCATACCAAGATGTGGCCGGTTTCTGGGGCTCGGCGGGCACGAAACGATTACGATAACGGGACCCGAAAACGAAAGGCCTCGGATGATCGTTGGTGTCCCGAAAGAGATCAAGAGCGACGAGTACCGCGTGTCGATGCTGCCCGTCGGCGTCGAGGAGCTGACCCAGCGCGGGCATACCGTGCTCGTCGAGGCCGGGGCGGGCGTGGGCAGCGGCTACGACGACGCTCGATACGCCGCGGCGGGGGCGGAGCTCGTCGGCTCGGCCGAGCAGGTCTTCGACCGCGCCGACCTGATCGTCAAGGTCAAAGAGCCCCAGCCGATCGAGACCGCGATGCTGCGTGCCGGGCAGGCCCTGTTCACGTACTTCCACTTCGCCGCCGACGCGGAATTGAGCGCGGGCTGCCTGAAGTCGGGCGCGACGTGCCTGGCGTACGAGACGCTGGTGGACCGCCACGGCCGGCTGCCGCTCCTGACGCCGATGAGCGAGGTGGCGGGGCGGATGGCGATCCAGGAGGGCGCGAAGTACCTGGAGAAGCCCCAGGAAGGGCGGGGGATCCTGCTGGGCGGGGTGCCGGGCG
Source organism: Phycisphaeraceae bacterium (assembly GCA_046290505.1). GTDB lineage: Bacteria > Planctomycetota > Phycisphaerae > Phycisphaerales > Phycisphaeraceae > JAHQVV01. The sequence continues at coordinate 5,461 of JBKAGS010000048.1, read as the reverse complement.
TCGAGCCGGCGCGGGTGCTGATCCTCGGCGGGGGCGTGGTCGGCACCCAGGCCGCCATCGTCGCCGCGGGCATGGGCGCCGACGTCACGATCATGGACGTCAACCTCGACCGGCTGCGCTACCTCGACGAGATCATGCCCGCCAACGTCACGACGATCTACTCCGACCTGCACGCGATCCGCGAGCACGCGGTCAAGTCCGACCTGGTCGTCGGCGCGGTGCTGATCCCCGGCGGGCGCACGCCCGTCCTGATCCGCCGGGAACTACTCAAGGACATGCTCCCGGGCAGCGTGATCATCGACGTGGGCGTCGACCAGGGCGGGTGCATCGAGACGACGCGCCCGACGACGCACGCCGAGCCGATCTACATCATCGACGAGGTCGTGCACTACTGCGTCGCGAACATGCCCGGCGCCGTCGGCCGAACGTCCACGCAGGCGCTGTGCCACGCCACCCAGCCCTACGTCATCCGCCTGGCCGAGGCGATCGGCAATGGCGACTTGGAGCAACTGGTCCGCACGTCCGCCGACTTCAACAGCGCGCTGAACATGCACGCGGGCAAAGTGACGCACCAGGAAGTCGCGCACGCGATCGGCGTGGACTACGACGACTCGTTCGCGATGGGGTGAGAGATCAGTGCCTGCCATAGCTCCGCGGCGGAAGCCCGGAGCGTGGATTAACGGGCTTGGGCAACGAATCAAAAACGCTTTGGAACCGCACGCTCCGGGCTCCCGCCACGGAGCTATGCAGATGTATCTCCTTTTCCCAAGACACGAACGATTCCGCCCCCACGGCGGTGCTTGGGCAAATACTCGGCCAGCAGATGGTTCAGGTGTTCGCTGTCTATAACGGGCGTGCAATCGCACCCGCGCGAGAAACACCGATGACCAACAGACCCCGCCTGCTTCGAAAGCAGCGTCGCGAGGATGTTCTTGACTTTCGAGGCAACCGCCTTTGCCTGGTCATGCGGCGGCATGATCGTGTTGACCAACTCTTCATCCCCGAACCAACTGACCACGAGATGGACATGAGTCGCTGTGCAGGAAACCGCGTGCAGTCGGATATCGCGTCGTTGCACAATATCCACGGCCTGATCAACAATAAAACGCTGCTGCTCCGCCGTGAATCTTCGCGGGGGCAGTGCCGCCCGGCGCGACCGCTGGATCGCCAAGCCCTGATCCGGTGGACGCAAGCCATGCCTGCCGCGCTGGAAGTACCCATCGGGGTCGTCCTCGGTCCATGACCGATAGGCGTGAAGCGTGATCATGAAAACCGGCATCACTCAATCCTACGCCCTATAGCTGCGCGGCGGAAGCTCGGAGCGTGGATAAACGAGCTTGGGCAACGCGACACAGCGCTTTGGAACCGCACGCTCCGGGCTCCCGCCACGGAGCTATGGGTTTTCACGCCGTGAGGTCTCTGCAGCCGATTCATGCTCCACCGGCGCGAGCGGCTCGCCGCATTCGGGACACATCGCTGCCACCGAGCCTTTCAACTCATACTTGCACATCAGGCAGAGCTTCGGCCGAATCCCGCGTTCGCGTAGCAGTTGTGACAAAACTCCCCGAGCGTGCTTGGATCGGTCTCGCCCGTGGAGATAGGCGAGCACAATCACAACAAGCAACGCGGAGCAAGGGATGATGTCGCCGGTCCCCACCAAGAACAGACCCCCGATCGTAACCAACGGGATCAAGATCGCAATCAACGCAGTCAACTATCGATGCGATTGCGCCTGATTCTCTGCGAGACGAATCAGGCGGGTTTGCTCCGCTGTATCGATGATGTCATCGGTTGCGAGTTGAAGAACCGTCTTCTCATCCGAACGATCCATCCTGAACGACTTAACGCCGTCCGTGTCTTTGGGATCGCTTCGCATGAGTTTGAACGAGTTCACGGCGTCAGCGCCCGGATGATCACCCCCGGCTTGCCGAGCGCATCGCGGTACCGCGTCGCCGACTGGTAGCTGGTGAACTGGCCGACGTGGACGAACGTCACCGGCTCGCCCGTCGCCGTTTCGCCATCGACCAGGCGCGGCAGGCCCAGTCGCATGTCCTGTGACTTCTGCGCGACCGTCTCGGCTTCTTGGCGCGCGAGGTCGCGCTGCACGAACGCGCCCAGTTGCAGCGTCCAGCCGGTGACGTTGATCTGCTGGCTGACCTGCTGGCGGAACCCTTCGTCGCGCGACATCCCGCGCGCGAGGACGAGCGTCGTGCGCGCCTGGCTCCACTGGCCGAGCTTCTGCTGGGCGATGCCCGCGTAGTAGTACGCCCGCGCCTGCCGTTCGCCTTCCAGCCGCTCGGCGGCCCAGAGCAGCGTCCGCTGCGCCTCGGCGTACCGGCCCTGCTGGGAGTACACCAGCCCCAGCGCGTCCGCCGCGTCCACCGCCAGCGACGGGTCGTCCGACGCCAGCGCCTTGTTCAACAGCTTGTCCGCCTCGCGCAGCCTGCCGAGCTTCTGGGCCGACAGCCCGGCGAGGTACGCCGCCTCGTACCGGTCGTCGCGGAACCGGTCCCACGCGATCGGCTTGCCCAGTTCGTAGGCGGCCTGATAGTCGCCCGCCTGGTAGCGTTCGGTGACCTCCTGGATCGTCGCCGTCGGCGCCATGTCGATCGCGGTGTCTTCGAGGTACGTGCCCTTGAGCGCGGAGTTGTAGCAGCCGGTCAGCAGCAGGGCGGGCAGGGCGGCGAGCACGGCGAGGTGGGCGGGCTTGGGCGAGCGTTTCATGGCGGGTTCCTTCGACAGCGTCAACACATATTTTACGGCATGACGCCCGACGGCGGCGCGGCGTTATACCTAATGGCAATCTGCAGGTGCCCGCCGCGATATGATGCCCCGCTATGGCCCTGCTCCGCTCGATCTACAAGCAAGCCCTGTTGCACCCCGCCCGACCCGCCGTCGTCGACGACCAGCGCACCTGGTCCTACGGCAAGCTGCTGGGCGGGGCGTTTTTCCTCGCCCGCGCGATCCAAGAGCACACGGACAAGCCGCGCGTCGGGATCATGCTGCCGACCTCGGGCGCGTTCCCCGCGGCGCTCCTGGGCTGCTGGCAGGCGGGCCGTGTCGCCGTGCCGCTGAACTACCTCTTGAGCAAGGACGACCTGCACCACGTCATCGCCGACAGCGGGCTGGACACGGTCTTCACCGCGAGCAAGCTGCTCGACGTCGTCGGTGAAGACATGATCCCCCAAGGCATCAACGTCGTCCGGCTGGACAAGCTCAGCTTCAAGGGCGTCCCGCCGGTGCGCTGGCCGGCGAAGCCGAAGGACGACGACCTCGCCGTGCTGCTTTACACCTCCGGCACGTCGGGCCGGCCCAAGGGCGTGATGCTGTCGCACCGCGCGCTGGACGCGAACGTCCGCGCGGTCGTCGCCCACGCGCACCTGGACAAGACCAACAAGTTTCTCGGCGTGCTGCCGCAGTTCCACGCCTTCGGCGTCACGGCCCTGACGCTCATGCCGCTGTACCTCGGCGCCGAGGTGATCTACACCGCCCGCTTTGTGCCGCGCAAGCTCATCGAACTGATGCGGCAGCACAAGCCGAACATCTTCATCGCGGTGCCCTCGATGTACGGCGCGCTGCTGAGCGTCAAGAGCGCGACGGCCGAGGACTTCGCGCCGCTGCAGTTCGCCGTCAGCGGGGCCGAGCCGCTGTCCCAGGCGATCTACGACGCGTACCACGACAAGTTCAGCTGCCACCTGCTCGAAGGCTACGGCCTGACCGAGACCGCGCCGGTGACCAACTGGTCCACGCCGCAGCTCAACCGCCTCCACTCGGTCGGCAAGGCCCTGCCGGGCGTGCGCAACTTCATCGTCGATGACAACAACCAACCGCTCGGCCCGGACGAAGAAGGCGAGATCCTCATCGCCGGGCCCAACGTGATGGACGGCTACTGGAACCTGCCCGAGCAGACCGCCGAGGTCTTCGTCGAGCTTGATGTGCCCAGCGAGGGCAAGATCAAGTGCTTCCGCACCGGGGATATCGGCAAGCTCGACAAGGATGGCTACCTCTACATCACCGGCCGGAAGAAAGAAATGCTCATCGTCGGCGGGGAGAACGTGTTCCCCCGCGAGATCGAGGAGGTCTTGAACAAGCACCCGTCGGTCAAGGCGTCCGCCGTGATCGGCAAGCCCGACGACCTGCGTGGCGAGGTGCCGATCGCGTTTGTCGAGCTGGAGGACGGCGCCGAGTTCAACGAGTCGGACATCCGCAACTTCGTCCGCGAACACATCGCGCAGTACAAGGTGCCACGCGATGTGCGTGTGATCGACGCGTTGCCGCGCAACCCGACGGGCAAGATTTTGCGGCGGGCGTTGAAGGCTTGAGTGAGGTGTCAATCGTGCGTCTTCGCCGCGCCGTCGCCGCCGACTTGTTTATCCAGGCGGACGAAGCCAAGCCAGCCGAGGATGGCGAAGCCGAGGGTGATCGCGAAGACCCAGTAGCCGATGCCGTCCCACGCGGGGATGCGGACCGGGCCGAGGTCGGCCCCGCGCAGGCCGGTGTACAGCAGCACACCGGCGTAGGGCGCGATGAAGCCGCGGACGCCGGTGAGCGTCTGGTGGATCGACATGTAGGTGGCGGCGAGGTGGCGGTCGGCGAAGTCGTGGTGCCCGAGTTGCCAGGCCAGCCGCCCGCCGCCGAACACCAGCCCCTGCAGGACGCGCGGGACGGCCAGCAGCACGAGCAGCCAGGCGAGCGGCGCGCCGTTGATCGCGGCGAGGTAGGTGATCGCGAGGTTGCTGGCCTGTGTGACGATCCACAGCAGGCCGTGCCGGGTGCGGAAGCGCGTGACGTGGACCTTGTCGAGGTAGTGGGCGAAGAAGGGGATGCTCAGGGCGACGAAGAGCTGGACGATGGCGTCGGTGAGGACGAAGCCGACGAGGAACGGGCCGACCGGCCAATCGTTGGGCACGCGCGCGACCTGCTCGGCGACGAAGGCCATCATCGCGGTGTTGCCCGCCATGGTCGCGACCCCGGCCATGAACTGCCAGACCATGTAGCCGCGGAAGTGGTGGTCGGTCAGCAGGACATGGATCGCCGAGACGCGCGCGGCGGGGGCGCCGCTGTCGGCGTTGCCCAGGGTCAGCTCGGCCTCGTCGCGCCGCAGCGCCCGCTCACGCCGAACACGCAGGCCGAGGTAGGCGTACACCGAGCCGGTGCCGATCAGCGCCGCGCCGAGGTAGACCCCGCGGAATAGCCATGCGTTCTCGCCCCGGTCGGCGTCGAAGAGTTTGCCCGCGATCAGCGGCAGCAGCGCGAGCATCAGCGTGTTGATGATGATCAGCCGGCCGGTGATCCGCGACCGGGCGTGCCGCGGGTAGTTGGTCCGCCAGATCACCGACCGCGCGGTGAGCGAGCCGGAGAACAGGCACCGGGTCAGCACGTACAGCGCGACCAGCAGCGTCGCGAAACGCGGCTCGGTGGGCAAGAGCGCGATGCCCGCGACGACCAGCAGCAACGCCGC
>JBKAGS010000047.1:0-180712 GCA_046290505.1 Phycisphaeraceae bacterium | reverse complement strand
CGGCACGGGCAACAGACAACGGCGACTTGCTGGTACGGCTCATGCCCTACGAATCGGCAGGCCGATAAGGTTTTCTACAGGGCAGGATAAGTACATTAAACATCTCATTGCTCCTCGCCTTTCCTTGGCCTGCCCCTTGGGCGGAAGGTGGATTGCAGGCCTAGCCGGTTGGCGGTTTGGTGTTGCCAGTGTTCGGAGCCGAACGGCCTGCCGCGTTGGACCGCGGCGCGTAGGGCTTGGACTTCTTTCTGGTTTTGCGGCCGGTTGACCAGCCGTTTCCAATGCGGCGGGCAAGGCACCGGCCACTTCGCGAGCGCGGGCACGTCTTGCACGAGCTCGGGGTGGTCGCGTCGCCAGAGGCTGCACCATCGCCAGTCCTGGGCCTTGTCGACGAGGTTGGCTCGGCAGGCGTTGCGTTCGACGTAGCGGGCGACGGTCAGGAAGTGTTCGTCGGTTTGGACGGGGAAGGACTTGTAGGTGCCCTGGTAGACGTGCCCGCCGCCGGTGCTGTGTCGGTGTTCGTGCCAGCGTCGGACGTGGGTCACGGTCAGGCGTTGCATGTACCGGCCCAGGTCGCCGGTCTCGCGCGGGCGCAGCAGCAGGTGCCAGTGGTTGGGCATCAGGCAGTAGGACAGCACGCGCATCTCGACGTGCTCGGCGGTTTGTGCCATCGCTTTTTCGAACGCGTCGTAGTCGGCGGGCTTATCAAAGATTTGCATGCGGGCGTTGCCGCGGTTGAGCACGTGGAAGACCATCCCGCCGGGCTGACATCGGGCGATACGCGGCATGGGGACAGGATAGCATGGCGGGTGGAGGGCGGTGCAGTTTAATGTACTTATCCCCTTTATTTGGGTGTGCGCGCACAAGGCGTGCGTGATCGGCGGGTAGCGCGTGTGTGAGCTTGGATTGCGGGGATGGCGAACGGTTGGCCGGGGTTGGGGTTTTGGCAACATTGAAGAAGTGTGTTGGGGATGTGCGCGCGGGGTTGGGGGTTGGCCCATTGTTGAGGGGAGGGGTGGTTTGGGTCCGGGCCTTCGCTGTCGCTCAGGTCCGGCTTCTTATTAAAAGTATGGGTGCGCGTGTGCGCGGTTGGCCGGCCCGGTGCGGGGCGGTGTGATTGTGCGCGCGCCGCGATTGGAAACCCCGGAGAATGGCGGGAGGCCAGTGATTCCGATTATGGCGTGTGGTGATGCGTATAGAAAAGCCGGCCTGCTGAAGCAGGCCGGCCAAAGGTGTTTTGATGTGTTGGGTTGGGTGCTTAGTCGAGGTCTGAGGGGTCGTAGATCCACTGGTTCGCGGTTTTTTGCATGGCGACTAATTCGTCCTTGGTGAACCACAGGGCGAGTTCGCGTTCGGCGGACTCGGGGCTGTCGCTGCCATGGATGAGGTTGTTCGCGCCGGACATGCCGAAGTCGCCGCGGATGGTGCCGGGGTCGGCCTTTTGGCCGTTGGTCGCGCCGATGAGGGTTCGGCAGACGGTGACGGCGTTGGGGCCCTGGATCGCCATCGCGAGCACGGGGCTGGAGGTGATGAACTTGAGCAGGCCGGGGAAGAAGGGCTTGCTGGCGTGTTCGGCGTAGTGCTGCTTGGCGAGGTCTTCGCTGACCGACATCAGCTTCATCCCCACCAGGCTCAGGCCCTTGTCCTCGAACCGCTGGAGGATGCGCCCGGCCAGGCCGCGTTGGACGGCGTCGGGCTTGAGGAAGATGAAGGTCGTTTGCATCGCGTGGCTCCTGCGTGGTCTTGTTTTAGGTCTGATCGTCGTGGCGGTTCGGGTGGGATCGGCCGGCCAGGCGGGGCGGGGAGTATACCGCTTGGCGTGCCTCGCCGGGCTTGGTGGGTGTGGCAAGCGGTTTTAAGCCGGATATCGGCGATTTTGCCGGCGATCCATAAGTTTTATTGGCCCTGTCGCGGGCCTTGGGGTATCCTAAGGCTTCATCCGAGACCCGTTCCCAAGGAGCGGGGTCGGGCAGGCAGCGTCTGGATTTTGCCTACCGATCAGCCCGACCCCAACGATGAGACAAGCGATCAACCAATTTGTGAGGCAGGCCGGTGTTCGTGCCGGCGCCAAGCGTATCAACGCGATCAAGGCGTGTGCGGTGGTCTTCGGTGCCGGCGGCTTTTGTGTCGTGCTGGGCTGGTCCGCCGCCGTGGCGTTTGAGCGTCACACCCCGCCCGTCCCGTTGGCCGCGACCGATCGTCCCCAGACGCCACGCTTGGGCCAACGCCCCGCGCCGTCGGCCGACTTCGTCGCGCCGATTCGCGAATACGAAGAGGTCGGCGTGAACCCCCCCGCTGCCCACCGCGACGCCCGCGTGCGAGCGCCGCGTCCGGTCACTGACCGGTCCTTGACGCCGCAACCCCGCGTTCAAACCGCGGCACCCGCCGGCGTCAAGTTCGACCGCTTTGGCAACCTTATCATGGTCAATGGCAAACCCTGGACCGGCGAGGTCTTCGACCACCGACCCATCCGGCCGGTTAAGACACGCACGATGAAAACCACCGCCTACAGCCCGGACGAAAAGTCATGCGGCAAGTGGGCCGACGGCATCACCGCCTCGGGCAAGAGCGTCTGGATGAACGGCGGGCGGCTGGTCGCGGCCGACAGAAAAATCCCGTACGGCACCATCCTGACCATCCCCGGCTACAACGGCGGCAAGCCCGTGCAGGTTTGGGACCGCGGCGGCAAGATCAAGGGCAACCGCCTGGACCTCTTGTACCCCACTCACGAGATCGCCCTGCAATGGGGCGTCCAGGACCTGCCGGTCGTTTTCTGGGAGTTTGTCGAGACCGACTGATCCAGGAGACCGGCTCGATATTGCTCGCGGTTCAACCAGGTCTCGTCTTCCGGCTACATGTCCTGGTCGTGGTGTAGAAAACAATCAGTACGGCTGCCCCCTGCACATGCATTGGCGTCGGCTATGACGGCGTTGCTTCGCGGCTTGCGGCGGCCGGACTCATCGAAAAACCGACCGAAGGCGTCAGTGCTTTCGGCCGGTCGAAGGAGGACTGTGGGTCTTGGCTTGCTTAGGCGCGACGTCGTCGGGCCAGCGCCAGGGCGCCTAAGGCGGTGATCGCGAGGCTCGTGGGCTCGGGGACGTTGGCCGGTCCGAGCGGTCCGGTGTAGCTGGAGAAGGCGGTGCCGAGGTCCGAGTCGTCGACGTCGCCGTCGCCGTCGGTGTCGCCGTCGGCCGCGGTCTTGCCGCCGGTGCCGGGCGCGAGCGGGCCGGTGTAGTTGGAGAAGGCGGTGCCGAGGTCGCTGTCGTCGATGTCGCCGTCGCCGTCGGTATCGCCTGGGATCCCGGGGTTGGTGAGGAAGTCGGCGGGCGACATGGTGCCCGCGGCGATGTCGGCGATGTCGGCGTCGCTGACGATGCCGGCGAACAGGGCGACGTCGTCGAGCAGGCCGACGAAGGCGCGGGTGCCGGCGGTTTCGGAGTCGCCGCCGATGATGAGTTGGCCCTCGGTGTTCGCGAGGTTGAACCCGTCCCAAAGCGGGTCGAGGCCGGACAGGCCGGTGCTCGAGCCGTCGACGAAGGTTTGGGCGTAGGCGCCGCCGTCGCCCGGGTCGCCCGAGTTGGCGATCACAAACGCGACGTGGCGCCACTCGGCGACGGTCTCGCCCTGGTCTTCGCGTGCGAGCGCGTTGGTGGCGTCTGGCGTGAACAGGTTCGCGGGGTACACGCCGTTGGTCGGCTGGTAGCGGACGTCCATCGCGTCGCCGTTCTGCCCGTCGTTGTTGGGATTGCCGTCGTTGTTGTCCGGGTCGCCGAAGCCCTCGACCTGCCAGGGCCGGCCGGTCGTGCCCGCGTTGTTGGGCAGGCGCCGGGTGCTGATGAGGCGGGTGTTGTCGTTCTCCTGCTCGATATCGCGGGCCTTGATCCAGAACATGATGGTGAACGCGTCGGGGTCCGGGCCAAGGTCGGTCGTGTACGCGTCGGTGAACAGCACCGCGTTGCCATCGAAGACGGCGGACTGTGCGCTGCCGGTCGTGCCGGGCGTGTCGGAGGAGAACGCGGGGTTGAATTGACCGATCAGGTCGTCGGCGAAGGCGCCCGCCGGGTCGTCGAAGCGGTCGGCACCGGTGCCTTCGAAGTCGTAATACGCCGTAAGCGTTTGTGCCTGGGCACCGCCCGCGAGCAAAGCCCCAGCGATCAGCGTGGCCGTTGGTCGTCGCATCGTTATTCTCCTGTCTGGTTGGGCCCGGCACCCGGGCGCGAAGTGAAAAAGAACAACCGAGCACAATACGCAGAGATGAAAAACAAATGGTTCGCTGGCGATCGAAAGGACTGGCCCGCGTATCGATGACTGAAGCCGACTACGAGTCTAAGGTGGGATTGACGAAAAATTACGCCAATTTGCTCCGAATACGCGACAATCTTGGTCGCCCGACGGCGTGGCGGTCTCGACGCGATCGCCGAGGCGAGGCGGGTATCGCGCCGGCGCGATATGTTTTGGTCATGAACGAGACGGATATCAATCGGCATCCGGTCCGCAGGGTCCGTTCGCTGGCCGTTGCGGTGGTCGCGGCCCTGGCTTGTCTGCTCGGCTGCCACGCCGAGCCGCTGCCGACCGGTCTGCGCCCGCCCAACGTCGTGCTCATCAACGCGGACGACCTTGGCTTCGGCGACGTGGGCTGTTACGGCGCGACAAAACTAAAGACGCCGAACATCGACGCGCTCGCGCAGCGCGGCCGGCGGTTTACCGATGCGCACGCGGCGTCCGCGGTGTGCTCGCCCTCGCGCTACGGGCTGCTCACCGGGACGTATCCGTTGCGCGCGAACATGTGGGGCCCGCTGCCGCTGCGCCAGCCGCTGGCGATCGACACGAGCAGGCCCACGCTCGCGTCGCTGTTCCAACAAGCCGGTTACGACACCGCGTGCGTCGGCAAGTGGCACCTGGGCTTCGGCGAGGGCCGCACCGACTGGAACGGCAAACTCGCGCCCGGGCCCAACGCCTGTGGCTTCGACTATTACTTCGGCCTGCCGGTCGTGAACAGCGGACCGCCGTTTGTCTATATCGAGAACGATGCGGTCGTCGGCTACGACCCGAAGGACCCGTTCGTTTATGGCAAGCAGTCTGCGACGAAAGTCCACCCCGCGAAGGGCGGGTACAACGCGATCGGCGGGGCGGAGGCGGCGCACCGCTTGTACGACGACAACGCCGTGGGCACCACCTTCGCCGACAAAGCGAGCGCGTGGATCAAAGAACGCCCGGCCGACCAGCCCTACTTTCTCTACCTCGCGACCAGCAATATCCACCACCCCTTCACGCCCGCCAAACGGTTCGAGGGCACCAGCGACGCGGGGCCCTACGGCGACTTCGTCCACGAGTTGGACTGGATCGTCGGCCGGGTCGTCGCCGCGATCGAAGCGCGCGGCGACCTCGACAACACACTCATCATCTTTACCAGCGACAACGGCGGGATGCTCAACGTTGGCGGGCAGACCGCGTGGGAACGGGGCCACCGGCTCAACGGCGACCTGCTCGGCTTCAAGTTCGGCGCGTGGGAAGGCGGGCACCGCGTGCCCTTCATCGCCGCCTGGCCCAATCGCATCCCCGCGGGCACGACGTCGGGCCGCCTGGTCAGCCACATCGACCTGCTCGCGACGTTCGCGTCCCTGCTCGATCAAGCCATCGACACCGGTCCGGACAGCATCGATCAACTGCCTGAATTGCTCGGAAATACCGATAAGCCGTTGCGCGACGAGTTGGTCGTCCTGTGCAACAGCCCCAGGCACCTCGCGATCCGCACAGCAAGATGGCTCTACATCCCCGCGCAAGACGAAGGCGGGTTCGACGCGAAGAACCGGGGCGACCACCTGCTAGGCGGTGCCGCAGCCCTCAGGTTCACCGGGCAGGTCAACAGCGACGTCAACGCCGACGGCCGGATCAAGCCCGGCTCGCCGAAGGTGCAGCTGTACGACCTGCGAGCCGACCCGTCACAAGCCACGAACGTCGCGGAGGCCCACCCCGATGTCGTGCGTTCACTGCACGCACGCGTCGAAGCCTACCGCGCGCAGATCCCCGATACCAAGCCGCTGGGCTGGCTCTCCCCGCAGTGATCGCTCGGGTCGCGTTGCGAAACGTGGCGGGCGGCGAGTTTGCGAGCCCGCGGGATGGAGCGATTAAAACCGGGTGTTCCGGCCGGTCTGTTCCGCCTTCTCGCGTTGGTCGGCCATGAACGCTTCGATGACGCCGGGCGTGTTCCGCTCGCGGTAGGCTTCGTACGCCGGGTCTTTGTACTGCTTCATCATCGCCAGCATTTGTTTTTGATAGCGTGCCAACGCGTCGGCGTACGCGGGGTCGTTCGCGAGATTATTCAGGCCGTCGGGGTCGTTCTTTACGTCGTAAAACTCCTCGGGCACGCGGTGGCGGTACAGCTCGACGCGCTCGGCGATGGCCGGGTCGCGCTTGCCCGCTTCGATCATCGCGCGCCACGTGATCCCGCCGGTCGAGTCGCCGGTCATGCCCAGTTCGCCGTCGGCCCAGAAGTTGTAGATGTACGCGAAGTCTTCGCCCTGCACCTTGCGCATCGGGTAACGGACCCGCGCAAAGATCTGATAGAACGTCGAGAAGGCGTAGTCCCGGCCGGCCTGGTCTTCGCCTTTTAACAGCGGCACCAGGCTCTCGCCTTCGAGCCCGGCCGGGGGCGCGAGGCCGACGGCCTGCAACACCGTCGGCATCAGGTCGATCCCGGTCACGAAGTGTTCCTCGTCCACCGTTCCCGGCTTGACCTTGCCCGGCCACTTCACGATCAAGGGCGTCTGCGTGCTGTTCAGATAGCACTGCGCCTTGGCGAACGGGAACGCCGCGCCGTGGTCGGCCAGGAAGATGACCAGCGTGTTGTCCTCCAGCCCGCTTTCCTTGAGCGCTCTTAACACCGAGCCGATGTTCTCGTCGCAGCGGTACACGTTGCCGAAGTACTGCGCGACTTCCTCGCGGACTTTGGGGATGTCGGGCAGGTAGCCGAACATCTCGATTTGTTCGGGCGTGAAAGTGCGCGTGACGGGCAGGGGGTGGTCGCCCCACGCGCGGGCGTCGTTGCCGATGAACGGGCGGTGCGGGTCGTGCGAGTTGGCGATCAGGAAGAAGGGCCTATCCTGTGCTTTGGCCATCTCGAAGAACTTGCCCGAATAACGGTGGAACAGCTCGGGGTGGCGCGCGTGCCCGTGCCGCCAGACCGGCGGGTCTTCGGTCTTGAACGGGATGAAGTCCCACGCGTACTGCTCGGTCGGCTGGTGGTGGATCTCCTTGCCGAGGATGCCGTTGAGATAGCCGAGCTTTTTGAGTTCGGCGGGCAACGTGGGGACGTCCGGGTCGATCGGCTCGAAGCCTTCGGCGCCGTTGTTGTGCGGGAACCGCCCGGTCATCCACGACTGCCGACACGGCTGACACACCGCGGTGTTGACGTGCGCGTGGGTGAACCGCACGCCTTGCGACGCCAGGCGGTCGATGTTCGGCGTGATGGCGGGGACCTTGCACCCGAACACGCCGATCGAGTCGTAGTTCAGGTCGTCGGCGGTGAGGATCAAAATGTTCGGCGGGCCGGCCGGCCTGTCCTCGGCGGCGGTCTCCGTGGCGTGACAACCCGCGAGCGCGAGGACTGCGAACAACAGGCACAACGCGGCAAAACGTACGTGTGAATCGAAGCGCGTCATCAGCGTCCTCATCTCGGTTAAGTGCAGCAAAGGAAAAAAGAGGGAGTGGAAGGCGATGCACCTTACGCGTGCCCGCATCACGCCGCAAGAGCTACAAGACTTGTGAACGTAACGATCTCGAAAGGAGAAGAGGGTGGCCACCCCCCCACGCATCTTGGGAATGCGTCAGGCCACGCGTGAATGGGCACTACAGCGCTGATTTGTGACGAATCTGAGATCGGCTATTGACCGCGCGGGCGCGTCGCGGTTACCTTCCACACGTGGGGCGGTCTGTGAGGTCGGCGATCGTCGGCGAGCCCCGGGGTACCCGAATCGGTGTAACGCGATCGCCGCTGCTGGTGGCGCTCGGCCGAACAAATCTTGCAAGCGGGGAATACACATCATGCCCGACCGCACCCGACGTCTTACAACGACCCGTTCGCTGCTGCCCGCGCTGTGCTTGCTGGCGATGCCCGCCGGCGGTGTCGATATCAACTGGGACGGCAACACCAACGACCCGGCCGCGCCCTTTGGCGACAACCTGAATTGGTCTAGCGATGGCAACTGGGACACGGACCTGTCACCGAACGCAGCGGGCACCAACGTCTTCATCGGCGCAAACCCCGGATACCCCGACGAAGTCACCGTGCTTCAGAATGTCGCAACGGTGACGGTTCACGGCCTGACGCTGGGCCAGGGCAGCAGGCTCAGGCTGGCATCGGGCACCGACCTCCAGGTCCTCAACACCGCGCAGATCGACGGCACGATCTACGGCCAAGGCGGCGACCTGACCGCCACCAGCAACGGCGGGACCACGGCCGTGCTGGGTGACGGTGCCAAGCTCTGGGCGGAGAACGGCTCGATTGTCAGCATCGATGCGGCGTCCTACCAGGCCACAACCCTGAGCTTCGACCACACACTGTTATGGGCAAACGGTGCCGGCTCCAGCGTGCTGCTACCTGGCCTCACGACCATCGACGCGTCGCCGCCTGGTGGGCTTGTCGAACTCAAGATCGAAGCGCTCAACGGCGGCCACATCGACCTGTCTGGTGTGACCACCATCACCGGCCCGCAGTCCAGCTCGAGCAAACTGCTGATCTACGCCGACAGCGCAGGCACGATCAACCTTCGATGGGTTGGAGACGACCACCACCGCCAGCGGCCGGATCGATATCTGGTCAAAAGATGCCGGCTCGGCCATCAACCTGCCGTCGGTAACCAGCCTGACACGCACGGTGCTGTACGCCGATGGCGGCGGCGCGGTAACCGACACGGGCGCTTCGCCTTGGACCTATTCAGCGGTTGGCCTTACGTTCGACCACACGCTGATGTGGGCCAGCGGCGCAGGCTCGAACCTGTCGCTGCCCAACCTGACGACGATCGACGCCTCGGCGACCGGCGGCCTGATCGATTTCAAGATCGAAGCGATCAACGCCGGCCACATCGACCTGTCGGGTGTGACCACCATCACCGGCCCGCAGTCCAGCTCGAGCAAACTGCTGATCTACGCCGACAATAACAGCACGATTGATCTTTCGTCATTGGCCGGGATCAACACGAGCAACGGGCAAGTGTGGCTGACCTCGGACGAGGGCGTCATCACGGTCGGCGATGCGGTGATCAACGGCAACACGTGGGCGACTGCACGCTCGATGACATCCGATGTATCGTTTGGCGACCTGACGGTGGCCTCGAATCAGATGACGATGACCGGCCGGATCAAGGCCGATTCTTATATCCAGACCGGGGGCACGCTTCGCGCGATGATCGGCGGGCCTGTCGCCGGGACCGGGCACGCCCAGTTGGAAGTCGATCAGGCCGCTGCGCTCGGCGGAAGGCTTGAATTGGCTCTCACCAACAGCTACTCACCCATCGCGTACAGCCAGGTCACGGTCCTGACCAGCAGCGCGCTGAACGGGACGCAATTCGACAGCATCAGCGGCGTCGTGTACGCCTCGGGCAGAGGGTTTGCGGTGACCTATACGGCAAACGATGTGTTGGTCACAGCGGCGATGCTGGGCGACATCGACCTGGACGGCGATGTTGACGACTCGGACCTGGGCACACTCTTTTCGAATTATACAGGACCGGTTGGCGTAGCCGGCGGCCATTCATGGGTCTTCGGCGATATCGACGGCGACGGCGACGGCGACGACTCGGACCTGGGCACCGCGTTCTCCAATTACACCGGCCCGCTTTCGCCGACCAGCGTCCCCGAGCCCGGGTCGGTCGCGCTGCTCGCGATCGCATCGGGCTTGGCCTTCCCTCGTCGGCGGCGGCGGTTGAACGTCTGAGACCGCGTGCCCAACGATTCCTCATCACGAAGCGTCATCCGCGTCAATCCAACAGCGTTATCATGCTTGGACCTCGTTCCAAGGAGTTCGCCATGCGCCGATGGTTTGTTCTGATGCTGCCTTTCGTGTTGATCGGGTTTGTTTGCCCCGCCGCCTATGCGCAGTGGCACCAATACCTCGGGCCGACGGGCGACAGCGTGTCGGGTGAGACGGGGCTGCTGGACGAATGGCCGGCGGGCGGGCCGCGTGAGGTCTGGCGGATCGACGTGGGGCCGGGCTACGGCGGCGCGGCGGTGCACGGCGGCGAGGCGTTTATCCTCGACCGCAAGCACGGCGAGGCGGACATCCTGCGCGTGCTCGACGTCGCGACCGGGCAGGAGAGGTGGCGGCACGAATACGAGGCGGTCGGCCGGGTCGGGCACGAGGGCTCGCGCTGTACGCCGAGCGTGACGGACACGCACGTCTTCACGACCGGGCAGATGGGCGACCTCTACGCGTTTGACCGAAAGACGAAAGAGGTGGCGTGGTCGGTGAACCTGATCGAGAAGTACCCCGACAGCGACGGCAGCGACCGGCAGGGCTGGGGCTACGGCATGAACCCGCTGATCGTCGGCGACCTGGTCGTGGCCGCGTCGTACGCCAGCGAGCACCCGGGTCTGATCGCATTTCACCAGGAGACGGGCGAGGTCGTGTGGGAGTCCGAGGCGTTCGGCGGGTCGAGCATGTACAGCTCGCCGTTGTTGCGGACGATCGCGGGGGTCCAGGGCATCGCGGTGCGCAACATCAAGGAGTTGTATTTCATCGATCCGAAGACGGGCAAGACGCTGTTCAAGCACCGGTGTTATGACAAGGGCAAGATCCCGATCACGCCGATCACGGTGCTGCCGGGCGATCGCGAGAACAGCTCGCGGGTGTTCGTTACGCAGGGCTACGAGATGGGCTCGGTGATGCTGAAGGTCACGCGCGGCGCGGGGGGCGGGTTCAGCGTTCAAGAGCAGTACCGCACGGTCGAGGGCAGCCAGATCCACCCGGCGATCTATATCGATGGGCACCTGTACGTCAACCACGGCGAAAACGACACGCACGGCAAGGCGCGGCGCAAGTTCGCGGGCCTGGCGTGCGTGGACCCCGCGGACGGCAAGGTCGTCTGGAACACCGGCGACGACCCGTTCATCGGCCGGGGGTGCCTGCTGTACGCGGACGGCAAGATCATCATGCAGGACGCGGAGGCGGGGATGCTGTACCTCGTCGAGCCGAGCCCGCGGGGGTACAAGCAGATCAGCGGCTTCCGGGCGACCGACGCGTCGCAGAAGCGGGCGTGGGCCCCGCTGACGCTGGCGGACGGGCTGCTGATTGTTCGCGACCAGGACGAGATGGTGTGTTTTGACCTGCGGGCGCAGGCGAACTGAGCCGGCCGGTACACGCGATCGACGCAACGCGTGGCGGGCCCCGGCGGGGTTCGCGCGCGGATCGGTGCGTGCTCAATCGGGCGGCCGTGTCTTGCGTGAGGCGCGGGCGGCCGGATCCAACGCTTCTCCGGCGGCTGGGCCGACGTGACCGACGGCACGAACACGATCGACTTCGCCTTGGACCAGACCTACCAGCTCGCGTTCAAGTTCAACGAGTTGGACGACGCGGGCCGAACCTACGACGTGTCGATCTCCGCCGGCAGCGCCGCCGACGGCGGCGGGGCGCACGTGGGCAAGATCGATGGCAGCGTCGGTTGGAAGCCCGAGCGGGACATGGGCCAGGACGAGCCGAACAAAAACAAGCGGCAGCTCTGGTACAGCGACGGCACACGCCTATATTGGTAGCCCATACGTTCGCCACGCACGCCGGACGATCGTGCGGCCCGGCGAGAAGCGAGCGCCTTGCCCGTCGCGTCAACACACACCCCGGTCCGTCCTTATGAAAACAATTTTTCGTACTTGTGCTTGGCTCGCCTTGGCGCTGGCGTCGTGGGCTGCTCAACCGGTGGACGCCGGGGCGGGCCGACCCGACGCGCAGGCGACGCACCGCGTCATCGGCGGGGTATACCCGCACCTGGCGGTGAGCAACAGCCAGGGCGAGTGCGGCATCGGCGCGGTCGTGCCGTGGGCCGAGCGGCTGTGGGTCGCGACCTATTCGCCGCACCGGCCGATGGGCTCGGACGACAAGCTCTGGGAGATCACGCCGGGCCTCGGGCTCGATGCGCGGCCCGAGTCGATCGGCGGCACGCCCGCGAACCGGATGATCCACCGCGAGTCGAACCAGCTCATCATCGCCAACTACTTCATCGACGCCCAGCGCAACGTCCGCGCCGTGCCGCACGCCCAGATGCCCGGCCGACCCACCGCCAACGCCCGCCACCTCTCCGACCCGGCCAACAAGGTCTACTTCACCACGATGGAAGAAGGCCTGTACGAGGTCGATGTCCGCACGCTCGCGGTCCGCTGCTGGATCAACGACGCCAACCGCGGCGTCAAACGCTTCGACCACGCGATCGACAGCAAGCTGCCCGGCTACCACGGCAAGGGGGCGTACACCGGACAGGGCAGGCTCTTTTACAGCAACAACGGCGAGCACGGCCGCGCCGCGCTGACCGACCCGACCACGCCCTCGGGCGCGCTCGCCCACTGGGGCGGGCCCGGCGAGGACTGGCGGCTGATCGAACGCGAGCAGTACACCGAGGTCACCGGGCCCGGCGGCCTGTACGGCAACGCCAATGAAGACGACCCGGTCTGGGCGATGGGCTGGGACCACCGATCGGTCCTGCTCAAGACGCGAGACCACAACGCGTGGCACACCTTCCGCCTGCCCAAGGCCAGCTTCAGCTACGACGGCGCCCACGGCTGGAACACCGAGTGGCCCCGCATCCGCGAGATCGGCGAAGCCGACCGCCTGCTCGCCACCATGCACGGCACGTTCTGGGCCTTCCCCAGCACCTTCAGCAGCGACAACCCCGCGGGCATCCGCCCACGCAGCAACTACCTCAAGGTCGTCGGCGACTTCGCACGATGGGGCGACCGCGTCGTCCTGGGCTGCGACGACTCGGCCCAGAAAGAGTTCCTCAACACCCGCAAGGCCAAGTCCAAGCACAGCGCGCCGCTGCGCTCCAACTCCAACCTCTGGTTCATCCAACCCGACCGGCTCGACCAGCTCGGCCCGGCGCTGGGCAGCGGCGGGGTCTGGCTCAACGACGACGCGGACGCGAACCAACCCAGCCACTGGTTCCTCTTCGCAGGCTACGAGCGCCGGGTGCTCCACCTCGCGCACCGGACCGACGAGCCGGTCACCTTCGTCATCGAGGCGATGGCCCAACAGCCGGCGCAGACCCGAGTCATCGCCGAGGTCGAGGTCCCCGCGAACGGGTACGCGCCGTTCATCTTCAACGACACCCACGCCGGCGAATGGGTCCGCGTCACGCCCAAGCACGACGCGAAAGCCGTCACCGCCTGGTTCCACTACGCGCAGGCGGACCCACGCACCGCGTCGCCGGACCCGATCTTCACCGGCCTGGCCACCGACGCCGAGCCGGGCGCGCGGGGCGGCCTGATGCGCTCGCTCGGCGGAGAGGACCTGCCGATGGGTTTGATCGCGACGACCGAACAACCCGACCAGCCGGCGTTCTACCTGCTCAACAAGCGGCTGGAGCTGGTCCCCAGCGACGACGCGACGCGGCGCGATGCGACGGCCAAGGCCGTCGCCCCGAAGGCCGACGCGATCCCGATCACCATCGAAACCCACTCGGTGCTGGTCGAGGAAGACGGGCGGCGCTACCGCCTACCGCTCTACGACAAGCGCTCGGCGGACACGCCGTTGCCCGGGCCCTTCGGCCACGTCCGCCGGGTCCGCGAGGTCGTCACCGAGCGCGACCTGATGAACGTCGGCGGGACGTTCTACGAACTGCCCGCGCGCAACGCAGGCGGCTTCGCACACGTGCGACCCGTCGCCTCCCACCCCTACCGCATCCACGACTTCTGCAGCTACCGCGGCCTGCTGGTCATGACCGGCGTCGGCCCCGACGCGCAGGGCGAGCGCATCGTTCGCAGCGCGGACGGCCACGCCGCGGTCTGGGTCGGCGTCATCGACGAGCTGTGGCAGCTCGGCAAGCCCACGGGCGTCGGCGGGCCCTGGCACGACACGCAGGTCCAGGCGGGCCAGCCCTCGGACCCCTACCTCATGTACGGCTACGACAAGAAACGGCTGCGCGTCCGATCCGACAAGCGGGCCGAAATCTCGATCCAGTTCGACCCCAGCGGAACCGGCAACTGGCACACGATGGGCAGCCTGATCGCTTCGCCCGACGAGCAGCGCCAGTTCAACTTCTGGCCGGGCGTCAACGCCCACTGGGTCCGCCTGGTCAGCGACACCGACGCGACGATCACCGCGACGTTCATCTACGAGTGACCCCCGGCGGGATCGAATCGCACCCGCGATCCCGTAATCCGACCGGCAGGCCGCGCATCGCTAGAATGTGGACATCCGTTGTTCCAGAGGTGCGCCCGCCATGGCCCGATTCGTCACGCTGTTGTCGCTGCTCGCGCTCGCCGCCCTGCCCGCCCGGGCGCAGGACGTCGATTTCCACACGCAGGTCGCGCCGGTCCTCACCAAGCACTGCTACGAGTGCCACGGCGGGGATCAATCCAAGGGCGGGTTCTCGATCAACACCAAGGAGCTGATCCTCGACGCCGAGGGCGCGGTGCCGGGCCAGTCGGCCAAGTCGTACATGATCGAGCTGATCAACGAGCCGGACCCCGAGTTCGCGATGCCGCCGAAGGACAAACCCCGGCTCTCCAAGGCCGAAATCCAGACGCTTAAGCGATGGATCGACCAGGGCATGGCGTGGGAAGAAGGCTTCACGTTCGCGAAGAACCAGTACGAGCCGCCGCTCAAGCCCCGCCGGCCCGAGCTGCCGCCGGCGGCGGACGGGCGTGACAACCCGGTGGATCGGATCATCGACGCGTACCTGGCCGAGCACGGCGTCGAGCGACGCCCCGCGCTCGACGACGCGTCGTTCTACCGCCGAGCGTCGCTCGACCTGCTCGGCGTCCTGCCCGACCCGGCCGACGTGCAGCGCTTCGCCGACGACAGCGACCCGGACAAACACGCCAAGCTTATCGACAAGCTGCTCGACGACGACATCGAGTACGCCCGGCACTGGCTGACGTTCTTCAACGACCTGTTACGCAACGACTACACCGGCACGGGCTACATCACCGGCGGCCGGCGGTCGATCTCCAACTGGCTCTACCGCTCGCTGCTCGAAAACAAGCCCTACGACCAGTTCACCCGCGAACTGCTTTCGCCGACCAAGGAATCCGACGGCTTCATCAACGGCATCAAGTGGCGCGGCGACGTCAACGCCAGCCAGACCATCGAGATCCAATTCGCCCAGAACATCGGCCAGGTCTTCCTCGGCATCAATATCAAGTGCGCCTCTTGCCACGACAGCTTCATCGACAAGTGGACGCTCGAAGAGGCTTACGGCCTCGCGGCGATCTATTCCGAATCGCCCCTCGAGATGTACCGCTGCGACAAGCCGACCGGCGAGGTGCGACAGCCCAGCTGGCTGTTCCCCGAGCTCGGGCAGGTCGATCCCAAGGCCCCACGCAACGAAAGGCTCAAACAGCTCGCCGACTTGATGACCAGCCCGGACAACGGCCGGCTGACACGCACGATCGTGAACCGGCTTTGGCACCGCATGATCGGCCGGGGCATCGTCCACCCCGTCGATGCGATGCAGACCGAGCCGTGGAGCGAGGACCTGCTCGACCACCTCGCGATCGCGCTGTCGGATGAGGGCTACGACCTCAAGTCCACGCTCCGGCTGATCGCGACCTCGCACGCGTACCGCGCGCAGGCGGTCCCGCTGGCCGAAGCGCCGCCCGCCGAGGATTACCAGTACGCCGGGCCGATGGTCAAGCGCATGACCGCCGAGCAGCTGGTCGACGCGATCCGCCAGGTCACGCAGACGCAGACGACGAACACGGACCGCAAACTCGCCGCGTCGAACATCGAACAACAACTCGGCTTGAAACCGAAGGACGCGACGACGCGCGCGTCGATGCTGCCCAGCGATTTCCTGCAGCGCGGCATGGGCCGGCCCAACCGCGAGCAGGTCGTCACCAGCCGACCGGACCAGCTGACCACGCTGCAGGCGCTCGACCTGGCCAACGGCGAAGCGGTCAACCAGATGGTCATCGACGGCGCGGCGCGGCTCATTGAATTGCACGGTGACAAGAACGCGGAACAACTGGTGACGATGATCTTCCAACGCGCGCTGTCGCGTCCACCCAACAACACCGAGCTGGGCATCTGCAAATCGATGCTCGAGCCGCGAGTCTCATCCAAGGCGCTCGAAGACGTGCTGTGGTCGGTCTTCATGCTGCCCGAGTTCCAGCACGTGCGCTAGTGCCGGTAGGACAGGCATTCCTGCCTGTCTCGAATGAACAGGGGGACAGGCATTCCTGCCTGTCACAAATTGAAGGAGACCCGATGACAGGCAGGAATGCCTGTCCTACCTTGGGAAGTTTGATCAAACGTAGGGATCGGAGCTTGATATGAACAACTGGTACGACGAACAGAACCCGTCGCTGACCCGCCGACGTTTCCTGCAGGCGCTCAGCGCGTCCTCCGCCGCCGCGATGATGACCGGCGTGCCGCAGCTGGTCCGCGCCGACCGCGGCGAGGGTGCCGCCCAGCCCGAGCCCACCGCCGACGCCGTCATCCTGCTGTGGATGGCCGGCGGCATGGCCGCGCCCGAGACGTTCGACCCCAAGCGCTACAAGCCCTACGAGGTCGGCCTGCCCGTCGAGCAGATCATCTCGACCTTCCCCGCGATCGACACCAACGTCGACCACATCAAGATCACCCAGGGGCTCGAAGAGATCGCCCAGGTCATGGACCGCGCGACCCTGATCCGCTCGGCCGTGCAGCCGGACCTCGGGCACATCCTGCACTCGCGGCACCAGTACCACTGGCACACCGGCTACGTCCCGCCGATCACCGTCGCCGCCCCGCACATGGGCGCCTGGATGGCCCGGCTGCTGGGCGCGCGCAACGACGTCATGCCCGCCTTCGTCAATATCGGCCAGCGCCTCGAAGGCGTCGGCGAGAAGGAAGAACTCAAGGCCTTCACCACCGCCGGCTTCCTCGGCAGCGCGTACGGCCCGTTCAACATCCCCTTCCCCGAAGAGGCCGCGCGCTCCGTCGCCACGCCCAAGGGCATGGACGCCAAGCGATTCGCCGAGCGCTACGAGCGGTACAAGCGCCTGGTCGAGGCCGGCGGCGACCACACCATCAGCGACTACCACGAGCAGTCGATGCTCCAGGCCGTCGACCACGCCCACCGCCTGCTCGGCTCGGAACACCGCAAGGCGTTCGACATCTCGCTCGAACCCAAAGAGAGCTACGACAAGTACGACACCGGGCGCTTCGGCCGCGGCTGCCTGCTCGCCCGCCGGCTGGTTGAGGCCGGCTCGCGCTTCGTCGAGGTCACCACCGAGTACGTGCCCTTCCTGCACTGGGACACGCACGAGAAGGGCCACGAGACGACGGTGCGACTCAAGCAGGAGATCGACCGGCCGATCGCCACGCTCGTCCGCGACCTTGAAGAGCGCGGCATGCTCGATCGCACGCTCGTCATCGTCGCCAGCGAGTTCTCCCGCGACATGATGATCGAGGGCGTGCCCGGCTCCAACGCCAAGGACCAGTCGCGCGCCCGAACCGACGTGCTCAAAGAGATGAAGCACTACGGCCTGCACCGGCACTTCACCGGCGGGACCAGCGTGCTGATGTTCGGCGGCGGGATGAGGAAGGGCCACCTCTACGGCAAGACCGCGGAAGAACGCCCGAACATCGCGATCGAGAACCCGCTGAGCGTCGAAGACCTGCACGCGACGATCTACACCGCGATGGGCATCAGCCCCAAGACCAAGTTCGAGATCGAACGCCGGCCGTTCTACGTCACCAAGGACGGCAAAGGCAAGGCGGCGAAGGGCGTGTTCGCGTAGCGGTTTGCCGGTAGGATAGGTATTCTTGCCTGTCGTTCGGCGCAGCCGCAATGGATTGGGTTTCAGGCCGTCGGTCTGATGACAGGCAGGAATGCCTGTCCTACCTTTTCATTTGGATCGCTATGAAATTACTCGTCGCCCTGCCGCTCTGCTTGCTCGTCAGCACAACCGCCTTCGCCGAGCACCCCTTCGCGTTCGACGTGCAGGTGCTCGCCGTCGACGCGAACGAGGGCGTCGCCGTCGCCGACTACGACAACGACGGCTGGCTCGACATCTCCGCCGGCCGGTTCCTCTACCTGAACCCGGGGGAGCAAGGCCCGTGGGTCGCCCGCCCGCTGCGCGTGCTCGAAGACCGCGGCGGCTACACGCTGTCCAACGGCGAACACGCCTACGACGTCGATGGCGACGGCTTCACCGACATCGTCACCAACGCCTTCTGGTTCGGCGAGGTCCACTGGTACAAGAACCCCGGCAAGAAGGGCCTGCAGAACGGGCTTCTGTGGAAGAAAAACCTGCTCGTCGATACCAAGCAGACCACCAACGAGGTCTGCCACTTCTTCGACTTCGACCGCAGGCCCGACGGCAAGCCCGAGTACATCGCCAACCAGTGGAACAACAACAAGCCCACGCTCATCTGGTACCAGAACGAACAGGGCGACTACGTCAGCCACACCGTCGGGCCCAAGAGCGGGCACGGCATCGGCTTCGGCGACCTGAACAACGACGGCCGGGACGACATCATCTTCGGCGGCGGGTGGTACGAACAACCCGAAGAAGGCCCCTACGCGAAAGCGTGGACCTACCACGCCCAGTGGAACCTGTCGATGTCCTGCCCGATGCTCGTCAAAGACGTCAACGGCGACGGCAAAAACGACCTGATCTGGGGCAAGGGACACGACTACGGCGTCTACGCCTGGATCAGCAAGGGCACCGACGACAACGGCAAGTTCCTCTACGACGAGGTCAAGATCGACGACTCGTTCAGCCAGGCCCACGCGCTGCACGTCGCCGACCTCGACGGCGACGGCAAGGTCGAGATCATCACCGGCAAACGCGTCTACGGCCACGGCGGGCGCGACCCGGGCGCAAACGACACGCCCGTCGTCATGGCCTATACCTGGGACGACGGCTTCAAGAACATCCAGAAACACGTCCTGGCCGAAGGCGCGGGCATCGGCCTGCACATCCGCACCGCGGACCTGGACCAGGACGGCGACCTCGACGTCGTCGTGCCCGGCAAGGACGGCACGCAGATCCTTTGGAATAAGCGGAAATAGTGATCTCGCGCGGCGAAGCCGCGTCGCTTCGATCGGCTTAGTCCACTTCGTCCCACACGGCCTTGCCCGCGCTGGATGAGCCGCCGTCGCCCGGGTCGTCGCCGTTGTAGGCGTTCTCGGCCTGGGTTGCGTTGAACGCGCGGTCGTAGATGGCGACGCGTTTGAGCGTGCCGCGCCAGAAGCTCGACCCGCCGTACGCCCCGCCGAAGACGAGGAAGTGGTCCGACTCCCAGTTGTTCAGCACGCCGCCTGCGGTGTTGGTTTGGTCCAGCGTGCCGTCGATGTAGACGCTGACCTCGCCGTCCTTGTAGCTGAGCACGACGTGGGTATCGCCCGTGCCCAGCGCGGTGGAGGAGACGAACTCGGGCGCGAGCACGCCGGAGCCGCCGGTCGCCGAGTCGCGGACCCGGGCCTCGTAGCTGGAACCGTCCTGTCCGAGGACGAAGTTGCTGTCACCCGCGCCCTCGGACATGGCGACGATGCGCGACGGGCTGGCGGTGGACCCGGGGCTGGCGCGTTGCAGCAGGACCTCGACGGAGAACTCGCCGGTCGCCGCGATCGCGTCGTGGAGCTTCGTGCCCGGCGCGAGCGAGACGGCGAGGGTGTCGCTGTCGAAGGTCAGGCCACCCGCCGACCACGTGACGCTGTCGGGGTCCTGGACGACCAGGTCCAGCGCGTCGCCGTAGCCGGAGGTGTCGGCGACGATGACCTCGGAGATAAACGGGCTGGGCTCGACCGCGCCGTTGTAGATCTCAAGGGCCTGGTCGGCGCTGAGCCTTTCGTTGTAGATGCGCAGGTCGTCGAGCGTGCCGTCGAAGTAGTGTTCCAGTCCGACCGAGTTGAGGTTGCCCGTGCGCCACGCGTTGGCGCCCAGGACGATCGGCTCGTAGTTGCCCACGCCGCCGGAGGTCGTGCCGAGCCCGCCGGTGTACGAGTTGGTATCGACTTCGACGCCGTCGAGGTATAGGACCATTCCCTCCTCGCCCCACGCGAACATGACGTGGTACCACTGGCCGGCGACGATGCTGCCGCTGCCCGAGGACACGAAGTTGCTCGCATCGGTGCTCTGCATCCGCACCTCGATCTGGCTGCCATCGAGCCAGACCGAGAAGTGCCCGCCGGTGTCGTAGCCAGACGAATCCTTGGAAAACAGGCCGCGCTGGCCGGAGATCACGTCGGCCTTGAACCAGACCGAGAAGGTGCCGCCCTGCATGAGGTAGCTGTCGTCGTGGGGGATCTCGACGTAGTCGCCCGACCCGTCGAACTCGAACGCCGTGCCGTGTTGGCCGGCGACGCCGCTGATCGGGCTGCCGCTCACCGTGCCGTCGTTGCCCAGCGGCGCGGTGTCTTCGGCGACGGTCGGCGTGGTCGAGGCCCCGACGTCGGGCGGGGCCGTTGCGAGTTCGAGGTGCAGCGCGCTGTCGTTGAGGGTCAGGTCGTCCTCGTTGGTCAGGCTGCCGTAGATCGCCGAGCCGTTGTTCAGCACGACGTCGTCGGCGGAGTGGATCGAGCCGACGATGGTCGCGTTGTTCATCGTGAAGTCATCGCTAACTAAGTCGCCGTAGAGGATGATCTGGACGTCGCCGGGTCGTGTCGTGTCGTTGTTGATCGTTGCGCCGCCGGTCATGTCGAACTCGCTGCCGACCCACAGTTCGAGTGTCGCGCCGGCGTCGAGGACGATGTTGGCGTTGTCCATGCGAAAGTCATCCGACACGCGGACACGCACGTCGCCGGAGACCTGCACGGTCGTGCCGCCCGAGATCGTCAGGTCGTCGAAGTGCAGGTCGCTGGACCAGACGACGGTGCCACCTGTGTTGAGCGTCGTGTTACCCGCGCTGGCGCCGAACCCGGACGGCGCGTCATAGGTCGGGATCGGGATGTTGACGGTCTGTACGGAAGTGGAGCCGGTGATCGAGCCGCCATTGGTGAGGTTGATGACGCTCGAAGGGTCGCCGCCGGCCCCGACAAGCATGTCGCCGTGGACAGTTGAATTATCGATATCGACATCACTTGAAGTTGTCGTGTTGGTGAACACGCGGACGGTGAGTTGCTGGTTCGCCCCGCCGTAGGGCCCGGCGCTTGCGTCGTATCCATCGATGTAGGCCCCGTTTGAGAGGTCGATGTTATCGATGACGTGCACCGCGCCGGCGTATCCCACGCCGGTCTCGTCCAGCCGCCAGCGCCCGGCAAGCGTGGGGGCGATGCTGACCGGCTCGAACTCGTAGAGCGCGAGCAGCGTGGGCGTCGTCGTTGCCTCGGCGTCTTCGTCGTGGAGCTGCGCGACCTGTTCGGCAGTTAAACCGACGTCATAGATTCTGATGTCATCGATCAGTCCGTGATAAGGATCGCTCAACGAAGTCTTGACGAGGTTGCCGCTTCCGGTCGTGCCGTGGCCGAACACCATCGGCTCGTAGTTGCCGACGCCGCCTGAAGTCGTGCCCAGCCCGCCGGTGTACGCGTCGGTATCGACCTGCGCGCCGTTGAGGTAGAGCTTCAGCCCCGTGCTGCCGAAGACCAGTGCCGCGTGGTACCACTGGCCCGACGACACGGGGGTCGAGGATGTGAGGGTGTAGCTCGACGAGGTGCTCTGCACGCGGACGGTCAGGGTGCTGCCGTCGAGGTAGATCGTGACGTGCCCGCCGGTGTCGTAGCCGGACGAATCCTTCGAGATCAGCGACTGGGTCCCGCTGGTATCGCCGGGGTTGAACCAGAAGGCGAAGGTGCCTTCGTTCAGCAGCAGCGCGTCGTCGTGCGTGACCTCGATGTGCTGGCCCGAGCCGTCGAAGTCGATCGCCGAGCCGGCGACCCCCGTCTGCGCGAGAGTCGCGCTGTAGTTCGTCCCGTCCACCCCGCCGATGCTGTCGATGATGTCCGTGCCCGTTGTCTCGTCGAGCAGCCAATGTTGGGCCGGCGAAGGCAAGGCGGAGACACTCGGCGTGACCCGCGCGCTCACGCGGTGGGTCACGCCCTGGTACGTCGCGACGACCGACAGCGTGACCGGCTCGCTGGTGTCGTTGGTGAAGTCGCCGTCCAACGCGTCGATGCCGGTGAGCGTGAACGTCCCGCCGTCGAGCGCCGCGTCGGTCATCCACGTGCCCGAGGCCTTGTCGGTGCGCCAGTCGGCGTCCTGGTTGACGTAATCGATCGCCATCTTCAACGCGGACTCGGCGATCTGCCGGGCCTTGGCCTTGCGGTCGATGTTGCTCGCGACGACCGCGGTCGGCCGCTGGGCCGCGAGGAAGGACAGCGCGAGGATCGTCGCGACCGCCACGGCGATCAGCACCAGCAGCATCGCGGCCCCGCGCCGATTTAAGGGGACAGTCCCTATTTTTTTGGGGAGACTCCCTATTTTGTTCGTCTGTTCGTTCATCATTCGCTCGCCTCGTTTCGCAGCGCCGCCCCGCCGATCGCCGTCGCCGACACCTCCCCGCCACGCAGCCCCAGCCGGAACGACACGAACCGCGCGAGCTGCGGGTCCGCGTCGTCGAGCGTGATCGCGAACGACGACACCTCGGTCCCCCATCGCTCGGCGGGGAACGTCGCGTCGCCCTTGAACCCGTCCGTGATCGTGCGGAAGTCGTCGGCCAACGCGTATTCGACGTCGGTGATCCCATCGGCCGGGGCGTAGCGTGTGAGCACCTCGGTGCCCGCGTCGAGCTCGATGACCTGGATCTCGCTCTTGTTCGGCGTGCCGCTGTCGTCCGCGTCTTCGCCCCACAGGATCAGGTAGCCCACGCCCTGGTCGAGGATCACCTGCGACTCGCGGACCTCCGCCTCGATGCGCGCCCGCAGGGCCATCTGCTTGGTGACGAGCGTGCGCAGGTCCTTGTTGCTCTGCGTGCCGTAGGCGACGCCGGTGAGCATCATCGTGACCGCCATCCCGACGACCGCCGTGCCCGCGAGCGCGAGCAGCAGCTCGAGCAGCGTCAGGCCGCGGCGCGGCGTGCGTACCGCCGGGTTGCATGTTTGCTTGCGTGTCATGGCGCCGGCACAAACCTTTCCACGGTCCACGACCGGCCGCCCGGCTCGCTGACCGTCACGGTGACCTGCACGCCGTCGTGGTCCCCGCCCAGCGAGATCACGTTGTTCGTCAGCGCGACGACGGACACCGCGCGATCGAAGCCCTGGTACTCGGTCGGGTAGGCGCTGGCCGCCTGGTCCGCGAGCGCGCCCGCCGACTCGCTGTAGCCGTGGAAATCGTCGACCGCGTCGAAGTCGGCGCGGGTGGACTCGCCCGCGTCCGGGCCGAACGCCGTGTCGCCGTCCGGGTCGTCGTAGGGCTTGCTCAAGACTTCTTCGAGCAGCACCTCGGCGAGCGCATCGGCCCGCGTGCGTGTGAGCGAGTCCAGCGTCTGCGCCTGGCCGGCGGTGACGGCCTGGACGATGGCCAGCGTCGCAAACGACAGGATCGCCGCGGCGATCAACACCTCGACCAGCGTGAAACCGGATTGACGGCGCCGCCTTTCTCCGCGCATAGGAGGTCTATCGACCGCATCCGGGGCCCGATTCAGTCGTGCCCGGCGAGGCCGAAGTCACGGCCTGAACCGACCGATATCCCTTGTATGCGACTGCGAAACCGGCCCAACCCGCACCGCGGCGTGTCGATGATCGAGCTGATGATCGTCGTTGCGATCCTCGGGACGATCGCGGCCGCCGCGATCCCGATGTTCCGCGGCACGAACACCACGCGCCTGCGCAGCGCCGCCAAAGTCCTCGCCGCCGACCTCGACGCCGCCCGCGCCGAGTCCATCGCGCACGGCGAAGACCTGCGCTACCTCGTCGTCGATCCCACCGACAACACCACCTGGTACCTCGCCGCCGCGTCCGACACCGCCACGCCCATCAACCACATCGACACCGGCCGACCCTACACCCGCACGCTCGGCGTCAGCGGCCTGCGACAACTCACGGGCGTCACGATCTCCGCTTACAACCTGGACACCGTCAGCGAAACCAACGACAACAAACTCGGCTTCGGACTCTACGGCCAACTCGACCAAACCACCGACGCAACGATCACGCTTACCGCAGGCGGCGACACGATCACCGTCACCATCGACGCGGAAACCGGCGAGGTGACGATCGGGGAGATCGAGTGACAACGGATTTACCGCAGAGTTCGCAGAGAGCGCAGAGTTCAACGATTTGACTGTCTCTCCGCGATCTCGGCGTACTCCGCGGTAATACTCAAACCACCGGGTTCTCCAACCGCCCGATCGTTTCGATCTCGACGACCGCGCGCATCCCCGGCCGCAGCAGCTTCTTCGGCTCGCGCGCCCAGCCCACGCCCGGCGGCGTCCCCGTGAGGATGACCGTGCCGGGCAAGAGTGTCGTGTCCTGGCTCAGGAACGCGATCAACTCGGCAACGCTGAAGATCATGTCGCTCGTGTGGCCGTCCTGCAGGCACGCGTCGTCGAGCAGCCCACGCACGCGCAGGTTCTGCGGGTCGTCGATCTCGTCTTCGCCGCTGCCATGCGTCACCAACACCGGCCCGAGCGGGCAGAAGGTGTCGAAGCCCTTGCCGCGGACGAACTGCCCGCCGCTGCCGTGCTTCTGCCACCAGCGGGCGCTGACATCATTCGCACACGTATAGCCGAGCACGTAGTCGAGCGCCTCATCAACCGACACGTCGCGCGCCGCTTTACCGATGACCACCGCGAGTTCCGCTTCTTGATCCGTCTCCGGCCCGTCGTGCTCGCACTGGGGCAGGGCGATCGGCCCGCCGGGGTGTTGCACGCTGCTCGTCGGCTTCATGAACAGCACCGGCCGCGGCGGGATCGCCCCACCCATCTCCGCGACGTGGGCCTTGTAGTTCATCCCGATGCACAGGATGTTGCTCGGCGACACCGGGCTGAGCCGACGCGCGATCGGCACGACCTGCCCCGTCAGCTTCGGCAATGCGGGGAACACGGCGAGCGGGTCGGCGTCCAGCCGTTCCGCCTTGCCGTCGCCAAGGTCTTTGCCGTAATGGACTTGCGCGTTTTCGTCTTCGAAGCGTACGATCCGCATCGCCGTCTCCTGTGTCAAGGTTTGGTTATAATCCGGGCCGATTGTCGATACCGCGAAGCAGGCCGGGCCACTCGCCCGCTGGAACCGCGACACGCGATGTTATTGGATCACAGGAGCCGCCCCTTGGCCAACCCCGCCCCCGGAACGCAAGCCAGCACCAAGCCCCGCACCTGGCAGGACGTGCCGACCGACAAGAAGCAGGACCTGCCCGAGGGCCTGTGGATGCGGTGCCCGTCTTGCGAGGCGATGCTGTACCGCAAGGCCGTCGAGCAGAACCTGCACGTCTGCCCCGAGTGCGACCACCACTTCCGCATCGACGCCGAGCAGCGCATCAAGCAGCTCGTCGATCCCGGCAGCTTCGAGCCCTTGTGGGAAGACCTCGCGCCCAGGGACGCGCTCAAGTTCACCGACCGCGTGCCGTACAAGGACCGCATCAAGGCGACGCAGAAAAAGACCGGCCAGAAAGACGCGCTCATGTCCGGCCGAGGCTTCATCAAGGGCCGGGGCGTCGTGCTCGCGGTGATGGACACGCGCTTCATGATGGCGTCGATGGGCTCGGTCGTCGGCGAAAAGATCACGCGCGCGATCGAATTAGGCACGAAAGAAGACAAGCCCGTCATCGTCGTCAGCGCGTCCGGCGGGGCACGGATGCAGGAGTCGGCGTTGAGTCTTGCGCAGATGGCGAAGACGTCCGCCGCGCTCGCGCGCCTCGACGACGCGGGCGGGCTGTTCCTCTCCGTCCTCACCGACCCGACGACCGGCGGGGTGACCGCGTCGTTCGCGATGCTCGGCGACCTGATCCTCGCCGAGCCCAAGGCACTGATCGGCTTCGCCGGCCCCCGCGTCATCGCCAACACCGTCCGCCAGGAACTGCCCGACGGCTTCCAACGCTCCGAGTTCCTGCAGGACAAGGGCTTCGTCGACCGCGTCGTCCACCGCAAGGACCTGCGCAACGAAATCGCGCGGTTGATCGACTACGCGGGGAAGTAATAACGCTTATTCATCCAATATCGCGTCGAGTTGTTCAACCAACCCCGGCAAATCCTCGCGTATCGTCTTGCACAGGATATCGATGCGGATGATGTCGTAGCCATGAATAAGCAGGTTTCGCATCGAACTCGCCTCGCGCCAAGGCAACGACGGGTGCGTTTCACGGAACTCGGCCGGCACACGCGAAGCCGCCTCGCCCACGACCTCGACCAACCGCACGAGCGCGAGTTGTAGCACGCGGTCCGATTCGACGGCTTCGATGCTCTTCTCGCCTAGCATTTGCAACGCTTCTGCCGCGTAATCGCGCATGTGTCGCAGGCGGACCAGCGGTCATGCTCGGGCATACTGCACCTCGGCGGTCGCGAGGATCGTGTCGCGCAGCTCGTCCAATAGGTTGTCGCGCAACGAAAGATCGATGCGTCGGCCGAGCAGGTCTTCGAGGTCCGCCGCGATCGCGCCGAGTTTGAAGTACGTCAGACCCGCCTCGGCCTCGGGGTCGAACTCGACCAGCACATCGACGTCGCTAGACACCGGGTCGAAATCGCCGCGCAGCACCGATCCGAAGAACGACAACTTGCGGACGCCGTGGCGTTGGCACAGCTCGACGAGCGATCGGCGGTCGTAGGTGACGTTGCGGACCATACGGGCATGATATCGGTCGGATCTTCTCGATTACACCCCAGAACAAGAACAATCCTTCATAACAGCCCGCAGCTAACCGCTGCGCGGCCGTAGTCTGTCCCGACGGCCGCGCAGCGGTTAGCCGCGGGCCATGGACCGGTATACTGAAACTCTGGAGGTCGATGGTTTCAACGTTTTATGCAAGGCCGGTCTGAGCATGCGGATCAAGCACCAGTGCGTTTGCGAACAGCACGCCGACACGCCGACGACGCTCGACGACATCCGCGCGCGGTGCGAGGACGCGAACACGATCCTGCGGACGTGTGACCGGCTGATCAAGCTCAAGAACTCGCGGACCTATCTCGCCCAGTGCCGGGTGTGCGGGACGCTGTGGTGTGTCGAGTTCCCCTTCGGCCAGACGCAAGGCGGCGCGGCGTGCCCTTACGCCGTGCCCACCCCCAAACACGCCAGGCCCGACCGCCTGCACAAGGTCCGGCAGCAAGCGGAAGACCTCGCCTGGTTCCACACGCTCGGCCCGGAGACCGGCCCGCAGGCCTGCGGCTGCCTGAACTGCGACCGACTGCGCATCAAGAAAAGCAAGTACTGCACGGTGCATCATTTCCGCAAGGTCAAGGGTTACCGCGTGCCGGGCACGTGAATGTGTAGCGGGCGACGCGAAGCGTCCCGTGCGTTTCGTTCTCGGCATCGCGGATCGTGATCGACCGGCCATGGTCAATTCGTAATACGATTACGAATGACGAGAACGATCGGGGGAACGGGACGCTTCGCGTCGCCCGCTACACGTCAAAATCCATACAACCCGCACAACCCGTCACTTCACCGCACCGCTCTAACCACGCCCCGCTTACCGGCCGATAAACCCGCTGGATGCGACGTCTCACGCCCCTGCTGCTGGTCCTGCTGCTGTCGGTCCCGGCCACCACGCCGGCACAAACCGAAGACGTCATCCGCATCGAGCCGACACCCAAGCTCACCGTCTACCGCAGCAAGCACTACCGCGTCCACACCCCGCTGTCGCGCGACGAGGTCCTGCCCTACGCCCGGCACATGGACGCGCTGTTCAAGCAGTACGACGCGCGCTTCGGCACGCTCGTGCCCGCGCCCGTCGAGCCGATGTCGCTCTACCTCTTCGAGACCCAGCAGCAGTACGACCGCTTCCTGCAGGAGCACGACATCGACGCGACGCACTCGGGCGGGATGTTCTTCGTCACGCACAAGCTGCGCGGCCTGGCGACGTGGGCCGAGGCGGGGAATCGGCGCAAGACGTTCGAGGTGTTGCAGCACGAGGGCTTCCACCAGTTCGCCTGGCACACGTTCGGGCCCGACCTGCCGGTGTGGGTCAACGAAGGGCTCGCGCAGTACTTCGAGTCCGCGGTCTTGCGCGACGGCAAGC
Source organism: Phycisphaeraceae bacterium (assembly GCA_046290505.1). Lineage (GTDB taxonomy): Bacteria > Planctomycetota > Phycisphaerae > Phycisphaerales > Phycisphaeraceae > JAHQVV01. The sequence continues at coordinate 152,473 of JBKAGS010000047.1, read as the reverse complement.
TGTCGCTGGGCATGATCCGTCGGCCGAGGATCGAGAAGGTGCGTACCGCGATCCGCGAAGGCGACGCGCTACCGATCGAACAACTCATGGCGGTCAGCGGCAAGCAGTGGGCCCAGCGCCTGCGCGACGACCCCGAGCACGCCGGGCTTTCTTACGCGCAGTCTTGGTCGCTGGTCTTTTACCTCATCCACGGCGACGGCGGCAAGCACAAGCAGCCCTTCACCGAGTACCTCAAGCGACTCAGCCAAGGCGACAGCCACGGCGACGCGCAGCTCATGGCCTTCGGCCAAAGCGGCATGATTGCGCTCGAAGAAGACTGGCAACGCTACGCGCTGCGTCAGCAGCCCAACGAGGTCGCCGAGGCGATCGAACGGCTCGAGTTCCTCGGCACGGGCCTGCGCCTGCTCGCCGAGCAAGGTGAGGCGATGCCCGACGACCTCGACGCGCTGCGCGACACGCTGCAGCGCTACGGCTTCAAGCTCCGCCGAAGCGAGATGGGCGTGACGCGCCACCTCTCGGCGGACGAGGACGAGATGTACCGATTCGAGCGCGAGGCCGGCGACACGCGCGCCTTCGTCCTGCTCAAGCCCGCCCGGGCCGGCCTGCCCCCGCGGATCACGGCCCCGGGATTGGAGCCCGAGCCGACGCTGATCTGGACCCGCGACGCAGACGGCAAGCTGGTCCAGGACATCGCCTACGACTGATACGACCGCTACAGTCGGCACAAAAAGCGCCTGTAAGTCCAGATAAAAGTTGCCTTTACCGATTTTTTATAGTCCTATTGGGTATTAACCGATAGAGCTAATGACAGAAGTTCTAGCGGAGGCGGTACTCACCGCCGGCACCTCTCCCCCGCCGAAGGACACACCGATGATCGCCAGCCCGACCCAGCCGACGACGCGTAAGCCGACGCTCGAACTCTCGCGTCAAGTGATGGGCCGGACGATCGTGCTGACGCTGCAAGGCTCGGCGGACCCCGCGTGCATCGACGACCTCGAAGACCAACTCGCCAAGGCCGGCGCTCTGCGGCCCCAGCACGTGCTCGTGGACCTCAGCCACCTCGGCGACGTCGCCGACCTCATCAGCGCGACGATCTGTGCCTTCGCCAACAACGTGCGGCGCAACGGCGGGTCGGTCCGCTACGTCATGCAGCCGCTGCGCCGCTCGGCGTAAGGACCACTGCATTCGCTCCCTTTCCCTCCCGGGGAGAGGGTTGGGGTGAGGGTCCAGCGTACAAAACACAGTGAAATATTGAACAAGCCGTGGTCGGCTTGATGCCCAACCTCACCCCCCGCCCTCTCCCTGGGAGGGAGAGGGAGCCCGAGCAACGCTCACGCTACATCAGCAGGTCGTCCAGCGACGACAACCCCAACGGCTCCTTGGTGAAGAACGGCTCGGCGTAGCGCACGCCGATGCGCGAGCCCATGTACCCGTTGAACTCGCGCACCCACTCGACCACCCGCCGATTCTTCTCCGGCCAGACGAACTGCGACTCGTACGCCTTGACCGCCGCCTCCTTCGTGTCCATCTGCTCGGTGATGTCTAAACAGAACGATGGGTCCGCCACCCAGCGCAGGTGCGTCGCGTAGTAATAGAACAGCCACTTGGGATAGCACGGCTCGCCGGGCAGGTCGATGTTACTGAGCTTGGCGTCGAAGCGGGCGTCTTCAACAATCCGCGTCACCGCGCGGTGGTCGGGGTGCGCGTCCTGCTCGTAGGGAACGAAAATAATCTCGGCCCGGTGCTCGCGCATGACGCCCGCGACGGCGTGCCGCGCCGCGAGCGTGTGAGTGACTTCGCGGTTGGTCAGTCCGAGCAGCCGACGCTCGACGCCCATGAGTTTCGCCGCGGCGGTCCACTCTTTCTCGCGCTGTTCCGGCGAGCCCATCGGCGTCGGTTCGCCGTTGGTCATGTCGAGCAACAGCACGTGGTGCCCTTGCCGAGCCAGGCGGATCACGGTGCCGCCCATGCCGAGTTCTTGATCGTCGGGGTGCGGGCCGACGACGAGGATGTTGGCCATGGTGATTTCGTGAGTAGTGAGTAGGGAACGAGTGTTGCGTTTAGCAGATTATCTTGGGTAACTCTATCGACGATACCTTGTCATCAAAACGGAGCCGGGCCTAAGCTCCATTTCGCCAGGTTGATCTGTAATCGAATCGATTGTTGCACCATTGCTTCATTGACGTGATCAATGTCTAGCAGGTTTTTTTTCTCATACGGATCCTTGGCGAGGTTGAATAAACGCGCCTCTACTGTATCCCAATCGTGAACTCTCGCATATGACGTCTTGTTCTCACCGTCTCTACGCACGATGAGTTTCCAATCCCCCTCGATCGTCCATTGATACTGCAGCGTCGCGTCCGGGTCGCCCGGCGTCATGTTGTGGATCGCGTGCGTCGCGCCGAAGATCGTCTTGCGTGCCGACGTCGCTTCGCGGTCCATCAGGTTCAGGCCCGGCAGGCCCTCGGGCGCGTCGAGCCCCGCCGCGGCCATCGCCGTGGGGAACAGGTCGATCGACTGCGCGAGGTCGTCACTCTTCCCCGGCTGCACCTTGCCCGGCCAGCTCACCATGATCGGCGTGCGGATGCCGTTCTCGAACGGCGAACCCTTGGATTTCAAGGCAAAACCGCCCCACTGCTTCTGGTTCGGGTCGTCCGCGTTCGTGCTCGTCGCCGCCCAGCCGTTGTCGCAGACATACAAAAACACCGTGTTCTCGCGCAGATCGCGGTCGTCCACAAGCTTCACCAACGCGCCGCAGGTCTCATCGAACCACTCGCACATCGCGTAGTACTTCGCGACGTCCATCGCCCTGCCGTCCTGCGCGTACTTATCGAGCAAACGCTTGGGCGGGTTGTGCGGCGTGTGCGGCAGGAACGGCGCGTACCACACGAAGAACGGCTTGTCCTCCTTGATCGCGTGGTCCATGAAGTCGGCGATCGGTTTCATCGCCCCCGGAATGTCGCTGCCTTCGCTGTTGCGCGGCGCATCGGCGGGCCTTCGGCCGATGAGCAGCCCCGCGTCGCCGTGGCGCCCGCCGCGCTTCGGGTCGCCGTGCGTCATGCCGTGCGTGAACCCGCCGTCCTGGTACGAGCCTTCCCACCACTTGCCGGACTGGTGCGCGAGGTAGCCGTTCGCAACGAGCGTCTTGATCATCGAAGGGTGCTTGTGGAACTGTTCGGTGACCTTGGCGCTGAGCGCCGCACGGTCGCGCATGCCGTCGACGTCGTTGCCCGTCACGCCGTGCTGGTGCGGGTAGAGGCCGGTCACCATCGACGCGAGCGACGGCCGGCACAACGGCGAGGTGACGTAGCCTCTTTCGAAGACCAGGCTGCGCTTCGCCAGCGCGTCGAGGTTCGGCGTCTGGATCGCGTCGTGGCCCATGAAGCCGTAGTCCGACCACGCCTGGTCGTCACTGATGATCAGCACGATGTTCGGTGGTTTGTCTTTCGCCAACGCCGGGAAAGCCGCAAACACCAAGAAAAACAAGAGCAACACGTGTTTCATCGTCATGCCTCACAGACGCGTGGTTCGACGCACATCTTACCCGTACCGAATCCACTGCAAGCAAAGCCCCTGCGGCGGCAGCGTCGGCCCGGCGATCCGGCGGTCGGCCGTCTGGAGGATCGTGTCGATGTGCGAAGGCTCGAACCGCCCGCGGCCGACCTCGACCAGCGTGCCCGCGATGATCCGCACCGTGTTGTACAGGAACCCGCTGCCCTGGATCGTGATGTGCACCTCGTCGAGGAACGCGGCGTCGGTGAACACCCGACAATCAAAAATCGTCCGCACCGTGTTCTCGCGCCCGTGGCCCGCGGCGGAGAAGCCCTCGATGTCGTGCGTCCCCACCAGCCGCTTCGCGGCGTCGTTCATCCGATCAACGTCGAGCGTCGCGTTGAAGCAGTGGTACACCGCGTTGCGGACCCACAGCGGCCTGTGCTCGGCGTTAAACACGCGGTAGCGGTACTGCTTGTTCGTCGCCTGTGAGATGCAATCGAAATCGGGCTCCGCGCGTTCGACCTTGCGCACCTCGACGTCGGCCGGCAGCCGGGCATTGATCGCCAGCGCAAGCTTCTCCAACGGGATCGGGGTAATCGCGTCGAACTGCGCCACCTGCCCGAGCGCGTGCACCCCGCTGTCGGTCCGTGAGGCGCCGAAGAACTTGAGCGGGTCCGAAGGCGTGCCCAGCAGCCGGACGAGCGCCTGTTCCATCTCGCCCTGCACGGTGCGCAAAGGCTCCTCGCCCGGCGGCTCCTGCTTCTGCCAACCGAAGAACGCGCTGCCGTCGTAGGCGATCGTGAGTTTGTAGCGCTGGGGATTCATGGGCCGTAGAACAGAAGGATACAGACAAGCAGCGCCGCCCATGCCAACCAGAACAGATAGCGCCCCCAGCCGTGCTTCATCGTGCGCAAGATGAAACCGTTGCCCGTGCTGACAGACGCCTCGGTCTGCTCTTCGTCGGGCGGTTGGAGGCCTTGAACCATAATGCCGCTAAGGGTCGCTAGTGTGAAGAACATCGCGGTGAGGAAAACCAGCAGCACGAAGAACTCGGCGGGGCCGTTGACGGAAAACAAACCATCAAAGAAGTATCGTGCTTCGCCCGCAAGCCAGAACACCCCGAATAGAAACCACGCGAGGATCGCGATCGGCATCATCCGCAGCGGGCTGCGCAGCAGCTTCGCGACCGCGCCGATCTTCGTCGTCGGCGGGACCCAGTAAAGGTCTTTCTGTTCGCGACTCAGCGTAAGCTCGGCGCCGCACTCCGGACAGTTCTTGCCGCCGAGGTTCCCGCGCAGGTCGTAGGCACACCGCGGGCACCGCAATAAAACCGCCCCTTCTTCATCCGGTTCAACCGGCGGCTGCCCGTCCCGGTTGTGCCCGCAGTTCCAGCACAGCCCCATCGTCGGATCGCACCGCTCGCCGCAGTTATTGCACAGCCAGGCTCGATGTTGGGTTTTCGGCATGAATCATTCGACCGAAAAGGGGGACAGGCATTCCTGCCTGTTGTTGGCCGTAGGCCAAATAAGATCGGGACTCGGCTTTGCCGATCGACAGGCAGGAATGCCTGTCCCCCACGATCGCTTAGCCCCGCATCGCCTCCGGGTCCACGCCGATCTTCTCGCACCACGCTCGGTATGCGATCGGGCTGATCTCGCTGGGCTTGATCTCGCTCTTGCCGCCCCAGAAGACGTTGGTGTAGTCAACTGCAATGCCCGCTTCTTCGAGGTGCTGGTCGATCGCGGCCTTGTGGGCGAGGACCAGGTCCTTGTCCGTGCCGTGGCTGACGCCCATGATGTTGACGTTGGAGAACTCGGCGCCGCCCTCGCGCCAGTACGCGTGGGTCATGCAGTGGTGCCGGCCGACCTCTTGGCCCGCCTCGATCTCCTTGCCTTGCGGGACGCGCCAGTGGAACAACGCGTTGAACTTGGTCACGCGCTGGCCGTCCTTGTGGGCCTTGACGTGCTCGAGGAACGTCGAGAACCGCCCGACGAGTTTCCGCTCGGCCAGCGACTCGGCGGTCTGACAAAAATCCTCGAAGCTCACGCCCGCCTCTTCGGCACGCGCCTTCCACAAGTCCGGCGTCAGTTCGCCGGGCTCGAACTCGCGCTTGAGCGCCATCAGCACCTGCCACTCGTGGTCGTTGAGCTCGACAACGGTCGTGTCCAGCACGCGGCCCGGCTCGTCGGTCCGGCTGCCCGGCTCGAGTCCTTTGCGGCGCACGTGCCCGACGCCGAGCATGAACAGCCGCTTGGCGGGCAGCAGCTTGTAGCGCTCGGCGCCGGTCTTGCGCATCAGCAGCTCGCAGTGCTTGTCCATGCTGTAGCCGGTCGGCACCTTGAGCGTGGTCCACAGCTTGTAATCGCTGCCGCGCGTCTCCTTGTCGGTCGTGCGCAACACGACGTGCCCGGAGAACGGGTCCTCTTTGAACATGTAGTCGAACGCGTCGAGCAATTTCTTCGGCGGGACCTTCCACGCGATCAACGCGCCCGGCGCAAGCGACGTGCTCAGCAGCGTCTGACGCACCCGGCGGATCGTGCCCGCCTCAAGCATCGCGCGGATCCGCTCGATCACCGTGTCCAACGGCACGCGCGAGACCTCGGCGATGTCTTCGAGCGGTGTGCGCGTGAACCCCGCGATCCGGTCCTCGGAGACCTCGAGGATCCGCTTGTTGATCGGGTCGTCGATGCTGACGGGGACGGCGTTGGCTGCTTCGGATGTCATGCAACCATTGTAGCCCGGCTCGTCAGAGCACGAAGCGTCACCGCGTGACCATGCGGTGTTTGCTGGTGTCACTCGCTGACGCTTCGTGCTCTGATCCCGAACTGCTTCAGTACGCCAGCCCGTTTTCGCGCAGGTGGATGGCGGGGTCGAACGGGCCCTTGAACCCCGCGTTGCGGATCGTGCCGACGAACAGGTCGTGGTCGCCTTCGACGTCCATGTGGCAGACCAGTTCGCACTCGATGAAGGACTTGGCCGAGGCGAGGATCGGCAGCTTGGGCATGAGCGGTTTGATGAGTTGCTGGCCGAGGAACGGGTCGTCGCCCAGGTCGCTCTGCGCAGAAAACTTGCGGACGGTCATGCGGTCGTCGCTGGCCAACTGGCACAGGGCGAACTGCCGCGACTCGCTGATCAGGGGCATGATCGGCGTGCCCTTCTGGATGCTGATCGAGATCATCGGCGGCTCGAAGCAGGCCTGCTGCACCCAGCCGACCAAGACACCCAGCCGGCGGTCTTCGTGAGCCGCGGTGAGGACGAACCGGCCCGACGGGATGGCCCCGAGCGCCGACGCGACCGCCGCACGCTGAGCGTCGTCCATCGGCGGGTACGTCTGGATGCTCATAAAGGCTGATCCCCGAGGCGAATCCACTAACACCATACGCGGTCCGGGGCGAGGCCGCAATCCGATGGGGCTGACGGACCAACCCGCTGAAACGGGTCGGTCGGGGGGTCTACACTTTGGGCCATGCGATTCGACGCCGCCCTCTTTGACCTCGACGGCACGCTGCTGGACACGCTCACCGACCTGAGCGCGTCCGCGAACCACGCGCTCCGCAGCGTCGGCCGGCCGACCCACCCACGCGACGCGTACCGCACGCTCGTGGGCCAGGGCGTGCGCCAGCTGTTCATCGACGCGCTCGGGCCGGGCCACCGAGACCTGCTCGACGACGCGGTCGCCGCCTTCCACGCGCATTACGCCGACCACCGCTTCGACACCACCGCGCCCTACGCCGGGATCGACGCGATGCTCGACCGGCTGGTCGATGCACGCATCAAGCTCGGTGTCCTGAGCAACAAGCCGCACGAGGCGACCGTCGATGTCGTATCGCGCTGCTTCGGCCGACTGGCCTGGGACGCGGTCCGCGGCCACATGCCCGGCACCCAGCCCAAGCCCGACCCGACCAGCGCGATCGAGGTCTTGCAGCGGCTCGGCGTCGCGCCGACGCGGTGCGTCTACGTCGGCGACACGAAGGTCGATATGCTCACCGGCAAGGCCGCCGGGATGCATACGGTCGGCGTGTCGTGGGGCTTCCGGTCGGTGCACGAGCTGAAAGCGAACGGCGCGGACGCGATCATCGACGAGCCGGGGCAGCTGCTCGAAGCGATCGCCGGGTGATTCGGTCTGTCATGGCGAACTCGCCAAGGCACGTTTCGCCTCCGCCAAACCCGCGCGCCATTCCATGTAGCCGTAAGACAACGCGTGCTCGGCGTGAAGCCGCTTGAGCCGGTCCAGGAACCGCTCGGTCGTGTCCTGCTGCCAGGCTTCCGTGCCGCGCTCGCAGAAGTAGACCCGGCAGCCCAACGGCCGGATGGCGTGCGTGCTGCACAGGCCGTCGATCTGGAACGGGCACTTGGGGGTTGGGCTTGGGGTTGGCTTGGGGCGAGTTGTTGAAGGCTGAACGCGTCGGGTGTTGTCCGCGTGATCCGCACACGCGTCCGGCTCGCCCCGACTGCCTAAACCCGAGCCCCCAACGCCCAACAAAAACCACGCGATCTCCAGGCCGGTCACGTACAACCGGTGCCCGTACGCGTCGAAGTCGCAGCACCGGCCCGACGCGTTGCACAGCGGCCCGCGCTCGGCGACCGCGGCGTCGAGGTCCGCGTACAGCCCGCGGATCGCCCGGTCGATCGCGTCACGCCTTGCCGCGTCGCGCCACTGATGCCATTGATTGGTAGTTGGATCAATCATCCGGTGCCCGGCTTGTCAGAGCACGAAGCGTCAGCGAGTGACACGAACCTTCATGAATCCGGTCACGCGCTCACGCTTCGTGCTCTGAACAAACGCCCTACAAATGCTCGGGGTTCTTTGCCATGATCACGCGGACCTGCTCGATCGGCACGAAGTGCTGCCCGCGCGCGTCCGGCTCGCGCATGCCCGGGCACGACTTCGCCGACGCCTCCCAGTCCCGCCGGCTCCGCATATTGCTCGGCCAGAACGGCCAGGTCCGGCACTGCGTCGGGCGGACGGGGTAGATCGAGCACACGCGCTTGCCCGCGTCGGTCTCTTTCAAAAACACGCAGTCGTAGCCCCGGCCGTGCTTCACTTCTTCGAGCGTCCACCGCCCGAGCGCCCGACGCGCGTACCGCTGGTGGAACGAACGAACGTCCGTGCCCAGGTGGTCGGCCATCGCCTGCGCTTCGTCGTCGTCGAACCACACGTACCCGCTCGGCCCGGTGCAGCAGTTGCCGCACTGCGTGCAGTTGAAGCTCACGCCGTCGCCGAACCAAGGCTGCTGATCGTTGTCGTCTTGGTGTTCAAACACGCGGGGATTGTAGGCGATGTGAGTCGGGCGATGGTACGGGGTTTTATGGATGGCAACCCAAATCACCACGGAGGGCACGGAGAACACGGAGGCACGTACAAATCGCAAACCATGCCGGTCATGCGCATCGTGTTTTCACAGAAAGCGCTGCCCACTCGCCCCCGGGCGTGGCCCGGCGGCTACGTCGCGCTGCTGATCGTTGACAGAGGTGTGTCGTAGCCGCCGCGTCACCACGCGGGGGCGAACCACGCGTAAGCCGATATCTGCCACGGGTCAAATCAAATCGACAATACCTCAGCCCAGTATGACTTCCAAATAAGCCGCTACGCCCGCGCTCAGGGCGTCCAGGTCGTAGCCGCCTTCGAGCAGCGTCACCATTTTGCCGTCGAGCGTTTCATCGGCGAAGCGGCGCAGCGAATCGGCGATCGCGTGGAATCCGTCGGTCGTCACTTGCATCTGCGCGAGCGGGTCCTCGGCCGAGGCGTCGAACCCGGCCGAGACGAGCAGCGCGTCGGGCGCGAACGATCGCAACGCCGGGACCACCTTGTCGCGCATCGTGTCGTGGTAAACGTCGTCGCCGCCGCCGGGCATGAGCGGCAGGTTGAGCGTCGTGCCTCGGCCCGGGCCGTGGCCGGTCTCGTGGGCGTGCCCCGTGCCGGGGTAGCAGGTCGCGGGGTGCTGGTGGATCGAGACGAACAACACGTCAGCCCGGTCTTCGAAGCTGTGCTGCGTGGCGTTGCCGTGGTGGACATCGAAGTCCACGATCGCGACACGACGCGCGCCGTGTTCGGCGAGCCAGTGCTCGGCGGCGACCGCGGCGTTGTTGAACAGGCAGAACCCCATCGACCGGTCGCGCTCGGCGTGGTGCCCGGGCGGGCGCACCAGCGCGAACGCCCGATCGACCGCCCCGCCCGCCACCGCCTCGACGCCCGCCACCGCCGCGCCCGCCGCGAGGTAGGCGACCGACGCGCTGCGCGGGCAGATCGCCGAGTCGTCGCAATCGATCGTGCCTTGCCCCGCGGCGCAGGCGGCTTCGAGCCGGTCGATGTACGCCGGGTCGTGGACGCGTAGGATCGCCGAGCGCTCGGCGGGTTTGAACGGCAGGTGCGCGACGCGGTCCCACATGCCGGTGCGCTTGAGGTGCCGCACAACGGCGCGCAGCCGGTCGGGCCGCTCGGCGTGGCCGGGCCCGGTGTCGTGGTCCAGGAAGCGTGGGTCGTACAACAGGCCGACGCCCGGGCTCGCGTTGGCCGATAACCTCGGATCGTGTCCCGCCATCGGCTCAGCTTATCAAGCTGTCAGAAATCGCGTGCCCGATGTTACGAAGACGTAAAAATATGGAAAAATAGACAACTGCGTGATAATAAAACGCCCCGTGACGCAATCTAGAGGTAGTGAAAGAGGAGGTCTGCACGGCCCTTTGGGAACATCCGCCATGATCGCTTACCTGCTCCGACGCAAAGCCGCCGCCTTGACCTGGCAGTACCTCGACGGCGTGATCCCGCCCGACCGGTTCGAGCTGCTCCAACGCTTGCTCCGCCGCCACCGCGTGGTCCGGCGCCAGTTCGTCGATTGCGCGGTGCTCAACGCCCTGCTCTTCGCGTACTTCAACCCCGGGCGGTACGCGGCGACGCCCGCGACCGACGGCCGACCGCGGCCGATCGACTTCGAGCCGATCGACGCCGACCGGCTGGACGAAGAACTCGCGCAGCTCGCCGGACACGACGAGGCCGGCGAGCCCGAAGCACGCCCGCGCCGCACCAAGCGGCCCGCGGGGTAAGGCCCCGACCCCCGCGCCCGCGCGACCGCATCCGCGAGGGTCCTACAGCATCCGAGACAGCGCCTCGGGCGACACCTCGCGGTAGCCGTGACGCAGCTTTTCATCGGTAGCCAGCCGGTCGAGCATCGCCTCGCGGTCGGCGTCGGAATCGAACTCCAGCCCGACCAGCGCCCGGCCGATCCGCTCGCCGGTGTAGAGGTAGTTGAAGTAGCACACGTTCGCCAGGTCGCTGATTCGCGCGAGAAACTCGTGCAGCGCGCCCGGCCGCTCGGGGAACTCGTAGCGCATCATCAACGGCCGGCGAAAACGTTTCGGGTCGTAATTCACGATGCGGAAGTCCACGTCCTCGTGAGCGGTGATGTCCTGGTACGCGATGCCCGAGCGCTGACAGTGGTCATGAACTTGCGCGATGACGTGCGGGGGCGCGTCGAATCCGATGACCGGATGGCCGCGTTGGTCGTTGGTCTTGCCGTATTGGAAGTCGACGATGTTGCAACCGGCCAACGCGTGGTCGATGAGGTCGAGCATGGCGCCCGGTTGCTCGCCGATCTCGAAGCGGATGTGCCGGCGGATTTCCCCGCCGATGCCCGCTTCGGCGGCGATGACCGCGAGCTGGGCGAAGTCCATGTTCGCCCCGCACATCACCCCGAGCACGCGCTTGCCGCTCAGCCGATCGCGGTGCTGCAGCATCCCCGCCAACCCCATCGCGCCGGCGGGCTCGACGATGCGTCGGCGGTCGTCCCAGAACAAGCGGATCGCGTTGCATACCTCGTCGTTGCTGACGGTGATGAACTGGTCGATCACGTCCCTGCACAGCGCGTAGGTCAGGTCGCCCGCGCGCCGCACCGCCGTGCCGTCGCAGAAGATGTCGAGCCGGTCAAGCGTGACCGGCCCGCCGTGGTCGATGGCGGCCTTCATCGACGCCTGGCCCTCGCCCTCGACGCCGACGATCCGGATGCTCGGCATGAACTTCTTGAGCCAGGCCCCGACCGCCGCCGCCATCCCCCCGCCGCCGATCTGCAGGTACGCCAGGTCGAACGGCCCGACGCCGGACATCACCACCTCGTCGGCGATCGTGCCCTGCCCGCCCATGGTCGCCAGGTCGTCGTAGGGGTGCACGAACGCGGCGCCGCTGTCTTTGGCGAACGCCCTGGCCGCCGCGCTGGCATCGTCGTAGCTGTCGCCGACCAGTTCGATCCTGACGTTCGCCCCGCCGTGCATCGCGACGGCCTGACGCTTCATCAACGGCGTGGGCAAAGGCATAAAGATCGTGGCGAAGCAGCCGAGCTTCTGCGCCGCGATCGCCACGCCCTGCGCGTGGTTGCCGGCGGACGCGCAGACCACGCCCCGGCCGCGTTCGGCGTCGGTCAGCGTCGCCATCTTGTTAAACGCCCCGCGCCACTTATAAGCGTGGATCGGCGGGATGTCCTCCCGCTTGACCCAGACCTCCGCCGACGCGCCGATGTCTACGCGCTCGATCGGCGTCGCGTCGCGGACCGCGTACACGCGCTGCCGGGCGTGGAGGACTTCGTTGTGCAGTTGGTCGAGCAGTGATGCGGGCATCGCCGCATGATCGCAGAGCGCGCGGCCGAGTGCGAATCGCTCAATCCGCTGCGATCGCATCGTCCAGCGCCTCGGCCGCTTCCGCGAGCGGGCGTTGATGCACGTCCACCGCCTCGTTCGCGGCCTGCATCGTGTCGAGCGGGACCGCGCGGACCAGCGGCCGAAGCGCGTCGATCAGCCGGGGATCGTCCGCGATGCGTGGGCCGACCAGCAGCACCGCGTCGTAGGGGGGGATCGCGTGGCGTGGCTCGTCAAGGACGACCAGGTCGAAGGCCGCGACCCGGCCGTCGCTGCTGAAGGCCGCGATCACGTCGATCTCGCCGCGCGCGACCGCCTCGTACATCAGCGATGAATCGAAGGTGCGTTCGTCTTCAAACGCCAGGCCGTACGCGTCGCGCAGCGTGGCCCACTCCGGCCGGCCGAAGAACTCGTAGTCACCGCCGATGCTCAGCTCGCCGCTGTGCTCTGCGAGGTCCTCCACGCTTTGGATCCCCAGCGATGCCGCCTGCTCGCGGCGCATCGCGAGCGCGTACGCGTTCTCGAAACCCAGCGGGCCGATTTGTCGCACGCCCTTCTCTTTCGCGAGCCACCAGGCCGTCTCGTCCAGCACGCGGTCCGGGTCGCCGCCGCCCTGCCGTTTGAGTTGGTTGGCCCATAAGGTGCCGGAGTACTCGACGTAGACGTCCAATTCGCCGCTCGCGAGCTGGTTAAAAATGACGCTTGAACCGAGCGAGCCGAAGCGCTGGGTCTGGTAGCCCGCGTCGTTGAGCCGCGCCTCGATCACGCGGGCCAGCAGGTACTGCTCGGTGAAGGTCTTGGCTCCGATGCGGACGGTGCCCAGGTCGCTGGCCTGTGGCCGGGCCTGGCCCGGGTCGCGATCGGAACCGATCGCGGGCAGGTGCGGCCAGCCGAGCGTGAAGGCCAGCAGCACCGCGGCCGCCGCGGCGCACCCGGCGAGGCCCGGGCGACTGCGTCGCTGTGCCGCGCGCTGCGTCGCGCCGATCAGCAAGTCCATGCACAGCGCCAGCCCCGCCGCGGCGACCACGCCCCACAGGATCATCAGCGTGTTGCGCGTTTGCAGGCCGGTGAAGATGTAGTTGCCCAGGCACTCCTGGCCGATCGGTGTCGCGAGCGTGGCGATGCCCACGACCCAGACCGTCGCCGTCCGCACCCCCGCGAGGATGACCGGCGCGGCCAGGGGCAACTCGACGCGCATCAGCCGCTGGGTGCCGGTCATGCCCACGCCGCGCGACGCCTCGATGACCGCCGGATCGACCTGGGTGATCCCCGCGACCGTGTTGCGCAGCATCGGCAGGATGCTGTAAAGCGTCAGCGCGATGACCGCGGGCAGGAAGCCGAACGACGAGATGTCCACGCCCAGCCGACGCACGCCCTCCAGCACCGGGACCATCAGCGCGAGCAGCGCCAGGCTCGGAACGGTCTGGATCACGCCCGCCGACGACAGCACCGGCCACCTCAGCTTCGTCACCCGGGTCAACAACACCGCCAGCGGCAGGCTGATCGCGGCGCCCGCGGCCAGCGCGACGACGACCAGCATCACGTGGGCCGCGAGGTAATCGGGCAGGTCGCGCAGCAGGCCTTGGAGTTGGTCAGTCATCGGCGGCGTCCTGGAGGAGGGCCTCGACCCGGTCGCTCTGGGTGCGCGGCATCGCCATGAGCCGGCGGACGTACTCGGTCGCGGGCCGGTTGAGCAGGTCGCCGGGCGGGCCGTGCTGGTGTAGTTCGCCGTTGCACATGACCGCGATCTCGTCGCCGAGCAAGAGCGCCTCGGTGATGTCGTGGCTGACCATGATGGTCGTCAGGCCGAGCCGCTCGTGCAGCGCCCGAAACTCGCTCTGCAGCGCATCGCGTGTGAGGGGATCGAGCGCCCCGAACGGCTCGTCCATCAGAACCAGCCTCGGCCCCGCCGCGAGCGCCCGCGCGACGCCGACGCGTTGGCGCTGCCCGCCCGACAGCTCGCGCGGCAACCGGTCGCGGTACGCCTTGGGCTCGAGTCCCACCATCTCGAGCAACTCGTCCACGCGTGCCGCCACGTTCTTCGTGGGCCAGCCGAGCAGTTGCGGCGTCACGCCGACGTTCTGAGCGATCGTGAGATGCGGGAACAGACCGATGCCTTGGAACGCGTACCCGATCACTCGACGCAGTTGGTCCGCGTCGCGATCGCGAACGTCCTCACCGTCGATAGACACGCTGCCCCGTGTCGGCTCGATCAGCCGGTTGATCATCTTCAGGGTGGTGGTCTTGCCGCTGCCCGACTCCCCGAGGATCACCAGCAGCCGGCCCGGCGCAAGCGACAGATTGACGCGGTCCACGGCCCAGCCGCTCGCGCCCGGGAAACGCTTGCACAGGTTGATCAGTTGGACGGCGGGCGGGGCGCTAGTCATCGACGCGGTCGCCGCGGGCGTCCGGCGCTTCGGACAGCCACTCGCCGGGCACGTCGCTGAGCTTGCTCGCGACCACGGCGACGTAATACAGCGGCTCGCCGCGGTACGACACGCGGTGGCAGTACCGCCGAGTCGCCTCGACGCGGATCACCTTCTCGCGTTGCAGCTTCTGGACCAACCCCGCGAACCCATCGCGGTGTTCGCGCTCGAGGAACTCTTCCTTGAGATTGAACGCGAGCCACGCCGGGGTCTCGATCAGGTCCAACGCCTTGAGGAACGCGAGGTCGGGGATGTCGCCAAAGCCCAGCGCCGCGACGGTGGTCAGCAGGTTGCGCTTGGATTTGCGAATCGCTTCCTCGGCCCGCTCGGGGATCGCGGTGAGGTCCGCGACGTGGTAATGGTTGTAGATCCACGGGCGGTCGCGTTCGGTCGCGTCCTTCGCCTCGGGGATCAGGTCCAGCCCGTGGATGTCCTGGATGCCGTAGGACTGCATCTTCTCGCCAACCATGCCGTTGCCGGCGCCGACGTCGAAGGCCTTGAGGGTATCCAGCGGCTGGTGGTTCTCGGCGAGCACGTCGTAAAGCAGCCCGATCACCCGCGCGGGCGAGCAGCACTTGAGCGTGCGATAGAACAGCGTCTCGTACAACCCCGGATGCCGGTAGATCTCGTGGTAATCGTGGAAACGCACACGCCGCCACTTCCCGTCGAGCCTCACCTCGCACCACGCTTCGTCCTGATCCATGCCCGGGTCTTCTTGCGGGAAGCGGATGTCGTAGAGGTCTTGCGTACCGACGGGAACGATTTTGTCATCCTGGACTGTGATCATCTGCGGACTCCGGTAGCGTCCGCCGGCCCTTGTCGAGACCAGCCAACCCTTTCAATGCCGTCCGTGCGAGCGTTGACCGGCCGGCGACGGCAGACCCGGCGGGAAACCACAACCCTACGCGGTGACGCCGCGATGTCAAGCAAGATCAGGCATTTCAAACACTTGTGCGACGCGAAGATGTCGCAAATAACCTTACCGAGAGCCTACAATCCCGCGATGAGCGTCGATCCAGAGAAACGCGACCAACTGCTCAAAAAAGCACGCGCCCTGCCCAAGTCGCCCGGCGTCTACCTCATGAAAGACGATCACGGCGTGGTCATCTACGTCGGCAAAGCGTCCAACCTCCCCGACCGAGTCAGCAGCTACTTCGTCCCCTCCGCCGCGAACTCCGGCGGGCTGGGCCCGAAAAAGCTGCCCATGCTCGACCTCATCGACGACTTCGAAACCCTCGAGTGCGAAACCGAGTGGGAAGCACTGCTCACCGAAAACCGCCTGATCAAAGACATCCACCCGCGCTTCAACGCCCGGCTGATCGACGACAAGACCTTCCCCTACCTCGTCATCACGATGCGCGACGACTTCCCCGGCGTGTTCATCACCCGAGACCCCAACAACCCCGAGTACCGCGGCGCCAAAACCTACGGCCCGTTTACTTCGGTTTATGCGCTGCGCGAGGCCGTACAGATCCTCCAACGCGTCTTCAAGTTCCGCACCTGCACGCTCGACATCGTCGACGGCGACCCGAAGAACCAGCACTTCCGCCCCTGCCTGCTCTACCCGATCAAGCAGTGCTCGGGCCCCTGCGGCGCGAAGATCAACAAGGACGACTACCGCGCCGACATCCAACGCTTCATCCGCTTCCTCGACTCCAAGCGCAGCGTGCTGCTGCGCGAGCTGCGCCAAGAGATGGAAGAAGCGAGCAGGAACCTCGCGTACGAAAAAGCCGCGGTGCTGCGCGACCAGATCAAGGCCATCGAAAAACTCGACGACCGCGGTGACAAGAAAGACAACTGGCAGCCCGAGACCGAGAGCTTTTATCAGGACCCCAAAAAAGGACTGGAATCCCTGCGAAAAACGCTCGGCCTGGACAAGCCCATCCGCTGCCTGGAGTGCATCGACATCGCGCACCTCCAAGGCGGCGAGACCGTCGGCAGCAAGGTCTGCTTCGTCGACGGCCGACCGCTCAAGAACGAGTACCGGCGGTACAAGATCAAGACGGTCGCGCCCAACGTCGGGCCGGGCAAAATCAACGACGACTACGCCAGCATCCGCGAGGTCGTCTCCCGTCGATACCGCGAGGCGGGCGCCGGCAACGAACTCTACCCCGACGTCATCGTCATCGATGGCGGCCTCGGCCAGCTCCACGCCGCGCAGGAAGCCTTCAACGAACTCGACGTCAAACCGCCCATGGTCATCTCGCTGGCAAAGAAAGAAGAGCTCATCTACGTCCAGGCCAAAAGTGAGCCGATACGTTTAAGCCGGAACAACCTCGGCCTGAAACTCGTCCAGGCCGCCCGCGACGAGGCCCACCGGTTTGCCCAGCATTACCACCACATCCTGCGAAGGAAGAAGGTGATCGGGGAGTGACACTCGATCAAAGAAGCTAAATCAAAAGAACAGAAAACCGAAGCCGGTCCTGTGCGCAGCGAAGGTCCGGATGGATTGGTGAAAAGATCGTTGAATAAATTGGCAGTCATTCGATCGGGCCCTCGCTGTCGCTCAGGACCGGCTTCGAGTGGGAGCATGGCACAGAACTGATTTAACGCGCGTACTCGTGCGGGTTCCGCCGACGATCCGGCCCGTCGAATCGCTCGGCTTTGCGTCGTCGGTTGGACCGCTTGACCGCCAGCGAGAAGGTGTAGACCGTGACGCTCATCAGCGCCGCGGCGGCGAGGGCGAGCAGCGGGCCGGTCACGTCCGGCATCGCGTCGTGCGTCGCGGCGCGCGACAGCTCGGCGGCCAACGCGATCAACGCCACCGCCAAGACGACCCAGCCCAGCGCAACGCGTCGGCCCGCGGTGCAGGTCAAGAGCAATAACAAGCAGCCGAGCCCGGCGTAGACCAGCATCGCCCGGCCGAGCACCAGCGCGCCCAGGTCGTAAGGCAGGTCGAACGCGCGCTGGAACGGCAAACCCCCGCCCGCCGAGTCTCCGACTACGCCGGTGCGGCGCAGCTCGAGCGCGTACCACCCGCCGATGACGACGGCGTTGAAGAGCGCGAGGACGATCGCCGTGACCGGCCGATCGCGCCACGCACGCAGGCGCGCGATCGGTCCAGACGACTTGCAATAGACCCAAAAGACGGCACGCTTGTACCACCCCCACAACGCGGGCGCGACCAGCGCGGCGAGCAGCGCGCCGCACGTATTCGCCACGGCATCATTAGCAGATGCGACGCGTGCAGGCATCAGGCTTTGGAGCGATTCGACCAGCCAAGACATCGCGAACGCGAGCAGCACCGCCCCGCCGACCTGCGCCGCGGCGTGACGCGTGCGCGGGCGCAGGGCCATGCGCAGCGTGACGCCGAGCGGGGCGTACAGCAGCAGGTTGAGTACCAAGTCGCTGGCAGCGACAGGCACGCCGAGCGAGGAGTGCCCGGCTTGCGGCGGCGTCCATCGCGGCGATGTGAGCGCATCAAGAATCGCGCCCAGCATCCCACCGCCGCGATCGACCGCCGATGACCACGCGAAGTCGAACGGGATGAGCGAGCCGTACAACACCGCGACCGCGATCGCGCACGATAGCAGCATCGGCCGGGCCCACAACGGGTGGCCGGCCGTGGGACCGCGCGAGGCGTTGTGCGATTCGTGTTGCGTGTTTGCGCGTGTCATGGCGGGCGTTCGCGGTTCGGTCAGCCAACAGCCTATCGCGCCGCGTCCGAACGTTAAGCCCGGTTGAACAGCCGGTCAGGCCGCGGACGAGCGCCGCGGCCGCTTGCGTTCCCGCTTCGGTTCTTCAGCCGCATGAGACGCGTCGGCCTCGAAGTAGTCGTGCAGCAGGTGGTGCAGCACCGCCGACTCGACCAACTGCTCGCGCACCGAGGCACGGCGGTACAGCATGTCCGACAACTGCTCGGCCCGGGTCGGCGAGATCTCGCCCTCCAGGTACTCCCAGATCAGCGTCGTCGCGTCTTTCCGCCGGGGCTTTTTCGGCAGCATCGGGGCCACTCCGTCACGTCACAAGCGAAGACACGGCCGAGCCGCATCAACATCAGCATCGTCGCGATCGGACCCCGGCTTTGGGCGCGGAGTGATTATCTCTTAAACAAGCACCTTCACCTCTATCAACGAACCTAGAAGCCGGTCCTGAGCGTAAGCGAAGGTCCGGATCGGGTCTTCTCTGTTCTCATCAATCACCGCAGGCGATATCCGGACCTTCGCTGGCGCTCAGGACCGGCTTCGGCGGATCAACATCGACTTGAGCAAGTCAGTCCGATCCCGACCCGTTAAAAAACTCGACCAGGTCGCCCCGGAGTTGTTCGAGCGACCGCTTGTGCGTGAAGACCATGTGGCCGGACTCGAAGTAGCCGAAGGTCACGCGCTGGCGGGCGTCGGGGTGGGTGATGCTGTGGTTGAAGGTGTACTCCGCGGCGTGGTAAGGCGTGGCGAGGTCGTAGTACCCCGCGGCGACGTAGACGCGCAGCTTCGGGTTCTCGGCCATGGCCTTGCGCAGGTCGCCCGCGACGTTGAGGTAGTTGCTGTTGGCCCGGTCGTAGTCCCACCGCAGGCCGACGAGGATGCCGTAGTTGCGGTCGGTGTCGTAGCCCAGCTCGTTGCGGACGTAGTCGTTAAACGTCGCGGTGAACCCGCCGGCCACGCGCGCGTAGCTGGGATCACTCGCGCCGCTGCGGTCGCTGGTCTTGTCGAGGTCCGGCCCGACGATTCGCCCGTCGAACCGGCCGATGACCTTGCCTTCATCGTCCAGCAGGCTGTCGCCGAAGCGCCACTGCGGGACACGCAAATCCGAATCCAGGATCAGATCGATCGGCAGGCCGGTGTACTTCGACAACTCTGCGGCGACTTCCTGTTTCGAATTGTCGTCGAGCTCGGCACCGCGCATGAGTGCCGGGCCGTAGACCTCGCGTGACCACGCTTCGACTTCGTCCAGCAGTTCGGGCAGTTTGCGTTGATTCAGGTCCACGCCGAGCTGGTCGTGGTAGTGCGCCAGCGCGGTGTAGGTCGGCAGGTAGAGCTGGTACGGCAGGTCGTTGCCCTCGTCGAAACGGATCGTCTGGAAGCTGAGCACGGCGGAGACGAGGACGATGCCGTTGAGGTCGATGCTGCGCGATTGCAGGTGGTTCGCGACGCCCGCGGCGCGGGTCGTGCCGTAGGACTCGCCGGCCAGGTACTTCGGGCTCAGCCAGCGGTCGTTCTTGGTGATCCACAGGCGGATGAACTCGGCGACGGATTGGATGTCGCCGGTGACGCTGTGGTACTGGCTCGCGTTGGTGCCTTCCTCGACGCGCGAGAAGCCGGTGGACACCGGATCGATGAACACGAGGTCGGTCGTGTCGAGCAGGCTCAGCGCATTGTCGGTCAACGCATAAGGCGGGCCGACGGCGTGGCCGGTGTCGTCCATCTTCACGCGCCGCGGGCCGAAGCAGCCCATGTGCAGCCACACGCTCGACGAGCCCGGCCCGCCGTTGAAGCAGAACATGACCGGGCGGTCCTTGGGGTCATCGACGCCCTGACGGGTGTAGGCGATGAAGAACATGCTCGCCTTGGCCTTGTCCTTGTCGTCCTTGAGCTGGATCGTCCCGGCGGTCGCGGTGTAAGGGACCTTCTTGCCGGCGATCTCGACCGTGTGTTCGGTGACCTTCCAGTCGGTGCCGGCGAGTTTCTCAGGTTGGCCGGGCTTGGATGCCACAACAGGCACGTCGTTGGGCGCAGACGCGTCGTCCTGCGCGAGTGCCGGGCAGGCAACGGCGTAAGCAAAGACGAGGCAAGCGGCGGTGATCCAGCGTTGAAGTGTCATGTCTTGGAGCCTTGTTTGTTTCAAAAAAGATTGTCAAATAGTCGACCGAGCCGGTCAGGGTGCATCGTTTTGTTCAGCTCATCAGGCGATCGCGTCAACGCGCGAAGCCGGCCCTGAGCCAAAGCGAAGGTCCGGATGGTGTTTAGGTTCTCAGAAGATTCGATCCGGACCTTCGCTGATGCTCTGGACCGGCTTCGGGGCTGTGTTCCGGTTCGGTTGTGTTTTGTTGGTCTTCAATATCAGTTGTATGGTACGGCCGTGCGATGGGTCGTGTTCACCAACGTGTACGTCGCGCTGTGCGGCGCGGCCCTGACCGCGGCGACTTACAGTTTGCTCGGCGTCGCGCCGCGTTTCGACGCCGTCGCCGGACTCGTTTTCTGCTGCACGCTGATCGTTTACAACCTCGACCGGCTCGTCGAGCCGAGGCCGGGCGACACCGAGCACGAGCGCTGGGTCGAGCGCCACCGGCCGATGCTCTGGGCCATCACCGCGGCGGCGTCGATCGGCGCGATTGTTTTCTCGGCGATGCTCGGCCCGCGCGTCTTTGTCTCGCTCGCCCTCGCGGGCGCGATCGCCATCGGCTACTGCCTGCCTGTCGTGCGCCTCGGCGGGCGCTGGCGTCGGCTGAAGGAACTGCCGGGCATAAAACTCGTGCTGATCGCGGGGGTGTGGACCTACGCGACCGCGGGCCTGCCGATGCTCCACGCACGCGTCGCGCTCGACGCCCAATCGGTCGCGATCCTTGCCGCCCGGCTGTTGTTCATCGCCGCGGTCGCGCTGCCGTTCGACCTGCCCGACGCCCAGCGCGACCGGCAGTCGGGCATCGCGACGCTGCCGATCCTCTTCGGCGTTGACAAGACCAAGCACATCGCGGTCGGCCTGGCGCTCGCCGCCGCGCTCTTGGGCGGGTTCAACCCCTGGCCGATGGCCGGCGCGGTGGTGCTGAGTGCTCTGGTCGCGCTGGGCCTCGTGCTCGGGTTGAAAGCGGAGCGCGGCGTCGGGTACTTCATGGTCGCGCTCGACGGCGTGCTGCTGGTCCAGGCGGCCGGGCTGTGGGCCCTCGCGATGGCTTGACCGACGCGCGTTATACTGACGTACACGACGTTGACCCGGCCCAGCTTTTCCAACCAGGCCAAGCCATGCCCCACACCACCGCCGAAGCTTTGATGTCCGACGTGACAACCCACGGCGTGCGTGTCGGTGCCAACGCGTTCTACCTGCCCGACGAGTCCACGCCCGACGACAAGGAGTTCGTCTTCGGCTACCGCATCGTCATCCTCAACGACAGCGACCGCACGGTGACGCTGTTGGATCGGCACTGGGACCTGATCGACGGCGAAGGCGTCTGCCGGAAGATCGACGGCGAGGGCGTGGTCGGCCAGAAACCAACGCTCGAACCGGGCGAGGCGTTCAAGTACCACAGCTTCGCCGTGCTTCCCACGCCCTGGGGCACGATGGAAGGCCACTACACGATGCGCGACGAGGGCAAGGGCGAGCCGTTCCGCGCCGCGATCGGCCGGTTCTACCTCACCCAGCAATCGGTGCAATACACCCGAGACGCCGATTCGTCCCAGGCCGGCCACGATTGAGCCCCGCCCAGCCCTTACCCCCGAATCCCGCCAAGCCGATGAACCCGCCCGGCCAAAAGAGCTACCGCGGCCGACACCGCCGGCTGAGCGACGAAGCGGCCCACGACCACGACAAGCCCTTCTCCCCCCCGCCGATCATCGAGCACCCGCTGGTCTGCGCCGACCAGCCCGCGCTCGTCACCACGCCCAACCAACTCGCCGAGGCGATCGACCACCTGCGCTCGGCCGGGACATTCGGCTACGACACCGAGTTCATCGGCGAAGATTCGTACTACCCGCACCTGTGCGTGATCCAGGCGGCGACGACCGACCGCGTCGTTTTGATCGACCCGTTGGCGCTCGACGACCTGTCCTCGTGGTGGCAACTGCTGACCGACCCGGCGCTGACCAAGATCGTCCACGCCGGGGCCCAGGACATCGAGCCGGTGCATCGGCTGACGGGCGCGCCCGCGGCGAACGTGTTCGATACGCAGGTCTGCGCCGGGCTCGCCGGGCTGGACTACCCGCTGTCGCTGGGCAACACGATCCAGGCGATCCTCGAGGTCGAGCACGACGCGGGCGCGAAGTTCAGCCGCTGGCAGCGCCGGCCGCTGACGCCGCAGCAGGTGCACTACGCCGCGGGCGACGTGCGTTACCTCTGCGCGTTGCACGCCTGGCTGACCGACAGGCTCGACGAGTTGGGCAACGCCGAGTACGCCAAGGCCGCGTGCGACGAGGCCTGCGACCCGCAGCAATTCGCGTTCGACCCCCTGGCGCGGAAGGTCAAGGCGAAGGGCGTCAACAAGCTGTCGCGCAAGAAGCGCGCGGTCTTTAATGGCGTATTGATCTGGCGCGAGCATTTAGCGCGTGAAACAAACGTCACGCCCCGCGGCCTGCTCGCCGACCAGGCCGTCTACGAGATCGCCGACGCCCTGCCGCGCGAAACCAAGCATCTCAGCGCGATCAAGTACGTGCCCCGCCCGGTCGTCGAGCAGCACGGCCAGGCATTAATCGACGCGATCGAAGAAGCGATCGAAGGCCCGTACCCGAAAAAGCCCAAGGCCCCGACGTACAACCGCGACGAGCACCGCGCCGCGGTGAACACGCTCTGGGACCGCCTCGCCGAGCGGTGCGCCCAGCGCTCGATCGCGCCGTCGGTCGTGACGAGCAAGCGCGAGCTCGGCCCCCTGATCGCCGCCGCGCTCGAGGGGCGCAAGGTGCCGACGCTGTCGGTCAACTCGGGTTGGCGCAAGGCGCTGCTGGGCGAATTGATCGAGGACGAGGCGCTCTTGCCGACCCAAGGTTAATCCATCCACCAAACGCCGAAGCCGGTCCTGAGCGAAAGCGAAGGCCCGGATCGAAGACACAGGAAACTCAAACCATCCGGGCCTTCGCTTTCGCTCAGGACCGGCTTCATTTGACCTCGATCGATCGGCTTTCATCTCCAACTATCGAGACTTATCAACAACCTTCCCGCTGACCAGATCATTCACCAGCTTCGCCAGCGCTTCCGTGTCGCCGGCTTCAACGATCGCTTGCACGACCGCCGGGTCCGCGGGGGTTTTGTCGAGTTGCGTCTTGACCTTCTTCCACAAACTCGCTCGCTTCTTGTCCGACTCGGCGAGGTACAGCTCGGTCACGGCCTCCTGCAAACGCGTCGCGACGATCGTGTCCAGGTTCTCGTAGTACCGCTTGACGATCTTGGATTGATGGCGGGAAAAATCGCGTTGTGACATCGGGTCGGCTCTTTGGAAAGAGGTGCACGGGTCAGGGCACGAAGCGTAAGCGAGTGACCAGGTTTTCTCCAGTCCGCTCACTCGCTGACGCTTTGTGATCTGATGAGAAACAGTGCCCGCGTCCTCCCGTTCCTGCATCCCGCGCTTCGTTTATGATCGTGACCGATGCCCGCGCGCCGCCCACAGGCCGAACTCCAGCCCGAGCGGATCGTCATGACGATCGAGCTGCTCGCCGAGCGCATCGGCACGCGCTTCCCCGGCCGGGGCCTGCCCAAGGTCGCGCGCGACGTGCGCGCGGCGGCGGGCGACGCGGTCGGCCTGGCCCGGGCGATCCCCGAGCCGATCCTGTGGATCCGTATCGTCTCCGCGGCGCTCGTGCTCACGATGGTCGGCGTGGTCGGCAAGCTCGCCTACCACCTCAAGTTCACCGACGCGGACGGCTGGGCCATGCTCGAAGGCATCGACTCGGGCATCAGCACGCTCGTTTACCTCGGCCTGGCGATCGTCTTCCTGGTCACGCTCGAGACGCGCATCAAACGTCGGCAGTCGCTGCGGGCGTTGCAGGAACTGCGCGCCCTGGCCCACGTCATCGACATGCACCAGCTGTCCAAGGACCCGGAGTGGCACGCCCACCGAGAGTCGTCGCCCTGGGACAAAGAAAGCGCGCACATGGACCCGCTCATGCTCGGGCGCTACCTCGATTACTGCGTGGACCTGCTCGCGCTGATCGGCAAGCTCGCGGCCCTATACGCCCAGAACTCGCAGGACGGCGTCGTGCTCCAGGCCGTCGAAGAAGTCGAAAACCTCACCTCGACCCTGGCGACCAAGATCTGGCAGAAGATCATGCTGATCGATACGCTCCAGGCTGGGCGGCGTGGATAACCCAACTCGGGCTTGCCCCACGCCGGCTTTCCGTTATACTTTTCTCAACAGATCGACTTCAGATCTGCCGATATATCAAACGCATTCGCTTTCGGACCCGTCCTTGGCGGGGCGATCACCTTAAATAAGGCCCGACATGACGTCTCGTCGCGAACCGCTGTCCGGTGTCACCGGCCGGGCGGATCGCATCTAATCCAGACCGCCTTGCGAATCGTCAGAGACATGCAAAACCCGCCGGCGGTGCCGCGTTTCGCGGCTCAACGACGCCGGCCGAGGGGAAACACCGGCGCCGGGGCCGGATCGAATCGATGAGAAACCCCCCGACATTCAAGGTCGGCGACAAGGTCGCCCACCCGAAAAAGCCCGAGTGGGGCACCGGCGTGGTCGTGCAGGCCCAGACGGTCACCCACGACGGCGTCCAGGCCCAACGCCTGCGCGTCGACTTCGCCAACAAACGCAACACCACCCTCAACACCGCGATCGCCCCGCTCGTCTCCGGCGACGCCGTCAACCCGAACAATCGAACCCCATTTCAATCTCCGAAAGGACTCGGAACGGACATGAGTATGAGTACCGACGCAAGCAAACTCGGAGCCGGCTGGCTGGACCAACTCGAAGGCCGCAGCGGCGGCAAACGCGAGCTGTGGGACCTGCCCGCGGCCTGCAACGACCCGTTCGCCTCCGACGAGCAGCAGCTCGACGCCACCCTCGACACGTTCAAATACTCCACCGACCCCGGGCCGTTGTTCCAGTGGGCCGTCGTGCAGACCGGCCTCGACGACCCGCTGACCAAACACACCCGCGTCGAGCTCGAGCAGGCCTTCCCCCGCTTCGCACGCGACCGCGACAACCGGCTCTTCGAGCTGGTCCGCCAGATGAAACGCAACGGCGAGACCGACCTGCTCCGACGCAAGGCACAGAACTGCCCGCACCGCGCCGGCCGACAACTGCTGGAAAAAGCGCTGCGCGCCTGACACGGTCATTACAATCGACATCACACCACCAAGCCCACGCTTTCATCGCGTGGGCTTTTCACATCCATCCAACGTAAAATCCGATCATGCCCACCGACCCCGAACAACAGATCGCCACGCTGCGCGACAAGCTCAACGAGGCCGACCGCCTGTACCGCCTCGGGCAGGAGACGGGCATGTCGGACATCGAGTGGGACCACGCGCTCAAACAACTCGAACAGCTCGAGGCCGAACACCCCGACCTGATCACACCCGACTCGCCGACCCAACGCGTCGGCGGCGAGCCGATCGAGGGCTTCGAGACCAAGGCCCACAGCAGCCCGATGCTGTCGATCGACAACACGTACAACCGCGCGGAGTTCGACGCCTGGTACGCGCGCACCTGCAAGCTCGCCAACGCCGAGCAGATCGACCTGGTCATGGAACCGAAGGTCGACGGCGTCGCCCTCGCCCTGCGCTACGAGCAAGGCCGACTCGTCCAGGCCCTGACGCGCGGCGACGGCACGCGGGGCGACGACATCACCCACAACATCAAGACCGTCCGCCACATCCCGCTCCAACTCTCTGAAACCGAAGCCGGTCCTGAGCGCAGCGAAGGCCCGGATCGCGTTCCAGATGTCCTAGAAATCCGCGGCGAGATCTACCTGCCCCAGGACGTCTTCGACCAAGTCAACGAAGAGAAGGCCGCGCGCGGCGAAGACCCGTTCATGAACCCGCGCAACACCACCGCCGGGACCTTGAAACAAAAAGACCCGGCGAAGGTCATCCGCGGCCTGCGGTTCGTCGCCTACGGCCGGGGCGAAGTCAGCGACGACGTCCGCTACGCCACCCACGCCGACTTCACCGCCCACGTCAAGTCGCTTGGCGTCCCCGTGCACGACACCGAGACCGTCGTCCGATCCGCCGACGACGCGTGGAAGTGGATCGAAGACTTCGACAACGAACGCCACGAACTGCCCTTCGCGACCGACGGCGTGGTCATCAAGGTCAACGACTACGAATTACAAGACCAGCTGGGGGCGAACAGCAAGGCCCCACGTTGGTGTATCGCCTACAAGTTTGCCGCCGAGCAGGCCCGCACCAAGCTGCTGCAAGTGGACTGGCAGGTCGGCAAGACCGGCAAGCTCACGCCCCGCGCGACGATGCACCCCACCCTCCTCGCCGGCACCACCGTCAGCCACGCGACACTGCACAACTTCGGCGAAATCCTGCGCAAAGACATCCGCCTCGGCGACACCGTCGTCATCGAAAAAGCCGGCGAGATCATCCCCCAGGTCGTCCAACCCGTGACCGACCTGCGCGACGGCAGCGAGAAGAACATCACCCCGCCCAAGCATTGTCCCGAGTGCGGCACGCCCGTCGAGATCGAGCACGACAGCAAGCGCGTTAACGAGTTCGAAGGCTTTATGCGAGCGATGGAACGCGAAAAAGCAAAGGCAGAAAAAGAAGGGCGTGAGCCAATTCTTCTTGATGCCCCTCTCCCGCTCGGCCCGACCGACGAGACCGCGCGTTTCTGCCCGAACCCCGAGTGCCCCGCGCAGTTCCGCGAACGGATGATCCACTTCGTCGGCCGGTCGCAGATGGACATCGATGCGCTGGGCGAGAAGACCATCCACCAGCTCTGCGACGCCGGCCTGCTAACCAACCTCGGCGACATCTACCGCCTGAAAGACAAGCGCGATGCGCTGCTCGAACTCGAACGCATGGGCGAGAAGAAGGTGGACAACCTGATCGAAGGCGTCGAGCAGTCAAAAGAACGCGGGCTGACCCGCGTGCTCGCCGGGCTGACCATCCGCCACGTCGGCACCGGCGGGGCCAAGCGTCTCGCCCGACACTTCGGCGATATCGACGCGCTGATCGCCGCGAGCGAAGAAGACATCGCGGCCATCGAGGACGTCGGCCCGATCACCGCCGCCAGCGTCCGCCAGTTCCTCGACAACCCCGCGGGCCAGCGCGTGATTAACGAACTCAAAGACGCGGGGGTCAAGCTGACCGAGGAAAAGAAAACACCCGCCGCCTCTGCGGAAGCATCTGACTTGCCCTTCGCCGGCAAGAAGATCGTCCTCACCGGCACGCTCGAACACTACGATCGCAAGGCGCTGAGCGAGGTCCTCGAAAACCTCGGCGCGAAGGTCAGCTCCAGCGTGAGCAAGAACACCGACCTGGTCATCGCCGGCGAAAAGGCGGGGTCGAAACTTAAAAAAGCTCGAGACCTCGGGGTCGAGGTGTGGGACGAGGCGAAACTGCTTAAGGAGCTTCAGTGAAGCGAAAACGACACAGGAGATGGCTGCGAAGAAGCACTTGGTGGGTTGAAGTGCTAGGAATAATCATGTTCTGCTGGACGCTTATTTTTCTCGCCATCGCGTTGATTCGACGAATGATAGAGTAATAATCTCACTCCCCCGTGTTGAATTGGCCCTGTGACCCCGAACCCTAGCCAATGATTCGAGGAGCCACCGTCGCCGACGTGCCCGCGATGGCACAGATCATCAACGACGCCGCCGAGTTCGGGCTGATGCTGCCCAAGTCGCTCGCGGCGTTGTATGAGAACGTGCGCGAGTTTCACGTCGCCGTTGAAGGGGGCAGGGGCGAGGGGACAGGGAACAGTAAAGAACGTGTCGTCGGCGTCTGCGGGTTGTCGATCGTCTGGGCCAACCTCGCCGAGGTCGCGTCGCTCGCCGTGCGGAAAGACCAGCGCGGCAAGGGGCTGGGCAAACAATTGGTGCAGACCGTGCTCGACGAAGCGAAGCAGCTCGGCATCCCGCGCGTGATGACGCTGACGTACGAGCGGGCGTTTTTCGAGAAGCTCGGCTTCGCCGTGCTCGATCGGCAGGAGCTGCCATTGAAAGTCTGGAGCGAGTGCGTGCGTTGTCCGAAGAACCAGGCGTGCGACGAGATCGCGATGGTGCGGCGGATCGAGGGGGTGCCGGAGCCCGAGGGCGCGCCCGCCCCGCCGCGGCCGACGCGGTACGAGGTGCCGGTCGTGCTGACGACGCGCGGGAAGAACGGCGACGCAGGCAAATAGCGCACGCCTAGGCGTCGAACCACGGGACGCTTCGCGTCGCCCGCTACACTGTTGCGAGACATGACCAGACCCCATGCATGGCTCGATGACATCATCGACTCGGCGCACGCCCGTGCGCTGGCCGAGGCGGCGCTGCGCCCGCAAGGCGGCGTGGCGGACGGCTCGCGCGGGTCGAGTTCGGCGGTCGTGGCCGGCGCACTGGCCTTGCGGACCCAGCGCCCGGTGCTGCTGGTCGTCGCGCACCTGGACGAGGCGGACGACGCGACCGACGACCTCGCCCTGTTCGCCGAGGCGGGGCACGAACTGGGCGCCCAACGGTTCGGCGCGCTGGAGGTGTTGCCCGGCGAGTCGGGCGTGAACCTCGAACTGTTGGCCGAGCGATTAGGCGTGGTTGACGGGCTAAGCCGCGAGCGGCTTACGAACGGGGTCATCGTGGCGCCGATCCAGGCGCTGATGCAGGGCGTGCCCAAACCCGAGGCGGTGCCGCAGTTCACGCTCACGCTCAGCGCGGGGCAGGAGCTCACGCCGGGCGCGCTGCTGGATTGGCTGGACCGCGCGGGCTACACCCGACAGGACGCGATCGACCAGCCCGGCGACTTCGCGGTCCGCGGCGGGATCATCGACCTCTACCCGCCCGCGGGTTCGACCGTCGGCGTGGACGATCGCCCGGGCGGGATCAGCGCGATCCGCCTGGACTACTTCGGCGACGAGATCGAAACCATCGCGCGCATCGACCCGGACACGATGGGTTCGGGCGAGCGTTTGCAGGCCGTCTCGCTCATCGGCGCCCGCTCCGAGCAGCTCCAGCACGCCGACGACAGCGCGTGCCTGATCGACCTGCTGCCGAAGGACACGCTGCCGGTGCTGCACGAGGTCATGGAGCTCAGCGAGCAGGCGCGGGGGTACTACGAACGCCTGACCGACCCGCGCGGGATCTACGCGCCCAAGGCGATCTTCGGCAAGCTGCTGGACCGCCCGCACCTGGAGATCAACCAGTACTCGGCGAACACCGGCACGTCGCGCGACCGCGCCGTCGACCTCCCGGTAGGCCCGCTCCCGCCGTTCGACACCGACGCGAAGGCGGCCGTCGCCGAATTGGGTGCGCTCAGCGCATCGTCCCGTGTCGTCGTCGTCTGCCGGCAGCAAGCCGAGGCGCAGCGGCTGGGCGAGCTGATCGGCGAGTTTGCGCCGGCGGCGCAGCATCGCGTCGTTATCGAGGTCGGCGGGCTGCACCGCGGGTTCGTTTGGGGAAGGGTCGAAGGGGCCAAGGGGCCGGGGGCCCAAGGGGCAAGCACGCCCTCAGCCCCTGCGCCCCTCAACACCTCGGCACCTTTGCTTCTCGTCCCACACCACGAACTCTTCCACCGCTTCGACACCGGGCGGCGCGTTCGGCGGGTGATGATGCAGAGCAATGACGCGGGCAAGGCCGTGTCCGACGCGTTCCTGGACCTCGAGGTCGGTGATTACGTCGTCCACGTCGATCACGGCATCGCGGTGTTCTCCGGCCTGCGGACGATGAAACGCGAGGGGCGCACCGAGGAATACCTCACACTCAGCTTCGACCAGAACGCGAAGCTGCACGTGCCCGCGTCGCAGATCGACCTGATCCAGAAGTACGTCGGCGGGTTCTCCGGCCGGCCGCCGCTGAGTAAGCTCGGCGGCAAGCGCTGGCAGAAGCAGAAAGACGCCGTCGCCGAGGCGGTCAAGGACCTCGCCGCCGAGTTGTTGCGGGTGCAGGCGGCGCGCAAGACCCAGCCGGGCATCACGTACCCGGGCGACACGCCCTGGCAGAAAGAGTTCGAGGCCGAGTTCCCGTTCGACGAGACGGAGGACCAGCTCAGCGCGATCGCCGCGGTCAAGCGTGACATGGGCGAGAACCGGCCGATGGACCGGCTGATCTGTGGCGACGTGGGGTTCGGCAAGACCGAGGTCGCGATCCGCGCCGCGTTCAAGGCCGCCGAGTTCGGCAAGCAGGTCGCGGTGCTCGTTCCGACCACCGTGCTGGCCGAACAGCACGAACGCTCTTTCAAATCAAGGTTGGCCGAGTACCCGTTCACCGTCGCGTCGCTCTCGCGTTTCAAGACCGGCAAGCAGCAGAAAGAGACGCTCGAAAAAGTCGCGAAGGGGCAGATCGACATCCTCATCGGCACGCACCGCATCCTCAGCGAGGACGTGAGGTTCGCGGACCTGGGCCTGGTCGTCATCGACGAGGAGCAGCGCTTCGGCGTCGAGCACAAGAACAAGCTCTTGCAGTTCCGCCTGACCGCCGACGTCCTGACGCTCAGCGCGACGCCGATCCCGCGCACACTGCACATGTCGATGATCGGCCTGCGCGACATCTCTTCGCTGACCACCGCGCCGGTGGACCGGCGCGCGATCGTCACCGAGGTGATCCCCTACGACAAGCGGCGGATCCAGCAGGCGATCGTGCGCGAACTGAACCGCGACGGGCAGGTCTACTTCGTCCACAACCGCGTGCACAACATCCAGTCGGTCGCCAACGAGATCCGCACGCTCGTGCCCGAAGCGAGAGTCATCGTCGGGCATGGCCAGATGTCGCCGCGCGAGCTCGAAAAGGTCATGCTCGCGTTCATCAAACGCCAGGCCGACGTGCTGGTCAGCACGACGATCATCGAGTCGGGCATCGACATCCCCACCGCGAACACGATGCTGATCAACCAGTCCAACCACTTCGGCCTCGCCGAGCTGCACCAACTCCGCGGGCGCGTCGGGCGTTGGAAACACCGGGCGTATTGCTATCTGCTGCTGCCCGAGGACAAGACGGTCAGCGAGGTCGCGGCCAAGCGGCTGAAAGCGATCGAGAGCTACACGATGCTCGGCGCCGGCTTCAAGATCGCGATGCGCGACCTGGAGCTGCGCGGCGCGGGCAACCTGCTGGGGGCCGAACAGTCCGGCCACATCGCCGCGGTCGGGTACGAGATGTACTGCCTGCTGCTCGAGCACGCGACCAAGCGTTTGAACAACCAACCGATCGTCGAGGTCAGCAAGACGCACCTGGAGCTGCCGGTCACCGGCGCGCTGCCCAAGCGGTACATCAAGGCGGACAAGCACCGCATGGAGGCGTACCGGCGGCTGACGCGCGTCGAGACGCTCGACGACCTGGACGCGGTGGTCGAAGATCTGACCCAGGCCTACGGCGAGCCGCCCGAGCAGGCGCAACGCTTCATCGACCTCGCGGAGCTGCGCATCGGCGCGGCGCTGCACGGCGTCGAGCGTTTGCAACTCGAAGGGCCGGACCTGATCTTCACCGTCGGGTCGATGCGCGACGCGGCGGGCGGGCTCGCGTCCGCCTTCGCCCGTGCGCCCGGGCGGGTCACGGTGCTGGACGAAAAGACGGTCTACTGGCGTCCGCCGGGCAACTATTTGGACGACCCGGGCACCATGCTCGCGGTGCTGCGGAAGCTGTTGGTCCGGCCGATGCGGGCCGACGCGCCACCACAACCCGTCGCGTAACCGCCCCGAAACCCGGCTTCAGCGGGAAATAGACGCGATCTCGTTGACTTGCCCCTGTCCTTGTGGCTTAATAACCATGCGGGGCGGGCGCGGTCGATGCCCGCCCACCCAGGCGGAACCGAAGCATGCTGCCATCCCAAACGACGCACACCCGCCGACCCCGGCCATGGTCGCTCCTGTCGCTCGCCGCGCTGGGTTGTGGCGCGCTGCCCGTCTCCGCCAGCAGCACGCCCAGCGCCGCCTTCCTCCAGAACACCGGCGACAAGGCCAA
Source organism: Phycisphaeraceae bacterium (assembly GCA_046290505.1). Taxonomy (GTDB): domain Bacteria; phylum Planctomycetota; class Phycisphaerae; order Phycisphaerales; family Phycisphaeraceae; genus JAHQVV01. The sequence goes on along the minus strand of JBKAGS010000047.1, from coordinate 120,237 downwards.
CCGCGTGGACATCCTCTTTGTAGGCGACGGCTACACCGCCGCCGAGATGTCCACCTACGCCGACCACATCGACGCCGTCCTCGACCACATGTTCGACACCGGCGGGATCAACGCCGGCGTGACCAACCCCTACGCCCGGTACCAGAACTTCTTCAACATCATCCGCGTGGACGCCCAGTCCAACGAGTCCGGCGTCGATCGGTACGACCACGTCACCAACCAACCGATCGAACTGGTCGACACCGTCTTCAAGGGCGCACTCGGACGCACCGCGCCCCAGTCGCTCACCATCGATTACCTCTTCGCCGCCCCGCCGATCATCAGCGCCGCGCTCGCGCCGCTCGGCTACACCTACACCGCCTTCCAGGGCAGCGACACCGACTGGCAATTCGCCGCGGTCAACACCACGTACTACGGCGGCGAGGCGTCGTCCTATGCCACCTTCTCCGCAGGACACGCCGACGCCGCCGAACTCGCACTGCACGAAGGCGGGCACTGGAACCACGACCTCGGCGACGAGTACGGCGGCAACCCCGCGCCCTTCCCCTTCATCGCCAACGAGGTCAACCTCGACCTCGACCACACCGGCGACGATTGGGCGCACTGGCTCGGCTACCTCGACCCCCAGACCGGGCCCGTCGCCGCCTACCCCGGCGGACGCGGCTACGACACCGGCGTCTATCACCCCAGCCCCGACTCGAAGATGCGTATCCTGGGCGCCGCCTTCGACCCCGTCGCCCGCGAAAAAATCATCCTCGATATCTACGCCCTCGTCGACCCTATCGACGACCACCTCGACAACAACCCGACCTACAACGAATCCGACGACCTGTGGATCGACGTCGTCGATACCGATGTGCTCATGATCGAATGGCTCGTCAACGGCCAAGCCATCGCAGGCCAATCCAGCGAAACGCTCGACCTCAGCGCCGTCATCAGTCAGCTAGGCCCCGGCAGCCACACGATCACCGCCCGCGCCTACGACAGCATCCTCGACCACAACTTCTCGGACAACAACGACCCCGACCCGCTCGACCTGGTCCGACGCGACCTCGACCAGCTCGAACAATCCGTCGCGTTCAGCGTTGATATCGCTTACCTGCCCGGCGACACCGACTTCGACGGCGACATCGATCAGCACGACCTCAACACCATCCTGCAACACTACAACACCGCCGTGCCCCCCGGCGACGCGGCCAACGGCGACGTCACCGGCGACGGCGAAGTCGGCATCGAAGACCTCGACCTCGCGCTGGCCCGGTGGACCGGCGAAACCCTGCCCCTGCTCGTCCCCGAACCGATCGCCGCCCTGCCGCTGCTAATCCTCACTTTTCTACATCGCCCCCGAAGCCGGTCCTGAGCCAAAGCGAAGGTCCGGATCGAACAGCCCACCGATTCAAGCTAGTATGCGCCCGTGCTGCACGTCGCCCTCTACCAACCGATCATCCCGCAGAACGTCGGCAACATCGCCCGCACCTGCGTCGGCATGAACGCGCACCTGCACATCATCGGCCCGACGATCGTCGACCTCTCCGACAAGGCCGTCAAACGCGCCGGCCTCGACTACTGGGACGACCTGACGCTGACCGAGCACGCGAGCCCAGAGGCGTTTTTCGCCTGGGCAGAATCAACAGGTGGGGCAGGCGTCCCGCCTGCCACGAACAGTGATACACAGAACGGCAGGCGGGACGCCCGCCCCACCCAAACCAACCTATACGCCGTCACCAAGTTCGGCCGAACGCGCTTCGACACGCCGACCTACCAGGACAACGACATCCTCCTCTTCGGCGGCGAACGCGAAGGCCTGCCGCCGGACGTCCACGCACGATTCGACGAGCAGCACAAGATCGCGATCCCGATCCCGGGGGCGGTGCGCAGCTACAACCTCGGCAACGCCGTCGCCATTACCCTCGCGACCGCGATGAGCAAGGCCGAGCAATGGCCGAGCGATTGGGCGCCGAAAGATGGGTACATCGCCCAAAATACGATGCCTAAGAATGAGGCGACAGGATGAATTGGCAGGTACCGACAGGCCTGTTATTTATTACCATCGGTACGCTATATATCGTTCTAATCTGGCTAGAATTCATCTTAGCAATAAGAGCCAAGAAGAACACCTCGCTTGTGCCGCCGATTGGCGGCGTGCTGTTGTGCATAGGCTTGTTTTTAGTCGGCTTTCCTTACTATTGGGCGTGGGTAGGCCTGCTAGTTGATCCAGGCACCTTGCTTCTGCTAGCCCTGCCCGGACTAATGATGGAGTTATGGAGCTCCTCAAATTACTGCCGGGTTAAATGTTTTGAATCGACTGATGAAGGCAGACGGATTACTGTATCTCTGTATAAAAACAGCACTGCTTCGATCCTGTTTGAATACAACGCAACAAACTCATCAGGTGACGAGACATCGCCAACATGCGTGAGCTTAAGACTTGCTGGGTCTTGGACTCAGGAAGGCGAAGATTTCCAACTCAACAGTTTTCCTGGACGCCGATTTTTAAAACTTGTCCCTAACGGAGAATGTTTTATTGCGATCGAGGTGGGGGATAATTCAGAGAGCTTGCCCAAAACTCACTTGAATACACTCTGTTTCAAGGAATCTAGCGGATGAGTTTATACCCGCCCGCGACTGACCATCCACTGCCCGCGGCTGTTGATCGCGTCGTGGTAGTGCTGAGCGTCGTCTTCGCTGAAGCAGACGAACGTGATGCGTTGCGGCCGTTCGCTGCGGAGCAGGTGGCCGTGGGCGTGGCCGAAGGCGATGCGGGCGGCGCGGGGTTTGGGGAAGCGGTAGACGCCGGTGCTGATGGCGGGGACGGCGAGGTGTTGCACGTCGTGCTCGACGGCCAGCGCGAAGACCTGCGTGTAGCACGACGCGAGCAGGTTGTCTTCGTGGGTGTAGCCGAGTCTGGCGGTGTCGTCGCCGGGCGCGCCCGGCACGCCGGTGTCGTGCGTGCCGGACCACACGGGGCCGACGGCGTGCATAATGTGCAAAATCCCTTGTTTTTCAAGGTTAAACGCGGGGGTCCGCTTGGCCAGGCCCGTCGCGCAGCCGTTGAGCGTGCGGTTGTGTTCGAGTAATTGCGGGCCCGCGGCGCGGTGGATGGCGCCGTCCACCCCGCCGCCGCCGAGCAGGGATTCGTTCGCCGCGTTGACGATCGCGTCGACGCCGAGCGCGGGGTCGAGTTGCGTGATGTCGGCGACGATGACGGCGATGCGCGCGACCGGGTCGTTGAGTTGGTGGTCGGCGGCGCTGTTTGCGCGTTGCGTGTTGTACTGGGGCAGCTGCGTCACGACAGCAACTCGTCCTGCGTGTTGCGCATCGCCAGGGGCTTATCGAGCAGTTCTTTCATGACGAAGGCCCTGCGCAGCGACGCGGCGTCGAGCGGGCCGAGCGTGACGCCGGTTTTTTTGCGGCGTCTGCCCGCGCCTTGTTCGATCAGTCGCGATGCGCCCCGGGCGGTACCGGTCTTGTCGCCGATCGACGAAGCGGCGATCGCCGGCACGGGCAGCTTGGCGGTTCTTGACGCGGCCTTGGCCTGCTTCGCCCCGCTGACCGGTCGCTTGTGACGCGAGCGCGACTTGCGTAGCTGCTCGCGCTCCGCCTGGGCGCGTTGTTCGGCCTTACGCCGGCGCTCGGCGACCTGCCGTTCACGCTCCCGCGCGGCGCGTTCCCGCTCGGCCTGGGCCCGCTGGGCTTGATCGCGCTGGGCCTGGGTGCGGCGCTGCTCCGCTTCGCGCTCGGCGCGCTGCTGGGCCAGTCGCAACGCTTCCGCCGGATCGCTTGCTTGCGGCACACCCCCGCCCTGCTGCTGGCGGGCACGCCGACGCGCGAGCTCGATCCGCTCGGCCATCGTCATCTGCGACGGGTCCGGCTGCCCGGCGTTGGCGTCGGCGTACAGCTCTTCGAGCGGTTCTTCGCCGCGCTGCCGGGCCATCTCCGCGCGCCGGCGGGCCTGCAACTCGTCCCAGTCTTCGAGCGAGCGCCGCTTGCGTTGCGACGATTCGTCTTCGCCGCTGTTCATCACCGCCTGCAGGCCTTTGATGACCCAGATGGTGATGACGATGATGATGACGATGGCGCTGCCGAGCCCGCCCATGGGGTGTTCCTTATGCCAGGGTCGGTGGGTCCGTCGATTCGCTAGGTATTGTAGCCGCGGTCGGCGGTGCGACGGCGATGAGCGGGCGGTCTTCGCCCACGTCCAGGCGTTGCAAAGGCAAGCGGTACACCGGCCCGAGCAACGCCGGCGTCAGTACCGCGTCCCACGGCCCGGCTGCGACGAGCGTGCCTCGGTCCAACAGCCACGCGTCGTCCGCGTACCGCCCGGCTAAATCCAAGTCGTGCACCACCACCAACACCGCCAAGCCGCGCCCGTGCGCCAGCCCGCGCAGTTGCCGCATCGTCGCGTGGCGGTGGTGCAGGTCCAGGTGGCTGCCCGGCTCGTCGAGCAGCATCGCCCGGCCGGCGTCGTCCGCCTGCAGGGTCGCGCGCGTCAACAACACGCGCTGCTGCTGCCCGCCGGACAACTCGGCGAACACGCGGTCCGCCAACGGTGCCAAACCCGCCTCTTCGAGCGCCGCGCCGATGCGTCCTGGGGACCGCGCCGCCGACGCGTGACCACCCATCGCCACGACCTGCCGAACGGTAAACGCGAAGCGTACGCCCGGGCGCTGGGGCACGTAGCTCATCCACCGCGCGCGGTCGGTCGGCGACATGCGATCGACCCGCAGCCCGCCGACCTCGACCACGCCCGACCACGGCCGAGCAAGCCCGAGCATCAAACGCACGAGCGTCGACTTACCCGACGCGTTAGGCCCGACGAGCGCGGTCACCCGGCCGGGACGCAGTTGCGCGCTGACGCCGTCGATCACGGGCTTGTCGCGCTCGTAACCGAAGCGGACATCCTGCAACAAAATCGTCGGCTCGTCGCTGGCCATCGGGCCGATCTTATCGGATTGTTAAGCGTGGCAGGCCTTGGCGGCTGCCCGCACGGGTTGCCGGCTGGCCGGGTTCGGTAAAGAAAATCGGATTTGCGGTTTGTACCGCTCAGGTCGCCCGCCCATCGTGCCGATCCACGCGATATCCCTCCGACGTGGATAGGTGGCTAAATGGGACAAGACACAACCAACGCGGCGTTCACGGGCCAATCGCCCCCGGTCTCCAACCAGCCGTTGGACCTGCTCAGCGACCTCGAGTCGCGGCTGAGCCAGTTGAAGAACTGGCAGGCACAGACCGACGAGCAGCTGCGCGCGATGCAGCAAGAGAGCCAGCGCATCGAGGCGATGCGCACCGAGGCCGAGGCGATGCGGCAGGCCTGCGACGATCGCCAGCAGGCGCTCGACGCCCAGGCTCAGCAGCTGCGCCAGGACCAGGACGAGCTCGCGACCCAGCAGACGCACATCGAGACGGAGAAGGCCAAACTCCACGACGAGCTGTCGGCCCTCGAGTCGCTGCGCGAACAGGTGGACCACGACCGCGCCCAGGCCGAGCAGACCCGCGAGCAGGCGCAGGCCGAGCGCGAACGCGTCGACGCCGAGCGCGAAACGCTCAGCCAGCAGCGTGGCGAGATCCAACGCCGGCTCGACGATCTCGAAGCCACGGAAACCGACGTACAGGCCCGTCTGGAGCGCGCCCAAACCCTGCAGGAAGGGCTGGACGCCAAACAGCAGCAGCTCGATGAAGAGCGCGACGCGCTGGAGCAGCAGCGTGCCGAGCTGAACGACTGGCAGCAGCGGATCGACCAAAGCCGCGAGACCTTCGAAGCCGAGCAGCTCGAACTGGCCCGGGAGCGCGACACGGTCGCGAAGCTGCGCGGCCAGCTCGAAGCGGACCAGGCCGTCGTGCAGGAGCACAAGGCCCAGTTGACCGAGGAGAAGAAGCAGGTCGAGCGCAAGCGTGTCGAGCTCAAGCTCAAGGCCGAGTCGCTCGACGCCCAGCAGCAGCACCTCGAGCAGGCGCGAGAAGAGCTGGTCGAGCAGGCCGTACAGATCCCCGCCGACGCGGACGAAAAACTCTCCGAACTTCAGCAGGCCAAGGCCGAGCTGGAACGGGCGAAGCTGGAGCTCGAATCACGCGCGACCGAACTCGAAGAAGCGCACAACGAACTGACGCTGAAGGACCAGCAGCTCACCAAACGCCAGGCCGAGCTGGACGACGCGCAGGCCGTCCTCGAGCAGCAGCGGTTCGATCTGAGTCAGCGTGAACAATCGATCAGCGAGTCGGGCGCGGCGTTCGGCGAACAAAGCGAAGAACTCGAATCACGCCTCGCCGAACTGGCCGAGCGCGAGGCCGAGGCCCAGCGACAGGTCGCCGAGGCGCAGGCCCGGGCCGAGGAGATCGAGCAGCGCTTGTCGGAGCTGGACCACAAGCGCGCGGAGCTGGACGAGAGGCGTGAGCAGTTCAAGCAGACGCTGGATCAGAGCCGCCAGCAGATCGAGTCCGAGCGTGCGCAGGTGCGTGAGCGTGAGGCGCAGCTCGCCGAGCGCGAAGCCGAGCTCGCGGCGCGCAGCGAACAGATCGACCTCGCTGCGAACGACGACACCGCGGTGCACGCGAGCCCGGACCCCAAGGCCGAAGCAGCGATCGCGGCCCGTCGCAAGAAGCTGCACCGCTACCGCGAGCTGTTGCGGCAGCGGTCCAAGGCGTTGCAGGAAGCGGAGCTGAAGGTGCAGTCGTCCAGCCAGCAGTTCACCGGGCTGGAAAAAGAACGGCAGATGCTGGTCGAGGTCAAGCGGTTCCTCGAGGCGAGCGAGGGCGAGATGGTCAAGCGCTGGTCGTCCAGCCGGGCGGCGACGCTGGTCATGGGCGTGGTCGTCACGCTGGTGCTGGCGGCGGGCGCGAGCTTGCTCGCGGCGAACCAGTTGGTCAAGCCGGTGTGGGAAGCGTCGATGGCGATCAGCGTCGAGACACCCGAGGGACAGGCCACGCCAAGTGACGCCGAGTTCCTCGCCGAGTTCCGCGAGACGCTGCTGAGCGAGCCCGTCCTCGACGCGGCGCTCATCGAGATGGACAAGGCCGACACCGACATCCGCGTCGCCTCGTCGCCGCAGCAGCTCAGGCAGTACCTCGACGACCAGCTCACCGTCACCGGCGGCGCGGGCAAAGCCAGCCTGACCCTGCGCACGCCCGACAAACAACTCGCCCAGCCGGTGCTCGCCTCGCTGGGCAAGGCCGTCGTCGGCCACAACGCCGCGATGGACTACCAGGCTAAACGCCAGCCGACCACCAAGATCGTCCTGCCCGCCCAGCTCGTGGACCTGCCCGTCGCCAACGGGCAGCAGCAGATGCTCACCGTCGCCGGTGGGACCTTCGGCGGGATCGTCCTGTTCGCGCTCATCGCCTACGTCCTGCTCCGCGTCATGCTTAACCGCAGCAAGCGCATGTTCGGCGAGCCGGTCGAACAACTCACCATCCTCGACAAGCCCGAGACCTGGTCGCCCCTGCACGCCGCGGGCAAGCAGGACTGACCACGGTACCGCCGCTACGAAACACGCGGGGGACCAACCGCCAAGCGTTCCCGCCACACCACCCTTTGAACACGGCACAACCGATCCGATCCCCGGGCGTTGCCCGGCGGCTACGAGAGACAACGGGGCGGTCGGGAGAACGACCAAACCGACTCACGCATCACAACGTTGAGCCACCGCGAGGGGCCGAGCCGGAGGGGCTCGGCCTCTTGCAATTGCGCACCGATCGCCCACCTCACACATGCGTCGAGGCCTGTTGATCGGCTCGTCATCCGCTGGCGAAATCCGCCTGAAACAGCTATCATAAAGGCTTGGATCCCCCCGCCCCGCCGGCCTTTTCGATCGGCCGTTTTTTCTTGAAAAACAGGGGCTCACCGCGAGGACGACCGTCCATGAGCGACGCCGGGCCGACCCCCGAAACCCAACCGCCCCCGCCGCGAACACCGACTACTCCGAGGAGTCGATCTCGGTGCTCGAGGGCCTCGCCGCCGTCCGCAAACGACCGGGCATGTACGTCGGCGGGACCGACGCGACGGGCCTGCACCACCTGGTGTGGGAGACCGTCGACAACGCCGTGGACGAGGCCCTCGCCGGCCACTGCGACGAGATCAAGGTCGTCATCGGCCAGGACGAATCGATCACCGTCATCGACAACGGCCGGGGCATCCCCGTCGGCCCGTACAAGCACGAGAACCCCGACCTCAACGGCAGACCCACCGTCGAGATCGTCATGACGATCCTCCACGCCGGCGGCAAGTTCGACTCGAACTCCTACAAGGTCTCCGGCGGGCTGCACGGCGTGGGCGTCTCCTGCGTCAACGCGCTGTCACAATGGCTCGAAGTCGAGGTCGCGCGCAACGGCCAACTCCACGCCATCACCTTCGAACGCGGCGAGGTCTCCACGCCCCTGCGCGTCCTCGGCGACGCCGACGGCACGGGCACCAAGATCCACTGGAAGCCCGACCCCGACATCTTCGACCACATCGTCCACAGCTACGACACCATCGCCGGCCGGCTGCGCGAACGCGCCTTCCTCAACCCCGGCATCAAGATCGCCCTCACCGACGAACGCGGCGACACCAGGCACGAGACCTTCAAGTATGACGACGGCATCGCCGAGATGGTCCGCTACCTCGCCGACGGAAAGAACACCGTCTCCGACGTCGTCGCCATCAACGCCGAGTCCGAGGACGGCCGGTCCGTCGTGGACGTCGCGTTCATGTACACCGACGCCTACTCCGAGTTCACCCAGAGCTTCACGAACAACATCAACAACCCCGACGGCGGGACGCACCTGTCGGGCTTCAAGACCGCGCTCACCCGCACCTTCAACAACTACGCCAAGCAGGAGAACCTGCTCAAGGGCTCGACCAGCGTGTCGGGCGACGACTGGCGCGAGGGCATCATCGCCGTCATCGCCGTCAAGATCCCCGACCCCGCGTTCAACAACCAGGTCAAGGAACGCCTGCTGAACCCCGAGGTCGAGGGCCTGGTCAGCGCCGCGGTCGGCGACGCGCTGACCAACTGGTGCGAGCAGAACCCCGCCGCCGCCAAGAAGATCTGCCAGAAGGCCGCCATGGCCGCCGAAGCCCGCGAGGCCGCCCGCAAGGCCCGCGACCTCACCCGCCGAAAGGGCGCGCTCGACTCCGGCGGGCTGCCCGGCAAGCTCTACGACTGCACCTCCAAAGACGTCGAATCCTCCGAGCTCTATCTCGTCGAAGGCGACTCGGCCGGCGGCTCGGCCAAGGGCGGGCGCGACCACAACACCCAGGCCATCCTCCCGCTCAAGGGCAAGATCCTCAACGTCGAAAAAGCGCGCCTCGACAAGATCCTCGGCTTCGAAGAAATCCGCGCGATCATCCAGGCGCTCAACTGCGGCATCGGCGCCGACGACTTCGACATCGGCAAGCTGCGCTACGGCAAGATCATCATCATGACCGACGCCGACGTCGACGGAAGCCACATCCGCACGCTGCTGCTCACCTTCTTCTTCCGCCAGATGCCCGAACTGATCAAGCAGCACCGCATCTTCATCGCCCAGCCCCCGCTGTTCCAGGTCACCCGACGCAAGAAGAGCGAGTACGTGCTCAACGAGAAAAAAATGCGCGCGACGCTCGGCCGGCTCGGTGTCGAGGGAGCGACGCTCGTCGCGTACAACGACGACCGCTCCGAACGGCTCAAACTCGAGGGCGAGAAGCTCGGCGAACTGCTGCGGACGCTCGAAGCGATCGAAGACCTCACGCAGGTGCTCGGCCGACGCGGCATCGCGCTCGACGACCTGCTCGCCATGCGCGGCCAAGACCCGGCCGGGCAGGACCGCATGCCGCGCATCCGCGTCGTCGTGCCCCGCGTCGAGTACGAAAACCGCGACAACACCGCCGCGAACGAGATCGCCGGCGAACACTTTTTCTGGGCCGAAGACGACGAGGCCGCGTTCCGCAAGACGCACAAACTCGGCTCGGCGGACCCGGAGATGGACGACGTCATCGACGGCAAGGGCGCGCACGCCGACCCCGGCCGGCCGTCGATCCGCCAGGAACTGCACGAGGTCAAGGACATCGAGAAGCGATTCGCCAAGCTCGGCGAGCTGGGCCTGTCGATCGACGATTACACCCTGCAGCAGGTCAAATCCGTGACGGGCCTGCCCGAGCCGACGCGGTTCGAACTGCTCGTGGATGCGAAGAAGGCGGGCGCCGTCGCCAAGGCCGTGGCCGAGACCAGCGACAGCGACACGCCCGTGTCCGCCGCCGTCGCGACCGCGACGGAGGGCGCCGTGCCGGTCGTGAACCTGCAGCAGCTGGTGACCGCGATCCACGAGACGGGCAAACGCGGGATGGATATCAAGCGTTTCAAGGGCCTGGGCGAGATGGACGCCGAGCAGCTGTGGGACACGACGATGAACCCGGAGAACCGCGTGCTGTTGCGCGTGACCTGGGACGCGGCGAGCGAGGCGGAGAAGCTCTTCTCGGTCCTGATGGGCGACGACGTCGAGCCGCGGCGCAAGTACATCGAAGACCACGCGCTGGAAGTGAAGAACCTGGACGTCTGACGCCGACCCCCGACGCGAACGGATCGCCCGCATGTCGTCCTACCCCACGCCCACCCAGCCGCCGACGACGATCGGCGGGTACCAGCCGCCGCCGAGCAACGGCCTGGGCATCGCCGGCTTCGTCGTCTCGCTCACCGGGCTGGTCGTGACCGGCGGGTTCGTCTGCCCGCTGGGCGTGATCCTCTCGCTCGTCGCGCTGCGCAAGCAGCCGCGCGGCTTCGCCGTCGCCGGCCTCATCACCGGGCTCTTGGGCTGCGCCCTCGCGGCGCTGGTCGTCCTCGCGATCGCCGGCGTCGTCGGCGCGGGCACCGCCTTCATGCAGGGCTTCAGCGGCCAGATCAACACCAGCATGACCATGGACTCGGCCAGTTGGGACATCGACAGCCACTTCGCCAACAACCAGAACACCCTGCCCGACCAGGCGACCGGCGACGCGATCGTCGGCGTGTACGTCGACGACTGGGGCACCGCGCTCAGGTACGAACCGCTCGCCAACTCGACACAGGACTACCGCCTCCGCAGCGCCGGGACCGACCAGCAATTCAACACCCTCGACGACATCGTCCAGCCCTACACCGCCGGCATGACCCACGGCTTCGCTCACGCGAACCCCGCGCAGCCCTTCGGCGACGAGGGCCCAAGCGACGCGCAGATCAACCACGCCTTCGACCAGGCCGCGCGGCAGATCGTGACGCTCTACGCGACCGACAACGCCCTGCCCGACGAAACGGCCGGCAACACAACACTGCAAGGCGTGCTCGACGCCTGGGGCACGCCCTTCCGCTACGGCAAGCCGCCGCAGGACCCGACCAGCTACCACCTCAAGTCCGCCGGGCCCGACGGCCAATGGCTGACGAAGGACGACCTCACCCGCACGTTCTACGTCTCGCCCGGCGAATAATCCAAAACCAAGACCGCGAGCATGCTTTAATCGATGACCGAATCGACGCGAAAAGTAAGCCAATCAGGCCAAAAGAACAACTCAAAGCGTATCCTGCTTCTCGCAGGTTCTTGTGCCCTAATTGCGCTGGGGTTTTATGGTGTCCTGCTTATCTATAACGTAGACCCAACCACCAACGCAATGCTTTCGGCAAGCGAAGCGATTGACCAATCCTATCAGGCGAACAACCGACTCCCAAGCTATAAGAGCGGCAATGCGTTGCTCACCGGCTTCATGGATGAATGGAATACGCCGCTGCGATACCGTCCAAACCAATACATCGGAACAGGGGCCTGGCACGACTACCAGTTAATCAGCGCAGGCCCCGATGGGCAGTTCGATACGCCCGACGACATCGTAAAGCTCGAACTGCTTTTCGGTGGATTTGGCCCGGGTGGTGTGATGGGACCCCAACTGTCCAAAGTGTCTCGCGATAAATCAAGTATCAATAAAATCAATTCTTCGTTCAACTCCGCATCAAAACATATAAGCGGTTCAGCGAAACTTCATTCCTCACTGCCAAACGCCAACCAAGGCAACTCTCTTCTCGCAAGCATCTCCGACCCGTGGCAAAACACCTTCCGATATGAGCCTGGGCACAGCAAGTATTTTTTTCTGACCTCTGCCGGGCCAGACGGCCAGTGGAACACCGGAGATGAAATGACACAAGCATTCAAATTTTCACCCGGCGGCCAACCCTGAAGAGTGTCTATGATGTAGTCGCGTCATGGATAATAAACCACAAATAGAACGTAAAAAGCCCTCGCGCCGCTGGTACGTGCTCGCCGCCGCGCTGCTCGTGTCCTCCGTCGGCGTGTTCGTCGCGGTCATCGTGCACAAGACCAGCGTCATGCGCGACCGCATCGAGCCGATGCCGCGCTTCGTCGCGCCGACCGGCGAGGATGGCTTCGTCTACACCGCCGAGTCGCCGGGCAAGGTCAATATCTTCTACGAGAACCGCGGCGCGTTCGACGGCCGATCGTTTGACACCCACCGCCGACAGGTCTGGACGACGTTCGACGCCCCGGCGATGACGTGCGAGGTCACGCACATCGACACCGGCGAGGCCGTCGAGGTCCGCCTGCCGGGCGTGGGCGAGGTCGCGGACAAGCGCAAGACGACCGAGGACCTGGTGTTCACCTACGACTTCGCCGGCCGGCAGGGCCACAGCGCGTGGGTCTTCGACGCGGACGAGCCGGGCGACTACCGCGTCGTGCTGAATTACGTCGATGCGGTGAAGCGCGAGCCGGGCAGCGTGACCGTCCCGCCCGAACTGACCAAGGCCGAGAAGAAAAAGATGACCAGCGAAGAAGGCGAGGCGTACGAAGAAGCGCGACGCGACGCGGTCGAGCGCGCTGCGTTGGCCGAGCTCGAGCCGGTCGATGTCCTGTTCGCCGTCGGCCCGGACCCGACGGCCGGGAGTTTCTTCGAGGTGATCGGCCTGAAGGGCGCGGCGACCGTCCTCGCCTTCGGCTTCACGTCTTCGATCCTCATCAGCCTGGTCACGTTCATGCTCCGCACCGGCAACGTGACGCCACGCGGCGAACTTACCGACGTAAGACGCGGGTTCTCGTCAGAGCAAAATACGTAAGTTTTATCAGAGCACGAAGCGTCAGCGAGTGACGCGAATAACAGTCATTGTCGGCCACTCGCTCACGCTTCGTGCTCGGACAAAACCCGCCAACGCGGACACGACACCAAGTGGTCGTTCACCATCCCCACCGCCTGCATGAACGCGTAGCAGATCGTCGAGCCAACGAACTTGAAGCCATCGCGTTTGAGCGCTTTGCTCATCGCGTCGGACGCCGCGGTCTTCGCGGGCACCTCCGCCATCGACTCGAACCGGTTGACGGTCGGCGTGCCGTTAACGAACCGCCAGAGGTACGCGTCGAGGCTGCCGTGCGTCTCGATCGCGCTTAGCGCCGCCTTCGCGTTGCCGATCGTCGATTCGATCTTCCCGCGGTGGCGCACAATCGAGGCGTCGCCGACCAGCCGATCGACCGACCGCTTGTTCAGCCGGGCGATCTTCTCGATGTCCCATCCGCAGAACGCCTGCGCGTAGCCCGCGCGCTTGTTGAGGATCGTCGACCAGCTCAGCCCGGCCTGCGCGCCTTCGAGCGTGATGAACTCGAACAGGACCCGGTCATCATGCACCGGCACGCCCCACTCCCGGTCGTGGTACGTTCGCTCGGGTTCGCTGATAGCCCAGGGGCAAACCGGCATCGCTAACGCTCCTCGGCATCACTTGTTTGAAAAAGCCCACGCTTGGAAAACGTGGGCTTCGAGGATAACAAAGCGATGGATTGCCGATCAACGCTTGGAGAACTGGAAGCGTCGGCGGGCGCCGCGCTGGCCGTACTTCTTGCGTTCGACCTTACGCGAGTCGCGGGTGAGCAGGTCGGCGTCGCGGAGGGCCTGCTCGAGCGAGGGGTCGTAGCCCTTGATCGCTCGGGCGAGGCCGAGCATCACGGCACCCGCCTGCCCGGTGATGCCGCCGCCGGAGGTATTGACGTAGATGTCGAGCTTGCCTTCCATGCCGGTCGCCTTGAGCGGGGCGAGGCACTGGGCGCGGTGCTGGGGCTCGGAGAAGAATTCGTTGACCTCTTTGCCCTTGATGAGGAACTTGCCTTCGCCGGGCTTGACGCGGACGCGTGCGACGGCCGCCTTGCGTCGGCCGGTGCCCCAGACGTAACCGCCGGCGTCGGGCTTGGCGGGCTCGGCGAGCGGGCGGGTCTGCTCGGCCGGCGCTTCTTCGTCAGCGGTCAGGACGCTGGTGTCCAGCGTTTCAACGGCGGTGGTCGTTTCTTCTTCGGTCATGCTCATCTCTAAGTGGGACGGGCGTCGCGCCCGTCGATGACGTATCAGTTCGCTGCGGCGGGCGAGACGCCCGTCCTGCCTTTGCTTACGCGCTGTGCACTTCGAGCGCCTTGGGGTTCTGCGCCTGGTGCGGGTGGTCCGGGCCGGCGTACACCTTCAGCTTGGCCAGCATCTTCGTGCCCAGCTTGTTCTTGGGCAGCATCCGGCGGACGGACTCTTCGATCAACCGCTCGGGGTGCTTGACCATCACCTCGCGGAAGGTCTTGACCTTCCGGCCCGAGGGGTGGCCGGTGAAGTGTTCGTGGACCTTCTGGTCCAGCTTCTTGCCGGTGACCTTGATCTTCTCCGCGTTGGTGACGACGACGAAGTCGCCCACGTCGTGGTGCGGGGTGTAGGTCGGCTTGGTCTTGCCCATGAGGACCATGGCGAGCTGCGTGGACAGCCGGCCGAGGACCTGGTCGGTCGCGTCAACGTGGACCCATTCCTGGGCGACGTCGTTGTTCTTGGCAAGGGTGGTTTGTCGGTTCATAACGCTTCTCTTGGCAAGGCCCGGCGGGTTCTGGGGCGATTCCGGGGGCGGTTGCACCACGACCGGCTCGGGCACCGGGGCGGATGCGGGTCATGGCTGAACTGGCCTGCCGATCTCGGGCAAAACCGAGCCGGGGGCGAACCGGGTAGTTTACCGTCGGCCCGGTAGGTGTCAAGCAAAGGGGCGCGGGTCGCAGGGCAATCGCATCGGAAGGGTGGCCGGGGTGGAGGCTCGGCGAAGAACCGGGAACCAAGCCCTCGTACGCACATCAATCGCAGTTTGTTCCGGGGGCTCGCGGACTCGACCCCGGCCACCCACTCCCAAAAACCCGGTGCAATCGCACCGCGAGTAAGACCTGTCCGCAGTCAGCCCTCTGCAGGCCCCTGACCGAGTTCGAGATCTTGGTCGGGACCTGGCTGCTTGACATCCGCGTCGGCTTCACCGCCCTCATCCGCGGGGTGCCCCGCCGGGCCGTGGGCCTCCTTGCCGGGCACGGGCTCGACCGGCGGTTCGACGCCCTCGCGCACGGCGTCGATCTTCTTGTCCACCCGGTCGCCGAGCGTCCGCAGTTCCGGCTCGAACATCAGGTCCTCGTCGTCCAGCCGCTGGGCGCGGGCGATCTGCCAGTGCCGGATCGCCGAGGCGGTGTCGCCCTGCTTGTACATGATGTCGCCCATGTGGTCGTAGAGCACGGCCTTGGACGCGCGCAGCTGTTCGTTGCGTCGCAGCTGTTCCTCGCGCAGCATCTCGATCGCGCGGCGCTGGTACGCCTCGGCCTGCGCGAAGTCGCCGAGCTTGTACTGGACCCACGCCATCGAGTCGAGGACCGAGTGGTTGTCCCCGCCGACCTCGAGGGCGCGGGCGATCATCGCCTTGGCCTGGAGCAGGTGCTTGCCCTGCACGGTCCACTGGTAGCCGAGCGCGTTGTTGAGCAGCGCGTTGTTGGGGAAGCGTTTGACCATCGCGAGCGCGTAGGCCTCGAGGTCCGCGTCGGGTTCGGCCGAGCCGAGCAGCTGCAACAGCGACGCCGCGTCGTCGCCGGTCATCGCCGGCCCGGGCAGCACGCCTTCCTTGTCCAGTTCGAGGACGTTGCGCAGAAGCTGCGAGGCCGCCTGCATCTCGCCGTTGCCGATCGCGCGGACCGCACGGTCCATCGCCCGTGCGACACCCGGCGGGGTCAGGCGCGCCAGCCGGGCACGAAGGGGCGCGGCCTTCTCGTCCTCGCCGGCCTGCTCGTAGACGCGCAGCAGCATCTCGAGCGCCAGGGCGTTGTCGGGTTCTTCGGCCAGCACGCCGGTAAGCAGCTGCTCCGCCTGCCTGGCCTGGTCCGGGTCGTCGTAGATCTCGAAGGCGCGCTCGATCCGCGTGGTGGGCGCGTCGGGCAGGTTCTTTTCGAGCAGGGCGAGGAAGGCCTTTCGCATGTTCAGCGCGGCGCTGAGGTTGCCGAACTGCTCGAAGTGCCGGTCGATGAGGCGCAAGCCCGTGGCGTATGGCCGTTCGTCCATGGGGTTCTGCCGGATGAGCGTGATGAGCACCTCGCAGGCCCGGCGTGGGTCGCCCGCCTCGGCGAGCAGCTCGGCCTTGAGCAGCATCGTGCGGACGACCTCGCCCTGCTGCGCCAGCCAGGCGTCGATCAGTTGCATCGCTTCGTCGTGGTCCCCGATCGCGGTCATCGCGCGGACGGTGAGGGCGAAGTGTTCCCAGCCCGCGTCGGCCCCGCCGCTGCGCAGCAGCACGGCGAGCGCTTCTTCGCCGCGCTGGGCGTCGACGAGCAAGCGCGCGAGCGGCAGGCGCGTCGCGGGCGCGAGTTCGGGCTCGAGCGTGGCGGCCCGGCGGTAGGCGTCGATCGCGTCGCCGAGCCGGCCGGCGTGTTCGTAAGCGACCGCGACGACCAGCGCACGGTACGGGTCGTCGTTGGGCTTGAGCTCGGGGCGCTTGAGCGCGCGCAACAGGCAGACCAGCGCATCGACTTCGCCGACGAGCGCCTCGGCGAAACGCCGGGCCTGCGTCGGGTCGTTCCGCATCTGGTCCGCGGTGAGCCGCAACAGCCCGGCGAGCGGCTCGGCGTCCTTGGGATCGGCGTCGTCGAAGTCGATGAGCGAGGCGGCCTGCCGCAACAGCGCGGGGTCGGCCGGACGCTCGCCCAGCCACGCCGACACCGCGGCGATCGTCCGCTTGGGCTGGCCCGCCTCGGCCAGGCCGGCGAGCAGCGCGAGCGAGCCGCCTTCGTCGCGGATCGCCCGCTCCAGCCGGTCGGCGAGCGCCGCGGCGGGCACGCCCTGCGCCGCGAGGTAGCCGACCAGCGCCGCGTCGTCCTTCGTCGAGCCGTCTGTCGTCAACAGCCCGACCACCTGCTCGATCGCCTGGTCGTTTTGCCCCGCGCGCAGCGAAAGGTATGCCCGGCGGGCGACGAGCGCCGCGCGGTCGGCGACGCGGTCCAGATCGACCCGAGCGTACGCCCGCGCCGCCGACTCGGTCTGCCCGCTGGCCAACAGCCAATCGCCTTGATCGATGCGGTGCTGGGGCGCCAACGCTTCGAACACACGCAGCTCGCGCAGCACCACCGCGTCGGCGTCGCCCTGTTTCGCCAGCGCGTCCAGGTCGATGGTCTGCAGCGCGGCAAAGGCCCGGTCCATGCGATCGGCGGCCGCTTGGCTGTAGCCTTGCCGGCCCAGCACCCGCGCGGCGTACAACGCCGACAACGCCCGGCCGCCCTCGCCCTGCTCGGCCAGGCGTTCGCTAAGAACGAGCAAGCCCGGCAGGTCCCCACGCTCCGCCGCGTGCTGGCTTAGCAGCACCAACGCCCCGGCGTCGTTCGGGTCGCTCGCGATGACACGCCGCAGGTAGACCGCCCCGCGCACACGATTGCCGCTCTGTGTGTACGCCACGCCCAGGCCGCGGACGACCGCGGCGCTGTCGGGCGCGAGCGCCTCGGCTTCGCGCAGCAGTTGGATCGCGCCGAACACCTCGCCACGCTCGATCGAGGCGTCGGCCTGAACGAGCAGCGCGGCCACGGCGGGGCCGTCGGCCTGCACCAGCGCCACGCCGGCCGGCTCGGTCGGCGGCGCCGGCTCGACCGCATCCACGACCTGCTGCCAGGTCATCTGCCGCCGCGCCGCTTGCCGCTCGTCGCCTTGCCCGGCGACGCCGAGCCCGGCGAGCGCGGCCGGCGGGCGCGGGGCCGGGTCCGCCCGCGCGACGACCGGGCCGGTCATCAGGCCGGCCACAACCCCCAGGCAAACAACCAGGCAGACCGATGGGGAACAAGATCGCATCACACGCTCCGCGGAATCGATGAGCATCCCCTTACTGTACCCGCCTCGGGCCTTACGGGATCACTTTATTCAAGGGGTAGCTGACCAGCCCCGTCGCGCCCGCGCGCTTGAGCTTGGGGATCAGCTCGCGCTCGACCTTTTCGTCGGTGATCACCTCGACCGCGACCCAGCCCGCGTCGGCCAGGTCGTTGACCGTCGGGGACTGCTCGGAGGGCAGGATCGACAAGACCGCGTCCAGCCCCGTCCGCGGCACGTTCATCTTCAGCCCGACCTTGCTCCGCGCGGCGATCGCGCCCTGCAGCAAGAGCGCGAGGTCCTCGATCTTGCGCCGCTTGGCGGGGTCGGACCAGGCCTGCTTGTTCGCGATCAGGCGCGTGGTCGAGGTCAGCAGCGTCGCGATGACCTTGAGGTTGTTCGCACGCAGGGACGAGCCGGTCTCGGTCACATCCACGATCGCGTCGACCAGCCGGGCCTTGACCTCCGTCGCGCCCCAGGAGAACTCGACCTTGCGGACGGCGATCCCCTGGTCCCTGAAGTAGCGCTGGGTCGTGTTGATCAGTTCGGTCGAGATGATCTTGGCCTCGAGCTGCTTCGGGTCGTCGATGCCGGATTCTTCGGGCACCGCCAGCACCCACCGCACGGGGCGTCCGGTCGCGCGGGAGTAGGCGAGTTCGCAGACCTCGTGCACGTCCGAGCCATTCTCGACCACCCAGTCGTGGCCGGTGATGCCCAGGTCCACGACGCCGTCCTCGACGTAGCGGGACATCTCCTGAGCGCGGAACATGACGCAGGCCAGCTGCGGGTCGTCGATGTCGGGCGTGTACGACCGGCTGCGGACACCGATGTTGTAGCCGGCGCGGTCGAACAGGTCGATCGTCGGCTCTTCGAGTGATCCCTTGGGCAGGCCGATCTTCAGCAGAGTTGCGTTATCGTTCGTCTCGCTCATCACAGCCTACTTCTTCTTCGCGACGCGCTTCTTGGTTGTCTTCTTCTTGGTCGTTTTCTTCTTGGTGGTTTTCTTCGTCGTGCCCGCGGCGGGCTTGGTCAGCGTGACGCGCTGGCCGTCGGCCCAGGCCTGCAGGGCGAGGTAGGCCTCGTACGCCTCGCCCGCCTTGACCTGACGGACCAGCCAGGCCTCGGCCTCGGCGGGCGTCGTCTGCGGTTCGAACACGCCCGCCTTGACCATCAGCGCCAGCAGCCGGTCGTCCACCGGCATCGCGTGGGCACCGAACGCGAGCAACGCGACGCGCGCCGCGACGAATGGCGGCGCGCCCGGCAGCGTGTCCAGGTACTCGCGCTGCTCGCGCTTGCCCTTGGCCTTCGCCGACGTCAGCTTGTAGTCGTGCTCGCGCTCAAACACCTCGTTCATCGATTCGAGCATGCGGATCACGCGCCGCTCGGCGTCGGGGTAGCGCACGCCGATCATCTCGACGACCTCCCGCGCGTGGCTCACGCGCAGCTCGTTGAGGTCCACGACCTGCGACATGATCTTGCCGAACGCCGTGTCCGCCTGCCGGGTCGTCGCGTTCCATACGAGGAAGCTGAAGACCAGCTCGGCGATCGGCTCGAGCTCGTCGGCCCCTTCGCCGCTGTAGGCGGACTTGGCTTTTTTCAGCAGCGCGGCGAGCGCCTTGTCCTGTTTCTTCGTGTCGGTCTTGGGCATTGGGGTGGGGCTCGGGGAGTTGGGGGGGCGGGGTGGGGGTTCGGGGTGGGGATCAACCCGCCTGATCGTCGGTCGCGTCTCGCGTCGCAGCGTCTGAATCAGTTGGTTGCTGTTTGCCCTGATCGATCGCCTCGAAGACTTCTTCGGCCTTCTTCAGCGAGGCGTCGAGCTCGAACCACAGGTGCGGGACCAGCCGCAGCGCGACGAGTCTTTTCACCTCGCTCTGGATGTGCCGGTCCGCCGCGCGCAGGCCCGCGAGCGTGCGCCTGGCGTACGCCTCGGGCAACACCGATACGGCGACGGTCGCGTGCTTCATGTCCGGGCTGACGTCCACGTCGGTGATCGACACCAGCCCGCGGATGCGCGGGTCAGAGAGCTTGCGCTGCAAGACCTGCGCAAGCGCCTTGCGCAGCGTCGATTCGATTTGTTCGATGCGGTGGGTCATGTTTCAGGGGCCGAGGGGCCGAGGGGCCGAGGGGTCGGTCAGAGCCATCGCTAGCCCCTAGGCCCCTCGGCCCCCGCCTCCCTTAATCCAGCGTCCTCTTCACCTCGACGACCTTGTAACACACCAGCTCGTCGCCGGGCTTGATGTCTTCGAAGCCCTTGATGCGGATGCCGCACTCGGTGCCGGCCCGCACCTCCTTGGCCTCGTCCTTCACGCGGCGCAGCGCCTCGAGGTCCCGGCCCTCGGTGACGATCGTGCCGTCGCGCACCACGCGCATCTTATTGCCCGTCTGGATCACGCCGTCGGACACCATGCACCCGGCGATGTTGCCGACCCCGCCGATCTTGAACACCTGCTTGCACTCGGCCCGGCCGATCTCTTGCTCGGTCTGGTCCGGGGTGAGCATGCCCTCGAGCGCCTTCTTTACGTCCTCGAGCAGCTCGTAGATGATGCGGTACTGGCGGACCTCGACGTGGCGCTCGTCGGCGATCTCGCGGACCGCCGGGGTGATCGACACGTGGAATCCGATGATGACCGCGTCCGACGCGTCGGCGAGCAGCACGTTGGACTCGGTGATCCCGCCAACGCCCGAGTCGATCACGCGCACGGCGACCTCGTCGTTGCCCAGCTCGCCCAGCGTCTTCTTGAGCGTCTCGACCGAGCCCTGCACGTCCGCCTTGATGACGACGTTGAGGTAGTTGACCTTGCCGGCCTGGATGGTCGCGGCGAAGTTGTCCATCGTCACCTTCGTGCGGCTGGCCTGGGCCTGGGCGCGCTCGTCATCGCGGAACTGCCGGGCGACGCCCTCGGCCTTCTTCAGCGTGTCGGTGATGTAGAACTTGTCGCCCGCGTCGGGGATCTCGTCGATGCCGGAGATCTCCAGCGGCGTCGCCGGCCCGGCCTCCTGGACCTGCTGGTCGCGGTCGTTGGTCATGTCGCGTACCCGGCCGAACGCCCGGCCGGAAACGATGAAGTCGCCGACCTTGATCGTGCCGTCCTGAACAAGCACGCGGGCGACCGAGCCGCGGCCCGGCTGCATCTCGGCCTCGATCACGACGCCGCGGGCCGGCCCGCCGAAGTCCGCGGTGAGTTCCATCACCTCGGCCTGCAGGTCGAGGATCTCGATCAGTGCTTCGATGCCTTCGCCGGTCTCCGCGGAGGTCTTGATGACTTCGGTCTCGCCGCCCCACGCCGTGGGGTTGAGCCCGTGCTCGGCGAGTTGGCCGTAGATCTCCTGCAGCTTGTTGTCGTTGAACCCGGGCAGGTCGCACTTGTTGACCGCGACGACGACGGGCACGCCGGCCGCCTTGGCGTGGTTGATCGACTCGACGGTCTGGGGCATGACCCCGTCGTCCGCCGCGACGATGAGCACGACGATGTCGGTGACCTGCGCACCGCGGGCGCGCATCGAGGTGAACGCGGCGTGGCCGGGCGTGTCCAGGAAGACGACCGACTTGTCGCTCTTGTCGCTGCCCTCGACGGTGACGCGGTAGGCCCCGACGTGCTGGGTGATGCCGCCGGCCTCGTGGTGGGCGACGTCGGCCTTGCGGATGCGGTCCAGGAGCGACGTCTTGCCGTGGTCGACGTGGCCGAGGATCGTGACGACCGGCGGGCGCGGCTGGACGTCGACCTTCTCGCGGTCCTTGAAGTCCTGCTCGACTTTCTGCGCCGCGGTCTCGTGCTCCTTCACGACCAGCTCGATGTCGCGTTCCAGGCAGATTTCCTCGGCCAGCTCGGTCTCGATCGCCGAGTTGACGTTCGCCATGATCCCCTTCTTGAACAGGAACTTGACGACCTCCGCGGCGCGGATGCCGGTCGCGGAGCTGAGCGCCTTGATGGTGATCGGTTCCTCGATCTCGACCTTCCCGCCGGTGACCAGCGCGGACTGCGCGGCGCTGCCGACGTGGCCGGACTTGCTGAACGACTGTCGGCGACGCTTGACGTAGCCCGACGCGCCGCGCACCTTGGCGTCCAGCTCGTCGAGGTCGGCCTTGGACATCTGCGTCGGGCCGGTCAGCAACGGGTCGTTGCGCCCGCCTCGGCGGTTGGAGAGCGAGCGGCGTTTGTTGCCACGCCCCCCGCCGTCGCCTTCGCCGGGCGCCCCGCCGCCGCGTTTGACCCCGCCGCCCCGGGCCGGGCCGCGCGACCGGGTCACGCCGGGCACTTCACCTTCGGATGGCGCGTCACGCCGGGGCCCGCGCGGGCGCGGGGGCGCCACCGGCTCGGGCTTCTCGACGCGGATGACCTTGGGCCCTCGCAGCTTCACTTCCTTGGGCTTGGTCAGCTGCTCGCCGACCGGCTTCACAACGTCCGGGCGGTCCGGCACGTTCTGCTGACCGGCGGGCTGGGGCTTGGCCGGCGCTTTCGGGGCGCCTTGCTCCGCGGCGGGCGCTTGCTCGGCGGGCGCTTGCGTGTCCTCGCTCGCGCCCCGGGCCACGGCCTCGGCGGCCTGGTCCTCGGCGTCGACCGGCTTGACGCTCTTCTTCGCCTTCCTGGTCGATGCGGCGGGCTTGTCCGCCGCTTTACCCGCTTCGTCGGGCGCCTCTTGCACCGCGGTGGCGACGCCGGCGTCGTCGGTGTCGGCGGACTGGCTGGCGGCCTTTTTCTTGGTCGCCTTCTTCTTGGTCGCCTTCTTGCGCACCTTCTTGACGTCGATGTTGTGCGTCGTTTCCACCGCCGTGTCGTGGCTGTGGTCTTCTTCCTCGAACGCGAACCACTGGCGGATGGTCTGCGCAAGGCCGAGCTTCACCACCGACATGTGGTTGGTGATGTCGGGCACGCCCTCGTCCTTGCACTTGGCGACGATGACCTTGCTCTGCACGCCGAGCTCTTTGGCCAGATTGTGGATGCGTAACGTTTTCGCCAAAACCGGCTCCTAGCTGATCAAAACCTGGGATCTGTTGCCGCGTCGGCGGCGTGTTGCCTGGTCAGGCCGAAGGCCCGAACTTTACGATGGCTTGTTGTCGTCCGCGTCGGCCACGAAGCCGGCGTCCGAGTCGGTGTGCTCGGCGACGAACTCGCTGCCGTCCTCGTCGTCCGACTCCTCTGCCTGGAGGCCGGGATCGACCGGCTCGTCGTCGCCCGCTTCGTTCTCGCCCAGTTCCTTGGCGGGGACCAGGTCCTCGCCCGCTTCGCCGTAGTCGCGGTGCGGCGGGTCGGCTTCCGACGTGTCTTCGTCCGCCGGGCCGACGAGCGCCCCACCGCCCAGCAGGTCGTCGATGCCCTGGGCCGCCATCTCCTGGGCCTCGCGCTTCTGGCGTTCCTGCTCTTCTTTTTCCTTGGCCTGCTGTTCCTGGACGACCTTGGCCTGCGAGGAGACGACCTCGAGCAGGTGGTTGACCTGTTCTTCGGGCAGGCCCAGCGTTTCCATCAGGTACGCCGCGCCGACTTCCTCCACGTCGAACACGCTGATCACGCCCAGCGCCGCGAGCTTGTCCACCATCGGCTCGTCCACGAAGTCCAGCGCCAACAGCGTCTGCTCCATCGTGTCCATCGACTTGGTGAACTCCTGCGGCGTGAGGATGTCCACGTCCCAATTGGTCAGCCGCGCGGCGAGGCGCACGTTCTGGCCCTTCTTGCCGATCGCCAGCGACAGCTGGTCTTCGTTCACAACCACGGTCGCCCGGCCGAGCTCGAAGCACAGCGAGATCTCCACGACCTCCGCCGGCTTGAGCGCGTTCTGGATCAAGATCTGGCTCGACTCGTTCCAGCGCACAATGTCGATCTTCTCGCCGCCCAGTTCGTCCACGATGTTCTTGATGCGCGACCCGCGCACGCCGACGCAAGCGCCCACCGCGTCCACCTTCGAGTCGATCGACTGCACCGCGATCTTCGTGCGGTGGCCCGCCTCGCGCGCCATCGCCTTGATCTCGATGATCCGCTCCATCACCTCCGGCACCTCGACCTCGAACAGCCGGCGGATGAACTCGGGGTCCGCACGGCTGAGGACGATCTTCACCTGGTTGCCCGCGTCGCGGACGTCGAGGATCAGGCAGCGCACCCGTTCGCCCGGCTGGTGCTGCTCGCCGGGGATCTGCTCAGAGCGGGGCATAAAGCCCTCGGCCCGGCCGATCTGCACGACCAGCGCGCCGCCCTCGTACCGCTGCGCCACGCCCGTGGTCAGTTCGCCGACGCGGTCGATGTACTCGTCGAAGATCGCGGCCCGCTCGTCCTCGCGGAAGCGCTGGATCATGACCTGCTTGGCGGTCTGCGCGGGGATCCGGCCCAGCTCGGCCAGCGGGATCTCTTCCTGCTCACGCCAGATCGTGATCGTGCCGTTGAACCGGTCGATCTCGCACGAAAAGTCTTCGGTGTCGATCGCGTTGAAGTGCTTGCGCGCGGCGGACACCAGCGCCTGCTCCAGGTCGCGGATCAGGATCTCTTTGTCAACATTGCGGTCGCGGGCGATCCCGTCGAGCAAGCGGAGCATTTCAACACCATTCATAGCCAGTCGTTCCTGTATTTAGTTGCCGGGTTGTCGGGCCGGGACGCGGTGCCCGGCGTGAGTCCTGTGGTGGTCTGGCGAGCGTCCGTTTCCGGTCCGATACAAAAAACCACGAGCAAGCGGGCTCGTGGCGTCGGCGATGGCTCGCGACGGCGTCTGCCGTCGGCCCGCGGCCGCTTACACAAGCGGACGCGGCGAGCCGGGCGGGATGGTGCCGCAGCGATCAGGCCATCGGACGCACCTCCGTGAAGGGGCGTGCCGTGGACCGCGGGCCAGTTTGCCAACGCTCACGCGCTGGCGCGGGGGCGGGATGGTGGCGCAAGACCATCATCGCTTCGTCACGCCCCGTCGGCCGGCTTGGAATCGCTGTGAACGCATACCGCTTGCCTCAGCCCCTCAACGGGCCCTATGCCCGCCGAGGAATCGATAACTGTAAGTCTTCAGGGGGTTTTGTCAAGCGCAGGTGGCCCCCGCTCCAGGGCAATCGCATCTGGCTTCCAGGTGAGGCGCGCGCATCCTGCCCGCCGTCGGACCAACGGGCCAATCACCCAGGTTTCAAGTTGACGGTTCGGGCTGCGCCCGATCGGCGTGCAAGATGCCCGCCCCACAAAAAACCTCAGATGCGATCGCCCCGTGCCGACGCCCCCGCCCGACAACCAGCCCCAACAGGAAATAACCATAAATCGCTAACCCGAAGACATCCGGCGACGCCAACCGCCCGTAGGTCCTGACAGCGGGTGCCGCCGATTGTTGGCGGCACCATCGGGCCGGATCGTGACCGAGCCCCGATCTCGATAGGACTCATCAAGGAGCAAAAAGGATGTTGAAACACACCACCGCCGCGCTCGCCGCCGCCGCACTCACCATGGGCACCGCCCACGCCGCGCACCTGGCGTATTACACCGTTGATCTGCAGCCGCTCAACGGCTCGAACGTCACCGGCAACGCGGTGCTGATCGTCAACAGCGAGGACAACACCCTCCGGATCAACGTCAACGCGTTCAACGTCGAGCCCGGCCAAGACCACCTCATGCACATCCACGGCCGGTTCGACGAGAGCGGCGCGCCGATCGACTCGCTGACGCCCACCCTCGACGACGACGCCGACGGCGACGGGTACGTCGAGGTGCTCGAAGGGCTGCCTAAATACGGCGATATCCTGTTGCCGCTGGAAACGCAGAACGACTCGCTCGGCCTGTTTGCGTACACCCAGACCTTCGACCTCAGCGACGACGCGCTGTTCTTCAGCCCCGTCAGCGGTGAAGACTACCGGGCGTCGGACCTTTTCCCGCTTAACTTCCGCGAGTTGGTGATCCACGGCAAGACCGTCGCGACCGGCGAAGGCATCGGGACCGGCGGCGAAGTCGATGGCACCGGTGGGTACAAGACGACCCTGCCCGTCGCCGCCGGCGAGATCGTCGGCGTGCCGGAGCCGGGCAGCCTGGCGCTGCTGGGCCTGGGCGGGCTCGCGCTGGTCCGACGTCGGCGCGCGTAACGCGACAGAAAATGGCGTGCCCGGCGCATCCGCAAGGCCGGCTTACCCGTAGACCCTGATACGACCGGCGATGCACGCCTACCAGACATCAGGGTGCCGGCTATTGCGGGGAGAAGCCGGACATCCCCCTCGGGGCTCCGCGACGCAAACCCCGGCGTCGCCGGAGCCCTTTTTTCAACCCGACTTGAATTGCCGGGCCGGTCCGGGCATAATACGCGGCTCGTCCGGCCGACCGCCGGGCCGATCGAATTGCCGATCGACTCTAAGACCCTTACCCGAGAGCACCCGACATGGCCCACTCCCTGAGTGCCAAGAAACGTATCCGTCAGAATGGCAAGCGCCGGGCGATCAACCGCTGGCGCAAATCGACCTACCGCGACGCGATCAAGGACTACCGGGAATTGATCCTGCACGGGTCGGTCGAGGAGTCCGAGGCCAAGCTCAAAGAGATCTACAAGATCCTCGACCAGACCGCCGCCAGCCCGGCGATGCACAGGAATACCGCGTCGCGTTACAAGAGCCGGCTGTCCGCGCTGCTCAACAGGAAGCGCGCCGAAGCGGCCTGAGCCCCGATGACGATGACGATGACGACTGATCGAACCCCGTCTTTTCGGCGGGGTTTTTTCATGGGGGTGCAGCGCGGCTTGCCGGCACGACGGTGCCGGCCCAGCCATCGCGTCCCACCTAACGCGTTGAGGTGATTCGCGCCGATCGGTCACAAAATCCGCCGGGCAAGACATCCGGGACCAACCGACGGCCGTAGCTCGTGCGGACCGGTCCGAGACACCGGTGGCTATCGCGGCAGGCGCAATGGCGCTTGGATCGATGACCCGACCCCTCAGCCAGGAGAAAAAAATGAGACGAACGACACGCTCCCTCGCCGCCTTCACCGCGGTCGCCGGGCTCGCCTGGGCCGGCACGACGCGGGCCGAGACGGCCTTCGCGGTGACGCAGAACGGCACACTCATCAGCTTCGACACCGCCTCGCCCAACGCGCTCACCGCGGGCTTCGCGATCACCGGGTTGCAGGCCAACGAGGTGATCCACGGCATCGACTTCCGCCCGGCGACCGGCGAACTGTACGCGCTCGGCTCCACCAGCCGGCTGTACACCCTCGACACCGCCACCGGCGCGGCGACCCAGGTCGGCAGCGGCCCGTTCGCCCCGGCGCTGAACGGCTCGTCGTTCGGCTTCGACTTCAACCCCGTCATCGACCGCATCCGTGTCGTCTCGGACGTGGACAAGAACTACGTGCTCAACCCCAACGACGGCACGGCGACCGGCGTGACCGACCTGTTCTACAACGCCGGGGACGCCAACGAAACCGCCAACCCCAACGTCGTCAACTCGGCGTACACCAACAGCTTCGCCGGGACGACTTCGACCCAGCTCTACGGCATCGACACCGGCCTGGACATCCTGGTGACCCAGGCCAACTCGGCGGGCACGCTCCAAACCGTGGGCGCGATCGGTGCCGACGTCAACGCGATCGGCGCGTTCGACATCTCCGGTGCCACGGGCGACGCCTTCGTCGCCGAGATCGATGTCGCCACCTCGCCCAACCGCACACGTTTCTGGACGCTGGACCTGAACACAGGCCAAGGCACGTTCGTCGGCGAGGTCGGCGGCGGGCAGATCGTCACCGCGCTCGCCGTCGTCCCCGAACCCGGCTCGCTGGCCCTGCTCGGCCTGGCGGGTCTGAGCGTGCTGCGTCGTCGGCGTTAGCGCACGGGCAACATGTTCTGTAACGGTTGCCGCTGACCCGCGGTGACTGATCGGGCTGTTGGCGCGTTGGATCGCGCGTTGGCATGACGCAAAGCTGCCCGGTCAGCGGCACCCGCAGGACACGCCGGGCGCATGCGCAGCAGATCTCGCGGAAGAGGAAGAGCAAGCCGCCTCCGGGCGGTTTTCTATTGCGCGGTTGCGAGATACGACGGGGCCGGTCTTACGCGTATCCCAAGACAGTCGTATACGTTTAAGGATCATTCGCTCCGTAGCGGGAGCCCGGATCGTGCGGCGGCGAAACGCTCTTTCGCACCGCGCAAGGCCGTTGATCCACGCACCGGGTTTCTGCCTGGTGCGATGGGAAACGCCTCAATTCTTTTTGGAACGCGTGTTACTGCTCGTTCTTCGGCGGGCCGGTCATGATGATCGGGCCGGTCGGGCCGGGCTCGGGCGAGCCGCCTTCGGGTTCGATGCTGATGGCGGCGACGTTGACGTTGCTGGGCACGAGCGGGACGGTATTGATGTAAGCGGCGGTGGTCTGCGCGACCTCGTTGACGCCGAACACGCCGAGCGACACCGGCTCGCCGTCTTTGGTGACGAACCAGAGCTGGTAGGTTTCGCCGGGCTTGAGCGCGGGCAGTCCGCGGGTGAGCAGGCGCATCTGCCCGGTCGTCGGGTCCCACATCAGCCGGCCCTGCGCGTCGGGCACCTGCTCGCCGCCGGCCAGTTCGGCCTGCCGGACGCCCGGGCCGACCAGCAGCGACACCGACTCCTGCAGTTCGCCGATGCGTTGTTGCTGCTGGGCGATCGCGAGACGCTGCTCGCCGATGAGGTCCTGCAGCGAGCGGATTTGCTCGGCGTCCTGCACCTCGGCGAGGCGTTGCTCGAGTTGGAACAGCTCCTCGCGTTGCGCTTCGAGTGCGCGTTTCTGATCCGCGACGACTTTTTCGATGTCGTCCCATTGCGCGCGATCGGCCTGCCGCGGCGCGTCGCCGGGCCCGAGCAGTTGCAGCATGACGACCGCGGTCAGCCCGATGCCGAGCACGAACGCCGCGGCGATCGCGAGCTTGGGCCAGACCCCCACCACGGCGAGCGGCGGCGTGTTCGTCGGCGACGGGTCGGTCGCGGCCAGGGGTGTCCGGGTCCGCGCGTCGCCCGGCCCGGCCGCTTGGCGCAGCAGCCGGGCGCGCAGCTCCGCGGACGGTGGCTGGGGCGGCAGGGCCATCGGCAGACTCGACAACGTCTCGGCGGCGTCGGCGTACGCGCGCTCGGCGTCGGGGTCGCCGGCGTCCAGCAGGCGCTGCACCGATTCGCGCTCGCCCGGTTCGAGCGCGTCGATCACGTACAGCAGCATCAACTCGTGGAGATCGCTTTCAGGCACGGTTAGAGTGTCACGTCTCCTTTCTTACGCAGCGCACGGCTCAGCTTGATCAAACCACTTCGCAATCTGCCCTTGATCGTCCCCAGCGGCGCGTCGAGCTGCTCGGCGATCTCGCGGTGCGACAGCCCCTGGTAGAACGACAGCTCGATCGCCCGACGCTGGTCCGTGTCCAACGCATCGACCGCCTGCCTCACTTGCTCGCGGGCCTCGTCGCGCTGGGCCGCGGCGTCGGGGGCGAGGCCGTTGTCCGCGTGCCGGTCCGCCTGCAGCGGCAGGCCCTGGCGGTCCGGCCGGGCCTTGCGCGAGCGCAGCCGGTCCAGGCACCGGCTGCGCATCACCAACATCAGGTAAGACTTCACCGACCCACGCCGCGCATCGTACCGATCGGGCTTATCCCAGACCTCCCAGAACACCTCGCTCAACACGTCCTCCGCCTCGCCGCTGCCCGGCCCGAGCATCCGCCGACCCAGCGCCAGCATCGTCGGCGCGTAGCGATCGAACAACCCGCCCAGCGCCTCGGCGTCGCGCCCGCGGATGGACGCGACCAGTTGTTCGTCGCTGGGTTGGGGGTCGGTAGGCATCAATCAAAGGCCGATCGCAAACGCCGGATCGACGACAGCCGCCGAGGCGTGATCGTTGATTCTATCAAAGCCAGGGGATCTCACGCGACACAGACTTTGCAGAAAGACCGGCCACAGCAGGCTGCCGCACAACGGTTGCTTCATGCGTTGGTTCGAGATTGGAGGGAGGGCGAGGCTCCCGCTGAGCCGCGTACCCCGTGGCGGTTGTGGCTCGGCGGGAGCCTCGCCCTCCCATAAACATTTTGCTGCAGCCCGTTAGTGTTCTTCGTCCGCGGGCGTCCAGCCGAGCACGACGTCCCAGGCCGCCTGCCATTCGTCGATCTTCGAGCCCTCGATGGGCTTGAAGTCGGCGAGCAGCGCCGCGCGTTTCTTTTCGTCCGTGATGCGCTTGAACAGGCCGTCCTTCGCGTTGCGCTCTTTTTCATTCACGTTGAGCAACTGCGTCGTCAAGACGGCCTTGTCCTTGATGCTGACCTTGACGTGGATGTGCGGTGTCCGGCCGGTGTAAGGCACGGGCTTGATCGTGCGGAAGTAGTACTCGCCGGTGGACGAGGTGAGGAACCGGCCGTAGGACTGGAAGTGGCTGTCGTGCTTGTCGCGGTTGCGGTCGCGCGAGTGCAGGTACACGCCGTTGTTGTCGCACTGCCAGATCTCGACCAGCGCGTTGCGCACCGGCTCGCCCCGGCTGTCGAGGATCTTGCCGCCCAGGTGCGTGACCTGCCCGAGCGCCGGCGTCGCGTCGTCGGTCACGCGGATCAGGTCGTTGTCCGTGTCCAGCGGCAGCTTGTCGGGGTAGAACGGCCCCTCGGCCATCCTCGGGGTCTGGGTCAGCGCCTCGGCGAACACGCCGGGCACCGTGAACGCCGCGGCGCCCAACGCCCCGACGCGCAGCACGCGGCGTCGGCTCCAACGGTCGATCATCAACTCGGTCAGATCAGGCATGGCTTGTCCTTTCCATCGGGGTCACACGCCGGCGGGCCTCACGCGAGCATCACCGCGTTCGATGAAGGACATCGTACCAGCAAGGGCTCAGCGCCTTCGCCACGCCGAGCCGCGACGCCGGCCCAACGCCCCAACCGCGCGGGCGTGGCCGCACCCGACCCCCGCGACGACGCCGGCCGATCCCGCGATAATGCCCACCGTGGACGATCACACACGCCCGACAACGCCCGCCACGCCGGCCCGCCGGCTTCTGGCCGCCCTGCTCGCGCTGTGGGCCGGGTTCTACCTGTTCATGGCGTCGCACGAGGCGGGGCACGTCCTGGCCGCGCTGTTGACCGGCGGGCGGATCGCGGACATCGAGCTCAGCCCGATCGCGTTGTCGCATACCCACCTCGCGCACAACCCGCGCCCGCTGATCGTCGTCTGGGCCGGGCCGGTCTTCGGCGTCGCCGACGCGCTGGGCGCGTGGGGCCTGCTCGTCTGGCTTCGCAAGCGCGGCGACGCGCTGCCCGAGGAGGCCGCGTTCGTCTTCCTCGCCGGGTTGTGTCTGATCGCCAACGGCGTGTACATCGGCCTGGGCTGGATCGACCGCGTCGGCGACACCGGCGACATGATGCGCCTGGGCACGCCGACCCCCGTCATGATCGGCTTCGGCTTGGTAGCGACCGCGCTCGGGCTCATGCTCTGGCACACGCTCGGCAAGGCCATGGGCTTAAGCAAGCTCGACCGCCACAACGCCGACCGATTGATCGCGTGGTCATCAGCGGTCCTTGCGATTGGTTTCGCGTTGTCGTTCTTGCTGCCTTAGCAGATGAAAAGCGCCGCCCCGAAACGGGGCGGCGCTGAGCACGATGTCTGGTTGCGGTACGTGCGCGGACGCGCGACGACGGGCTTAGCCGCGGCGACGACGGGCGACCAGCAGGCCGCCAAGCGCCAGGAGCGCCAACGAGGTCGGCTCGGGGATAACGACGATGCGGCCCGCGCCGTTCACGTTGGCGTATTCGCCGCCGAGCACGGTCGCGAGGTCCGCGTTGCCGAAGCTGCTGATGTAGTCCTCCAACGCCTGCTGATCGGTGATGGGCAGCTGCGTCTGCTGACCCGAATAGTCCTGGCTGAGGTAGTCCCTATCCAGGTATTGATCGCCGCCTAGTGCGTTAAAGTTGGGCAGGATCAGGTCGAGGAGGATGCCGGCGTTGGCAGCGACGATCTGCCCGTTTTGGACAAGGACCGTGCCGTCTTCGAGGGTAATCTCAACGATCCGGCTGCCCGCGCTGAGCACATTGCCGTCGCCATCGAGCACGAGCGCCGGTTCGGTGATGTCATAGACAAAGCTGAAGCCCGAGACCTGGGCGAAGCGCCCGGTGCCGCTTCCCTGCCGCTGTGGATCGATGCCCGGCCCCGGGTCGCCGTCAACGACACGCGACACCGCGTTCTCCAGGGTCAGTAAAAAGTCGGCGACGGTCACGTCTTCTGTGATCGACACGAAGTTGCCAAACGGCGAGACGTTGAATGTATCGAGGCGGGAGATGGCGTTTGCGTTGGCGTCGGTGATCTCGATGTCCTCGCGGATGCCGCCGCCGTTGGCGATGCCGACGGTACGGTTTGCGGTAAGGACCACGCCCTGGGACGCGGCGCCGGCGAGGGCCGCCGCGCGCTGGGCGTCTGCCACCAGGTCGCCAAGGTTGGTTTCCTGGGAACGGATCGTATTGGACCCGCCGTGGAGGAGCCGCACCGAACTGGTCCCGATGTTGGTCGCCGACAGGCCGTTCACGAATGTCTGGACCGGGGCGATATCCGCGGCGATATCCGGGTCGGGTGCAAAACTGGCGTCGTTGAGCTGGGGATTCGAGGTCGGGTACACGCCGGTGAAGTTCCCTGCGACATCGAAGTTCAGCGTGACTCGGCCGAGGAACTCGTACTGGTCGGTGGTCGTGACGATCGGGATGCCGGCGCCCGCGTCGGGATAGGCCCCCTCCACCGAGCCGCCGTTGACGCCGGTGTCCGCCACGCTCAGCGGTGCCGCCGCGCCGAACGCGGTGGTGGGCGAGAAGGCGGGATTGCCCACGTTGCTGGCCAGCAGCTCGTCGCCGCCGCCGGCGATTATCAGGTCGATGCTCGTCTGCGAGGTCGCGTTCAGCAACGGGACAAGGGCCTGGTCTTCGCTCAGGCCCTGCAGGTGGCTGCCGAGGATGATGACATCGGCGCCGGCGGCGTTGAGTGCCGCGACTTCCGCGTCGATCGCGGCCGCGACAGCGTGAACGCCGACATTGCCCGTGGTGGAGATAAACGGCAGGTTTTCCGTCGTCGCGCCGATGATGCCGACGTTCTTGCTCCCGGCAGCGGTCGGGACGGTCACCATGGTTGACGGGGCGATCGTGCCCGAGCCGACCAGCGCGTTGAGCGCCGGCTCGCCGGTGAAATCGAGGTTCGCCGACAGGTAGGTCGTCGGGTTGGTCGTCTGGGCATCGCCTATAAACTCGGCGAGCACCTCGGGCCCGAAGTCGAACTCGTGGTTGCCGAGGATCGAAGCGTCGTAGCCGATGCGGCTGATCGCCAGCGCGTCGTAGAAGGTCCGGCCGCCGGGCGCACCCGAATCGAGCGACGCCTGAAACTGCGGGCCCGCGAGGAAGCTGTCGCCGGCGTAGACCGACACGACGCCGTGGCCCTGGCTCTGGTAGAAGCTCTTGGTCGCGTCGAACATCGTCTTGTATTTCGCGACCCCCCCGATGCCGCCGCTGTCGAAAAGACCGGACTCGCCGTCGTTGTTGTGCAGGACGGTTATCGAAAATTGTGCCTGCGCCGTCGAAGCGCCAAACGCCGCGACGAGCGCGAGGGTGGTGATTGCTTTACCTCTGAACCGCTTCATAGTGACTGCTCCATTGGGTACGTCGTGATGCCCCGCCGAGCCAGGCCTCCGTTGCCTGACCCATCCGAAGGGCGTGGAGGCGATATGAAACGTCATACGCGCAACGATGCGGTTAACAAGCTGTCACCGCCACGCTAAAAAATCCTGATCGCAATAAAAAGAGATCGGCATCGACGCGACAAGTCATCGCGATCCTGATAACGATCGCGCAAAAAATACGAAGTGAAAAACAAATGAGTTACGCCGAGCCGGCATGGTCCGCCAACCGGTGGGTGGGTACCCGGGGCGAACGCGTGCGGCACACGCTCGGGCGGCTAAGACCGGTGCAGACGGGGCTGCAACTCAATAAGCCTTGGCCCACACCACGCGTGTCTTGCTCGGCTCGCCGGTGAAGATGCACTTGCCTTCGCCCGCGGCGTCGGCGAAGCCGCATCGCTCGAGTTCGCCTTCGAGCGGAATGCAGCGGATCGTCACACCCAGGTCCTTTTGGATTTGCTCGGCGATGGCCTCGTCGCCGTTCCAGTGCGACAGCGCGAACCCGCCGTGGATCTCGGGCTGCTCGGCGTTCTTGGGCGTGAAGAACTTGTAGAACTTGTCCTTCGCGTTGACGACGCGCGTGTGCTCGGCGCGGAACGCCCTGGCCTTCTCGAGCAGTTGGTCCTGGATCGACTGCAGCGTGCTGGCGATGTTGTTGACGAACATGTCGCGGTTGACGGGCTTCTTGTCCTTCGGGCTCTGGTCCCGCCGGGCCATGAAGACGCTGTCGTCGGCCATGTCGCGCTGGCCGATCTCGACGCGGATCGGCGCGCCCTTCTTCACCCACTGCCAGGTCTTGTCCCCCCCGCGGATGTCGCGGTGGTCCAACTCGACCACGATCGGCCGGCCGGCGAACGTCTGCTTGCGCAGGTCCTCGGCAAGCTTTTCGCAGTACGCCTCGACCTTCGCCGGTTCGTCGGCCTTGAACGTGATGGGCAGGATCACGACGTGCGCGGGCGCGAGCCTCGGCGGCAGCACCAGGCCGTCGTCGTCCGCGTGGGTCATGATCAGCCCGCCGACCAAGCGCGTCGACACGCCCCAACTCGTCGTCCAGCAGTGCTCGCGCTGCCCTTCGTCGCTGAGGTACATGATGTCCTGCGCCTTGGCAAAGTTCTGACCCAGGAAGTGGCTGGTCCCGGCCTGAAGCGCCTTGCGGTCCTGCATCATCGACTCGATCGTGAACGTCTGCACCGCCCCCGGGAACCGTTCCCCCGGCGTCTTTTCGCCTTTCATGACCGGCATCGCCATGACGTTCTCCGCGAAGTCGGCGTAGACGTCGTGGATCAGCGCGGTCTCCTGCTTCGCCTCGTCGGCGGTCGCGTGCGCGGTGTGGCCCTCCTGCCAGAGGAACTCGGCGGTCCGCAGAAACAAACGCGTGCGAAGCTCCCAACGCACGACGTTCGCCCACTGATTAATCAGCAGCGGCAGGTCGCGGTAGCTCTCGACCCAACGCGCGAACGCCGCGCCGATGATCGTCTCGCTCGTTGGTCGAACGATCAGCGGCTCTTCCAACTCGCCCGCCGGCTTGAGCCCGCCCTTGCCGTCGTCTTCCAGCCGGTGGTGCGTGACGACCGCGCATTCTTTCGCGAAGCCCTCGACGTGCTCGGCTTCCTTTTCCAAAAAGCTCTTGGGGATGAACAGCGGGAAGTAGGCGTTCTTGTGACCGGTCTTCTTGAACTCGGCGTCGAGCACGGACTGCATGTTCTCCCAGATCGCGTAGCCCCACGGCTTGATCACCATGCACCCGCGCACGTCCGAGTTCTCCGCCATCTCGGCGGCGCGCACCACCTGCTGGTACCACTCGGGGTAGTTTTCTTCTCGGGTCGGGACGATCGCGGTTTTCTGCTTGGCCATAGGGCGGGGATTATCGCACAAACCCTCGGCGATCGCCCGGCCTGAGAGGCGCGGCTTCCGATTCCCGCGTTTGCGATCGCCTGCCCAACTATACTGGCCATGCAACCCATGGAACTGTTCTTCCTCCCGTTCTCCTGCATGGCCCTGATCATCCCCCTGTTCATCGCGCTGGTCATCGTCCTCATCGTCGTCGGCCAGGCCCAGGCCAAGAAACGACGCGAGGACATGGCACGGCTCGCGCAGCAGCTCGGCCTGCGATTCAACCCGAACAAGGACCGCTCGTTCGACGACCGCTACCACTTCTTCGACGCGCTGCGGCGGGGCGACGACCGCTACGCCTACAACATCCTGACCGGCGACTTCGAGGGGCGCAACATCGTCGGCTTCGACTACCACTACGAGACCTCCAGCCGGGACAGCGACGGCGACCGCTCGACGACCAGCCACCACTTCTCCGCGGTCATCTTCCAGGCCGGCCTGCCGATACACGGGCTGACGATCCGGCCCGAGGGCGTGTTCGATCGGTTCAAGCAGTTCTTCGGTTTCGACGACATCGACTTCGAGTCCGCCGAGTTTTCCAAACGCTTCCACGTCTCCTGCCGGGACCGCCAGCTCGCGTACGACGTGGTGCAGCCCAAGACGATGGAGCTGATGCTGTCGCGGCCGCAGTTCTACCTGCACTTTGAGCGCGGGCTGGTGATGGCGATGCGCAACGGCCGGTTCCAGCCGAACGACTTCCGCGCCGCGATCCACCTGGTGGACGACATCCTGGACCTGATCCCCGAATCGACACGCGAGCAACTGGAGATGCGGCATGGGTAACGGGGCGGGCGGGATCGCGGCGTTGTTGCCTTGCGTGTGCGTGCTCGCGGCGCTGCTGGTGCCGGCGCTTTGGGCGTTGGCGATGTACAACAGCCTGGTGCGTGCGCGTCAGCACGTGCGCGAGGCGTGGGCGCAGATCGACGTCGAGCTCAAACGCCGGCACGACCTGATCCCGAACCTCGTCGAGACGGTCAAGGGTTACGCGAAGCACGAGCAGGAAACGCTCGAGCTCGCGCTCGCCGCGCGCAACGCCGCCGCCGAGGAACACGCCGGGCCCGCCGCGCAGGCGCGCGACGAGAACCAGATGGCCCGCGCCGTCGGCCGGCTGCTCGCCGTCGCCGAGGCCTACCCGGACCTCAAAGCCGACCGCCACTTCCTCGAACTGCAGCACGAACTGTCGAACACCGAGGACCGCATCCAACGCGTTCGGCGGTTCTACAACGGCAACGTACGCGACCTGAACACGAAGGTGCAGGTCTTCCCGACCAGCCTGTTCGCGGGGCTGTTCGGCT
Organism: Phycisphaeraceae bacterium; assembly: GCA_046290505.1. GTDB lineage: Bacteria > Planctomycetota > Phycisphaerae > Phycisphaerales > Phycisphaeraceae > JAHQVV01. The sequence goes on along the minus strand of JBKAGS010000047.1, from coordinate 83,398 downwards.
TCCGTCAGGCAGAGTACTTCGAGATCGACCCCGCGATGCGTCGGCCGGTCAGGGTCGATCTGGAGCACAACTAGCGACATCTGGTGAATCGCAAGCCCGCCCAACCGCGATCCGGACGCTTTACCTTGCTCAATATCAAACAAAAGGGCAGGTAGAAACCGTACCGTTTTTATGTAGAATGCAAGCGGAGAAATTGACCATTTCACTCTTACGACGCGTTGAGGAAAGACCCATGACCATCCGCTTGCTCGCTGCTGCCCTGGCCGTCACTTTCGGTACGACCGCAAACGCCGCGCTTTGGACGCTCTCGGGCAACATGGACCCGCTCCAAGCCGGGACCAACGGCGGCTTCGGCGCGGGGACCGGCAACGGCAACGGCACCATCGCCGGCACCTACGACGACGTGACCAACGAGATCAACTACGAGATCGTCTGGGCCGACCTGACCTCGCCGACCACCGTGTCGCACTTCCACCTCGGCGCCCCCGGTTCCTCCGGCGGGGTCACGCTCGGTTTCACCCCGACCAGCCCGTCCATCGGCAACGCGACCCTCACCGAAGCGCAGGAAACCGACCTGCTCGCGGGCAACTGGTACGTCAACATCCACACCACCAACTACCCCGGCGGCGAGATCCGCGGGCAGGTCAACGCGGTCATCCCCGAGCCCGGCTCGCTGGCCCTGCTGGGGCTCGGCGGGCTGCTCGTCGCGCGACGCCGGCGTCGTGCCTGAACCGACAGACTCACCCCCGCACCAACACGCCGATCCAACGGGTCGGCGTTTTTTTGCGCCGATCGTCCTGCTCGTCGCTGCTCATACCCCACCACCGGCAGGTCGCCCACCGAGCCCTCGCCCGGGCCGCCCTGCCGAGCGGTCGTCATGACGAGAGCGGCACCGGGCCGAAGATGCCCGACAGCGGCATCGCGTCGGCGGTGCGGATCGATTCGCGCAAGCCGGGGAATCGGTGAGCGACCTGGTTGAAGGCCTCGACGACGGCGGGATCGAAATGCGACCCGGCGTCGCGGTTGATGATCTCGCACGCCCGGTCGTGAGGCATCGCCGGCTTGTATACGCGTTGCGACGTGAGCGCGTCGTAGACGTCGGCAACCGCGACGATGCGCGCCGATAGCGGGATCTGCTCGCCCTTGAACTTGAACGGGTAGCCGCTGCCGTCCCACTTCTCGTGGTGGTAAAGCGCGACCTGCACGGACAGCGCGATCAGCGTGTCGTCGCCCATCTGCTGGTAGATGCTCAGCAGCGTGTCGGCGGCGATCTTGGGGTGGCGTTCGATCTCTCGGCGTTCGTCGTCGTCCAGCCGGCCGGGCTTAAGCAGCGCGTGGTCCGCGACGCCGACCTTGCCGATGTCGTGCAGCGACGCGGCGAGGCGCAGGTCGCCCACCCAGCCGTCGGTGATCTCTTCGTATTTGCCGGTCGATTGGAGCTGTCTCGCGATCGCCTCGGAGTAGGCACACAATCGTTCGAGGTGGTCGCCGGTATCGGTGTCGCGGGAGTCGGCGAGCTTGGCCAGGCCGAAGATCAAAGCGTTGCGTGCGCCCGCGAGCTTGCGGGTCCGCTCCCGCACTTGCTGCTCGAGCCCGGCGTTGGTTTGCTCCAGCGCGTGCTCGTAACGCCGGGCGACCAGGTAGCTGCCACCCGCGGTGAGCACGACGACCATCACGCCGACGGTCAGGAACGTGACCATCATCGGCGTGGTGATCGCGTCGCTGACCGAGACCAGGCCCTGCGCCGGCTGATGGACGAGCAGGCGGTTGTCGGTGCCCTGGATCTTGCGTGTCGCGAGGTAGTGCACGCCGTCGGCGAGGAAGTACATCTCGCCGATCGCGGTGCCGTCTTCCAACTCGGCGTCGCGATCGAAGTCGGCGACGTGGCCGGCGAGGTCCTGCCCGAGCAGGCCGGGGCTCGAAGCCAGTTCGGGGTGGCACAGGATCTTGCCGTCCTTATCGATGATGCAGGCGAAGCCGTCGGCGGGCATGCGTACCTCTTCCACCGCGCGCTGCATGCGCGACCAGTTCGCCGAGCCGTACGCCGTGTCGCCGCCCTCGATGGTGGATTCGATCACCGACGCCAGCCCCTCGGCGTACCTCGCGTTGTCCAACTTGATCTGCGTGCCGATCATCGACGCCATCTGCTGCCGAACGATCCGCACGCCCGCGAAGCCGCCGACCAGTAACACCACGACCTCCACGGCGATCAGGCCGAGCATCAGCCAGCGCTTGCGACGGATTGAACGGCCTATGGTCATTGGTGCTCAGCTTAACCACGCGACAGAGCGCCTTGTTCCCAATCGAACGCGGAGGATAGGTCGATCGGCGAAGCGGCCTCCGCAGATCACTCAGGCGGCGGTGACGACGCCGAGAAATCCCGCCGATCAATACTCCACCACCGGCAGGTCGCCCACCGAGCCTTCGCCCGGGTCGATGTGCTCCTGCGCCGCTTCGACCAGCGCATCCGCCTGGCGCTTGTCGCCGGTGACCGCGGCGATGATCGCTTCGATGTCGTCGGCGACGGGGATCGGGCGGTTGCTGAGCGCGCCGGTCGGCTCGCTGCGCGGGGCGCCCTGCTGCGCGGCCTTCATGTCGATGCCGGTGTGGTAGCGCACCGTCGCGTCGGGGTCTTTCAACAGGTGCCCGGTGAGGATGCAGACGACCCGCTCGCCCGGGTCGATGACGCCTTCTTCGCGCAACATGCGGGCGCCCGCGACGCTCGCCGCGCTCGCCGGCTCGCAGCCGAATCCGAAGCGCCCGACCATCGCCTTGTGCTCGAGGATGGTCGCGTCGTCCACCTCGCGCACCACGCCGTCCATCACGTCCAGCGCCCGCAACGCCTTGGGCAGGTTGACCGGCCGGCCGATCTCGATCGCGCTGGCGACGGTGTGGGCGTGGTAGTCGGCGGCGTCGAGCTGCGCGAAGTACTGGCCGACCTTCTCGCGGTCGTATTTGCCGTTGTTCCAACGCACGCCGTGGGTGTTATAGAGCTCGTGCAGCGGGTTCGCGCCCGCGGCCTGGATCACGGCGAGGCGCGGGACCTTGCTGACCAGGCCGAGGTACTTCAGCTCGGCGAACGCCTTGCCGAACGCCGAGCAGTTGCCCAGGTTCCCGCCGGGCACGACGATCCAGTCGGGCACCTCCCAGTTCAGCGCTTCGAGCACGCGGTACATGATCGTCTTCTGCCCTTCGAGCCGGAAGGGGTTGAACGAGTTCATCAGGTAGATGCCGGTTTCGGGGCGCTGGGTGACGATCGTGCGCAGGTTGCGGAGGCAGGTGTCGAAATCGCCTTGGATCTGCAATGTTTTCGCGCCGTAGTCGAGGGCCTGGCTGAGCTTGCCGTAGGCGATCTTGCCGCTGCCGATGAAGACGATACCGGTGCGCTGCGACAGCGCCGCGAACAGCGCGAGCGACGCGGAGGTGTTGCCGGTCGAGGCGCACGCGACGCGCCTGGCGCCGACGATATTGGCGTGGGTGAACGCGGCAGTCATGCCGTTGTCTTTGAACGAGCCCGACGGGTTGAGCCCCTCGTACTGCAGGAACAGGTTGCCGGGCTTGATCCCGATCTCCTGCGCGAGCAGGCGCGCATCCTGCAGGTTGGTGCGCCCTTCGCCGACGGTCACGATGTCGGATTCCTGTCTGAAGAACGGCAGCAGTTCGCGGAATCGCCATACGCCGGAGAAGTCGAGTGCCCCCGCCCCGCCCTCGCCCTTGGTCATCCAGCGGTGCTCGAAGTAGCCGAGGCTCTTGGGCACGGGCAGGCGGTCCCAGTCGTACATGACGTCGAGCAGCGTCGCGCGTCCACGATCGGCGGCCTTGGGGCAGGTGACGTGCACCTCGTCCACGCCGTAGGTGTGCGGGGCGTCGGGGTCGATGGCTTGCTGGTAAGCGGCGGGGCTGGGCATGCTTCAGAAATCTTATCAGAGTTGCGGCCGCGGCTTGCGAAGGCACGCGGAGTCGCCCGCCCACCCCGCGTTCGCGTACACTTGAACCCCGGCAGAACAAGACTCGGAGCACGCGCCATGAAGCGAGCTAAACAGGTCATCCATCCGATCACGCTGCTCGCGGTGCTGTTGCTGGTGACGGCAGCGACCGAGGCGCACGCCGGCCGCAGCGATAGCGAGCGGCCCCACGGCCTCGTCGGCCTGCGCCCACTGCCCGCGACGCTCGAACAGACCAAGCACAACCACGGCGGGTCGTGGGAAGGCGTGCCCACCTTCGACAAGCAGAAGGGCCAGTACCCCTTCGTCGCCGAGCACATGGACGTCCTGTTCGGCTGGGTGCCCGGCGGCGACTTCAAGACCAAGCGCGTCTTCTTCGAGTATTACTGGGGCCTGAGCAAGGCGCGCGATGTCCTCGATCCGCACAAGAACACGCTCATCAAGCAGATCAAGCAGTGGGAAGACCGCGGCGGCGAGGTCGTACACATCCTCATCTGCCGGGAGGCGAGGCTGGCGGTCAATCGCGGCTGGCCGGACGCCGAACTCGGGCCTTTCAAAGAAGACGGGCGGATCCTGTCGGCCGAGGACGTCGCCGACATCCGCGCGATGTTCAAGCAGGCGCACGGGCTCGGCTTGACCAAGCACGCCGACTACAACCTGATCCAGATGGTCGAAGAACCGTCGTTCTTCGCGACCGACGCCGAGGCGCAAGCGGTCGTCAAGCAGATGCAGGGCATCGCGTACGAGGCGCACCAGTTCAACCGGCACTGGCCGCTGGAGACCGGCTGGTCCAGGCCCGGCCCGGTGATCGAAGGCGCGACGTGGGCGCTTGAGCAGGGGCTGGACTACGTCTTTTACTTCGGCCCGATCGTCTGGCACGGCCCGCGGTACTACCCGTACATCGAGCGGATGTGGCTGTACAAGTACTGGGCCGCCGGCCTGCCCAAGCGCCACCCGAAGATGCACTACTACCTCAACACCTTCCCGCACGGCAGCGGGCGCGGCCGGCCCGTCGGCCCCGAGTCCGACCCGCACGCGATCCTGGGCTTTGCCAAGTGGCTCATCGGGGAAGTCAAGGGCGAGCGACCGGCCGAAGACCCGGGTTGACGCGTCCAAGGGGGAATTTTTACAAAACCCGCAAGTACGGCTTGACAACCTAAATGCGAACTGTAATATACGAATTATGTTTCGCGTTTTGATCTTCGCAAATTAGAAAGGACCGTGCCATGCCAACCTCTGCGACGCTGAACCGACCGACGAGCCTGCGACCCGCTCCGCAGCCCACCCCCAGCCCGGTCGCCGTCGCGCAGGGCGACGGCATCGGCCCGGAGATCATGCGGGCCACCCTCGCCATCCTCCGGGCCGCCGACGCGCCGATCGACCTGCGCCCGATCACCATCGGCGAGCAGGTCTACAAGGCGGGTAACACCTCGGGCATCCCCGACGAGGCATGGGACGTCATCCGCGAGACCGGCGTGCTGCTCAAGGCACCCATCACCACCCCGCAGGGCGGCGGGTACAAGTCCCTGAACGTCAGCATCCGCAAGACGCTGGGCCTGTTCGCGAACGTCCGGCCGTGTGTCGCCTATCACCCCTTCGCCGCCACGCACCACCCGGGCATGGACGTCGTCGTCGTCCGCGAGAACGAGGAGGACACCTACGGCGGGATCGAGCATCAGCAGACCGCGGAGGTCGCCCAGTGCCTCAAACTGATCACCTGGCCCGGCAGCGTGCGGCTGTGCGAGTACGCCTTCGCCTACGCCAAGGCGCACGGGCGGAAGAAGGTCACGTGCTTTGTGAAAGACAACATCATGAAGCAGACCGACGGCCTATTCCGCAAGGCGTTCGAGCACGTCGCGGCGGACTACCCCGACCTCGAAGCGGACGTCATGATCATCGACATCGGCGCGGCCCGGCTGGCGACGCAGCCGAACAAGTTCGACGTGATCGTCGCGCCCAACCTCTACGGCGACATCATCAGCGACATCGCCGCCGAGGTCGCCGGCACCGTCGGGCTGGTCGGTACGGCGAATATCGGCCCGCACTGCGCGATGTTCGAGGCGATCCACGGCAGCGCGCCCGACATCGCCGGCCAGGGCGTCGCCAACCCCTCGGGCCTGCTGCTCGCCGCCGTGCAGATGCTCCAGCACCTGGGCCATAGCGAGCACGCGCAGACGATCCACAACGCCTGGCTGTGCGCGATCGAGGACGGCGAGCACACCGCCGACATCTACCAGGAAGGGCTTAGCAAACACAAACGATCAACCCAAGCGTTCACCCAGGCCGTCATCGACCGCCTGGGCCAGTCGCCCAAACACCTGGCCCCGGCCAAGGCGGGCGTCCAGCCTTTCGACATCCCGTCCCCCAAGACCGTTGAACCCAAAGCCAAGCAGTTGCAAGGCGTCGATGTATTCTTGGATTGGGACCGCGCGCAGCGATCGCCAAACGTCCTGGCGAACTACCTCATGGCGTTCACCTTCCCCGACTACAAGGTCACGATGATCTCCAACCGCGGGACGAAGGTCTGGCCCAAGGGCGCGCCCGAGACCTTCTGCACCGACCACTGGCGCTGCCGCTTCGTGCCCACCGAGCACCACCAGCCGATGACGCAGGCGAAGGTCCTCGACCTGCTGAGCAAGCTGAACGAGGCGGGGCTCGACGTCGTAAAAACCGAGAACCTCTACCGGTTCGACGGCGAGGCCGCGTACTCGCTGGGGCAGGGCGAATAGAGGCTTCGGGTCAGCGCCATGAAACGTCGGGGCGGCCGGTGACGAGCCCGGCCACCCTACGTTTTTTTCGTGCCCGTGGCCGCCGTCGCGCGTCCACCGATGGCCTGGCGGTAAACTAGCGCAACCACCTGCATAAGGTTTATCTTCCTGCCGATCCGCCACCCCACCACCCGAGCCCACGCATGAAACACCCACGCCTGCTGCTGCGACTCGCCTTGCTGACCCTTTGCTGCCTGATCGGCTGTACGCCCGTTCACGCAGAGCAGAAGACCAACGAGCCGATCCACTTCACATCCGTGCCCGACATCTTCAATTGGAACATCTCCAACCCTCAGCCGGGCTGGGAGGACACGCTCGACTGGTTCTTCAAGCGGCTCAAGCGGGAAGGCCCGGACTTCACGCTCGTCGCCGGCGACATCATGGACGCACGCTGGTATGAGCCCGAACTGGTCAAACAGAAGACCGAGGAATACTGGGGCGGGTTCGTCAAGCGTTTCAAGGACCACGACATCACCGTCTACGTCGCGCCGGGCGACCACGAGTACGGCGACGACCGCGGCCTGACGATGGGCGACATCTCCCGGCTGTTCGGCGAGCAGTTCACGCAGATCCTGGGCATGCCGCGTAACGGGCCGAAGAACCACCTCGGCCGGGCATTCTACGTCCGGCAAGGCAACCTGCTCGTCATCACGCTCGATACTTTTGAGGATGTCGGCAAACGCTTCGCCTACACCGTCGGCGACGAACAACTCGCGTGGATGGACAACGTGCTGACCGAACACAAAGACGCCGAGTTCGTCATCGTGCAAGGCCACCTGCCCATCGTCGGCCCGGTCAAGAGCAAGAACTCCAGCGCGAGCATGATGAAAGGCGGCACCGACTCGGCGGTGTGGAAACTCATGGTCAAGCACGGCGTGGACGTCTACCTCTGCGGCGAACACCACCGCATCACCGTTCACCACCGCGACGGCATCTGGCAGGTCGTTCACGGCGCGCTGTGGGGCACGCAGACCGACCTCAACTACATGCGCGGCGTCGCGAAGGATGGCCAACTCAAGCTCGAACTGCTCGAGTTCGACGTGCAGTACGCCGGCGGTTACATCGGCGACCACCCGCACCGCGGCGCCAAGAACCGGCCACGCGAGCAGGTCGAACTCGCCGAGAAAACCAGAACCGACGGGCCGCGCGTCACCGGCACACTCGTCCTCGAAGCCAAGGCCGACCAACCCAACCAAGCCACGACTGCGACCGGCTGGTTCGATCTCAAGCCGTGACCCCACGCGTTACGCCACGCGGGCCCTGGCCTTGAACCGACCGTGACGACCCGTTCGACAACGCAACCAACCCATGCTCTACCGCGTCCTCGCCGAGTCGATCCTGGTCGTCCACTTCGCGTTCATCGCCTTCGCGCTGTTCGGCGGGTTCCTCGTCCTCCGCTGGCGCCGCGTGATGTTCCTGCAACTGCCCTGCCTGGCGTGGGGGGTCTACATCGAGTTGTCCGGCGGCATCTGCCCGCTCACCCCGCTGGAAAACCGCCTCCGCCGCGCCGCGGGCGACGCCGGCTACGAAGGCGGGTTCATCGAACACTACCTCACCGCGATCATCTACCCCGACGGACTGACGCACACCATGCAGCTCGCGCTCGCGGGCATCCTCGTCGCGCTCAACGCGACCGCTTACACGCTGGTGATCCGCAAACACCGCAGGGCGAATCGCGCCGCTGTGGATGCGCCCGTCCCGGACTAAACCGCGCAACGGGATCGTTTCGTGAAAGCCGTCATCTACCAACAGTTCGCCGGGCCGCTGACACTCGAAGCGGTGCCCGATCCGACGCCGAGCGACGCGGGCGTCGTGATCGAAGTGAAGGCGACGGGCCTGTGCCGAAGCGACTGGCACGGGTGGATGGGCCACGACCCGGGGATCGCGCTGCCCAACGTGCCGGGCCACGAGCTCGCGGGCGTCGTTGCCGACGTCGGCAAGGGCGTGACGAAGTGGCGCGTCGGTGACCGTGTCACCCTGCCGTTCGTCTGCGGCTGCGGGTCGTGCTCGCAGTGCGGCTCGGGCAACCAGCAGGTCTGCGACCGGCAGTTCCAGCCGGGCTTCACGGCGTGGGGCTCGTTCGCCCAGTACGTCGCGATCGACTTCGCGGACGTCAACCTCGTGCGCCTGCCCGATTCGATGAATTTCGTGACCGCGGCGAGCCTGGGCTGCCGGTTCGCGACCGCGTTCCGCGCCGTCGCCGACCAGGGCAAAGTCGTGGCCGGCCAGTGGGTCGCGGTCCACGGCTGCGGCGGGGTCGGCCTGTCTGCGATCATGATCGCCAACGCCTTGGGCGCGAAAGTGATCGCGATCGACATCGACGAAGACAAGCTCGCGTTCGCCAAGTCGCTCGGCGCGGCGGCAACGATCAACGCGAACCGGGTCGACTCGGTGATCGAAGCGGTGATGCAACTTACGTCCGGGGGCGTGCACGTCTCGCTCGACGCACTGGGCAGCCCGGCGACGTGTTTCAATTCGGTCGCGTGCCTGCGCAAGCGCGGCCGGCACATGCAGGTCGGCCTGATGCTCGCCGACCAGAGCCGGCCGGCGATCCCGATGGACCGCGTCGTCGCGGACGAGTTGCAGATCGTCGCCACCCACGGCATGCCGGCGCACGGCTACCCGCGGATGCTGGACATGATCGCGGGCGGACAACTCGAGCCCGACAAGCTGATCGGCAAGACCATTTCACTCGAAGACGCCGCGCTTGAACTTTCGGTGATGGATCGGTTCAAAGGCGTTGGGGTGACGGTGGTAAACCGCTTTTGATCGGCCACTTCTTTCTGTCATTGAGAGCGACTTCAATCGATAACCCGCACCGTGCTGGCGCACGATGCGGGCTTGAGATGGTGTCATTGACTTTGAGTCGCTGGCCCTGGTGCTTACCCGAACCGGCCGTGGATGTAGTCCTCGGTCTGTTTCTCGCGCGGGTTGGTGAAGATCTGTTCGGTCGCGCCGTACTCGATCAGCTCGCCGTGGTACATGAAGGCGGTGGCGTCGGAGACGCGGGCGGCCTGCTGCATGTTGTGGGTGACGATGATGATGGTGTAGTTCTCGCGCAGCTCGGCGATGAGTTCTTCGATCGCCGCGGTGGACTTGGGGTCCAGCGCCGAGCACGGCTCGTCCATCAGGAGCGTGGTCGGGTCGATCGCGAGCGCGCGGGCGATGCACAGGCGCTGCTGCTGCCCGCCGGACAGCCCGATCGCGGACTGGCTCAGGCGGTCTTTCACCTCGTCCCACAGCGACGCGCCGCGGAGCGAACGTTCGACGATCGCGTCGAGGTCGCTCTTAGACAGTTTGTAGTGCAGCCGCGGGCCGAACGCGACGTTGTCGTAGATCGACTTGGGGAACGGGTTGGGCTTTTGGAAGACCATGCCGACGTGTCGGCGGAGCTCGACGACGTCGGTCTTGTGCCCCAGCACATTGTGCCCATCGATCTCGATCAGGCCTTCGGCCCTGGCCGACTCGATCTGGTCGTTCATGCGGTTGATCCACCTCAGGAAGGTCGACTTGCCGCAGCCCGACGGGCCGATGAGCGCGGTCACCTTGCGGGCGGGCATGTCGAGGTTCAGATCGGTGAGCGACTGGAACTCGCCGTACCACGCGTTCACATCTCGGACGCGGATCGGGTCGCCGCCGGTGTGGGCGATGCCGGGAGAGTAGTCGCGCACCGCGCTGGACTGCAGCCCGTCGGTCTTGATCGCTGTCATGATCGAGTTCCTATAGGTGCCCACAGTGTAGCCTTACATTGTGAGCGGACTGTTAGCGTTTCATGAGGACCATGAGTTTCGCGGTTTTTTTGCGTTTCGCGCCGGCATAGGCCGATAATGGCTTATCCAAAAAGGAGTTACACGTGACACACCCCACCATCGGCATCACCGTGGACAACCTTGACAACGACGCGAAGTCGGGCGTTTATCAGTCGGCGGTGCGGTACAGCCGCGCGGTCGCTCGGGCCGGGGGCCTGCCGGTGCTGCTGCCGCACGAGGTCGAGCTGGCCGGGGAATACGTTGAGCGTTGCGAGGGGCTGATCCTCACCGGCGGGGGGGACCCGGCGATGGAGCAGTTCGGCTGCGCGACCGACGGCCGAGCCCGGCGGATCGACCAACGCCGACAAGCCTTCGAACTCGCGCTGCTGCACGCTGTCGATACCCGACGCGCGGCATCGCTCAACCCCAACGCCGACACGCCCGTGCTCGGCGTATGCCTGGGCATGCAGCTGATGGCCCTGCACCACGGCGCGACGATGGACCAGTACATGCCCGAGTCGATGGGCACCGACCGCGCCGCACTTCACACCGACAACGCGACGCACCCGTTGCGTTTCGAGCACCACGACAGCGTCTTGCCCGGCGGGACCGGCTCGGTCGTCTCGTCGCACCGCCAGCGGATCACCGACGCGGGCCGGCTGCGCACCGTCGCCCGCGCCGACGACGGGACGATCGAAGCGATCGACGACCCGGCCCGTGCGTTCTACCTCGGCGTGCAGTGGCACCCCGAACGCGCCGACAGCGCGGAAGACGACGCGTTGAACCTGGGACTCATCAAACGGTTTGTTGAGGCGGCGGCGGCGCGGTGAGACGCCGTTGAAAAGTGTAAAAGCAAAAGGGGGACAGGCATTCCTGCCTGTCGATCGGCGAAGCCGAATCATATATATGTGATCAGGCCCGCGGCCTGCTGACAGGCAGGAATGCCTGCCTCCTGTTCTCGCGTGAAATGCTATACGCTTGGCCCGGCCTTCTTGGATCGGTAATCGCCCCACCAACTCACCACCAGCACCACGCCAACGCCGACGACCAGCGCGACGTCCGCGGGGTTGAAGATCCACGGCCAGAGCCTGGTATCCGGCAGCATGTGCAGCATGTCGCGGACCGCGGCGTATCGGGCACGGTCGTAGAGGTTGCCCAGCGCCCCGCCGAGGATCAGCGCAAGGCCGGCCTGGTACGCCCACGCTCGGCTCGGGCTGCGGTAGTGCATGTACAAAATGACGAGCGTCGCGACGATGCTGACAGCGATGAAGACCGGCCGGCCGCCCTGCCCGGTGCCGAACACCGCGCCCTGGTTGAGCGTAAGTTGGAAGTTCAGCCCGCCGGGGATCACGACCGTCGGCTCGTGCGGCGGGATGACCGCGGGGTCGCGTGTTTCGCCCCGCTCGTAAGGCGAAACCCACCCCCCGCCGTCGGAATCAGGCACGTAGACGACCGGGCCGCCCTCGTTCTTCAACAGGATCGGCGTCTTCGCCACGTGCTGAAACGACCAGTACTTGAGCCCGAGATCACCGATCAACACCAACGCAACGATCGCGCCGAACAGCACCCAAGGCCCCGTTCGCCCGCCGACGCGCGGGGCCGACCCGCCCGGCTGGTTCGGTTGTTCGTGTCGTTTGGCCATGCTCGGGGAGGCGGGGTTTACCAGCCGCGCTTCTCGTGGATCCGCGCGACTTCGATGCAGTACTTTGCCCAGGGCTTGGCCTCCAGCCGGGCGCGGTTGATCGGCTGGCCGGAGTCTAGGCACACGCCGTAGTACCCGTCGCGCATACGGACGATCGCTTCCTCGATCTCGCGCAGCAGCTCGCGCTCGTTCTCCATCAGCCCGAGCGTGAACTCCTGCTCGTAGTTGTCGCTTCCGACGTCGGCCATGTGCAGCGGCATGTGCGCGATATCGCCGAGTGCCGCGTTGCGCGCGTCTTCCATCCCTTGTACGTTCCCGATGATCTCCGCGCGCTTCTCAAGCAGCAGCTGCAGATAGTAATTCAGGTCCTTTTTCTTCAGCCCGGTCTTGACCCGCTTGAGCTTGGCCACCGTCCAATCCATGTCCATCAACTGGTCGAGCGTCATGTCCTCGGGCTTGGTCGGCTTGGGCTTGGCCGAGGGCTTGTTTTGGGTGGTCTTCTTCTTCGATGCGGCGGCGGGCTTCCCGGCCGTTGTCTTCTTGGTCGTCTTCTTCTTGGCCGTCTTCTTGGTCGTCTTCTTCTTGGTTGTCTTCTTTTTGGTCGGCGCCTTTTTGGCCGTACTCTTCTTCGTTGTCTTTTTCGTCACGGCCGACTTCTTGCTGGTGCGCTTCTTGGTCGGCTTTTTGGTCGGCTTTTTGGTCGCGGCTTTCTTTTTGCTCGACTTGGCCGCGGACTTTTTCGCCGTCGGCTTTTTGGCCGCCGTCTTCTTGCGCGATGCGGGCTTCCCGGTCGTCTTCTTCTTGGTTGACGGTTTCTTGGCCACAGATGACTCCATCCCCGTTGGGGCAGCTCGCCAAAATATAAATCCAGCAAAAAGAGGGGCTTACACTTATGGTCGCCCGCCTGACGCCCCCTGGCCGTCCCGGGCAGGACGCGGGAGTGTAGTCGTGTCCGCGCGCAGGGGCAAGTCCTCGCCAAATCGGAAGTTGCAACGCCTCGGGCCGATCTCACGCCGCCGGGCGGGTCAATCGTTGTGCTTTTGACGCAGCCGGCCCGACAGACGCAGCAGCAACTGCACCCGCTCGAACTGGTCGCACCAGTCCCCCAGTTCCGCCGCCAGTTCGTCGTCCGGCACCGCCGCGCCCGGCAGCGGGCAGCCCGCGCCCTGCAGCTGCGCCGCCTGGATGCGGTAGCGCGAAAGCGGCTTGTCGCCGTACCAGCCGACCGGCTCGTAGTCCTCGGCCGCGAAGATCACCACCGGCACGCGCTTGCCGCCGCACACCTTGACCCGCTCCTGCAGGTCCATGTGCTCGTCGCGGTCGCACCACTTGAGGTTGATCTTCCCGTTGCTCGCCTCGGCGATCTTTTGGAACATCGGCCCCTGCCGAACGCAGTCGCCGCACCAGATGCCCGACAACGCGACCACGTTCATCTCGCGCACCGACGAGCCCAGCATCGCGCGCTGCGCATCGGTCAACTTCACCTGATCGTAGACCTTCCGCCACGCGGCCTGCTGGTCGGCGGTGCCCGTGGCGAGGTAGTCGTGCCAATCCAGGCCGGCGTCGTGTTTCTGTTTGAGCAGTTGGGCGTCCATCGGCGTCTCCGTCGGGTTACGTTCGCGGGATGATAGGCGGACGCGCGACCGCCAGCCAGAGGGCAACGCCTAGTGGCGCACGCCGAAGAACGCGCGGTCCTCTTCCGCCACGCCCAGCGCCGCGTTGCCCGGCAGCGCCGGGTGATCGCGCTTGGGCACGTGCGCCCGGTGCTCGGCGATCACGCCCACGTACTCGGGCCGGCCCGCGAGGTTCTCCCACTCGTTCGGGTCGCGATCGTGGTCGTACAACTCCTCCGAGCCGTCGGCGTAGCGGATATACCGGTACCGCGCGCTGCGCACCGCGTGGTTGCCGACCCACCACGTCGTGATCGCCGGGGCGTGCGGCGTCTGGACATCTTTCAATTGTGGCACCAGCGTCGCGCCGTCGAGCCCGCCGGGGTCCGCCAGCCCGCACAACTCGATCAGCGTCGGCACCATGTCGATCAGCCCCGCGGGCTGAGAGCAACGCCGACCCGGGTCCATGCCCGGCGCCGCGATGATGAACGGCACCTTCGTCGATTCCTCCCACAGGCTGCGCTTGGCCCAACGCTGCTTCTCGCCCATGTGGAACCCGTGGTCCGACAGCAACACGACGACCGTGTTACCCGCCCGGCCGCTCTCATCCAACGCGTCGAGGACACGCCCGACCTGCGCGTCGGCGAACGCGATCGACGCGAGGTAAGCCCGCACCGCCTTGCGCCACTGCTGGTCGCCCTCGCGCTGCAAAAACCACGCGTGGCGTGGCGCGGGGAAGCCGGCCGTCAACCGCTTGCCGTAATCGGGCAGGTCGTCCCGGTCGCCGTCTTTCACCGCCGGCAGCACGATCTTGTCCAGGGGCGGCAGCATGTCGAAGTACTTCGGCGGCGCGTACATCGGCACGTGCGGCCGGCACATCCCCACCGCTAAAAACAACGGCTTGTCGTGCTGCTTCTTCAGCTGCTCCGCCGCCCACGACGCGATCCTGTAGTCGGGCTTCACCGTTTCGTCGTCCGGGTACGCGCCCCAGTCCCAAAGCGGGTGGCCCTGCTTGTAATTGATCTTCCCGCCCTCGTCTTGGGTCGGGATCGGCCCGAAGCTCTGCTTCGGGCCGTAAGCCTGAAACGTCTCGGTCCCGTGCCGGTTGTGGTAGATCTTGCCCGTCCCCATCGTCACATACCCGGCGTCATTGAAAAGGTCGGCCAGCTGCTTCGCGTCCTTTAACGCCGGCGACTCGCGGAAGTCCCCGCCGAGCAGGTACACCCCGGTCGTCGATGGCAGCTTGCCGCTCATGAAGCTCGCGCGTGACGCCCAGCACACCGGCGACTGACAATGCGCGTTGGTAAACAGCACCCCGCGCTGCGCCAGGCGGTCGATGTTCGGCGTCAACGCCTGGGGGTGCCCATCCATGCAACCGACCCAGTCGTTCAGGTCGTCGATGCAGATCAACAGCACGTTCGGCCGATCCGCCGCCCGGGCCTGCGAAAACCCGGGAACACCGACCACCAACCACACAACGACGACAAGCAGAACACGGATCGGCATGGCGGGCTACCTCTTTCACCAGGATCAGACAAGCCCAGCGACGCTGGGAACCGCCGAAACGCGACGCGTCGCCGGATCGGCAAGGCCAAGCTTATCTCGATCCCACACCGCTTGCAGGTATACTCCGTCGCAAACGATCGCCTACCAGAGGACCGCCACCATGCTCAAGCAAGCCGCCCCGCTTCTCGCCCTTGTCGTCTGTTCCCTGCTGGGTTGCCGCGCCGCGTCGCAGTGCTGCGCGACCTGCCAGGCCGACGGCGACGAACCCAAGCCCATCTCGCTGTTCAACGGCAAGGACCTGACCGGCTGGACGCCCGACGTCCCCGCCGCCGACGACAAGCCCGACATCGAACCCAGCTTCATCGTCCGGGACGGGCTCTTGGTCTCCAAGGGCCGGCCGCTGGGCCACCTGATCTCCGACGGCAAGTACAAGGACTACCGGCTGGTCGTCGAGTACCGCTTCGCGGCCAAGCCGGGCAACTGCGGCGTGTTGGTCCACGCCTCGACACCGCGCGCGCTGTCGGGCATGTTTCCTCAATCGATCGAGGTGCAGTTGATGAACCGCAACGCCGGCGACTTCTGGTGCATCCACGAGAACATCGCCGTGCCCGAGATGCACACGCGACGCAACGGCCCGCCGGAAAGCTGGGGCGGCAAGCGCGGGCAAAACCGCCACATCCGCAACCTCACCGACGGCAGCGAGAACCCGGTCGGCGAATGGAACACCCTCCAGATCGAGTGCCTGGACGACAAGGTCCGCGTCTGGGTCAACGGCGACCTCGTGAACGACGGCTTCGACGCGACGGTGCGTGATGGCAAGATCGCGCTGCAGGCCGAGGGCTCGGAGGTCGAGTTCCGCAGGGTCGATCTCACGCCGATCACCGAACTCACCCCCGCCAAGGACCTGCCGGGCGCGAAGCCCAAGACGATCTCGCTGTTCGACGGCAAGACGCTCGACGGCTGGTACGCCGACGTGCCCAAGGCGGACGACAACCCGGACATCGACCCGAGCTTCATCGTCCGCGACGGCAACCTCGTCAGCATGGGCGTGCCGCGCGGCCACCTGATCACGAAAGCGTCCTACAAGGACTACCGCCTCGAAGTGCAGTACCGCTTCCCCGGCAAGCCGGGCAACTGCGGCGTCCTGGTCCACACCGACGGGAAGCGCCCGCGCGTGCTCTACGACATGTTCCCCGCGTCGCTCGAGGTGCAGATGCAGTCCGGCTCGGCCGGCGACTTCTGGTGCATCCACGAGGACATCAAGGTCCCCAACATGGCCGAACGCCGGGGCGGCAAGCCCGACAACTGGGGCGGCAAGCAGGGCCAGGGCCGGCACATCAAGAACCTCACCGACGGCAGCGAAAAGAAGCTCGGCGAGTGGAACACGATGATCATCGAGTGCCTGGGCGACAAGATCCGCGTCTGGGTCAACGGCGACCTGGTCAACGACGGCTACGACTGCACCGCATCGAGCGGGCAGATTTCATTGCAAGCCGAGGGCGCAGAGGTGGAGTTCCGGAAGCTGGTGTTGACGCCGATTTCAGAGCTGACAGTAGCAAAAAACCGACCGATTTCGGAGTGACCGATTCATGGCGGGTTGCGGTTGTGCATCGGAGGGCCTCGATTCACTTCAGCGTCGTGTGTTGTGGACCCTGCTTGCGATCAACGGCGCGATGTTCGTCGCCGAGGTCGTCGTCGGCTGGATTGCGGAATCGACGGGTCTGCTCGCAGACTCTCTCGACATGCTGGCCGATGCAGTGATCTACGGGGTCTCGCTCTCGGCCGTAGGACGCGCCGCGCACCGAAAGGCCAAGGCGGCCAAGCTCAGCGGCGTCCTGCAGATCGTGTTAGGGTTGGGCGTACTGGCCGAAGTCACGCGTCGCGCACGATTCGGTAGTGAGCCGATCAGTTCGTTGATGATGTTGATGGGTTGCGTCGCGTTGATTGCGAACGTGGCCTGCTTGCTCCTGCTTGCCAAGCATCGACACGATGGCGAGCACATGCGTGCTTCGTGGATTTTTTCCACCAATGACGTGATCGCCAATACCGGTGTCATCGCCGCAGGGCTGCTGGTGCTGCTCACCGACTCGGCTGCACCCGACCTTGTGATCGGCACGCTTATCAGTGCGGTGATCGTCTTCGGTGGGATCAAAATATTACGGCCGGAATAAACAACGGGTGCTGATCACTCCGACGCGATCATCCCCTGCTGCCGCGCGTACCCAAACACGCCGCCGGCGTCGATGATGGGTTTGACTTCGCCCAACGGATTCAGCGTGTAGCTCTTGCCGGTGGTCTTGTTGGTCAGCTTGCTGTTGTCGATGTCCAGTTCGAGGATATCGTCGGTGGAGACTTCGCCTTCGATCAGGCGGGTGTCGCACTCGGCGGGCAGGAGGTAGCCGCCGTTGACGCAGTTGCGGTAGAAGATCCGGGCGTAGAACTCGGCGATGACGACCTTGGCGCCGGCCTCGGCCAGCGCGAGGGGGGCGTGCTCGCGGGAGCTGCCGCAGCCGAAGTTCTTGCCGCCGACGACGAAGGTGTAGTCGCAGGTGAACGCGCCTTCGGGGACGAACTTCTTGTTGCCCTCGGGCAGGCCGGACTTGTCCTCGGGGACGCCGACGCAGGCGTACATGCCGAAGTACTTGCGTTCTTCGGGGTCCGAGGGGTCGTAGGACAGGTAGATCGCGGGGATGATCTGGTCGGTGTCGATGTCGTCGCCCAGGACGAAGGCTTTGCCGTTCATGGTGGACATGGCGGTGGGGGTTGGGGTTCGGGGTCTGGGTAGGATTTCGGTTTGAGCAGTATAGCGGGCAAGCCCATCGAGCAGGCGTAGTAGACGTGTAGCGGGCGACGGCAGCGTCCGCGTGTGGTGTGTGAGGCGTAAGACGGGACGCTTCGCGTCGCCCGCTACACCGGTTGATCGATCATGAATTACGACGTCGGCTCGGCCGGGGGCTCTTTGTCGATCTCGGCCTGGACCTCGGCGAGTTGGGTTTCGCGCGGTTCGGTCATCGTCGTGCCGAGCAGTTTGCGGACGCCTGCGACGGCCTTAGCGGCGTCGTTCTTTCGGCCCTGCTTGGCGGCCTGCATCGCGGCGTCGATGAGCACGTCCACGAGCGGGTCTTGCTCGGCGTCTTCGATGAGCTCATCGCCGGGCTTGAGCACGGCCGAGGCGGTCGCGAGCGCGTCATCGACCCGGCGGTCGGCGAGGTACGCGCGGGCCAGGCCGCGGCGGGCGTCGTCCCGCTGGGGCTTGGTGAGTTGGTCGGCGTGCTGGAGCGCGGCCTCGTAGTCGAGCACGACCAGCGCCGGCGCGTCGTCGAGCACACGCACCTGCGCGCGGGCGATGAGCAGACGCAGGTGGCCACGCGTCGGCGGGTCGGGCTTGTCCGCGCGGTCGATCGCGGCGGTGAGCATCTGCTCGCGGACCAGGCGCGTCTCGCCGTTGTGGTCTTCGAGGTTGTCGATCGTGGTCAGCAGCGCGTCCGGCTCGACCTTGCCCGCCAGCGCGACCATCGCGCGCTCCCACAGGCGGATGTCTTCGGGCTCGGTCGGTCGTCGGGCGGCGACGGCGCGCAGGGTCTGCTTGCGTGTGCCGCGCTCGGCGATGGCCTTGAGCGCGATCGGGCGGATCACCGCGTCGTCGCTTCGCTCGGCCAGCACGGCCAGCGACCGCGACGAGCCGGCCCACGCCCGTGCCGCCGCCTCGCGCACCCGCTCATCATCGGCGCTCAGCCAGCCACCGATGCGTGACCAGTCGTCCGCGTCGTCGTCGGCGATGACCAGGCCCAGCAGCGTCACCGCCTGAGCCTGAGGCGATGCAACGTCACGCAGCGAGCGTCGCACGCGGTCGCGCACGCCGACCCAGAACGCCTCGTCGCCCAGCTGCGCGCGGTGCGCCGCCGCCAGCGCGCCCGCCGACAACGCCCCGAGCGCCGGGTCTTCTAAGAGATCGTTCGCCGTGCGCAGCGCCACGGCACGCGGCATCTGCGTCAGCGCGAGCAGGTACGCTCGCCGGACCGAGGATTCGAGCTCGCGTCCCTGGCTCAGCCGGTCGGCCATGGCGTCGGCGGCCTTCTCGTCGAGCAGCTGGCCCAGCAGCATCGCCGATTCTTCACGAACGCGTGCGAGCGGGTCGTCCAGCCGGGCCCGCAGCTCCTGCCGCAGCGGTTCGGCGAACTCCCCGCCGTCTTCGGCGAGCTGTCGCGCGAGGTCGAGCCCCAGCAGACGGACCTGTTCGAGCGGGTCGCTGAGATACTGCACCAGCAGCGCGGGCCGGCGTTGCGCCTCGGTCGCGCGGTACAGGGCGCGCTGGGTCTGGATCAGCCGGTCGCGCATCTGCTTGTCGATGTCCTCGCGCTGACGGGTGAGGCGCAACAAATTATCGTGCAGCATCCCCCGCCACTGGCTCGCGCTGAGCGTACTGGCGCGGTTGTACCACGCCGCCCACGCCGCGCGGTCCCGGCCCAGCGCGGGCTGGTGGGTCAGCTCGGCGAGCGCGTCGAACGCCCAGCCCTGCACCTGTTCGAGCCGGTTGACGCTGGTCAGGTCCATCAGCAGCGTGGCGGCGAAGAGCGCGCGGTGTTCGCCCAGCGCACGGATCGCCAGCCGGCGCTTTTCGAGCGGGGCCTGCTCGTCGCCGGCGACTTCGGCGAGCGTGTCGGCGACGCGTTCAAGCTCGTACCGCCCCAGCGCCTGGGCCCATGGGGATTCCAACTCGGCGGGCAGGTCCGCGTGCAGCGCGAGCACCGCATCGACCAGCCCGCCGTTGGGCGGCGCGTCGTCGGACGCGCAGACCGCCTTGAGGACGGCCCGCCGCGCATCGACCGGTCGGTCGTCTTTCAACCCGCGGGCCAACGCGTCGAGCGCGCCGGGGCTTTGTGCCTGCGCCGCGTCGATCAGCGACGCCGCCGCCGATAAGCGTTCGGCCCAAGGCGTCAGCGGGTCCGCCAACGCTTCATCCATGCGTTGGACCACCTCGCTCGCCAGCGATGGCGGCTCCTCGACGGGCTGCGCCTGCGCGCCGATCGAAAGACCGCAAACCAGCAACGCCAAGCCCAGACACGGCGCCGCCACCGACCGCGGCGACAAGCGGGCCGCGATCGTCAATAAAAACCGGGTTGGTTTGAAAACAGGATCCACGCTGCGGTTACCGGCCGTTGGTCTTCGCGGGTTGACGCCCCGCCGTTATCGATAAAGACGCTCGGCCGACGCCCATCATATCGATCCGATCGGCCGAAAATCGCCAGCCGATGACACGCACGGAAAAATCGCTTCGCCCCTAAGTCGCCCCGACGATCGGCCGATACCACCCCAGCGGTTACCCAACCGTTACAGACCGAACCCCGCCCCACCGCGATTCACACGGACGACGACGATGAACGACTGGTCACTGGCCGAGCAGCACGCCGAGCGCGCCTGGCGTCATTACGAGTCCGGCCGGTTCGACCACGCGCTGCGCCTGCTCCGGCGTGCGCTGTCGATCCAGGACAACCAGGCCGAGTGGTGGTTCGGCCTCGGGCTGACGCTCGACGCGCTGCACCGCTACCACGAGGCCGCCGACGCCTACCGCCGCGTGCTCGACCTGCGGCCCGGCGACGCCGAGGCGATGCTGCACCTGGGGCTGGGCCTGCTTCGGTTGGACAAGCCCGCCGAGGCGCTCGAGCAGCTCGACGCCGCCTACGCCGAAGACCCCACGCAACACGCCTGCCAATGCAACCGCATCGCCGCGCTCGCCCAGCTCGGCGAGCACGAGCAGGCCGAGCTGACCTTCTACCTCGCCCAGCAAGATGAGCCGGACTGCCCGGTGTGCTTCGACCACGTCGCGCACTCGCTGGCGATGCGCGGCGAATTGCCCAAGGCGATCTGGTGCTGGCAGCGCACGCTCGAGCTCGACCCGAGCCACCCCCAGGCCCGCGCCAACACCGCCCGCGCCCACTGGTACCTCGGCCAGCTCACCCGCGCCCGCTTCCTCTTCGAACGCCACTGCGACGAACAACCCGACGACCGCGTCGCCAAGGTCGAACACGCCTCGCTGCTGCTCGAACTCGACGAACTGAACGAAGCCGAGCGGCGACTGGCCGCGATCATCGCCGACCAGCCCCACCACGCCACCGCGCAGCACCTGCTCGGCGACCTGCACATCAAACGCAACCAGCCCGCCCACGCCGCCGAGTGCTATCACGCCGCCCGTGCCGCCGAGCCCGATCGCCCGGGCATCGACCTGGGCCTGGCGCTCGCCGCCAAGCTGGTCGGCGACGAAAGCGCCCGCGCCCGGCACCTGCTCGCCGAGCTGGACCGCGCCGGCCAGGACGCGCGCCAAGTCCTCGAGCTGTCGCGGCAACTGCTCGACGCGAACCTCGGCGACCAGGTCATCGCGCTGCTCTCGCCCATGATCGACGGGTTCGACGACCTGATGGTCGGCGACGACGCGTCGCTCGCCGAGGCGCTGCGGCTGCGCGGCCTGGCGATGCGCTCGGCCGGGCGCGACGACCAGGCCATCGCCGATTGTCGCGAGGCCGTCCGCCTGTGCCCGCAGATGGTCGACGCCTGGCGTCAACTGGTCCACGCGTACACGCAGACCGGCCAGCTGCACCGCGCGATCGTCTGCCTCAACCACGCCATCGACCTCACCCCCGACGACGCCGAGCTCCGATCCCTCGCGAGCAAGCTCCGCCGACAGGCGCTGGTCAAATCGACCGTCAAGACGATCCGCCGCGCGGCATAAGGCAAACCCAACACGCAATCCTCATGCCCACGGCGTCGCGACAGCGACGCCGTGGGATATCGCATCACAACGCAAACCACAAAACCTGCCACCACAACGCAACACCGCCATCGCGTCGCGGCTGATACCGCATGCATCCGCTAAACTACCCGCCTTATGATCGACCTCAAAGACCTGCGTGAGAACCCCGACAAGTACCGAAAGGGCGCCGCCGACAAGCAGTCGCCCATCGATATCGACGCGCTGATCGCGCTCGACGAGCAGGTCCGCGCCGCGCAGACCGACCTGCAAACCCTCGTCTCCGAACGCAACCAGCTCGCCAAGCAGATCGGCCCGCTGATGGGGAAGGTCAAAAAAGCAGAAGAAGCAGAGAAACAACAAATCCTGAAGCAAGTCGACGCGCTCAAGGCCAAGGCCGAGGAAGGCAAGGCCCGCGAAACCGAGCTGACCGAACAGGTCCGCGACCTCGATTCCAAACGCCTCGACCTCTTGCTCAAGGTCCCCCAGCCCGCGGACGCGGACGTGCCCGTCGGCACCTCCTCCGACGACAACATCGAGCTGCGCACCTGGAACCCCAACCACTTCGACGCCTCCAAACCCTTCGAAGACAACAAGGGCTTCAAACCCAAGACCCACATGCAGCTCGGCGAAGCGCTCGGCCTGTTCGACTTTGAGCGCGGCGTCAAGATGGCCGGCTCACGCAGCTACGTCCTCACCGGCGACGGCATGCGCCTGCACAACGCCGTCCTCCA
This sequence comes from Phycisphaeraceae bacterium, assembly GCA_046290505.1. Taxonomy (GTDB): domain Bacteria; phylum Planctomycetota; class Phycisphaerae; order Phycisphaerales; family Phycisphaeraceae; genus JAHQVV01. Next base: position 60,700 of record JBKAGS010000047.1, on the reverse strand, counting down.
ATACGCCTTCAACTTCATGGTCCAGGAAAACGGCTTCAAGGCCATGTCCGTCCCCGTCCTGGTCAAAGAAGAGTGCATGGTCGGCACGGGCTTTTTCCCAGGCGGCCGCGACCAGGCCTACCACATCGAAGAAACCAAACGCGGCGGCGGCTACGACCAATACCTCACCGGCACCGGCGAGGTCGGCCTGATGGGCCTGCACCAGGACGAGATCCTCGACGAAGAAAGTCTGCCGCGCTGCTACACGACGGTCAGCACCTGCTTCCGCCGCGAGGCCGGCGCCGCGGGCAAGGACACCGCCGGGCTCTATCGCATCCACCAGTTCGACAAGGTCGAGCAGGTCGTCATCTGCCAGGCCGACGAAGCCGAGTCCCGCGAGTGGCACCAGAAGATGATCGGCTTCGTCGAAAAGCTGTTGCAAAACCTCGGCCTGCCCTACCGCCTGCTGCAGTGCTGCACCGGCGACCTGGGCCCGAAGAACGCCGACATGATCGACGTCGAGTGCTGGATGCCCAGCCGAAACGCCTACGGCGAAACGCACAGCGCCTCGCGCCTCTACGACTACCAAACCCGCCGGCTCAACCTCCGCTACCGCACCACGACCGACGACGGCAAGAAGAAACAAACGGTGTTCTGCCACTCGTTAAACAACACCGTCGCCGCCAGCCCGCGCATCCTGATCCCGATCTTAGAGGTTTATCAAAACGAGGACGGGACGATCACGGTGCCGGAAGTGCTTAGGCCTTATATGGGTGGGCGGTCAGCGATCGTGTGAGCACCGACGGCGCGTCGCGAACACGCCGGCGACGAGGATCAGCGCGAGCGAGCTGGGCTCGGGGATCGTGATGAACTCGGCGCCGCGGATCGAGCCGAGGGTGGCCCCGTTGCCGGCCCGGACGCGGGTGGGGATGCCGGTGTCCAGGTCGAATTGGTAGATGGAATTGGGCTCGAGCGGGCCGTTGTTCGACCCGCCGTTGATGTCGGTGAAGCCGTAGAGCTCGCCGTCGTCGGTGAACGCGAGCGTCATCCCGCTGGTCGAGCCGACCGGGTTGATCCGGCCGATCTCGGTGGCGACGCCCTGATCGATGTCGATCTCGAAGAGCGAGTTGTACAGGCGCAGCTGGCCGTTCTGCATGACGCTGCCGCCGGCCCAGGTGAAGATCCGGCCGTCGGGGGCCGTCGCCAGGGTGCCGATGAAGAACGAGTTGGGGTTGCTGTCGGGTTGAATTTGAACCAACTCGGTCGCCAAGGTGTCCGGGTCGATTTTATAGAAAGCGAACGCGCCGAATCGGCTGTTGTAGCTAAGCAGTTTGCCGTCCGCGGTGCCGGTTAAGGCGATGAGTGCTTCCTGTGGCGTGTTCAGGTTCCCCACAAGCGTCAGGTCGCCCGTTTCGGGGTTGACCCGAAAGAGCGAAGGCGTGTTTTGGGCGGATTCCGTCCTCGTCGCGAACCATCGGCCGTCGTTCAGCTTGGCCAGCGCGGCGAAGCCGGACGACGGCCCGGGCTCGCGGTAGGTGATCGCGTCGTTCGATACATCCCAACGCGTCAGCGTGCCCCCGAAGCTGATCGAGAGGATTTCCTGGGAAAAGCCCGGCTGCACAAAAAGCAATGCAAAAACGAAACAAACGATACAGCGAAACATCGCGAACCCCTTCCTCAGGTCGATGTGATTGCTTCTCCCACCGCTCACCGATTCGACCTTGACGGCAAAGCTTAGTGATTAGGATCTTAGTGCTACTCGGTTGGTGTGCCAGAGGCAAGGCGAAACTATCGCTCAAAATAGCGCGTTAAGGGGATGCCGTGCATCTCGATCTGCATCGGGCTGGTAAGATGAGCGGTCACCGAAGGAAAGGACACTTCATGCGTATCCGACTGTTGTTCCTGATGCTGTTCGTCATCTCCGGGTTCCCCGCGCTGTCGCAAAACAACGCCGCCGACCGGCCGAACTTCATCTTCTACATCACCGACGACATCAGCTTCAACGACTACGGCGCTTACGGGCACCCGACGATCCAGACGCCGCACTTCGACGCGATGGCGAAGCAGGGCCGGCTGTTCGACAACGCTTATCTATCGACCAGTTCGTGCTCACCGACGCGCTGCAGCATCATCACCGGTCGCTACCCGCACAATACCGGCGCGTCGGAGCTGCACCGCAGGCTGCCCGAGACGCAGACGATTTTTCCCGAGACGCTCAAGGACGCGGGCTACTACACCGTGCTGTCGGGCAAGCACCACATGGGCAAGGCGGTGGACCGCGGGTTCGATCGCGTCGAAGGCGGCAAGGGCCCGGGCCGGCAGGAATCATGGGTCGGGCTCTTGAAAGACCGGCCGAGGGACAAGCCGTTCTTTTTCTGGCTCGCGTCGAGCGATGCGCACCACGACTTCCGGATCAACGACGACGCGCCGGTTTACGATCTTAAGGACGTGCGAGTGCCGTCCTACCTGCCGGATACCGAGACGGTGCGCCAGGAGTTCGCGGACTATTACCACGAGGTCAGCCGGGCGGACCACTTCCTCGGCGAGCTGAAGAAGGAACTGGAGCGACAGGGCATCGCGGACAACACGTACGTCATCTTCTGCTCGGACAACGGCCGGCCGATGCCGCGAGCCAAGTCCTGGCTGAACGAGGAAGGCGTCAAGACGCCGTTCCTGGTGTGGAAGGGCACTACGCTCAAGCCGGGCCGGACGGACTCGCTGGTCAGCGTGATCGACATCAGCGCGACGGTGCTGGATTGTGCGGGCGTTGAGAAGCCGGCGACCGTCCAGGGCGTGTCGTTCCGTTCGGTGATCGAGGACCCGAGCGCGGTGTCGCGCGACGTCGTCTTCGCCGAGCACAACTGGCACGTGCATCAGGCGCACGAGCGCATGGTGCGCTACGGCGATTACCTGTACATCAAAAACACCTGGCCGGACCTGTGGACGTACGGCATGGAGAGCGGGCCCTGGTTCGATTCGGGCAGGGAACTGCAGCGTGTGATCGAGGCGGGCGAGGCGACGGAACTGATGCGTTCGATCTACGCGACGCCCCGGCCGTCGGAGCAGTTGTACCACCTGCCGAATGACCCGCTGTGTTTTAAGAACCTCGCGGCGGACAACGAACATGCCGAAGCGCTCAAGACGATGCGCGGCCTGCTGGCGCGGTGGAGCGAGCAGACCGGGGACACGGTGCCCGCCGACCCGACGCCGAACCGCCAGGCCGGGCTCGGCGAGCGCGGTCGCAACCCCGAGTTCCGCTACCGCGAGCAGCCCGGCGACGCGAGGAACGCGCAGCAGATCAATCGGCCCGGGCCGGTGCGGGTCAAGGCGGTGGATTGAATGCGCTGATCCACAAGCGTGCGATTTGATTACTTGAACAGCCGCTCGCCGCCGCGCGTGAATGCCGACACCTTGCCTTGTATTAACGGGACCGCGACGGGGTCGTCCGATGCTCGATCGACGACATAAACCGAGGCGCGGTTTGTTTCGACGTCGATGCGTGTGAAGGCGACGAGCGTGGTGCCGTTGACGTGGACCGGGTCCTGGTCGCGGTGGGTCTTGCCCGGGTCGCTGAGCCGGGTCTCGTTGTTGTTCGCGTCAATGAGCCAGACCGCCTCGTTGCGTCGGCTGTAGGCGGGCTTGGTGTAGACGATGGACATGCCGCGCTGCAGGTTCGTGAAGCCGTCGCCACGCAGCCCGAGCGATTGCACGACGCCGGTCGCGAGGTCGCGGACCATGAGTTCGCCGACCGGCTCGTCGGGCGTGTCGCTGGAATTGAAATAGACCGCGCGGTCGTCCATGCGCCAACTCGGGTCGCTGCCGTAGCCCAGGTCGGTGACGCCGCTGCCGTCGGCGTTGACGAGCTTGATCATGAGCCTGCCGTCGGGTTGGCGTTCGACGAAGGCGATGCGTTCGCCGTCGTTGGACCACGCGGGGTCGTAGATGATGTCCTCACATGCGTAGAGCACCTTCATTGTTCGGCCGCCCGCCTCATCGAGCGCGAGAAGAAACAAACTGGTTCGACCATCAATCCCCTGACCCACAAAAACCACACGCGACCGACTAACGTCCAGGCAAGGGTCTGCCTCGACCATGTCCGTCAGCCCCGTCAGCGACCGAATCGTCTGACTCTGAGGGTCGATCGAAAAGAGGTCCGAATCGGGCAAATCACCGCCCACGACCACGCGATCCGCCGCGGCGTAGACAAGCACAGGCGGACCCGCGGCCCGGCACGCGGCGAGGCCGAAGACAAAGACGATCGCAAGGAGTGTTCGCATCAGGGGTTAAGTCCGTAGAGATAGCGTGACCGACCGACTTGCTTGCCCATCTTACGGCGTGGGGGCGGGTTGCGACGCGTATCCCACGAAATAGCTAAAACGACGTAAGTCACTTGCAGTGAACATGTTAAGTTAATCAATTTGACGTTAGACGTTGATCTTGCTACGATTTCCCTTCTATGCCAAGCACCCGAACCAAACGCCCGTCCCGCCCCGGCAAGCCCGCCGGCGGCCGGAAAAACAAGTCCGCGGCCGCGTCGATCACCAACTACACGACCGGGCTGAAGTGGCTGTACGACCACGTGGACAACGAGCGGCTGCGCCTGGTCAAGTACAACGACAAGACCTTCTCCCTCAACCGCATGAAGCAGCTGCTCAAGCTGCTGGGCGACCCGCACCAGGACCTAAAATGCGTCCAGGTCGCAGGGACCAAGGGCAAGGGCTCGACCTGCGCGATGATCGCGTCGATGCTCCAGGGCTGCGGGTACACCGTCGGCTCGTTCTCCTCGCCGCACCTGATCGACCTGCGCGAGCGCATCACGATCAACGGCAGCATGATCCCGTACAACGAATGCGCCGACATCTTCCGCGAGATCGCAAAGGTCGAGCCGAAGCTGACCGCTGGCCCGCCGACGTTCTTCGAGATCATGACCGCCGCGGCGCTCAAGTACTTCGCCGACCAGGCCGTGGACGTCGCCGTGCTCGAGACGGGCCTGGGCGGGCGGCTGGACTGTACGACCGTGGTGACGCCCTTGGTGACCGCGGTGACGTCGATCTCGCTGGACCATACGCACCTCTTGGGCGACACGATCGACAAGATCGCGCGCGAGAAGGCGGGCATCTTCAAGCCCGGCATCCCCGCCCTGACGATCAAGCAGGACGACGAGGCCGCCGCCGCCCTCGCCGAGGTCGCGACCGAAAGCGGCACGACGCTCGAAGTCACCGGCGAACAAATCGACTTTTCCTACCGCTTCGAGGCGAACAAAGAGCTGGGCCCGCACTGCCGGGTTTGTGTCAACACCGACACGTCCAAGTTCGATCACCTCGCCGTGCCGCTCAAGGGCGAACACCAGGCGCACAACTGCGCGCTGGCCCTCGCGGTGCTCGACAAGCTCAAGGCCCACGGCTTTCACTTCGAAGAACAAAAGCTCATCCAGGGCCTGGCCGACACCGACCTGCCCGGGCGGATGGAGTTCGTCCACGATAAGCCGCGTGTGCTGATCGACGGCGCTCACAACGCCGCGTCCATCAGCGCGCTGATTAAGTCGCTGGGCGCGCACGTCAGCTACGACTCGCTGGTCATGGTCTTCGGCTGCGGCCAGGACAAGGACGTCGACGGCATGCTCAACGAGGTCGCCCTCGGCGCGGACAAGATCGTCTTCACCCGCGCCAAGGGAAACCCCCGCGCGGTGGAAGAGACCGATCTGCTCAGCAAGTTCAGCCAGTTGTCGGGCAAGATGGCCCAGACCGCTGACAACTTGCCCGACGCGCTCAAGCTCGCCGCCCGCGCCGTGTCGCGTGAGGACCTGATCGTCGTCACCGGCAGCTTCTACCTCGCCGGCGAAGCCCGCAAGTTCTTCCTGGACGCCGCGGGCAAGCCCAGGCCCAGGCGGTGACCACCCGCCCCCGCCGACAAGCAACAAGCCCCGCCAAACGCGGGGTTTTTTCATGGCGTCACGCCATACGCCCCGCTAGGCCCAACACGAGTCCGTGTCCCCCGACCCGCAATCGCCCGCATTTGAGGCGAGAGAATAACTATTACATGTAATAGCACCTCTCCATTTGGTTAATACGATGGCATTAAAGTTATTTCGCTAACCGATCATGGAGAAGACGATGAACTTTCGCAGACCCGTCGCTTTGCTGCTGGCAGGCACGTCGATCGGGTTATCCACGCCGCAGGCGCAAGGCGTGACCTCGACGACGCCGATCCTGTCGATCCGCGCGTTGTCCGACACCGACGGGCCGCTTGGGCCGGGCCTGGGGCCGGGCATAACCTTCCGCGTCCTGGACCTGCCGGCGATCAACGACGCGGGGCAGTGGGCGGCGGTGGGCCTGATCCGGGGCCCGGGCATCGACAGCCTGTCAGACCGCGGGATTTGGTCCGCGAACCGCGGCGGGTCGGCGGGCCTGCTTGTGCGGTCCGGCGACGCCGCGCCCAACGCTGCCGACGGGGTGCGGTTTCAAAACTTTGAAGACCCGCAAATCAGCGAGACGGGCACGGTCGTTTTCAACGGTGCGTTGTACTACAGCGTCTTTGATCCGCCCGGGCCCGTGGACTCGACCAACAACACGGGCTACTGGTCCGTTGGCCCGACGGGGCCGACCACCCAGATCGTGCGCGAGGGCGACCCGATCCCAAACAACCCGGGGTTCACGTTCTCCAATTTTTCCGGCGTCCCGGCGATCAACGGCAGCGGCCAGGTCGCGTTCAATACCCGCGTCGGCGACAAGAGTTCGATCTGGACCAACGCCAGCGGCGCGCTCGCCGAGGTCGCCCGCCGGGACCAGCAACTCCCCGGCTTCGCGCAAGGCGCCGAGTTCTTCCTGCTGTTCAGGCCCCACCTCACCGACGCGGGCGAGGTCATCTTCCAGGCCCGAATCGATGGCAACACCATCGATTTCCGCAACGAAGACGGCATCTGGTCCGACCGCGCCGGCACGCTCGCCCCGCGCATGCGCACCGGCGAGCCCGCGCCCGGGACGCCTGCCGGCACCCGCTTCATCGACTTGTCCCTCGGCAGCCCGCTGACCAACGCCGCGGGCGACTTCGTCTTCCAGTCCGAGTTGATCGGCACCGGCGTGAACCCCGACAACGACCGCGGCATCTGGTCCAACATCAACGACGACCTGCGCCTGGTCGCCCGCAAAGGCGACCCCGCGCCGGGCACCGAACCCGGCGTCGTCTTCGAGGGCTTCAGCGTGACCGACTTCGACGACGACGGCTTCGTCGCGATCAACGGCGCGCTCACCGGGCCCGGCGTCGATGGCGGCAACTACCTGGGCGTCTGGTCGGACGTCGGCGGCAACGGCCTGCAACTGGTCGCGCGCGAAGACCAACCCGCCCCAGGCACGACCGGCGACGCGCGCTTCTCCGAGTTCGGCGGGGCGTTCCTCGGCGGCGATGAACAGGTCGCCTTTTTCGCCAGGCTCAAGGGCGGCGACGTCACCGACCCCACTCGCGTCGGCCTGTGGGCGACCGACCCGCGAGGCGATCTGCGGTTGATCCTCCGCCAGGGCGACCTGCTCGATGTCGATCCGACGACCGCCGGCGAGGACCTCCGACGGGTGACCACCTTCGGCGTGATCGAAGGCGACACCGCGCTGAACCGCGACGACCGCGGCGGTGGCGGGTTCAACAGCGCCGGCGAGATCGCTATCCGAGTCAGCTTCGACGACGGCACGAACGCGATCTACATCGCCACCGTGCCCGAGCCGAACACGCTCGCCTTGCTGGGCATGGCCGGCTTGCTGATCACACGCCGAACGCGTCGGCATTGAACGACCTTTGGTGAGAGAAGCCGGCGAGACCGCTGACAGGGCCGGGCACTGGATGCCCGCGTCGAAGATAGATCGGCGAGAAACCGACGCCCTCGCGATTGATCGCGACGATCGTGTGGGAATCGGCCGTTCGTCGATCAGCGCGCCAACCCCACGCGCGGCGGTGCGATGCTGATCAACTGCGGCTTCTTGTCCGACGCCTTGATCTTCTCGATCGCGTCACGCACCTTCGCGTCCAAATGATTGCGCGCCCGCTCGCGACGCTTGGCGTCCTCGGCGGCGTAACGCTCGGCGAGCTTCTCCAACTCGGGGATCACCCGCTGAGCGTTGCCGCCGTAGCTCACCAGCGCGTTGAGGATCGCCGGCGTGCGTTTCTGCTCGCCCCAGCCGTTCTGGTTGTTGAGGTACGTGATCGCCGCGTCGATGCCCTCGGCGACGTTGTGCTTGGCCAGCAGCTTCAGGCCCTCGACGCGGATGCCGTCGGCGAACATGATCCCGCTGGGCGCGGTTTCGATGACCGCCTGGTGGATCGCGGGCAGCAGCGGGCGGATCTCTTCGAGCGTCAACTGGTCGTAGACCGAGTCGAGCGAGCCGCGTGCCCGGCCGTCCTGGTTCTGCAAGCCGGCGCGCACCGCCTCGGCCAGCAAGTCACGATCGACACCTTCCAGCGACCGGCTGATCAATCCGCCCCGCCGATTGAACAGCGAAAACAGCAGGTACCGCTGCTCCATCTTGCGCGGGTCGTCAGGCCCCCCGCCCGCGTTGGCCAGGCGGCTGAGCATGTCCGGCACGGCGACGCGCGCGGGGTCGCCGATCGCCGCGAGCGCTTCGCCCGCCGAGACCCGCATCCACAGGTCGTCCGCGTCCAGCGCGTCGCGCAACACGGGCACCGCCGCGGAACGATCCGAGCGAAGGTGCTTGAGCGCCTGGCACGCGCCGTAACGCTCGTGCAAGTCGTTGCCTTCGAGCATCGCGACCACCTGCGGCACCACCTCGGCGCGCTTGCGCCCCAGCGTCATCGCCGCACGCTCGCGCACGACCGGCGACCAGTTGCCCAGGCGCTCGAGCAGCTGCTCGGTCGTCATCGCGTCGTAGTAGCTGTTGCGGTCCAGGTTGTCCCAGCCCCGGCCGTCTTGGATAAGTTGCCGCGCCTCGGCCTGACCCAGCCGGGGGACGACCGACCGGCCCTTGCCCGTCAGGCGCAGCTCTTTCAACGGCATCGCGTACGCGAGCAGGTACGCGCCGGTGGTGTCCCATCGCGCGTACCGGTCGTTCTTTTCGCTGGGCGGGCCGAGGTGGACGAACGTGCCCTTCCACGTGCGGGCCGAATCGAAGTACCACGCGCCGAACTCGTCCATCCACGCGCCGGTCGCGTACGGGCCGGACTGCGCGACGCCGGGCAGCGCCCAGAGGATGTTCCAGAAGTTGCCGGTGTGCCCGGTGTCGCGCTCGGCGCCGTGGCAAGCGACGCTCATGCGTGAGAAGTACTCGGCGGCCTCGCGGTCGCCGAGCAGGTTGAACAGGACGGCGGCGACGCCGTTCTTGCCGTTGTCGTCGTGGGTCTGGGTCCAGGGGTGGTGGTCGCCGTAGGGGATGCTGCCCTTGCCGACGTAGAAGCGCAACATGCGGGCGCTGCGTTCGATCGCCTTGTCGAGCGCGGGGTCGTTGACGCCGGCCTCGCGCGCGAGCACGAGACCGGTGGTGAGCGTGAGACCCGGCGCGTTCATCATGCCGTAGCCGACGAGGATACCGTTGTCGCCGGCGAATCGGTGGCCCCACGAGCCGACGATGCTCTGGCCGTTGGCCGCTTCCAGCGCGAGCCGTTCGAGCCCGGGCATGACCGACCGGTCGCCTGTCTTCATGACGTACTCGGAAAGCAGCATGATCGTGTAGCCGTACCACCAGGTCTGGAACCCGCCGGCGGAGAACTCGGCGGCCCACTGGGCCTCGCGCTTGACCAGCGGCAGGTACTGGTCGTCGCCGCTGGCCAAGAGCGCGAGCGCGTTGAGCGAGCGCTCGATCGGGTTGCGCCGGTAGCCGGGCTCGGCCATCGCCTCGGCGAGCGCTTCGCAGCCTTGCTCAAAAACCCGCCGCGACTTCGGGCAGCCGAACGGCGCGGCGTCGCCGTACGTGCCCAGCACAGGCAATCGGACAACAACCGTGTCGGTCTTGCCCTCACGCCAGCGGATCAATTCGAGTTTGCCCCGGCCGGCGTTGGATTCGGCGTGGGTCAACGCCTTGCCGAACTCGGTCCTTGGGTCGTAGGAAAAACGCGTGCCGCCGACGCCCAGCACCACGTCGCCGACCTCGAGCACGCCCTCGGCCGGCGATCCCTTCTCGACGTCGGTGATGTAGACCTGCCGGGCCTTGGTCGTGACCATGCGTTCGCTGTAGAGCCACCCCCGCGCGCCGGTCGCGCCCAGGTGCCAGGTATGCTGAGCGTTGTCGGGCAGCTTGCCGCCCCGGGTCAGGTCCGGCGGCTCGGCGGCAAACACGCCGGGGCAAAGCATCAGGCCAATTGTCAGGACGATAAGCATGGCGAAGGGGGCTCGCCGGGCGGGGCTCAACATGCGGGGATTCCTCACAAGGGGGCAAAACGGGACGATCGCGCGGCCGCGCGGTCCCGACTACACAGACAAGATGCATATCGTCTTATTACAGGCCATCGGCAAGCACCCACGCGCCACCGACCTATAACATCAAAGCGAAACGTACATCCGGAGGATGCATGCTGTCGGGCCCGCCCGCCAAGGCCCGACCCCCGAGCGCGTGAGTCGCGCCCGCCTCTCGGTGCTTCGTTTGCCGGGTAGGCCAGGCCAAACACCCGCGCCGGGCCGCCAACGCGATACGAGCCGCGATGAGCGGCGGTGAACGAATGTCGATCCGCGCAACGAGACGAACCCGCACCGCCCGCGTGTATCATGAAGACCACCGGCCAAGGAAACGAACATGTTCATCATCCGCAAGATCGGCAAGACCCTCCGCGGCCAGGCCAAGCCCTACCAGATCGTCGCCGCCGCCTTGCTGGGCGCGCTCATCGGCTTCGCCCCAACGTTCACCGGCGCGCCGCTCTACCTGATCGCCGCCGTCTGCCTGCTCGCGGTCCTCAACGCCAACTTCTTCATCGCCACCTTCACCGCCGGCGTCTGCAAACTCCTCGCCCTCGCGCTGATGCCCATCTCTTTCGAGCTCGGCCTGCTCATCGTGGACGGCCCGCTCCAACCGCTGTTCCGCACCCTCATCAACACCCCCGTCACCGCGCTCATGGGCTTCGACTACTACGTCACGACGGGCGGCACCGTCCTCGCGCTGGTCGTCGGCACCGCACTGGGCCTGTGCTACCTCAGCCTGATCAAGTCCTTCCGAAAAAAGATGGCCAAGGTCGAGGCCGAGAGTGAAAGATACGCCGACTACGTCAGCAAACGCGGCGTCCGCATCCTCATGTGGGTGCTCTTCGGCGGCAAGGCCAAGCTCTCCTACGCCGAGCTCATGGAACAGAAAAAAATCGGCAACCCGATCCGGCCGCTCGGCGTCGTCTTCGCCGCGCTCGTCCTGGTCTTGCTCGTCGTTGTCCAGCAGTTCGCTTCCGGCCCGCTCATCACCACGCTCCTGCGCGGCGAACTCGAACAGTTTCACGGCGCGACCGTCGATGTCCGGGGCGTCGACTTCGACCTCGCCACTGGCCAACTCTCGGTCACCCAACTCGCGATGGCCGACCCGGACAACCTCGACTACGACCTGATCCGCGCCAACGAACTGACCGCGAAGGTCTCCACCGCCGACCTGCTGCGCAAACGCATCACGATCGACCGGGTCCTCGTCGATGAAGCCAGGCAAGGCGTCAAGCGCGACAAGCCCGGCGTCCTCGTCGGCAAACGACCCGAACCCAGCCCGCCGAGCGAAGAAGGCAAGTCGATCGAAGAATGGTTCGAGCAGGCCAAGGTATGGAAACAGCGCCTCGAAACCTACTACGACTGGTACAAAAAACTCAAGGGCCCGCCCGAAGACGAGCAGGCGAAAGAGGAAACCGCGAAGGACCGCCTGCGCCGATGGGCCGAGCGCTACGGCCACGCCGACGTCCGCGCCGCGCACCTGGTCGAGGGCAGCCCGACCGTGCTGGTCAAAGAGGTGATCATCAACAAGCTCCGCGCGACCTGGCCGAAAGACGAAACGCTCAACATCCGGGCGACGAACCTCTCGACCCACCCCGCCCTGGTCGAAGAGCCCCCGCGCATCACGGTGAAGTCGAGCAAAGACAGCTTCGACCTGAACCTCGCCATCGCGCCCGCCGCGTTGGTCAACAAACAGAGCGAGTTGAAGCTGACGTTGCAGAATCAATCGATCGACGAGACGCTCGCCGACCTCGACCTGGGCAGCCAGTCCACGGTCAAGGGCGGGACCTGGCTCGCGACGATCGACGGCGCGTGGTCCGACGCCGTCGGCCTGAACCTGCCGATGACGCTGTCCCTGCAAAACACAACGCTGACCCTGCCGGGCATCGAGCCCACGCCGATCGAGCGGATGCCCGTCGAGTTCGGCGTGATCGGCGCGATCGACGCGCCGCGCCTCGACGTCGATTACGAACAGCTCATGCAATCAATCATGAACAACGCCGGCCAGGCCGTGCTCAACCAATATGTCGGCAAGGCGTCCGACCAGCTCAAATCGAAACTCAACGACGCGCTCGGCGAAGACACCGGCGGGAAGATCAACGACCTCGTCGGCAATCTGCTCGGCGGTGGCAACAAAGATGAAGAAGACAAGGAAGACGGCGATGAAGGCGACCTCGAAGACAAGGTCCGCGAAGGCATCGGGAACTTCGGTGATCTGCTGAATCGCAACCGTAACGGCGAATAAGCCGCGGTCAATTGATAGAAGTAAGAAGCCTTTCCTGAGCACAGCGACGGGCCGGATCAATCGCGAAAGCATCCCCAATTGTTAGACACGCCATCCGGGCCTGCGCTCACGCTCAGGACCGGACTCAGATCAGTCTTGCAACCGATTTAACAAAACAACCATGCGCCTGACCATCGGCAACCTCACCCTGCCCACCAACCTGCTGCTCGCGCCCGTCGCCGGGTACTACGACCTCGCCAACCGGCTGGTCGTGCGCAGCGTCAAGGGCGTGCCGTGCGCCCCGCAACACCTCGGCGACGAACAATACGACATCGGCGACGGCACCTACGGCGGCGTCGGGCTCACCTGCACGGAACTACTCTGCCCGCAGGCGATTTTGAACGACTCGCACAAGACCGAATGGCTCGCGGCGACCGCGCCCGAGGACCGGCCGGTCGCGATGCAGTTGTACGGTGCCGAGCCGGACATCCTCGCCGAGGCCGCGCGCTGGGCCGAAGCCCAGGGCGCGGCGATCATCGACATCAACATGGGCTGCCCGGTCGATAAAGTCACCAAGAAGAACGGCGGGAGCAAGCTGCTCTGCGACCCGAACTTCGCTGTACACATTTGCAAGACCGTTGTCGACGCGGTGAACACGCCGGTGACCTGCAAGATCCGGCTGGGCTGGGACGAGGACCAGATCATCGCCGACTCGCTGCCCGCGAAGCTGTGCGATGTCGGGGCACAAGCTATCACCGTGCACGGCCGAACGACCGCGATGAAGTTCCGCCCGTCCGTCCGCCTCGACGGGATCGCCATGACCGTCGAGGGTGTCAAGAAGCATCACCCGGATATTCCTGTGATAGGCAACGGCGACGTCAAGGCCCCGGAAGACGCCAAGCGCATGATCGACGCGACCGGCTGCGACGGCATCATGGTCGCACGCGGGGCCTTCGGCCAGCCGTGGCTGTTCCGCGACATCGCGTACCACTTAAAAACAGCCGGATTCGCCCCGCCCCTGCCCCGCGCCGAGCGTGCCCAACTTGTATTGGATCACTTCGAACTTCTCCTGAAGTTCCGCGGCGAACGCGTCGCGGTGAATACGATCCGCTTCCGCACGAGCAAGTACTCCGCCCATGTCCAACCCTGGCCGGGGTTGCGACGACAGGTGCAGCCGATGAAGACGGCCGAAGAGTTCCGCGACTACTGGCGCGATGGGATCGAGCGGATCAGGCAGGAAGACGCCGAAGTCGCTATCGCATAACGATGCAACAGCCCATCATCAGCTTCCACGTCGACGACGAAGGCCATTGGGTGGCCCGTCTTGCATGCGGCCACAACCAACACGTGCGCCACGATCCGCCGCTGATCAGCCGGCCTTGGGTCAACGAAGAGCGAGGCAGGGCCAACAAAATCGGATCGATGCTTGACTGCCTCAAGTGCGACCAGGGGCTTGCGCCGGACACACCTGCGAGAGCATCGTCAAGGCGCTTCAAACCGACCGCCACAGCGCGAGCACAACGCCCAGGTCGTCGCTATCCAACGATGTTTTCATGCCGATGTCGTGATGGAATGTATATGTTTCACAAAGCTTAAATCGCGGTTCCCTACGCAATAGCGCCTTGATCTGTTTTGGCGTGTAAGTTCGAAATGTCCAACTTGATTCGTACCGCCCGGGCTCGGCTGAAGCGTTGTCCAAATCGCGCGCGACGATGCGGCTGCGAAGCTGCTCGGTGCGACTCTTCAAGTCCGGCGGGCTGGAGCGGATGGTGCAGATGACGTCCAGACCGTCGCGCTTCGCGCGCCAGCGTTCGAGGGTGGCGCCGTCGTCGTCCGGGTCCGCCAGGTGCAGGCCGAGCACGAAGACGCCGCCGACGCGGAGGTGGTCGCAGACGCAGCGCAGGCAAGCCGCGGCGTCATCCTCGTTTTGCAGGTATTTGAACGAACTGACGAGGATGTGTGCGAGGTCAAAGCCGCCTTGCGTTTGCGCGGCGGAGCCGCGTCGCTTCGCTACAAAATCGTGCAGGTCGAAGTCCTGCATCGGCGCTTGGGCGAGTCTGCCCTTGACGCCGCGCTGCTTAAATCGATTGCGGGCGTAGTCGAGCATGCCCTTGGAGAGGTCGACGCCGGCGACGCGGTGGCCGCGTGACGCGAGTTCGGCCATGAGCCGGCCGGAGCCGCAGGCGGGCTCGAGGATGTTCAGGGGGTTGTTGTTTTGTTGGTTCGGTGATCCCGCGGCGACGCTGCGCGACGCTACGGGCTTGGGGGTCGAAGCGTCGGTGGCGTGCTTTGCGTAGCACTGCTCGAGGAACGTCGCCTCTTTCGCGGTGTCGGTATCGAAGATGATGTCGTAGTAGACCGGCGTCTGGTACCAGTCGAAGGGCTCGTAGGTCGGCATGACGACAGCTTAGCCTTATTCAGTGGTCTATTCATACAATGCCGTCAAGAATCATGGCGAACACGACAAAGCAACTCGATCCACCGCGTCAGCAAACACACGAGCCGATCGCGTTGATTGCCTTGGCCTGGCGGTTTGTGATGGCGGGCGGATACGTCGTGGCGGGCACCTGGTTCGCGCTGGGCGATCGCTGGCACACCGATCGCGGCGCTAGCGCAACGTGGTTCGGTGATCTGCCCTGGGGCCTGCCCGACTCGGCGGCACGCACGCTCGCGGCGGCGCTGTTGATCGGCTGGCTCGTCTACGGCCTGGCCTGGCCGGTGCGCGTCGTTCGGCCGTGGTTGTGGGTGCTGCTTGGCTGCTTACAGTTCGCCGCACTGATGTTATTCGGCCGGTATGCGTTCGCGTTCGGCCTCGGCGCGTTGCACCTGCTCGCGTTCGACCCGCGGTGGCTGCCCGGCCGAGTGCCGGCCGAGCCCGAGGCGCTTTTCTACGACGGCGCGTGCGGGCTGTGCCACCGTTCGGTCAAGCGCGTGCTGCGGGCGGACCGCGACGGCGTGTTGTTTTATTTTGCTCCGCTGCAGGGCCGCGCGGTCGAGCGTGTGCTGACGCCGGGCCAGCGTGCTGCTCTGCCCGACTCGATCGTGGTACGAACCTGCGACGGGCGGGTGCTGGTGAAGTCGGACGCGGTGTTGCACGTCCTCTCGCGGCTCGGCGGGTGGTACCGACTGATGGGGTTGGTGTGCGGTGTGATGCCTCGATCGGTGCGCGACTTAGCGTATGACGGCGTGGCCAAGGTGCGGCACAAAGTGTTTGCGAAGCCGGATGATGCGTGCCCGATCCTCCCGGCGGAGTTGCGTGAGCGGTTCCGGTTTTAAAAAAGTTCGATGCGCGGCGGAGCCGCGTCGCTTCGGGCGATCACACGGTCAGGCGCGGGGGTCTTCTTCTTCGATCGCCTCGATCTGCGCGGCGAGTTCGTCCGCGGAGATCGCGTCGTCTTCGAGCAGGCGTTCGATGGTTTTCGCGCTGTCCCGGCCGTACTTGAAGACGATGAACCGGCACGCCTTGCAACGCCAGGCCAAGAGCCGGTTGGTCCGCATGATCGCGTGCGTGCCGGGGATGTCCTCGGCGAAGTGCGACGCGGCCCGCCCATCGCCGCGGATGAAGTGCATGCCCTTACTCACCGGCAGAAACCCCGCCTGCATCAGCGACTGGCAGTTGGGGCAGCGGAGGTTGTCGTGCGTGTCGGCCATCAGCGAAGCATAGGCGTGCCGTGATTACTTCGCGAACTCCACCGTGCGCATCTCGCGGAGGACCGTCACCTTGATCTCGCCGGGGAAGGTCATTTCTTCGCTGACGCGCTTCGCGATGTCGCGGGCGATGAAGTTGCAGTTCGCGTCGTCGACGCGGTCGGGGTCGACGATCACGCGGACCTCTCGGCCGGCCTGGATGGCGAAGGCCTCGCGCACGCCCTTCATGTCCTTGGCGATGCCTTCGAGCTGTTCGAGGCGCTTGACGTAGCGGTCAAGGGTTTCACGACGTGCGCCGGGGCGGGCGCCGCTGATGGCGTCGGCGGCCATGACGATCGCGGTGTAGGGCGTGGTGTGCGGGATGTCGTCGTGGTGTCCGCCGATGGCGTTAAGGACGGCTTCCTTTTCGCCGTGCTTGCGGCAGAACTCCATGCCGATCGCGGGGTGGCCGCCCTCCATCTCGTGGTCCATCGCCTTGCCGATGTCGTGCAAAAGCCCGCAGCGTCGGGCGACGTTGCCGTCGAGGCCGAGTTCCTCGGCGATCACCTGGCAGAGGTAGGCGCACTCCATCGAGTGCTTGAGGATGTTCTGGCCGTAGGACGTGCGGTAATGCAGCCGGCCGACCATCTCGGAGATGCGCGGGTGCAGGCCCTGGATGTTGGCTTCGATGCACGCGTCCTTGCCGAACTTGATGATGCGCGACTGGATGTCGTTGCGGACCTGCTCGGTGAGTTCCTCGATCCGCGCGGGGTGGATGCGCCCGTCGTCGAGCAGCTTCTGCAGGGTCTCGCTCGCGACGGCCCGGCGGATGGGGTCGAAGCACGAGACGACCACGACGCCCGGCGTGTCATCGACGATCACGTCCACGCCCGTCGCCGCCTCGAACGCGCGGATGTTCCGCCCTTCCCGGCCGATGACCCGGCCCTTCATATCGTCGCTGGGGATCTGGATCGCCGTGACCGTGTGGTCCGAGCTGTGGTCGGAGGCGTAGCGCTGAATCGCCTGGAGCGTGATCTTCAGCGCGTTGTCTTTGGCTTCTTCCTCGGCCTGCTCGGTGATCTTTTGGATGAGCTGGCCCGCCTCGTGCTGGACCTCGGTCTCGATGACCTTGAGGGCCTCGCGCTTCGCGTCTTCTTCGCTGAGGTTGGCCAGCCGCAGCAGCGTGTTCTTCTGCTCGGTGCGGAACTCTTCGAGCAACTGCTTGCGCTCGGCGAGCAGGGCGTCGAGCTGTTCTTCCTTGCCGGCGATCGATTCCTCGCGGGCCTTGACCTGGGCCTCGAGGTCCGCGGCGTTCTTCTCCTTGAGCGTGAGCATGTCCAGCTTGCGGTCGAGGTTGTCCTCGCGCTTGGTCAGCCGGCGTTCTTTCTCGGCCAGCTCGTCGCGGGCTTCCTCGAGTTCTTTCTCGATCGCTTCGCGTCGCTTGACCTGCTCGTTGCGGGCGTCGAGCTCGATCTGTTTGGCGGTGGTTTCGCCGTCAGACTTGGCCTTGGCGAGGATGTCCTGGGCCTGGGTCTTGGCGGCGTTGATCGTGGCGTTGGCGGTGAACTTGAGCAGCAGGAACATGCCGATCGACCCTGCGATCAGGCCGGCGACCACCCCGATGACGAGCAGGGTCGTCGCGTCGGCGGCGAGGAGGGTCGGAGTGGGGAATGAAGCCGCGAGGGACATGGCGGGCCCCTTTCTCGGCTCGGCGAGGCCGGCCGGTTGGGGCACAGGGGTTGCAGCAGCATCCCTCACCGAGCGATCAAGCTCGGGGCGTGGGGTCACGCGGGATCAGCGACGGCCTAGCCAACGGGCGGCTGGGGCTTCAGGCGGTGTTCCGGTCGGCTTGGTGCAGGCGGCGGATGGAGGCACAGGCCGGGCGCAGCGGGCGCGCGACAGGCCTGTAGGTGCGTGGCGCGGGCCACGCGGGGGCGGGGACGTCTGCGAAAATCCGGAGGGTGCCGTTTGCCATCGTTAATCTATATCCACACGGGGTTTAGCCGAGTGTCCGGACGCGTCGCGTCCGCGTGATCCGCACGGCGGGGCTGCTTGGCCCGGCTGTGCCGAGTTGTTTCGGCCAGGCAACGCCCGGCCGGCTGGGGTATCAGGCGGGGAAACATCGACCCGCTCAGCGAATGTTAAGCGGCGATGACTCGGCGGGCAAGTGGTCTTCGAGTCGGGGCTAATGCGGATCGGGTGGGGAAGACCCCTCGCCGGGCGCTTGGCCAGCCACCGCCCCGCTTGCCGTCTGGGGCCAGGCGTTCGCGTACTTCACTTGCCGCACGCCGACCCACACCAGCGACTCGAACCAAAGCAGCGACAGCACGAACAGCCCGGCGTAGCAGAGCCACGAGACCCGCACCACCCCGTGCATCCGCTCGAACCACGGCTCGCCGACGGCGAACACCCCGAGCAGTTGCGCCCCCACCGCCGCCAGCGCCACGCCCGGCAGCCACCCGACCGAGGCGAAAGCGCACACCCGCTCGGCCAGGCGCAACGGCACCCGCCAGCCCCGCCGTCGGCTGATCGCGGCGACGCCGAGCATCTCGATGTGGGTCAAGACCTGCACGAGGATCAACACCGCGACCAGGTGAAACACCGCCTGGTAACCGAGATTGCCCGAGGTCGGCCCGCCGTCGACCAAGTACAGCCCCGCGCCCATCACACTCAGCCAGACGAACCCGGCAAGAAACGTCATCCAAAACAAAAAGGTCGAGGCCGCGGCGCCACGAGGCGAGACATCGAGCCGACGAAACGTATCGGCCGGGCGGACCAGCAGCCGACACGCCATCCGCCAGGCGTCACGACAGCCTAGACGGTCCACCACGCCCGGCAGGTCACGCCTCGCCGGCGAAGACTCGGCAACCGCGAGCCCGCACTCGGGGCACGCCGACTCGATCGACAACCCGAACAGCGGGTACCCGCATCGCTCGCAGAGCGAATCGTCGAATGGGAACTTAGGATCGGCGTTTTGTTCGACCTGCTCAGTCATCGCGGAATCTTAGAACAACTTGCACCCTGACTGGCCACGTGTGCCACTGACAAGCGGAGTCTGCGGAGTTTGTCAGTGCCGAAATGACGTTCAAACGCTAGGAACCGCCGCCGGCTGGCGATCGAACGCCCACCGCGTTAACCGGTGCGCGAGGTGTTTCGCGGATCCGCTTTGGCACGGCTGCACGTGTTCCAACCCGCCGAGTAGTTCCAAACGCGGCTCGGGCGGCGCGATCACGGCCAAGCCCAGCGCGTCGGCCCAGAGGATCGAAAGCCCCGCGTCAATCGGGTCGGGCGCGACCGCGATATCGCAACCGGTCAGGACCGACCAGGGCGCCAGCGCCCGCGCGTCCTGTAAGACCAGTTGCGGCTGCCGGAGCAACTCGGCAAGCTCGCACGCGTCGTTGCGCCCAAGGGCGTTGGGATGGCAGAGCAAACGCACGTCGCCGCGTTCGGCCCTCGCCGCGGCCAGCGTCTCGAACGCGAACGCCGTCGCCATAAACGCCTCGCGCGCATCCACCCGCGCGGGGTGGTCGGCGAGCAACGCCACGATGAACGTGCCGTCCTCGACGCCCCAGGATCGGCGGATCGCGTCACGTGTGCGATCGGAAGACTGCCGCGGCCCGACACCCTCCGCCCCCTCGCTCACGGCCGTGGCGTGTTTGACGCACTCGGCGATCACACGCCCGGCGTACCCGCACAAAGCCGCTTGGCCGAAGCGTGGCACGGCGGTCTCGCACCCGAGCCCAGACGCGAGCGCCGCCGCGCCCACCGTCCAGCACTCGACCCGATCGGCCCGGCTCATCAACGCCTTGATCTTGCGCATCGCGCCGGGCACGAGCTTGCGGACGCGGTCGGGCCGGGGCATCAGCCGGACCCGGTCAGGATGGACCCCCGCCGACGCCGCGGCGTCGCGCATCGATTCGCCGCCGATCAACAGCCACGCGTGCCGGTCGTCTGCGTCGCCGTCCCATCGCGCCGCGTCGGCCGAGAGGCGCATCGCCATCGCGCTGCTCAGGCCCGGCTGCTCATCAAGCAGGTGCAGGACACGCGTCATCGGATTACTCGCCCAGGGTGCTGCCGCGTTCGGGCACGCGCCAGTCGAAAAACAGCCGGGCGATGTCCCGGCCGGCCATGTCGGCGAGGTCACGGACGGCGATCGTGCGCGCCGCGCCCTGCCCCGAGACGTTGCGTGCGGGCATGTTGGTCTGCACGGGGTAGACGCTGTCGCCGACGGAAAAACCGGTCTCGGGGTCAACCGCGGAAGGGAACACCCGGGCGCGCTCGTCGATGTCGAAGACCTTGACGTTCATCACGATGCTCGGGCGGATGATGTTCCCGCCGACATCGACCTGGTACCCGCTGACCTCGGCGTGGATGACCTGCCTGGCGTTCAAACGGATCGCGAGCGCCGCGAGCGAGGTCTGCCGGTATTCGTCTCCGAGTTCTTCACGCAACGCGGCGAGCTCGTCCTGACCGATGAAGCCGGTCGTCACCACCTCTTCGGCCTCGAGCGCCGCACGGATCGAGCCGGCGACCCGCCGAAGCGTCGCCTCGCTGTTGACCATCGGCCGGGGGCTGGCGTCGTCGATGACGATGAGCGTCGGCTTGTCGGGCAACTCGTACTTGGCCTCGACCTTCTCGGGCGGGGCCAGCAGCGCCGCCGTCCCGCCGACGATGTTGCAACCGGCCAGGCCCAGCAGCGCAACGCCGCACAGCACACACAGGACAACGCTTCGCATGGGGATCACCTGACCAGTTCGTGGTCGTAAAAAAGCCCGGCCGTTTCCTCGCAAAACCGGTACTGGGTCTGCGCCTCGATCTTTTTTTCGCTGATGGCGGCCTTGCCGATCCACGAGTCCTTGCTGCGCGGGTACATCACGCTCTTGCTGTACGACCCGCCGAACGTGTCGGGGTCGGGCGCCTCGGCCTCGACGACGTTGACCGTGGCGGAGATCACCCCGCGGAGGATGTACTTGTCGCCCGGCTCGTGCGTGCGGTACTCGCCGATCTCCACGAGCACCAGGCGGTCCACCTTCAGCTGCTCGATGATCGCCGAGGGCGGCCGCGTCGCCCAGTACTCGTTGTCGTCCTGCCACTGGATGACGTCGGCGGGGTTGGTCACCTGGACCCCGGGCACGTTGGTCTGGATCCGACGGCTGATCTCCGCGGTGATGCTTTCACGCGCGTCGGGGAAGTTGAAGTCGATGTAGTCGCTGGTGGACACCACGACGGCGACGCTGCGATTGTCCAGGTCGAGGTAGCGGGCCTTGACCTCGATCACCTCCGGCTGGCCGGGCATGTTGTTGCAGCCGACCATCAGCCCGGCGAACATCGCGAGCATCGGCAGCCAACATCGGGGCGGGGCGGCGATCGTCTTGCGCTGGTTCATGCGTCGGCGTCTCCACTTAAACTCGGTCGAAGGTGCAGCCCCGGATCCTAACGGAAGGTTCAGTGTCGGTCACGGCTCAGGCCGGCGGCGCCATCGCGACGGCCGCGGCCTTGTACCCCCATGCGACAAGCAGCACCGCCAGCCAGCAGAGGATCGTGCGTTTGTTTGCGGCGAAGCGCCCGACGTGGGTCATCGACATGCCCGACCAAGCCGACCACGCCGAGACGAGCGCGAGCATCGCGCAAAACAGCGCGAGCAGCGCGCCGAACGGCTGGTTGAGGAACGAGGTCAGGAGCGAGCCGTTGGCCGCGTGGGCGAAGGAGGTCGTGCAGCCGCAGGTCGCGCAGGGGTAGCCGGTGATGACCTTGAACCCGCAGTCGGGCAGGCCCATCTGCGTGTGCGTGCCCATGCCCGCGTCGGAGGGCGTCAGCGTCGCGGCGAGGATCAGCGGCGCGGCGAAGCACAGCGTCAGGACCGCCCCCAGCAGGCGGTTGTTGCGGCGATCGATCGATAGCACGGCGGCGTCGGCCTCGGACATGACCACATCATAATCCGCCGGGGGCCTTACCGTACAATGAACCGATGGTTTCACGCGTGCCCAAACCCGAACAGGCCCCCGCCAAACCCGCTGGCAAACCCGCCGGCAAGCGACGAAGACGCCGAAGGCTCCGCGTCCGCAAGCTGCCGATCAGCGTCCTGCCCACCCTGCTCACGCTCGCCAACGTGCTGTGCGGGTTCATGGCGGTGTTCTTCGCATCGCGCCCCGTGGATGCCGACTTCCCTTTTAACTGGACCCCGCTGACCTTCGCCGCCATGGCCGTCTTCGCCGGGATGGTCTTCGACGGCTTCGACGGCCGGGTCGCGCGCCTGACCCGCAGCACCAGCGCCTTCGGCGAACAGCTCGACTCGATGGCCGACATGGTGACCTTCGGCGTCGCGCCCGCGTTCATCGCCGTCGAACTGGTCGGCGCCGGCGTACCGTTCGTGTCCGACTCGGCGGACCACTACTTCGGCCGGGCGACGCTGATCATCGCGCTGATCTACGTCGCCTGCGCCGCGCTGCGCCTCGCGCGGTACACCGTCGCCGCCAGCGAAAAGCACGCGATCGACCCCAGCGTCTTCACCGGCCTGCCCTCGCCCGGCGCCGCGGGCACCGTCGCCGCGCTCGCGCTCTTGCACGAGCACGTACGCTACGGGATCGCCGCGATCCCCGACGACTCGTGGGTCATCGACGCCGCGCGCGTCGGCATGGTCGGCGTCACCCTGCTCACCGCGCTGGCGATGGTCAGCAAGCTGCCCTACACCCACGTCATGAACCGCTACCTCCGCGAACGCGCGAAGGTCGGCACCGTCGCGGCCTACGTCATCGTCGGCCTGCTGCTGTTGATCGCCCCGCAGTGGACGCTCGCGCTGGGCTTCGTCTCCTACGCGCTGTCGGCGCCGGGGTGGTGGGTTTACAAACGAATCACCGTGAAGCGATAAGGCAGCGCTTCGCTTCACCGCAGAGGCACGGAGAACACAGAGGGCGCAAAGCAAGACAAAGTAATCATCAAGTCGAAGCCAATGTGATTAAATAGAGTTGTCCATCGTGAAACTCATCATGAACCGAGTATGAGTTTCGGAACACCTTCAACCGATCTCGCGAAACGCCAAACAATTCAACTTGGCCTTGCTCAATCCGGAGCCCTTGACTGCAAGCCCAACCTTTCGCTTCTGACCTCGCTTCAAAACAAGGTATATCTAAAACACTTCGATCAACCGGCCGGAAATCATCTGCTTCACGTGTATAGACAAAAATCGTATGACAGACCTGAAACTCATCAAAACAAAGTTGTACCCCATGTTCCCGGATGCTTACCCAGTATTGGTCAGGTAAGTTTTCTTTCAATCGATCAAAGTCGTAAATGACCTTTGCATCAGTCACATCCAGCAACTCGATGACCACATCACTTTTTAACGGTTGCTGAAGCAGTGACAAAACTTGCATCACGACTCCAAAAGTCTTAATCCGCGCCCTCTGCGTCCTCCGCGCCTCTGCGGTGAAGCGAAGCGCCGCTCGGGATTGACACCCGGTAACCTACTCTTCATCGAAGTTCGACTCGACCAGCTTCTGCAGCGCCGCGAGCGCGTCGTCGGCGTCGGGGCCTTTCGCGGCGATCTCGAGCTCGGTGCCCTGCGTTGCGGCGAGCATCATCAGGTTCATGATCGACTTGCCGTCGTAGTTGTTCCCGCCCTTGACCACCAGGATGTCGGACTTGAATTGCGACGCGGTGTCGGCGAACGCCATCGCCGGCCGGGCGTGCAGCCCCAGCTTGTTGCGGATGGTCACCTTGACGCGTTGCGCTTCCATGGACTTGGTCTTCGTCTTCATCGGGACAAGGCGGCGGCGGACACCGCGCGGCGGGTCTTCAACGGGGGGCGGGGGCGAGGATCGGGTCAGCGGGCGAGTTGGCCGGCGTCCGCCTCGGCGAGGACGTCGGCGACGGCCTGTTTCGTATCCGCCTGCCGCAAAAACTTGCGGAACATGTCGTTCTGCAGGTTGTTGAATAGGTTCTCCATCGCCTGCAGGTGCTCGTCCGGCTTGTCCTTCGGCGAGGCCAGCAGGAACAGGCAGTACACCGGCTCGCGGTCCAGGGCGTTGAAGTCCACCCCGCCCGGGCTCACCGCCACCGCCGCGGTCACCTGCTTGATCTTGTCGTGCTTGACGTGCGGCACCGCCACGCCCTTGCCGAACCCCGTCGAGCCGTGCTTCTCGCGGTCCAGCACGAGCTTGATCAACTCGTCGCGCAGGCCCTTGGCCACCGCCCCCGCGCCGATCAGCGCATCGACCATCTCCGCGACCGCGTCGTCGCGGCCCTGGGCCTGCAAAACGGGAACAATCGCGTCGTGGACGACAAAGTCGCTCAGCTTCATCAGATCGCCTCGGTCAGGGGGTCGGCCCGCCTCGTCAGGCCGGCGGGAAGGGGAAGATTGTAGCAGGTTCAGGGAGTTGTGAGTTGGCAGTAGGCAGTAGGCAGTAGGAGCACATCCTGGCCGACTCCTAACTCCCGACTCCCTCATCCCTACTCACTGTCATCATCAATGCTTGTGGCTCCTGAGCTTCTCTTTCAAGTCGGTGAGCTGGCGTTCCATCTTTTTGACCGCCTGCTCGATACCGTTGTAGACGTCTTCGTGGGTCGTGTTGACGACCAGATGATCTTTGCCATCGACGTGGGCGATGAACTCGACCTTGTAGTTGCGATGGTCTTCGGCCTTCTCGATCAGGACCTCGAGTTTCGACAGGCGGTCGTAGTACCGCGGCAGCTTGCCGGCCTTCTCGCGGGCGTGCTGGTCGATCGCGTCGGTGACGGTCATGTGTCGTCCGGTGATGGTGATGTCCATCGTGCCTCCTGTTGGCTGGGGGATTCAGTCGGTGCCGCCGGCCGGGCGAACACGCGGGTCGCCGGGCGGGGTAGCGGGGTCCTCGGTTGCGGGCCGGTCTTGTTCCCGGCGGTCGCCGGTCGGCCCGCGTCGATCGAAGCGGTCGTTCTTGCGGTCGATCACCTGCGAGGCCGGGACGAGCACCCCGCCTGAGACCGCGAACTTGAGCGCGTCTTCGATCGTGATGCCCAGGTCGATCGTGTCGCGTACGGGCACGGTGATGACGTAGCCGGTGAAAGGCGTGGGCGAGGAGGGGATGAAGACCGTCAGGCACGGCTCGCCCATCACGTCCTCGATCGATTGCATCGTGTCGCCGGTCACCAGGCCGACCGAGTAGATGCCCTTGCGCGGGTATTCGACGGCGACGACGCGGTTGAACTTCATCGCCGCCTCGCCGTCGCCGAAGAAAAAGTCGGTGACCTGCTTGACCGCCGGATAGACGCGGCGGATCAGCGGCACGCGGTCGATCAGCCTCTCGCCCCGGTCCTTGAGCGTCCGGCCGAGCACGTTGCTCATCACCACGCCGGCGAAGTAGAACAGCACGATCGCGACGATCAGCCCGATCAGGTCCAGCGCGTGCCAGTTGCCGATCGCGATCGAGTCCCAACGCTTCTGCAACTGCTGCCGGCGCGCGAGCTGGACGATGTCCGGCTGGTCCTTCATCCAGTTCAGCCGCTCGGCACGGACCGCCGTCTCGAACGACGCGTCCGGCAACTGCACCTTCGGCAACAAATCGGTGTCGCCCGGCTCGACGCGGAAGAGCTTGGCCAGCGACAACCAGAACCGGTCGTTCTTCTGGTCCAGGTACCGCCGACGCTTCTCCTGGGCCCGCACCTCCCAGACCTCGCGCTGCGACGGCGTCAGGTCGTTGTCCCAAACGTCCAGGTAATCGTCGTCGGTCGCCGTGGGCCAATCGGTGAACTGGATAATCGCGCCCTGGATCCCCCAGTTGATCGGCGCGGCGATCTTGTCGCGGATAAAACCGTAGGCGAAGACGATCAGCCACAGCGTCAGCACCGCCGGCAAGAGCGTCGCCAACCCGCGGACGAAGAACCGGCTGGACCTGCCCTTCTTCTCCGGCTTGCCCAGCAGCGACGCGGCCTGCGCATCGTCCCCGACGGTGTCTTGGGGCGTCGGGTTGTCTTGCTCAGGCGTCACTGCGAAGTCGTGTCCGATGCGGGTTCGACACGCATTCTAACCGGTGTCGGCACGCCGGGATTCGCAAGGCATAACCCGCAGCAAACCTGCGATATAGGCGAGATTGTTCGGTTGGATGGGAGGGCGATGTGTTGTCAACACACGTCGAACCGGAACAGGCGCTTCTTGCCCGCGCGGACCAGGACGTAGCCATCGACGACGTCGGCGGGCGTCACCGTGTGCATCGGGTCGGTGACCTTGGCGTCGTGGACGCGGACGCCGCCGCCCTGGATCAGCTTGCGGGCCCTGCCGTTGGACGACTCGAAGCCGGCCTTGACGACCAGCGCGATCAGGCCGACGCCGTCGTTGAGTTCGACCGCGGAGAGCGGCGCGCTGGGGATCGCGTCGCCGGTGACGTCCGCCGCGCCGCTGAACGCCTTGCCCGCCGAGTCACGCGCTTTGTTCGCTTCGTCTTCGCCGTGCACGAGCTTGGTCACTTCGTACGCCAGCCGCACCTTCGATTCGTTGATCGCCTTGCCTTGGGCCGACGCCAGCGCATTGACCTCGTCCATCGGCAGGAACGTGAAGTAGCCGAGGAACCGCCCGACGTCTTTGTCGTCGACGTTGCGCCAGAACTGGAAGAACTCGAAGACGCTGGTGCGGTTGACGTCCAGCCAGACGTTGCCCTGCTCGGACTTGCCGAACTTCCCGCCGTCGGACTTGGTGACCAGCGGGAAGGTCAGCCCGGCGAGGTCCGCGTCGTGCAGGCGTCGGCCCAGGTCGATGCCGATGACGATGTTGCCCCACTGGTCCTGCCCGCCGAGTTGAAGTGTGCAGCGGTGCTTGTCGAACAGGTGCGCGAAGTCGTAGCCCTGCAGCAGCATGTAGCTGAACTCGAGGAAGCTGATCCCGCCCCCCGACTCGCCGTCGCCGGCCATGCGTCCCTTGACGCTTTCCATCGACATCATGCGGTTGACGCTCATGCGTGAGCCGACGTCGCGGAGCATGTCGAGGAACTTCATCTGCCCGAACCAGTCGAGGTTGTTGACGAGCATCGCGCCGGTCTGCGAATCATCGAACCGCACGACCCGGCCGATCTGCTTGGCGATCGATTGGGCGTTGTGGTTGATGTCCTCGGCCGAGAGCATCTGGCGGGCTTCGGTCTTGCCCGACGGGTCGCCGACCAAGCCCGTTGCCCCGCCGACCAAGACGACCGGCTTGTGCCCGCAGCGTTGCAGGTGGGCCAGGCCCATGATCGGCACGAGCGAGCCGACGTGCAGCGAGTCGGCCGTCGGGTCGAACCCGCAATACGCCGAGACGGGCTTGGCGAGCCGTTCGCGGATCTTATCGTCCGTGCACTGGCTGACGAGCCCGCGCTCGTGCAGGACGTCGTACAGGTTGGCGGTCGTGGCGGGCGGGGTCGGCGTCATGGGGCGGGGATTTTAGTGGATCGACGAAATGATCGCTCGGATCGAATATCAAAAACCCACGCCTTACGGGCGTGGGTTGTCGTTGCGTGTCGTTTCGGGAGGGCGAGGCTTCTGCCGAGCCGCGTGACCCATGGTGCTTGCGGCTCGGCAGGAGCCTCGCCCTCCCGTATGAAGATCAATCGCTGATCAGAGCTGCTGCCCGCGGCCGCGGCCCTGCATCGCCTCGAACACCGGGGCGACCTCTTCGGCCAGTTCGAAGAACTCTTTGTCCAGGTTCAGCTTCAGCGTGTCGCCGTTCTGCTTCATGATGAGCATGTTGAAGAACTTCGTGACGGTGTTCACGTCCGGGGCGTTCTCGATGTTCGGCAGCTCGTTGGCCAGCAGGACCGGGGCGAGCTGCATCATCGAGTTGTACATCTGGGCGAACTGCTGGGCCTGGCCGGGCTTGAGGAAGACGGCCTGGATGTCCAGTTCCAGCTCCTCGTCGTCCTCGGAGATCGCGACGCCGAGCGTGTCCAGGCCCTGGAGCGACTGCATCATGCCCATCATCATCGCGGCCTGGGGGTCCTGGGCCCGGCCGTTCTGCCCGGCGCCGCCGAACTGCTCGCGCATCGATTCGGGCAGGCGGAAGGCCAGGCACATCGCCGGCTTCTTGACCTCGCCCAGCTGCTCGTCGAACGCCTTGAACGCCTTCTTGTCCGGCTCGGGCAGCGCGATGGTGACGGGCTTGCCGTCCTTGTTCGTGATCGCGAGGTTGTGCCAGCCGTCGCCGACCGGCTGCATCGTCGCGTCCTGCTCGCCCTCGCTCATCTTGCGGACGATGCCCGCCATCGCGTCGGCGTCGGCGTTGTCCGAGGCCTTGACCAGCACGTTCATCGGCGGGGACCACGCGCCCTCGCCGGGCATCTCCAGCGTCACCAGCAGCCCCTCGCCGCCGGCTTCGAGGAACCCGTCGCGGACCTCGCTCACCTTATCGGTCAATTCGCCGATGTCGCCGATCGGCAGCCCGCCGCCGAGCTGACCCAGCAGCGGCGTGTCGCCCGCCCCGCCGAGCAGGTCCTGGATCCGCTTGATCATGTCCTTGTCCAGCTGCTCGAAATCGACCCACACCGCCAGCGCGGTGCCCTCGCCGAACGCCTGCTTGGGCGCATCAACCGCTTGAGCCGGGCCGGCCAGCGCGAACAACATGACGGCCAGCATCGCGGCCAGGGGCTTGATCGGGTTCTTCATCGTGTGCCTCATCGGTGGGGTTCGGATCGTAAGCCTGTCCGGTCATCATACGCGGCGTGGACCGCGCAGGATCGGCCTGTCCCTGTTTGTACCGGCCGGCCAGAACACGGTTGCAGGCGACGCGGGCGCAACGCCCACAGATAAAAACAACCGAGGCGTCGGGCCTCGGTTGCCGGGTTCGGTGTCCTGGGTCGCGTCTTACCGCTCGTAGTAGCCGGAGAGCTCAAGGAAGCGGTTCTGGTTGAGCACGGGGATGCGCATCTGCTTGGCGGCCTCGGAGATGCTGAAGTAGGCGTCGACCTGGGCCTTCTTGGCCTGGTAGGCGGCGATGGCTTCGGGGTTGAAGTCGCCGGACTGGTCGGGCGGGCTGCCGAGGACGGGCTTCTCGCCGAGGATGACGTAGTCGAGGTCGGGGGTGAGGACGGGGATGCCGTCGTCGCCGAGGGTCAGTTCGGGGATCTCCCCGCCGTTCTTGCGGATCAGGGCGTTGATGCGTTCGATGTCGTTGCCCCCGCCGTCGCCCTCGATGTCGAAGTCGCCGAAGGCGAACATCCTGATGGTCATGTTCGGGTCGTAGCTGATGTTGACGATGGGGTCTTCGGGGTCGATCTGCTCGCCGCGGTCCATGCGGACGACGCGGCAGGTGGCGGTGTCGGCCTCGAGGCCGTAGACCTCGATGGTGGCCTTGCCGCGGGCCTCGCCCTGGGCGCTCAGGCGGATGACGGGGTCGGGGTCGAAGACCTCGAAGGTCATGCCCATGACGATGCCGTCGCGTCGGCCGAGGTTGATGAACAGGTCGCGCCCGCTGTTGAAGGTCGAGGCGACCCGGCCGTCGGGCAGCGTCGTGTTGGGTTCGGGCAGCGTGGGCAGCTGGTCGCGCAACTCGCGGATCGCGATGAGCTGCTGATCGATCACCGCTTCCCGATCGCGGATCGTGTTCTCAAGCTCGCCCACCTGCTGGGTCAGCTCGGCGATGCGGTCGCGGGCCGCGGCGTCGGCGTCGCCGATCGCTTGGGTCACCTTCGTCTGCAGGTCGGCGACCTGGGCCTGCAGCGCCTGCTTCTCGGCGATCTCGGCGTTGACCTTGTCCATCATCTGCGCCCGCATCGTGGCGAACTGGGTCCGCTCGGACTTGAGGGTCGCCTTGGCCTCCTGCAGCTCGGCGTCGAGCAGGTTGTAGCCCTTGTCCTTTTTCGTGATCTCGGCCTGGGCGTCTTCGAGCTTCTGCACCGCGCCCTTCTCGCCCGGCACGCCGTTGAGCGCCTTGCTCAGCTCGTCGATCTTGGCCTGCATCCCGGCGTAGGCGGTCTGCCCGTCGCCGATGTACTCGCCCGCGGGGCCGGTCTCGCCGGGCGCGACGTACTTGGCCAGCTCGTTTTTCGCGGCGTCCTCGGCGTTCTTGTGGGTCTCGATCTTCGTGTAAAGGATGATCGCGACCAGCAGGGAAATCACGAACGCACAGCCGAAGATGACCAGTGCGACCGCGTAGCCGGTGTTGCCGCTGCGTACTCTTGCCATAACCGAGGTCTCCAACGGATCGGACGGAGGGAAGTCCACACAGTGTCCGCCAATCCGTAAGTGCAGTCAAGTGCGCTTTTTGGATTACGCTTTGGGACCCTACGACTCGCCGGGATTCATCGGGTGGCCGGGGCAGAGGCTTTGCGATGCCCCGGAACAAAGTGCGGCAGCACAGGTTTTCGTCGATCCTTTCCGGGGCATCGCCGAGCCTCTGCCCCTGCCACCCGGCGGGCGGGCTGGATGGGCCCGTTGGTCAATCGACCTTGACCACCAGGTCGACCTCGACGCACGCGCCCAGCGGCAGCGAGGGCACGCCGACGGCCGACCGGGCGTGGACGCCTTTGGGCCCGAGGACCTCGGCCATGAGCTCGCTAGCGCCGTTGGCGACCTTGTGCTGATCGGTGAACGACGGGTCGGACGCGACGAACACGCCCAGGCGGACGATCCGCACCAGCCGGGTCCAGTCACCCTTGAGCGCGGCATCGATCTGGGCGAGCGCGTTGAGCCCGCACTGTTGCGCGGCGCCTTGGGCCTGCTCGAGGGTCGGGCCGGCGTCGGTGCCCAGCGCGCCGGTCGCGGTGAGCTGGCCGTCTTTCAACGGCAGCGCGCCGGACAGGAACAGGTGCCCGCCGCTCTCGACAAACGGCACGTACGCAGCGACGGGCGCGGCGGCGGGCGGCAGGTCGTATCCCAGTTCGGCGAGCTTGGCTTTCAGGTCCATACTTGGATTATGACGGATTCGGCAAACGGTGTCGATGGGGGAATCGGCTCACCGCCCCGCGACCGTCTCGCCGCCGGCCTGCTTGACCGCGTCGATGACTTCCGACTGGCCGTACCAGTCGCGCTTAAAGACCGGCTCGCCGTCGGCGTTGAGCACGACCAGCAGCGGGATCTGGCTGTAGCCGTACGAGTTGCGCAGCGCGATCCCCGCGGTGTTGCTCTCGCTGGTGATGTCCACCTTCATCGCCACTACGCCGTCGCCGTTGAGCACGTCCGCGACCGCCTTCTTGTTCAGCACCGTCTTCTCCAGCGCGATGCAGTTGCCGCACCAGTCGGCGGTGAAGTCGAGCACGACGACCTTGTCTTTTTCCAGCGCGGTTTCGAGCGCCTCGGGCGTGTAATAGACCCACTGGATCGGCGGCTTGCGGGTCATGGCGTAGCTGCCGTACCCGCCGGACAACACGAGCGCGACGCCGATCACGCCGAAGACCGCGCGCTTGCCCGGCGAAGGGCTGATCTTGACGACCTGCCAGGCGAGCCAGACGCCCGCGGCGGCGACGAACGCGCCGACGACCCACCAAAACAGCTTGCTCGGCGGGGCCGTGCCGTCCGACAGGATCGCGTTCAAGCCCGTGCCCAGGAAAAACGCCGCGGCGGCGAGCATGAGCAAACCCATCACCTGCTTGAGCAGCTCGCTGCCCGGGCCGGTGCGCGGCATCTTCTCGACCAGCTTCGGGAACGCGGCGAGCACGAGGTATGGCAGGCCCATCCCCGCGCCGATCGCGAGGAAGACCGCGAAGACCAGCGCGTCGTTTTTCAGTTGCGTCGAGCCGGCCAGAGCCGTGCCCATGAACGGCGCGGTGCAGGGCGTGGCGAGCACCGCGGTCATCACGCCGAAGCCGAACGAGCCGTGCAGCGAGTCGTGCCTGGGGTTGATGCGGTAGACCCACTGGGGCAATTTGACCGAGAACAGCCCGCACATGCCCACCGCCATCGCCGCGACGATGACGCCCACGCCGATCGTGAACCACCACTTCTGGAACAGCACGCTGATCGAATCGACTTGTTTGAGCAGCGCAAAGAACACGCCGAACACCGCCCAGAACGCCAGCACGCCGAGGAACATGACCGACCCGAGCAGGAGCATCTTGCCCCGGCTGCCCGCGGACTGGCTCAGGCCCATGATCTTCAGCGGGATGACCGGCAGGACGCAGGGCGTGAAGTTGAGCAGCAAGCCGCCGACGAGCGAGATGCCGATGAGCAGCGCCCAGATCGCGATCGCGCCGAGGTTGTCCAGTTCGACTTTGAAAAGGTACAGGTCGAGTTCGGCGGACGAGGAGGACGACTCGGCCGTGTACACGCCCTCGCCTTTTTCCAGGTCGTCGAAGACCGACGCGTCGAAGCCCGCGAACGTGTCCGGATCGCCACGCGTCGGCGTGTCGGGCGCGAGATCCGTGCTCGCGGCCACGACCTGGACCTTGGCCGAAAGGTTCTCCGTCGTCGGCGCCAGGCACTGGCTGTTGCACGGCTGGTAGCCGAACTTGATCGACAACTCATACTCGCCGACCGCCGCATCGTCCTTCACGATCAACGGCAGGTAGACCGTCACCTCGCCCTCGTACACCGGCTGGTCTTTACCGAACGCATTCTTGATTAAGACCGGCTTGGGCCACTGCACCTGCCCGACGACGAACGCGTCGGGGATCGTCGGCACGAGCGTGCTCGCGACCTCGACGCCGTCGTGCATCGGCTCGGGCGGGTAGATGTGCCAGTGCTTGCCGTTGGCGTCGACCTCGTCGGACATCGTGACCTTGACCGCGAGCACGAGGTGGTCGCCGGGCTTGACCCGGGCCTTGGAGGCCTGCAGATCGAGGAAGACCGGCCCGCCGAGGTCGCCGAGGCCGCCGCCGGGCCCGAACTGCGCCGACGCGGGGCCGGCCGGGACCGTCAGCAGAAGGCCGAGTAAAACGAGCAGGATCGGGAGCGGTTTGGGCATGGTGAATCGTTTTCGTGGGGCGTTGGATCGGGCGGGCAGTGGCGTTTTACGCCGACGCCCGCGCCCGGGTTCAACACGCGGGAGCGTGCGGCTATTCCCTCCGCGGGTCGTTGTGCGGCCTTTGCACACCGGGAATTGTAGCCCATCGATCGGCTCGGCCGATAGCCACTGTGTGTCCCGAGTGATGTCTGCGCCCACGCCCCGCACGCGCCCATGGCCGACGTTCTTGACCAATCCGAAGTCGATGCCCTGCTCGCCGCCGTCGAGTCCGGGCCGTCTGATATCGACACCGGCGACGGGTCGCTGCAGGTCTTCACGCTCGACGGCCGGCCGCTGCCCGACGACGTCGAGGTCCGCGACTACGACTTCAAACGGCCCGAGCGCGTCTCCAAGGACCAGATGCGCGCCCTCGAGACGCTGCACGAATCCTTCGCCCGAAGCTACGGCGCCCTGCTGTCCGGCTTCCTGCGGACGATCATGGAGGTCAAGGTCGCGTCGATCGAGCAGATGACCTTCTCCGAGTTCACCCACTCGCTGCCCAACCCCACCTGCTTCTCGCTCATCGACTGCGACCCGCTGGACGGGACGATGTGCCTGGAGATCAGCCCGCTGATCATCTACCCCGTGATCGACCGGCTGCTGGGCGGGTCCAACGCCGACCTGTTCATCCCCCAGCGACCGCTCACCGCGATCGAGATGCGGCTGGTGGGCAAGATCCTGGACCGCGGCGTCGCCGCGCTCAAGGAAGCCTGGCAGAACGTCAAAGAGATCAACTTCAACGTCACCGAGACCGAGTCCAACCCCGCGCTCGTTCAGATCGTCCCGCCCAACGAGGTCGTCGTCGTCGTCGGCTTCGAAATGAAGATGGGCGGGCGGGCCGGCACGATGTCGCTGTGCATCCCGTACAACGTCATCGAGCCCTTGATCGAAAAGCTCAGCAACCAGACCTGGGCCGCGTACAAACGACAGAGCCGGGACGCGAAGATGCGCACCCGCCTGGCCGGGCACCTCGACGCCGCGCGCCTCGGCGTCTCGACCATCCTCGCCGACACCACCATCAAGCTCAGCGACCTGAAAAACCTCGAGGTCGGCGACCTGATCCTCACCGAAAAACCCGCCACCGCCCCGCTCACGCTCCAGATCGAAGGCAAGCGCAAGTTCATCGGCCAACTCGGCCAGTACAAGGGCAACCGCGTCTTCCGCGTCGACCGCAAGCTGTCGCCGAAGGACCGGGTCTGATTGGATTAATGATTTGTGATTGATGATTGGTCATCAATCGCAGCGACACGGCTCCGCCGCGCTAAGGCCTGCAACTCAAACGCTGCTCTGCTCGCCGTTGGATTGCATCGAGCCCCGCGTCGCTAAACAGGTACTTCGGGTTCATCACCTTCGTCCCCACCGCGACGTGCTTCGCGCCAAGGTCGGCGTAGGCGTCGACGTCGGCCGGCTCGTAGATCCCCCCGCCGCCGATGATCGTTAAGTCGTCGAAGTAAGGCTTGCGTTGCAGGTCCTGGATGCACTGCAGCGCCACGGCCATCAGCGGCTTGCCGCTCATCCCCCCGCCAGGGTTCGGCAGCGTGTTGCAGCAGTGCAGCACCCGCAGGCCCGCGGCGACCGCCTGCTCGACCATCGTGTCGTAATTCACCGGCGGGACCTTCACGACAATCGCCCCCGGAAGCGCGGCCGCGGCACGCTCAAACAAGTCCTCCGGCCAGGCGATGTGCCCGACGTTCGGGCAGCTCATGTTCAGCTCGATCGCCAACGGTTTCAGTGCCGCGGTCTTTTCGAGCAGCGTGTACCAGTCTTCCGCTGAAAAACCGTGGATCGACACGAGCTTATCCGATACGTCGATCTTCTCCGAGGCGCACTTCGCGACCAGCCAGTCGATCCCGGGGTTTCGCAGGCCGATCTTGTTGACCCACGCCTTCGCCTTGCGGTAGTAGCGCACGGTAAGCAGCACGCGCCACGCGCGGTTGATGACGCCGCCGCGGCGCAACGCGGTGAACGTGCCGAGCGTCGGCGTCGTCCCCGCGGGCTGGATGTAGTTCCCGAACGGCGCAGAAATAATCAGCGGCTTGAGCGCGGGCGCGGCTTGTGTCTTGTCATCGTCTTGCACGCGGCCAGTATAAGCAAAGCGTCTAGCGTTTAGTGCCTAGCGTGTAGCGTCGAACCCAGCGGCGATGCAAGGCCTTTGGTTCGACGCTAGGCCCTAGACGCTACACGCTAAACGCTTCGTCTCCAAGCCAACTCGCGTTATGCTGGTCGGATGCCTGTCAGCGCCACCCTCCGACGCTTCGCCGACACGCTCGACCGCGTTTGGCCGACGGTTGTGTCTGCCGAGCGTTCGCTGCACGAAGGCTGGCAACCCGACGAGGCGGACGACTACTGCCACCGCTGCGGCGCGAGTGCCGGGCCCGGCTCGGTGCTCGCCGACGGCTGC
Organism: Phycisphaeraceae bacterium; assembly: GCA_046290505.1. Taxonomy (GTDB): domain Bacteria; phylum Planctomycetota; class Phycisphaerae; order Phycisphaerales; family Phycisphaeraceae; genus JAHQVV01. The sequence continues at coordinate 25,203 of JBKAGS010000047.1, read as the reverse complement.
GCGTTCTGCCGATCCAATAAGCTGCCGTGGGACCGGCTGACGCGCCTGTCGCTGTACGACGAGCCGTTCGACGGCTGGGTCAAGCAGATGAAGTTCGGCGGGCAGTGGTCCTGGGCCCCGCACCTCGGCAGGCTCCTGGCCGAACGCGTCGGCGAGCCAATCGACGAAAACAAGGCAGTCGTCACCTACGTGCCGATGCATTGGCGCCGCCGATGGCGCCGCGGGTTCAACCAGGCGCAGCTCATGGCCGAGGCATTAGGCAAGGCGCGCGGCTGGCCGGTCGTGCAGCTCTTGAAACGCCCGACGTGGACGCCGCCCCAGCCGTCGGTGCTCGGCTCGCAGCGCGAAGCGAACGTCAGCAAGTCGTTCGAAGTGCGCGAAGTGGATTTAGACGGCTGGCAGGTCATCCTGATCGACGACATCAAGACCAGCGGCGCGACGCTGGGCACGTGCTGCAAGTTGTTGAAGGGCTGCGGGGCGCGTTCGATCCACGTCGCCGTCGCCGCGGTCGCGGACCCCAAGGGCGTGAAGTTCAAGCGGAAGATGTGATGAGATTGGTCTCGCAAGCAGCATCCCAAGCCATTGTTCTGACGACCATCGTCTTGCTGTCGTATGGCTGCTCCAGCACGACCAACCATGACACGGAAACTATCCCGCCTGATTTCTCGCTCGTCGTTAATATCCAACTTCCTAACAAGAACTGGAATCGGATCCCAGAAGGCGCAACCGTGATCGTCGAGCCTAACGGGGTGCTGCGCGCGGCAACTGGACCTGGCTGCACGCTTAAGACTTATCCTGAACCCACAATGAAACTGACAATTAGTCAGATGCACGACATCTACCGTCTTGCTCAGAAACTCGAATACAACAGTACGACAAGTGCTTTAGTCAGTGATGAGTCGAAAAAATTCTGGGTCCGTGTGATTCAAACCTGCCACGGCGAAAGTAAGAGAGCAGATGTCTCTACCGAAGTCATCGACAACCATGTGCAAGTGCCACCTGAATCCGAAGTACAGGACGCGGTCGAACTCTTCATCTACTTAAGCAAACTCTGCAATTTGTACGAGCAACAGCCAGACACGGGTAAGAATTAAACCACCCCGCCAAACCTTCGCGTACGCCCCTTGTACGCCGACAGTGCCTTGTTCAGTTCATCGACCGAAAACTCCGGCCAACAAACATCGGTCACGTAGAACTCGGCGTAGCTGAGCTGCCACAACAAATAGTTGCTCAGCCGCATCTCGCCCGCGGTGCGGATCAACAGGTCCGGGTCAGGCAGGCCGGCGGTATATAAATGGTGGGCGATGGTTTGCTCGGTGATCTGTTCGGGCGCTAAAGCGCCCTCGGCCACCTTGTCCGCGATCGCCTTGACCGCGTCGGTGATCTCCGCCCGGCTGCCGTAGTTCAGCGCCAGCGTCATCGTCAGACCCGTGTGGTCCTTTGTGTCCGCTTTCATCCGGTCCAGCGCGTCAAGCACTTCCGGCGGCAGCCCTTCCCGCCGGCCGATCTGGTTGAAGCGGACGTTGTTATCGAAGAAGAGTTGCCGTTCGGACTCGAGGTACGCGACATAGAGTTGCATGAGTGTGTCGATCTCTTCGCTCGAGCGCGTCCAGTTCTCGGTCGAGAAGGCGTAGAGCGTCAGCGCTTCGAGGCCGAGGTCCGAGCAGGCGATGACGATCGGGCGCACGACCTCGGCGCCGGCCTTGTGGCCGTAGGACCGGTCGCTGCCGCGCGCCTGCGCCCACCGTCCGTTGCCGTCCATAATGATGGCGACGTGCTTGGGAAGAATCGCTGATCTCTGATCTTTGATCTCTAGATCTGCCATGCAAAGCCCTATCGTTTATCCATCTGTCTTCTCGATACATTCGAGATTCGAGATCATCCATTCGAGATTCAGCGCAGCGCGGTCTGGTCGCGCTTGGGCCCGACGCTGGCGAGGGCGACGGGCACGCCGAGCGCGTCTTCGATGAACTTCAGGTAGCCCTGCGCGTTCTCGGGCAGGTCTTTCAGCGACCGGCAGCCGTCGACCGGGCCGGCGAAGCCGGGCAGCGTCTCGTATACAGGCTCGACGTTCTTCAGGTCGTCGCTGCAGGCGGGGAACGCGTCGATGACTTTGCCGTTGACTTGGTAGCCGGTGCAGAGCTTGAGTTCGGGTAGGTCGGCGAGGACGTCGAGGAGCATGATGCACAGTGCGGTCGCCCCGCTGACGCTGGCGGTGTACTTGAGCGCGACCAGGTCGATCCAGCCGCAGCGTCGCGGCCGGCCGGTGGTGGTGCCGTACTCGCGGCCGACCTCGCGGATGCGGTCGCCGGTTTCGTCGTCGAGCTGGGTGGGCATGGGCCCGCCGCCGACGCGGGTCTGGTAGGCCTTGACGATGCCGATGACGTTGCCGACCTGGTGTCCTGGGACGCCCGTGCCGGTGTGTGCACCGAGCGACGAGCAGTTGCTCGAGGTGACGTAGGGGTACGTGCCGTGGTCGATGTCTAAGAGCGTTGCGTTCGCGCCCTCGAAGAGGATGCGCTGGTTGGCTTGCGTGACCTTGTGCAGCAGGCGCGCGGTGTCGGTCACGTGCGGCACGAGCACCTCGGCCAGCGGCCGCAGCCAATCGAGCAGCGCGTCGGCGTCGATCGGCTCGAACGCCTCACCGGTGTAGTCGGCGAGCGCCTTGAGCGTCGCGTTCTTGATCGGCACGATGCGGTGCAGCTTGTGGCGTAGCGCGTCGAGGTCGGCCAGGTCGGCCATGCGGACCGCGGTCGAGCGCAGCGCCTTGTCCGCGTAGCACGGGCCGATGCCCCGGCCGGTCGTGCCGATGCCCTCGACCGACTGGTCCAGCGCGTTGGGCATCGTGTACGCCGACTCCTGGAGCTTGTCTTGGGCCTTGTGGTAAGGCAGGACGATGTGGGCGCGGTTGCTGATGAAGAGCGTGCCGGTGTCGATCGCGAGGCCGCGCTCGCGCAGGGCGGTGATCTCTTTAACCAACTGCTCGGGGTCGATGACCACGCCGTTGCCCAGCACGTTGACCTTGCCGGGGTAGAGCACGCCCGAGGGCATGAGGTGCAGCGCGTACTTGTTGTCGCCGACGACGACGGTGTGCCCGGCGTTCGCCCCGCCGTTGTACCGCGCGACGGCGTCGAACTCGGCGGCGAGCATGTCCACGACCTTGCCCTTGCCCTCGTCGCCCCACTGCAGGCCGACCACGGTCGCGTGGCCGGGCTTCAGGCCGAGTCGGGCGATCAACGTGGCGGGGTCGGTCGTGGTTTCGGACGTGGGCATCGGGGTCTCGTTCGGCAAGCGGTCGGGTTTGAGCCAAACGCAACAGTGTACCCGATAGTGCCTGTATTGCGGATGACCACATAGCCCCTGCCGTAAGGCAGGGTTTGAATCACTGTAAACGCGAACCCCCACCTCGCGGTGGGGGCTATTGAGCGAGCGGTACTTTTTCAAGATGATCGCGACTCACACCCCGAACGAGGTCCCCACCGCCTTGGCCGCGGCGATCATCGGGTGGTCCAGCGGGACGGTGCGCTGCTTGCCCGCCGCGGCTTCCAGGGGGGCGTGGGTGACCTCGCGCCCGGCCATCACGATCAGCCGGTTGGGCTGGCCCGACAACAGGACCTCGATCGCCTTGTGGCCGAAGCGCGTGCCCAGCAGGCGGTCTTCGGGGACCGGCGTCCCGCCGCGCTGGGTGTAGCCGAGCACGGTGTTGCGCGTCTCGATCTTCGTCGCCAGCTCGATCTGCTCGGTGATCACCCGGCCGATGCCGCCGAGGCGGATCGGGTCCGGGCTGGTCGGGTCGACCTTGCGCACGACCTGCTCCCCGCCCAGCGGCATCGCGCCCTCGCTGACGCAGATGATCGAGCAGCCCTTGCCCGACTCGCGTCGCTGCTTGACGACCTCGCAGACCTTGTGCAGTTCGAACGGCATCTCGGGCAGCAGGATGATGTCCGAGCCCGACGCCATGCCCGCGTGCAGCGCGATCCAACCGGCGTTTCGGCCCATGACCTCGACGACCATCGCGCGGTGGTGGCTCGCGGCGGTGTCGTGGACCTGGTCGAGCGCCCGCGTCGCGGTGTTGACCGCCGTCGCAAACCCGAACGTCACGTCCGTGCCGACCAGGTCGTTGTCGATCGTCTTGGGCACGCCGATACAGTTGACGCCCTGGTCGACGAAGTTCTTCGCGCAGGCCATCGTCCCGTCCCCGCCGATGACGACCAGCGCGTCGATCTTGTGCTTGCTGAGCGTGTGCATGCAACGGTCGGTGACGTCGATGATCTCGAAGCTGCCGTCGGGCTTGACCTCGGCAAACTTCTTGGGGTTGCACTTGTTGTTGGACCCGAGGATCGTCCCGCCACGCGTGAGGATACCCGAGACGTCGGCCTCCGAGAGCGGGCGTGTGCGGTTCTCGACCAGGCCGAGGAAACCGTCCTCGATGCCGACGACCTCGAGGCCGTGGTCGAGGATCGCCGTCTTCGTCACCGCGCGGATGACGGCGTTAAGCCCGGGGCAGTCGCCCCCGCCGGTGAGCACACCGATGCGTTTGATGTTGGTCATAAATCCATTCGCTTAGGAATCAAATGCAGGCTGATGACAAATCTCGCTTTACCCCGGCAGCTTCACCACCGCGACTTTCAATACGCCCGGCGTGTCGTTGAGCTGACCGATCAAACCCGCGGGGGGCTCGGCGTCGACCTTCAGGGTCATCAGCGCCGTCGGCTTCTCGCCGCCGGTCGAGCGCCGGCTGATCGTCATGTCCGCGATGTTCACCTTCGCGTTGCCGAACGCCGAGCCCACGTGACCGATCATGCCCGGCAGGTCCTCGTTCTGCAACAGCACCATGATGCCGTCCGGCGTCATGTCCATGTGGTAGCCGTTGATCTCGACCACGCGCGGCTTGAGGTCCTCGTACACCCGGCCAACGATCCGGCGGGTCCTGTCCATCGCGTGCGTCGCGCCGTCCACCGAGCCTTCCGGGCCGTGCACCTCGATGGTGAGCGCGGGGCCGGCCTGCGTCGGCTCGTCGATCGTCGCCGTCTTGATCTTGATCCCGCGCGTCTCGGCGACCTGCGCGACGTTGATCATGTTCACCGGGTCGGCCAGGTGTTCCTTGAGTAGCCCCACCATCGCCGCGCGCTCGACCGTGCCCGCCGCCTTGTGCAGCGACTTGCCGGCCAGCTCGATCGACACGGTCGCGATCCCGCGCGTCACCATCGGGCTGATCAGCGCCGCCATGCGCGAGGCAAGGTCCACGAAGCCGTTCTGCGTCGGGTCGAGGTCCACGCGCAGGTTACCCGCGTTGACCGCGCCCTTGATCCCCTCGCCGCGCAAATACGCCATGCACGCGATCGCCGCGTCGCTGGACACCGCGGTCTGCGCTTCTTCGGTCGACGCGCCGAGGTGCGGCGTGACCAACAGCTTCGGGTGGCTGCGTAGCGGGCTGTCTTCCGGGGGCGGTTCGCTGGTGTAGACGTCCAGCGCCGCCCCGCCGCACTTGCCGCTGTCCAGCGCGGGGATGATGGCCCCTTCATCCACGACCCCGCCGCGCGCCGCGTTCACGACGAACACGCCGTCCTTGCACTTTTCAAACGTCTGGGCGTTGAGCATCCCGCGGGTGTGGTCGTTCAGCGGGACGTGAAAACTCAGCACGTCGCAGCTCGGCAGCATGTCTTCGAAGTCGGTAAACATCTTCACCGCGCCGTCGAGCGCGGTCGGGCTGTTGAAGACCGGGTCGAACGCGACGACGTCCATGCCGAACGCGAGCGCCCGCTTGGCCATGGTCTGGCCGATTCGGCCGAAGCCGACGACGCCGAGCGTCATGCCGCTGAGCTGCCGGCCCTTGAACTTGCTGCGGTCCCAGCCGCCCGCGGCCATCGTCTTGTACGCCGGGCCGATGTTGCGCAACAGCGCGATCATCAGCGCGAACGCGTGCTCGGCGGTGGTGATCGTCGAGGCCTCCGCGGTGTTGACTACGAGGATCCCCTTGTCCGTCGCGGCCTGCAGGTCGATGTTGTCCACGCCCACGCCCGCCCGCGCGATGATCTTCAGGTCGCCGGGGTTCTCGAGCACTTTCGCGGTGACCTTGATGCCCGATCGGACGATCATCGCGTGGATCCCGCCTTTCGAGAGCAGCTCGCCATACGCGTCTTCGGTCAGCCCGGGCTTGTTGAGCAGCTCCGCGTCGGGCTGGGACTGGATCCAGTCCAGCCCCTGCTGGGCGAGCTTGTCGGCGGCGAGGATGGTAAAAGTCTGAGCGGCGGTCGCGGTGGTCATCGTGCGGTCTCGGTGTATAGTTGATGAAACCCCATTCTAAAGCGTGTTTAGCCCAGACGCACCCCGCTCGACACGCGACCAAATCCTTCATCTCTCTCGGATCACCGCCATGAAATTGACAACCCACGTCCGAACCGCCTGGCGGGAACGCCAAGAGTCGCCCGCCCCGGCGATGGCCCGGATCGTTGCGCTCGCGGGGTCGATCGCCTCGGCTTGCATCGTGTTATCCGTGCTGATCCGGCCCGAAGACCAGGGCAAGGCGTTCAATTTCTACGACGAACGCGGGTCGGTGACGGCCCTGTCCGCGATCCTGCTGGCCTCCGCCGGCGCATGGGCGATCGCCGCCTTCCTGATCGCGCCCTGGCCACAGAAGCGTTACCGGTTGTTCTGGCTGATCGCGGGCTGCGCGTTCCTGCTCTTGTCCGCGGACGAATTGATGCAGTTCCACGAGAAAGGCGGCGCCTGGCTGTACCAGCACACGGCCCTGTCCAAACTCGTGGACGAACAGGGGTTTCGCAACCTCAACGACCTCATCGTCATCCTCTACGGCGTCGTCGCGATCCCCGTCGGCGTCCTGCTGCTGCCCGGGCTCGTGCGCGTGCCCCGGGTGCTCGAACTGCTCGCGGTCGCCTTCCTGTTTTACGTGCTCCACACCGCCATCGACTCGCTGTCCGAGCCGCCCACCAACCGCTCGATGGTCCTCGAGGAGTCCGCGAAGCTGATGAGCTCCTGCTTCATCTCGCTCTCGATGCTGTCCGGGCTGCTCGGCGCCGCGTTGCAGGCAAAGGCGGACCAGCAGCGGCTGACGAAAAACGCCGACGCGGTGTAAGCCGTCACGCGGTCTGGGCGGCCTTCACAAACGCCTTGCTCGACGCGGCGAGGGTCGTCTCGATCGCCTCGGCGTCGTGCGCCGTGCCGACGAACCAAGCCTCGTACTGCGCGGGCGGGAGCACCACGCCCTCGTCGAGCATCGCGCGGAAGTACACGGCGAAGCGGTCGGTCCGACAGGCCGTCGCGTCGTCGTAGTCCGTCACCTGCTTGCCCGCGTCGGCGACGAAGAACGGGCAGAGCATCGAGCCCACGCGCGTCAGGTAGATCGGCACGCCCGCCGACTCGGCCGCCTCGGCCATGCCCATCGCCAGCTTGCGCGCCGACTCTTCGAGTTGCGCGTACGCCGCAAAGCCGTCGGCCTTGAGCGCGTCGAGCGTCGCCAGCCCCGCCGCCATCGCCAGCGGGTTGCCGCTCAAGGTGCCGGCCTGGTACATCGGCCCGTCGGGCGCGACTTGTCGCATCAGGTCTTCGCGCCCGCCGTACGCCGCGCAGGGCAGCCCGCCGCCGACGACCTTGCCCAGGCACGTGAGGTCGGGCGTCACGCCGTAGAGCTTCTGCGCCCCGCCGTAGTCCACGCGGAACCCGGTCATCACCTCGTCAAACAGCAGCAGCACGCCATGCTCATCGCACAGCCTGCGCAGGCCTTGCAGGTACCCGTCGGCCGGGGGGATGCAGCCCATGTTGCCCGCGATCGGCTCGACCGCCATGCACGCGATCTCGCCCCGGTTCGCTTTCATCGTCGCCTCGACCGCGTCTAGATCGTTGTACGGCACGAGCAGTGTGTTCTTCACCAGCCCCTCGGGCACGCCCGGCGAACTCGGCGTCCCGAGCGTCGTCGCCCCGCTGCCCGCAGACACAAGCATCGCGTCCGTATGCCCGTGGTAACAGCCGACGCACTTGATCACCTTGCCGCGCCCCGTCGCCGCCCGCGCCAGACGCAGCGCGCTCATCGCCGCCTCCGTCCCCGAGTTCACGAAACGCACCACCTCGATCGAAGGCACCGCCTCGACGACCGCCTCGGCGAGCTTCGACTCCAGCTCCGTCGGCATGCCGAAGCTCGTGCCGTGCTGGGCCGTCTTCGTGATCGCGGCGACGACCGGCTCGGCGGCATGGCCAAGGATCAGCGGGCCGTACGAGCCGACGTAATCCACGTAATCGTTGCCGTCCACGTCGGTGACGACGCAGCCCTTGCCCCTGGCGATGGTGATCGGGTCCCGGCCGACGGCGTTGTACGCCCGGACCGGCGAGTTCACCCCGCCGGGGATCAGCGTCTTCGCCTTCGCGTGCGCGGCGGCGGACTTGGCGTAGCGGTCGGTCACGATATCGGTGTGATGGGTCATGCAGGGATGGTATCGCGCTCCGATCCGTTTAGCGGCCGCCCGCGAGGGCGGCGCGTCGGCATTGAAGGCTATCGTTGATCACCACCCTCGCGGTCGGCCGCTAAACGCGTTTGGTTGAGGATTCATCGCGTGGTACTTTATAGACATCCGCCTCATCTTTCTGGAGCCCGCCATGTCGACCGTCGCCGAACTGCTGGAGAAGAAGCAACAGAACCTCTTGTCGATCGCGCCGACCGCCACCGTGATGGAGGCCGCGAACCTGATGAACGAGCACCGCGTCGGCGCGCTCCTGGTCGTGGACCGGCGCGGCGAAACGCTCGGCGGGATCTTCACCGAACGCGACATCCTCCGCCGGATCATCGGCGAGAAGCGAGACCCGGAGAAGACCGCCGTGGGACAGGTCATGACGACCGACGTGGTGTGCTGCAAGCCGGACACGACCGTCGAGCAGGCCCGGGCGATCTTCCGCGACAAGCGCGTCCGGCACCTGCCGGTCGTCGACGACGCGGGCAAGGCCCTGGGCGTCGTCTCCATCGGCGACGCGAACGCCTGGGCGATGGACCACCAGCAGGCGGAGATCCACTACCTGCAAGAGTATCTGTATGGCACGCGGACACGCGGGTCGGGCGGGTACGCGTAACGAGGCTTGAGGCGTGAGGCTTGAAGTCGAGGGTACATACCTCAAGCCTCAAGCCTTCCAACTAAACTCCCCGCATGACCCTGTTCTTCCTCGGCATCGCCATCGGTGTGCTGCTCGCCATCCCCGGCGCCTGGCTGTACTCCCGCCGGACCGAGCGGCTGGTGCGCGTGCTCGAGCGCAGGGCCCGGCAGAGCGAGCGGCTGGCCGAGCAGGCGACGATGACGCGCGGGCTCGCGCACGAGATCAAGAACCCGCTCTCCACCATCGGGCTGAACGTGCAGCTGTTGCAGGAAGACGCATCGGACATCGAGCGCGCAGCGGAAGGGCAGACCGAGATCGCCGAGCAGGCCGGGAAGATGCGCCGCCGGCTGGGCACGCTGGGTCGCGAGGCGGTCCGGCTGCGCGAGATCCTCGAGGACTTTTTGCGTTTCGCCGGTCGGATCGAGCTCGATAAGCAGCCGACGGATTTGAACGCGCTGGTCGATGAGTTGGCGGTGTTCTTCGAGCCCCAGGCGCACGAGGCGGGCATCAACCTGCGGACGCAGCTGGACCCGCAGTTGCCCAAGGCGACCGCCGACCCGTCGCTGCTCAAACAAGCAACGCTGAACCTGATGATCAACGCAACGCACGCGATGGCCGACGCGAAGCGCGACCACGCGGCCAACGGCGGAGCCAACGAGCTGATCCTGCGCACCAGCCGGGCGACGACCAAGGCCGGCGACCGACTGCGCATCCACGTCATCGACACCGGCCCGGGCATGAGCGACGAGGTCAAGGCCCAGGTCTTCAAGCCCTACTTCTCGACCAAGCGCACCGGCACGGGGCTGGGCCTGCCGACCACCCGCCGGATCGTCGAGGAGCACGGCGGCGAGCTGGCGCTGCACACCGAGCCGGGACGCGGCAGCGCGTTCACGATCGAGTTGCCGGCATGATCGACGCCGATTACTTCTGGTACAGCTTTTTGATCGTGAACTTGATCGTCTCGATCTCATACTCGGTCGCGAAGACGACGCGCAGTTTCGCCGCGGTCTTGTCTTCGTTCAGCGGGAACTGCATCTCGACTTCGTAGTTGTTGGCGAAGAGGTCCAATTCGTTGGTCCACCGCCCGCCGCCGATGACCGCGTCGCGGTCGTTGAGCGCGTAGAGCGATTCGATCACGGGCCCGCGGGTGCCGCCGGTCCGCCGGACGTTGAGCTTGACCGTCATGAGCCCGCGCTTGTCCACCTCCATCGACGCGACCTGCACCTGGTGAGCGTGGCCGACATCGATAAAGCGGTCGGCGACGACGGCCTTCATCTCCGCGGTCTCGGTTTCTTTCATCACCACCGCCCGCGCCTCGACGACCAGTTCCTCGATCTCGTAGCCCGGCCGGCGAAGGTCCACCGGGTCGAGCTCGGCCTCGGCCAGCCTGATCGGCTCGCCCTCGCGGTCGTTGACCTTCGCGCTCGGCAGCACCGCGGCGTACTCTTCCTTCGCCCGCTTGCGTTTGGGCACGATCAACTCGTCGCCCTCGTCGTCCTCAGCCGACACCGCGAGCAGCGTGGTCGCGAAGCACAGCACGTCCTTGTCCCCGGGTGCGCGAAGCCAGCCGGTGAGCGACACGCTGTGCTCGGCCGGGTCGTCGTCGAGCAGGTCGTGCTGGGTCGAGGCCTCGTACTCAATCACCGACAGCGTGAAGCCGCCCCGCGTTTCGATGACGGGCAGGCCCAGGCGATCGATGTCGTCTTCGGCGTACAAAGGCAAGACGAACACGCAACACAACGCGGCGACGATGGCGTGAGAGATTTTGAGATCGAACATCGTGACTCCTTTGCTCGCACCAGCATATCACCCGCGTTCAGAACGCCCGCACCGATTCATAAGGACCAATGAAAAAGCACCGCATCGTCTGCGGTGCTTTGCAATTGATCGGTTTTAGCAATCCGCTCAGGACTTGATCTCAAACACCGACTGGGTGCGGAGCACGTTGCCGTTGTTTGCGGTGAGGTGGTAGCCCTGGACGTGGAACTCTTTCTTATACTTCTGGCAATCCAGGACGTACATGTTCGGGCCGGCGGGGGTATCCTGCTCGAACCACAACCCGCCGACTTCCTGGGCGAAGTCCTTCATCTCGCGGTAGGTGGCGAGGTAGAGGTTTTCGGTGAGCGACTCGGTTTGCAGCGTCGTGAGGTAGCCGATGTTGCCGTCGTCCTCGTACTCGTACTCCTTCTCACCGAGGCACGGCAGCGCGTGGGCGAGGTTGGACTCGGGCAGGTGGTCGTTGCCTTCGAGCACGGCTTCGACCAGCGACCGGCCGTCGAGGATGAAGCGCACGACGTGCCCGCCGTTGACCAGCCAGGTCTCGACCTCGTAATCGCCGTGGCGATCGACGCGCCGGCCCTTGAACGTGAACAGTTCGGGGTGCAGCGGCCGCTTGTAGAGCATCAGTTTGGGGATCTGGGCAATTGGGGACTTGCTGTTGATAGTCATGTCAACAACCTCAATTTGTAGTGGTTTGGTAGCCAGTCAGGCCTATATCTGGACATCCCCGGACCTGAGACGACTCGATCCGGAAAGAGATTATAGTCTGCGAAACCCCGATTGGAAGCGCTGGGTAACGGATTTTGCACGTTTTGTAATGATGGACTGACGCGAACCCGGGTCATCGCTCGCTAACCTTGTTCCCACGTGGGTTTACAGCGATTCGCCGGGGCGGGCCGATAACAGCCTGTGTGACTGGGGGTTGTCGAACTGATCAGGACAAGCCGTCGCCATGCCCCGCATCCGAGACATCCTGCCCGCGGTGTTGGCGCTGCGCAGCAAGTCGATCGACCAGGCGCTGAGCGTGGCCCTTGCCCACGCCGAGGCGGACGAGGTCGGCGTGCTGGGCCTGGCGATGCTCGAACGGGGCAGGCCCAACGCGGCCGAGGCCCTCGTCGCGGCTTACCACCGCCTGCCCGAGGACCTGAAGCACAAGGTCGTCGCCCAGGCCGAGCAGTTTTCGACCTCGATCCGGCGGGCGGCGGGCGGTCGCGGGGACCAGGCGTCGCTCAACGCGCTGACGATCATCGAACAGGCGGCATCCACCCGCCTGGCGTACCTGGTGACGTCGATGTGCCGGCACAACGACGCACACGTCCGCGAGCAGGCGGGGCGCTGCCTGGTCGCGCTGGCCAGGCGCGCTGCCTCGAGCCCCGAACCGAACCGCCAGCCCCACCTGGACACGCTCAGCACGCGGTTCCTGGTCGAAGCGGTCGAGCAGGCGGTCGTCTTGTACAGCCGCCACGACCAGCCGGCGGTGCTTTCGGCGATGCTCTGGCTGCTGCCCCGGCCGATGCCCGAGGCGCTGGCGGCGCTGCGCTCGGCCGAGCACGCCGCGGCCGAGCCGCTGGCCCACCGCCTGACCGCCGAGCCGGACCCCGCCAGCCGGCGGGCGCTGCTCTCGCTCATCGCGATCCGCCCGCTGGCCGACGCCTGCGCCCGGGCGCTGACGGACGCGAACCTCGGACAAAAACTGGGCGAGGTGATCGAGGCCGGGCACCTGCTCGCGCTGCCCGCGGTGTCCCGCGCGCTGGCGCGTGCGCGACAGCCCGACGCGCTTTGGCCCGACGCGAAGCAGCAGCGGTCGATGCCGCCGATCGCCCGGCGGTGGCTGCCCGCCTACCTCGCGGCGACGACGCCCGATGCCCACGAACAGGTTGCGCGGCTTGCGCCGCTGGCCCGACAGACCGACACGCCGACACGGCTGGCGGTGCTGCGTCGGCTGCTGACGATCGCCAAGTCGAACAACGCGGACGCACGCGCCGCCGCCGGCAACGCCAACGACGCGCTGGCGCTGTTGACCCGCGACCCCGAGCCGGCGATCGCACGCGCGGCGCTGTGGCACCTGATCCAGGCCGATTACGCAGGCCTGCCGCGCATCCTCGCGGACCTGGTCAACTCGCGCCACCCCGCCATCCGACGCGTCGCCTCCAAGCACCTCGCCCCGCTGGGCTTTGACCGGTACTGGGACGCCTGGCCCAAACTGGACCCCAAACGCCGCGTCGCCGCCGGCCGGGCGCTGATCAAGATCGACGGCGAGTTCCACCGCCACCTCGCCAGCCGCCTCGCGTCACGCGACCCGGACAAGCGCCTGCGCGCGCTGGGCATCATCGCCGTGCTCAACCAGGGCTGCTTCTTCGAAGAGGTGCTGCTGGACCTGTGCGCCAGTCACGACGAGCGCATCGTCGCCAGCGCGGTCAAGGCGCTTAGCGGATGCACGTCCCAGGCCGCGAAGAAGACGCTTGACCTCGCGCTCGAACACGACGACGCGCGGATCCGCGCCAACGCGCTCGAAGCGATCAGCCACAGCCAGGCCGCGGAGAACCTCGACAAGCTGCTGGACATGGCCCAGGACCAGGCCCAACGCCCGCGCGCCAACGCGATCAAGGCGCTGCTCGAGCTGCGGGCCAAGGACGCCCTGCCTTCCTTGACACGCATGCTCGGCGACCAGCGCGCCCAGCACCGCATCTCCGCGCTCTGGCTGATCGACGAGTTGGGCATCCTGCACCTCGCTCGGCTGGTCGCGGAGATGTCGCTCACCGACGAGGACGAGCAGGTCAAGAAACGCGCGGGCGTCGTGATCCAGCACCTCATCGACGACCTGCACCACCAGGCCGACGAACACCACACCAACGCGCAGGAAGACGCGCCGACGGAGGCCGCGTGATGAACAACGCCCCCATCGCTATCGCTGGCCTGCTCGCGCAGTCGCAAGAGAAGCAAAAAAAGCTCATCGGCGTCGAGCTCGAAGACGTCAGCAAGCACGTGAACGACGGGGTCCAGCACGACCTGCCGTGGGAGCTGCTGCTGGTCGGGCTGGGTTTGACGCTGATCGTTATCGTCGCCGTGTCGCTTCGCCGGTGGTGGCGTGCCCGCCAGGACGACCCGAGCCCGCTGGTGGTGTACAGCGCCGTTGCGCGCAAGGCCGGGCTTGGCTGGGGCGATCGGTTTTTGCTCTGGCGGATCGCGCGGGCCGGCGACCTGCCCTCGCCCACCGCGCTGCTGCTGGCGCGCGGCGCGTTGCGTCACCACGCCAAGGCATTGATGATCCGGCTCGGGCCGCGCTCGGCCGAGCGTGTGCAAGTACGCCTCGAACGCATCGAGTCTGAGTTGTTCGGCTAACGCCGCCGCCGCGACCGCCGCCCCTTCAGACAAGTCCCCCAACACAAGCGCCGGTCCGCGACACGTGCACTCACCCGCCATCGCGCTTCCTAGTCGGGAATTATAAGCTTTCCACAAAGGATAGAGGCGTTTCCATCGCACCGGGCGGAAGCCAGGTGCGTGGATTAACAGGCTTGCGCGGTGCGAAAGAGCGCTTCGCAGCCGCACGCTCCGGGCTCCCGCCACGGAGCTATTGATCCTCAGACGCATACGGGTTTCTTGGGATGCACATGACAGGCATCGCGGAGGCCAGCGAGCCCGGTGCTTCGCGGCTTGGCATCTCGCGTTTGATCGAGACCGTATCGCCAAAGCCATGACGGGTTGTTTGATGCGCCGCCCCTGTCGTCATGCGCTGCAACGGCCAACGCGCCCATGCGGTTCAACAAACAACCGACCGGCGCACACCCCACCCGGCGCGCGTCGGTCGGCCTGCCCCTGACCGCCCACCCCTGGGCCCGTGGTCGAGCGGCGACGAATCCTTGCGGCTTCATATCGTCATTGCGTTTGTCGCGCGGGCTGGGCCGCGGGCGCCGCCTGGACGGCGGGTGCCGGCTCGTCAGCCTCCGACCGCTTGACCTCGCGGGCCTGGAGGCCTTTGTCGCCTTCGACCAGTTCGTAATCGACCTTCTCGCCGTCCTTCAGCGAGCGGAACCCGTCACCGAGGATCTGGCTGAAGTGGACGAACACGTCCTGGCCTTCGGGGCCGACGATGAAGCCGTAGCCTTTTTTCGGGTCGAACCATTTGACTTCGCCGTGAATCGACATGCGCAACTCCTAATGAACGATGACACGTGGTCGGTGTGTGCGGCGGTTTGTCAGTCGCGACACGCGAGGCGCATCGGGATTCGGATGAAAACGCCTTGGCGGATACGGGTTATTCGGATCGGCCAGCCAAGAGAAAGGAACACACCCTCGCCCGCCGACGGTTTCAGAGATGAACCGGCGGGCCCCACTCACTGCGCGGCACGCTCACTTAGGGGTGGTGCCGCGTCACCCCAGCGGAAAGCGCGTCAATTTCATGATCGCCATCCGCCAAACACATCATAAACACAAACCGCGTTCGCGCCCAGCATGGCCCGGCTATTTTCGCGTCACGCGCGCCACACGCCCGCCCATTTCATCGGCAACGCCGCGCCATCATGCAGCCATGACACGTCACGGACAGCGCCGCCACCGGCCGCACGCCCCGCAACCGCGACGCAATGACGCACGCAATCTATTCTATAAGCTTGACTTACATGATTTAGAGGCCTACGAATAATCCATAGTCGGCACGAGCTACCACACCTTAAACGCATCAGCAGCCTGAAAGGAATAGACATGGACTTTGAACCGCTTGAAATCCGAGACAGTGAAACACGTACCTATGGCGGGCCGCCGGGTTGGATGGCCTTCTCGATCATTTTTGGGATGATCACGGTCATCGCGATCCTTTCCTTCATCGCCGGCCTGTTGATCTAGTTGTCAAAGGACACAGGCATCACAAGCACCCGCTCGCGACCCGCGAGCGGGTGTTTTCGCCGTGTGTCGATGCCGCGTTCCGTCAGTCGTTGACGAACAACAGGTCGCCCCCGCCGTCGCCCTTCTTGTGGCAGCTGATGCAGGAACTGGTCCAGGCGGTGTCGAGTTTGCCCGCGTTGGTGACGCGGCGTTGATCGTCGGTGATCGCCCAGTACCAGTCGCCGTTCTCAGGGTCGTAGCCGTCGATCTTCTTCATGACGGTCAGGTTGATGAACTGTTTGTCCTGGTCAAATTGCTCCTTGACGAAGATCGCCCCGTCGGGCGGGTTGTCGATGTCGCTCATGCCCTTGGCGTTGACGTAATAGCGCACAAACTTCGGGACGGGGTGCCGGCTTGGCTGGTAGCCATCGACCCAGTCGGGCGTCTGCCAGGTCTTGTAGTCGGCGATCTGCCCTTCGAGCGCCTGGGCTTCAACGCGGTCTTGGCCGGTCGGCACGCCGAAGTAGGCACAGCCCGCGACGAGTAGCACGAGCAAACCCAATGCGAATCCTGCGAGTCGATGCATGTCGGGCTCCGTTTGATGCTTCCGGATCGGCGTGCGATGTGGCGCACACGTACTCAACTCGTGAGTGCCCGGGATATTCCCGCCGGCCGGTCAAGCATCGTCTTCCTCGGTTTTCGGGCTGGCCTTGTGGCGGAGTTCCAACCCGTGCAATACGGTGAGGATGAAGACGGCGAAGCCGACGCAGACGCCCGCGATCGCGAAGTAGCCGGCCCCCGACGCGACGCCGACCGACGCGACGACCCAGATGCCCGCGGCGGTGGTCAGGCCGCGGACGCGTTTTTCCCCGTGCAGGATCGCGCCGGCGCCGAGGAACCCGATCCCGCCAACAATGCCGGCGATGATCTTGGCCGGGTCGATGGGCAGCGGGTCGCCGGGGCGTTGCAGGTACTCCTGGATCATCGCGATAGCGACGAGCGTGAAGCCGGCGGAGCCGAGAGCGACGAGTGTGTTGGTGCGCAGGCCCGCGGGGCGGTCTTTCTTTTCGCGTTCCCAGCCGACGACCGCGCCGAACAGGACGGCCAGGCCCAGTCGCAAGACGACGTCCAGGATCGAAAGATCGTGCGGCACGCCGGTAGCCTAACACGCCGACCACATCTCGGCCGGTTCCCACGGCGGGCCTACGCCCGGGCGGCGGCCATCATCGCGCTGCCCACGGCGATCAGCGCGATCGAGCCGGGCTCGATCGCCAGCCCCGCCAAACCAAGCCCCGAGAGCGTGCCGGTCAGTGTCGCCACCGGGAAGTACGTCTTGATGCGCCGCATGTTGCCCCGCTCCTGTGTTCGCCCCGGCGACATTGCCGAGCCGAGCAAGTCAACGATCCAGAACTGGCCCGCGTCGATCGTGTGACAACGATTGATGCAAACCAGCGCGTGGTCGGCGTCATAACCGTCAAGGTCTGCCTCGTTCCTCTCTCGCGGCGCGCAAAAAACCGCGGCGCGAGGCCACGGTTTTCTGTTACATGTCGTCGCGGTGATTTCAGGCGTTGGCGGACTCGGCGTCGGGCGACGCGTCGCTCATGCCTTCGTAGCCGCCGGCGTTGTTGTCGCCGCCTTCCCCGTCGCCCTTGGGCTTGTCGCCCTTCGGGCCACGGCCCTTGCCGCCGCGGCCGCCTCGGCCCCGGCCGCCGCCCTTGCCCTCGCCGCCACCGCCGCCGCCGCCCGAGCGCTCGCGGTTCGCGAATGGGTCTTCGATGCCTTCGTCCTTGTAGGCCTGCTTGCGGGACAGTTTCACCCGGCCGGTGTCATCGACGAGGATGACTTTCACGCGGACCTGTTCGCCGACCTTGAGGATGTCGGTGACCTTATCGACGTAGCCCTCGGTCAGCTCGGAGATGTGACACAGCCCGTCCTGGCCGGGGATGACTTCGATGAACGCGCCGAAGTCCTTGATCGAGGTGACCTTGCCGGTGTAGATCTTATCGGGCTGGACCTCCGCGCCGATCTGCTCGACTTCTTCGAGCGCCTTTTCGGCCTTGCCGGCGCCGACGGCGGAGATGAAGATCGTGCCGTCTTCCTCGATCTCGATCTTCGCGCCCGTGCGTTCTTCCAGGGCGCGGATCATCTTGCCGCCCGGGCCGATCAGCTTGCCGATCTTGTCCGGGTTGATCTTGGTCGTGAGCATGCGCGGGGCGTAAGGCGACAATTCCTTGCGCGGCTCGGGGATGACCGCTTCGATCTTGTCGATGATCTCGATGCGGTTTTTCTTCGCCAGCTCGAAGGCCTTCTCGACCTGATCGAGGGTCAGGCCGCGGATCTTCATATCGATCTGCACGGCGGTGATGCCCTCGCGCGTGCCGGTGACCTTGAAGTCCATGTCGCCGTAGTGGTCTTCCTCGCCCTGGATGTCGGTGAGGTAGACGTCTTCCTGGCCGGGCTCGTCGGCCTTGATCAGGCCGACGGAGATGCCGGCGACGGGGGCGATGATCGGGACGCCGGCGTCCATGAGCGCGAGCGTGCCGCCGGTCGCCGACGCCATCGACGACGAGCCGTTGGACTCCATGATGTCCGAGACCAGGCGGACGGTGTAGGGGAAGTCTTCGACCGCGGGGAGCACGGGCAGGAGCGCCTTCTCGGCGAGCTTGCCGTGGCCGATCTCGCGGCGGCCGGGGCCGGTGATGCGCTTGGCCTCGCCGACCGAAAACGGCGGGAAGTTGTAGTGGAGGTAGAACTTTTCGGAGTACTCGGCACCCAGGCCGTCGACGATCTGCTCGTCTTTGCCCGTGCCGAGCACCGCGGTGACCAGCGCCTGCGTCTCGCCACGCGTGAACAGGCCGCTGCCGTGCACGCGCGGCAGCAGGCCGACCTCGCACTCGATGTTGCGTAACTCGTCGGCTTTCCGGCCGTCGGTGCGCGTGCCGCCGCGGATGATCTCGCGGGTGATGACTTCTTCCAGGTCGTGGATGGCGACCTTGGCCATCTTGACGCGCTCGCGGTGCTGGTTGATCTGGAACGGCGTGGCGTCTTCGCCCGGCTCGGGGAAGTGCTCTTCGAGGAACTTCTTCTTGCAGTCGCCGACCGCGGCGTAGCGCTCGAGCTTGCTGCCGTCGCTGGTCTTCGCTTGCTTGAGCGGGCCGGCGAGCTTGGAGTCGACCAGGTCGACGATGTCTTCGGGCACGACGACCGGGCCGCCGACTTTTTCCTTGCCGCACTTGCCCTGCAGGTCCTTGATCAGTTGCGTGATCTGCTTGACGTACTCGTAGCCGAAGGCGACCGCTTCGTTGATCTCCTTTTCGGGGATTTCATACGACCCGACCTCGATCATGTTGATGCCGTCCTCGTGGCCACAAAGCAGCATGTCGAGGTCGGAGTAGGCGTCCTGCGCCGCGGTGGGCATGATGACCAGTTCGCCATCGACGCGGCCGACGCGGACGTTGCCGACCGGGCCCTGGAAGGGGACGGAACTGATGGACAGCGCGGCGGAGGCGGCGATGCCGGCGAGGACGTCGGGCTCGTTCTGGCCGTCGTACGACAGCACCCAGCACTGGATCTGGACCTCGTCGATGTAGCCCTTGGGGAACAACGGCCGGATCGGCCGGTCGATGTTCCGCATGGTGAGGATTTCTTTCTGGTTCGGTGCGCCTTCGCGTTTGCGGAACCCGCCGGGGAACTTGCCCGCCGCCGAGACCTTCTCGCGGTAATCGACGGTGAGGGGGAAGAAGTCGAGGCCGGGGCGCGGGTCGGAGTGGACGGCGGTGCCGAGCACGACCGTTTCGCCGTATTGGACGAGGACGGCGCCGTCGGCCTGCTTGGCGATCTTGCCGGTCTCGATGGACAGCGTGCGGCCGCCGAGTTCGAGCTCGACGCGGTGGACTTGATAAGACATCGGTTGTTCCTTGTTGCGATAGCGCGGTTGTCACGGGAAGCCGGCGCGTGGCTATCGCATTCGTCGGTGCGCCGGCTTGTCGCCGACCCGCGGCTTAGCAGGGGCAGAAGAGCAGAATCGTAGAAGAGCAGAAAAACAGAACATCGGGTCGACAAGCCGCGTTGTCAGCGGGTCACGTTCTGCGTTTGTGTTTTTCTACGATGCTGCGTTTCAAGCACCCCGCCCGCAACACGCGGGCCCGTGGGTCGGATAAATAAAAAAAGCGATCAGCCGTTCGCTCTTGACCTGTCGCATGAAGTCAAGCAAGTCTGCTCCAAGCGATCGAACTAAAGGCGAACGGCTAAGCGCTAAAGGCTCGCTTACTTACGCAGACCCAGCCGCGAGATCAGCTCGAGGTAGGCCGCGCGCTTGTTCTCACGCAGGTACTTCAGCAGCCGGTTGCGCTTGCTCACCATCTTCAATAGCCCGCGACGCGACGCGTAGTCGTGCTTGTGCTGCTTGAGGTGCACGGTCAGTTCCTTGATCCGCTCGGTCAGCACGGCGACCTGGACCTCGGGGCTGCCGGTGTCTTTGTCGTCCCGGCGGTAGTCCGAGATGACCTGCGTTTTCTTATCTGCGGTAATGCTCATTGCGCTGTTCCAATCCCGTCACTGCTCAGTCGAGCGGAACCGTCCGCGAACCGGGCAGGCGTTCGAATAACTCGCTCTGGCGAGCCCCATACTGTATCAGGGAGCCCCTATCAGGGCAATCCGGCCAGTTAACCCTTATGCCATCGGCACTTACACCCCGCACGCGGTATTGGCCGCCGCCCGCGATGCGCCGCGCGACCCGGCATCACGCCAAAGCACCCCGATCACGCAACCCGAACACCCCCGCCGCCGTAGCATAAGGCGATGCTCACGCCACGCTCTACCCGGCTGCTCGCCGCCCTGCTCGCGCTGCTTGCATTCGCGACGGCACGAGCCGAGCCGATCGACTTCGCCGGCGTCAACCCCGCCGACCACACCTTCGACGACTGGTACCTCGACACGATTGACGGCCGGCCCGCGGGCTACTGGCGCAGCTGGATGGCGATCGACGACGGCCAAATCGTCAGCGGCTACGACGAGGTCGGCGTCGAGACGCACGGCGGCGAGCGGATGCAGACCCGCACCCGCGTCGTCTGGACCGAGACGCTCGCGTATCAGCCGCTCACCATCGTGGTCGAAAGCGACGCCGGCAGCGACACCGTCGAACAAACCTACCGCTTCCATGACGCGGGCGTCGAACTGACCAGCACGCAGAACGGCCGATCGATCACCCAGCAACTGCCCGCGATCCAAGGCGGCTACCTCACCGCGGCGCAGCAGAACATCGCCGTCGCGTTGCACCTCAAGCGCGGCGACAAGCAGTTCGCCTACGACACGCTCGACCCGCTCGTCGGCATGAAGCCGTTCAAGACGCGCTACCGGCGCATCGGCGACAAGGCCGAGCCGGTCGAACGCGCCGACGGCACCGAGGCCGACGCCACGGCGTGGGCGGTGACCTACGACATCCTGCCCGGCTTCGAGATGCAGATGCGCATCGACGCGCAGGCCCGCGCGGTCGGCCTGTCTTACGAGATCGGCGGGATGAAGCGGGTCTCGCGGCTGGCCGATGAACGCGTCACGCAAGTCAAGCTCGACCCGCCGGAGATGTCGCAGCTGTCCGTCGTCGTGCCCGACCGGCCGATCGACAAGCCAAACAAGCAGCGCAAGATCGTTTACGAGCTGACCTACGACGCGGGCGACAGCGCGATCACGCCGGTCCAAACGGCACAACAGCGTGTCGAAGTACTCGGCAAGAACAAGGTCCGCGTGACGGTGGACCTCGACGCCGAGCCGACGAGAAACGACGGTAGCGAGCAAGGCGAAACAAATGACGACACGCCCGCCGACGCGCACCTCGCCGCGTCGATCATGATCGACCACGAGGACGAGGCGGTGCGCAAGCTCGCCGATCGCGCGGCGCGCTCATTGAAAAAAGACGCGACGCGGGAGCAGCTCGCGCTGGCCTGCAAGCGGCTGGTCACCAAGCACCTGTCCGCCGCGACGCTCGCGGTCGGCGACGCCACCGCCAGCGAAGCCGCTCGCACCCGCCGAGGCGACTGCACCGAGTGCGCCGTGCTGCTCGCCGCGATACTTCGCGCCCACGGCGTCCCCAGCCGGTGCGTCACCGGGTTGGTCTACTCCGAAGACGAGTTCGTCGGCACCGCCAACGCGTTCGTCTACCACATGTGGACCCAGGCGTGGATCGAAGACGAGCAAGGCGTTGGCCGATGGCTCGACCTCGACGCCGCGATGTGGCGCTACACCGCCGGCCACATCGCGCTGGGCGTGTCGAACATGGGCGACGACGACCGGGCCGACCTGATCAAGCTCATCCCGATGATGCAGGGCCTGAAGATCAGCGTGAAACAAACCTCTGAATAGCCTGTCAATCAATTGCCTTCGGTGGGATAGGCTTCCAGCCAACCGCCTCGACCGAGCCATCTGAAAGTGATCAAGACAATGATGCGTAACATCCAATCAATCGCCGCCCTGCTCACGCTACTTCTGTTTCTGTCGCCGACGGCATTTGCAGACAACGCGCGGAAAGTCGAGCCGTACGAGGCGTGGTTCGTGATGAACATGGGCGGCCAGAAAGCCGGCTACATGCACATCACGTACAAGCAAATCGACGATCGGCTGGTCAGCACAACCGACATGCAGCTGTCGATCAAGCGTGGCAACGCGGAGATGCAGATCACGCAAACCTCGCGTTTCGAAGAGACGCTCGATTACAAGCCGATCGCTGCCGAAAGCTCGATGGCCCTGGGCGCGATGGCGACCGGGCAGAAGCTCGACTTTATCGCGGACGATGGCAAGTGGCGGATGACGACCACGACCGCCGGGAACAAGCAATCGAGCCTGATCGACCCGCCCGACGCGGAGTGGCTGACGCCCGGCGCGCTGGCCAAGGCGATGGAAGACGCGCTCGAGCGCGGCGACGAGCAGATCACCGTTACGACGCTGGACCTGTCGATGGGCACCCAGCCCGTGACCATGACGATGAAACGCCTCAAGGAAGAAAGCATCGAGGTGTTCGGCAAGGTCGTGCCCGCGACGAAGTGGACCACGACGATGACCGCGCTGCCCGGCGTCGAGATCGTGCAGTGGACCGACGACGAAGGCCAACCCGTTCGACAGGTCATCCCGATGCTGCCGGGCATGGAGATGGAGATGCTGCTGGCGGACAAGGACCTGGCGTTGGCTAAGTTCGACGCGCCGGAGATGATCGCCGCGTCGCTGATCACGCCGGACAAGAAGATCGAGAACCCGCGGAAGCTCAAGCGCGGCGTGTTCGACCTCGTCTCGCCGGGGCTGAAAGAAACGTACGGCGGCGCCGCTGTCAACGCCGGCTTCCAGCAGACCACGTGGATCGACGCGGACACCCTGCGGGTCGTGGTTGACTTGGAGCGCCCGGTGCAAAGCGATCTGCTCAAGGCCGAAAAAGCCGATTACCTCGCGGCCACATCGATGCTGAACTTCAAAGACCAGGCGATTCAGAAGCTGCTTTCCAAACCTCGCGCATCGCTTGAAGCGGAAAACGAAGCGATCACGCCGGACCTACTCTACGAGGTGTCACAGCAAACACGCGAACTTGTCCGGGATCACATCGACGCGAAAGACCTGTCGGTCGGCTACGCTTCTGCCAGCGAAGTCGCACGCACGGGACAAGGCGACTGCACCGAGCACGCCTGCCTGCTGTCCGCGATGATCCGTGGCCTGGGGCTGCCTGCAAGGACCGTTACGGGCATCGTTTATGCGGACCAGTTCGCAGGACGCGAAAGCGTCTTCGGATTTCACATGTGGTCGCAGGTCTACCTGAAAAGCGATGACGGCAGCCACCGCTGGGTCGATCTCGATGCCGCCGCGCCCGGCGAGATCGACGGCTTCGACGCCACTCACATCGCGCTGTCCACCTCGGCGATGAAAGACGAAGACTCGTTCAACGACATGGTCAAGATGCTGCCGCTGATGCAGGGGCTGAAGATCAAGGTCGTCGAGTTGGAGTGGGCGGAGTGAGGCGGATGGCGGATGGCGGATCGATGTTCGCCAGCGGGCTCGTCCCGCCGATCGGCGATTGATTGCTTGTCAAACCATCCCATCGAATCCAGCGGCGGGACGAGCCCGGCGGCTAACGTGCTGTCGTGTTTGCACCGCGTGTAAGATACGCCTGTGAATGACTCGCCCTCGATCGAATCGGTGTTAGACCAGGTCCGCAACGGCGCGTTGTCCGTCGACGACGCCGCGGCGCAGCTCCACGCGATGCAGGCCCGGCCGCTGGGCTTCGCGACCATCGACCACCACCGCGCCGCGCGCTGCGGTTCGGCCGAGGTCGTCTTCGCCGCGGGCAAGACCGTCGAGCAGGTCGTCGCGATCAGCCGCACGATCCTCGACCACCACGCCTCTGTCCTGGTCACACGCGCGACGCCCGAGCAACTCGACGCGCTCGTCGCCGAGTGTACAACGACCGGCACGCCGATCGAACTCGGCGGGCTCAGCGGCGCCGCCCTGCTCGGCGAGCCTGCGGCGCCCAAGAACAACACGACGCCGATCCCGATCGTCACCGCGGGCACAAGCGACCTGCCCGTCGCCGAGGAGTGTGCGCTGACGTGCAAGGCGATGGGCCAGCCGTTTGTGCGGATCGACGACGTCGGCGTCGCGGGCCTGCACCGCATCGTCGCCAAGGCGGACGCGATCCGAGCGGGCAACGTCGTGGTCGTCGTCGCGGGCATGGAGGGCGCGCTGCCCAGCGTCGTCGGCGGGTTGGTGGACAAACCGGTGATCGCCGTGCCAACCAGCGTCGGCTACGGCGCGTCGCTCGGCGGGATCGCGGCGCTCCTGGGCATGCTCAACTCGTGCGCCTCGGGCGTCACGGTCGTGAACATCGACAACGGCTTCGGCGCCGGCGTCGCGGCCGCGCGCATCAACCAGCTGGCCGAGCGATGACTGCAAACCACGACATCCCGCCCCCGCCGCCTCGCTCCGACGACGCGCACAAGGGCACGTTCGGCACGGTCATCGTCGTTGGCGGCAGCGACACGATGCTTGGCGCGCCCGCGCTGTGTGCACGTTCCGCATTGCGTGCAGGCGCAGGCCTCGTGAAGGTCGCGTGCCCGCCGGGTGTACTGCCTTTCGTATTGACGATCGAGCCGAGCGCGACCGGCATCGCGATCGGCGACGAGCCCGGCGACGCGATGGCGCAGATCGACATGGCCGACCCTGACCACAAGGCCGTGCTCGCGGTCGGGCCGGGCCTGGGTCAGGTCTCGGTGCGTGGCGAGCTGGTCGAGGCGCTGCTGGCCAGCGATCGGCCGGTCGTGCTCGATGCGGACGGGCTGAACCTGCTGTCCAAGCGTCCCGGCGCCCAGGCCGCGGCGCGCTCACGTGCCGCCCCGCTCGTCCTGACCCCGCACCCCGGCGAGTACCGCCGACTGGCCTCGGCGCTCGGCATCGACGCGGACCCGGTGGGAGCAGACGAATCGCGCGGCGAAGCCGCATCGCTTCTTGCGCAGCGCCTCAACGCGGTCATCG
>JBKAGS010000046.1:0-375402 GCA_046290505.1 Phycisphaeraceae bacterium | reverse complement strand
GCCCGTACAACGCAACGCACCGCCCGGCGACGCGTTCCCAACTCAGGTTGGCCCGGACGAATGCCTTGGCGTTCTGGCCGATCTGTTTGGCTTCGTCGGGGTGGTCGAGCAGGTGCAGGATGCCCTTGGCGAAGTCGGACGCGTCGTGGTTCGCGGTGACCCAGCCGCGCTCGCCGTGCGTCAGGTGCACCGCCGAGCCCGCGCACGACACGACCGGCAGGCCCGCGGCCATGTAATTCAAGAGCTTCACCGGCACGCCGTCGCACTCGCTGCGCGGGTTCAGCGCGACCGCCGAGCCCACTAAGTGCCCGGGCAGGTCGGCGAAACTCGACTCGGCGACGACGACCTTATCGCGCACGCCCAGCTTCTTCGCCTGCTCCTCATACGGATCGAAGGGCGACTTGGTCAGGATCTTTAGCCGCACGTCGTCACGCGCCGCGCAGACCTCCGCGAACGCGTCGAGCATCAGGTCCACGCCCTGGTAGCCCGCGAGGTTGCCGGTGAAGATCAGCGTCTTCACGCCCGGCGGCGCGTCGTCGATCGCCTGCGACGGGTCGATGTCGAAGTGCTCGACCTCCACGCCGTTGGTCATCGGCGTGATGTCCTCGGGCTTGACGCCGTTGTTCTTGATCAGCATGTCGCGGATGTTGTCCGTGACGGTCACGGTGTGCGCGGCGCGCTTGGGGAAGTAGCCGTCGATGCGCTTGCCGATCGCGGTGACCAGCTTCTTGCCCAGGCCCATCTCGTAGTAGTGCAGCTCGGACGCGAGGGTCGTGTGCGCATCAAACACGATCGGCACCTTCCGGCCGCCCTTGCGCGCGTAGTGCGCGGCGATCAGGCCCTCGTAGTGGTGGGCGTGGATGATGTCGATCTCGTGCTCACGCACGACCTTGCCCACCAGCCGGGTCAGGGGCGGGTCGCAACGCAGCAGCTTCTTCCAACTCGGCCCCGCCTCGGTGCGCGTGTAGCCCTTGACGTCCGCGATGCGGTGGATGGTGAACGGCGGCGGGCTGTCCGGTTCCTCGCCGAGGTGGTACGTGACCGCGTGGACCTCGTGGCCAAGCAGCGCGAGCGCCTCGGCCATGCGATAGATGCGGACGGGCGTGCCGCGCGGGAAGGGGAACGGGCAGGCCGCGACGATCGCGATCTTCAGCGGCTTGTCGTGACCGATATGGTTCGTGTTGGATTGGATCATGACGCCCCCACCGCCGCCGGCTCGCCGCCCGGCTCGTTGCTTGTTTGTCCGGCCAGCGCGTCCTGCCGACGCCCCTGCGCCAGCCGACGCATCACCAAGACGCCCACGCCCGCCATCGCCAGCGCCTCGGTGCCCAGCGTCGTCCACGCCGCGCCCAGCGCGCCGAAGCGCGGGATCACGAACACGTTGGCGACGATGTTCGCGAACAGGCAACCGAGCGAGACGAGGATGACTTTCTTTTCCAAGTGCATCGCGTTGGCCATGAACTGCCCGCAGAACCCGGCGTACATCAGCGGGACGGTGAGCATGAGCACCTGCAGGACGGGGATCGCCTCGGTGTACTGGTCGCCGTAGACCGTGAGGATGATCCACGGCGAGAGGAAGAACACCACGGCGGCCATGACGATCCCGCCGACGAACGACGCGCCGTAGAGCCGCAGCAGTTTCTGCGACAGGTGCCGCCACTTGTGCTGGGCGTAGAGCGCCGCGCAGATCGGCAGGTAGATCAGGATGACCGGGCGGACCATGAAGCGCGAGGCCTCGAAGATCTTGTACGCCGACTCGTAGCGCGCGACCTGGACCTCGGTGCTCGGCCCGTTCGTGACCGGGATGAATCCGAGCATGAGTGTATCGGCCTTGAAGCGCAGCAGGCCGATGACCCCCGTGGCGAACAGGCCCGCCGACGCGTAAGCCAGGGCGCGCATGCGCGTGGGGTGCAGGTGCAGTGGCACGCGCCCGAAGAGCACGCGGGTCAGCCCCGCCGAGCCGACCGCGAGCAGGACGTTGATCCCGACGAACACGCCGAGCACGAACTCGAACGACCATCCCAGCGCGTACGCGAGCCCGGCGGAGGCGAGCATCAGGACCTGGCTGGCGATCAACGTGACGACGCGCAGGGTGACCCGCCGCACGCCGACGAAGAACGCGGCGTAGGCGAAGTAGACGTTGCGGGCGAGCATGTACCCGGCGGCAAAGATCGCGATCCACGCCGAGTCGGGCTTCCACATCAGGAAGAAGGCGCTGAGAGCGGAAAGCGCGATCGCCGTCACGACCAGACGCAGGCCGACCACCTCGCCGAGGCTGTCGAGCGCTTGTTCCGGCTTGGCCGCCACGGAGCGGACCAGGTTCTCGTTCGTGCCGAACTGCACGACCATGCCGACGATCTCGGCCAGTGCGACGGCGAAGAAGAACACGCCCATATCCGCCAGCGCGTACAGGTGCGCGAACAGCGCGAGGATGCCGTAGCCCAACAGCTTCTCGAGGAGCTGCGCGCCGGTCGCCAGCACGAGGTCACGCTTGGTCTTCATCCCTGGTCGTCGGTCGGGGGTTGCTCGGCAGGATCACCTACAGGATCGGCTACATCCGGCGGCGCGTCCAGCACAAGCCGGGGGCGATCAGACAAAACCCGCGCCGGTTCTAGGCCGGCGCGGGCTTGGATGATCGGACGGTGACTGCAAGTCCCGGGCGAACCGGCTCAGGCGCGTCGGCGTCGGCCGGCGACGATCAGCCCGCCGGCGGCGAGCAGGATCAAGCTGCCCGGCTCGGGGATGGCGTTGATGATCGAGGTGGCGTAGAAGCTGCCCAACGCGTCGTTGCCCGTCGGGCTCAGGTGCAGGTTGTCGCCTTGCAGGTCGGTGCCCGGGTCGATCAGGCTGTTTACATCCAGCAGCCGGACCTGGTCGCCGTAGACCAGGTGGTTGCCCTGGGCGTCGAAGAGCGCGGCGATGTCGGCGTTGGCGAGGTCGATCGCGTCATTGACCTGGTCGCCCGAGAAGCTGCCCTGCATGCCGACGTAGCCGTTGAACGGATCGGACCCGGGCGCAACGGGCGTGATGTTCGAGACGAACAGCGTGCCGGCGAACCCGTGCCCGCCGGTGACGATCTGATCGATGAGGTTGTCAAGCCGGTCGGCGGTCGAAGCGTGGCCGGCCTCGTCGCCGGTGAGCGTCCCGTCGCTGAACGCGTTCACGATGCCGCGGCGGACGTCGTTGATGCCGATGGAGAGCATGACGAAGTCCGCGTTGCTCAGCGGGGCGTTGAACGTGCCGGCCGCGACTTCTTCGAGGATGCCCTGGTTGCTGCTGCCGGTGCGGTCGTCCAGCCCGCCGCCGAGGGCGACGGTGAGTTCCGCGGTCGTGTCGATGCGCCAGCCCGAGTGGCCGTCGTGATCGCCGTCGAAGGGCACGACGCCGTTGGTCAGCGTCGTCACGGAGGCGACGCCGCCTTCGCCGGTCGAGTCGCTGTCGTTCTGCGTCCCGAGCATGTCCACGGCCAGGCCCGCGTCCACCAGGTCGATGAACAGCTGTTTGCGCCAACCGCTGTCGGTGGTCCGGCCGCCGCCGTTGCTGCCGGTAAACCCGTAGGTCAGCGAGTTGCCGAGGGTGTACACGCTGACCGGGTCGCCGTTGAACGTCGCGGCCGACGCATCGTCGGACACCAGGCACGCGCCGCTGATCGCCATCGCTAACGAAACGCTGGACAAAAACTGGGCTGGCTTCAAAGCTGTCTCTCCTGTTTCAGCACGCCTGTGCGGCGGTGCGTCTTGTTGCTAAACCTCTCTCCGCTTCGCCGGCTTCCTGGGCCCGGTGAAGTGCCTGCGCTCGCCCTTGTGTGCCTGGCCTTTCCCTGTCCGCCTCCTGATCGCATCCTGAACCGCTTGCTGGTCGCGGACTGTTGACGCGTGGGATGGGTGCTTCTCCTGCCTCCGGCATCAGGCCTCATGACACTCCGTGTCCTACACATACGACCGATAAAAATACGCCTTCTCGGTAACCGTGCGGGCTAACGCAAAAAGTGTTCATCCGATGAACACCGTGCAAAGATACCTTTCAAAATGAAAAAAAGAGCCTGGAATCGGCCCGATAACACGAAAAACCACAGATGCCAACTTTTTTATTAACTAAAAAAGTTAATCACAATAAAAGGTTAGTTTTTTGGTGTAGTGGCGCGATTGGGCACGTAAAAAATACGGCGTCACGCGGATCGATGACGTGATCCTCCGGCGGTCTCCCGCCAGCGGCACGCCGGATACCCGATCCCAACACAAACGTTTGGTGCGAACAAAGCTATCAAAATACGCCCGGCCCGCCACGCTCGCTGGGCCTTGGCCCGCCACGCACGCTTGCTAGGAATGCCCCGCCCGATCAGAGGGCCCCGAACGGGTTAATGGTTAAGCGGTATCGCCAGCCGTTTTCACACCGGCTCGGCCTGCGGCTCGTGGCTGAGCTTGTCGGGGGCCTTGGTGACCCGGACCGGCTGCTCGCCCGATCCGCCGCGGAACACCGAGCGGACCTTGTAAGGCCGACGGTCCTGGCTCTCGTGGTAGACACGGGCCATGAGCTCCGACAGCACGCCGAGCATCAGCAGCATGACGCTGATCAGCCCGGTCATCATGGCGAAGAGCACGAAGACGTTGTCGTTGAGCTTGACCGGCTCGCCGTGCTCGGTGACCCATCCGAACTTCTGGATGATGGCGATGAGCATCGACACCGAGGCGATGGCCATGAAGATCATGGAGAACTTGCCGAAGAAGTAGATCGGCTTGGCGAGGTAGTCGCCGAGGAACTTGACGGTGATGAGGTCGAGCAGGACCTTGATCGTGCGTTTGAGCCCGTACTTGGACGAGCCGGCGACGCGTGGGCGGTGGTTGACGACTTCTTCGGTGACCCGTGCGCCGCGCCACTTGCAGATCGCGGGGATGAACCGGTGCATCTCGCCGTAGAGCCGCACGTCTTCGAGCACGGTCTTGCGGTAGGCCTTGAGCGAGCAGCCGAAGTCGTGGATCTCGGTGGTCCAGGTCATCTGCTTCACGATGCGGTTGGCGATGATCGAGGGCAGCCGGCGTGACATCATCTTGTCCTGCCGGTCCTTGCGCCAGCCCGAGACGATGTCCCAGGTGTTGCCGATGTCGTCGGCCGGCTCGTCGAGCTTGGCGACCAGGCGCGGGACGTCGGCCGGGTCGTTCTGCCGGTCGCCGTCCATCGGGCAGATCACCTCGCCGCGTGCCGCCTCGAAGCCGGCGGCCATCGCCGCGGTCTGCCCGAAGTTTTTCATGAACCGGATGACGGTGATGCGCTCGTCGTTCTGCGCCGCCTCGGTCAGGCGCGGGATCGTGTGGTCCGACGAGCCGTCGTCGACGAAGATCACCTCGTAGCGGTCGGCCTGCTGGTCCATCATCTCGCACAGCTCGCGGTAGAGCTCGACGATGTTGTCTTCCTCGTTCATGACCGGGATCACGATCGAGACGCGGATGCTGTCGCTTTGGTTATCGGTGCCCATCTGGCT
Source organism: Phycisphaeraceae bacterium (assembly GCA_046290505.1). GTDB lineage: Bacteria > Planctomycetota > Phycisphaerae > Phycisphaerales > Phycisphaeraceae > JAHQVV01. The sequence continues at coordinate 369,923 of JBKAGS010000046.1, read as the reverse complement.
TCCTTACGCTCGTGGCAGGCGTTGCGGCCTCCCTAAGATCGGCGATCTGGCGGCCAAACGCCACCCCCGCCACACGGTTTTCATACGGCGCGGCACACGCCGGCCTCGCTACTGCTTGCCCGGCTGCCAACGCTCGGCCACCGACTGATTTAATCGACGTGTCGCCTCGGCCTTGCCCAATAACAGGCACGACCACTGGTACGCACGCAGGAACCTGCGGAACTCAAGGTCCGGGTAACGCTTCACCCCCCCGAGCATGCTCTTGACAGACCCCCACCACATCGCCAGCCCGCCGATCAAGACCGGCGGGCGTGTCAACCGGAACAGCGCGCTCGCGCTCATGTACGCGAAACTCGTGCCCATGAACCACTGGCCAAAGCCGTGGCGCTGGCGCCCGGTCAGGATGCCCTTGTGGCTCGAGCCCATCGCGCGCAGATGAATAAAGCGCAGCTCCGGGTCGTCCCACGAGCACGCGAGCCAGCCGAGCATCCGGCAGCGGTGGCAGTCGATGCCGTCCCACATCACCTCGCGCACGAACCCGCCGATCTGCTTGTAGCACGCCGTGCGGTAAAACTTGATCATGCCCACGGACATCTCGTCGCCGCACGCCTCGCTGATCAGGTCGCCGGTATCGATCGAGCCGTCGGGCTTGCGCCGGTCTTGGTCTTCGGTGCCGTGCGGCGGGAAGTACGCCTTGCCGCTGGCCGTGCCGAGGCGCGGCTCGGCCTCCATGCGACGCATCACCGCCTCGAAGTAGCCCAGCGGCAGGTCGAGGTCCAGGTCGAACTTGCACAGGTAGTCGAAGCCGTCCGGGTCGATCGTCTCGAACCCGGCGTAGAACGCGTCGATCACGCCCGGGCCGACCTTCCGACCACCGCGGTCCTCACGCCGGACGACCTTGATGTAGTCGAAGCGCTCGGCGTATTCGGCGAGGATCTTCGGCGTGTCGTCCGACGAGCCGTCGTCCACGATCACCCACAACGCCGGCGGCACCGTCTGTGACGTCACGCTGTCCAGCGTGCGCCGCGCGTAGCGCGCCTCGTCGCGGCATGGCGTGATCAGGCAGTACCGGCGACCGGCCGTGGTTGTGGGCAACTCGCTCATCCTTCCACCGCCTCGCGTCCGAAACGGGGACGGCCCCCGCTTTTCACAGGGACGGCCCCTTTTTTGAACGCCGCGATCAGCCGTGACAGGTTGACCGACTGCGAGAACTCGTCGACCACGCGTTGCCGTCCCGCCGCCGCGAGTTGGGCGACCAACGGCGGGTCCGACGCCAGGCGATCCATCGCGACCGCCAACGCTTCGACGTCGCCCGGCTCGACCATCAGGCCCGTGCGCCCGTGCTCGACCAGTTCGCGGATCGTCGGCAGGTCGCCGCTGACCACCGCCAGGCCCGACGCCATCGCTTCCATCAACACGACCGGGATGCCGTCGCGGTCCCCGTCTTCCGCGACCCGGCAAGGCAGCACGAACGCCTCGGCCCGCTGCATCATCGCTCGCACTTGATGGTTTGCCTTCGCGCCCACCAGCGCGACGCGATCGCCGAGGCCGAGCCGGTCGATCTGTTGTTGCAGCGCATCGCGCTCGGGCCCGTCGCCGACGATCGCCAGCGTGGTGTGTTGATCGAGTTTCGCCATCGCGTCGATGAGCAGGTCAAAGCCCTTCTTGCGGACCAGCCGGCCGACGGTGAGCAGGCCATTGCGTTCGCCCGCGTCGTCGGGCTTGAACTGCTGAACATCCACGCCGCAGCGGACGACCGGGTAAGCGCTGTCGGGGCGCGGGACCAACTCGTTGTAGAAATCGCGGTGCCAGTGGCTGATGCAGGCGACGAAGGCGGCGCGTCTGAGCTTGGTCCTCAACGCCGATCGGTCGCGGAACAGGTCCGCGGCGTGGCCGGTGAAGCTGAACGGGACGCCGAGCGCCTCGGCGGTATGCATCGCGACGGTCGTGGGCACGTGGGCCATGTGCGCGTGGACGTGGGTGATGCCGCGATCGTTCAGGCGGTGGGCGAGCGCGTAGCCGGCGTCACACTGCACCAGGTACTTCGGCCAATACACCGGGGTTGTTTCGAAAATCCCCATCGGCACACGCAGCAGGCGGTGGCCGATGGCCTGGCGGATCAAGGTCAGCTTGTCACCGAGCCCGCTGCCATAGATCGGGACCGCCTCGTCCGCCAACGCCTGCAACTGCGGATCATTTAGCCCCCGCTCGGGCGGGTGCACCGAGGCGACGCTGACCTGCACGCCCCGCTCGCGCAGGCCCAGCACCTCACGGTACACAAACGTCTCCGAGCGTTTGGGCAGCACCGCGCCGACGTACAGGATGTGCGGCTTGTCGCTCACCCGCGCGCCACCCCTTCGCTCTTGTACTCGATCAGCTTCGAACGCTTGCCCGAGCGCTTGTTGCGGTGATACTTCAGGACCCCAAGCGCCGTCGGCAGCTTGCCCTTCAGCGTCATGTAGGCGTAAAACAGCGCGTCGAACCACCGGTCGCCCTTGCGTCGGCGGTAAAGCGCGATCTTGAACAGCATCGCGAACGAGGCGAGCACGATGATCCAGAAACCGGTCAGCACCCACGGTTGCACGATGCCGACGAGAACAAACGCGATCGCGAACGCGGGGAGCGCGATCCCCCAGGTGATCGCCGAGCGCACCTGCTTGACGTTGTGGAACTCCGGCGGGCCGCCGTGCTTGTCCGCGCCCTCGGCGTAGGCGTGGCCGGCACGCACCATGCGCGTCCACCACTGGCTGACCCGGTCCATCGCCGCGTCGTGCAGCGTCATCTCGCAGTCGATCCGCTCGAGCGTCCATCCCTTGGCGCGCAGGCGCACGCACATCTCCGGTTCTTCGCCGGCGATCATCGTCTGATCAAAACCGCCGACGTCTTCGAACGCGCAGCGTCGGATCGTCGCGTCGCCGTGGCAGGCGTTCACCGCGCCGATCGGCGTGTCCCACTCCATGTCGCACAGGCGATTAAACAGCGTCGCGTCGCGGTGGCGTTCGCGGCGTCGGCCGGACACGACCGCGAGCCTGTCCTTGTTTTCGAACGCCGCGAGCGCCTTGACGATGTAGCCATCGACCAGCTCGCAGTCGCCGTCGATGAACTGCACGAACGCGGTGTCAGGCGCGGTGTCGATCAATCGGTTGAAGCCGGCGTTGCGGGCGCGGGCGGCGGTGAACGGCGTGGACAGGTCCAACTCGACGACCTCGACGCCCAGCGAACGCGCGAACGCGACGCTGCCGTCGGTCGAGCCGGAATCGACGTACACCACGTGCGCCGCCTGCGCGACCGCCGCGGCCAGGCAGCGCTTGAGGCGTTCGCCCTCGTTGCGGCCGATCGCGACCACGCCGACTTGTGCGTTGGTCGCCGTCACGCCGCCTCCCGCAGGTCCTCGGCCTCGGGCCGCCAGCCGTATGGCCCGCCGAGCACGTTCTCCTTGAACGTCGCGCACGACAAGCCTTCAATCCCGAGCCAAAGGCCGAGCTGCGCGAGGTCCACGTCGAATGTCGCGGTCAGCTTGGCACGCGAGGCGTCCGACAACTCGGGCCGATGGTTCATCGTCCAAAGGCTCTTGACCTTGTCGCGCACCGACTGGGGTACGAGGTTCTTTCGGATCGAACGGAGCACGGGCAGGCCGACGATCGCGTCGCGCAGCGGGCTCGCGCGCATCCGCTGGGACGAGACGTTCTGCTCGCCGAGCGCGTCGGACCAGCGCGGCTCGCCCTCGTAGCCGATGAATCGGCAGACGCGCTCGAGCGTTTGTTGCGGGCGTTCACACATCGCCTCGAAGAACACCGGCAGCACGCGGTCGGTGCCGAAGCGTTCGAGGTACGGCCGAAGCTGCATCGCGTACCGGCTGTAATCAACGAGCCGCGCGTGCTTGTCGATCGCCTCGTCGATCGGCTCGGTGATCGTGCGTTCGGACCACTCGTGCACGTACGCCGAGACCAGGCGGTGGAGCGGGTGACGCATGACGTAGACGAACTTCGCGTCCGGGACGTGCTCGGCGATGCGCTCGACTGCGCTGGGGTGTATCGGCAGCTTGGTGTAGTGCGTGCTCGATTCGCCGCACAAATCGCCGGGTTTCGCGGCGCTGAACAGGCCGGCGTACCAGCCCATGCCACGCGCAAAGATGTCGTCGTCGCTGAAGAAGTTCGGCTCCTTCGGCGTGGACATGAAGACGCCGGGCTGCGCGGCGAGCTGCTCGTGCAGCGTGCTCGTCGCGCACTTCATCGCGCCGATGATCATGAAGTCCGGCAGGCGCGTCATGACTTGGCCCCCGGCGGCGAGTACGGGCGGAACGGGTCCGTCGCGTTGGTCCAGATGTCGCGCGAGGCCTTCTCGGCGATGTGGCTGCATCGCCCCAGGCGTTCGCGCAGCCAGGAGAGGCCCCGGCCTAATAACCACAGCGCGTTCGCGAGCCACAGGCCCGGCCGTCCGTAGAACGAGGCGTAGTAGCGCGAGCGCGAGGCGTAGAAGTACGCGGGCAGGCGTTTGCGCGCGGTCGCCGCGGACTTCACCGGGCTGCTGCCGCCGCGCAGGTGCACGACGTGCGCCTCGGGCCAGTAGAGCGCAGCGAACCCCGCCCGCTTCGCGTTCCGGCAGAACGCGGTGTCTTCGAAGTACATGAAGTAGCCCTCGTCGAGCAGGCCGGCGGTCTCGAAGACGTCCTTGCGGATCAGGATGCAGGCGAACGAGAGCCAGGGCGCGGGCATCGCCCGATCGCTCGCATCGATCGCGGTGTTGTGCCTGGCGAACAGGCGTGTGACCACGCCGATCGCCGCGGCGTTGATCAGCTCGGTGATCGGCGTCTGGAAGCGGAACGCGCTGACCTGCGCCTTGCCGTCGGGCCACTCGAGGCGCGGGCCGATGAGCGCGGCGTCGGTGTGTTGTTCCGCGGCGCCAAGCAGCTCGGCGATCGCGCCCTCGCGCACGAGCGTGTCGCTGTTGAGCAGCAGCGCGTGCGCGAACCCGCCGTCGGCGTGGGCCTTGCGCAGGCCCAGGTTGTTGCCCGCGGCGAACCCCCCGTTGGTGTCGCTTCGGATCAGCTCGCACCACGCGGACCAGCCACGCTCGTTGATCGCCTGCTCTATCTGGTCCGCCGAGCCATCGCCGCTGCGGTTATCGACGACGTACACGCGCGCGTCGCCGCGCGACGCGAGCTCGGGCTCGAGCGTCTCGAGGCAGTCGATGGTCATGGCCGGTGTGCGGTAGTTGAGGATGACCACCGCGAGCGTCCGGGCCGGCTCACCGATCGGGTTGAGCGTCTGGCTTTGGGTCATCGCCTCAGAGCGTTCTGTTTCTCGTGGATGTTCTTGAGGATGCGTTTATGCAAGGGCTTCGGACCGGTGCGCTTGGTCAGCGATTCGCCGACCGACAGCAGCACGCCGTAGTTCCGCCAGCGGTACATCAGCCTGGCCCAGCGGTCCTGCAGTTTCAGTCGGAGCTCGCGCGTGGGCGTGATCTTCACCGGCGGGTGGCCGGACAGCTCGTAGCCCTGCATCTCCAGCAGCGGCGCGATCCGCGCCTCGACCAGGCCGAGTTGGTAAGGCGAGAGCTTGCGCTTCCACTGGGCGATCAGCGACGGGTCCGGCTCGGAGTAGGTCGTGCCCTCGTGGTAGTCCCACACGTCTTCGTGGAAGCCCGGGCCGATGAAGTCGAACAGGCGCGTGAGTTCGCCGCGTGCGTCGCTGATGAGCGTTTCGTAGCTGGTCTCGATGTAGCGCGAAGGATCAAGCTGGCCGCGCAACGCGTGCCAGCTGCGGACCGAGTCGGCCCAGCGCTTGGACGCGGTCCACACGTTGCCGTCCCAGCCCATGCCGATGCACGAGCGTGCGACGTCCCGGCCGTCACGCTTGAGGTAGATGAACCGCGCGTCGGGCCAGACCTTCAACAGCGACGCGAAGTGCCGGTGCACCGTCGCGCCCACGAACGGCTTGTTGTCACTTTGCTTGCGCTGCTCGAGGAAGTCCCGGCAGGCGCCCGCGTAGTCCAGGTCGGTCCGCAGCTGAAAGCCCGCGTCCTGGAAGATCCGGCTGGTCTGGAGGTACTCGGCGTACTGCTGGATCGTCGGCGTTTTGCCTTCGCGCAAGGGGTCGACGACGAACTCGAACTCCTTGCACCAGGTGACCTGCGGGTGCCGGTCGAGCATGAGGCGCAGCAGCGTCGTGCCCGAGCGTTCCGAGCCGACGAGAAAGACCGGCGGCGGCGATGCGTCGGCGTCGCCCGGCTTGGTTTGTGCGTTGGTATCGAGCATCGTCTGCACGTCTTGCTCCGCGGCCATGTTATCAAACCCTCACTGGTCCCAAGTGGAACGCACACCCGGCGCGGCGCACGGCCAAACCGCCGCGCGGTGTTATCCGGACGCCGGGACGAACGGCAGCCCCCACCCCAAGGCGTATCGGCAGCCGAGCACCGCGGCTATAGCCAGCATAAGCAACGCGGTGAGCGTGAGGTCCTGCCGCCAGAGCGACAGCTTTTCGCGCGCGATGCCGACGCTGACAATCAGGTAGGCGGGCAGCTCGCACAGCGCGAAGGCGACGAGGAAGCCCACCATGCCGTAAAGGTAGAACCCGCCGGTCGCCGCCAGCCCGCTCCACAGCAGGCTGCCGATGTTCGCGTAGAGTTGGTATTGCGGCTTGCCGATCGCCAAGAGCGCCGGGCCGACGGTCGCGCGCAGCATCGCCATCCACAGGCCGAAGCCCAGGATGCTTGCCATCCAACCGGCCTGCTCGAAGTCCCCTTCCCATCCAAGCCGCACGATCCAGTCGCCCGCGCACACCAGCGTCATCACCGGCAGGACCATCACCAGCGCCAGACGCTTTTGGTTCTGCAACAGCTTCTGATTCAGCACGCCGCGGTCGATGTCCGCCCGGCGGGACACGGCGGGGAAGACGACCTTGTTGCCGAAGCGTTTGATCAGCGTATTCGGCATGCTCGTGATCATGAACGCGATCTGATACACGCCGAGCATCTCGACGGTGATGAGCGTGCTCAGCAGCAGGCGGTCGATGTTCGTCGCGAGGAACATGACGACGGTGCCGAAGAAGATCCACTTGCCGAAGTTGATCAGTTCGCCGAGCGCCGCGCGGTCCCAGCAGAACCGGTTCTTCGGCCCGGGGAAGACGACGTGGCTGAGGACGGAGGTCAGGACCGAGATCGTGAGCGTGCCCAGGACCAGCGCCCAGACGCTGCGGTAGATGTACGCGAGCACGCCCATCAGGACCAGGCCCGTGAGCTGGCTGCCCAGCAAGAGCGCCATCTCCCGGCCCAGCTGCAGGTGGCGGGCCGCGGTGTGCAGCTTGGTCGATTGGAAGCCGAGGAAGATCGACGACAGCGCCGCGACGGGCAACAGCTGCATGAGGATCGGCTTGTCGTAGAGCCCGTAGGCGAGCGGGTACGCGAGCAGGCAGGCGACCGCCCACACGCCGACGCCGCGGATGACCTGGATCGTCCACGCGGTGTTGAGGAAGCGCGGGTCGTCGCCCATCTTGTTCTGCACGATGCTGGGCTTGATGCCCAGGTCGGAGAACATGTTGATGCCGGCGATGTAGATGTTGACGATCGCCATGAGCCCGAAAGCCTCGGGCATCAGCAGGCGGGTGAGGACGAGGTTGCTGGCGAGGCGGAAGAACTGGCCGACGAACTGGGAGACGATGAGGATGAGCGCGCCGCGCTTGGCGCGCTGCTTGATCGAGCCGCCCGGCGACGGGCCCGTCGGCGCGTCGGCGTCGCCGGTCGTCTTGGCGGGGTTGGCGGTGATCTCGGCGGTCATCGGTGGGCGGTGCCGGTCGCGTTGGGGGTGGGGTCAGGTCACGATGCCGACGGGGCGTTCACGGCGTTGCTGCCCGGGGTCCGCGGGACGGTGCCGGCGTTGGTGGGCGGTGCGCTGCTTGAACCTCGCGCCCAGCGGCTGGCCCGCGAAGCCGACGAGCGCGCCGGCGGCGAGGATATAGATCGGGTTGACCATCGCGTTGAGCAGGTTGTCGATCGTGTACAGGCACAGCAGCACGGTCAGCGCCGCCGCGGGTGCGAATCGCGGGTGACGCCAGACGCGCGCGTTTTGCTTGGCAACGATGACCGCCGGCACGACCAGCAGCGTGACGACCATGCTCACCAGCCCGAGCAGGCCGGTCTTGCCGAACACGATGATCCAAAGCCCGTCGGACGTGTACGTCTTGCCCGTCTCCGGGTCCTTGGGCCGGTGTCGGCCGTAGCCGCCCCAACCCATCATCGGCTTCTCCATCGCCTTGGCGACATAGGCGTCCTCGGCGACCAGCCGGTGCTGCAGCGACAACGCGCGGTCCGTGCTCACCGGCACGACCAGCGACACCAGCTCGTCACTCGACACCGTCCCGGTCGCCCGCGTCACGATGTATAAAGGCGGGATCAGGATCAACGGCACCAGCACCCACGCCGGCCGGACCCGCCGCATCAGAAACAGCAACCCCAAACCGATAAACATCAACAGCGTCGCGCCCATCGAGTTCGACACCGCGGCGGTGAAGAACAGGAAAAACACCGCGTACTGCGCCTTGAACGGCAGCTTCCAGTGCAGCTGCTTGGCGCGCTGCAGCCAGATGCCACACACCGCGCCCGCGCACATCCACATCGAGGTCATCAGCCCGTGGGTCATAAACACCATCGGCCGGTAGCTCCAGCCGCGCACCGTCTGCTGGAACTGGTGCTGGTGGTAGCCGTAGAGTTTCAGGTGCAACTGCGGGCTGAACAGCATCTCGAACCACGCGAAGGGCGTGTAGATCAGCGCGGCGTAGAAGATGCCCGTCGCCAGCGTCTTCACGCCCATCTCGTCGCCGAGGATGATCCGGCCGGCGAAGTACGGCATGACCCACAAAAACAGCGCCTGCACCGATTCGTACAGCGCGCCGTCCATCCCCATGTCGTTGTTGAGCGCCGAGAAGAACGGGATCACGAACCCGAACGCGACGACCGGCAGGTCGTACCACTGCGGGCGGAACTTCTTGATGATCAGGTCTAGGTAGAACAGGACCATCGCGATCAGCACGCCGACGCTGATCGCCGCGGGCTTGTCGAGCGTCGGGATGCCGGGCATCGAGATCGACGCGACCGGCAGGAACATCCACAGCACGCAGTACGACGTCACCAGCGCGCGCCGCACCGGCATCAGCAGGAACAGCAGCGGCGTGAGCAGCACCGAACCGAACATGGCGATGTTGATCATCGCGGCACCGCCTCGGTGCGCGGCACCGGTTCGTGTTGCGCTGCGCCGGGCCGGTGAAGGCCCTCGGCGTCGGGGAACGGCATCCCGAAATCGGGCTTGTCGGCCTCGCCGAGCACCCAGCGATAGACCGCGAGCGTCTGCCGGGCCTTGGCCTGCCAGGTAAACAGCGCATCGACGCGCCGCTTGGCGGCCTTGCCGAGCCGATCGATCAGCGCGGGGTCGTCGGTGAAGCGTGCGATGGCTTGGGTAAAGCCGGCGACAATCGCGTCGGGCGCGCCGATGGGCACGCGCACGCCGGTCGCGTCGGTGACCAGCTCGGCCGGGCCGCCGTAGTCCACAACGACCGCGGGCAGGCCCAGCGCCATCGCCTCGAGCACGACCCCGCCGCCGAACTCGCGGATGCTGGGTACGGCCATGAAGTCGCTGTCGGCCAGCACACGCTGGACCTGCGTGTGCTCGACCCAGCCGGCGAGCTCGACGTGTTCGCCGACACCGAGCTCGGCGACCAGGCGTTCGATCTGTTCGCGTTGCGGGCCTTCGCCGACGATCTTGACCTTGAGCCCGCCGTCTTTCATCGCCCGCGCCCCGGCGCGGATGAGCAGGTCCGCGCCCTTGTAAGGCACCAGCCGGCCGAGGAACACGCACTTGAGCGGCAGGGCGGCGGCGCGCTGCCGCGCCCGGCTGAAGCGCTCGGGGGCGATGCCGTTCTCGGGGACGTAGACGCAGCGGTCCCTGCAGGACGCGGGCATCTGCGCGAGCGTATCGCGCGAGGCGACGACGATCGCCGAGCTGTCGCGCCGCGTCGCGCGGTAGCCGGGCAGCAGCTTGAAGACGTTGCGGACATAGCTGAGCCACTCGCGTTCGGAGCGTCGCCGATCGTCGAAGCCTTTCGGCCAGGGCACCCCGCCGTTCAAGGGCCCGAGCACGAACGGCACGCCGACGGCCTTGCACCGCGTCGCGAGCTTGCTCGGGATCGTCGGCGACAGGGGCGTGATCCGGTGGACGAGGTCGTACGCCCCGCGCTTCAATTCGTCGCCGAACCGCTTCCACACCAGCCTTTCGAACTCCCGGTACGCCGGCCAGTTGAGCGCCTGCACCGTCGTCCAGCCCTTGCCCTTGCCGCCGCGCAGCAGCGTCGCCGCCTTGTACAGCGGCTTGGCGACGTGCTCGTTGTCGATCAGCGTGAAGTCCTGACCCTCGACCAGCCCGCGCTTCTCGAGCGCCGCGCGGTTGCGCGGGTGCGTGACCAGGTGCGCGTCCACCACCTCGCGCAGCGCCGCGTAGTGCGACCAGCCGACCAACGGCACGCTCACCCAGTCCGGGTTGCACGCCTCGGCGATGACCAGCACACGCGGCTTAACAGATTGTGTTCCCTGATCGTTCATGTCTTCACATCGGCGTCCGTCAGCAACGCCCCGCTACCCCGCCTGCTGCCTCGGCAGGAGGTAACGGTCCAAGTCCCAAAAGTCCGCGGGCTTGCCGCAGTGTTTCAAAAACGCGGCGCTGTCGTCGCGCACCTGCTCGACCGCCCAGGCCACGACGTCCGCGTCCCACCGCGGCCGGCCCTCGATCGGCCGTTTAAGAAGCCGCTTGGCGCCCTCCCGGATCGGCTTGGGCATCGCGTCGCGGATCCTGTAAAAGCCCGGCACGCACTTGCGCATCACGTTCGTCACCGCCAGGTCGCTGCGCTTGCCTTCGGACGTGTAACGCGGCTTGTCTGCGCCGTCGATCGTGACCGACCGGTCCACGCCGAGGAAGTGAAAGCACTGTTCAAGCACGCCGTGCGCGTCGCGTTTGAAGTCTTCGAAGAACAGCGTGAGGATGCGCTCGTCGGGGAAGTGCTCGCGGTAGGCGCTTAGCTGTTTCCAGTACAGGCTCGTGTCGAGGAACTGCGGGTCATGTCGCACCGCCTGGTTGAAAGGCCGGGTCACCAGGCCCTGGCTGTTGAGCTCGATCCAGTACGACTCCATGCGCTGGATCGGTTCGCGCACGATGTAGATGATCTTTGCGTCCGGCAGGTGCTCGACGATGCGCGGCAGCGCGTTGGGGTAGGTCCCGAGGTTCGCGTTGACCGTCGAGCCTTCGCCGATCGCCTTGTAGCCCTGCGCTTCATCGAACAGCGACTCGAACCAGGGCCAGCCCTTTTTCTGGTAGACGTCGTCGTAGCAGAAAAAGAACGTCTCCTTCGGGACCGAGAAGAAGACCTCCGGGTGTTGGCCGAGTTGATGGCACAGGCTGGTGGTCGCCGCCTTGGGTGCCCCGATAACCAGGAAGTTGGGTTTCATCTGCGCTCGGCCTCCACCACCCCGGCTCGGCACCGCCCTGTTCGGCTCCCATGCGCCAACAAGGCGTGCCCGGCCCGGAACATCATCGGCCGGTCGCGGGATCGGTGTGAGCCCGGATTGTAGAGGATCGGCCAGCAAACCGGATACGAACACGCCGCCGGCGCGGATTGCCCGTGTTCCAAGGCGTTATCCGGACATCAGCACGCCATCGCGGGCGGTCAAACCGCTGTGGGGTGCGTCGGTGTGTCGGCGCGTTGGTGGGCGATATCCGCTGGGGGCTCGCCGTGGAGGCGTTCGTACAGCGTCGCCGCGCCGATACGGGCGTCGAAGTTCCTGACGACCGATTCGCGCCCGGCCTGCGCGATCGCGCGACGCCGAGCCGGGTCGTCAATCAACTGTTGGATCGCGCTGGCCAGCGCGTCGGGGTCGCGCGGCGGGACGAGCAGGCCGTCCTTGCCGCTGTCGATGATCTCCGCGACCCCGCCCGCGGCCGTGCCGATCGTCGCCACGCCCATCGCCATCGCTTCCATGTACACGACGCCCAGCGGCTCGGCGTGCGAGGGCGCGACGAACAAGTCCGCGCCGCGCATCAGCCCGATGATCTGGTCCTCCGCCACCGAGCCGGTCAACGCGACGCGCTCGGTCAGGCCGAGCGAGTCGATCTGCTTCTCGATCGCGGGGCGCTCCGGCCCGTCGCCGACGATCGTCAGCGCCGCGCCCGGCACCTTCGCGAGCGCGTCGAGCAGCACCGCGTGGCCCTTGCTCTCGTGCAGCCGGCCGACGATGATCAGCTGCGGCGTGTCGTTGTTCGGCGGGTCGCCGGGCGTCCACTTGTCGGTGTCCACGCCGATGCGCCCGAGGATGAGCTGGTCCTCGCGCAGGTGCGGCATCTGCTCGCGGACCTGGTCGTAGAGCCACCGGGTGATCGCGACGGTGAACGCGGACTCGCCGAACTTGCGGCCCATCTCCCCGCCCCACCACTCGAGGTTCGCGTTCAGCGTGAGCGAGTAAGGCAGGTCGGCGAGGCGCTTGGCGTGCATCGCGAGGATCGACGAGCCGGCGCACGAGTGCACGTGCAAGTGATCGAGCCGCTTTTGCTTGGCTAAACGCGCCAGCCGGATCGCCGGCGGGATCAGCTTGATGGGGTCGCAATTCGTGACCTTCAGCGAACGCGCGAGCTTGATACAGCTCGTCAGCCGGCCGGGGTGCGCGAGCGCCCACGCGGCGTCGGCGGCGAGCTGCGCCGGGCCGATCGGCCAGAGGTAGTGGCACGATGCCGCCGCGTCGTCGGCCCAGTCGTGCCGGGCCTTGTCGCGGTCCGGCGGTCGGCGGGTCGAGAACAGATGAACATCCACGCCCCATCGGCGCATGTGCACGATCTCACGCCACATCCAGATGTGCGTCTGCCCGGGGAACTCGGGGATGAGGTAGCCGACACGCATGTTATTTCTTTTTGCCCCGCAAAAGGTCGCCGTCCATGACCTTCTTCTGGAAGCCGGGGTACCACGCCTCGATCTCCTCGGTGGTCATGTTGAAGACCTTGTTGACCCGGCGGAGCGCGAACCACGCGCCCTTCAAGCGCGGCAGGTCCCACTCCTTCGCCTGGATGTCCTTGACCAGCCCGAGCAGGCACTTGCGTCGGATCAGCTTACGCGACTCGCGCTTGGAGCGCGCCTGGTCGGTCGAGTAAAACCGGTGCAGCACCATCGGGGCCATGTGGTAGAAGACCTCGCGCGAGAAGCTCGAGAACCGGCCGGACGGCGAGCCGACGTGGAACACCTTCGCGTCCAGCGCGGTGACGATCGCGCCGTGGCGCGAGATGCGGTAGGTCACGTCCGAGTCTTCCCCGCTGCGGTCGGCGAGGATCTCGCTGAACCGTTCTTTGCAGATCAGTTCCCGCCGAGCGGTCATCGTCATGCCGGCCATGAGCTCGCGCTTGCCCACGCGCATGCCCTTGAGCGATTCGGGGATGAACTTGCCCGGGTAGCCCTCGTCGTAAGGCACGAACAGGTTGTCGGCGTCGAGGACCTTGCGGACGAACTTCGCGATCGGCGAGTAGTGCTTGACCGTCGGCGCGGCGCGGGCGGCCTCGATCTCTTGCGTTGCTTTCTCGTCGGCGGCCTCGGCGGGCGGCTTGTCGGCCAGGGCCGCGGCGACGCCGGCGACCTGCTTGTTCACGTCCGCGTCGTAGAGCTTCATCAGGTGCTCGGCGGCGTCGGGGTACATGAACGAGTCGTCGTCGAACAGGAACACGACCTCCGCGGTCGCGAGGTCCGACACCTGGTTGCGCTGGACCGCGGCGGACGGGCGCGTCGCCTTGTGATAATCCCAGCGGATGTTCGGGTACTGGGGCGCCAGCTCGGTCATGACCTGCTCACGCGAGGCCTCCCAGTCCTTGCTGGCGTCGACGACGAGGATCTCGTCGGGCGGGCGGGTTTGCGCCGCGGCGAGCTTGAGGCACTGCATCAGCACGTCGCGGCGGTTATAGGTCGCGATCGCGAGCGCCCAGGTCGTGTGACCGGTCGGCGGGGGGTCGCTGGCCTGTGTCGTCGTGCTTACCGACGTCATGTCTGTCGTGCCTCCGTCTGTCGGGTCGGGCCTTGCCAAATCGGCCCGTCGAAAAACAAGGGCCGGCGTCGGGGCCGGCCCTTGTTCTATCGGTTGTTGTATTGTCTCGCTCGAACCCAAGGTGTCAATCGACGGGGGTGTCAATCGACGGGGGAGTCAATCGGCAGGGGTTCAATCGTGGGGGATGAGCTCGAATCCGTTGCGGATGTACCGGCAGACCGCGTCGGGCGCGAGCTCGTCGATCCACTGGCCGCGGGGGCGGCTGGCGGCGGCGTCGAGGAAGGCGGCGAGCGTGGGCTCGAGCCCGATCGTCCCCGCGTAACGATCGACGTTGCGGGTCGGATCGACGAACGGGGGCTCCTTGCCGCCGAACGATTCCTGGCTGAGGTTGCCGCTGGCCTGGGCGCCCGGGGCGTTGATGCTCAGCCCGGTGCGCTCGTCGGACCAGTCGTACACGACGTTGTTCTTGACCACGAGCACGCCCGAGGTCACGTCGATGCCCGGCCGCTCCAGCGAACCCGCGCTGCGGGCCACCACGTTGCCGACCACCTCGTACCGGGACATGCCCCAGCCCTCGATACCCATGCCGCGCTTCATGTCGCCGATGTCCGGGTTCATGTCTTCGCTCTCGATGACGACGTTGTACAGCGCCTTCGAGTCGTTGATCGAGGTCCAGAACGCGGTCGCGTTGCGTACGAACAGGTTGTGCTCGATGTCCCCGCCCGCCCGCAGCTGCAGGCCGGCACACGCGCCACGCGAGAAGATGTTGTGACGCAGGGTGATCGGGCCGTTGAACCGCTGGGCGTAGACGTTGTGGCTGCGCTTGTTGCGGATGGTGATGTCGTCGGTCTGCGCCCAGCCGTTGTGGTCGATCAGGTTCTGCTCGACCACCGAGTCGTGCGTGCCTTCGAGGTAGATGCCCACCGAGTGCGAGTCGGTCGACGTCGCGTAGCGGACGATGTTGCGGCGGATGGTCACCTGCACGCGGCCGGCGACGCCCTCGCCCTGGTTACGCGCCCAGTCGTCCACGACGAGGATGTTGTCGTCGAAGTGGGTGATCACGCAGTCCTCGATCACCAGTCCGGTCAGGTGGCGGCCGGCGCTGGAGTTGATCCGCATGCTGATGCCCTCGACGCGGCCGGGGCGGTCGATGAACTTCGGCGAGCCGGGGTCGCGCGTGGCGCCGTAGATGTGCAGGCCCTGCAGGACCAGGCCGCGGATGAACTGGTTGGTGTTGTGCACGCCGTCCTTGCCGTGAGCGGGGATGATCATCGGGCGCGGCCCGTCGCCGTAGGCGCCGATCACCAGCGGCTTGTCGTCGCCGGCGCCGCCCTTATCGACGACCAGGGTCTGGCCTTCCCATACGTCGCCGGCCTTGAGCAGCATCCAGTCCGGCTTGCCGTTGCGCAGCAGCTCCATGCCGCGCGCCAGCGACTTGACCGGCTTGGACTCGCTCAGGCCGTCGTTGGTGTCCTTGCCTTGCGAGCTGCTGACGTAGATCACCTTGGTGTCGGCGTGCTTGGTCAGCGTCGTGAAGCCGACGGGGGCGCTGCTGAAGTCCGACAGGTCGGGCGTGGTCGCCGGCGGGTCGCTCGAGCCGCCCGTGCCGCCATTGCCGTTGTCCGAGCCGATGGTGCCGTTGCCGACCGTGCCGCCGTCACCCGCGGTCGGGTCGTTCGTCGGGTCATTCGTCGAGTCGTTGGTGGGGTCGGTCGTCGGATTGGTGGTGGAGCCGCCGTCGGTGGTCGGGTCGGTGGTGGAGCCGTCGTCGGTGGTCGGGTCGGCCGCGGGCGCGACGACCGTGACGCGGTGGGTGACCTTCGGGCGGGAGTCGCCGCCGCGGACGATCAGTTGCAACTCGACATCGCCGGCGGGCAGCTTGTTCATCTGCGCCGCGCTGATGCGCCACGGGCCGGCGTTGAGGAAGTGCGCGAACTCATCGACCAGGCCGCCCTGGGCGTTGGACCAGGCGATGATCAAGACGTCGCCGCCGGCCGGGAGGTTGTCCACCTGGAAGCCGATCGCGCTGGACGAGCCGAGCGTGTACTGGCCGGGCGTATCCACAAACCGAGCGGCGGGCTCGGCAGGCGCTTCAGCGACAGGCTCCTGAGGCGTCGGCTGCTCGACGACGGGCTCCTGCGGCGTCGGCTGCTCGACAACAGGCTCTTGCGGTGTCGGCTGCTCGACGACAGGCTCCTGCGGTGTCGGCTGCTCGACAACAGGCTCTTGCGGTGTCGGCTGCTCGACGACAGGCTCTTGCGGTGTCGGCTGCTCGACGACAGGCTCCTGCGGTGTCGGCTGCTCGACGACAGGCTCCTGCGGTGTCGGCTGCTCGACGACAGGCTCTTGCGGTGTCGGCTGCTCGACGACAGGCTCTTGCGGCGTCGGCGATTCAGGGGCCGGGACCGGGTTGACGGTCACGTCGGTGGCGACCTGCATGAGGACCTTGCCGCGCTGGCGGAGTTGGACGCGGATGTTGTTCGAACCGGCCGGCAGCAGGTTCAGTTTGTCCTTGCCGATGACCGGCTGGTCCTTGTCCAGGGTGTGCACGATCTCGTGGACCATGCGCTGCTCGGCCACCGACCAGGCGTAGACGAGCAGTTCGCAGTCGTCGGCGATCGAGCCGGTGACCAGCACCGGCATGTTCTGCATGGCCTGCCCTTGGGTGAAGCTCCTGCCCTGGGGCAGGATCAGGTCGGGCAGCGCCGGGGGCGGTGCCAACGCCGGGGCGGGCGCCGAGACGGTCAGTCGGTGGGTCAGTTTCGTGCGTTGGTCGTCGCGGACGATCAGCTGCAGTTCGTTCTCGCCCTCGGGCAGCGTGTCGAGCTTGCTTGCAGGGATGGTCCAAGGCGAGCGGTCCAGCGTGAAGGCGAACGCGTCCACCATGCGGGCCTGATCGGTGGACCAGGCGAGCACGAGCACATCCACCCGGCTGTCCAGGTCGCCGCTGGCGTCGAGCGAGATGGCTTTGCCCGAGCCGGTTTCGTAGACGGCGGGGGCATTCCCAAAGCCGATCTTGAAGGGGGTCTTTGGCGTGGCGAAGTCGATGTCGCGGGTCACGCGTTTGACCGTCGTGCCGTCCGTGCGGACGTGCAGTTGCAGGTTGTTAACCCCCGCGGGCAGTTTCGCGAGTTGGTCGGCGGAGATCGCCCACGGCCCCTGATCCAACGTGAACGCGAACTCGCTCACCATGCGGTTTTCCGCGACCGACCAGGCCAGGATCATCAGGTCCTGCCCCTCGGCCAGCTCACCGGTGACCTTGAGTTCGATCGCTTGCCCCGAACCGATGGTGTAGCTGTCGATCGCGTCGGCGAAGGTCGCGGCGAACGTATTGATCCGCACCGGGGTCGGTGCGGGGACGGGGGCCGGCGCGGGAGCCGGCTGCGGCTCGGTCGCCGGGGCCGGGGGTTCGGGGGCCGTCGTGGTGTCGGTTTCGGGCTGGGTCACGGTCGTCTGCTCTTGCACCGCCGTCTCGGGTGCCGGCTGGTTGGTTTGTTCGGTCGCGGGCGCATCGGTGACGGGTTGCTCGGTCGCCGGGGCTGAGGGTTGTTCAGTCGCGGGCGCTTCGGTCGGTGCTTCGGTCGGCGCTTCGGTCGGCGCTTCGGTCGGCGCTTCGGTCGGCGCTTCGGTCGGTGCTTCGGTCGCGGGCGGATTATTGTTTGGTTTTTGTACGGTATCCGGGTTTGCGGGCTTTGTCAAGTTGTGGACGCGGAACTTGATGAACTGGAAGCGGTCCACCTCGCCGTTGCGTTTGGAATAGACGATCAGCTTGTACTGACCGTCGGGCACGGCGGTGGTGTCCCACGGCGCGGGGTTGCCTTCTTCGTCGACGACGAAGCTCGACGTCGCGCCGGACCGAACGGCTTGGATCTCGACCGGGCCGGTGAGCTTGTAGTGGATCTCGCGGGTGTCGCCGGCGGCGGTGGCGCCGAGGCTGATGTCGCCCTCGACGCGCTGGCCGTCTTCGATCCCGGTGATCGATTTGATGATGGTGACACCCGCGTAGGCGGGCGCGGCGCTGACCAGCAGGTCAACAGGACGGTGCCCAGCGGTCGCCAGGCGAGCGCCTTGGCGGGGGCGGCGTCTGCGCGATGTTTGGTGAACAGGTCCATGCGGTTTAACTCCTGGTGCATCATGGAACACCGCGCGAACGTCGGGCGCGGTCCAACCGAGTTATCGAGCGTCGGCCGGCTCGCTTTCACTCTGTGTCCCAAAAAACACCCCGTTTTACCATGCTTACCCCGCTTCGCCCGAATAAACCGGACAACTTAACGCCCCGCCCCGCGTCCAACACCCCACGCGATGCCGACACCGACCCGTTCCAACGCGCGGTAGCACACCCCGCTGGCCGCGAATCCGAGATTCGCGTGCGTCAACAGAGGGGGGCGATAACCCGATACGTCATCCCGTTAAGTGATTATTTTCCGAAACCCCCACGAGGGGCTCTGCCGCCGGTGGTGATGCGCTTATTCGTTTTACTAGCGGATGTTAGTGAGCGAGTCAGGATTTGTTTCGGTGATACCAAGTCGCAGAAACCCGGCGATTCTCTAATTCGGATGGTTTATTTTTGATGTCGATTGACTATCATTTGCGATCATTGGCAGGCCCGCCAGGGCTGACTTCGGCAACCGTGCGTGCCGAACCCCGCCAACGCCTTGGATGATCCAAGGCCCCCGAGTCCATCGCATCGGAGACACAACCTTCCTGTGTCGTGGTGCGCGTGTGCGTAGAGGGCTCGATACAAGTTCAAGCCGGCGCCGCCGGCATGCAAAGGAGTGCGTCGATGCGCCGACTGTTACACCTGCAATGGTTTCTCTGCGTTGTTTCAGCGTTCGCTTGTGTTCGGCCCGCGTTGGCCGAAGGTACGTACATGGTCTTCGAACAGGAGGCCACCGGGGTCACCACCCAGCGGGCCCTGGATACCACCCGCTTCGCCGACGGGTTCGACCCGGTCATCGCTTTCCTGACGATGGAGCGGCCGACCGACCCGAATACGGCCCAGGTCCTGTGGTCGGCCAGCAAGGCCCCGGTCGTTTGGGAACGCGGGCGAGACGACAATCGGTTCGAGCTGGTCCGGTTCGCGCTCTTGCCCGACGGCGGGCAGATCCAGTACCGCGTGTTCCCGCACAAGTCCATCGTCGAACTGGGCGTGCACCGCCACGCGCGGACGGCGGCCGACCGCGACTGGCGCATCCACCCCAACATCCTCGGCCGGCTCTCGCCGGGTGAGTACAACATCGAGGCCCGGGTCGTCGTGCCCGGCCGGCCGGTCGCCAAGCTCACCCAGCGGCTCAACGTCATCGAGGGTGCCGAGGTCCCCGACCCGGACCCCGATCCCGATCCCGATCCGAAGCCGGACCCCGACCCGGACCCGGACCCCAACGACCCCGGTGACGGTGGGGGCGTGGGCGTGCCGCCGGTCGCCGCGGGCTTTACCAAGCTCGTGAAAGACCCCGATACGCTCGTGGTCTACGTCAGCGATTCGCAAGGCAACGACCAGAACGACGGGCGGACCCCGCAGACCGCGGTGAAGACGCTCAAGCGCGGGATCGAACTGGTGCGGCTGGGCAAGCCGGACTGGCTGCTGCTCAAGGCCGGGGATACGTGGCAGAACCAGCACCTGGACGGCATCATGGTCGGCGGGTCGGGCGCGGACCGGCCGTTCGTGATCGGCGCGTACGGCAACGGCGCCCGGCCGATGATCATCCCGCCGCACGGCTCCAACGGCATCAAGACCAACAACCACGAGCTCGCCGGCCTGGTGATCCAGGGCCTGCACATCTACGGCGCCACCCGCGACCCCGCTTCGCCGAAATACGTCGGCCGGCCCGGCGACGTCGAAGGCATCAGCATCCGCATCGGCGCGGGCGGGGGCAAGTACGCCGAGGGCGTGGTGATCGAAGACTGCGTGATCACGCACTTCGACAACAACATCATCATCGCCGACGACTGGTCGCGGTTCCAGGGCGAGGGCGTGCCCGGCCGGATCCAGGTGACGATCCGCCGCAACATCCTGCGTTTCGCGACCACCGACGACTCGCACGCCATCGGCATCTACCTCGAAGGCACACGCGATTCGATCGTCGAGCAGAACCTGATCGACCACAACGGCTGGACGCCGAAGGACGGCGTGAAGGCCCGCAACAAGCGCAGCCACAACATCTACGCGCAGTGGGCCAATGGGCCGATCACCATCCGCCACAACATCATCACCCGCGCCGCCGCCGCCGGCCTGCAATTGCGGGCGGGCGGGAACATCGAGCACAACCTGTTCGTCCGCAACGCCACCGCGTTCTGGGCCTCGATCAACGACTCGAAGGCCAACTACAACATCGTCCTTGAAGGCGACGACATGAACCCCAACGTCCCCGAGAACTGGCGCGGCATGGGCATCGAAGGCTGGGGCATGGACCGGTACGAAGTCATCGGTAACATCGTCGCCCGACGCGTCGGGACGCTCCAACGCCCGGGCATCGACATCTCGTCCGACAAGGTGATCGTCAAGAACAACACCGTCTACAAGTGGCAGGACGAGCGCGTCAACATGAGCTACAACGTCGGCGGCAGCGCGGTGTTCGACGCCAACATCGCCAAGGAACTGTTCCCCGACAACCTGCCGCCGAAATACGTCGATCCCGAACGCGGGCTCGCGACCTACGCCGCGACGCTCGGCCTGGACAAGACCAACGAGGCGTTCATCGACTACGCCGCCACCCGACCCCGCGGCACCTGGCCCGATGAACTGGCCCCGGCGACCGTCGCCGACTACATCCGCGCCGGCTTTCAACTCGCAAACTGATCTACCGCGCGACCGACACTCACCGGGCCGGCCCTCGCGACCGGCCCGGTTTTTCATTCGGCCCAACGCACGGGCCGCTACCGACCCACCGCGACCAACGCCTGCTCCAACAACGCGCAGACCGCCTCGACATCGCCCTCCCGCATCACCGCGGCCGGCGGCAAAAATCGCAGACGCAGCGGGTCGGCCCCGCAGATGAACGCGATCACCCCGAGCTCGTACAGCTTGCCCATCACGGCCTTGGTCGGGTCCGCCCGCCCGCCGAACACCTCGAACCCGATCATCGTGCCCTCGCCGAACAACCCGGGCCCCAGCTTGTCGGGGTGCCGCCGGTGGATCGCGCCCAGGGCCTCGGCGAACCGCCGGCGGACACGCATGTTCAACCCGTCTTCGCCGAACACCCCCGCCTCGTCCAGCCGCTTGAGCACCTCGCGGGCGGCGAAGATCTGCGACGACGCGCCGGTGAACGTCTGGCTGATCAGACCCGGCCGGGGCTTGTACGCGTCGGTGAACAGCGTCGCGCACACCTGCGTCATCTTGCCGACCGACACCACATCGACCAGCTCGTCCAGGCCGTAGTGCTGGAACGCGAAGGGCGCGGACGTCCGGCCGAACGACTGGATCTCGTCCACCCACACCGCCAGGCCGTGGTCCTTGCATCGGCGCATCACCGCGCGGAAGTACTCGGCGTCGCCGGCGTTGTACCCGCCCTCGCCCTGGATCATCTCGAACATCACGCCCGCGACCCGGCCGGCATACCGCGCGACGTGGCGATCCAGGTGCTTGATTGTGCTGTCGATCGATGTCTGCCTGTCGTCCTTCTTATAAAACGGGAGGTAGCCGGCCTTGACCGTCTCGGGCAGCCCGTCGCGGTACGCCGCCTTGTCGGTCACCGACGCCATCGCCAGCGTCCGGCCGGTGAAGCAGTGGCTAAACGCCATGACGCGGTCGGCGGGCGCGTGCTTCTGGAAAACGAGCTTCAGCGCGTTGTCGTTCGCCATCGAGCCGGACGTGGTCAAAAAACAGTGCTCGAGCATTGCGCCGTGTCGGCAGGCACGCTCCACCAGGTCGTCGCACAGCGCCGCGGACTCGGCGTTCTGCTGCAGGTTGCCCTGCATCACCGCGTCGGCGAGCGCACCGTTGACGCCGGCGTTGACCAGCCCGGCGTCCGAATGCCCCAGCCCGTGGACGCCGATGCCGCAGATCATGTCGTACTTCACGCTCCCGTCTAAAAGCTCGACCAACGGCCCGTTGCCCAGCCCCGAGCCGAGGTACGGGATCGGCAGCGCCCCGCCGCGGAGCTTCGCGAAGGTATCGAGTTGTTGCTGGTAATCGCTCGCCCTGGCCGGGTCGGCGGGCCGCGGGCCATCAAGCTCGCCCTGCGCGTCGGCGATCGCGTCAGCGATCAGCGCGCGGGCCTGTTGAAGTCGCGGGTCCTGGTGCAGTTGTTCGGCGGCGAGGTGGGGCATGGTGGTTCTCGATGCGTTGGGCCGGGCATCTTACAAAATCACGCGCACCGGCCAGCGAACCAAGCCTCCAAATCATCCGCGTATCAATCCTTCCGCACGCCTCACACTTGCTCGTTAACGCGTAAGAACGAAAACAGGCAAAGTTCGACTGACCCCGGCGCAAACCCTTGTTTCGCCTTGTTTTCAAAGGTAATTTTCGTCTCGGACACGGCGACTCGCGCGCTGAAGAGAGGAACGAAAAGATGCCGAAGACCCGCTGCCGGTTCGCCACCGCGACGTCCCTGTGCGCCGGCGTGTTCGCGACGCTGTCGTCGGGCGCGCTCGTCCTGCACCCCGCGGACGATCCGCCGCTGGGCCTGGCCAAACCCGCCGACGCGGTCGTCGGCCAGTGGCTGGGCGTCAACGAGGCGTCGCTGGTCGTGATCGACCCGAACTTCGCCATCACGACCAAGCACCAGGGCGGGGGCATCGGCACGGACGTCGTGATCGACGGCGCGATGTACAAGGTCGCCGACATCGTCAACCACCCCACCGCCGACCTGCGCGTCGTCCGGCTCGAAACGCCCGGCGGCTCGGCGGCCAACCTGTCCGACTTCGTCGGCGTCTACGACCAGACCGACGAGGTCGGCCAGACCGCGGTGCTCGGCGGCTACGGCGAGGTGCGCGGCGACGACATCACGATCATCGGCAACCTCGTCGGCTACGAGTGGGCGGGCGACGCGTCGCGCGACCTGCGTTGGGGCGCGAACGTCATCGACAGCGCCGGCACCGCCGGGGCCAACGACGTCCTGCTCGCCGACTTCGACAGCGATGCCGACGGCGTGTTCGGCGAAGCGACGCTGGCCGAGGGCGACTCGGGCGGGGGCGTGTTCCTCTGGGACGGGACCGAATGGAAAGTCGCCGCGCTGCACCGCGCGGTCGAGAACAACAACCAGGCGCTCTTCTCCGCGACGCCCGAGTTGATGGACGGCGTGCGGCTGAGCAGCTACCACGGCTTCATCGACAACGCCGTACCCGAGCCGACCAGCGCCGCGCTGCTGCCCGCGCTCGCCGGCCTCGCGGCACGACGCCGACGGCGGTGAGTAGTCGAAGAACTTAGCGCGGCTTAACGACCATCTCCGTCGCGACGCCCTCGTCGCCCTGCTGTTTCATCCACGCGGCGAGCTGTTCGTGCAGACGCTTACGCACCTCGGCGAGCGCGGGGTCGCCCGCGCGGTTGTTCATCTCGAACGGGTCTTGCTCGAGGTCGTACAACTCGACGGCCGGGCGATGCCGGTAACGCTCGACCAATTTCGCCGCGTTCGCGTCGCCCGCTTTGGCGGCGTCGAGCCAGCTGTCCCACACCGGCCCGCGTTGGGCGATGTTTCGGAACGCGGTCGTGTGGTTGAGGTTGAGGATCAGCTTGTAGCGTTGGTCGCGGGCGCTGCGGATGGGGTAGCAGTCGCTGCCGTCGATGATGCCGCGCGTGGTGTGGACGCCGAAGGTCACGTCTCGGAAGGTGTCGATTTCGCCTTCAAGTACAGGCAGGAAGCTCTTGCCGTCGAAGCCGGTCCCGCCGTCGGGCGCACCGCCCAGGCCAGTGTCGATCGTGGCCGGGTCCCCGCCGACCGCGTCGATGAGTGTCGGGACGAAATCGATGTATTGCACCATCGCGTCGGTCCTGCTGCCGGGCTCGACCTTGCCGGGCCAGCGCACGACCAGGGCGGTGCGCAGCCCCGCGTCGTAGCACGTCCACTTGCCGAACGGCAGGCCGATGCCCTGCTCGCTGGTAAACACGAAGATCGTGTTGTCGCGTTGCCCGGCGTTGTCGACCGCGTCCATCACCTCGCCCAAGAGCGCGTCCATATACGTCACCTCGGCGAGGTACGCCGCGTAGGCCCGCCGCGTCTCGGGCGTGTCGGCGAAGAACGGTGGCAACTCGAGCTTCGCCGGGTCGAACGCCGACGCGTCACCGCGGTTCCAGGGCGCGTGCGGCTGGTTGGTCGCGCAGATCAAGACGTAAGGGACCTCTCGATCGCGCGTGATGAAGCCGCGGATCGCGTCGAGGTCGAGGTCTTTTTTCGCGTCCTTCCCGCTGTCGTGGTGCTTGCCGCCGGCGAGGGTCTCGAAGGGAAACGCCTTGGCGGGGCCGTAGTGCTTCTTGCCCGAGATCGCGACGCGGTAGCCCAGGTCGGCGAAGTGGTGCCCGAGCGACCGCGTGTCCGGCTTGACTTTGCTGTGGTTCGGGTACGCGCCGTTGCGCACCGGCCAGACGCCGGTGTACAGCTGCTGCCGCGTCGGCGCGCACATCGCGGTCGAGGTGAAGCAGCGCGTGAACGCCATGCCCTGCGTCGCGAGCCTGTCGAGGTTCGGCGTCTTCGCGTCGTCGCTGCCGTAACACCCCGCGTCGGACCAGAGCATGTCGTCGGCGATGAACAGGACGATGTTGGGCCGGTCCGCCGCACGCGCGGGCACGAACGGCATGAGGATGAAGACCACCAGCGCAAAGAAAAACGGCTTGCTCCTGCTCATCGAATCACCCCGTCAATCGGCCTTGCGGATCACCGCGAGCCAGTCGTTGTTCTTGTTTGATTCCGGCAGCGTCGGCAGCGCGGCCTTGCCGCCCGCATCGATCTTCCCCGCGGGGATGAGCTTGCCGCCCTGCCGGGGGTTGAACCAATGCACCGTCAACGCGCCACGCGCATCGGACAGATCGATCTCGACGCTGCTTCGCGTCTGCGGGAGATAGACCAGGTACAGCTCGCCCGGCTTGGCCAAGCAGTACCCGCTGTTCTTCGTCGGGTCCGCCCCGATCAGCTCGTCCCGGCTGTCCATCTCCCAATACGGGATCGCGTGGTCACGGAAAAACCTCAGCGCGATCGCGCTGTATTCCCACGTCTGTGCCCGGCTGCGCCAGTCCTCGCAGTCCAGGTCGTTCTGCGGCAGCTTATAGCCGAAGTAGTACTCGACGCCCGCGCCCCCGGCCATCAGCGTGCCCCACAGCGCGTGCTTGCGCACGTCGTCGACCGTGGCCGGCAAGTCCTTGAACTTCTCCATCCCGGGCCAGTCGGGGTCCGGCGGCGTGCCGAAGCTCGCCTCGCCCGGCTCGTCGAAAGCGACGACCCACGGCTTACCCGCCTCCTTCGAACGCCTGACCCACTTGAGCGTGTGGGCGTGGCAGTCGCGCACGTCGCTGTTCTGAAGCGACGCGCCGGTCACCAGCGACTGATCGCCCAGCAGTGCGCCGTAGACCGCGTCCTGCTGGTTCGGGTAGGTGTGGATCACGATGTGGTGGCCGTAGGGATCGACGGCGCCCAGGTACGCGGCCATGTCGCGCTGCTGCTTGGTGGTCTGCGTGTTCTCTTCGCCCAGGTTCCAGTTCAACGCGAGGTTGTGGCCGAAACGCGCGACCATCTCGCGCAGATAGAGCCTGCGCTGCGGCCCGAGGTCACCGCCGTCGAGCGCGGCGGGGACGTCGGCGTTGTTCTTCTTCCAGCCCCGGCGGTTGTCGTCGTTCTCGGTTTCCTGGAGCTTAAAGTGCAGGTACATGCCCTTGGTCGTCGCGTGGTCGAAGACGGCCTGCCACTGGTCGAGTTTGGAGCAGTCGTAGTGCATTTTCTTGCCGCGTTCGATGAAGGGCCAGACGTTGTCGCCGTCGCCGCCGGCGTTGTAGGTCAGGAACGAGAACGCGTTGCAGCCGGTGGATGACAAATAGTTGATCGCGCCGACTAGGCCCTTGCCCCTGCCGTTCTGCCAAGTCGGATCGCCCTGTTGCCAGTCGCGGACGTGCGCGGCGTACGTCTTCAGCGGCGCATTGTTTTTAGGCGCGGTCGTGTCGTCGAAGTCGGCGTAGGCGAGCAGCGTCTCGGGCGCGTCGGCGCCGGCCTTGAGGAAGTAGTCCCCGCTGCCGGCGAACCGCAGGTAACGCTCGCCGACGTATTCGAGTCGGCCGTGGGCCCGCAAATCTCGGCCGGCCTTGTCGGACTCGGCGACCAGAAAACTGTTGCCGCGGTTATCCCGGACCGGCACGGCCTTGACGATCTGCTGCGATGCAAGGTATTCCGCCTCGGTCCGCAGCGCGATGCCCGGGTGCTGAACGAAGCTGATGGCGTAGGTCCATCGCCCGGGCCGGTCCGGCGCGAAGTGTGCCCGCCACTTGTTGCCCGCCTTCGCCGAGGTCTGCCCCGCGTTGCCGTCCGCCGCGAAGTACCCGGGCACGACGTAGCTCTGCCCGCCTTCTTCGTGCGTGAAGCGGACCGTCAGGCGGTAGTCCGTAAACGGGTTCGGGTCCGTATCGGTTTCGCGCGCGAACGGGCCGTCGATCGTCAGCGTCACCTTGTGCCACTGTTTCAGTTCGCCGGTGACCGTGACGCCGCCGTCGCCGTCGGCCCGCGCAACCGCGGCCTGGGCAACGAGGATCAGGCCGACCACCCAGGCGAGATACGTCAGCCGATGATTGAAGGCCATGCTGAGAGACTCCGATGAAGGGGTGCGGACGCGCTCGACCACGCGCCCCGTGCCAACCGACCCGTCATGACAGCATACGACCAACCGCGGCTTGCCGAAAGAACCACGCAATGCGTATTGTCGTGGGTCGGTTTGAAATGGTGGCCCGGGTGTTATCATGGTCTTGCACGTATGGCGACAACGACCAGCGTCGAACGCTGAGATAAAGACCCCTTGTTCCGGAGCAACGATGAAACACCTGCTCATCAAGGCCGCCCCCGCGATGATCTGCGTCGCGGTCCTGACGCCCCCGCCGCTGGTCGCGGTGCAGGCGGACGCCCCGGCGGTGGCGCTGGATCGATACGAAGGCTTCACCGCGCCGTCCGAAGAGCTGCCGCTGGAGTCGTACATCGATGGCGTGCTCCAGACGCTGCACGTCGAGGTCGGCGACCGGTTTCGGGAAGGCGACGCGCTGGTGAGCCTGGACGACGACGTGCAGGCGCTGGCGGTCGAGATCGCCCGGCTCAAGTCAGAAAGCGTGGCCGAGACCCGGGTCGCCGAGGCACGCGTCGCGGAGGCGGAGGTCGAGTTGGAGAGCCAGCGTGAGCTCGAGAAGACCTCGAGCGCGACGCCACGCGACGTGCGACGCGCCGAGGCCGGGCTCGCGGTCGCCGCGGCGGAGTTGCAGCTCGCCAAGGAGAACCAGCGGCTGGCGGTGAAGCAGTACGAGATCGAGCAGCAGCGGCTCGAACTCTACACGCTGCGCGCGACGTTCGACGGCGAGGTCCTCAGCGTCGCCACCGAGCAGGGCGCGACGGAGGGCGCGGCGCTGCGACAGAACGACCCGATCATGCACCTGGCCAGGCTCGACCCGATCCTCGCGAAGATCAGCCTGCCCGAGCGCGTCGTCGATCGGTTGGAAGTGGGCCGTGCGTACGCGCTGGGGATCGGTCAGGGCAAGGCGGTGACGGCCGAGCTGAGCCGGATCGCGTCGGTCGCCGACCGCGGCAGCCAGTTGATCGAGGTGACGTTCGAGATCGCCAACCCGGACGGCGTGATCCGCAGCGGCGTGCGTTGCCGGCTGAAAGACACGACGCCGGTGGATCGCCGGGCGCAGGAATAGGTCGCAAACGCAAACAAGCGACTCAATGCTCCCGGCCGGCGAAGCCGAGCTGTTCGTTGAGCTGTTCGTCCATGCGCGCGACCTGCTTGCGTTGTTCGCGGCCGAGCTTCTGGGCCCGGCGTTGGGCGAGGTCCAGCGCCTTGCGTGCCATCGGCGTGTTGGGCTTGGCCAGCGATCTGGTCAGGCGCGTCGCGTAGCGTTTGATGAGCGTGTCTTGGAGCGAGGAGAACGTCACGGCGCTGCCCGGGTCGCCCTGCCGGCCGGCCCGGCCGAAGAGCTGGCGGTCGATGCGTCGCGAGTCGTTGCGCTCGGCGCAGACCACGTGCAGCCCGCCGAGCGACGCGACACCGGTGCCGAGCTTGATGTCGGTGCCCCGCCCGGCCATGTTGGTGGCGACGGTGATGGCCCGGCGTTGACCGGCCCGCGACACGATCTGCGCCTCTTCTTCGTGGCGGACGGCGTTGAGCACGCTGTGTTCGAGCTTCATCGCCCGCAGTAACGCACTGATCCTCTCGCTCGACTCGACGCTGCGCGTGCCGATCAACACCGGCCGGCCTTGCTCGTGGTACGACTTGACGTGCGCGAGCATGGCGTCGTGCTTCGCGTCGGCGGTGGCGTAGACACGCTCGGGTAACTGCTTGCGGATGCACGGGCGGTGCGTGGGCAGCCTGGTGGTGACGAGCTTGTAGTTCTGCCACAGCTCGTGCTTCGCCTCCAGCCCGGTGCCGGACATCCCGCTGAGCCGGCGGTAGCCGCGGAAAAAGCGTTGGAAGCTGATGCGCGCGAGCGTGTCCTTGGGCGAGGTGACTTCGAGCCCTTCTTTCGCCTCCACCGCCTGGTGCAGGCCGGCACGCCAGCTGCGGTCGGGCATGAGTCGGCCGGTCGATTCGTCAACGATGACGACCTTGCCCTCGTCGATGACGTAGTGCTGGTCCTTGAGGAACAGGTGGCGGGCGCTGAGCGCCTGGTTGACCAGCTCCTCGCGCATCCGCGCGCCCTGCCAGTAGCCTTCGAGCCCGTCGCAAAGCTCGGCGAGGCGTTGCCTGCCACGGCGGGTGAAGTCGATCTCGCGGTGCGTGCGGTTGATCTTGAAGTGCTCGGCCTCGTCGAGCCGGGCCGCGAGGTCCGCGGCGATCGCGAACGAGGCGAGGCGCTCGGCGTCGCCCGAGTCGGTGGAGATGATCAGCGGGGTGACGGCCTCGTCGATGAGGATCGAGTCGGCCTCGTCGACGATGACGGTGTCCAGCGCCCGCATGATGAGCGCGTCGGGGCTGCCGCGCAGCGAGCGGGCCGGCGCGTGGCGCATCCGACGCGCCAGCAGCGCGTCGGTCAGCCCCACCAGCCGGCCGAGCGCGATCCGGTCGCGCAGGTAATCGGCGGTGACGGACTTGTTCGTGCAGTAGGTCACGTCGGCGGCGTAGGCGGCGCGGCGCTCGGCGGGCTGCATCTGCTCGGTCAACGCCTCGACACGCAGACCGCAAAACGCAAACAGCGGGCGCATCAGGTCCGCGTCGCGCGCGGCGAGGTAGTCGTTGACCGTCAGCACGTGGCAGCCGCGCCCGCGCCAGCCGGCGATGATCGACGGCAACGCGCCGACCAGCGTCTTGCCCTCGCCCGTCGCCAGCTCGATGAACCGACGCTCGGTCAGGCCCCTGCCCGCGGCGATCTGCACGGGGTACGGCTCCATGTTCACCGTGCGACGCGCCGCCTCGCGGATCTGCGCGAAGGCGGCGACGTAAGCCCGGGCGTCTTCCCGGCCGCGGCGGAAACGCGCGTGGCTGTCGGCGATCTGTTCGCGCAGTTGCTTGCCTGATCGTTCTTTGAGTTTCTCAGAAGCCTTGCAGACCTCGTCGGCGAAACGCATGAGCCGGCCGGCGCCGGGCCGGGCGTGCTTGAGCCGGCCGGCCGAGGCGTGCCACCACGCGTCCAACCCCTTGGGCAGCGGCTCGACCGGGCTGGTGTACGCGAGCTGACGCCAGATATCGAAGCCGAACGCCATCGGGTCAATCGCGGCCTGCTGCTGCAGTTGTTGCTGCTGCGGCGTGGCGTCGGGTGTCGGGCGATTGGTGTTGAGCGTGGTCATCGCGTGGGGTCTCGCGCCGGGCAAGCTCGTCAGCGGTTCTGCAACAGTTGGCGGACGATGCGGACGACCTGCGCGGCGATCGGCTGGTCGGGCAGGTTGAAGCGTGCGACGACGGCCTGGCCGGGGCGGAAGCCCGCGTCGCGGGCCTGGGCCTGGTCGATCTCGAGGTGGACCTCGAAGTAGGCGCGGGCGGTCTGCTGCGCGTTGGGGTCGTCGGGGTCGGTCATGATCTGCCCGCCGCCCGCCAATCCCAGCGCCTGGGAGGGCAGGCGTCGCCGGCCGCTCTCGACGAAGCGCGTGACCCGGGCGACGACTTGCTTGTCCGGCTCGCCGCGGAGGCGGACGCGCACGGCCTCGCCCAGCGACAGCTCGTTGCGCAGCCGCGGGCCGACGTTCTGGTCGGCGAGGATCACCACGCGCAGCGCGTCGTCGCTGACCAGCCGGCCAAGCGGCTCGCCGTGCCGCGCGTAGACCCCGTCCCGGCCGTCGAGCTTCGGCGTTGACCACCGGCCGACGAAGGGGGCGAGGATCGTCAGGTCGCGCTCGCGCCGGTCCAGGTCGTCGCGCTTGGCGCTCAGCGCGGCGAGCTGGTCGTGGATCGCGTTGGCGGCGGCGCGGTTCCCCGCGGCGAGGCGCTGGTCGTACTGCGCCCCCAGCTCGTCCAGACGGGCCTGGATCTGCTCACGCTCGGCAACAAGGTCCGGGTTCTGACCGCGCGCGATCTCGACGCCCGGCCCGGCCACCCGGCTGCCCGTCGGGAGGATCGCCACCAGCTCGCCTTCGGTCTGCACGAACAGCTCACGCTCGCGCACCGGCTCGACCAGGCCCGGCGCGGTCTTCCACTCGGGGATCGGCACCGCGCCGAACAGCGCGACGAGCGCCGCCGCCGTGCCGATCGACCAAGCGAGCGAACGCGAGCGCGTGCGCGACAGCTCGGGGTTGGTCGTGAGGTACTTGACGAGCTTGACCATCGGCACGACGACGAAGCCGATGATCGCGGCGATCGCCATCGCCGCACCGATGAAGAACATCTTGTCGGCGACGAACCAGACGATCGTGACGGTGATGAAGATGCGGTAGAAAAACGACAGGACGCCGTAGCCGATCAGGACCGGCACCTCCGCCCCGCCGTGCGAGGGGTTGTAGGGCCGACGGACCTTGTAGATGAACCGCTTGACGAGGTAGTAGAGGTAGTCCTTGCTCCGCTGGGCGAGGTTGGGCATCTCGATCAGGTCGGAGAGGATGTAGTAGCCGTCGAAACGGATAAGCGGGTTGGCGTTGAATAGAAGCGTCGTGACCGAGGCGATGAAGATGACGTTGAAGCACAGCTGGTGCAGCGTGCTGTCCGGGTCGGTGTTGACCCAGACGAGCAGCGCGATCGCGGCGAGCGCGAGCTCGACGTACATGCCGGCGGCGGCGATGAAGGCGCGGTGCCACTTGCTGCGCAGGGCCCAGGAGCTGGACGCGTCGACGTAGGGGATGGGGATGAAGGCGATGAACATGACGCCGACGGTGTGCACCTCGCCGCCGGAATGCCGGCGTTGGCCGAATCGTTTGCAGGCGACGCCGTGGCCCAGCTCGTGCAGGAGCTTGGCGAGGAACATCGCGGCGTAGAGCAGCCAGAGGTTGGCCGGCGCGAGCACGCCCTCGACGCCCGACGCCGGGTCGCCGAGGGCCTGGGCGAGGATGAGGTCGGCCTTGCCCGAGCCGGCGAGTTGGAACAGCGCGTAGCCGATGAGCGCGAGCCAGAGCGCGACGCCGAGCGGCCCGAACGTCCAGCCGAGCAGGGGCGTGACGCGCTCGAGGATGCGGTCGGGGTCGAACAGCGGGACGCGGGCGAAGAGGATCGAGGCGAGGTAGCCGCGGACCTCGCGCTGCTTGCGTTTCTTGTACCGGTCGAACATCCCCGCCGCGTCCGCGGGCAGGTCGGCCTCGATCAGGTTGTTCTGGTAGAGCTGGCCGAGCAGTTGGATGACTTCGCCTTGCGTCGGCGCGTCGTGTTCGAGTTGCTGGCAGACAATCTTCCAGACTTGGTCAACGGTGCGTCGGCCGTCGAGCAGGCCAACCATGCGGTAGTTGGGCCCGTCCAGGCGGTAGAACTTGTTCGTCGTCGGGTCGCGCAGGACGTGCCAGATGCGCCCGCGGTAGCGCTGGCGGTCGCACTGGACGGTCGATCGCAGCCGCGGCCGCAGCGACGCGACGCGGTACCAGCTTTCGTGAAAGGTCGGGCGATCGACGGGCATAAGTAGCGTCTAGCGTGTAGGGCCTAGCGTCTAGGCGGGTGGTTCAAGCTTGATGTCAAACGCATATCCATCGATCGAATCCATATCAGCGTGTTCAATGTAGAGACAGTCATCCGGGGCTTGACGCTAAACGCCAGGCCCTATACGCGTCTCGCTACAACCACAGCTTCATCCGGGCCCAGTTGACCGCGTCGCGGGTCCAGAGGTAGGCGTAGCTGCGCTTCTCGACGTGGACTTTGGCTTCGCCCTCGACGCCGGGGCGGATCCAGTCGGTGACCTTGTCGAACGAGACGCGGACGCGGAAGACGTTTTCGCCGTCGACGACCTCGGCCTCGGGCTCGATGCGTTCGACGGTGAAGCCGATGAAGTCGCCTGGGTGCGAGGCGGAGGCGAGCTCGCCGCGCGAGGGGTTGTCGGGGTGCGTCAGCCTCGAGCGCAGGTCGCCGACGCGGCTGGCGGGGACGAGGACCTCGGCGCGCAGCGCGTCGAGCGGGGCGATCTCGAAGAGCGCCTCGCCCTTGTCGAGCGTGCCGTTGACGCGTTGTTTGAGGTCGCCTTCGATGACGACGCCGGAGATCGGGCTGGTGAGCGTGGAGCGCGCGATGCGGTAGTCCAGCAGCCGCGCCTGCGCGTCGAGCCGGCGGACGTTGGCCAGCGCGATCTCGACGGCGGCGAGGTCGCCCTCGCCGCGGGCCGAGTCGGCCTGGGCGCGGTAGTCGGCGAGCTGGGCGTCGATCGCCGCGCGCTCGACGCGCAGCTCGCTGGTGTCCATCGTCGCCAGCACGGTCGGCGGCGCGTCGGGCCGGTCGGTGCCGACGACCGGCTCGTTGACCTCGACGCCCCGCCCGACGCTCAGCAGCGTGCCCTCGAACGGCGCGGTGACGACCTGTCTGCGGGTCGTCTGCACGGTGAACGAGCCATCGACCGTGTCGTCGCCCTTCACGAAAAACGCGAAGGCGAGGAAGGCGACCACCGCCAGCACAACGAGCTTGGCCCAGGTGTGTTTGGGCCCTACCAACAACGCGGCGGTCTGTCGCACGGACGTGGCCATGCGGGCGCCCAACCACCGGTCGTCGAGGTGGAACTGGTGCAGCCGGGCGGTGAACAGGTTCGCGGCCAGGCGCAGCGACTCGACCTGGGCGGGGGTGATCTCGTGGTCAACCGGCCACTCGACGGCGAGGGCGCCGACCACGTCGTCGTGCAGACGCAGCGGCAGCACGCACAGCCGCGCGGGGCCGTGCTTATCGGCGTAGTGGCGGGCCTGGGCGTTGATCGTCGTCGCGTTCGCGGGCTGGGGGACCAGGACCTCGCTGTCCTGATCGACGCATTCTTCCATCGCCGCTTCGAGGTCCTGGACCAGCTGCATCTTGCGGATGACGTCCTCGGTGTGGCTCATCGCGCGGACCTTGACGCTTTGGCCGGCGAGGAAACCGACGGCGGCGCGCGCGGCGTGCCAGGTGTCGGCGACCTGGTTGCACAACGCGATCCCCGCCGGGCGGAACTTCGGCTCGCGGTTGACCGCGTCGAGCGCCTGCATGGCCTGGGACAGGCCGCGCAGGTCGCGCTCGCGGTGGCGCAGGGTCTGGGTCAGTTCGTATCGCGCAACGATCTGCACGGCGCGCTCGACCTGCCGAAGCGCGGCGAGGCCCGCGGCCTCGTCGCCGGTCTCGATGTAAACGCAAAGCACCGCCTGGACGGTGCGTGCGTCGGCCCCGCGCAGCGGCGCCAGCAGCACCTGCGCCCAGGCACGCTGGCCGGTGCTGTTCAAGATCGGCTGCCGGTCGGCGTCCTGCGGGGCCTGCCGCTGAACCGCCTGCTGGGCCCGGCCGAGCCACGCCCCGCCGTCGCGGTGCGCGTTGGGGTCCGCCGGGTGGCAGGCGACAAACCCCCCCGCCCCCTCGCCGCCCAGCCGCAGGACCGCGGCATGGGCGCCGTCGATCGCTTGACACAGCGCGGCGAGCAGGCTCGGCAAAAATGCCTCGGCCGGCCCGTCGTACCCCGCCAGCGACTCCATGGATGCTTGGCCCCCGTCCCCGGCTTGGCGCGATTCGAGATGTGCGACGGCTTGCTGCATGCCGTGAAGTGTCGAAACTCCCCTCGTGGTACAAAGCCGGGGCGTTGGCCGGCCCGGCGACAGCCGACATCATAACCCAACGCCTGACGAAAACCCACGGTTTTGACCCAACGTTTTGGGCCACGGCGAGGCGGGCTACACTGGGCGGATGGAAGAGCTCGATTCCGGGACCGACGATGAACACGCCCCCAAGCCGGACCAGCCGGTGCCGGGCTTCACGCTCGCCGGGCTCATCGGCGAAGGCGGGATGGGCCTGGTGTACCGCGCGACCCAGCACCGGCCTCGACGGCAGGTGGCGCTCAAGCTGCTGCGGCCCGGCGTGGTGTCGCGGCGGACACTTCGTCGGTTCGAGCGCGAGGCGGAGATCCTCGGGCGGCTGCAGCACCCCGCGATCGCGCAGGTCTACGAGGCGGGTGTCGCGCCGGGCCGCGGCGCTGGCGCCGACGGCGACGCCGAGCAATCGTCGGGCCGGCCTTACTTCGCGATGGAACTGGTCGACGGCGTCGACTTGAAGCGATACGCCGAGCGCGTTGGCTTGTCACCGCGTGACCGCATCGGCTTGTTCGCCGAGGTCTGTGACGCGGTGCACGACGCCCACGAGCGCGGCGTGATCCACCGCGACCTCAAGCCCGCCAATATCCTCATCGATAACGCGGGCAAGCCCAAGGTGCTGGACTTCGGCATCGCGCGCGTCACCGGCAGCGACCACACCCTGATCACGATGCAGACCGGCGTCGGGCAGCTGCTCGGCACGCTGCCGTACATGGCCCCCGAGCAGGTCGTCGGCGACCCCGACGCCGCCGACGCCCGCACCGACGTGTACGCGCTCGGGGTCACGCTGTATGAGTTGCTCGCGGGCCGGCTGCCCTACGACGTCAACACCGCGTCGATCCCCGAGGCCGCCCGCATCATCCGGGACGAAGAGCCCGCGCCGCTGAGCGGGACCAACCGCACGCTGCGCGGCGACATCGAGACGATCGTCGGGCGGTGCCTGGCGAAGGAGCCGGACCGGCGTTACCCCTCGGCCCGGGCGCTCGCGGAGGACCTGCGCCGTTACCGGTCCGACCGGCCGATCCACGCCCGCCCGCCGAGCAGCTGGTACCAGGCCACGCGGTTCGCCAAGCGCAACAAGGCGCTGGTCGCGGGGCTGTGCGCCGTGTTCGTAACGCTGGCGCTGGGCATGGCGGGCACGGCGCTGGGCCGGTCCAACGCGCTGCGGGCCCAGGCGCGCGAGGCCGAGCAGCGTCGGATCGCCGACCAGCAACGCCGAGAGGCCCAGGCCGCGGCCGCGCGTGCCGAGGCGAACCGGCGCGCGATCGCGCGGGCGCTGGAACAGGAAAAGCGGATGCGCGCGCTCGCGCAGGAACGCAGCATCGCGTCGAGCATCATCGGGTCGTTCTACCGCACGCTGATCGGCGAGTTCGACCCGGACATCGCGCGGCAGCAGGACGCGACGCAGCTGCGGCACATGCTCGCCGCCGGCTCACGCGAAGCGGACGCCATCGGCAGGCTCCACCCCCGGACCGAGGTCGAACTGCGGCTGAGCCTGGCGCAGGGCTACGCGAGGATCGGTGACGCGCCGCAGGCCGCGCAGCAGCACGCCCGCGCGTATCAGGTCGCCGCCGACAAGCTCGGCCCGGCGTCGCACCTGACGCTGCACGCCAAGCGCGGCCTGATCCTGGACCAGAGCAACCAGACGGTCACCTATACCGAGTCGATCGAACACCTTCGGCGCGAACAAGCGGTGGCGCGTCGGCTGGAAGGCTTCGAATCCGGCCTATACGCGACGCTGATCCTGGACCTGTCTCTCGTCTACTACGCCGACCGCCGCGTCGAAGCGATGGTCGCGATGATGGATGACTACGTGCCGGTCATCCAGGCCGGCGGCTTCCTCGACCCGTCCTCGGCCCAGGCGTTCGCGACCCGGTGGTCGATCGGCCTGACCGACCTCGGGCGGTTCGACGAGGCGGCGCCCGTGCTCGAATGGCTGCTCCAACTCCAGGAGCCGCAGCTGGGCCTGCGGCACACCGACACGCTCAACACCGCGTTCAACCTAGCCTGGTCCTACATCGGGATCAACCGCCCGGTCGACGCGATCGCGCTGCTCGAACGGGCGCTGCCCGCCGCGGTCGATCTCTACGAACGCAACCCGCAGCGATACCGGCGGATGCGGCGGATGCTCCGCGAGGCGTACTTCATGGCCGGGCGGACCGCCGACGCCCTCGACCTCGCCGACGCGTTGTACGACGAGGCGTACGACCGGTCCGGCCCGGACCACCCCGACACGCTGATCGATCGGTTCCACCTCGCCCAAGTCTTGATGCAGGACCAGCGCTACGAAGAAGCGCTCGGCCACCTGCGCTTGCTCAGCGAGAAGAACCAAGCCAACCTCGGGCGGTACAACCTCCACACAATCCGAACCCGCAGCGGGCTCGCGCGGTGCTACCTGGCGTTGGACCAGTTCGACCGGGCACGCGCGCTGTACAAGGACAACGTGACGCGCTACACCGATTTGTTCGGCCCCGACCACGTGGCCACCCTGCTCGCGAGGCGGTACCTCGCCGTCTGTGCGGGCGAAGCGAACGAGTACGACAAGGCGATCGAGCTCGGCACGCGCCTGCTCGCCGACGCCCGGCGGGCGCTGGGCGACGACGACCCGGTGACAGCAAAGATCGCGGTGATGGTCGGGCGGTACACGCTGTCGGCCGGCCGACCCGCCGAGGCGCGCGACATCATCCTGCGGTGGCAGGACGGCCTGTCCCGAGGCAACTGGAGCGACGCCTTTTTCCTGTACCGCACGCACCGCTGCCTCGCCGACGCGTTGTCCGCGCTAGGCGAAGCGGAACAAGCCGGCCAATGGCGAGCGTCGGCCGAGCAGTTGCACGCGGACTGGCGTTTCCCGATCGATCGGCTCGATGAATAGCGGAGCAGCTACCCCCAACGGTTGCCCGGGGAGAGCGTTGCCGCCCTCCCCGAACCGCCGTATTGCCCCCTCTGATCCCGGAAGCCCCAAGAAGCCCGGATGCCGCCTCCACTACCGGTACACCGCCACGCGCGGTATCTTGCGCGGACGATCTATTTTTTCCGGTTGCCTCGCATGAAACAGACCAAGGGCCCCTGGCCGACGACGCAGTGGACGCTGATCGACCTGATGGCCGGGTCGGCGGACGACGGCCCGAACGCCTCGGTGGTGGGCGGGTTCCTCGGCGAGTACCTGGCCCCGCTCAAGGCGTACCTCGTCCGCCGGCGCGGGCTGAGCGTGCATGACGCGGAGGACGTGCTGCAGGAGTTCATCCTCCAGCGGTTTCTGAGCCGGGACCTGGCCCGGCACGTGGACCAGGCGCGCGGGCGGTTCCGCACGTTCCTGCTCACGTCGCTGGACAACTTCCTGAGCAACCACCGCCGACACGTGGGCGCGCAAAAGCGCTCGCCCGGCAAGGCCCCGCGTTCGCTGGCGGATACGGACACGCCCGCGAACCCCGGGCCGGCGAGCGCGGACGACCTGTACGAGGTCGAGTGGGCGCGGATGATCGTGCACCGCGCGATCGCGCAGGTGCGCGAGCACTGCGAGCGGACCGGCCGGCCGGAGGTCTGGCACGCGTTCGAGACGCGGGTGATCGGCCCGATCCTGCGCCACACTACGCCGATCAGCAATGAGCAACTCGCCCAACGGCTGGGCATGGACTCGCCCCAGCAGGTCGCCAACGCCGTCGCCACGGCCAAGCGCACGTACAAGCGGGCGCTGTACGGCGTGATCGTCCAGTACGCGCGTAACAGGGACGAGGTCGAAGCCGAACTCGCCGAGTTGCGCGCCATCCTCGCCAGACACAGCCGATGAACCACGACGCGGACCAGCCCGCCACGCGACGCGACGGCGAGCCGACGCCCGGCCTGGACCGCGCGTCGGCCCGGGACCTCGCCGGCCTGCTCGACGCGGCGACCGACACGCGGGACGACGCGCCCGTTCCCGAGCCCCCGCGTGGCAGGCCCCGTGTCTCGCTCACCGGCGTGTTGTTCGCCCTCGCCATCGCCGGCGTGATCGGCGCGGTCGCGTGGTGGTCCTGGCAGATGGCGGACATGGGCGCCCAGCGCCTGCGCGCTGCCGACGACAACCCCGGCAAGACGCCGGGCCCAGCGAACGTGGAACCCGCCTCGCCCTGGCTGGAAGCGACCACCGACACGATCCCGACCGACGGCCAGACCCTTGTGCTGGAGGCGGTGTTCAACGCGTCCGCCGACCGGATCGCCGTCGCGTTCTCCGATGGCAACGCGTCGGTTTATCAAATCAAGCACGGCAAACTCGTCGAGCCCCGAAATCTCGAACGCGCCCGGCCCTACCCGATCGCGCTGCGGTTCGATCGCGGAGACACGGTCGAACTGATCCGGCAAGACGGCCAATGGCTGGATCGGTTCGTCGGGGGCGAAACCCAAACCGACGAACTCGACCCGCCCGTGATCGAGGTGTTCGCTTGGGGAGCGGACCTGCGCGTGGCGGCGATGCGCCCGTTCGACGGCGGCCTGGTCGTGGATCGGCACAGCAGCCAAGCCCGGCTGACCGCCCAGCGGTTCCTCGGCGCGGCCCCGGCACTGGGCGTCGTGCTCACCGCCGACCGCGACGACTCCGCGCGCGTCGGCATCCTCGAACCCGATCAACACAAGCCGCGCTTCGTTAGCGCGCCGGGACACGCTCAAGCCGCCTCGCTCTCGCCCGATGGCCGATCCCTCGCGCTCGCCCTCGCCGACGGCACGGTCGCCTGCATCGACGCGAACAACGGCGCGGTGCGTTGGCGACGCGACCCGGCACCCGGCATCGAAAGGCCTCGGCTCGTGTTCTTGCCGACGGGCGAACTCGTCCTTGCCGAGCACCGCCTGCTGCTGCTGCACGCGCGCGACGGGCAGGTCCTCGCCGACCTCACGCCCGAGGCCGACCTGCCGCTCGCCGCGTTCGACCTGATCCTCTCACCCGACGGCCGTCGGCTGTGCGTGCTGGGCAACGACCTCTTGGTCCTCACACGCGGCGACTAGCTCGGGCGGTACACTCTCGGCATGTTGCCAAGCCTCACCGCCGCCGTGCTCGCCTGCTGCTTGACCGTGATCGCGTGGGCAGACCCCGCCCCCCCGAACATCGTCATCATCCTCGCCGACGACATGGGCTACAGCGACATCGGCTGCTTCGGCGGGGAGGCCCGGACGCCCAACCTCGACAAACTCGCGCGCCACGGCGTGCGCTTCACGCAGTTCTACAACACCGGGCGCTGCTGCCCGACGCGAGCGTCGCTGCTTACCGGGTTGTACCCGCACCAGGCGGGCGTCGGGCACATGACTTCCGACCGCGGCAAGCCCGGCTACCGCGGCCGGCTCAACGACCGGTGCGTCACGATCGCCGAGGTCTTGCGCCCCGCCGGCTACCACACCGCCGCGGCGGGCAAGTGGCACGTCACGCCTTTCAGCTACCATACCGGCGTCGGCGGCGACCGCGACACCTGGCCCCTGCAGCGCGGGTTCGACCGGTTCGTCGGCTCGCTCGCGGGCGGGGGCAACTACTACGGGCCCAAGGGCTGGATGGTGGACAACCAACCCGCCGAGCCCGGCGAAGGCTTTTACTACACCGACGCCGTCGCCGACGCCGCATCCACGTTTGTCAACCAAACGCCCGACGACCAGCCGCTGTTCCTGTACATCGCCTTCACCGCGCCGCACTGGCCCCTGCACGCGCTGGAAGACGACATCAAGAAGTACCGAGGCGTGTACGACCAGGGCTGGGACGCGGTCCGCGAAGCGCGCTACCAACGCATGATCGAGATGGGCCTGGTCGATGAGCGGTGGGCGCTGCCGCCGCGCGATAAGCGTGCGAAGGCGTGGGACGAGGTCGGCGACCAGCGCGCGTGGCGCGCCGCGCAGATGGCCGCCTACGCCGCGATGATCGACCGCATGGACCAGGGCATCGGCCGCGTCGTCGCTGCCCTCCAGCGGACCGGCCGGTTCGATAACACGCTCATCCTGTTCCTCTCGGACAACGGCGGGTGCGAGGAGGACGTGCGCCTGCCGGGCATCAAGCGCTTCGCCACCAACGATCAGGACACCAGCCGGTGGGGCAACCGCCCGGACGTGATGCCCGGCCCCGCGGACACGTTCCAGTCCTACGCCATCCCCTGGGCCAACGCGTCGAACACGCCCTACCGCTGGTACAAGAGCGAAGTACACGAAGGCGGCATCGCCACCCCGCTGATCGCACACTGGCCGGCGGGCACGGCCGAGCAGGTCGCGGGCACACTCAACCACCGGCCCGGACACGTGATCGACCTCATGGCCACGTGCGTCGCGGTCAGCGGCGCAACGTATCCGGACACACACCGCGACACCGCCGTCCAACCGATGCAAGGCGTGTCGCTGCGCGGTGCGCTGCGTGGCGAACCGATCGTACGCGAGGCGCCGCTGTACTTCGAGCACGAGGGCAACCGCGCGATCCGTGACGGCAGGTGGAAACTCGTCAAGCTGCGCAACGGGCCGTGGGAGCTATATGACCTCGAAGCGGATCGCACCGAACTAAACGATCTGGCAAGGCGGCAGACCGAACGCGTCGAGATGATGAAGCGGCAATGGCAGACATGGGCCGAGCACGCGAACGTGCTGCCTGCCCCGTGACGCCATCGGCGGCGTTTCGTATGCCAACGTGCACCCCAAGACCAACACGCATAGCCAACGGCGTTCCCACAGGGATGCAGGCAATGGGCCTGGCAGGATTCGAACCTGCGACCTCACCCTTATCAGTAATGCCTACTTTCATAAGTCCTTATTTTATCAATAAAAACAACGAATTTCGTACCCGTATATGGGTATCAAAAAGCCTGTTTATGGGTCAGTCTTGGGGTAGGTTTGGGGTGAGATCCGGTGTTTCCATCACAGCGGGCTCAATCGTCTTGATTACTGTGCCGATAAATCATATAGTAATACTATATGAATAAGCCGTTCGATATCAACAACGAACTCGCGATGAAAGCGCTCAGGAAGACGGGTGACCAGCTGCCCGATGACATGCAGCAGATTACGCTCTACCTGGTTGGTGGCGTGGCCGGGATGTTGACGAATCTGCTGCCGCCCTCTCGCACCACCGGCGACTGCGACGTGATGGTGATCGAACCGGGCCAGGCATGGGAACAGGTCAAGGAAGCAGCCAAGACCGCCGGCGAAGACGTCGGCCTGAAAGAAGACTGGCTCAATGACGAATGCAAGATGTACGCCTGGCAGATGCCCCTCGGCTGGCAAGGACGCAGCGAAGAACTGGGTAAGTTCGGCCCGCTGAAAGTGATGGCGCTGAGCCGGCAAGACCTGATCGCCAGCAAGGTGATGGGAGCCCCAAAGCGGATCCAGGACCGAACCGACCTCCAGGAACTCAAGCCGACTGCGGCCGAACTGGACTTCGTTGAAGAACACCTACGCCGGGTCGAAGCCGAAACCGAACCCGGACACTGCGACTCTCAGAAGCAAATCATCAGCAGAATAAGGAACGCACAATGACCACACTGACACACAACCTGGCACCCCAGTGGAGCCGAGCGGGTGTGCTGTTCAATGTGCCGCCCTCGCGCAGCCGGGGTCCGCTGGACCTTGAGCAGCTCCTCGTCGATACCGCCGTAGCGTGCCCAGCCGACCCACGCCTCTTCATCGAGGCCGTGACCTGGCTGAGCCAGTACAGCACCTGTGTCGCCGCTCACCGACTCAAGCGGCTCGCTCTGGAACAACTCGAACCTGAGGACCAGGCCACGCTTGGGCTGCTCATCGAGACCGCCGTCGAACACGGCGCACAGAAGTATCTGCGCAAGATCGTCACGGCCGGCCTTGAGACCGCGCCGGAGCCCGGCCCGCTGTTCGATGTGGACCGCGACTGGTTCACCGAAGACTTCGAAGACGACGCAACCGACCTGTCCAGAGAATGGGGACGCTGGTGCCAGGAGATCCAACTGAAGCCGGATACCCTCCGCCCTGCCGACTGGATCCTGAACAAGAACCCCTCGTTCCGTGAACGCGCGGTGCGCAAGGGCGACCTGCGTTCCTCGATCCTCGAAACGCTTCAGCGTGATGTTGATGAAGCAGTCTCCGAACTCGAACTGGCCCGTTTATGCGATGCAACGCCGGTCGCGGTGCGCAGCGCATTGGTTGAGTTGATGCTTGAATCCGAACGGCTTCACGTCGAGCCAGGGCGCGGGCGCAACGGCTCGCAAATCTGGCTTAATTGAGCAGTCTTAGTTAGGTCGAGATTCCCTCTCTGGACGATTCGCCATTTCGTCTGTTATAGAGCTGCCATAAAGCACGCCTCAACAGCAGCTTACAAGCGACCCCACAAATCGATTTTGGAACCTCCAGCGAAAACCGCCTTCAGGCTTAGCCAAGGTGGCTTTTTCTCACCCCTAAATGGAGGCTTCAAATGCCCAAACCGCCACCCTTTCCGCCGCCCACCAAAGCACCGCCCAAACGGTGCATGAACTGCCTCAAGACGCTGCCGCTCCACGCGGTCCAGCGTGTCTGGTCCAACCACCCCCAGTTAGAAGACCACGCAAGAGAGTCGTACGAGCACTTAGTGGCTGAGGCCAGGTGTGACCACTGCAACTACATCAACTACATCTCGCTGCCGACCTCCATCGGCCAACTGTTCGGTCTTCCGCTGGGTGGCGGCGCGGTATTCTTCCAGCAGGTCTGCTATCGGCTTGCCTTCAAGCTGCCGGGGCTCAAGCTGATCGCCGAGCGTCGCTGCTTCGGCGAACTTGCCGTCACGAATGCGACCGCGTATGGCCATCGCCGTGACCGCTCTCTGCTGGGCCTCGTCGTAGGACCAGCCTTGCTGCATGTCGCGGGCGATCTGACGCATCGTGTCCCGCCAGTCCGGGTGGGCATCGGGTCGGTTGGCCTCTTCGAGGTGTTGCTTGACACACCGGGCGACCGCCTCGGCGTGCCTCAGCTCACCCAGCTTCGTGAGCCAGTCATGAGCCGCTGCGGCCTGGCCCTTCGCGGTGTTGGGGTGGTCGAAAAAGAACTCTTTCTGCTGGCCGCCCATCGTGAGCCGCTTGCGGAACTTCTGCCGCCTCGGATACCACGCCGGCGGGGACTCCGCGGACCGCTTTCCAGCCTTCTTGTTGGTCTTCGATTGGGGCACGGGCGAGCGGCAAAATGAGGTCGGTTTGGGCCGCTGAACACCCAGCAGCCGACCCTATTAGGGTGAGCGATATGGGTCACAAATTCAAGCTCATTTTATGGGATTATATGGGTCACTCGCTGTATCTATGCCTCGCACCGCGCAACAAAAAACCCGCAAGCTATTGTGCTTGCGGGAGTTTTGTGAATGGGCCTGGCAGGATTCGAACCTGCGACCTCACCCTTATCAGGGGTGCGCTCTAACCAGCTGAGCTACAAGCCCGGTGTTTGATGCGGGCCGAGGCCCGACCGGGGACCGGACATTATCGAGAACCTGCGGCGGGTGTCAACCGGCCGGATATTTCCTGTTAGACGCCGGCCTGCTCGATGACGCGTAGGGTTTTTTCCAGGCCGGTCTTCGCGACCGCGAGGTGGTCCTGCTCCCAGTACGTCGGGTTGTAGAGTTCCAGCGAGATGCAGCCGGTGTACCCGGTCGCGTGGAGATCGCGGAGGATTTTGGGCAGCGGGAGGACGCCGTCGCCGGGGTAGACGCGGTCTTTGTCTTTCATGTCGGCGACGGCCATGTTCTTGGGCGCGTCGTTGAATTGGAAGATCGCGAAGAACTCGCCGTTCATGTGGCGCAGGCCATTGAACCCCGAGCCGCCGATGAGCATGTGGAAGACATCGGGGATGATCTTGGCCTGGGGGTGGTCGGCGTCGATGGCGATGGCGGCGGCCTGGCCCATGCGTTTGACGCCGGGCAAGAACTCGACGAAGACCAGCGCCGGCTTGATGTTGTAGTCGTTGATGCCGATCTCGATCAGTTCGCGGTAGCGGTCGGCGGCCCACTTGGGATCGAACTGTTCCCACGGCCTCTTCGGTTGGGGCACGACCTGGATGTGCTCGGCGCCGATGTCCGCGGCCTGCCGCATGCGTCTTCTTGTATTCACAAGCGACTTGTCGAATTCCTCACGCGTCGCGGGGATCGCGCCCCACAGGCCGATGACACTGGGCACAAACAGGCCCATGTCCCTGATTGCTTTGCCCAGGTCCTTGAGGTTGCCGCCCTCCTGCTCGAACTTGTGCAGGTCGCCTTCCCACGGCTCGATCGCGTCGTAGCCCGCTGCACTGGCGATGCGCACCTTCGCGACGGTCGGGCTGGGGCGGATGGTCGCGAAGTCCAGGCAGATCGGCCAGGGGCTGCGGTTGTTCTGGTAGCGGCCCTTGTGCATGGC
This sequence comes from Phycisphaeraceae bacterium, assembly GCA_046290505.1. Taxonomy (GTDB): domain Bacteria; phylum Planctomycetota; class Phycisphaerae; order Phycisphaerales; family Phycisphaeraceae; genus JAHQVV01. The sequence continues at coordinate 325,288 of JBKAGS010000046.1, read as the reverse complement.
CCGGCCTTCGGGCGGCTGCTTCGTCGTCGCGCAGCCCGTCAAGGCCAGTGGTGATGCTGCGACGGCGGCGAGTGGAGCGGACTTGATCAGGTCGCGGCGGGAGATCGGTGGCATGTTATTGACCGTGGGTTTTTACTCGTTCGATCCCACGGCGTTGCTGCGCAATGCTGTGGGCTTGAGGTGAATGAATTAATGCTCGCTGGCGGCGTAGCTCTCGGCGGAGTAGTTCGGGCTCTCGCGGGTGATGGCGATGTCGTGGGGGTGGTTCTCGGCGAGGGAAGCGGCGGAGACTCGGCAGAACCGCGCGTTTTGTCGCAGCGACTCGATATCGGGCGTGCCGCAGTAGCCCATGCCCGCGCGCAGGCCGCCGACCATCTGGTAGACGAAGTCGCTTAATGGGCCGCGGTACGGGACCCGGCCTTCGACGCCTTCGGGCACGAGTTTGTCTTTGGTGGTCACGCCCTTCTGCGAATAGCGGTCGGCGGAGCCGGCGAGCATCGCGCCCTCGCTGCCCATGCCGCGGTACTGCTTGTAGCGTCGGCCGGCGTGGATGATCAGTTCGCCCGGGGATTCGTCGAGGCCGGCGAAGAGCGAGCCGAGCATCACGACGCTCGCGCCCGCGGCGAGGGCCTTGGTGATGTCGCCCGAGTGGCGGATCCCGCCGTCGGCGATGACGGGGACGCCGCGCTTCTCCGCGGCCTTGACCGCGTTCATCACCGCGGTGATCTGCGGCACACCGACGCCCGACACCACGCGCGTCGTGCAGATCGAACCGGGGCCGATGCCGACCTTGACCGCGTCGGCGCCGGCGTCGATGAGGTCGGCGGCGCCGCGCTCGGTGGCGACGTTGCCGGCGATGACGTCGATGTTAAAGCGCGCCTTGATGTCGCGGATCGATTGGAGGATGTTGTCGCTGTGGCCGTGCGCCGAGTCGAGGACGATGACGTCGACCTCGGCTTGGATGAGCGCCTCGACGCGATCGAGCTGGTGCACGCCGACCGCCGCGCCGACGCGCAGCCGGCCGCGGTCGTCCCGGCAGGCCAGCGGGAACTGGTGGAGCTTGGAGACGTCGCGCATCGTGATCAGGCCGACAAGCTTGTGGTCACCTTCAACCAGCAGCAGCTTCTCGACCTTGTTGGCGTTGAGGATCTGCTCGGCCTTGCGGAGGGTGGTGTCCGGCGACGCGGTGACGAGGCGGTCCTTGGTCATCACCTCGTGGACGGGGACGTCGTCGTCGGTGAGGAAGACCATGTCGCGTCGGGTGAGGATGCCGACGACCTTGCCGTTTGTCTTGCCGTCGTCGGTGATCGGCACGCCGGAGATGTGCTGCTCTTCCATCAGTCGGCGGACTTCGGAGGCCTTGGCGTCTGGCGGGAGGGTGACCGGGTCGGTGATGACGCCGTTGGCCGAGCGTTTGACCTTGGTGACCTCGCGGACCTGGGCCTGGATGGACAGGTTCTTGTGGATGACGCCGAGCCCGCCCTGCTGGGCGAGCGCGATCGCGAGGGCGCTCTCGGTGACGGTGTCCATCGGGGCCGAGAGCAGCGGGATGTTGAGGGTGATGTTGGCGGTCAGCCGGCTGGAGGTGTCGGCCTGGCCGGGGACGACGCTGCTGCGGTCGGGCAGGAGCAGGACGTCGTCGAACGTGATGCCTTCGGCGATGATTTTGGCTTCCATGGCCTAGTATCGCCGGGGGGAAGGCGTGGCGTCAAGTTGGTTCAAGGGGATCGGCGCGCATCATCGCGGGCCAAGTGCCTAAAATCACGGGATGTCCGATCCGCCCACGAACGTCGAATCGCAAAAGGGTCGCGCCGGCCCGGTGCTGGCCCGCGCGGGGGTCGTGCTCTGCGGTCTGGCGATGGTGGTGGGCTTTTTCCTCGCGGTGGCCATGAACCTGTTCGACGATCCGGAAGAACCGTCGGCGATCTACGGCAAGCTGTTCGTCGCGGTCCTGCTCGTCATGGTTTTGGGTATCGCGGTCGCGCTGGTCGGTGCGGCGATGCCCAAGCCCCCTCCGCCGGCACCCCGCCCGCGCGCGGCGCGGCCCGCCGATGACTCGGACCTGGCGACGGGCGACGCCGACGAATCCGAGCCCGAAGCGTCGAACGGCCCGGCCATGCGCACCCGCGACTGGGACGAGGCCTTCGCCGCCGATCGCCGGCGACGTTAAGCGGGCAACGGCAACACGGACAAAAAAACAAGCCCTCATTGCGAGGGCCTGTCGTGGTTGCGGGTGGGATATGCTGCCGACACGCGATTAATCGCTGTCGAGTTCTTTGATGTAAATGTTGCGCCAGGACACTTTAAAGTTCGGGTCGCCGCCGACACTGTGGACCTGCAGGCCGATGAAGCCTTCTTTGAAGTTGTTGTAGTAGTCTTCTTTGAGCGTGAGGTCTTCGACCTGCTCGCCGTTGATAAAGGTCTGGATGCGTGGTCCCTTGGCGATGATGTGGTAGTGGTTCCACTGCCCGTTCTTGAATTGCTGGTGGTTGGTGCTGGTTTTTTCGCGGGCGGACTGCCAGCCGCCGGAGGCTTCGCCGTAGATCAGCCCGGACTGTCCCGGTCCTTTTTCGATCTCGACCTGCGGTCCGCCGACGCGACCGCCGTAGCGTCCGCCCTGGTCGTTGACGATCTTGGATCGGATCTGCACGCCGGAGTTTAAGCCGTTGTCGTGGAGCAGGACTTCGAATTGCAGTTCGAAGTCGCCGTAGGTCTCGAGGGTGGTGAGGAAGGTGTTGGGGCTGCCCTTCTTGGTCGTGCCGGTGATGGCGCCGTCCTGGGCGTAGTAGTCGGCCTTGCCGCTGCGGATGGTCCAGCCGACGAGCGATTCGCCGTCGAACAGCCGCGTCCAGCCCTCGGGTGCTTTGTTGAGCGGGGCCTGTTTGGCTTTGTCTTTGCCGTGGTCGTCGGCGTTGACCGGGGCGGAAAACTGGACGGTAAACAACGCGACCAGGGCGATCGCAGCAACGGCGGTAAACAGGCGGGTTCTCATCTCGTCATAGCTCCGGCGGAGGTGGGTGTCCAGGAAAGAGTGCGGTCGAGCCCCATATCTTACATCGTCTGCCGATTCTGCATCAATCCGACCGGCGAGCCGATCAGGGAAATCGCATCTGATGGGTGGCCGGGGTGGAGGCTCGGCGACCCCCCGGAACAAAGCCCACTTCGGCGCATCAAGCGCATTTTGCTCCGGGGGCTCGCGGACTCGACCCCGGCCACCCGACGAATCTGCATCAATCCGACCAACGAGCCGATAGAATCCCGTCATGCTCCCGACGATCACCCAGCGGCTGATGATGACGGCCGCGATTGTGCTCGGCGTCCTGTGCTGGCTGCCGGTGCTGCCGATGCTCGAAGCGCCCGACGGCTCGTCGGGGCTGTCGCTGCTCGATGCGCGGGTGGGCATGGCCTGGGCGTGCGCGGTGCTCTTGCTGGCGGGGCTGCCGGCACTCTTAGCGGGGCTCTACGTGTCGTCGTCGGGCAACCCGCTGTCGGGCGTGTTCACGCTGGCGGTGTCGCTGATGGTGATCGCGGGCAAGGGCGGGTCGATGACGGGGCTGGTCCGGCGTCAGGCCGAGCGGCCCAAGGGCGAATCCAGCGGCGGGTCGATCTTCATGCAGCTCGAGATCGAGATGGTGCTGTGGGCGCTCGCGTTGTGCTTCATGATGTTCTTGATCCGCCGGTTCCGCCACCGCGTCCGCGAGCGGCTGGTGCCCAGGCGGCTCAAGACGCCTTTTACCCAGCGCACGCCGATCGTCGAGGAAGACACGCCGCGCTTCGTGCTGCAGGTGCGCCCGGCGTTGGCGGGTCTGTTGTGCGGCGTGCTGGGGTGGGTGCTGTGTCGGTTCTTGATGCAGACGCCGGACACCGGGCAGGTGATCGGCGCGATCCTGCTGTCGTTCCTGCTCGCGGGGCTGACGGCCCGGCTCGCGCTGCCGACGGGCAACGTCGTGTTCCTGCTGCTCAGCCCGCTGGGCGTGGGGTTCGTCGCCTACGCGTACGCCGCGGTGCTTCACGGGTCGTTGTCTTCGCTCGAGTTGATCGACGCCTGGCAACGCGGGCAGATCGACGGGCCGATGTACGCGATGCCGATCCACTGGGCCTCGGCCGGGCTGGTCGGCGTGACGACGGGCATCGGCATGGCCCAGGCGATCGACCGGGTACGGACCGAGGACAACACGGCGGTAGCGATCGAAGAAGAGCCGGCCCGTCCTGCTTAAGCAGGACGGCCAGAGCCTCGACTTATTCGTCAGCCTCTCGCGGCGCGATTACACTTGGCCGATGGCGTTCGGTCACCCGTTGATTCAAAACCTCAAGCGGCTGCGCAAGGCCGCGGGCTTCTCGCCCGACTGGTTCCTGATGCCCCTGGCGGCGCTGATCGGCGCGCTGGGCGGGCTGGTCGCCGCGGGCTTCGCGACGCTGGTCGAACGCGCGGCCCACGCGCTGTTTCAACTCCAAGCGCTCAGTGAAGGCGGGCTGTCACTGCGCGCGGGGCTGCTGCTGCTGGCGATCCCCACGGCGGGCGGGCTGGTCGTCGGGCTCGTGCAATTCAAGCTCACCAAGACCGGCGTGATCAACGGCGTGCCGGAGGTCATCGAGGCGCTCGCGCGCGACCGCGGCACCATCAAGTCCGCGACCGGCGTCAACAAGGCCGTCACCGCGACGGCCACGCTCTCCTCCGGCGGGTCGGCGGGGATCGAGGGGCCGATCATCACCATCGGCTCGGCGCTCGGCTCTGCCGTCGCGCGCAGACTCCGCATCAAGCCCGAGCACATGCCCACGCTCATCGGCTGCGGCGCCGCTTCGGCCACCGCCGGCATCTTCAACGCCCCGATCGCCGGCGTGCTGTTCGTCCTCGAAGTCATCCTCCGCGACTTCTCCGTCCGCACCTTCATGCCCATCGTCGTCGCCGCTGTGTTCGGCACCGCGGTCGCCCAGCAGACCCTCGAGCTGGTCCACGCCGGCGAACCGGCCAACGAGCAGCTCACCGACGCGCTCTTCGCCGTGCCCGAGGCCATGCGCAACTACGAGTTCGAGCTGCCCGAGGCGCCGGCCTACCTCGCGCTCGGCGTCGCGTGCGGGCTCGTCGGCCTCGCGCTCGCCGGCTCGCTGCGCACCAGCAACAAGCTCTGGCGACGCTCGCCCATCCCGCTCTGGCTTCAGCCGGCGGCCGGCGGGCTGCTGCTGGGCGCGATGGGCCTGCTGTTCCTCGCGCTGTTCCCCGGCGCCGACGCGCTCTCGGATGTCACCGGCTACGACCGACCCGTCTTCATGGGCAACGGCTACCCCGTCATCGAGGCCCTGCTCGACCCCGCGAGCTACGACAACGCCGACAGGCTCGGCGTGCTGCTCTTGCTCGCGGTCGTCGGCTTCAAGGTCCTTGGCACCGCGCTCACGCTCGGCTCGGGCGGCTCGGGCGGCGTCATCGCGCCCTCGCTGTTCGTCGGCGCCGCGACCGGCGGGCTCATGGCCGTCGCGCTCGGCCGGCTCGGCGTCTTCCCCGGCGCGACGCCCGCGACCTACGCGCTGGCGGGGATGGCCGGCGTGATCGCCGCGACGCTGCACTGCCCGCTCACCGCGTTCCTGCTCGTCTTCGAGATCACCCAGGACTACAAGGTCATCCTCCCGGTCATGCTCGTCGCCATCGTCTCGACCACCTGCGCCCAGTTCCTGCGTCGCGACTCGATCTACACCGACCTGCTGCGACGCAAGGGCATCCGCTTCGGCCAGCTCGCCGACATGACGCTGCTCCGCCGCATGACCGTCGCCGACGTCGCCGCGACGCCCGCGGTCTTGGTCGCGCAGGACGACCCGGCCCAGCGTTTGATCGACCTCTCGGCGCAGTTCGCGGTGAGCGACTTCGTCGTCGCCGACGACGACGAGCGCTACGCGGGCATGGTGGTGGGCGACGACGTGCGGACGACGCTGGTGCAGCGCGAGGCGGTGCCGTTGATGATCGTCGCCGAGCTGATGCGGCCCGACCTGCCGACGGTCCGCCCGGGCGACACGCTCGACGCGGTGCTGGACAAGTTCGCCAAGCACGAGGTGTCGAGCCTGCCGATCGTCGATGGGCAGACGCGCGTCACGGGGATGATCACGCGCTCGCGCCTGCTGCGACACTACCAGGACCAGCTGGATCAGCGTGGGTAGTTGCCTGCCCCTTTGCTTCATCAGAGCACGAAGCGTGAGCGAGTGACTTCGTTGGTCAGTGCGCGTCACTCGCATAAGCTTCGTACTCTGGCGATTCAAGCCCGCGTGGTGATCAGCGCCTGGACCTTCGTCTCGAACCGCAGGACAAACACCGTGTAGCCCGTCGCGCCGTCGCCACGCAGGCGTTGCTGCTCGCGGTCGGGGTCGCAGGCCTTGCCGCGGGTCTTGACTTCGACGAGCCCGCCGTCGTGGGCGGCCAGCCACTGCTTGACGCGCTTGGGCCGCCAGGGCAGGCGCTCGATGAACGCGAAGCCGGTCAGCCAGGGCGAGTCGATGACGCGGTCGCTGGTAAGCAGGCCGAGTTTCGGGTGGACCGCAGGCGCATCGACCGCGTCGCAGAGCTGCCCGATGAGCTCGGCGCGTTCGACCGCCGGGTCGAAGGTGTACAAATAACGATCGATGTCACCGATCGGCACCCCGTGCGGCTCGCCGCTTAGCACGCGCACCTCGTCGCCATCGAGTCGCGTTGCCCGGCGTTTACCTTGCGCGAACGCGCCCGCCCAGAGCACGCACTGGACCAGCCGGCCGCGGTCGCTGATGAACTCGACCTCGCCGGGCCGGGGCAGCGCCTCGACATCCACGCCGGGGCTGAGCTTGACCGCCGCGGCGGGCGCAGCATCGATCAACCCGCCGATCACGTCGGGCCCCGGCTGGTAGTCCTCGAGGCGCCAGGAACGCCGCCCCGCCGACTCGTCGCGTCGCGCCGGGTCGATGTGGATGGCCTTGCCAACCATACGCAGTTGCTCGACGTCCGCACAGAGCGCCTTTGCCAAGTGATGCGTGTTTGACTCGGTCATCCAGACGCGCAGCGGTTCGCGATCAACCGGCAAGACGTCCAGCCCCTGGCCCACCATCGCCATGCTGTCGCCGCCGATGCCGCAGCACAGGTCGGCGATGCGTCCGGCTCCGCCGAGCGAGTATCGGATGCGCTTGGCCTTGTACGCCGCGACCGCCCCGCCGCTGGCCTGCTCGACGCCGGCCACGTCGGCGACGAGCGAGCGACCGCGCTCGCCGAACTTCTCGACCGCCTTGGCCCGCGCCGCGGCGAGCTGCAGCGCGACCGCGACCGCCTCGGCCGACGCCGACTTGCGCAGCGACGCGACCGCGGCGACGTCGGACGCATCGACCGACGCGGCGCGTTCGAGCAGCGTGTGGTCGTTGGCAACTTGTTTCCAAACCGCGAGGTCGCCGAGCATGGCCCGATCATACACAGGCGCGATCGCCGACCGCTCAGATGTTGCGGTACCGCGCGATCAGCTCGACGATCGACCGCTGGCGGGGGTTGATCTCCAGCGACTTGGCCCAAGCGTCGAGCGCCTGGTCGCGCTGCCAGGTGTTGGACCGGCCGCCCTCGATGTACAGCGTCATGTACGCGACGCCCAGGCCGTTGAGCGCCGCGGTGTCGGCGCTGTCGAGCTTGACCGCGTCCTTGAAGTGGCCCAGCGCGTCCTCGTACTTGCGCTGCTTAAAGAGCGCCACGCCCATGCGCTCGTGCGCCGTGGACGACGGGCCGGTCGCGATGAGCGTGTTGAGCACGTTGATCGCGCGCGTGTAGTTGCCCACGCGGATGTGCGCATCGGCCAGGCCCAGCAGCACGGGCTGGACGTCGTCGTCCGAGCCGGCGAGCTCCGACGCGGTGCGGAACGCGGTGATCGCGTCCTCGAACCGCTCGGCACGGGCGTAGATGAAACCGAGGTTCGCCCACGCGCCATAGTTCTCCGCGTCGAGCTCGGTGGCGCGCTCGGCGTAGGCGAGCGCGAGCCCGGCCTTGTCGTCCTGCAGGTACGCCGAGGCGAGGTCGCGGTTCGCCTCGTGCGAGTCGGGGCGGATGTTCAGGGCGCGCTGGTAGCTCTTGATCGCGTAGGCGAGATCGCCGAGCACCTGCTTGCACACGCCGAGGTTGTAGTGCGCGTCGAAGTTGTTCGGCTCGATGGCGGCGGCGAGCTCGAAGCGGACCGAGGCCTTGTCGTACTCGCCGCGGTCCTTGTAGATGTCGCCGATGCCCAGGTGTGCATCGACGATGCGCGGGTTTTCGAGCAGGGCCTGGCCGAAACGCGCGAACGCCGAGTCGTCCAGCCCGTCGGCGCGGAAGCCTCGCGCTTCTGCGAGCAGTTTGTCGATGCGGGCCTGGCGCTGGGCCTGGGTCTCGGACACGCCGTCGCCCTTGCACGCCGGCAGCACCGACGCGGCCAGCACAGCAAGGACCAACAATCGCAGAAAGGTTCGGTTCATCGGGCGTTGCACCTCCGCGACCGGTACGGCCACGCTCTGTGTTCGGTTCGCACTATAGCCGCCGCGGGCCGATTTGCCCCACGCGCTCTAGAATCATGTCGAAGATATCGCGCCCCGACATTAAGCGAAAGCCTACATGCGACTGGCCCTGGCACAGATCAACCCGACCGTCGGCGACATCCCCGGCAACGCGAGGCTCATCCGCGACGCCATCGAACAGGCCAAGGCCGCCGACGCCCGCCTCGCCGTCTTCCCCGAGCTGGCGATTATCGGCTACCCGCCCAAGGACCTCTTGCTCAAGCCCGCCGCGGTCGCGCAGTGCAAAGACGCCGTCGATCAGCTCGCGAATCACTGCGTCGGTATCACCGCGGTTATCGGCCTGCCACTTCTTTCAGAAAAGCCCGCCGGCCGGTCGCTCTACAACGCCGCCGCCATCTGCCGCGACGGCCGGGTCGTCGGCCACCACCTCAAGCACCTGCTGCCGACCTACGACGTCTTCGACGAGCAGCGCTACTTCGAGCCCGGCCCACGCATCGACCTCAGCGACGTGGACGGCGTCAAGCTCGGCGTCAGCATCTGCGAGGACCTGTGGAACGACCGCGCCTCCTTCGCCCGACAGCTCTATCACGACAACCCGATCGACGAGCTCGCCAACGCCGGCGCCCAGCTCTTTATCAACTGCTCCGCGTCGCCCTACGTCGTCCGCAAGCACGCGTTCCGCCTCAAGCTCATGGCCAACGTCGCCAAGCGACACCGCCTGCCGATGGTCTATTGCAACCAGGTCGGCGGTAACGACGAGTTGGTGTTCGACGGCAACTCGTGCGTGCTCGACGCCGGGGGCAACGTAATCGCGCACGCGAAAGACTTCGAGCCGGACCTCTTGATCGCGGACGTGCCGGTGCACGCTGAGGCAAACCATGTGGGGCGTGCGTCCCGCCTGCCATCGACAAACACCGAACCCGACAGGCGGGACGCCCGCCCCACCGGGCCACCGGTAAGCCGAATCGAATCGCCGCGCGAGGGCCTCGCCTCGGTCTACGCCGCGCTCGTGCTGGGCCTGCGCGACTACTGCCGCAAAGGCGGGTTCAAGAGGATCGTCATGGGCCTGTCGGGCGGGATCGACTCGGCGGTGAGCTGCGCGGTCGCCGTCGACGCGATCGGGGCCGACAACGTGCACGGCGTGGGCATGCCCTCGCGTTATTCGTCCGGCGGCAGCGTCGATGACGCGCGTGCGCTCGCTGAGAACCTCAATCTCAGGTTCGACGTCATCCCGATCGAGCCGGCGCACGCGGCGATGGAGCACATGCTCACAGACGTGTTCGCGGAGCTGGCCCCGAACCTTCCGGGGGGCGTCGCCGAGGAAAACATCCAGGCCCGCGTGCGCGGCAACCTGATGATGGCGCTGAGCAACAAGACCGGCGCGCTGCTCGTCACGACCGGCAACAAGAGCGAGATGGCCGTCGGCTACTGCACGCTCTACGGCGACATGTGCGGCGGTTTCTCCGTCCTCGTCGACGTCCCCAAGCTCATGGTCTACGACCTCGCCAAGTGGATCAACGAAGACGAACACTCGCCGCTGCTGTTGCAATACGGCAAGCCGGTGATCCCATCGGACACGATCACCAAGCCGCCGAGCGCCGAGCTGCGCCCGGACCAGACCGACCAGGACTCGCTGCCGCCGTATGAGATACTCGACCCGATCATCGAGCGCTACGTCGAGCGCGAACAGAGCGTCGCGACGATCATCCAAGAGACCGGCTACGACGCCGAGACGGTCCACCGCATCGCCCGGCTGATCGACCGCAACGAATACAAACGCAAGCAGGCCGCGCCGGGACTCAAGATCACCGGCCGGGCGTTTGGCTTTGGTCGGAGGATGCCGATCGCCCAGCGGTACGACAGCTCGGCGACTTTGAATAACTCATAACACGCGACGTTCCGTGTTAGCCGTCGCCTACAAGGCGACGCGCCGAATCATCCAACACGTGGCGGCTCAACGAATTTCCAGCGCTGTATCGACAACCCCTCTTTCTCAGGGTTGTTAATCACATACGCGATGCTCCGACGCACGTCATCTTCGGTATCTAGATACACCTTCCAGGCCCTTCGTGCAAAACACAACGGCGGTCGGTTGCCTGATTGAGTGTTCTTCGCAAATGGGTGCAAACCGGCTGCGATCAACTCATCGCCAGCGAATCGCTTGAGCTTACCGATCGCTTGACCGGGCTCCATCGATAAACATCGGATCACGATGTGGACGTGGTCTGGAAGGATTGCACACGCGTAACAGTCCATTTCATGTGTCTGGATCGCCCATGCAATTCCAATACCAATCGCGCGTGCCTGTTCACCAGAAAATCGAACCGGTGCAAATCGCAACGCCCGCTTCGCAGCAATTCGGCTTTCATGATCGTGATCGAGGTGCGCGAGCGAATGGGTTGCATTCACTTTTGTGGATGGGCCGTAGCGATACAAGTCCCACGAGCCGACCCACTTGGACCAACTCCCGCGAGGATCGTTTGGCAACCAAAAGCCGTAAGCCCCGAAAATGCCGTGAAAGGCGATCATGCTCTCATGATAAACCGCCTGTGCTGCCGCGTCGCCTTTCAGGCAACGGCTAACAGAGAGTTGGTTAGCCTGACAGAGTGTTGGTTAGCCTGACAGGGTGTTGGTTAGCCGTCGCCTGCAAGGCGACGCGCCGAATCATCAGATTCATTGCCCGCCAGCGTCACGTCCGCCAGCGCCTTGTCCTGAGCCTCGGCGAGCTGCTTCAGCAGCGCGTGGCCCGGCACGTCTGCCGCGCCCGCCTGCGGGGACCAATCGATCAACTCCGCGATGCGGATCTTGCCCGGCGGCAGCGCGAGTGTCAGCGTGTCCGCGCCGTCATCATTGCTCAGCCGGTGCAGCAGGCCGCGCCCCTCCAACGCCTCGGCGATCTTCGCGACCGTCGCAGGCGGCGCATCGATCTGCTTTGCGACCGCGTCGATACCGATCGCCTTGCCCTGGTCGAAGGCCCGGGCGATCGCGCTCATCACCGGGATCACCAGCCGGGGGTCGCGCGCGCTCGGCGCGGGCCGGGACGCCTCGAACCGCCCGGTCCGGCTGGCGGGCAACGTCTGGAGGATGTGCGTGACCTCGAGCCCGGCGAGGATGACCAGCCAGCTGAGGTAGACCCAGAACAGCAGGATCGGGATCAGCGCGAGCGAGCCGTACAGCCGGGCCTGCGTCGGGTTGATGACCGCGTTCTCGATGTACCAGCGCAGCGCCGCTTTCATCAGTTCCCACGCCAGCGCCGAGACCATCGCGCCGACCATCGCCGGGCGGATCGCGACCTGCGCGTTGGGCATCAGCTTGAACAGAAGGAGGAACAGCAGCCACGTGACGAGCAGCGCGGTGAACTGCTTGAAGATGCCGATGAGCCAGCCGAGCGCGGCGATGTCCTGCGTCGCGGCGATGAACTGCGTGGAGAGGTAGAAGCTCGCCCAGATCAGGACGGGCCCGAGCGTGATGACCGCCCAGTAGATCGGGATGCGCAGGTGCCAGGGCCGGCCCGACGGCGCGTTGTAGATCTTGTTGAAGGTCTGCTCGACGGTGACGACCAGGCCCAGCGCCGCCCAGATCAGGATGAGCGTGCCGACCACGCCGATGCTGCCGATCTTGATCGAGGTCGCGCCCTCGGCGAGGTCGCCGACCAACTCGTCGATACGCTGGCGCATCTCCTTGTTCGCGCGTTCCCGTGCGAGCGCTTCTTCGATCTCGGGGTCGAAGGCGAGCAGGTCGAAGGACATCGCGCGCAGGAAGCTGACTCGGTCGATCCACGAGCGCGCCTGCAGGCGTTTGGCCTGCTCCTGGGTGTAGACGAGCTGCGAATCGAGCACGCCGACCGGCTCGCCGCTGTCGAGTGTTTGAGCGGTTTTGTCCTGGAGCTCGAAGTAATCGTAGACCAGTTCGGTGAGGCCTTGTTGCGAGCCGGCGAACCCGCCGAAGGCGCGGAAGACGATCAGGGCCATGACGAGCACGGGGACCAGGCCGAAGATCGTGCGGTAGGTCAGCGCGCCGGCCATCGTGGTCGCGCTGTCGTCACGCAGCTCGTGCCGGGCGTGCTTGCCCAGGTCGATGCAGTAGCGGACGAAGCGCTGGCCGCGCGTGAGCTGGGCGCCCGGGCGCGTGAGCGTCACCCGCAGTTCGTGCTCGAGTTTGCGCAGCCAGGAGGTCATGAAGGTTCTTGCCTGTCCTGTTTGTTCCGCCGCTTCTGGGCGACGGCGTGGAGCTGATCGACCGCCCTGGTCAACAGGTCGGCGTAATCCCGCATCGCCAACACCGCGTGGGGGTAAACAATCACGACCAGGTCGTACCGCCCCGGCCAGGCGCGCTGGTTCAGCCGGAACGCCTCGCGCAGGCGTCGCTTGATGCGGTGGCGCGTCACCGCGTTGCCCACGCGACGCGGCACGGTCATGCCGAAGCGGTGGTGATCCATGTCGTTGGGCAGCGCGAGCACGGCGAGCGGCCCGGCGTTCTTGCGCAGCTTGTTGTCGAACACGGCCTTGAACTGCTTGTCGCCCGACAGCCGGTGCGCGCGGGTGTACTTGAAACGCTCAACGGGTTCGGGGTCGGCGGCGGGCATGGGGACAGTTTAGCGGGCGACGCGCAGCGTCCCGTGCGACCGGTGATGGATGGTTCGCACGGGACGTTGCGCGTCACCCGCTAAGCGTCAGGAACCGATCCGTTTCAAGAACTCCGCAACCCCGAACGCCGGCTCACGCAGCGCGTGGTAATCGAGCACGATGTCCGCCAGTGCACGGTACCGACGGTCGCGGTCGGCGAGCAGTTCGGCGTAGCAGCGCGCGAGCGCATCGTCCCGCGATTCGCCGGGCTCGGGCTGGTACATCCCCTGCCAGAGCACGGGCTTGGGCTCGCGCAGGTAGAGCTCGATCATCTGCTGGCGGACTTCGTCGGGTGTGTCGAAGTAGACGACGCGCGTCAGGGTTTTGAGTTGCTCCAGCAGCGCGTCGCCGGTGTAGATCACGCTGCCGGTCGTATCGATCACGGCGGGTTGGCCGTCGCGCTCGTGCATGAGCTGATCGATCGCGTCTGACGTGACCTGGCGTTCGAGGTCGAGGTAGCGATGCTCGCGCTCGGCGTACCCCTCGGACCACGGCATCTCCATCCACCGGCCGACGGCATGCACCGGGTCTTCGCCTTCGCGCACCTCGATGATCTCGCCCAGCCGCTCGGCGATCATCGCGTCGCAATCCAGGTGTAACCAGCCCGCGCGCGCGAGTTGTTTCGCCCAGTACGACTTGCCGACGCCGGACATCCCGATAAATGAAAGCTTCATCGCACCCATCAGCAATAGCCGGCGGCCTACGGACGCCGGACAAGAGAACACAAAGGATCAGAACAACAAGTGCGCTTCAATCGCGTCCGGAGCCCGTAGGTCTCCGGCTATTTCAACGACGACCGAGGGAATCCATCACTCGACACCCATCACCGCGGCGCCGAACGTGAAGCCGCCGCCGAAAGCGCACAGGCCGATCGTGTCGCCGGGCTTGAACTTGTCGAAGGACTTGGCGATCGACAGCGGGATCGAGGACGAGGAGGTGTTGCCGTGCTGGGCGATGAGGTCGATGACTTTTTCTTCCGGCACCTTCAGGCGTTTCTGCACCGACTCGAAGATGCGGCGGTTGGCCTGGTGCGGGACGAGCCAGTCGATCTCGTCGAGCGGGATCGACGATTCGTCGAAGGCCTGCTTGACCATCTTGGTCATCGCGCGGACGGCCTCGGTGTAGACGCTCTTGCCGTCCATGTGGATGTGGCCCTGGCCCTGGAAGGCGACGGTGAGGATGTCGCCCTTGTCGGCCTTGCCGGAGAGGACGGGGCGCTCGAGCACCATCGCCGGGCCGCTGGTCATCTTCGGGCGTTGGTCGGTGCAGCCGCGGACGATGGTCGCGGTCGCGGCGTCGCCGAAGAGGATGACGGTGCCGAAGTCTTCGGGGTCGACGACGCGTGAGAGCGCCTCGGTGGTGACGACGAGCACGGCCTTGTGCGGCTGGGCGAGGATCGAGTGGTACGCGGTGTCGAGGGCGTACAGCCAGCCCGAGCACGCGGCGTTGACGTCGTAGACCATCAGCTCGTGCTCGGCGTCGGGGTCGAGCTCGCGCAGGATCATGCACGCCATCGACGGCGTGTTCAGCGGCGGCGTGGTCGTGTGGCAGACGATGCCCGTCAGGTCGTCGAGCGTCAGGCCCTCGGCCTGTAGCGCGGCGCGGGCGGCCTCGACGCCGATCGACAAGGCCGATTGGTCGCGCGCCAGGATCGGGCGCGACTCGATGCCGGTGCGCTTGACGATGTCGTCGGCGGTGTACGCGGGGAAACGCTGCTCGAGCACGGTGTTGCTCAGGCGGTCGCGCCCCTCGGCGATGTGGATCGGCGACAAGTAAACACGCACCTTCTGGCCCGTCGCCGAGGTCGAGTCGAAGCCGGGCTTGGGCGTCGCGCTGCCGGCGGGCCCGGTGATGACCGGGTGGCCCAGGTCCTCGCGTGTCTGCCGCTTGACGACCTTCGCCTCGCCCTCGGCGGCCGCGGTCTTGATCTTGATCACCGGCGTGCCGACGGGCACCTTCACGTCCGGCTCGATCATGATCTCCGCGACCACGCCGTCGCACGGCGAGCCGAACTCAAACGTCGCCTTGTCCGCCTCCATGTCCGCGATGACCTGGCCGGTCTTGACCTCGTCGCCGACCTTCACGTTCCAAACGCTGACCATGACTTCCTGGTCGGCGGGCGACGAGCCCTGCGCCTCGACGACCTGGACCGAGTCGTCGTCCTCGGCGTGGACGCGCGTCGGCCAGTCGATCGTCAGGCCGAGCATCTCGCACGCCGTCGTCAGCGTCCTGCGGTAGCTGGGCAGCACGTCGAGCTGGTTCGTGTAGTTGCAGGGCACCCAGGTGTCGGCGCGGGTGACGCGTTTGGCGAGGACGCCCGTGCCGAGCGCCTCGACGACCGACGCGATGATCTCCCCGCCGAACCCGCCGGTGAGGTTGTCTTCGTGCACGACCAGCAGCTTGCCGGTCTTCTTGACCGACGCGGTGATCTTGTCCTTGTCCCACGGCGTGACGCAGCGCAGGTCGATCAGTTCGACGCCGACGTCTTTGGTCGCGAGCATTTCAGCGACGCCCATGCCGATCGTGACGGTGCTGCCCCAGGTGACGAGCGTGAGGTCGTCGCCTTCGTGCAGCGTCCGCGCGGTGCCGACGGGCGTGAGGTGTTTGTCGACATCCGGCGAGGTCTGCTTCCACGGCGCGCGGTCGTTGAGGCAGACCTTCGGGTACAGGAACACCGTCGGGCGGTTGGATTTGAACGCGGCGTTGAGCATCGCGGCGGCATCGGAGGCGCTCGACGGCATCATCACGTCGACGCCGGGGATGTGCGCGATCGTGGACTCGAGCGTCTGCGCGTGGAACGGGCCAAGGCCGGGGCGGTAGGCGCCGCAGGTGATCATGAGGATGACGGGCGCGTCGAACTGGCCGTTGGTCCGCCAGTGGATCGAGCCGAGCTCGTTCATCAGTTGGCCGATGCCGCTGGGCAGGAAGTCGGCGAACTGGATGAAACCGACCGGCCGGCCGCCGGCGAGGGCGCGGCCGATCGACGTGCCGATGATGGTGCTTTCCGCGAGCGGCGCGTTGACGACCCGGCCGGGGAAGTCGGTGGACAGGCCCTTGGTCACGCCGAAGACGTCGCCCTTGGGGTCCTCGATGTCCTGGCCCAGCAGCGTGACGCGGCGGTCCTCGGCGAGCTTGTTGTGCAGCACGCGGCGCATCGCGTCGATCATCGTGATCGTTTCATCGCTCGACGGATCGCCGAGGTATTCGTCGGCGCCCGGCGCGACCTCCGCGGGCAGGGGCGCGCCCGCCGTCGCGCACGGCTCGGGGTCGCCGACGCGGCGCGACGCCTCCGCCGCGGCCCGGCAGTCGCGCTCGATCGCCTCGTCGGTCTCGTCCAGCCTCGCCGGATCGACGCCCGCCTCGATGAGCGCCCTGCGCAGGTTCGACACCGCGTTGCTCGCCTCGGCCAGTTGTTCGATCGTCGCGGCCGGGCGGTACACGCGCTGGTCGTCGGCGTTGGAGTGGTTGCACAGCCGATCGACCCGCATCACCGCGACGCGCGGCCCGCGCGATTGCCGGACCTCGTCGATCAGTTCGCCGATGCGTCCGAGCTCGGGCAGGATGTGTCGGCCGTCGAAGCGGTGGATGTCCAGGCCCCAGAACGGCCGGGCGCCCGCGCCGGGGAAGTTGTAGAACGTCTGCCCGGCGGTCGGGGTCGAGATCGCGTAGCCGTTGTCCTCGATCAGGAACAAGACGGGCAGGTCCGAGCGCGCCGCCTCGGCCAGCGCTTCCATGACCTCGCCCTGCTGCGTCGTCCCGTCGCCCAACCCGCAGAGCACGATCGGCCGGTCGGGGTCGTCCTTGACCTGCATCGCGATGCCCACGGCCTGCAGCGCGTTGTTGCCCACGGGGATCACCGTGCTGGGCAGGTTCAGTTCCCGGCTTGCCATGAACGTGCACATCTGCCGGCCGGCGGCGTAGCTGTCGGCGTTGGTCAGGATCGAATCGAACCAGGCCTTGGGCCCGATCCCGCGCGCGACCATCAACGCCTTGCTGCGGTAGTGCGGGTGCAGCCAGTCCTGCGGGCGCAGGAACAGGTTGAACGCCGCGGCGGCCTCGTGGCCGGACCCGCAGATCTGGAAAAACGCCTCGCCCGAGGCGGCGAGTTCCTGCTCGATGCGGTCCACGACCTGCGCCGTACGCATCGGGCGGTACAGCGCATCGACCAGCGCATCGGGGTCGAGCGACGCGTGCGGGGCGGGCTTGTCATCCATCGCGGTGGGGTGTCGCATGAGGTCGTGCGGCCTGGCCATACAGCGCCTCGGGGGTGCGTTCAAGAAGTCCGAATCCCGGCATAACCGGGTGGATTAGGGTACCACGCGGGGGCAGATGACGCACCCATACCGCCCCGCGATCGCTTGCCAGACTCTGATCGCCCAGCCATGGCTTACAATCGCCCGGATGAGCACCAAGAAACGCTTGAAGCGATGTGCGTTCATGGGTTTGATTGCTTTGGTGGCCACGATCGTCATCATTGCCATCGGGGTGGCGATCGCAGAGTTGCGCGACAACGGTCCCTCCCAGAGTGCGTTGCCCGATCGCAGCCACTACAAAACACGCACGCTGCAAATCGATCTATCAGAAAACGCCACACGATTCACAGAACCTGTCCGCGAAGACGGGACGATCGACTACATCGCGGCCTTGAACCAATCGCTTAGTCAAGGCGTCACCAAGGACAACAACGCGTTCCGCGACATCATTCAAGTCATCAACCCGGATCGCTGGTGGCAGGACGAGTACGACCGGCTCCTCGTTGCACTCGAGATCGACACGTCGGCGTCAACCGGCCAGGTATCATTCCTGTCCTGGGAGTCGTATTACGAGCTCAAAATCGACAGGTACGCTGATGATGACGAAGAAGCGAAGGCGCTTCTCGAAGCACTATTAGAAGATCCGTTTGATCACCCTGACGCCCATCACCTGCAAGCTTGGGTCGGCATGAACGAACAGGGCTTGGATGCGATCGGCTCGGCACTGAACAAACCGAAGTACTGGTGCCCGCTATTGCACGACGAAGTCGGCGACAACCAACTGCTGATTGCTAGCTACGGTTTGCATCACAAAGCATTGCGGGACATCGCCAAGTGCTTCCGGGCGCGGCTTATATATGAAACGAAACATGGCAATCAGGAAGATGCGGCGGATGCAGTGAATTGCATCCTGCGACTCGCGGCGTTGCAGTCGCAAGCCCCGACGCTGATCGACGGCCTCATCGCGATCTCCATCGAGGCCGAAGCGATCTTTGCCGTGCGTCAAGCTCTCAGCCACAGGCTGCTTGATCGAGTCGTGCTCGCAAAGATCGCCGCACGCTTCACACCGACGGATGGACGCAAATCAATCGTTTGGCATATCGATGTGTACGAAAGATGTCAGTCGCTTGATGGCATGATGCAGATCGCCGCGGGCAGAGCGTCTTTTACAGAACTGACTAGCGGCGACGTACAACAACGACCGTTCGATCTTCTGTTCCTTGATGAGCGTTTTGATATCAATACCGCGCTTCAAATCATAAACACACGTTTCAACGACCTCATCGCCTTAATGAGGAGTGACGCTTATACCGTATTTTCAAAACGCTGTGACGCGTTTGAAGAGAGCTTGACTGCCCAACAAGAAACGTCCGAGCATGTGTTATTTTTGGAGCGTGGCACCGAAAAAGTGTTGAATAACGGCCTTGGACACAAGGCACATACACACGCCCTAACCAAATACTACATCGGCATCATGATGCCCGCATTGTCGGCGGCATACCGGACCGAACTAAGGCTGACCGCTAACTACCGCAACACCCGAGTCGCGGTCGCGGTCGAGCGATTCCGATTGGATCATGGCAAGTTGCCAGACTCCCTGGGCGACTTGGTCCCGAACTATCTTCACGCGATACCGCTCGACCCATTCAACGACCAACCGCTGCGGTACGGACGGACCGACAACGGCTTTGTGGCGTATAGCGTCGGGACGAATCTGATCGATGACCAGGGCTTGGAGGATCACGCGAAGGGGGACACCGCGATTGTGATTGACTGGACCAAGCCATAATCTTTGATAGAGCCTTTCAACTTTAAGCCGAACTAATCAACAACTTCTCCAACTGCCGGCGGGCCTTGGCGACCGACGCGCGCCGTACTTCGCCCCGGCCGAGGATGACGGCGGTGCTGCCGATCACCTCGCGGGCGTGTCGGTAGGCGGCTTCGGACTTGGGCAGCGGCAGGTCGGTCAGGGCGTTGACGTACTGGTCGCGGAAGGCGCGCTGGGCGCGGTACCAGCCGGGGCGGATGCGGCGGAGCACGTGAAGCCCGGCGATCGTCTTGAGCGCCCGGTCCCCGAGCGCGACGGTGAAGCCGACGCGGCGCTTGAACAGGTCGAACTCGGGGCGCAGGAGGTGGACGTAGCTGATCTTGTCGCCGCGCTCGAGCGAGATATTCAGCCGGCGGCGGTCGCGTCGGTAGCGCGCGGGCGCGGTGAGCAGCGCGGCGAGGTAGACCTCGTCGGGGATCAGCATGGCGCGCGACAGCCCGTCGATCGCGGCGCGGGTCAGGGCGTGGTCGTGCCCGGCGTCGTCGATAGACAGCACGTGGCGCAGCGCGTTGGTGAATCGCTCGCAGTACGCCGGGCCGTGCTTGGCCCCGCCCCACATCGCGCAGCGCTGGGCCGCGGTGACGATCTGTCGGCGGGCGCTCTCGTCCAGTTCGCCTGCCTCGTCGATCAGCGGCTGGACGTGCGCCTGGAACGCGCCTGCGAGCGACGCGCCGCGTTGCGAGCCGGCCTGCTCGGCGAGGTCGTCGGCCAACGTCCTGAGCAGCGCTTCGGGCGTCGGGTTTTCCTGCCAAAGCGTTCGCTCGGCGTAGCCGGGGTCGATCGCGAGCTTGCGCCCGACCTTGACCGCCTCGGCCGAGCGCGGGTCGGTCACCCCCAGCACGCGCACCCCCGCCGCATCGATCGCCGTCGTCGTCAACGGGACGAGCCCGCGCTGCACCAAGTAGCCGAGGTAGACCCACGCCGCGTAGCGCTGGTGGCCCCAGAACCACTCGGCGAGTTGGGCGATGGGTAATGCGACGGCGTCGGCGTCAGCCCCGCTGGCGTGCACCGGTTGGGGGGGGCCGGGCCGATCCGGTTCCGCGCCCGGCCGCGCGTGGTCGGCGCCGGGTGGGCCGCCCGCGCGCCCCGCCGACCGGCCGACGGGGTCGGCCGTGGCACCCGCCCCCATGGCGCGGATTAGCGCGTCCCGGTCGGCCATGACGCCGGTGGACAGCGTGTTGACGTCGGGGATCAGCAGCGTGTCGATGAGCGCGTGATCGCCGGCGCGGATCGGTTCGCGTGGCGGCTCGGCGGCGAAGGCCCGGACGCCCTGGGCCAGCTCGGTCGCGAGCAGCAGGTCGGTGCGGCCGGGCATGGGCGTGGCGGTGAGCATCGGCGCGGACGACCGCCCGGGCGCGGCGGGGACGTGCGGGGCGTCGGCGACCTCGCGCCGGGTAAACAAGAGGTCGGCCCGACGTGCGGTCGGCTCGTCGGTGGTTTCGGCGGCGCGCGTGCAGCGCACGAGGTAGCCCATCGCGCCGCCGGCCTCGAGCAGCAGGTCGAGCGTGAGGTCGTACGCGCTGCCGGTGATCCCCGCCAGCGTCGCGCGCCAGGCGTCGGCGTGGGCGTGGATCGGGCGCGCGGGCGCGGGCAGGTCGTCGAAGTCCTCGGCGACGACGCGCGAGCGCTCGGGCTGGCTGCGTTCGAGGATCGCCAGGCCGACGGCCGGGTCGGCGATCGCGTGCATGACCGTCTCGTCGTGCCAGGACCACGAGACGCTCACGGTCCAGGGGTCGTCGCCCGGCTCGGTCGGTTCGACGCCCAGCACGCCGAGCTCGATGCGGCGGCGCGGGGTAAGCGGCCCGGCCTCGGGGCAGTGGACCAGGCAGCCCTGCCTGGCGAGGTAGCCGCGGCGGGCGGATTGTTTCTGGTGCACCTCGCTGGCCTTGCGGTAGTAGCGCGGGCCGCGGCGCCGGCGGGCGATGACCACGTGCACGCCGTCGCTCATCAGCAGGCGCTCGAGCAAACGACGCAGGCGCGGGCGGTCGGACGGGTCGATGGTCGTGACGCTGGGCGTGGGGTTGCGCCGGCCCAGGTTGATGCCCTCGACGATCGCCTGCATGTCCAGGGCGTTGACCTTCGGTCGCCGTTGCCAGCGGCGTCTGGGGCCCAGCGCCTCGGCGGGGTCCTCGGTGTGGATGATGAACACCGCGTTGCGCCCGGCGCGCACGGCGTCGGCGATCGCGGACGTGCCCAGCGAGAAGAAACGCCGGCTGGTCATCAGCACGGCCGAGCGCCGCGTGTCCGGCCCGGCCGCGCCCGCCGCGGCCGCGCCCGCCAGCCGGCCGTCGCACTCCAGGCCGCCGTCCAGCGGCAGCCAACGCGTCAGCAACAGCCGCGCCGCGTCGTCCAGTTCGCCGAACACCGACAGCTTGATCGGCCCGGCGCGGTGCTGCTCGAGCATGTGCTGGGCGTCGGCCAGGTCGCGTCGCAGCCGGCCGAGCACCACCGACAGGTCCACCAGCGAGCTGCCCGGCGGGGGGTTGGTTCCACGGGTCGGCCCGGGCACCAATGCCGCGTCGTCGTCGGCATGATCCGTCGAATCGGGGTCGTCTTGCTCGCGTTTGTCGGGGCGCGCGCCTGAACCGGCGACGCGTTCGAGCCCGGCCTGCACCAGCTCGCGCGGCAGCGTGGGGTGCGACTCGAGCCAGGGCCGAAGCGCCCGGACGACGCCCGCCGGCCCGGCCTGAGGCCCCAGCGTCAGGGTAAGGGGCCTGGGCTTCTCGGGCGCGTCCTGATCGTGCGATGGCTCGCGGCCCGGCGTCGCGGGCGCTTGGGGCGCGACGACCGCGCCGACCGCCTCGCCGATGCCGATCCCCGTGGGGTCGAGCACAAGCAGGCGCTGGCAATCGCCGGCGTGGCGCTGGACCTTGCTCTCATCCATCGGTGAAATCATGCCGAGGCGGAGGATCGGGATGCGACCGACCAGGCCGAGTTCGGCCATCGCCTGGCGCGCCCAACCGAAGGCCCGGCCGACGGCGACGAGCGCGAGCGGCAGGGCCTCGTCCTTGCCCGGCGGATTGACTACCGCGTTGATCTGCGTCGCGTTGGCCTCGGCGAGCACGGCGGCGAGCGGAGCGACGTTTTCGCTGGCGCGTTCGGTCGCGGTCGTTTCGCCGATCGACGCGGGGTACTGGTTGGGCGCACACGGCACGCTCGCGGCGCCGTGGTACTGGTCGGTAGTGAGCGCGAGCGCGACCGGCCGGCCCGACGCGCCGCTGAGCCGCAGCGCGGCGTGGGTAAAGCGTTTGACTTCGTCCTGCAGCGCGGGTTCGACGACGACCCAGCCGGCACGGCGCAACAGCGCGAGCGCAGCCATGCCGTGTGGCCGGTCGCTTGGGCCGAAGGCCATGACCACCGCGCCGGGCTCGGCGTCGGTGGGGTTGGCGCCGTCGAGCAGCACGCCGGCCGCGTCGATCACGCCGGCCGCGTCGAACAGCCCCAGCGCCCGCCGCCCGCCGAGCCAGGCGCTGCGCAGCGCCGCGACGGCCTGCCGCGCGTCGGGCTGGGCGAGCGTCTTGACGCCCTTGTCTTGAAACAGCGCGGCGTGGTCGTGAAGCAGGTCGGCGTACGCCGTCGGCCCGTCGAGCATCGCCCCGACAAGCGTGTCGATGCCCGATTCCAGCCCGGCCTTGACCAGCATCTGCGTGCCGCTGAGCACCGCGTGGCCGTCGGTCTGGATCAGGCGGGGTTGGACGGACATGGTCGGCGAGGAACCTGCGTGGACGCGGACGCTTCGCTATCAGTTTATCCCTGATGGTTGCGGAGCGCGAAACACCAGCGGCGGCGGGACGCGCGTCCGGGGATTGATCGGTCTCGCCCGCGGGGTATGATCGCCCGCCCTGTGACTAAGCCAAGCAGCAACAACACGGATCAACACGCAGATGTTCACACGCCGCCCGCGCGCATCGTCATCGCGGGCTTTGGCCTGGTGACGGCGCTGGGCGAAGGCGCCTGGCCGACGTTCCGCGCGCTGCTCGAAGGCCGGACGCTGGCGGACCGGGCCGGGGCGTTGCCCGCGGACATCGAGCCGGTCGATCTCGCGCGGGCGCTGGGCTGCGTCGCGTCGGTGCAGCACGGCGGGGTCGATCCGGCGGTGTTGCTGGCCGAGCGCGCGTCGCGCGAGGCGGCGACGATGGCGGGCGTCGCGCCCGGCGGCCTGGGGCTGTGGCTGGGCACGAGCAAGGGCGCGGTCGCCCGGCTGTCGCGCACGCTCGGCGAGGCCCGGCCGATCGATAACGACGCCGCGCGCTGCGTCGCCTTGGGGCCGCACGCGTACCTCGCCGACCAACTATGTCGACGGCTTCACACGCGCGCGGTGTCGCACCACGTCGCGGCGTGCTCGTCCGGCCTGGTCGCGCTCGACGCGGCTCGGCGGGCGCTGCTACGCCGTTACGACGACGCGGACGCGCACCGTGCGTCGTACGCGCTGGTCGCCTCGGCGGACGCGGCGATCACCCCCGCCTTCGTCCACAGCTACCGCCGGCTGGGCGTGCTCGGCGACACGACGCGCGACGGCTACCACGCGATGCCGCTGGACGAGCGGCGCAACGGCTTCATGCTCGGCGAGGTCGGCGCGGCGGTGCTGCTCCGACGCGTCGCGCAGGGCCTGCCGATGCCCGCGGGCGCGATCGAACTGGTCGACACCGCGACGGCGTGCGAGCCCTTCGACCTGGTCCGTTCGCCCACGCCGATGCACGGTTTAGCGGGGCTCTGGCGGCGGGTGTCGGCGGGCCGGTCGTTTGACCTGGTGCACCCGCATTCGCCGGGCACGCGCGAGCACGACCCGGCCGAGCTGGACGTGCTGCTGCCGCCGGCGAGCCCCGATGGGTTGTGCGATGCGCCGGCGGACGTCGCGGACGTTTACGCGGTCAAGGGCGCGATCGGCCACGGGCTGGGCGCGTCGGGCCTGGCGTCGCTGGTGGTCTCGGCGTTGACGCTCAGCGCGGGCCGCCGACCGCCGATGCCCTGGTTGACCCAGCCGATTCAGCGCCCCGGCGGCAGGCGGCTTGAGACCGATGCCGACGCACGTGCGTGCAGCCGCACCGGGTCTCAAGCCGTCCTGGCCGCGGGGTTCGGCGGGCACCTGGCTGCGGCTGTCCTCCGAGGCCACGCCAAGCGCCCGCGCCTGCCTTAGCGCCCATGCCGTCCTCCTCCTCTGACCGGCGGACCGGCCCGGCATGGGGCGCACAACCGACCGCCGAACCGACTCTCAGGGCGCGTTTTCCTCCTGACGCGCTGCCGGTGTCCAGTCGGTTGGCTCCTGCTTCTTCTCCGCCTCGCGCTCTTGTTCCTCGCGTCGCTCTGCCTCGCCCTTCTCTGCCTCAGCACCACGCGCCACGCCGGGCTCCTGCGCCCGGCCCTGAACCGGGTACATCGAGCCCAGCTGCAAATAACCAAGCACCGCGATCACCACGGCGACCAACACACCAAAAAAAGTCAGACGGTCTTGCTTAAGAGACATAGTTGACTCCGACGCCGCCCCGCTTTGGCCGAATGCCCGCGGGAGAAAGTTGCGGCTGGGTGGGCTGGACTGCCGACCCGTCAACCCCCGATAAGATCACCTTATTTTGTCCAAATTCTCAGGGCAGGTCAACCCCTTCTCGCGCCTTTTCACGCAGACGCACCCCAAGGGAAAAGGAAGGGAAAAGGGGTCGAGCAGGGAAAAGGCAGGAAAAAGGGGTCGGGAGTCATTTATTGACAACTTGTTCCAAGGCCGATCACGTAATAAACGACTCCCGACCCCTTTCGTCAACCGCCTTTCGTCAACGACCCTTTCGTCCAACGGTCCTCGACGCGCTCGTGGCCCTGCGTCGCGATTACTGGTGGTCCCACGCGCCAAAGCCCGCACCGATCGAGGTCAGCCAGAGCATCTTGCCCCGGGGCGTCTTGGCCCGCCAGGTGCGGATGACCGGGGGCTTGCCGGTGAAGGTCAGTTCCTGCACGCTGCCGTCGAGCGAGGCGTAGTTGCTCGCCTGGTTGGCGTGCCAGGTGCCGATGTAGTCGATGTTGGCGTGGCCCGGGTCGATATACGGGCCGTTGATGAACGCGTCGGTTTCTTCGACGAGCAGGGGCGTGAGCACGCGCTCGTACCCGCCGCCGGGCGCGGGCATCTCGGACTGGGCGGGGATCGCGTCGCGGCTCGCGCCGGAGAAGACCAGCAGCATCGTGCGGTCGAACCAGCCGTTGCTGCCCGAGCCCGAGCCCCACTCGCCCGGCTCGAGCGAGGGGCAGCGGTACAGGTCGCGGGCCGCGTTCTCCCCGCCGACGTATTGCACCAGCGCGCCCTCGTGCTGCACGGCGGGGGTGAACGTGTTGCCGGTCTTGCGCATCCACGCCTCCCGGCCCATCCAGACCTTTTCGTCCGGCCCGTCGCCCTCCCACTGGCGGATGTAGGCCGCGGGCATCCGGTAGTCGTGCTCGACGCCGTACGACACGAGCCCCTGGCCCAGCTGCTGGAACTCGGCCTTGCACACCGCGAAGCGCGCCGACTCGCGCGCCGACCCCAACGCCGGCAGCAGGATCGCGATCAACAGCGCGATGATCGAGATCACCACCAACAACTCGATGAGCGTGAACGCGAAGACGGGGCGCGGTGTGCGGTGCATGGGCGTGGCTCGAAGGGAGATGAACAGAAACAGACTGAAACATGATAACCCAAACCCCGACAAACCCGGCCCCCGGCTTGCACGCTTTGCTTCGCTTTTGCACCGCACGATAGGCCGGGCTCGGCGGCGTGAGCAGTGCCGGGCGCATACGCTATCCTCTTGCCCATGCCCACCGCGCCGCTGGACGCCGAGCTCGCCAAACGCCTGCGCGGACGGTTCCTCGTCTTCGACGGGCCGGACGGCAGCGGCAAATCGACGCAGCTGGGCCTCTTCCTCGAGGCCGCGCACGCCGCCGGGCTGACCGTCTGCGAGGTCCGCGAGCCGGGCGGGACGCACATCGGCGAGGAGATCCGCAAGGTGCTGCTGGACGCCAGGCACGAGCGTTCGCACCCGATCGACCTGCGCTGCGAGATGCTGCTGTTCATGGCCAGCCGGGCCCAGCTGATCGCCCAGCGGATCGCGCCGGCGCTTCAGCGCGGCGAGCTGGTCGTCGCCGACCGCTTCATCTCCTCGACCCTCGCGTACCAGGGTACGGCCGGCGGGCTGGCCATCGACGATATCCTCGCGGTCGGCAAGGTCGCGCTGCACGACTACTGGCCCGACCTCGTGGTCGTGTTCGACGTGGACGAGCGGACCGCGCGGGCGCGCATGAACCCGCTGTTGCGTGGCAAGGAGTTCGACACCGACCAGGACCGCATGGAGGCCAAGGGCGACGCGTTTCACCGCAAGGTCCGACAGGGCTACCGCGATCAGGCCGAGCGCGACCCGCACCGCGTGCTGCTGATCGACGCGACGCGCGAGCCCGGGCCGATCTACGCCGACCTCCTCGCCGGGCTGACCGAACGCATCGACCACCACCAGGAGTTGCAAGCATGAACGAGACGGACACCCCCGCCCCGCCGAGCCACTCGAAGCGCGGCGTCGCGGTCTTCTTCTGCGCGCTGGTGGGATTCGCGCTGGCGTTGTTAGCGATCGTCGGCCTGCCGTTGGAAAACGAGGTCGGCGTCGGCCTCGCGTACGCCGTTGTGTTCGCCGTCGCCGCGCTGAGCATCACGCTGATCTTCCGCGTGTTCGTGAAGCGTGGGTGAAACACCCGTTTAGCGGGCGACGCGCAGCGTCCCGCGCGAAGCGTGATCGATGACGCGCGCGAGACGCTCCGCGTCGCCCGCGAAACAAGAGGTGTTTATTCCGCCTCGATCATCGACAACACCTTCTCGACATACGCCCGCGTCTGCGGCCCGGCGTGCTTGTCGATCATCTCGCGTGACGACAAGCCGGGGTACTTGCTCAACCCACGCGACACGCGGGTCGGGCCCATGTGGTACGCCGCGAGCGCGAGCGCGACGTCGCCCTCGAACCGGTCGAGCAGGTGGCTTAAATAAAGCGTGCCCACGCGCAGGTTGTAGTCGGGGTCGAAGAGGTCGCCCGGCCCGACGCCGTCGCGCAGCTGCACGTCTTTGAGCGCGATAGGCGTGACCTGCATCAGGCCCCTGGCGCCGGCGTCGGACTCCGCCCGCCAGTCGCCGCCGCTCTCCGCCTCGACGACCGCGCGGACTAGATCGACGTCGAGCCCCTGCTGCTCGGCGTGGTGGACGATGCGCTGGTCGATGTAGCGCTGGTTGACGAGTTGTCGGTTGACCTGCCGGGCCAGGAACGCCCCGCCGAGGGCGACGACCATCAGCGCGGCTGCCCACCACAGCCAGCCGGGCTGATAGCCGAAGACCGCCGGCCCGTCGCGCTTCCATGTGCCCTTGACCATCGACGCATGGTAAAACGGATCGGCGGGTAGATGTTACCGCCCCGCCGACTCGAAGACGACCTCGACCCGCGTGTCTTTCACGTCGGTCAAACGGATCGCGAGCTTGCGGACCGCCTGTTCGGGGTCGGGGTCGCCGAACCGGGGCAGTTCGCCGCGCTTGACGTGCTTGGCGCCCGTGACGGGGTTGATCTTCTCCGACCCGTCGTTGGGGTTCTGGCCCTCGGGGTCGGGCGAGGTCGGCAGCGGCCTGGCGTCCATCAGCGTGAAGCGCGCATCCGCGGGCGCGACCAGGCGGACGCGCAGCGCTTCGCCGCCCCGCGTCAGCGTCGCCGACCGGCCGTCCTCGGCGAGGGCGACCCGGGCGCGGGTGTGCGCGAACCACCACACCTCGGCGGGGGCGTCGAACGACAGCGTGTCAACCACGCGGACCCGGTCGTTGTCGCGGTCCAGCGTGATCGCCCGCTGGGCGTCGGCTCGGTACGCGTGAGACAAATCGGCGTGGATCGTGAAGTCGTCATACGTCACGGGCACGCGCGCGTCGTGGGCCTGCTGCATCAGCTGGTCTTTGGACGGGTTGATGACGAGCGTGTTGTGGCCCTCGGCGCGGTTGCGGTAATAGCGCCAGCGGGCGCCGTTGTGTTGAGAGGCGAAGTAGCCGGGCAGGTTGTAGTCGTCGGCGCCCAGGTCGATGAGCCAGCGGACGCCGTGGCGTTCGAGGATGAACGAGCCGAGGTCATGCTGGGCGTGGCCGTGGTCGGCCCAGCCGCCCTTGACGCCGACGAACCAGGCGTCCGGGTCGTCCCACGCGCTGCGCATGACCGCGACGCCGGCGGACCGGAACGCGACGCCCAGCGGCCGGGGCTTCGCTTCGGACTTGGCCAGATCCGGGTCGTACCACAAGAGGTCGAGGGCCGAGCCGCGGTTGTGCTCGGCGGCGTAGCGGGCCCAGGCGGGCTGCTCGAAGCGGCGGGCGAGGTAGAACATCGCCGGCGAGCGCGTCGGCCGGGTGCCGCCGTCGCCGAAGTTAAAACTCATCTCCGTCGGCCCGGTCATCTGCAGCGGGAAGTCGCCGGTGGCGTTGAAGCCCTCGGCGTCGGACAGGCCGAAGTCGCGCGCGGTGGCGGACTGCAGCGCGGCGATGGCGACGACGTTGTACAGCGTGCCGTAACTCCAGTAGCCCGGGCCCTCGTCGTACCCGCCGTCGGGCGCGTACCGGCCCATGCTCCGCGGCAGCGCGCCGAGGCTGCGCTCGAGCATCCAGTTCGCCACGCCCGGCTTGTGGTCGGCCAACGCGAGCGCCGCGGTGATCAGCCCGCCGTTGCACACCTGGTTCCAGTTGATCCGCGTGCGCGTCCACCACGCGTTCTCGCTGTACGCCTCGAGCGCCGGGCGGATCGCCAGCGTTTCGATCGCGTTGACGATCGTATCGCGCTGCTCGCGCGTCCACGCGTGGTACATCCAGTCGTACGCGATCGCGAAAGCGAACGCCATCTCCGCCACGTCCAGGAAGTGGTCGGGGTTCCAATCCTCGAACGCCGCCGCGGCCTCCAGGTCCTGCCAGATGCGGTCCCGGTACCGGTCGTCGCGCTCGATCCAGTCCAGCATCGACAAGGTCAGCACGCGGTCCAGCGTCTCCCGGCTCTCGTACAGCAGGCGTCGGCCGTCGCGCAGCTCGTACCGGGTCACCGGCTCGTCGAGCATCGCCTCGCCGCGCTGTCTCAGCTCGGCGTACCACCGCTTGGCCAGCGGGTCGGCCTTCACCAACGCGCGCACGCGCTCGAAGTCGGCCCGGCGGGCCAGGACCCGCGGCCGCTCGGGGCGCAGCGTGTCCAGCGGCCTGGAAGCGCGCGGCTCGGCTTTTTTGGCCGGCTCGACTGGCTTCGCTTGATCGGCGTGGGCCGGGCTAGCCAGCGCCGCGAAGCACAACATTACGATCGGTAGAGAACGGTAAGTCATGTCAAGTCCGTTCGAGCAAGCCGCCGACCGCGTCGTCGGGTGGCAGTGACAAGGCTCGACTTGTCAGTGAAGAAACGACTACGGCGTACACGCACTGACAAGCAAAGCCTTGTCTGTGCCACCCCGAGCCGGCAGTCATGCCGGGCGATGCTGCAAGCGTCAGTTGCGCGCGATCGACTCCGGGTCAGTACCGACGCCCGTCGGTCGGGCCCTTCCAGTCGTCGGTGCGGAACGGCGAGGCGGGCAGGCCTTCTTCGTTGACGAGGTTCGCTTCGGTCGGGTTGTTCTCCCACGCGTATCGCACGGCGACGGGGTCCTTGACGCGGTCAGACCAAACCATCACCGTGCTCGGCTTGGCATCTTGCTGCTCGATGATCTTCGCGTCGGCGTGCACAAACTTGCCGTCTTCTCCCGCGATCGTGAAGCCCCGCAGCGGCTCATCGCCCTTGACCTTCAACCCGCTGCCGGAGATGACAAAACCCACGACGACCACGTTTTTACTTTCGATTTGCTCACGGGCAACACTTTGGAACAACGGCCCGCTCTTGACGACACCTTGCATACCGTACGTATCGACGAGCGCCCAGCGCGCCAGCCGGTCGCCGACGTCCTGCTTGTTCCTGGGGTGGATGTCGTTGGCCTCGCCGATGTCGATGGTCACGGCCATGCCGGTGTTTTGCGTGCGTCGCAGCGTCTTGAGCTGGGCGTCTCGGAGGTGTGCCCAGTCGTGGTCGACGACCTCGTCGGTGGGCGCGCGGTAGTTGGCGAGTTGGACGAAGAGGAAGGGGAAGTCGCCCTGGCCCCAGCGGGCGCGCCAGTCCTCGATCAGGCCGGGGAAGAGCTTGCGGTACTGCTGGGCGCGTGAGGCGTTGGACTCGCCCTGGTACCAGATGACGCCGCGGATGGTGTAGGGCGTGAGGGGCGCGATCATGCCGTTGTAGAGGCCCGCCGGCGCGTGGGGGTGGTCGGGGCCGAACGGCCGGGCCGGCGGTCGCACGGGGCGGTTGCCGGCGTTGATCTCGTGGGCGAAGAGGTACTTCCAGTCGCCGGCGAGCGCGATCGGCTCGCCCTGGCCGTCGGCGCGGGACAGCGTCATCTGCTCGGGCTTGCCCCAGATCCCGCCGGCGCCGGTGAGGTCCACGACACGGACGGCGAGGGTGAGCTTGCCCTTGGTGACCAGCTTCTTGGGCACGGTGTAGACGCGCTCGCGTTGCCAGGCCCCGCCGACCGAGGCGTCCAGCCCACCGACCTTGCTTCCGTTGACGTAGGTCGTGTCGCCGTCGTCGATCGGGCCCAGCTCGAGCCTGAGCGCCTGGCTGTCCCATCCGTCGGGCAGGTCGATGGTCTTGCGGAACCACACGACGCCGTCCTTGTTGATGCCGGCCTTCTCCCAGGTCTGTGGGAGCGTCATGGTTTGCCACTTGCCGTCGTCGAAGCCGGGCTTGGCGTAGCCCTGTTTCTCGCCGGTGTTCGCCGGGCCGTTGCGCGTTTTCTCCCACTGCTTCACGGCTTTTTCGTACTCGGCCAGGCGTTTGGGGTGTTGCTTGACCGCGTCGTCGAAACGCTCGAGGATCGGCTTGGCCCAGTCGATCTGTTCGAGCTTGGGCCGGCTGGTCCAGGACTCGACGGGCGTGCCGCCCCAGCTCGCGTGCAGCACGCCGACGGGCACGCCCAGTTCGCGCTGAAGCCGCCGCGCGAAGTAATAGGCGACCGCGGAGAACTCGGCGGCGGTCTTGGGCGAGGCGACGGCCCACGCGCCGGGCACGTCAAACGCGGGCGCGGGCTCGACCGTGCGCTGGGCGGTCCACATCCGGATTTGATCGTTCGCGCTGTTGGCGATCTCGTCGGCCGCGTTGGCCGAGCGCGCAACGGTCCAGGCCATGTTCGACTGGCCCGAGGCGACCCACACCTCGCCGAATAGGACGTCGTTGATGACGATCGGGGCCTTGCTCTTGTCGCCCTTGATGGTCAGCCGCCACGGCCCGCCGGCGCCGCGCTTGGCCAGCATCACGTGCCAGTCGCCGGCCCGGTCGGCCTCGACGACGTCCAGCTGCCCGTCCTTCACGCCATCGATCAAGGCCACTAATTGGACGCTGACCTTCTCGCCCGGCTCGGCCTTGCCCCAGACGCGGACCGCCTGGTCCCGCTGCAGCACCATGTGGTCGCCGAACACCGACGCCAGCTCCACCTCCGCCAGCGCGGGGGGGCCGGCGAGCAGCCAGGCGACCAAAACGAGCACGATCCTGTTCATGGCGTTCCTTGTCTCACGAATCCGGGCCCGGTCGGCCGGGTCTTGAACGCGCCGGGCCGATCACGCCGATGATAACGCAGTGGCGGGCGAGGCGCGGCCGCCGGCCTATCATGCCCGCCCCCGCGCAACCGCCGCGACACCACGCCCCGCAACCCCCGAACGACCATGACGACGATGGCAAACCGCCTTTTCTTACTGCTGGCGCTGATCGGCTCGGCCCTCGCCGCCGTCGCCGCCTACCACTGGGCCAAGGCCAGCGTCGCCCAGGACGTCTACCGCGACCGGCTCGTCGGATTGCAGGACGACTACCAACGACTCGCCGAGCAGTACAACCAGGCCGTCACCCCCCGGCCGGTCACCGAGCTGTGGGTCGAGGACGGCGAGGTCTGCGTCGTCGTGCGCAAGGGCGAGGACATCGTCCGCGTGCCGACCGACTTCGACGTCCGCACCAACGAGGTCTACGTCGATTACATCCTCGCCGACCAACGCCTGCTCATCCGGCGGGTGTTCGAGATGAACAAGCTCACCGGCGTCCCGCCGAACAAGATCGTGACGATCGACAAGGACCTGTTGGAGGTGGACTGGGACCCGCAGCGCGTGCCCTACGGCTTGTCGCTGTCGTTCAGCGGGCGCGAGGACGGGCGCTACCTCATCTCCGCGACGCACAACGGCTCGTTGAGTTTGAAGCCGATCGACGAGAACGCCGAGGTCAGGCTCACGACCCGCCCGCCGATCAAGCAGTTCGACCCGGTCGACGAACAGGCCCACGCGAGCGTCGACGCGATCGGCATCGGGGATGTGTGGAAATATCTGACGGATTGAGCGGCGGATCAGTCCTCGTTCGGCACCTTGTCCAGGCACCACATGCTTGTGCGGTTCATGGTTTCGTTCTCGCCGGTCTGCGGGTTCTTCCAGCGGAAAGGCCCGGTGTAGCTGCCGCGATAATCGACTGATTCGACGTGGCCGTCGGCGAAGACGGCGAAACAAATGCCCGAGTCGAGGCCGTCGTTCGCCTGATGAAAGGATGCGAAGGAATCGACCGCCCGGTGGTCGGTGGTGCTGAATCGACCGAGCAGGAACCCGTCATTCATCGTCCATCCACTGAACCCGGGAATCGTGAACGTGTTTTCTTCGCTGTAGATCACCAGCTCGCTCGGAGAGCGGATCTTGTCGAGATTAAGCAACTCGGAGTAGTACTGATCCGTCGTGCCGACGTTCCAATTCTGGACGTAGCTGCGGGCTAGAGGCCTGTTATTCCAAGGCCTTGTATCTAACACCTCTTTTGCAATCGGGCAGAGGTAGATCTCATCCGAGTCACCGACGTAGTCGTAGAGCTGACCGTCCCAAACGGTGTTGATGTTCGTTGGATCGTTTGCAGAACCCCGGCTGGTCGTTACCCAATGACGGGCCGAGGTGTATTCGCCCTTGTGATCGCTGACGTAAGCATTCACAGCGATGCCAAGCTGCCGGAGGTTGCTCTGGCACTGACTATCCTTGGCCGACTCCATCGCCTTGCCCAGGGCCGGCAGCAGGATCGCGATGAGCAGCGCGATGATCGAGATCACCACCAGCAACTCGATGAGGGTAAAGGCGCGGGTACGTTTCATGGGTCGAGTGACCTTGTTGGAGGCAGAGAGCAAGTCAACATTGCACGCCACGCGAAGCGCAGCGGGGAGGCATTAGTCTTCGTTCGGGATGTCGTCGCTGCACCACATCACGGTTCTACTGACGGTCTCGCGCTGCCCATCGCGATTGTTCGCCTGGAATGGGCCGGTGTGATCGCCGATCGGGTCCACCGACTGGACCGACCCGTCGGCGAAGACGGCGTGGCAGTCGCCCTGGTCCAGCTGGCTCTTGGGTGTGTTGTGGAACGTTGCGAACGCATCGACTGTGGGTGGCCCGCCTGTTCGTCCTCGCCCTAACAAGAAGCCGTCGTTGATCGTATAGTTGCTGATATTTGGGATACGAAACGTGTTTTCTTCCGTAAAGATCACCAGTTCGCTGGGGGCTTGGATCGACGCTAAAGAGTGCTCGTCCGACTCTGAATCGCCGGGACGTTTCGGGCCGATGTTCCAGTTCTGGACGTAGTTGTAGACCAGCGGGCGGTTGCCCCACAGCGCGGTGCTGAGCCGGTCGTTCGCGCTCGGGCAGAGGTAGATGTCGCGGTTCTTCTCGACGTAGGGGTATAGTTCGCCGTCGATGATGTTGTTGAAGTTCGTCGGGTCGCCGTAGCCGCCGCGCGCCGTGCCGACCCACCGGCGGGCGGCGGTGAACTCCTGATCGTTCGCGGTGGCGTAGGCGAACTGCGCGACGCCGAGCTGATGCAGGTTGCTTCGGCACTGCACGGCCTTGCCCGCCTCGATCGTCGAGCCGAGCGCCGGCAGCAGGATCGAGATCAGCAGCGCGATGATCGAGATCACCACAAGCAGCTCGATCAGCGTGAAAGCATGGCGGTGTTCGGCGGTATCACTCATACGCGTCAGTCGTCGTTGGGGATGTCGTCCCGGCACCACATGGTCGTGCGGCTCATCGGCATCGTCTCGCCGGTCCTCGGGTGCGTGTACGAGAACGGCCCGTCGTGGGTGCCGCGGTAATCGACTTCGTGGACCGCGCCGTCGACAAACGACGCGAAGGCGATGCCGGACTTCAGGTCGCCGCCGGCGTTGTGGAACGAGCCGAAGCTGTCCAACGGCACGCCGTTGTCCCAGATCAGGCTGACCAGCGAGGCGTCGTTCATCGCCGCGTGGCTGAAGTTGGGCGTGGGCGTGGGGTTTTCTTCGGTTTGGAAGACCAGGTCGCTGGGGTTGCGGACCTTGTCCAGGTTCAGCTGCTGCCCGCCGAAGTACGGCCAGTTGCCCAAGTGGTGGTTCTGAACATAAGAACGCACGACTTTCTCGCCCTTGTCGGTCTGCAGAAGCCGGGCGGCGACCGGGCAGAGGTAGATCTCGGTGCTTTCGTTGACGTAGTCGAACAGCTCGCCTTCCAGCACCGACTCGATCTTCGTCGGGTCGTAAGGCCGGCTGACCCAGACTTTTGAATCGGAGAACTCGGACTTGTGGTCGTTGGCAAAGGCGAACTGGGCGATGGCGAGTTGCCGGAGGTTGCTGCGGCAGGCGCTGCTCTCCGCCGACTCGCGGGCCTTGCCCAGCGCCGGCAGCAGCAGCGCGATCAGCAGCGCGATGATCGAGATCACCACGAGCAGCTCGATCAGCGTGAAGCCGGGCCTGCGGCTGGGTTTGAACATGGCCATGCCCATCCTTCCGGTGCGGCCTCGGGACGCCGGCTCGCACGATCTCAAAGCACGTCTTGCGGGAGACACCCTCAACCACGTTGCTCAGCCTAAATATAGCACACAACAACCGGCATTCGGCGCAAAATGTGCTTTAGTTTGCGCAAGGGGCGGGCGTCTGTGGTGATGGGCCGGGGTCACGCCGCGGAGGTCAGTTCCTCGGCGTGCTCGTCGAACCACTGCTGCAGGCGCTCGTAGTCCGATCGGCGGGTGTCCCAGAACGAGGCGTCGGCCGGGGCGACGATGAACTGCCGCCAGTACCCTTCCCACTGCACCATCCAGGCGGTGGTGATCACGCGCGCGGTCTTGCCCGCGACGGTCGTGTCGTACTGGTAGACGACCATCGCCCAGTCGCCCGCCGAGCGGATGACCATCGCTTCGTTGCGGACCGGGTTCTTGATCCGCGCCTTCATGAACGCGAGCAGGCGGTCCATCACGTCCAGCCGGCCCGACGCGCTGCCGGGGTCCAGGGCCTGGTCGTTGGCCGCGTCGATCTCGCCCGCGTCGATCGTTTCGAGGTACGCGTGGAACGCGAGCGACGCCGAGGCCTCGAGCGACGCGTCGTCGCGGTCGTCCACGGGCGTCAGTTCGCCGACCGCCGCGGCAGACGACGGCGCCACGACCGCCAGCAAGGCGATCAGCGAGATCGGGATGAGCAGCCGTCGGTGCAAGTGGAACCCAAAAAGACGCATTCTTTCCCAGCTTACCGATGAGGCGGGCCAAATGCGAGGAAAATCCGCCGGAAAATCGTCGTTCACGCGAAATTAGGCGGGATCAAACGCTTATTCCCCGGGGATATAGCTGATCACGCCGTCCCACGGGCGGGCAGGATGTTCATCCCCGGCCGTACGTCAGCCTGCGCCAGACGGCTTCGAGCGGGCCGCGCTCGAACCGGGCCAGCCACACCGGGGACCAGACGAGTTGGAGCAGGCAGACGCACAAGGCCACGGCGAGCAATTCGGAGCGAGAGAGTGCGCCGAACCATCCGAGGCCGTAACCATAAAACAACGCGGTGCAGATCAAGGACTGTGCGATGTAGTTGGTCAGGGCCATGCGTCCGACCGCGGCGAAAACCGCTCGGGCCCGCGCCAGGGCATCGACGCGGCAGGCGAGCATGACACACGCCAGCCACGCCCCCGCCAGTGCCGAGGCATCGATCAGGTTCAGCGGCATCCAGGCCCCCGTTGCGACCGCACGGCCGGCAACAAAACTCAGCGCCGTACGCAGGCATCCGATGGGAAGGCCGACAGCCAGGCACACCAAGAGCAATCGACGGTAATCAATCGACGAGCGTTTTCCGCTCATCCAGCCGGATCGAACCGCCCAGGCGCCGGTCAGCATGAGCGACAACACCCAGGGCATGACGAGGAACGGGAACAAGAAAAGAAAGATCAACCAGTGGACGGCACGCACTTTCATGACCCCCGCCAAGCCGCTGCGCATCAGCTCGACTTCGTTGTCAAAGACGCCGGTGCCGCCATCGCCCTGCATTGACGTGCTCTCGACCCAATAGATCAGCAAGCCGAAGAGCGACGTGCCGCACAGCGCGATCGACCACGCGCTCAGGACAACGACGACGAACCATCGGCGGGGGATCAGCAGCAGCGGATAGAGCAGCGCGCCACACAGCGCGTAAGGCAAGAGGATATCGCCGTACCAGATGAACAGCCCGTGAATCACGCCCAAGCCGCCGAGCGTAGCGAGTCGGCGGTAGTGCAGCCCCGCCGCGGATGCGCCGCGTGCCGAGCGCCGGTCGATAAACATCGCGACGCCGGCCCCGAACAGCAACGCGAACAATGACATGAACTTCCCTGCCGCAAACACGCTCACAACCGCGAAGACCCACGCGTCGAGCGGCCCGGCGTAACCGAGACCAAACGGCACTTCGGCGTCCCCGAGCGGCAGGCCGAACGAATTGATGTTGACCAGCAGGATGCCAAGCACCGCGACGCCACGCAGCGCATCCATCGCATGATTGCGCTCGTTCGCCGGGGTCGGTTGTGCCAACGGGTCACTCCCCGGGGATGTCGCTGATCACGCCGTCCCACGGGCTGGAGGCGGTGGCGTAGAGCTTCTTGGGGATCCGGCCGGCGAGGTAAGACAGCCGCCCGGCCTTGCAGGCGTGGTTCATCGCGTGGGCCATGCGGACCGGGTCGTTCGCGTGGGCGATGGCGGTGTTGAGCAGCACGCCGTCGGCGCCCAGCTCCATCGCGACCGACACGTCGCTCGCCGAGCCGACGCCCGCGTCGACGATGACCGGGTAGTCCGCGTCGCCTTCTTTGAGAAGCTCGAGGATGATGCGGATGTTGTTGGCGTTCAGGACGCCCTGCCCCGAGCCGATCGGCGAGCCGGCGGGCATCACGCTCGCGGCGCCGGCCTCCTTGATCTTGCTCGCCATCACCGGGTCGTCGCTGGTGTAGCACAGGACGTTGAAACCGTCCTTCACGAGTTCCGCCGTCGCCTCGAGCGTGCCGACGGGGTCGGGCAGCAGCGTCTTCTTGTCGTTGAGCACCTCGAGCTTGACCCAGTCCCTGCCGGGGTTGTCCAGCTGATCGAGCAGCTCACGCCCGAGGCGCGCGACACGCACCGCATCGTCCGCGGTGAAGCAGCCGGCGGTATTGGGCAGGATCGTGTAACGCTGCGTGTCGATGTAATCCAGCAGCGACTCGCCCTTCTCGTTGACCAGCCGTTCTCGGCGGACCGCAACGGTGATGACGTCCGCGCCCGAGGCGTCGAGCGACTGCTGCATCAGCTCGTAGGTCTGGTACTTGCCGGTGCCGACGATCAGCCGCGACGCGAGCGTGCGTCCGCCGACGTGCAGGGGGGTATCGAGTTGTTCGTGGAGGGTGGTGGTCATAAGCGCTTTAGTCATTAAAAAACGTATGGAGTTGATCAGGCGGTAGGGGACGCGGAGCGGCGTTGAGCCATCGTGATTCGAACGGGACGCTCCGCGTCGCCCGCTACACATTCACCCTCCGCCGACGAGCGTGACCAGCTCGATCTTGTCGCCGGAATTGATTTCGGTCTCGGCGTGTTGTTGCCTGGGGACGACGGCGTGGTTGAGCTCGACGGCGACGGCCTGGCCGGCGAGACCGAGCTCTTCGATCAGGGTCGCGACGGTGGTCGCGTCGGTTTTCTTCGGTTCGCCGTTGACCTCTAGCTCGATCATGCAGACAGTGTAGCAGGGCCGATCGCGGGTCGGCCGTGAAACGAAAGGAACACGACATGCTCGAACCCTCTACGAATCAGACGTCGCAAGGGACCCTTGCCGGCGGCCTACGGACGCCGAACGCGAGAATCGAGCACTTGTCGCCGGTGGCGTCCGTAGGCCGCCGGCTATTCGGGCTGCGCCTGTCCGCTGCGTGTGGCGTCGTGTTGCTGCTCATCGTGAGCGTGTTGCTGACCGGCTGCGGCGACAGCGCGGGCGACGACACGACCGACACGTCCTCGCCGACCAACGCCGACGACCCCCCCGCCCCGCCGGAGGATTGGGAACTGCCGGTGATCGATGCGGAAGGCTTCGCCGAGCTGCGCGAGCGGACGGCCATGGGAGGCAAGGTGCTGGTCGTTGACGGCTGGGCGACGTGGTGCGGGTCGTGCGTGGCGATGTTCCCCCAACTGCACGAGGCGATGAACAAGCGTGGCGACGATGTCGTGCTCGTGTCGTTCTGCTACGACGAGAACGAAGAAGGCGGCGAGGACTACCTCGCCAAGGCCCGAAAGTTCCTCATCAAGCAACACGCCTGGGACGACGCGTACCTCGTCGATCCGTCGGCGAAGCAGGCGATCGGTAAGGCGATGAGCGAGCAATGGGACGGCGTGACGCTCCCGGCCGTATTCGTCTTCGGGCCCGACGGCGAGCTCGCGTACGAGATGCTCGAGACGCGCGGCGAGCCGAAGGACTGGGTGACCGAGATCGCCGAGGCGGTTGACCAAGCTGCCGAGTCGTCGCCGGGCCTGTAAACTGGCTGCATTCGGCGGAAACGCGTGCCCATGAAGACGATGAAGACATCCTGGACCAGCCGGTGCTACGACGTCTGGGCGTACTTCTACGACAAGACGTTCGGCGCGCTGGTCCACAAACGCCACCTCGCGGCGATGGCGCACGTGCGCACCAAGCCCGGCGACGTCGTGCTCGACCTGGGCGTGGGCACGGGCATGACCCTGCCCGAGTACCCGCGCGACATCCTTGTCCTCGGCGCGGACCTGTCGGCGGGCATGCTCGCCAAGGCGATGGACAAGGTGCGGCAAGAAAAGCTCGAGCACGTCACGCTGATCCAGGCCGACGCGATGTTCCCGCCGCTGGCCGAGCACGCGTTCGACCACGTGATGATCGCGCACACGATCAGCGTGGTCAGCGAGCCGAACAAGCTGCTGAAGTGGGCCGAGCGTTTAGTCAAGCCCGGCGGAACGATCGTGCTGCTCAACCACTTCCACGCGTCCAACCGCTTCATCGCGTGGTGGGAGACCGTGCTCAACCCGGTGTTCATGAAGATCGGCTGGAAGAGCGACCTGGCGCTGGAGGATTGCCTGGCCGGGACGTCGCTGCACGTGCGGTACCTCTTTAAGACCAGCTGGCTGGACATCTGGCAGATCGCGGTGCTCAGCCCCAACGCCGAGGCGTCTGCGGCGCTCGGCGGCGTGTCGGCAGAGCAGACGCCGGCGTTGCGTTTGGTGTGACGGCAGGGAGTTGGCAGTTGGGAGTTGGCAGTAGGGAGTTGGCAGTAGGGAGTTGGCAGTAGGGAGTCGGTCCGCATTACCCACTGGCGATCGTTTGGTTGGCAGCCGCGCGACTGGATATCGGCCGGGGCGTTGTTGCGCCTGTTCAATGCACGCGTTTTGCCGGGCCGCCGACTCACTACTCCCAACCCCCTAATGCCTGTATCATCCGACCATGATCCGACGGCTGATCTCGATCGGGGTGTGGGCGGTGGCGCTGTTCTCGGCGGCGTCGGTCCACACGCAGACACTCAACGAGCCGGTGCTCGAATCCGACGTCGCGGTGCAGGCGCGCTCGGCGACGCTCGTGCGGGTCAACGGCGCGCAGCTGCTGCTGCTCGAGGGCGACGTGTCGTTCTCTGTCGGCGGGTACGGCTTCCGTGCGAAGGCGGCGCTCGTGCGCATCACGCGTCGGCCGGGGCTGGGCGAGCCGGTGCGCGACTTCGCGGTCTATTTTGACAAGGCGCGATCGATCGGCGAGGGCGGTGTGCAGGCCGGCGGCGACGGGCTGCTGGTCACCGTCGCCTCGCGCGGCAAGGTCGAGCTGACCGCCGAGCTGGTCCGCAACCCCGAGCTGCCCGAGTCGAGGCTGACCCGGCAGGCGCTCGAGCGGTTTGAGCAGTACGACCAGCGGCTGCGCACGCCGCTGTTGGGCGTGCCCGCCGAGCAGCCCCTGACGCCCGAGCAGCGCCGCCTGCGCGACCGCCGTCGGGCCGAGATCGAGGCCGAGCGCCGGCGGATCGACCTGCCCCGGCCGGGCGAGGCGCCCACCGACGACGAGTTGGTCGCCAGACCCGTCCTTCCGACGCGCGGGACCGTGCGTTACGGCCCGATCGACCGGTTCGTTTACCTGCGCGAGCAGAACGCGGTCGTCTTGCTCGGCGGGGTCGAGCTGATCTACGACAACCTCGACGAAGCGCGCGACGTCACGCTGCGTGCCGAGCGCATCGTCGTGTTCCTCGACGGCGAGGCGGAGGGCGACGACCCCGCGGTCGGCGAGGCGATCGACGTCGGGCGCGTCACCGGCGTGTACCTCGAAGACGACATCCGCATCCAGGACGGCGAGACGTACGTCCGCGCCCCGCGCGCGTTTTACGACCTCAAGACCAACCGCGCGATCCTGCTCGACGCGGTGGTCTGGCGATACGACCCACGCTACCGCGTCCCGCTGTACATGCGCGCCGACGTGATCCGGCAAACCTCCGCCGACAGCTTCTCGGCGAAGGACGCGCTGTTTACCACCAGCGAGTTCGGCAAGCCCCACCTGTCGATCGGCGCGAGCAAGATCACCCTCCAGCAGGCCAAGCTCGACGACGGGACCACCGAGTCTTGGGTCGAGGCGGACGGCCTGACGGTGCGGTCGGGCGACACGCCTATCTTTTATTGGCCGACCGCGACGGTCGAGGCGGGCTCGATCCCGATCCGCCGGATCAAGGTCGGCTACGAAGGCGAAAACGGCGCGGACCTCCAGACGACCTGGGACCTGTTCGCGCTCGCCGGGGCGCGCAAGCCCGAGGGCGTCGAGCTGCTCGGCCAGCTCGACTACCGCGGCGAGCACGGCCTGGGCCTGGGGCTGGACCTCGACTACGACCGCGGCGAATCGCGCGGCGACCTGCGCGGCTACTTCCTGCCCGACGACTCGGGCACCGACGAGATCGCCCGGCGGGCCGGGGTCGGTTTCGACAACGACACGCGCGGCTTCTTCCGGGCCCGCCACCAGCAGCAGCTGCCCGCCGGTTGGGAGTTGTGGCTCGAAGCGAACCACGTCTCGGACCCGACGCTGCTGGAGGAGTTCTTCCCCGGCGAGGCGTACGCGGCCCGGCCCTACGAGACGAGCGCGTACTTCAAGAAGGCCGAGGACGACTGGGCGCTCAGCGCACTGATCAAGGGCGAGACGAACAACTTCACCCCGCAACTCGCCCCGCTGCTCACGCCCGGGTACACGGTCAACAAGCTGCCCGAGGCCGAGTACCGACAGACCAGCAGCATCCTCAACGACTCGGCGACGCTTTATCACGAATCGCGCGTCGGGCGGATGCGCGCGGTGTTCGGCGACGACAGCCCGGGCGAGCGCGGCTTGAGCGCGGCGCAGTCGGCCGCGGCGTTCGGCCTCGCGCCGGGCACGAGCTTCGACGCCGCCGCCCTCGCCGCCGGCTTCCCCCGCTCGGTCGTCACGCGCCTCGACTCGCGCACCGAACTCGCCGCGCCGCTGCGCGCCGGCGCGCTCGACGTCACGCCCTTCGCCGTCGGCCGGGTCACCGCGTACGACGACGACTTCAGCGCCTTCAACGGCGGCAACGACGACCAGGCGCGGCTCTGGGGCGGGCTGGGCGTCAAGGCCTCGACCCAGTTCAGCAAGACCGATGACACGATCCACTCGCGCCTGTTCGACGTGCAGGGCATCCGCCACATCATCGAGCCTGGCGTCACCCTCGCGCTGTACGACGGCACGATGAACGCCAGCGACCTGCCGATCTACGACCCCGAGGTCGAGCGGCTGACCGAGGGCGGGGTCATGCGCGTGGGCGTGGTCAACACCTGGCAGACCCGGCGCGGCGGGCCGGGCCGGTCACGCAGCGTGGACTGGATCCGGCTGCGCACCGATGTCGTGCTCGCGACCGAGGATTCGTCCAACCCCGCGGCGATCGGCCGGTACTACGACTACCGGCCCGAGTACACGCTCGGCGACGACCACTTCTACGGCGAACTGATGTGGGCCGTCACCGAGGCCACCGCGCTCACCGGCGACCTGACGCACAACTTCGATGAAGGCAGCGTCGTGCAGTGGCGCGTCGGCATCGAAAACCAG
The DNA here is from genome assembly GCA_046290505.1 of Phycisphaeraceae bacterium. Taxonomy (GTDB): domain Bacteria; phylum Planctomycetota; class Phycisphaerae; order Phycisphaerales; family Phycisphaeraceae; genus JAHQVV01. The sequence goes on along the minus strand of JBKAGS010000046.1, from coordinate 282,713 downwards.
CACACCAACCGCCTGTCCAGCTTCATCCACTACCGCGAGATCGACGCGCTCGACGCGCGACTGCTCAGCTACGGCGCGTCGCTGCAACTCACCACCAAGTACCGCTTCGGCGTGTTCCAGATCATCGACTTCGGCGAAGGCAACGCCCGCACGATCAACCTCGCCATCGACCGACGCATCCCCCGGGCCAACCTCGGCCTGGTCGTCGGCTACGACGACATCGACGGCGAAGCGACCCTGAGCATCGTCCTCACGCCCGAAGGCGCCGACCGCGGGTTCAACGGCGCAGGGTTCTTCGGCGGGCGGTGAGCGAGAGCTCTTCACACTTCCGTTTCGTGATCAACCCGGTATAGAAGCGCGACGCAGCCGCCGGGTCACCACCCGGGGGCGAAGGATCGCGGGTGTATCACGCGGTTGAACTCACGGTCATCCAAACGCCGTGTGACGATCCGACCCCCGCGGCGTGACGCGGCGGCTCCTGCAACTGCCCACGCGACGCCGCGGTCGATCGAACGTGTAACGCTTTAGCGCTCAACGCGTCATTCGACCCTTGTTCGATGTTGGAGTCGCACGATGGCGAAGCGAATGACCATCCGAGCCTCATGCGTTTGCGCGTGGGTGGGTCTCGCGCTGGCATTTGCGGGCTGCGTAAGCGACGCCACCACCGCCGAGCTTCCGCATCGCCCGCCACGGCAACCGGTCGTTGACGGGTTGCCCGGATCCTTCACCGACCGCGTGCTGAACCTCGACGATGGTTACACGCGCTTCGAGATGGTCCTCGTGCCCGGCGATCCCGGACGCGATATGCCGCCTTTCTATATCAGCCGGACCGAGGTCACGTGGGACATGTTCCTGGCCTGGGCGTGGGGCACGTACCTCGACGACCCCAACGCGCTGGCCCGGCTCGAACGGCAGGGGCTGCGGCCATCCTACATCGGGCACGGCCACCCGCAGTACGAATACGGCTTCACGAGCAACGGCCGGCTGCCGGCGACGGGGCTGTCGTGGCAGACCGCCCGGCTCTACTGCATCTGGCTCAGCGCGACGACCGGGCGCAGCTACCGCTTGCCGACCGACAGCGAGTGGGACCACGTCTTCGAGTTGGCCGGCGGGATGCCGCAGACGCGCGAGGCGCTGCTTGCACGCGGCCTGTTTCTCGACAACGCGAAAGAGATGGACACGCCGCCATTTGTCCACGCGCCGCGCGAGGTGGCGCACGGTGAGCCGGACGCGCTGGGGCTCTACGACCTTGTCGGCAACGCCGCGGAGTGGGTCCAGCCGATGGCCGGCCGGCGGTGGGTGCGCGGCGGCCACTACGGGTTGCCCGCCGAGGACTTCACCGCGGGGTGGCGCGCGTTCGAGGATCAAAACGTTTGGAACGCGTCGTACCCCGCCCTGCCGATCAGCCGGCACTGGTACATCGACCACATCTACCAGGGCATCCGCCTGGTGTGCGAGGTCGAGCGGGTCGACAACTCCCAAAGCCGATGACGCAATACGCCCAGCGTCAGCACGCCCGCCGTCTGCTGGCGAGCACCAGTCCACCGAGGCCAAGTAGCGCGAGACTCGTCGGCTCGGGCGCGTACACGAGGTTGAATTCGTCGAAGACGCCGTTGCCTTCGCCGGCCACGTATTGGTAGTTGCCGCGGGTGCTGCTGAAGGTGTCGATGTACTGCTGCTCGGTCAGGCCCGGCACCGCGACGTTGCCGATCGGGATGATACCGGTCGGATCGGGGATGCCAACGCCGAGTTGCAGTTTGACATCGGAGAGGTACCACGCAAAGCCGGTGCGGTTGTTGACGCCCGATTGGTACAGGGGGACCTGGTTCGCGTTCACGGTGTTGTCGATGAGGTTTGCGTTGGGCACCACGATGAACGGGCCGACGAACACGTCCTGACCCGGTTCAAACTCCAAGACATAACCCGCGATCGGCCCGCCCTTGGTGTCGATCGTGAGCGAGCCGGTGTTGGGGTTGTAGATCAGGTCGTATCGCGCGTGCGCTGCGTTGGCCGAGGCGAGTGCAACGACAGCAATAAACAACAGGTCAAACCGTTTCATATGTTCTATCCGGAACCGGGGGAGGTACAGCCCAACAGCTGCGATGCTATCCGCACGCGGACTGGACCAACATTCCGACAAAGCGTTAAAAGCCGGATAAATAGGATCGCCCAGCCGTGTTGATTGTGCCGCACGCGCTTAGTCGTTTGGTACCGGCCGAACCAACGCTTCCCACGCGCCGCGCGTGTCGCGGAAGGCGCGGAACTTGATCTCCGGGTCATTCAGCGTCCCACCGACCTGGATGCCGACCAACTCGTTGCGCAAGAGCCGGACCAGGTCGCTGAAGGGGACGGCCTCGGCGCTCCCGGTGATCTCGGTGCGCAGGCGCAGGTCCAGGTCCATGCCGGGGTAGGTCATCGTGCCGCTGCCGGCGATGCGCAGGCCCTGGCGGAAAACGGGCACGCCCATCACGCTCAGCTCGGTGCCGCGCGTGTCCATCCAAAGCCGGTCGAAGACGACGCGGTCGCCTTCGATGTCGAACTCCGCCCCGCCGCGATCGAAGCCGCGTTGGTCGGGGAAGTTGAGGTTGAGCGCCTGGATCAGCCAGAGCTCCAAGGGCGTCTCGGCGAGCAGGCCGGCGTCACGCAGCCGGATGCTGCCCCGGCCGTAACGCTCGCCGCCTTGCGCGTAGCTCGAATCGAGCAGCAGCGAGCCGCTGGCCAGGCCCGAGTCGAGCGTGCGTTCGATGACGCGCTTGTCGTCGTGCGCCGGCCAGGGCTGGGCGGGGTTGATCAGGGGCGCGAGCTCGGCGTCATGAAGCGACGCGCTCAGCCGGGCGCCGCCTTGGGCGGACAGGTCCGCCGAGGCCTCGACGACCAGCGTCCCGCCGTAGATCGACCCGGTGCCGCGCCCGGTACGCAGGACGCTGCGGTCGCGCGAATTGTCGGCGGTGATGCGGAATCCCTCGACCAAGCGTTCGTTCGCGCGCAACGACTCGGCGGCGAGCGTGTACGTCATCGCGGGCAGCTCGTCGCCGGGCCGGTCGTGGACGTCGACGTCGAGCGTGCCGGTGAAGTCGGTGAGCGGCAGCCCGCCGACCTGCATCGCGACGCCCGGCAGCGTGAAGTTGCCGGTGAAACGCGTGGTTTGCTGTTCGCCACCGGTCGCGGTCATGATGAGCTCGGCCTTGTTGACGCCGAGCGCACCGGCGTACTGGATCGAGTCGATGACCGAGCCCGCGGCCTCGGGCAACAGCAGCCGCGCGGTGTGCCCGATCGCGCTGGTCTTGCCGCTGAACGCCAGGCCGATCGTAGGCTCGTCGTCGAAGCCGATGTCGCCGGCGGCTTGCAGGAAACCCGATGCTCCGTCGGCGTCGTTGAACTTGCCGGCGAGGTCGTTGAGCTGCATGAGGTCGTCGAAGACGGTGACGCTGCCGGTCATCTCGGAAAACGTGAGCCGGCCGCCGAAGAGGTTGAGCGCGAGGTCGGCGGGCTTGACCGTCGCGGTAAACCCGTCGGGCTCGTCGGCGGGTTTGGGCTGCCAGTTCAGCGTCGCGTCGAATACGCCGGCCGGCTGGTACTCGGCGTACAACTCGGCCAGCCGCGTACGCAATTCGCTGCCGGGCGGCAGCACGTCGATCAACTCGGGCGACCACGATAACGACCCGGTGTTGAAGGTCAGGTCGGCGGTGGTCTGGTCGTCTTCGCCGGACCAGTCCACGCGGCCGGTGATGCGGACCCGGGCCTGGTCGCGTTGGCCGGCGAGGTCGAGCTTGTCGATCCCCCCGCCGCGCAGCTTGAACGAGCCGGCGACGCCGTGGACGGTGACCCGGCCGGCGTAGGGCGTGGCGCTGGCGTTGCTGACCGCGACGTCGAGCGCGAGGTCCGGCTCGTCGTCGCTGGGGTTCTGAAACACGACGCCCTGCACCGACAGCAGCCCGGACACGCCGAGGTCGGTCAGCAGTTGGTTCGCCTCGTCGCCGATCGCGCTGAGCAGCAGCGGGTCGATGGGCAGGGCCGCGTCTTCGACGGTGATGCGCGGGCGGTACGTGCCGTCGGCGCCCTTGTTCGCCGAGCCGTTGAGCGTCATGCCCCCGCCGGTGAGCCCGGTCAGGCTGAGCTGTTTGACCTCGACGAAGTCCCCGCCGACGACGATGGTGCCCGAGTCGGCGGTGACGGGGTAGGGGAAGTCGCGCATGAGGGCGCGCAGGCCCGCGGCCTGGATGACCGGCTCGACGGAATAGTCCTGGTCTTCGCCGAACGGCCGGTGGACGGGGACAAAGACATCGACCGTCCCGCCGAGCGTGAAACGTGGCGCCGATGCCGCGTCGGCGTCGTCGGTCGTGATCAGTCCGCGTGCGACGAGCTTGTCGTAGGCGTCGGTGTCGAAGAAGCGCGCGAGGTTCTCGCGGGCGCCCGGGTCGAGCGCGTCCTTGACCGCGTCGTCCAGCGGCAGGCCGGTGATGTGGATGGCGAGCTTGACCTCGGCGATGTCGCTGGCGGGGGCGGCGAACCCGCCGAGCTCGACGCGGGCGCCGTTGACCGCGTCGGCGGTGAGCGGCCCGATCTGCACGCGCTCGGGCCGGATCTTGACCGGGCCCTTCACGTTCTGCAGCGTCATCGGGAACATCGTGTGCGTCATCCGGCCGTCGCGGATATCCAGGTCCACGGCCCAGTCGATCGGCCCGTCCCCGCCGGGCGAGTCGAACCGGGCGCTCAGCGCGAACGCGCCGCTGGGCCGGAACCGCCGATACCCCTCGCTGGTCAGGGGCGAATAGGCGAGCAGGAACTGGTAGCGGTCGCTGAGCGTGAACGGCTGGGTGTCGATGTGCACCTCGAACGGGTCGTCCGCGTTGAGCCCGCCGGTCGCGCGCAGCTCGTACTCGATCGGCGTGAGCCCCAGGCCGGTCTGCCGGACCGCGCCGTGGCCGACGATCTCGAACCAGTCGTCGGCGATGACGACCTCGCCGCGCTGCTCGGCCGGCCGGGTCTTGATCAGCCGCAACAGCAGCGCGATCTCGCGCTGCTCGGGGTCGTCCATGTCCAGCACGTTGAGGTTGAACGCGAGACGCTCGTAACGCAGGCGGACCTCGTGCAGATCGAGCGTGCCCTTCTCGTCCGGCCGCAGCGACAATGCGAGCTCGGGCACCTCGCCCGCCGGCGACAGCCGCGACCACCACCGCCTGAACCCCGCGGGCACGAAGTGCCGCTGCTCGTCTTCGAAGCGGAAGTGGTCGGCGCGCAGGTCCAATGACGGGACGCTGAGGTCGAACCCGCCGGTGAACGCGATGTTCTCGCTGCCCTTGGGCGCGTCGGTCTCGGCGATGTCGAACCGGTACGCCTTGGGCTTGCCCGGCTCGGGCCGAAGCTCCCCGGCCACACCCATCTCGCCGATCTGATAGATCCCGTCGGGCGTGAGCTGGTCGAAACGGATCCTGCCGTCGGTGATGACGATGCGCGGGATGGGGGCGTCGGCGTCGGAGGTCGGCGCGCTGATGCGTTCGTAGTTGAAGGCGCCGGTGTCGGGGTCTTCGATCAGGTGCAGGACGGGCTTGATCAGGTCGATGCGCGTCGGGCGGTAAGTGCCGTCGATCAGGCCGCGCGCTTCGCCCTGCATCTCGATGCGCTCGGCGGTGAGCAGCGTGGCGAAGTCGCCCGTCGCGCCCGGCACGCGCAGCGTCACGCCCTCGAGGGTCAGCTCGCCCTTGCGGTTGACCCGCGCCGATTCGACGCTCGCCACGCAGCCGGTCGATTCGTACAGCGCGTCCTCGACGACGGGGATCATCTGCGCCGGGCGGGTGTACCACCACAAGACCAGCAGCGGCAGCGCAACCGCGCCGATGAGCATCAGCAAGGCGATGCGCAGCAGCCACTTGCGTCGTCGGCGTCGGGGCTGGGCGGGCGGGTCGGGCACGATGACATTCTATGAGCATGCGCAGTCGTTCGGTCTGTAGCCCTTCTGTCCACGAACAGTGGCGCGACGAAACCGCCGCGTCACCACGCGGGGGCGAACCATCCAAAACGCATCACGACCCCGCATCTCCCGCTAGCCCGCTGACGCATCACGCTTTGTCCCCCGGGCGTGGCCCGGCGGCTACGATGTCCGTTGCGATGCGATAAACTCTCGGCCCGAACGAACAGCAACCCTACCGCCGGAAACGCCATGGACACCAAAGAGACGATCACGTACGACGACTTCGCGAAGCTGGACCTGCGGGTCGCGACGGTCACCGCCGCCGAGGCTCACCCCAACGCCGACCGGCTGCTGAAGCTGCAAGTCGACCTGGGCGGTGAGCAGCGGCAGATCTGCGCGGGCGTCAAGGCGTTCTACGACCCCGCGTCGCTGGTGGGCAGGCAGATCGTCGTCGTCGCCAACCTCGCCCCGCGCACCATCCGAGGCGAAGAGAGCAACGGCATGCTGCTCGCCGCGTCGGCGATGGACGGGGAAGCGCTCAAGGACGTCGTGCTGCTTGCGCCGAGCAAGGACGTGCCGGCGGGCTCGTCGGTGGGGTGAGATGGAATCGAGGCGGGTTGTAGCCGCCGGGCCACGCCCGGGGGTCGAACCGGGACACGCTTCCGAGTGCGACAGACCTCGCCGCTTGACGCGTCGCCGATGGCCCGACCTCCGCGTGTTACGCGGCGGCTGCAACCCTGCTCGATCAGGCGCTGTTCACTCTTGCTCTTGCTCGTCTTCGTCCTCGAGGTCTTCGGGGCCGAAGCCTTCTTCCCACTTGAAGTTGGTCGCGGCCTGGAGCGCTTCGAGCGACAAGGGCAGGGGCGTTTCGGGGTCGCGCAGGGGCTCGAGGTTCGCGGCGGCGGCGACGACCTCGGGGCTGGTGGCCTGGGCTTCGAACGCCGCGCGGGTCAACGGGCGGATCGCGTCGATGCGGACGACGGCGATCTTGTAGTCGCCGGGCAACTCGACGACGAACAACCGGTCGGCGGGGTCCGCGGCGTCGAGCCCGCCCTGGGCCAGCAGCTTGTCCGCGACGCCGAAGGCCTGGCTCAGCACCGGCTGGGACGCGCTGAGCCCGTCGATCGGCGCGGCGCTGCGCCCGGTGCTGTCGCGGCGGGTCAGCGCGCTGAGCGTCTGCTTGGCGTCGGCGGTGGGCATGAGGATCTCGATCGACTGGCTGAGCGCCCGCTCGAGCAGCGCGTCTTTTTCCTCGGCGAGCGACTCGTAGGCCCGGACCCTGCGCGTGTCCTCGCGGACCTTGTCGGCGACGGGCGCGAGGTCGGTCGCCGGGTGGGCCTTGTCGGTGTCGGTGATGCGGAAGACGTAGGTCGAGCCGGTGATGTCGCCGAGGATCCGGCCCGGCAGCATCGGCTGCAGCCCGAGCTTGGCCTGGGGCGAGTCGGGATCGACGAACGGCTTGGCGAAGTTGATGTACTGCGCGAGCGACACGGCGCGTCGGCGGTTGTCGTTGGGGTTGGGCACCTCCGGCGCGACGCTGGCGAACAGGCCCGCCCGACCGCCGAGGATCATCTCGGGCACGGGCACGGAGTTGTCGCCGCCCAGCCCGCCGCTGGGCATCGGGATCGACGAGCCGGGCGTGTTGCTGAAGACGGCCTGGGTGAACCGCGCGGTGTCGAGCATGTCCTGGCCCGAGACCCAGTCGTCCACGACGATCACCTCCGGCGTGATGCCGAAGTCTTCTTCGATCTCCCCGGCGACCTCGACCATCGGCGTGGGCTTGAAGTCCTTGGGCAGCACCTTGAACGGCCCGTCGTCCTTGAGCCCGCGGGCGTCTTCGTTCAGCCGAAGACGCGCGGCCTGGGCGATCTCCACCGCCTTCTCCTGGGCGCGCTGGTGCACGAGCATCGTGCGGATCTCGTCGCGCAACACCGCGGTCAGCGGCTTGGGCTTGACGTCCCCGCCCGCGGCGATGTCGTCGAAGTCGATGAAGGCCTGGCGGTTGTCGTCGTAGAACTGGCGCACGTCCTCGGCGGTGATGTCCTTCTTCACCGCCTCGCGCACGGATTCGAACGGGATGCGCAGGGCCTGGAGCTGGACCCGGTCGGGGATGCGGTAGCCCAGGCCGTAGGGCTGGCCCGTGCCGGGCGCGTCGTCGGCGTAGCGCTCGAAGGTCTGCCGGACGTCGTCGTCGCTGACGGTGATGCCCGCGACGCGGTCCTCGGCGTCGAGCACGACGACGGTCAGGTCGACCTCGGTCAACTCGCGCTGCAAGAGGTACTGGATCTGCTGGGCGGTGACGCGCGGGTGGCCGACGATCTTCGACAGCGTCTGCTCGAACTGCAGCGCAGAGTCGGGCTGCATCATGACCTGCTGCAAAGCGGCGAGGCGGGCCTGGCCGGCGGGCAACTCGAAGTTGCGCTGGTACATCTCGGCGATCGGGTTGATCAGCCGGTTCAGGTCGCTGATCGCGCCCAGCCGCTGCAACCCCGGGCTGGCGAGCTGGTCGGCGCCCGTGGGCTTTTGGAACTCGATGCCGGCGACGAGTTGGCGGTACTGCTCGGCGATCAGGTACTGCTTGCCGACCTCGATGAGCACTCGGCCGCCGGCGTTGAACTTCTTCGCTTCTTCTTCCAGCTCGTCCTCGTTCTGCACGTCCAGGACCGAGGCGACGAGGTTGAACGCGGCCTGCTCGCTGGCGCCGATGCCGTTGTGCTCGGCGGCGCGCTGGATCAGCATCCACGCGAGCGCGTCGTCAAGCTCGTTGCCCGTGTTGGGCACAAGCGAGAGGTTGGGCAAGAAGACGTTGTCCAGCCCCAGCCGGCGGATGAGGTTGACCTCGTTGACGACCCGGTTGAGCTGTTCACGGGTGATCTCCTCGCCGTCATACGTCGTGGCCATCGTGGCCGTGGCGGGGTTGGGCGCGAACTGCTGGGCGGCCTGGGGGATGAGGAACGCGATCATCAGGAACACGCAGAACACCGCCAACAGCCACTTGTTGTACTTACGCAGGAACTTGAGCACGGGTGCAGGCTCCGGGATTCGGTCGGGTCAAAACGACCGCGCCCGCCGAGGGGGTTCGGCGGCGCGGAACGACGAGTATAGCCGGGATGTCGGCGGCTTGGTGGGCCCAGGCACCGCCAGCAGTCGGTTGGTGTCGGGCTGGTCGTAGCCGCCGGGCAACGCCCGGGGGTCGAGCGTTCACACGCCAGCTCAAACGAAGAAACCGTCAGCGTCACCAAGCACCGGAAATCGCGCGACCCCCGCGTGTTACACGGCGGCGACGGATGTTAGACCCCGGTCCCCAGCACGCGCCACCAGTCCGCCGCCGCGGCGACAACGTCGAGCACGGACGGGGCGATCTCGCCTTGCTGAGGTTGCACCCGATCTGCGGCCACCCGCGGCACCAACGCCAGCAACTTCGCCCCCGTCATCTTCGCGATCCACCGCGGGTTGTCCGGGCGGGACGGGTCGTCGGCCATCGCGACGGCCTCGTCCGGCTCGTAGCCGTTGACCACGACGCCGGCGACCTTGATCCCCGCGTCGCGCAGGACCTTGACCGTCATCGCGGTGTGGCTCAGCGTGCCCAGGTTCGGCCGGGCAACGACGACGGCGGGCAACCCGAAGCCGCGCGTGTCCAGCCAGGTCAGCCGCGGGTGCTCGGGCGACAGCGGGACCATCGCCCCACCCGCGCCTTCGATGATGAGCGCGTCGCCGTACGCGTCGGCCTGCCGCAGCGCGCTGTCGAGCAACTCCACGTCGATCGGCCTGCCCAGCTGCTCGGCGGCGACCGCGGGCGCGAGCGGGGCGCGGAAGCGGATCGGGTTGATCACGTCCAACGGCAGCCGGCAGTCGGCGAAGTGGGCCAGCGCCTCGGCGTCGTCGTTGACCAGCCCGCCCCGCTCCTTGCGGCAGCCGGTGGCGAAGGGCTTGAGCACGGCGACCCCGGCCTGGGGGCGCTGGATGCGCAGGGCGTGGGCGATCGCGCAGGCGATGACGGTCTTGCCCACGCCGGTGTCCGTGCCGGTGATAAACAGGCCGGGCGTGGTCGGGGCGGTCAATCGGTCGAGCATGGCGGGCATGATAGTCGGCGCGGTGGCGTTGATCGATGTTTCGCAACGTCCGAGAACGCGCCCGCCCGCATCGCACGACGCGCATTCATTGCCCTGACGACGCCCCGGCGATCGATGAACACCGTTGGAATCAACCCTTCCCCAACGGAGCCGCATCATGGTCACGCAGGACGACATCGATCAGATCGAAACCGAACTCCAGCAGCTCCGCACCCTGCTGATGACCTCGCGCGAAAAAGTCCGCCCGCGGCTCGAAGACCTCGTGACCAAGACCGAACAGCTCCAGCAGGACGGCATCAATTCCGCGTACCTGCCGACGATCAACAACATCCACAAATTGCTGCTCGCCTTCCGCCGGGGCTTCGAGGTCAACGACAAGCTGCGCGCGATGCACCCGCAGCACTGACCTCGTCGGAGCACGAAGCGTGAGCGAGTGACGCGCGTCACAACCAATCGGGTCACTCGCTCACGCTTCGTGCTCCGATCAATCCACAAGTCCCCCCCATGCAGACCCACGGCTACGAACGCGGCGCCGCCTGGAAGCAATCGCTCGCGATGCTCGACCAGACCCGCGCGCTGACCGACGCGTTCGAGTCCGACCCGTTCGGCCTGGCGGGGAAACTCAGGTCGCTCGCGCTCGAGCTGCCCGTCTTCGCCGCGACGATCTACGAGCAGTTCGACTACGACAGCGCAACATCGTTTTCCAACCGTGCTACGCAACACCTCTTCCAGCTCTGGCTGCAGGCCCAGCTCGCCGAGCACCTGGGCCTGCTCACCAAGCGTCAGCTCGGCGACTTGCGCAAGAAGATCGACACGCTCGACGCGATGTTCGCCGAGCTCCCCGACGCGCTCTTTGAAGATGACGGGGAAGACGAGCCGGCGCAGGCGGCGTGAGCGCGTTGGCCGGCCGGCGTCCCGGCGTTCTACAATCAAGCCATGCAACACCACCGCGTCATCGTCGTCGGCGCCGGGCCGATCGGGATCGAGCTGGCCGTCGTCCTCAAACGCATGGGCGTCGACACCCTGCACCTCGAAGCCGGCGCGGTCGGCCAGACCATCACGTGGTACCCCAAGCAGGCCCGATTCTTCTCCTCGCCCGACCGAATCGCCATCGCCGGCGTCCCGCTGATCACCCCCGACCAATCCAAGGCCTCTCGCGAGGCATATCTCGCCTACCTGCGAGGCGTCGTCCAGCAGTTCCAACTCGACATCCACACGCACGAACCGGTCCGACGCATCGAACACGACGAGGCCGCCGGCACGTTTACCGTCAAGACGCCCAAGCGCACCGCGACGTGCGACCACCTGGTCCTCGCGATCGGCGACATGCACCTGCCGCGCGAACTGGGGATCGAAGGCGAAGACCTGCCCCACGTCAGCCACTACTTCGACGAGCCGCACGCGTACTTCGGCCGAAACCTGCTCATCGTCGGCGGTCGCAACTCCGCCGCCGAGGCCGCCCTGCGCTGCCACCGCGTCGGCGCGCACGTCGCCATGAGCTACCGCGGCGACAGCTTCGACGACAACGGCATCAAGTACTGGCTCTTGCCCGAGCTCAAGTCGCTCATCAAGCACGGCGAGATCGCGTTTCACCCCCACACCATACCGACGAAGATCACCGACACACAAGTCGAACTGACAAAAAAAGGGACACTCCCCATTTTGGTCGACGCCGACCACGTCCTGCTGCTCACCGGCTACACGCAGGACAAGACGCTCTTCGAGATGGCTGGCGTGGAGCTCACCGGCGACAACCGCGCACCGACGTTCGATGCAGAGACGATGCAGACCAACGTGCCGAACCTCTACATCGCCGGCACCGCCGCCGCGGGAACCCAGCAACGCTACCGCCTGTTCATCGAGAACTGCCACGAGCACGCGACGCGCATCGCCAAGGCGATCACCGGCCAAACCCCGCCGAGCGGCTTGATCAACGAAACGGCGAAGACTTACGGGTTGGCGGAGAGTTGAGGGTTTGGTTTGCAACCACAGATAAACGCGGATTCACGCGGATCAAGGCAAATCTTAGGAAGGCAGGAAGTTAGGAATATAGGAACGAACCGGTTTGAACACTTGTGTTGTTCAACCTCTTTTCATTGCTTCCTAACTTCCTGCGTTCCTAAGAATAAGCCAAACAATTCCGTGCACAATTGTGACCCCAACGAATCAAATCGAAGCCAACAATTCCCGCACATCCACCACCTGCATCCCCGCCGCCCTTGCCGACGCGACGCCCGGGTCGGCGTCTTCGTAGGCGATGCAGCGCGTCGGGTCGACGTTCAACACCGCCGCGGCGCGCAGGTACGTCTCGGGGTGCGGCTTGTGGTGTTCGACATCGTCCGCGGTCACGACCGCGTCGAACAGGTGCCCGATCTTCGTCTGCGCGATCGTGCGCGACGCCGGCTCGGTCCGCCCGCCCGTCGCGATCGCCATCGGCAACCGGCCGTGGTTCTGCTCGGCGATGGCGACGATCGGCTCGATGCGCATCACCTTGTCGATGAAGGGGAAAAACGCCTCGTACTTGCGCTGCGCGACCGCGTGCGCGTCCGTCTCGACGCCCTGCTCGGAGCACAAGAGTTCGACGATCTTGACCGTCGCCATCCCGCCGCAAGAATAGAACTTGTCTTCGGGGAAAGCCAGGCCGGTGCCCTCGAGCGCGGCCTGCCATGCGAGGTAGTGGACGGGCATCGTGTCGGCGAGCGTGCCGTCGAGGTCGAAGATCAGGGCGTCGGCGTTCATGAACATCTTTCGGTTACGTGTGTTTACAGTTCAACGATCGCCTCGGGCGTAGCCGCCGGGTCACGACCCGGGGGCAGAGCATGACAGGCGTGTCACGATTCGCCCCCGCGTGGTGACGCGGCGGCTGCGTCACTGCCCTGATCGGGGATCGCCTCGCCGCACTCGGGGCATCGGCCTTCCGAGGCCCGCAGATCATACCCGCAACGCGTGCAGCGCTCGCCGGGCCGCGGCGGGTCGCCGAACATCCTCGGCGTCAGCGCGTGCCACGCCAGCCCGAGCACGATCAATGCGCACCCGACCATCCAAACGATCGGCTGCACCCACCAGCACAAAAACAAGCACCCGCCGAGCCCGGCCCACGCGAGAACCCTTGGATACAAGCGGTTTTCGGCCGGCAGCCGCAGCGCCGCGAGGTTCGTGATGCCGTAATAGATCAGCACCGTGAACGCGGAGAAGGACCAGGTGGTTTTGATGTCGCCGATGAGCGTGAGCCCGCCGATCAAGAGGCCCACCCCGATCACTGCGGGCACGGGCGTCGTGCCGGCCGCGTTGACGCACGCAAAGAAGCCGGGCATGTCCCGCCGCCGCCCCATCGCGAGCAACACGCGTGAGAGGCCGAGGACAAGGTTGAGCAGGACGCCGAGCATGGCGGTGATGGCAGCGATGGCAATCAGTGTCGAGAGCCAGTCAGGGCCGCCGGTCCACCAAATAATTTGAAGTAGAACTTCTCCGAGTTGGATCCTCGCATCATATGTATTGACGGCGTAAATCAATGCCGCACCAACGATCAAATAGAGCAACGCGATGAAGCTTAGTGTGGCGATAATAGCCCTGGGAATCGTACGCCTGGGATCGTGAACCTCTTCGCCGAGCGTGGCGACGCGTCCATAGCCGGTGTAAGCGACGAACATCAGCGCGGTCGCTGAAAATAACAGAGTTGCAGGGTTCTTATCAGGCCAAAAATCCTGATCAATCGATGTAAAGCCTTGTGGATCATTTAATACGAACAAAACGTATACCACGACAGCAAAAAGGCCAGCCAGCGTGATCGCAACAAGCAACGCGTTGCCGCGTGCAGATCGACGCATCCCCAATAACACAAGCCCTGTGATCCCAAGCAATGCGCTGAGTGAGATCACCGCATTGATATAGTAAATATTGACGCCCTCATGTATCAGTCGATATATTAAGGCTGTATCGTAAAGAAACTGTCCGAGTAGATAAGTTCCCACACCCAACGCCGCCGTTGCCGCGCTTGCGCTCTTTGCGAGTAGAAACATCCATCCCGCGGTAAAGCCGAGTTTGGGGTTTAGGTATTTATAACCGTACTCGTAGGTGCCGCCGGCGACGGGGTGGGCGGCGGCGAGTTGGGCGCTGCTCAGGCCGTTGCACAGCGCGAGCAGCGCGGCGAGGACGATGGCGATCAACACGCTCGGCCCGGCGACGCCCGCGGCGATGCCGATGGAGACGAACACGCCCGTGCCGAGGATCGAGCCCAGGCCCAGCAGGACGGCGTGGAACAGGCCGAGTTGGCGCTTGAGTCGGCCGGGCTGGGGGACGGGGTCGGGCATTGCCTATCGCGGTTTGAACTTGTGACTGTTCTGCGGTGGGTGGCACTGACAAGCGGAGTCCGCGGAGCTTGTCAGTGTGTGGGCGAGTCACGGACAAGTCTCCAAGCAGCCTTGTCAGTGGCACCCCGCAAGGCCTGTGTTTCACTCGGATGGGCTGCCCTGCTGCAGCACGACCCAGCGCGCGGTGGGGCGTGCGCCGGCGACGGGGTTTTCGGGGTACAGGCCCGGCGGGACGTTGGACCTGCCCAGCGTGGCGTTGACGCGGGTGAAGCCGGCGGTGGCGAGGTCGAGCATCGCGGCGGTGGGCGCAAAGCCGTCGACGCGGAGGGTGAGCACGGCGTCTTGTTCCTTGGGCGCGGGCAGCTCGGCGGCGAGGTCGCCGGTGACGGTGACGGTCGTCGCGGGCGCGCCGCATTGGATGACGCCCGAGGCGTCGCCGTCGATGACGATGGTCGCGCTTTGGGTCGCGCCGAAGACGCCGAGGCTGTCGCCGCCGACGAACAGGTCGAGCTGTCCGTCGCAGACGATGGTGGCGTTTTCTGAGAGTTTGCCGGCGATGACGACTTCGCAGACGCCCTTGAGTTCGAGCGTGGCGTTGAGATCGCCGAGGATGTGGACGACGGCGTCGCCGAGGATCTCGATGTCGGCGTTGGCGTCGCCGGCGACGCGGACGTTGCCCTTGTTGTCGACGAAGACGGGCTCGTCGAGGTCGGCGCGCTGGTCGAGGGCCCAGCCCAGGCCGCGGGTCGAGCCGGTGTGCCAGAATGCCCGGCTGCCGTAGAACGCTTCGCGGTGCGTCGTGCCGTGGTGCGCGACCGCGCGTTGCACGGCCGGCCAACGCTCGTTGTAGTACCGCAGGCGCAGGGCGCGCTTGGTCTTCGCGTCCCTTGCCGGGTCACGCTCGAGGTCGGCGAGCAGCGGGTCGAACAGGTCGATCGAGCGCGTCGTGACGTGGTCGGCGTGTGATTGTGCGGCGGGTTGGTTTGGCGGCTGCGCACGGGGGGTCGCGCGGTTTGGCGGCGCGTCACAGCCGAGGGGCGCGAGCAAAGAAGCACACGCGAGCAGTGCGGCAACAAGCGGTGAAACACGATAGTTGTGCGGGATTTGCAAGCGGGGATTATAGCCGGTGGCGTGGGGGGCAAGGTTGGAAGGGTACGCGTCGATCTCTTGTATTACTGTTCTTGTTTATTCTCGATTGTGTTGTCGCGGTTCGGCGTCATCACAGGGGTGATATCACGAACAAGCCGTGGTTTGATGTGCGCCCTACCCTCACCCCCCCGCCCTCTCCCTGTGAGGGAGAGGGAGCCGGGGCGTCGCAGAGGATCAGGCGTGCACGCATAAAACCGCGTGCGGGCGGGTCGAGGGAGCGAATGGTTAAAAAGTCCTTGGTGTTCGCGGGCTTGGGCTTACACTGAAGTGGGCGTTCGTGATTCATCGGATCGTTTCGGCCTGCGTCGCGTCTCATCGGTTTGTGTCTTTGCCTGCTATTGCCAAGGAAAGCGAGGTCTTTGATGTCCGGTCTGTTACGGGTTGTTTGTTTGGATCGATGCGCGACGGACGTCCGCCGGCTGCGTGCGTGCCTGCCGGTGTTCCGCGACCGGCGGGTGTCGGTGACGCACGTCGATGCGGTGCACGACGTGGTGGACCGGCTGACGCGTTTGCACGCGGACGTGTTGTTTATCGACGAGGACCTGCCGAGCGTGACGGGGGTGGAGACGATCTGCGCGTTGCGGTCGGCGGGCGAGCACCGGCCGATCGTCGCGACGACGCCGACGGACTGCGGTTACCTCGCGGCGGACCTGATGCGTGCGGGCGCGGATGGCTACCTGGCGAAGCGCGACCTGCACCGCGAGCTGGTCGAGGGCGTGCTGGACCGGGCGTTGCACACCGCGCGCAGCCGGCGGGCGCACGACCGGCTTCGGCGCAACGCGGTGCGGCAGATGATCGCCGAGCGCGGGCACGCGGCGATGGGGCTTACTTAGCATCGGCATCATGGCCGGGCGTGCGGCTCGGCCTGCGCCGCCGATCAGAACGGGATGCCGAAGAAGTTCGGCTCGTCCGGCGAGGTGTCGCCCGTCTCGTCGTACTCCCAGTCGTCTTCGTCTTCTGCGTCGTCAGGGGAACGATCGGGAACGGGTTGGGGTTGGGGTCGCGGCTGCTCGTCGGGCGTCGGTGGGTCCGGCTGACCGGGCGTATCGGTCTCGGGTTGATCGGCGGGCTCGTCGTCGGGCCGGGTCGCGGGCCGGTCACCGACGGATGGGTCGGCGGGGTTGTCGTCGGTCGTCTCGGGGCGGATCGCGGGGCCGGCGGTCACGCGTTTTGGCGTGTAGCGGTTGTAGAACCTGCGGTAGATCGAGATGAGCGAGGCCTGGTCGCCCTTGGTGCTCAGACGTTCGCGGTTGTCGCGGACCATGTCGATGAAAACGAGCGGCTCGAGGTCGACGTAGTCGAGCACCTCGGTGAACTCGGTCGTGCGGACGCGTTGGAGCTTATCGAAGTTCACGAGCACGAAGCCGTGCGTGCGGTCGGTGCTCATCACCGCGAGGTGGATGCCCTTGCCCGCGGGGCCGGCGAAGGTCTGGCCGGGCTTGAGCCCCTTGGTGTCGAAGCCGAGCAGGCGGTGGGTCTTGCCCTCGTACTGTTTTTGCCGTTCGAAGAGTTTCTTGCGCAGCGTGTTGTTCTTCTTGCCCACGTCCTGCTTGGTGATGAGGACGATCGACTCGATGATCATCTCGTCGGGTCCGAGGATGTCTTTGATGGTCGCCGAGTGGATGTAGCCGAAGTGCCCGACGTCGATCGCGGGGATGACCTTCGCGTCGGCGATGACCTCGGCGGGTTCGGGGTATTCCTTCACTTCACGGATCGCGCCGTTGCGGCGGATCGTGCGCGTGATGGTCATCTGCTCGAACGCCTGGTCGTAGGTTCGGCCGGAGGAGTTCTCGCGTTTGCGGTCGTGGTTGGGCAGGATGACGAAGCGCTTGTCGCCGAAGCGGAAGAACTGCTCGCAGAACAGGCGCGTGTAGGCCTGGTAGACGCGGCGCTGGTCGCGGTCCAGGCCCTCGTAGGGGTCTTCGCGTTCTTGTCCCGCGGCGGGCGACACGGCGAGCAACGCCAGAACGATCAAGGCGATCGCGTGGAGCGTGACCGTTGTGTGCGGGTGGGCAGTCGGGTGCGTCGATCGTCGCATGCGTGGCTCCGGAAGGACAAAGGACAAATACAGCACTCCACTACGACATCATAACCCCGGCCGATCACCGGGCCTCTATTCATTCGGCAGATGACCGCCCACACATGAACCGGTCACGCGAGACCGGGCGTGCCCCGCGTTCGGCGGACGGCGAAGCCCAGGGCCAAGGCCCCGAACGCGAGCAGGGCCCGCGGCTCGGGGACCACCGCCGGGCCGAGCGGGCCGGTGTAGCTGACGAACAGCGTGCCCAGGTCCGTGTCGTCGATGTCGCCATCCCCGTCGGTGTCGCCGTCGGCGGGCGTCTTGCCGGTGCCTTGCGGCCCGGTGTAATTCGAGAAGGCGGTGCCAAGGTCCAGGTCGTCGATGTCGCCGTCGCCGTCGGTGTCGCCGGGCACGACCGCGCTGACGATCTCGATGCGCACGGCGTGGGTGTCGTAAACCAAATTGATGAGCGCGCCCTCGGGCGCGGCGGGCGCAGAAAACGAATCGAACACGCCGACGATGTCGTCCGCGGTCAGCACGGTGTACGCCTGGCCGATCGCGGGGGTCAGCCCGGCTTGGAACGCGACTTCCAACGCCCCGCCGAGCACCGCCTGTCCCGTGACAACCACGCTGGTCGAAGCAAGGTCCGCGAGCAGGACCCGCAGCGCCGCGCCGTCCTGTTGTTCAAAGCTGCCGGTCGTCAGCGCGACGCCCGGCGTCTGTCGTTCCAACTCGATCGTGCCGCCGGCGAAGTTGACCGTTTCGCCCACGACCTGCACCTGCGCGCCCTGGCCGATGACGAGCGTGCCTCGGCCTGGCGTGTCGAAGCGTTCGAGGGTTTGCACGTTCACTCCGCCGGAGAGATAGAGCGACCCGCTGAGTTGGACGTGGCTGCCCGCGTCCTGCACGGTCATGGTGGCGAGGTCTTCAAGCTCTCCGCCGATGCCGACGTACAGCGACGTGCCGACGACCTCCGCGCCCCCGCCGATGTCCCACTGCGCGTCGTGGTTCACGCCCAGCGCGATGAGGTCGTGCGCCACCAGCCGGCTCTGGTTCCCAGCGGTCATGTGCGCGGGCCCGAAGGTCGCGATGAGCAGGCGATCCACATCGAACTCGGCGTGGTCGGTCAGCACAAACGGTGTCGCCGCGGGCGTGTCGATGTTGCTGGCCGAGTCGTGGGTCGGGATCGTCGCGTCGACCGTGGTGCCCACGCCGCGCAGCGTGACCCGGCCGTCGAAATCGACCACCCCGACGTCGATGCCCGCCCCATCGGACGTGCTCAGCACGCCGGACGAGCGGACCGACAAGAAGTTGCCCGCGAGCGTGCCGTCTTCAACAGTCAGCCGGCCGATCACTCGATTCGTGGTGGTGCCGTAGCCGACGACGATGTTGCCGGCCTGCACGTGCCCGGCCTGCGAGACGGTAACGCTTGCATCCGCGAAGTCGTTGTTGCCGATCGCGAGCAGAGAGCCGGCCTCGAGCCGCGCGCCGACGCCCGTCACGCTCACCGATGCGCTGTCGAACGAGCTGTCGCCGATCTCGATCAAACGCCCGGCCTTGAGCGTCGCGCCGGCCTGAACCTCCACACTCGCCTCGCCAAACTCGCCGACGATCACGTTCAGCAGGGCTTCGAGCGTCCCGCCTTGGACCCGGACCGTCGCCGAGGCGTTCAAGCCGCTGGCGACCGCGAGGTCCGTCGTCGTGATGTGGGTCGTCGAACCGTCAATGAGCAGATTGGTCTGGCTGTTGTCGCCCGTGCCGACGGTCAGCTTGTTGCCGACGGTCATCGTGCCCGAGTAGTTGGTGCCGACGGCGAACCCGTCGCGGAAGCCGATGATCGCGTCGTTGCCGAAGACGACCGGTGCGGTGAAGCCGGAGAGGAAGTTGAAGTAGACGCGCCCGTCGGCGAAGTCGTAGGTGCCGCCGTTGTTGACCAGCCGGGTCGCGCGCAGCCAGCCGCCGGCGGACATGTCGAGGTGCCCGCCTGTGTTCAGGAGCACGCGGTCGGCGTCCACCGTGCCGAGGGGGTGGAGCACGAGGTTCGCGGTCCCGCCGGGCAAGGCGCCCGCGTTGCCGACGACCAGGTCGCCGCCGGCCACGAGTTCGCCGTACACCACGTTGACCTCGGCGTGCCCGGCGTTCTCACCCAGCAAGACGTCGTTATCGCCGACATAACGCGCGTTGCCCTCGATCCGCAGGTCGGCCGAGCCGCGGTAACCGATCGAAGCGGTCCCCCGCGTGCGCATCACGGTCTGGTTGCCCGTCAGCTTGACATAGCCAAGGTCCGCCGTCGCGCTGTTCGCAAAACCCAGCCGGCTGTTTTCGCCGATCGTCATCGCCGCGCCCGACTCGATCAAAAGCTCAGCGCCGACGCGGTGGGACAGGTCTTCGCCCAGCGTCATCTGCGTGTTCGTGCCGGCCAAGCGCACCGCGTAGCCGTTCGACGTGTCGCCGTCGCCGTCGAGAAAGCCGTTGGTTCCGAAGTTCGCGATCGCCCCGCTGTGCAGGTAAAAGCCGGTGCCGCCGGGCTGGATCGGTGAGAACGCGGAGATGCTCAGGTACCCGACCGCGTCGAGGCGCGTCCCGCCGCCGGCGACTTCGAGGTAGCCGACGGTGGATGACTCACGCGAGATCGTGACGTTCCGCCCCACCGTGACCTCCGCCCCGCCGCTCACAAGCATGTCGCCGTTGTGCAGCGTGAGGTCGCTGCCGGCGTCAAGCTGTGTCGAAGCGCCGTCGATCAAGACGTCGGCGTCCTGTCCGAACGTCCCGCCGAGCAGGAAACGCCGGGTCGATGCCGTCGCCGCGTCGAGCAGATGGAAGACACCGCGCGACCGGTTAGAACCGATCGTGAGGTCCGCGAACGGGAAGCCCGAGATGATCTTGGGCACCACGGTCAGCGACGACCCCGTACCGGCGACGACGAGCGTGGCGTCGCCCGTGCCCGTGCCCAGGCCGACGAAGATCGTCTGCGTGGCGGAGAGGGTCGAGCCGCCGACGACATCGACCCGGCCCACGGCGTCCTGTCCGATGTACAGCGTATCGGTGAACGACACGTTCGAGCCGTTCTCCAAACGCAGGTCACCCGCGACCTGTTCCGCAACGCGCCCGATCACGCCCGTCAGCGTCAGCCCGTCGAAGACCGTGCCCGGGCGGTTGACCAGGAGCGAGGGCGAGACCAAGTCGCCGCCGGCGAGCTGGATCGCGC
This sequence comes from Phycisphaeraceae bacterium, assembly GCA_046290505.1. Lineage (GTDB taxonomy): Bacteria > Planctomycetota > Phycisphaerae > Phycisphaerales > Phycisphaeraceae > JAHQVV01. The sequence goes on along the minus strand of JBKAGS010000046.1, from coordinate 262,042 downwards.
CGCTGAAGGTGAACGGCCCGCCCTGGTCGATCGCCAGCCTGTCGTATGACCCGCCCGGCAGTGCGACGCTGGCGGTGCCGGTGCCGAACAACAGCGTGTCGCCCGGCGCGGGCACAGCGGCGCTTTGCCAGTTCAACGGATCGCCGAAGCTGACGCCGTCGCCCCCGCCCGTCGAGCCGACCCAGTCCCGGTCCACGGCGAAGGCACGATGAGACAACGCCAACACGAGCGACGCGCAGACCAACACGCGCCCCGCAAACGATTGCTTGCCATGATGCATGCCTGCCTCCGAAACCCCGCGTAGATTCTCCGAGAAGCAGTATCGCCGGGCAGATGCGTTAAGGCAAGCGTTTCAGGTCAAAAGCATGACCGACAAAACCCCGTGTAGCGGGCGACGCGGAGCGTCCCGTGGTTTGGTGGTCTTGGCCACGGAACGTATCAAAGCGATTCGCGCACGGGACGCTTCGCGTCGCCCGCTACACGGGGTATGATTGATGGATGGTCCGGGCCTATCACCTTGTGTTGACGTGTTACGGGTTTTGGTTGCCGAACGACCCGCGCGGGTCATGGTCGGAATTTGTGCGCAGCTTTGAGCTCTATTGTGCAGGCGGCCAGGCAACGCGGGTGCAGACCAAACGGTCGATCGCACACGCTGCGCACGACCAAACCAAACGACGTCGCGCCAAGCAGGCGCTGAAGTATCCGCCGGTGGTGTTTGACGGCCGACAGGCGCTGGCGGTCACGCAAGGGTTTGCGGACTATGTTGAGAAGAACGGTCGCGTGGTCTTCGCCTGCGCCGTCATGCCCGACCACGCGCACCTGGTCGTCGCGCGTTGCGACCGCCGGGTCGAAACGATCGCGGAGCAGCTCAAAGCGCGGGCGACTTCGTTTCTGAACAAGCAACGCCTGCACCCCTTCGCCGACCGCGCCCGGCCCGACGGCCGAGCGCCGACCCCCTGGGCCCGCGGGTGCTGGTCGGTATTTTTGAGTAGTGACGAATCGATCGCGCGCGCGATCCAATACGTCGAGCAGAACCCGGTCAAGGCGGGCTACAAATCTCAGCGTTACGCCTGGGTCAAGCCTTTCAAAGGATGACGTGTAGCGGGCGACGCGGAGCGTCCCGTGGTTTGGTGGTCTTGGCCACGGAACGTATCAAAAGCGATTCGCACGGGACGCTCCGCGTCGCCCGCTACACCGTCTGTTTGGGTGTTCAAATCGGCTTGATGCGCGCAAAAAACAACCCTCGCACCTTTAGGGTACGAGGGTTGAAAAAGCCGGCGATGACCTACTTTCCCGCGGTGGCAGTATCATCGGCGTGCTGGGCTTAACGGCCGTGTTCGGGATGGGAACGGGTGGGACCCCAGCACTATGGTCACCGGCAAAGGGGGGCGATGCTCTTTCGAGCATGCCCGCCAGTTGATCGGTCTGACGGGTGTCAGACTGATCTTGACGGGACAGGTGTCTTGTGGTGGTCAGGGCCTAGTGTATAGGTCCTGGCGTCCAGGCGAGTCGTCGGGGGATGAAGGTGGGTTGGGAGACCTTCGATCGTTGACGGTCGCTTCGTGGTTTGCTTGGTGCAGCAACGTGAGTGAAACGTTGCGGGGTGCTTCGTGCGACCTTGGCCGGCGGGTGATTCTGAGCGCCTTTTGATAACCGCATGGTTTCCCAATGAGACATTATCAATTAGCGATCAGGGATCACAACCGACGGTTGTGGGTCGGGATGATGAAGCGTTCGTCCATTAGTACGGGTCAGCTCAGGGCATTTCGGCCCTTACACCTCCCGCCTATCAACCTGGTCGTCTTCCAGGGGACTCGATACAACACTGATCTTGAGGGGGGCTTCCTACTTAGATGCTTTCAGTAGTTATCCCTGCCGTACTTAGCTACCCGGCGGTGGCCTTAGCAGACCAACCGGCGCACCAGGGGTACGTCCTTCCAAGTCCTCTCGTACTAGAGAAGAATCCTCGCAATGTTGTTGCGCCCACAGCAGATAGGGACCAACCTGGCTCACGCCGGTTTGAACCCAGCTCGCGTGCCGCTTTAATGGGCGAACAGCCCAACCCTTGGGACCGCCTTCAGCCCCAGGATGCGACGAGCCGACATCGAGGTGCCAAACCGCTCCGCCGCTATGGACGCTCGGGAGCGATCAGCCTGTTATCCCCGGCGTACCTTTTATCCGTTGAGCGATAGCCCTTCCACACGGGACTACCGGATCACTAGAGCCCTCTTTCGAGACTGCTTGTGCTGTCGCACTCGCAGTAAAGCTGGCTTATGCTCTTGCACTCGACACATGGTTTCCAACCATGCTGAGCCAACCTTTGCGCTCCTCCGTTACTTTTTAGGAGGAGACCGCCCCAGTCAAACTGCCCAGCAAACACTGTCTTCGGCCCGGGTTCACGGGTCCGAGTTAGGTCAAAACGGTACACAGGGTGGTATTTCAAGGACGGCTCCACCCGGACCGGGATCCGGGTTTCAAAGCCTCCCACCTATCCTACGCAGTATAAGGTCTTGGCCAATATCAGCCTACAGTAAAGGTGCACGGGGTCTTTCCGTCTTGCTGCGGGTACACGGTATCTTCACCGTGACTTCTATTTCACCGAGTTGGTAGTTGAGACAGTGTGCCAGTCGTTACGCCATTCATGCGCGTCGGAACTTACCCGACAAGGAATTTCGCTACCTTAGGACCGTCATAGTTACGGCCGCCATTGACCGGTGCTTGGGTCGCAAGCTTCTCCCGAGGGATAACCTGCTTCCTTGACATTCCGGCATCGAGCAGGCGTCAGACTGTATACGTCCTCTTGCGAGTTAGCACAGTCCTGTGTTTTTGATAAACAGTCGCCAGCACCTTTTCTCTGCGCCCTTCTCTTGCGAGGGAGGGCCCCCTTATCGCGAACTTACGGGGTTAATTTGCCTAATTCCTTAACTACCATTCTCTCGAGCGCCTGAGGTTATTCACCACACCTACCTGTGTCAGTTTTAGTACGGTCACTGTTTGCGGGCTATTTCGGGGAACCCCTTCTATGAGCTTCGGTCCTATGCCCTCGGCCTTGCGGCACGCACACGTCTAGCCGTGCGACTCACTTCTGGGGTCCGTCACCACGCGGTGGTTCAGGAATATTAACCTGATTCCCATCGACTACGCCTTTCGGCCTCGCCTTAGGGTCCGACTAACCCTGGGCGGATTTACCTTGCCCAGGAAACCTTAGGTTTTCGGCGAACAGGATTCTCACCTGTTTTATCGTTACTCAAGCCGGCATAATCACTTCCTGCCGCTCCACGAAACGTTGTCCGTTTCGCTTCAGCGCTGACAGGAACGCTCCTCTACCACTACAAGATGTAGTCCGCAGCTTCGGTTGATATCTTGATTCCCGATCATTATCGGCGCACGACTCCTCGACCAGTGAGCTATTACGCACTCTTTAAATGGTGGCTGCTTCTAAGCCAACATCCTGGCTGTCACGGCAATCGCACTTCCTTAATAACTTAGATATCATTAGGGACCTTAGCTGGCGGTCTGGGTTGTTTCCCTCTCGACCACGAAGATTATCCCTCGCGGTCTGACTCCCACGATAGAGTCCTGCAGTATTCGGAGTTTGGCTGGGGTGGGTAGGCTGGTGCCCCCCAGTCCCAATCAGTCGCTCTACCCCTGCAGGGTATCACGTGAGGCTAGCCCAAAAACTATTTCGAGGAGAACGAGATATCTCCAGGTATGATTAGACTTTGACTCCTCCCCACAGCTCATCCCAAATCTTTTCAACGATTACGGGTTCGGTCCTCCAGGGCGTGTTACCGCCCCTTCAACCTGGCCATGGGTAGATCACCTGGTTTCGCGTCTAATCCCTGCAACTCAACGCCCTTTTAAGACTCGCTTTCGCTTCGCCTGCGCGGGGGTACCGCTTAAGCTTGCTACAGAGATTAACTCGCCGGCTCATTATGCAAAAGGCACGCCGTCACCGATCCGAAGATCGGCTCCGACCGCTTGTAAGCGTATGGTTTCAGGTACTTTTAACTTCCCTTATCGGGGAACTTTTCACCGTTCAGTCGCCTTACTGGTCAACTATCGGTCATCGAGGAGTATTTAGCCTTGGGGGGTGGGCCCCCCGTGTTCAAGCCGAGTTTCACGAGCTCGACCCTACTCTAGGGCTACCTCACTACGCCGCTACAGGATTGTCACCTTCTCTGATCCGCCTTTCCAGACGGTTCACGACGCTATGAGTTTGTCCGTTTTCGCTCGCCGCTACTCACGGAATCGCGGTTGCTTTCTTTTCCTCTGGTTACTTAGATGTTTCAGTTCACCAGGTTCGCTTCCGCAGCCTATGCATTCAGCTACGGATGACCGCCTAACGAATTAGTCGGCCGGGTTTCCCCATTCAGAGATCCACAGATCAAAGCTTGTTTGCCAGCTCCCTGTGGCATATCGCAGGCTACAACGTCTTTCATCGCCTCTCGATGCCAAGGCATCCACCATACGCTCTTAGTAGCTTCATCACCCCGACCTCCAACCGGCGGTCGATACAACGGCCGTCGGCTCTTGGTCGGTGTCACGCGTTGGAACGATATATCCAACGACCCGTTCGCTGCTCCGCTTCCCACGCCCGGGGGGACGTGTTAAGCCGCGAGCGGCTACTGGGGCAAGCACCTCAAAAACGCTTGCACTCGGTGTTACTACAATTCAGCAACACCAAAGACACCTATCCACTTGTCAAAGAGCGACGCCGGCTGGCCGGGGCTGCCCTGCGTTTCCCGCGGCTGCGGGCCGGGCGGCATGGGGGTTAGACATGCGGCCCGGCTCGTAGCGGGTCGAGGAGTTTAGCGGTTCGTTTGAAGCTGTCAAGCCGGGTGGCCTGAGCCAGAGGAACCGTCCCGAGGAGGGACGGCGATGGAGTCGTCCCTCAGGCTTTCAAGTTGTCGGTCACTGCTCGCAGTGTCGATGTCCTTGTGTTTGCTGCCACGTGCAGCGGGAAGGAAAAGTGTAGCCAGGGCGACTTCGCGTGTCAACCGCGATCGTCGGTTGTGTGGATAATTCGTGAGCAGTTCAAGCGTGGGCCGGCCGGGGTCCGATAGGAGGCGGAGTGACGGCCCGCCCGCCGGGTCGGGTCGCGTCGGCCGGGCGTCGCAGCGGGGTTGGCGTGGGGTTGGCGGTTTGCGGATATCCCGGACGTGTGTTTCGCGGTGTCCGTCCGCGTGCCGGCGTCGCCGTGTTGCCCTGGGATCGTGGACTGATTTGTGAGGGGCCGTGCGATGCGTTCATCCATCGCTCCGGGCGTGAATCCGGTGCCGGTCACGGTCACGGTCACGCATCTTGAGCACCGCAATGACGTGCGGTGCCGAGGGTTCGCCACGCGATTCGCTCAGGCGGGCTGGGAGGTGTCGGCCGTGTCGAGCGCAATCCGGACAGGTGCGGCGGGCGATGCACGGACGGGTGCTGTTTTAGGCTCTGTCGGAAAACACGCTTGGTAGGACAGGCATTCCTGCCTGTCACGAATCGTTGAGCGTGTGACAGGCAGAAATGCCTGTCCTACCTGTTGTCGAGGTTTTCCGACATAGCCTAGTTCCAGCGCCAGCGCGGGTCGCGGGAGATCTCGAGGACGTCCTTGACGCCCAGTCCCTGCGCGGCCTTGGACTTGTAGTAGGCGCGCTGCTTGTTCCAGAGTTGCATTTCGTTGGGGTCGATCTCGATGTGCCGTTTGCACGGGGCCTGGTTGTAGATGAGCATCGCGACAAAGCCGTTGACGCCGAAGTCGTTGGTGTCCGGGACCAGGTGTGCGATCATCTGCGAGGGCCCGTTTTCCTCGTAGAAGTCCAGCAGGTCCTGGATGCCCGAGAGGTCGGTGTCTTGCCGGCATCGGCGCCAGAACGGGGTGTCCATGGCGGTGTTGAACTTGTAGTGCAGGCCGAGGAAGTCTCGGATGACGCCCCACTCGATCTGCTGCTGGCGGTTGTAGGTGTCGCGCATGGTGCGCGAGAGGGTTCGGCCGGACTGGATGAGGATGTTGGCCAGGGACTTGCACTGCTTGGCGATGACCATGAGCGCGCTGGCTTCGAGCGGCTCGACGAAGCCGGCGGCGTTGCCGACGGAGAAGACGTTTTTGACCCAGCCGTGTTCGCGGTAGCCGGAGGTGAAGGAGACGAACCGCGGCGTGTCGGGGATCTTGGGGTTTTTCGCTTTGAATTCCGCGAAGGCGTCCTCGTCCGAGATCATGTCGCTGCAGAAGACGTAGCCACGGTTGATGAAGTGCTCGTGCTCGATCTGCCAGGACCAGCCGGCCTGCATCTGCTCGGCGACGGTGTGGGGCAGGATCGGTTCGTCGGTGCGTTTCCACCCGCCGACGACCGCGCGGTCGCAGAACAGCGTCTTGTTGAACGAGACGAAGGGCTCGTCCAGCACGCCGCTGATCAATTCGCCCCGGAAGCCGCTGGCGTCGACAAAGAAGTCCGCTTCGATGCGTTGGCCGTCTTCGAGGACGATGGCGTTGACGCCCGCGTCGTCCTGCTCGGCGTGGACCATCTTGCCGTCGGTGATCGCGACGCCCGACTCCTTGCACTCGGCTTCGAGGGTGTGGACGAGGTTTTCGTTTTCGATGTGGAAGGAGTACGAGCCGTTGACGCCGTCGATCGCGGGCAGGCCATCGGGCTGGCGGGGGAAGGCCTTGCCCGCGTTCATGAGCGCTGAGCAGAGCGAGGCGTCCTGCACGTCGTTCATGCAGTAGAAGCCGTTGGGGAGGTTGAGCTGGTCGAACTTCTCGTCGGTCTTGCCGTCGAAGGTGAAGTTGTAGTGGCCGCGCGGCCCCCACTTGAATTGGATGCCGAGCTTCCAGGTGGGCTTGGCCATCTCGTAGAAGCGCTGGGCGTTGACGCCGACGTAGTCGAACAGGTGCCGGACGAAGTTGGGGGTGCTGCCCTCGCCGACCCCGATGATGCCGATCGCCGGGTCGCGGACGATGCGGACGTCGAGCGTCGGCAGCTTGCGCTTGAGCGTCAGGGCGGCGAGCAGGCCCGCGCTGCCCGAGCCGAGTACGACGACGTTCTGGATCATGATCGACCTCCTTGCGTGTGTCTTTTATCACCGATCACAGGCCCGCCGCGGGTGATTGACCCGGTGGCGTGATCGGCGTGCGCGGCTTTCAACGCGTTGACGGGCTTGCGCGCGTGCCGGCCGTGCTCGGCCGACGATGCCGACGCCCCTGCGGTGCCCAAGTCTATGACGCAAACGCGCACCGGGCCACTCGGCCCGGCCGATGCCCCGGCGGGTCGGCGCGCGACTGGGGCGCGCGTGCCGAACAAAGCGGCTGGGCGCGTTGGGGACGTTGGGCACGCCGGTCTGCGCGGCTCGACTTTGCCGTTCGCTCGGTTGGGCTTGGGCGCGGGTACGGCCGGTGTGTCGGTGCGCGTGCGCGAGTGGATCTGGACGCGGGCGGGAGGAGGGTCGCGCGGGGTTTTCAATCATCTGCCAAGGTCGATGCACTGGGCTCGACTAGCGATTACCGGGTAGCGATCCGCGGTGACTCTACTTCGAAACGTGTAATGACAAGAAGTAGGACCGACGGATATTTGTCAGGAAATACCTGTTTTTTAACGCTGAATCGTTATTGCGAGGATTGATTACCGGGATACATTTGTGCCAGACATTCAAGCCGGACGCGTGTTCGGCGAATCGGATCATGTTCGTAATCCCGTCCCACCCGTTCCCTTTGAGGAGGTTTAAAGAAATGATGAGCACCAAGCAACTACTCGCCGCATCGCTCGTGACCGGCCTGGCCGCCAGCGCCGCCAACGCCGCGATCATCGAAGACGCGCAGGCCAACGGCAACAGCACCGGCAGCACGGTCAACCTGAACATCGACGCCAGCGGCTCGGACATGCTGGTCGTCTTCGTCGTCGGCGAGCACGGCTTCAACAACACCTCCGGCCAGTCCAACAGCGTGACCTACGACGGCGTCTCGCTGACCGAGATCGTGGACCGCGACCCGGTCGCCTCCGGCACCGACACGCTCTTCTCGAGCATCTGGGTCCTCGACGACCCGTCCGCGGTCCACACCGCCGGCCTGCTCGAAACCAACAGCACGACCCGCGGCAACGTCTGGGCCTTCGCGCTGTCCGGCGACAACGACCTGGTCGTGGGTGACAGCGGCTTCTCCGGCTCGAACACCCGGTCGATCGACCTGACCACCGCGGCCGGCTCGTGGGTCGGTGCGGCGTTCAACCTCGGCGGCGCGGGCAACACCGCCGGCCTCGGCGGCATCTCGGCCGACGCCCCGCTGACCAGCGTCGGCGGCCAGGAAAACGGCTCGAACTGGGACGGCCACTTCCTCGGCACCCAGAACGGCACCTCCGCCGGCACGACGACCTACTCGTTCACCGGCGGCAACGTCAACGGTGCCTTGGTCACCGCGATCGAGATTCAGGAAGTGCCCGAGCCCGGCTCGCTGGCGCTGCTCGGCCTCGGCGGCCTGATGATGGCCAAGCGTCGCCGTCGCGTCTAAGCCACGATCCGGCACCACTGACCCCGTGCGACGGCCCCGGGCATCGCAACGGCACGATTCAAACACACAACGACCCGCTTTTTGGCGGGTCGTTGTTTTTTGATATTCCAGCAGTCTGTCAAAAAGGGAGGTTTAGTAAAAATAGATCGAGATCGATAGCCGACCCTAACCGATCGGGTCGGCGTCCATCAAATCGTCTTGGATGCGGGTATTTTGCGATTTTTGCCAGCCACTAACCACAAGTCGGACTTGCACTTTCTCAAAATCGCATTATTCTTGCGTTGATTGCTTGCGAGGAGGCCCCACCTCCACGCGGCCCGCGTCGGGCCGGCAGGCCGTTCTCCTATCGTCCGTGCGATCGGAGCCGGCCGTTTCGATCGTCACTTTCCCCTTGTAAGGAGGCTCTTGAACATGAAGATTTCCGCGAAGCACCTGTTGGCCACCGCCGGCGTGACCGCCATGATGGCCGCGCCGTCGTACGCCCAGATCACCATTGACGGCAACATCAGCTTTGAAAGCACCGGCAGCCCGGTCAGCACGACCTTCGACGCCAGCGGCTTCGACAAGCTGGTGGTCCTGACCGTCGGCGAGCACGGCTTCAACAACGCCGCCGGCAAGCTGACCAGCGTCACCTACGACGGCGTCGAGCTGACGACCGTCCTGAACCGTGACGCCCAGGTCGCCCAGACCGACACGCTCTACGCCGCCGTGTCGATCCTCGACAACCCCTCGACCAGCACCGGCTTCCTTGAGGTCACCGCCGTGACCCGCGCCACCGTCTGGGCCTTCGGCCTGTCGGGCACCGCGGACGGCTTCGGTGCGACCGTCATCGGCAACACCGGCGAGCGCAGCGTTGACCTTGTGACCACCGGCCCGGATTCGCTGGTCTTCGCCGCCTTCAACATGGGCGGCGCGGGCAACACCGCCAACGTCGGTGCAGTCACGGTCGATGCCCCGCTGACCTTCCAAGGCGCCCAGGAATCGGGCAGCAACTGGAACGGCCACGTCATCGGCACGGAGAACGGTGTCGGTGCCGGCACCCAGACCTACTCGTTCACCGGCGGCAACGAGGCCGGTGCCTTCATCACCGCCATCGAGTTCCTCGCCGCGGGCGGTGGCCTGCCCGGTGACACCGACGGCGACGGCGACATCGACGACTCGGACCTGGGCACCGCCTTCTCCAACTACACCGGCCCGCTCGCGCCCGGCACCGGCGGCCTGACCGCCGCGGACGGCGACACCGACGGCGACGGCGACGTGGACGACACCGACCTGGGCACGCTCTTTTCCAGCTACACCGGCCCGCTGAGCCCCGCGGCCGTCCCCGAGCCCACCAGCCTCGCGCTGCTCGGCCTTGGCGGCCTGCTCGTCGCCCGCCGGCGTCGTGCCTGAGTCGTACCCGCCTGATTTAGCGCCGCGCCCGTTCGGGCGGCCACACCACCTGCATCGTGCTAAGCCCGCCCCCTCGTGGGGCGGGTTTACTTTTGCGCCCCAACAATCGACCGGCTGCCGAACAAGGTGATTGAATCGCCGAGGGTTTGTGCTAGATTGATAGATGCAAAGGCTCATCTTTCCGAGCCGGTGCAATCAAAGCGGGCGCTGCCCGTTGTGCAAGGGGGCGTCCACCGTTGATCCCGCCAGGCCGCCGCGGTCGTGTGCCGTTGCGCCGTGTGGCGCGGGCGATGAATGGCGACACAGATTCGGCGTGCACCGTCGCATCGCCGACCACTTTTCTTTCCCTTTTTGGAGGTGTATCCCATGTTTGACACACGCAGGATCCTGAGCGCCGCGGCCGGCGCGTCGCTGTGCGTGGGCATTGGCCAGTGGGCCGGCTCGGCGTACGGCGTGATCACGGTGGATTACTTCGAGTCCTGGCAGCCGACGTCGGCGTTCGACGCGGGCACGCTCAACCCCGGCACCTCGGACAAGCTGGTCATCATCGCGTCGGGCGAACACAACTTCAACCAGTCGGCCAACGGCAACATCAACGACATCACGTTCGACGGCGTGTCGCTGACCAAGATCGAGGGCGTGGACCCGCTGAAGACCGACGCCGAGCCGACCCCGGGCCACGGCGACTCGGCGACGGACGTGTGGTACCTCGACGACCCCGGCTCGTTCTTCACCAGCGGCATCCTCGACGCGACGGTGAACGGCAACGGCAACAACTACGTGTTCACCGCGATCCTGCTCAGCGGCACCGCCGACGGCGCGGGCGCGAGCGCGACCGACACCAGCGCGGGGGTCAGCGGCACGTCGGTGGACCTGACGACGACCGCCAACGACTCGCTGGTGATCTTCCACCGGGCCATGGGCTCGCTGGGCAACACCGCCGACGTGAATAACGTGGACCCGGACGTGGGCACCGAGATCGCCGCGCTCGAAGCCGGCAGCAACTGGGCCGGCCACGTCGTGGCGCACACGATCGTCGCCTCGGCAGGCACCAACACCTTCTCGTTCACCGGCGGCAACGCCGACGGCGCGATCATGGCCGTCGAGTTCCTCGCCGCGGGCGGCGGCCTGCCCGGTGACACCGACGGCGACGGCGACATCGACGACTCGGACCTGGGCACCGCCTTCTCCAACTACACCGGCCCGCTCGCGCCCGGCACCGGCGGCCTGACCGCCCGGACGGCGAACCGACGCGACGGCCGTGGACGCCGACTGGGCACGCTCTTCCAGCGCCACCGGCCCGGCACCGCGGCCGTCCCCGAGCCCACCAGCCTCGCGCTGCTCGGCCTCGGCGGCCTGCTCGTCGCCCGCCGGCGTCGCGCCTGAGTCCCGCCCGACTCCCGCCCGAGTCGTCGTGATCCACGCGATCTGAGCGGCGACGTTCTTCTGTTCTATCACCCGGCTGATCTGCCCTGCGCGATCCGCCGGGTTTTTAGTTGGCGAGCGCACAACGCGAAGCGTCAGCCGTACGCACCCAAGCATGTCGCAGGCGTCACAGCGCGCCCCGCTCCGTGTCGGGCGCCCGGGGCGTGCGGCTCCGACGCGTTGGAACGCGCAGCCCAGGACCGATGAACCTCGCGCCCGGCTTCCGCCCGGCACGATCCGAACGCTTGCTTGCTGCTTGCGTGAATGAAAGACACACGCTGGCGTTTCTTTCTTCGCACGCTTGCTTGAACCCGGGTGTGGCCCGGCGGACACGGCACACGGCTTGTACACACAAGCCGTCGCACCACGCGGCCGACACGCCACCGTTCGAAACCGCGTGATACCGAACAAGGCTAACTCTATCGTGTGGCCCCTGCCGGGCGGCTCCTTTCTCTAGATTGCCGATTTTGATCACATGAACCATTTCTCTAGAAGGTGTTAACTTCTAGCGTGTAACACAGAAGCACTGATTGTTTGAAAAACAATCAATTGCTATCGATCTATCCAGAAATACAGCTATATTTGGCGCAACCGTGTCAACTTATTTCACAAGCGAGGAGATATCAAATGCTGAATCGGAAGTATCAAATGGCGGGCCTGGTTGCCGCGGCCGCGTTCGTCGCATCGACGGCGCAGGGCGCGATCGTCTACGAAGGGTTTGATTACGGCTCGACGCTGTCGTCGGGCAACAACATCGCCGGGGCGAACGGCGGGGTCGGCTTCGCGGGCCCGTGGGTCAACACGCGCAACAGTCCCGACTACGTCGAGCCGGGCAACACCGCCGGCACCCTGCCGGTGGTCGGCGGCAAGGTGCAGGGCAACGCGTGGTCCGGCGTCGCCCGGCCGATCGGCACGACGCTCTCGAACGCCGGCCTGCTTGCAGACGGCGCGACCCTGTGGTTCAGCGTCATCTTCGACCTGGACGGCGCGAACACCTCCAACGCCGACCTGAACTTCGCGCTGACCAACGCGGCGAAGTTCAACTCCGGTGCCTTCGGCAGCCGGGAGTTCCTCGACGGCACCGGCGTGTCGGGCATCGGCATCACCCACTCGCGCGCCAACATCGAGGCCGTCGTCTGGGACAGCGCCGGCGGGCGGACCGAGTTCGACTCGTCGCTGACCATGTCCGGCGACGGGCTGACCGGCCCGAGCACAGCGCTGATCGTCGGCAAGATCGAGTGGGGCGTGGGCTCGGCCGACGAAACGATCACCCTCTATCACCCCGACGCGGCCCTGAACCTCGGCGCCCCGATCCTGGCCGCGACCGCGATTCCGGCGTTGGACCAGACCACGTTCGACAACCTCGCGTTGCAGTTCAAGGACACGCCGAGGATGGATGAGATCCGCTTCGGCGCGACCTCGGACGAGGCGCTCGGCATCCCCGAGCCCGGCTCGCTGGCGCTGCTGGGCCTGGGTGGCCTGCTGGTCGCCCGCCGACGCAGGGCATAAATTGTTTGGCGCACGACTGACCGCGTGTCATACTTATTTGTCGTGTTGTGTATTGTTTCGCCATTCCCCCCATGATCTTCTGAAATAAGAAGAAGGAGAACCCATGTTCATGTTTGAGACCAAGAAATGCCTCGCTGGGCTGGCTGTTGCCGGCCTGACCCTCGCCGCGGGCCCCGCCCTGGCACAGGCCGTCGTGTATGACGGCTTCGACTACGCCTCGACGCTCGTGTCGGGCGACAACATCAACGGCGCCGACGGCGGCGTCGGCTGGGCCGGCCCGTGGGTCAACACGCGTAACAGCCCCGACTACGTCGAGCCGGGCAACACCGACGGCAGCCTGCCGGTGGTCGGCGGCAAGGTGCAGGGCAACGCGTGGTCCGGCATCGCCCGGCCGCTGGGCACGACCCTGGCCGACGCGAACCTGCTCGACGACGGCGCGACCCTGTGGTTCAGCGTCATCTTCGACCTCGCCGGCGCGAACACCACCAACGCCGACCTGAACTTCGCGCTGACCAACGCCGAGAAGTTTGACTCCGGCACCTTCGGTAACCGCGAGAACCTCGACGGCGCGTCCAATGAAGGCATCGGCATCACCCACTCGCGCGCCAACATCGAGGCCGTCTACTGGGACAACCTCGGCGGCCGCACCGAGTTCGACTCCTCGCTGACGATGTCGGGCAACGGGCTGACCGGCCCGCAGACCGCGCTGATCGTCGGCAAGATCGAATGGGGCGTGGGCTCGGCCGACGAGACCATCACCCTCTACAACCCCGACACCTCGGGCTCCGAACCCGTGCTCGGCACCGAGATCCTCGCCGCGACCGCCATCCCGGCGCTGGACCAGTCCACCTTCGACACCCTCGCCCTGCAGTTCAAGGACACGCCGCGGATGGACGAAATCCGCTTCGCCGCGTCGTTCGAAGAAGTGGTCGGCGGCACCGGCACCCCGGTGATCCCCGGCGACACCGACGGCGACGGCGATATCGACGACTCGGACCTCGGCACCGCCTTTAGCAACTACACCGGCCCGCTCGCGCCCGGCACCGGCGGCAAGACCGCGGCCGACGGCGACACCGACGGCGACGGCGACGTCGACGACAGCGACCTCGGCACCGCCTTCTCCGGCTACACCGGCCCGCTGGGCCCCGCGGCCGTGCCCGAACCCACCAGCCTCGCGCTGCTGGGCCTCGGCGGCCTGCTCATCGCCCGCCGGCGTCGCGGCTGAGTCCCGCCCGAGTCGTCGTGATCCACACGACCTGAGCAGCGACTCGCGTATCCTCCTTCGCCCGGCTGATCCCGCCCCTTGCGGGATCAGCCGGGTTTTTTTTCGTGCGCCCACGAGAACACCCGCGGGTCGAACACGCCGTGCGGATTCGCGGCACACGCTCACGCCCGGCAGGGCTGGCTGTCGCGGGGCAACAACCGCCGATCGATCAAACTCCTTTGGGGGATTTCTCGTAATCCGTCGGCCGATGGCTAGTAATCCCGTACACAATCGTTTAGGTTGGTCTTGGCCTGTCGGTTTCACACGTGATAAGGGGCTTCGGTATTCATCCAGCCAGCCAACGTTTTACTTCACTTCAAAGGAGCAGAAGCATGTTGTATCGATCCAATCGTGTTTTGATTCAGACCCTCGGCCGAGCGACGGCGCTCGCGTGCTGCGCGCTGGCTGCGCAGACCGCGTTGGGCGGGGACTTCGACTACCTGGCCAACCCGGACGACGGGGTCGGGTTTGAAACCCGGTGGAACAACCCGGTGCACTGGAACCTGCTCAGCGGCGCGGACGACAACGCCGACGGCATCCCCAACGGCACCGACACGTTCACCATGGACCGCTCGGTCGCGACCGGCGGCAACACCCGGCTCTCGAACGAGGGCATGCCCGACCACAGCATCGCGAAGATCACCGCGACCGCCGGCCCGGGCCGAGACATCGTGCTCAAGCAGGCCGCGAACGTGTCGATCGGCGACCTGGAGATCCTCGCCTCGGCGGACGTGTTCTACATCCAGGAAGAGCGCGACCAGCCGCTGGAGATCACCGGCATCATCAGCGGCCCGGGTGACCTGACGCTGGACCGCAGCGGCGGGTTCTCCAACGGCGTGCAGCGCATCGATCCGGTCACCGGCGAGGCCGAGCTGATCACGATCACCGGCACGTCGCCCAACACAATGACCGGCGCGGTCCGACTGTTCGCCAGCAGCACTGCCGGCAACAGCGTGGGCCCGACCGGCCAGCCCGGGTACTTCGTCGCGGACAAGGTCGGCGCCTTCGGCCAGGCCAGCAGCCTGACCGTCGAGGGCACGGACAACTTCTTCGGCGGCATGGAACGCAACAGCGGCGTCGCCGAGTTGCAGCTCACCGCCAACACCGTCGGCGGCGAGGGCGCGATCGATGACGACGCCACCGAGGTCTACCTCGGCGTGTTCAGCACCTTCAACGTCGACGCCGGCGTCAACGAAGTCATCGGCTCGGGCAAGCTCTTCATCGACCTGCTCGGCACCGGCAGCTTCACCACCGTGCCCGACGGCACCTACGACAGCGCCGAAGACTGGATCATCGGCAGCGGCACCATCACGGTCGGTGCCGTCGTCGTCCTGCCCGGCGACACCGACGGCGACGGCGACATCGACGACAGCGACCTCGGCACCGCCTTCTCCAACTACACCGGCCCGCTCGCGCCCGGCACCGGCGGCAAGACCGCGGCCGACGGCGACACCGACGGCGACGGCGACGTCGACGACTCGGACCTCGGTACCGCCTTCTCCGGCTACACCGGACCGCTCGGACCCGCCTCCGTCCCCGAGCCCACGAGCCTCGCGCTCATCGGCCTCGGCGGGCTCGCGCTGATCCGGCGGCGACGCGCGTAACACGCCGCCCACGCGGTGAACGCGGCGCGGCCCACGCGCTGCAACACGTCCCCGACTTGACCCGGCCGGGCAACGCAAGCCCGGCCGGGTTTTTCGTGCGCGACCAACACGCGAGGGGTCGCATCGGATACGCATCCCAAGCACAAGATCGGTGTTGACGGATCGCACCTGGCTTGCACTTGGCGCGAGTTCAAGTCTGCCGGGGCAACGCGACAGAGCGCTTTGCAGCCGCACGCTCTGGGCGCCCGCCCCGGAGCAATGAATCCTTCAACGCCTGTGAATTGCGTCGGGTGCACATGAGGCGTGATACAGGTGGCCGGTCCAAGCGCGGCACGAAGCACGGCGTCAGGCACCATGCCGACGGCCGGCTGATACAATCCCGACCCGCGGCGCGGCGAGACGATCGGGCCCAGCGCGCCGGTGGGGTGCCAGAGCGGACGAATGGAACGGTTTTGAAAACCGTCGTGCCCTTCGGGGTACCGTGGGTTCGAATCCCACCCCCACCGTTATCGACCTCGGTCGCCGTCGATCCCGTGCCGGCCGGGCCCGGGTCGGTCAAGGCAGGTAGTCGTTTTCGAGTTGTCGGCGGAAGGCGGTCGGTGTCTGGCCGGCCTCGTTGCGGAAAAAGCGTGTGAAGTGGCTGGGGCTGGAGAAGCCGCAGTGCTCGGCGATCGCGGCCATGGGCAGGTCGGTCTCCGCGAGCATGCGTTTGATGTAGTCCGTGCGCAGCCGGGTGATCTCGCTGTAGACCGACCGGCCGAGCGCTTCTTCGAAGCGGCGCTCGAGCGTGCGTCGCGAGGTGCTCAATCGCTCGGCGATCTGATCGACCTTGAGCGTCTGCCGGCAGTGGTCGGCGATGTAGCGCATCGCCTCGGTGACGACCGGCTCGGAACAGATGAACACGTCCGACGACTCGCGCACGACCACGCGCTGCGGCGCGATCCGCACGCCCGCCGGATCGACCCGTTCGCCCGCCATCAGCCGGCCGAGCAGCGCCGCGGACTCGTACCCGATCTGGAAGTGGTCGATATCGATGGCCGAGAGCGTGGGCGAGGCGCTGGAAACGATGACGCTGTCGCCGTGGTGGACGACGATGCCGACGTCGTGGGGGACGCGCAGCCCCAGCTCGCCGGAGATCTGCGCGAGGTAGCGCGCCGCGTGGCAGGGCTGGACCATCACGCCCACCGGCTTGGGCAGGCCGATGAGCCAGTCGGTCAGCGCCCGGCGGAACGCGATGACCCCGTCGCGCGACATCTCGAAGTCGTTATCGATCTCGATGCACGCGGGCGCGGGCAGGCCGTGGCGGTTGAGCACCTCGGTGAAGCCCTTGAGCTCGAGCTCGTTGATGCGATCGACGTTGATGCCGACGTGGGCGAAGTGGCGGTAGCCGTTCATCACCAGGTGTTCCCCGGCCAGCCGCCCGCCCTCGTCGTAGCTGGGCAGGACCGAGGGGACGCCCTTGGCGTTGGCGTTTTGCCAGTGGTTGACGACGGGGATGCCCTGCTCGTTCGCCGACGCGGCGATCTGCGGGGTGATCCGCCCGACCACGCCGTCGTAGTCGCCGATACCCGATCGCCCGGTCATGCCGACGAGGTACGGGTCCACCACGCAGGACCAGCCGTGCTGCGCCGCGAACTGGAGGATGCCGCGGTAGCAGTCGTGGTGCCAGGGCACGGGGGGGTCCAGTTCGATCGCGATCGCGATGCGGCGTGGCTTGTCTGAGGCGACGGATTCGATCATGACGCGCACCGTAAAAGTTGAAACGCAGGCCGATCACCCCCGCGCCAACCCGTTCACGTTCATCACGTCCGAGACGGGCGGCAGCCCGCTTCAGCATAGCGTTTATGACGCAAAATCAAAAAAAAAGTGTCAAAATTGGCGTTATATGGATTCTGCTTGGCGTTTTATGCCAATCATTCGCTCGATCTTGCGAAGCGATATGTCACTACGAGGGCGGTCGGGGCCCGCGGCTGGGCGGCGGTGCGCTGCGATGGGCGCGGCCCGACCGCCGGCAGGCGCAGCATCGAGTCGGCCAGCCGGGGTTGGAGCGTGTTCGTGCAAGAGCGGGAACCCATGCACGCCCGGCCCTGCGCGTCGGTTACGGGCCCAGCTCGTCCTGCAGCGCCTTCGCCTCGTTTTTCAGCGATTGCGGCAGGTCGGCCTTTTCGACGAAGCGCTCGAGGACGCGGGCGAGCTGGTCGCGGTCGCGTTGCGTGGACGGCGATGCGCCGCGCCGCGCTTCGTGTTCCTTGATGCGCCCGAGTTGCTCGAAGTAGCGGGCGAGCGTCTTCGTGTCGCGGTCCGCTTCGAGCTCGTTGATCTTGTCGCGCAAGGCGTTGGCGTCCGGCAGGTTGTAGCCGTTGAGCCGGCGGGCGTGCTCGCGGGCCTCGGCGAGGGTGCGCGCGGGCGTCTGCCCCGCCTGCTTGATCAGCTCGTTGTTGCGCTTGGCGAGCCAGGTGCGCAGCTGCATACCGAAGTACGCCGCCTCCTTGCCGTGCGCGCCGCCCTGCTCGACGGCCGCGTCGAGCTGGCGCAGGACGACCGCGTAGGGCGCGCCTTCGTTTAAGAGCTCGGCCTCGCGCGTGCAGTGCTTGAGCGTGACGTCTTCGCCCAGCACGACGGTCACGGGCGCGGGCCCGTCGTCGGCCTTGTTGTCGTCGCGTGGCGCGGTGTGGTTGCCCGCGGGCGCGGGCGTGTGAGGCGAACGCGCGCCGGTGATCTGGAGCTTGGCGTCCTTGACGCTGAGGATGAGCGCGGCGGTGGCGGTGGGGAAGTTGCGCCCGGCGTAGACGTGGTCGGTCGAGGCGTAGTCCCGGCCGGGCATGGGCACGAAGCTGCCGTCGTGGGTCTGGGCCATGACGAACCACCACTTCATGCCCTGCATGTACTTCTGGAAGGATTTGCGGTCGGCCTGCGCCGCGCCGAGCGAGCCCCAGAGCGTGTGCATCAGCGTGGAGGCGTGGCCGTCAAGGATCGCGTTGGGGCTGTTGGCGCAGGCCTTGGCGTAGGCCTGGCCCATGTATTTCCAGACCTTGTCGTCGCCGGCGGCGATGTTGTACGCGACCGCCGCGGTCCCGGTGCGGAAGATGTGGCCGATCGGTTTGCCGTTGTCGCTGAACGCGGTGGGCGGCTCTTTCATCGTCATGTCGCGGACGACCAGCAGCTTGTTTTTGTCGATCAGGAAGACCTTGGCCTTGGCCAGTTCCTTGTCGGACTTGAGCCAGTCGGTCGGCCCGCCGCGGTTGTCGTCGGGCGTCGGCCAGACGAGCTTGAACGTGTCGATCCCTTCCATGCCGGTCGGGATCGGGTAGCCGATGCCCTTCTTGTTCGTCGCCTTGCCGACCGCGTCGCCGGTCGGCTCGATCACCGCGTGGTGCCAGCTCTTCATGCCGTAGTCGATGTAGCCGGTCGGCGTCCACGAGTAGAGGTAGCCCTGGTGCAGGCGCTGGTAGCTGTCTTGCGAATAGTCGAGGCCGGCGACCTTGAACAGGCTCTGCGCGAGCATGATGAGCCCGGCGGTGCCGGACATCGCGCCGTAGCCCTTGGGCCCGCCCTCGGCGACGCGCCGGGCGATGAACGGATACGGCCTGTGCGAGTACCCGCCGTTCTGCCAGGTCTGCGATTCTTCGATCGCCACGGCCAGCGACTGCGCCGCGGGCACCACGCGCTG
The DNA here is from genome assembly GCA_046290505.1 of Phycisphaeraceae bacterium. Classification (GTDB taxonomy): domain Bacteria; phylum Planctomycetota; class Phycisphaerae; order Phycisphaerales; family Phycisphaeraceae; genus JAHQVV01. The sequence goes on along the minus strand of JBKAGS010000046.1, from coordinate 242,693 downwards.
GTCCTTGGTCAGCAGGTAGTACTCGCCGATCACGATACCGTCGAGCCCGAACGTCCAGCACTGGTAGCCCGTGCCGTTGAGGCTCGAGTAACGCTTGCCCGGGTACCCGGCCATCGCGCGCTCGATGACGGGCGTGTACTTGTTCTCGCCGCTGGCCAACAGCGCGAGCAGGCTGGCGTTGTGCACGTGCTGTCGGCCGAACTTGCCGGTGCGCTGGTACTCGTTCGCAAGAAAATCGCACAGCTCTTGCATCAGCTTGTCGGAACGCGGGCAGTCGAACGGGAACGTGTCGGAGAACCGGCCGACGGGTTCGAGCTTGAGCGTGACCTTCTTTTGCGCGCTGCGCTCCCCACCGGGCCAGACGATCAACTCGAGCTCGCCGTCCTTGCCCTGGCTGTCCTCGATGAGCCTGGCCATCTCCTGCATCGGCCCGTCCCAGCCGGTGACGTTGCGTCGGCCAAAGCGGTGCGGCACGCCCATGACCTGGCCGTTGGCGCCGACGATGATGTCGCCGGGCTTGACCTTGCCCGCGGCGGGCGACTTGTCGAAGACGAACTTGACGGTGAAGAACGCGGGGTGCGCGTGGGTGATCTGCGCGCGGATCCCGGTGGGGCCGACGTTCATGAAGAAGCTGCCGTTGGGCAGCGCCTCGGCGATCGGCTTGTCGTGGTCGCCGTGGAGCGTGAGGTTCCAGGGGAAGCCGTCCTGTTTCTCGTAGACCGCGCCCGCCGAACCCGGCAGCAGACCGAACAGGAGCGTGCAGATCATCACGAATCGCAACATCACAAGGCCACCCTTTCCACCTTCGTTGTTCACGGGCGTTTGATCTTCAATCGGCCACCGGGCTTGCGGGTATGAAGCGAGCGGGGGCTTCGGCCGGCTTGGTTCACGATAAAGTATGCGCGATCGACCACGCCCACACAAGCGAAACGGCGGAAAACAGGGGCGTGGGTCAGTTTAAACGACAGGCATCAGGTGGGGTGGGCGTCTCGCCCGCCGTCAGGCCGCAGGCCTGTCCAACGCAGAGTCACGCGGCTGCGCCGTGATGGCAGGCGAGACGCCCGCCCCACCTCCTGCAAAAGGACCCACGACCTAGCGCCCCGCCGGTGCCGGCTCGCCCAGCGCCTTGTCGATCATGAAATCCGTCAGCGTCTGCGACTCGAACCAGTGGCGTTTCATGTCGTGGCCCCCGCCCTCGATGACCTCGACCTCGACCGGCCCGCCGAGCTTCTGGTAACGCTCGGCCAGAAGCCCGGAGTTCTTCTCCAACGGCACGACGCCGTCGCGGTCGCCCTGGATGTGGAAGATCGGGACCTTCGCCTTCGCGAGCGGTTCGAGCCGGTCGATCGGGTTGTGCTTGGCGAGTTCGGCTTCGAGTTGTTCCGCCGTCATCTCGTACGCCGGCGCGGCGCGCCGCAGGCCGGGGAAGCTCAGCAGGTTGCACACCGGGTAAATCCCCGCGACGCCCGCGACGCAGTCGGGGTGCTCGACCGCCCAGTTGTACAGCATCAGCCCGCCCCGGCTGCGCGCGAGCAGCACCGGCGTCTTGCTGTAGCCGCGCTGCTCGGTCATCTCGGCGTACAGCTTCTGAAACGCGGCCCGGCCCTTCGGGCTGCCGTACGACTCGCCGACGTCGATGCCCGCGATCGCGATGCCCTTCGCGTGCAGGCGCTCGAACATCCAGCCTTCTTCCGGCCCGGGCAACCGCTTGCCCAGCGTCGGCGCGTACCAGACCCACGGCTTGCCGGTATCGGTTTGCGCCGACTGATTCGGCGCGAGAACGAAAGCGCGGTGCCCGTCGAGCTCGAAGGTGTCACGCGTCGGCGGATCGTCTTCCGCCAACACCGGCACGGTCAGCAGCGCGAAGATGAGCAACAGGAGCGTGTAAGCGGAGCGGTTCATCGTTGTTGTCCTACAAAGCGAAGCTAGCGGTATCCTAACTCGTCCGACACGACGCCACGTGTCAAAACCTTGGAATCGCCCGCGTCTTTTTGTTGTTTCCGCGGTACTTGTCTGTCATAATTCGATTCTGTGATGTCCGGAGGCTGCATGCTTACTTGCTCACGATACAAATCGCTCGGCCCCCGAGCAGGCCGGTCGCGCCCAACTCACGCAACAGGTACGTGCCCGGGCGTATTGGCGATGGTCGTCGCCGCGCTTGCCCTGAGCGCCTGCCGTGCCGGCGCGACGCCGACCAGTGCGCTCGATGTCGCGATCTACAGCCCGGCCCCGGTCACGCTTGAGACGTACAGCGCCGTCAACGGCGACGTCTACAGCGGCGACGACCTGACCCTCGAGTTCGGTTACGGCATCCAACGCCCCGGGCTCACGCTCGGCGACGCCTACACCGCGGGGGATTTCAACATGGGGATCTCCGGCGACGTCGTCGGCAACGTCTACGCCAACGGCGCGGTCAACCTCGCGGGCGGCGAGGTCCACGGCACCCTCTACGCCTCGCCGGGCACCGTCGCGCCCACGCTCGCCATCCCCCAGCCCGCGGCGTTCAACCACGGCTCCAACGACCTGACCATCGGTGGCGGCAACGCGCTGACCCCCGGCGTTTACCGCGATGTCATCATCACCGGCTCGTCGCTCAACCTCACCGCCGGCGACTACTACTTCCGCTCGCTCACCACCACCAACTCCACCACCTTCGACTTCGACCTCACCAACGGGCCGATCAATCTTTACGTCACCGGCGACGTCTCCCTCGCCGCGTACCAGAGGTACACCGTCAACGGCGACGAAGTAGATGGACACCTGATCCGAGAACAACGCGCCCTCGCCTCGAAGGTCCTCATCGAAGCGCACGGCGACATCATCAACCACTCACGCTCGCTCTCGGGCTTCTTCGGCACCCTGTTCGCGCCTTACGGCTCGATCACGCTCGACTCGGCCGACTCCTATGGCGCGCTCATCGCCCGCGACGGCATCACCGCGCAGACCTACCTCGTCCACGTGCCCTCCGATGAACTGCTGTCGCGACAACTGCTGCCCGTCACCTCTCCACTGGCCGGCGATACCGACGGCGACGGCGACATCGACGACACGGACCTGGGCACCGCGTTTGCCAACTACACCGGGCCCCTTGATGAGGGTGTCGGTGGTAAGGCCGCGGCACAAGGCGACGCCGACGGCGACGGCGACATCGACGACACGGACCTGGGCACAGCGTTCTCCGGCTACACCGGCCCGCTGTCGCCGACGAACGTGCCCGAGCCTGCGGCCCTGGTGTTCATGTGCTTCGGCGGGCTGTGCCTGTTGCGCAGGCGGTCATCCAACGTCCAAGCCATCACCGACGATCGGGCGTGATAACATCCCGGCATGATGAAACATACACGCCCGTTGATGCTCACACTGCTGCTCGCCCTGCTAGTCAACCCGTCGGCCCACGCCGAAGGCGAAAAGGTGGACCGCACCAAGCCCGTCAAGGTCTTCATCCTCGCCGGCCAGTCCAACATGCAGGGCCAGGGCGTCGTCTCGATGGATGACCCCAAGCTCTACAACGGCGGCAAGGGCAACCTCGTCTGGTCGATGCGGCACAGCGACAGCCGAAAGCTCATGCAGCACCTGCGCAACGAGGACGGCTCGTGGGCCGAGCGCGACGACGTCAGCATCTGGTACAAGCAAAAAGATCAAGCCCGAAGCGGCAAACTCACGATCGGATACACCGGCTACGGCGGGTCTAGCCACATCGGCCCGGAGTTGCAGTTCGGTCACGTCGTCGGCGACGCGTACGACGCGCCCGTGCTGCTCATCAAGACCGCCTGGGGCGGCAAGAGCCTGCAGAAAGACTTCCGCCCGCCCAGCGCCCAAGGCGACACCGGGCCTTACTACACGCAGATGATCGAGGAGGTCCGCGAAGCGCTCAAGACGCTGGGCGACACGCCTTACGAGATCGCCGGGTTCGTGTGGATGCAGGGCTGGAACGACATGATCAACCAAGAAGCGACCGCCGAGTACGCGGACAACCTGGAACTGCTGGCCAAAGACATCCGCGACGAGTTTAAGAAGCGCGACCTGCCGGTCGTGATCGGCGAACTGGGCAACGGCGGGCCGGCCAAACCCGGCAGCGGCATGGCGGCGTTCCGCAAGCAGCAGCAGCGCGGCGCCAAGCGCATCCCGCGTGCGGTGTTCGTGATCACCCACGACTGCGCACGCGACGCGGACGCGTCGCCCAACCCCGGCCACGGCCACCACTGGTTCGGCAACGCCGAGAGCTATTTCCTCGTCGGCCACTACCTGGGCCGGGCGATGACGCAGATGGTGCGCGAGGATTAGCGCGGTCGATCTCGCTCTTCTGAATGTGCGGGCTTGGGTTGTAGCCGCCGCGTCACACGAGGGGTCGAATCGCATTGCATCAACAGTTTGCATCGCCTTGACGACATGTTTCGGACACCCGAGATGTGAACCCCCGGGCGTTGCCCGGCGGCCGCGTATCGCGATGGCGCACACATAAGGCCCCGCGCCTGAACGCGGGGCCTTGTTGAGTGAACGATGGAATAAAGGGGTTGGCTTACACGCGGCGGCGGCGGGCGACGAGCAGGCCGCCGAGGCCGAGCAGCGCGAGGCTGGTGGGCTCGGGGACGGCCGCGGGGCTCAGCGGTCCGGTGTAGCTGGAAAAGAGCGTGCCCAGGTCGGTGTCGTCCACGTCGCCGTCGCCGTCGGTGTCGCCGTCCGCGGCGGTCAGGCCGCCGGTGCCGGGCGCGAGCGGGCCGGTGTAGTTGGAGAAGGCGGTGCCCAGGTCCGAGTCGTCGATGTCGCCGTCGCCGTCGGTGTCGCCGGGCAGGGTGGGGTTGCCGGCACCGATGTCGAGGTGGAACCACAGGTCGTTGTTGCCGAGGCTGATGGTGTTGGGCAGGCCGGTGAGGTCGTCGATCTGGTTGGTCTTGCTGCCCGAGAAGCGCTGGCCGCCGGCGTACTCGTCGCCGGTCGTGCGGATCTGCGGGATGCCGGACTGCCAGCCGGTCGATGAGCCGGCGAGGCCGACGTCGAAGCCGTAGAGCGTGTTGCCGGTCAGGGCGATCGGGGTGTCGAACGTGAAGGTGAAGAACGAATCGTTGTCCGCGTCCGCGTCGTAGCGCGAGACGGAGACGTGTTCGACGTTGAGGACCTTGGGGTCCGACACGAGGTCCATCGTGCCCAGGCGCAGCTGGTAGTCCTTCCAGCCCTCGATCGGGGCGTTGGCGCCCTCGTTGAGCATGATGGTGATGGCGTTGAGGGCCCCGCCGTCGGCGTCGGTGAGGAAGGTCTGGCCCTGGACCGGGCGGTCGGACCAGGTCGATTGTCCGCCGGTGGGCGCGGCCATGTTGCCGATGTCTTCGCCGTCCATCGCCGGCGCGGTCGTGCTGTTGGAAAGCGTGACGGCGTGTGCGTGGCCGGCGGTCAAGACGAGGGCGCCGCACAAAGCAGCGCTAAAAAGTTGAGAGGTCTTCATGGTTACATTCACTCCTTCGCTCGAGGCGGTTTAGTTCATGGGTGTACGGGTTGGCGCGACGAAAGCGTATCGACTAGGCGGACCGGCCTGCCGCGCGGGCTGGTCGCGGGCAGGCCCGGCGATCATCCGCGGCGGCGTCGCAGCGCGCACAGGCCGCCGATCGCGATCAACGCCAGCGAGCCGGGCTCGGGCACGATGTCGGCGTGGAACACCAGGTCGTTGTTGCCCAGGCTGATGGTGTTGGGCAGGCCGGTCGTGTTGTCGATCTGGTTGGTCTTCGCGCCCGAGTAACGCTGCCCGCCGGCGTAGTCGTTGCCGGTCGTGCGGACCTGCGGGATGCCGGCCGGCCAGCCGGTCGCAGAACCCTCGACGCCGACGTCGAAGCCGTAGAGCGTGCTCGGCGCGAGCGTGATCGGCGTGTCGAAGGTGAAGGTGAAGTACGAGTCGTTGTCCGCGTCCGGGTTGTAGCGGTCGACGGTGACCAGCAGCGGCGTGATCGTGCCGGCCCCCGTGTCGATCGTGCCGACGCGCAGTTGGAAGTCCTTCCAGCCGTCGATCGGGGCGTTGGCGCCCTCGTTGAGCTGGACCGTGATCGACACCAGGTCGCCCCCGGTCGCCGGCGACGTGAACGTCTGGCCCTGCACCGGCCGGTCGGACCAGATCGACTGTCCGCCGGTCGGGGCGCCGAGGTTCGCCACGTCGTCGCCGTCCACCGTCGGGGCCGACAGGCTGTTGGTGATCAGCGCGGCGTCGGCCGAGCCGGCACACAGCGCGGCGGCCGAAAACACGGACGCGAAGCAAAGGGCCGAGGCCTTGGATAAATAAGACATGTCTTTCCTCCAATGATGAAGTTGTTTAGCGATGGAAGAAGTCTAATCGCTGTCCAATTTGCGCCTACTACCCTAAGTGATAACTTTCCGGTTCAGGTCGCGGTTCTCGTTCAAATGCAACGGGAAACGCATGTTTTGAACAACCAGAAAGGGGGGACCGATCGTGACAAAACGCGGACATCAAGTGATAGGTTTAACGAGAAAGCGCCACCCTTATTTAATTCAATTCAACATTGGTCAAGATGGGCGTCATCGGCCGGCTTTGCACGATGACGGACGAGCGGTCGTGATTCGTTCTGCCTTGGGCGGGGCACAAGTCAGCCATGCCCCGACGATCGGCCACCGCGGGTGTGGGACGCGTGGGTCCACGCGGAGGCGGCCCCGCCGGTCAGCCCACGCCCGAGCGTTTGAGCAGGTCCATGAACTGGTCGGTGAAGACGAAGTTTTCTTCGGGGAACTGCAGGCCCGCCATGTTCTGATCGATGTGGCTGAACATCATGTCGATCGTCGCGAGCTCGCGCGGCTCGGCAGAAGGGTCGGCGGGGTCGATGAGCTCGACGGTGCCGGTCGTCGACGCGCCGCGGTCGTCGAGGTGGGTGATGGATGCGGTGTGGCGGAGCGTATAGCCGGGCGTGGCGGCGAGGCCGGTGAACGCGGCCTTGCCGATCTTGGCGAGGATGACTTTCTCTTTGAAGTCGTTGGCGTGGCCGGTGAGGATGCCGGCGGTCTGAGCGAAGCCCTCGATGATCAGGCTGTTGGGCATGACCGGGTAGGCGGGGTGCGCGGTCTCGGGCGCGCAGCCGGTCGGCCCGCCGTTGAACGTGCCGGCCGCACCGCCGGGGGCGAAGTGGTCGTGCAGGACGTCCTCGGCGGCGGTGACGTTGCGGATCGCGACGCAGCGGGTGCCCTTGTCCAGTTCCAGGATGCGGTCGAGCCAGAGCCAGCGCATGGGGTTTTGTTCTGCGCGGCGGAGCCGCGTCGCTTCTGTTGTGGCTGAATCAACCGAGTTTGGACTTGACGAACTTGCAGACCATGTCCACGGTAAACACGTCGGCGAGCTTATCGACCTCGCGGGTCTGGTCGAAGGCGTCGAGGTCGGCGTGGGGCATCTTCTCGCGCAGCGCGGCCATGCCGGCGTCGGTCACCTTGCCGTCCTGGACGTACTCGGGGTTGGACAGCACGTTGGGGTCGAACATCTCCGACTCGCCGATCTTGATATCGAAGGCTTTTTCCAGTCGGAAGCTGATGTCGAGGTAGTCGATCGACTCGGCGCCGAGGTCTTCGCCGATGGTCGCTTCGGGCGTGACTTCGTCGTCGTCGACGCCGAGCGCCTCTTCGAGGACTTCCTGGACTTTTTCAAAGACTTCTTCGTCGGTTAAGGACATCGTGTCGGTTTCCTGGTGGCGGGTGTTTGGCGCGTGTGTCGCGTTAGAGCGAAAGGGGTTGGAGGGAGAATCGGCCTTGGACGGCGACCTGCTCGCCGACCTTGCCCACGCCCTGGAAGTCGTAGTCGTGGCCGTCGCGTTTGCGGAGCGTGACGGTGACGTCGAGCGTCTGGCCGGGGCGGACCATGCCGGCGTACTTCACGTTGCGGACTTCCTTGATGACCAGCGGGGTCTTGGGCGGGTCGTCGGCGTGCGCGGCGAAGTGCCGGGCGGCCTGGACGAGGGTTTCGAGCATCATCACGCCGGGCAGGATCGGGAAGCCGGGGAAGTGGTCGCCGAGGTACTCCTCCGCCGCGGAGACGTTTTTCACCGCGGTGATGGAGGTTTCGTCCCGACCGGTGACACGGTCGATGAGGTCGAACTTCACGCCGGGTCCCCTGCTGCCGGGCCCCCGCCGAACCGCCGGCGGGTAAGCGGGAGAGTGTAAGGCTGGCCGGGAAATCGGGCAAATACGGCGGGGGTTGGGGATCGGGAGTTGGCGCCGATCCCCGGTGAACATCATTACGTATACACATCTTTTTCCCATTCGTTTCAGATGAATCTTGTCCGCGCCGTGCACCAGGATGCGTGATGCAATCGGCGGTATAGTCGGTGATCGCCCATGCCGTATTGGGCAGATGACTCACCACCACCGCTGATTGGGGGACCGACATCATGACCACGCATCCATCCGGGACCGGCTATCCATGCGCACCGAAGCGCGATACGCCGGCGTTTACGCAGGACGACATTGCTCGCCTGCAGGACTACCTGTTCGAGCTCGAGGCGACGATCGCGAAGCTGGCGGTCCACATCGCCGAGCTCGAGTCGGCGCTGCACACGCTGGACAACGAACGACAGGTCCGATCGGTGGCGGAGGCGGGAACGCGGGGCGACGCGGCGTCGGGCCACGCGGGCGCGAGCGTGCCCGGCGTGCGCCCGGCGGCGTCGTCGTCTCGCACCTCGCCGATCCTCTTCCGCTTCGACCCGCGCAACCTGCCCGCCCGGCCGAACGGACCACGCGACGCGCAGCCGTCGTCGCAGCGCGGCGACGATCCGCGCGACGATCCGTCGTCGGCCTGAGCGGATACGGGCGCACGCTTGCGTCCGCGGATTGGCGGATTGGTCCGCGCCCGGCCGATGCGGTACAACAACGCATCCAAGGCCGCCCCGCCACGACCCGCCCGCCATGCACGCCACGACCGTCTACCTCAACGGCGAGTACCTCCCACGCGACGCTGCGAAGCTCGGCGTCGATGAGCGCGGGGTGTACTTCGCCGACGGCGTGTACGAGGTCGTCCGCTATTTCAACGGTAAGCCCTTCACCCTCGCCGAACACCTCGGTCGGCTCAAGCGCTCGCTCGACGGCATCGACCTGGACTACGACGCCGACGACATCGCGGGCGTCAGCGACGAGTTGGTGAAGCGCAACGGCTTGCAAGATGCGCGCGTGTACTGGCAGGTCACGCGCGGTGTGGCCCCGCGCGACCACGTCATCGGCGACGACCTGGTGCCGACGGTCTTCCTCAGCGCCGAGTCCGCCCCGCCGCTGACGGCCGACGCGCCGCTGCACACACTCGCGGCGGTGACCACGCTCGACGACCGCTGGCACAACTGCTGGATCAAGTCGCTGATGCTGTTGCCCAACACGCTGGCGAAGACGCGCGCGGCGAAGGCGGGCGCGGGCGAGGCGGTCTTCGTGCGCGATGGGCGCGTGACCGAGGGCGCTTCGACCAACGTGTTCGCCGTGTTCGACGGCGAGCTGTATACCCACCCCGCCGACCGCTTCATCCTCGAGGGCATCACGCGTAACGTCGTGATCGACCTGGCGAAGCAGCTCGGCGTCCCGCTGCACGGGCAGGCGTTCACCGCCGCCGACCTGCCCGCGGCGGACGAGGTCTTCGTCACCGGCACGGGCACGCTGCTCGCGTCGGTCACCGCGCTCGACGGCAAGCCGGTCGCCGACGGCAGGCCCGGCCCGGTCACGCAGCAGCTCTGGCGCGCGTTCGTGGATCGCGTGCACCGCGACTGCGCGGGTTGAGCGGGGTTGACGACATGACACGTACCAGAGCATCTTGCATGATCTCTCTCCACGGGTGGCACTGACAAGCGGAGTCCGCGGAGCTTGTCAGTGCGTTGTGGTCAAGCGCTGGCAAGGCTCAAAGCAGCCTTGTCAGTGGCACCCACCGGAGAATGTTTTTGTACGCTGCTCTATGACACCGCTACACCGCGGATCAACGATAGGACGTTGTTGTCGCCGCTGGGCCACGCCCGGGGGACAGAGCGGAGCGCATTCCCGCGTTCGCGGGCACCGCCGAGAGACGCGCCTGCGATGACGCGCCCCCGCGTGGTGACGCGGCGGCTACTTTCGTTCTTCTCAATGCGTGCTCTGCGGTTCAATATCGAATCGCAATCACCGCGCTCACCCCTTCACCACCGACGCCTCGTCGCTGAAGCAGATCATGGTCTTCTCCGCGTGCGACTCCTGCAGGTGCGTCCGCAGCATCGCGATGTAGCTCGAGCGGATCACCGGCTCGTCGGACAGCCCCAGCTTCTCGCGCACGGCGATGACCGACGCGTCGCTCGGGCCCTCGATCTCGATGAACCGGCCGAGCACGGGCAGCTCGTCCAACTCGACCTCGCAATCGTCCAGTTCGTAACGCACGCGCCTTTTCTCGAAGCTCAGGACGTGGTGGAAGCCCAGCGCGCCCAGCAGCTGCGCCGCGTCACGCGCGTTGTCCACGACCAGCTCGGTCTCGAACCGCGACTTGAGCGCGCCCATCGCCCGCGGGCCCTTGTGCGTGATGCGCGTCGTCACCCGCTCGTCCGGCGTGCCGGCGTCCCGGACCTCGACACGCGTGCGCAGGCCCTGGTCCGTGCACTTGAGCGTGCCGTCGGCCGAGTCGAAGTACGAGTTCGTTTCGCTCAGCGTGGCCACACGCCTGGCGCCCAATGCGTCCAGCCGGGCGACCACCGCGTCGGGGTCGTGCAACCGCATCTTCGCTTCGATTTCGATGCCCATGATCGTGTTCCTGGTTGGTGGTCGGGAGGCGCGGTGAGTGTACGCCAACCGCCGCCGCCTTGCGATCCATGAGCACCTCAGACCGCCGTCGACGCCCGGATCGTGGACCGACGGCGACGACATTCTTCTATCCACGATCAGCAGCGCGACGCAGCCGCCGCGTCACCACGCGGGGGAAGATACATCGGACGTGATTCACTGGCATCAAACAACTGCGCGGTCGGGCGTGTGTCACGGTTTGTCCCCCGGGCGTGGCCCGGCGGCTACGACACGCTACTGTTTACGATCACCAGCGCGACGCAGCCGCCGCGTCACCACGCGGGGGAAGATACATCGGACGTGATTCACTGGCATCAAACAACTGCGCGGTCGGGCGTGTGTCACGGTTGTCCCGGGCGTGGCCCGGCGCCCGACACGCTACTGTTTACGATCACCAGCGCACAGCCGCGTCACCCGCGGCGGGGAGATACATCGGACGTGATTCACTGGCATCAAACAACTTCCGGTCGGCGTGTGTCACGTTGTCCCGGGCGTGGCCCGGCGGCTACGACCGCCTGTTTACGATCACCGGCGAGCAGCCGCCGCGTCACCACGCGGGGGACGAGGCATCGGGCGTGATTCACTGGCATCAAACAACTGCGCGGTCGGGCGTGTGCCACGGTTTGTCCCCCGGGCGTGGCCCGGCGGCTACGACACGCTACTGTTTACGATCACCAGCGCGACGCAGCCGCCGCGTCACCACGCGGGGGACGAGGCATCGGGCGTGATTCACTGGCATCGAACAACCGCGCAGTCGGGCGTGTGCCACGGTTTGTCCCCCGGGCGTGGCCCGGCGGCTACGTCGCGCTTCTGTTGACGATCAGCAGCGCGACGCAGCCGCCGCGTCACCACGCGGGGGCGCGGCGCCAATGAGCCAACAGACGGGATGAGCCCATTGATACGAAAGCAATGCGGCATGTTTGTTCTTATTTTCTTGAGAACTTATTTTCTTGAGAATATATGTCATCGAACGTCGGTCTACAAAGGGCCTATCGACCTCTCGATGACTCGAGGCTTGCGGCGAGTGAGACGCATCCCAAGCAATTCGTATGCGTTCAAGGATCAATCGCTCCGTGGCGGAAGCCCGGAGCGTGCGGCTAAAAAACGCTCTTTTGCGTAGTACAAGCCCGTTGATCCACGCACCGGGCTTCCGCCGGGTGCGATGGGAAACGCCTCAATACTTCTTGGAATGCATGTGAATGTTACCTTTGGCAAGCGTGGCGGCCATCGTCGGCATGATCCATAGGGCAACGACTTGCTCTTAATATTCTTGAGAATCCAAGATGTTGCTATTATATCGAACCGCGTTCATTTCGACTGCCGCGCCACCATACTTACCCACTGCATGCCCCTGTCCGAGACCAAGCAACTCGAAGCGATCATCCGCGGCTTTGCCAACCACCACCGCATCGCGATGCTGCAGCTGCTCGCCGCCCGGCCGGGGCTGACCCTCGACGCGTGCGCCAAGGCACTGGACATGAACGTCAAGACCGCCAGCGAGCACCTGCGCCGGCTGGCGCTGGTGGACATGGTCGACAAGACGCAGGACGGGCGCGAGGTCCACCACACCCTCACCGCGCGCGGCCACGCCGCGGTCGCGTTCGTCGAGGCGATGCGATCGGGTGCGTGACGCCAACGTCTCCACGGCCGATCGCTAAGACGCATTGGCCCGGGCATCCACGCTAGGGGTCCAGTTCTACCCCGAACCGCTCGGCGGCTTCCTCGGCCGTCGTCCGGCGATACACCAAGCGGTACTTGTCGCTTGCCGAATCCATCGACAGCACCTCGCCGGCCTCGGTGACGAGGACCTTGATGCGCGTGAGGATGTTCTGGGGGTTGCCCGCCTGGGCGCGTTCGAGCGCGAGCAGGTGCGCCCGCCGAGGTTCGCCGTCGATCTCGACGCGCTCGACGCCGAGGTCCACAACGCGGTTGGCCTGCGGGGGCCCCTGGCCGACGGGGTTGATCGTTTTGTACCGGTAGCCGAGGCTGCCCTTGCGGATGTGGTAGGCGAAGACCAGCGGCAGCCACTCGGCGGGGACCGCGCCCGACTCGCGCTCGGCGGGCAGTCGCGCGACCTTCGCCGGCGCCGGCTCGCGCCCGTCGTCCCGGGTCGTCGTGGTCGTCAGCACCGTCTGGTCCGCCCCGACCTCCGCGGTCGTGGTGCGCGTCAGGCCGCTGGCAAACGCCATCACCTGGCGGTACGCGACCAGCCCGCCCTTCGCCGAGTAGACCGCCCGGCTGTGGACGTGTCGGCCGTTGTTGCCGGCGAAGCCGTAGCGGTAGGTGAAGACCAGCGTCTCGCCCTCGGGCTTGATCGACCAGTGGTAGTAGCTCTCGTTGCCCACGCGCCCGGCGTCGTTGCGCATCGTCATCGTCAGCCAGTAATCCACCTCCACCGACCCGACCCCGCCTTCGGGCAGCAACTCGGCGAGGGCCGTCGGCGTGGGGACGTCTTCGATGTTGAGGATCGCGGGCTCGGCGTCGTCGGGCGCCGGGTCCAATGCGCGGGCGACGTCGGCCGGCGAAACGAGCAGGCCGATCACGAATCCGAATAAGACACATCGCCTTGGCATGAAGCGATCATAGCACGCGGGGTGGGACACGCGATGAGGGTCGTGCCGCATGGCCATCGCATCGCATCGGATGCGATTGCCCTGGGTGGTGCCGTGGTCGAGCCCGCGCTTCATCGCGACGCGGCGTCCGTCGGCTCTTTACTCCGCCACGGTGTCTTCGACCGCCTCGACCGCGTCGACCGCGTCACCCGCGTCTTCCGCGTCTTCGTCGTCGGCCTGTTTCGCCTTGGGGCTGCCGTCGTCGTTGAGGTTGAACTTCTCCTTGACCTCGGCGAACGTCTTGCGCTGCGCGTTCATCTCGATCCCGTCCTCGCCGGCAAACATCTTCATGATCGTCCCGTCCTTGAGCACGAGCATCCGCATGGTCTGTTCGAAGTCTTCTTCTCCCAGGCCGACTTTCTGAACCATCTTGACCGACAACAGGTGCGCGGTGTGTTCCTGTCCCGCGAATGTGACGGGCTCCTGGCCCAGGTCCTCGACCTTCATCGAGCCGCCCTCGCCCATTTCGTTCGCCAGGTCGTCCATCGGGAACCGGTAGCTCAGGCTGCCGTTGCGGGCGTGGTAGCCGAAGGCCAGGGGCATCAGTTCGGGGGTGAGCGTCGCCTCGACGTCTTTCAGCGGGACCCGCCGGGTCTTCGGGCCCTGGTCCAGGTCCGGCTCGATCTCGACGTCGTCGGGAAGATCGAAGTTCGACTGCTGCTGGGTGGTGATGACCAGCGTGTCGCCCTGGACTTTGCCGGCCGCGGTCTGGCCGCCGAAGCTGCCGAAGCTCATCCCGGACTCGAACGACTCGAGCTTGCCCTTGGCCGAGTAGACGATGCGCTTGTTCATGCTGAACGCCCCGTCGCCGTCGTCGGCGCTGCCCTGGCGCATCTGCACGACCAGCTTGCCGTCGACCGGCTTGATCGACCAGTGGATGTACATGTCCTGGCCGAAGCCTTCGCCCTTGGTCTCCATGACGAGCCAGAAGTCGAGGTCGGCCTTGTCGATGCCGCCCTCGGGCAAGAGCTCGACCGGGTTGGTCGGCGTCCTGACGTCGATGTCGTCGGGCGCGTCGTCCTGCGCATACAGCGCGGGGGCCAGGCAGAGCGACAGGACCAGTGCGAGGCAGCGATGGAGGTGTTTCATACCCGCCATTGTAATCGTCGGGCGGGTGAAAACACCTAGCCATCATGCGAATTGCGCGATCCCGTTTCGCAGCGCCATGAGCGAATCGGGCGGGTACAGCGCGAAGCACCAGTCGCGTCGGCGGGCGATCGCGGCGTTGGCCACGCCTGTGCGTGCCTGAGTCAACCTCGCTTCGGCCTCGGCGAGCTTGGTCCGGTGACGGGTACACAGCTCGGCGTTGATCGCGTGAATCCTTTGGAACGCCTTGGATCGGCGTCGCTTGTCGCGGTCGTCGTTCATGTGGTCGAGCAGTCGGCGTTTCTCCGCTCGCAACGCCGCCTCGGTGTCATCGCTTGCATCGGTATAGAGATCGACGTTGTGCGGCAGGTGGTGGGCGAACCATTGCTCGTGTATCAGCTCGTCGCGCGTCGCTTGCGGGGCGCTCAAGGGCAGGTAGACGTCGGCGGACACGACGGCCATCGGTGCGAGCGGTTCGCCGATCCAGTCTTGCCACCACCGCTCGGTGACCCGGTCGTACACGCCGCCGCCGGTGCCGTGGATGAACAGGTCGCAGTGCTCGGAGCGCATGACGGCGCTGAGCGTGACCGCGCGGGGCCGCAGGTAACCCAGCGCGTCGGGCCCGGCCAGGCCGATCTGTTGGTGCTGGGTAAAGAGGAACGGGCGGGCGCTGTCGCCGAGGTCGACGAAGACGGGCACGCTAGGGCCCCGGTCCTGTGCCCAAAGCGGCGCTTCCACGACGTCACGGCCGAGGTACAACGGGCGGACCCCGGCGTCGGGGTGCGCGTGTGCCGCGCGGTTGTAGCACCGCACACAGCGGACCGGGTCGGCGAGCAGGCGGTCCACGAAGCGTTGCGTGACCAGGGCGCTGGTCGGCCGGGCGCGGGTCGGTTGGCTCAGATACGGGCGCTTGAGCGCGTCGAGCACGGCGGTCGTCTGGGCCGAGAGGCGGTCGCGATCGCCCGCGGACGCGTAGGCCTCGGCGATCCGCCGCAGGCCGTCGCGCACGGGCGGCAGGTTATTGGATGCCGCGGCGTCGTCGAGTTGCTGCGCGACCCGGCCGGGGTCCAGCGCGGGCGTGCGGTTGGGCGGCAGCGTGGCGGCCGTTGGGCGGGCACCGAGCGACAGACGGCGGACACCGAGCGTGTCGCCTTGCCGCGTCGGCAGGTCGAGCGTGATCGGGCCGAGCGGGTTGTGCTCGACGACCAGGTGCAGCGCGCTGCCGCCGACGCGCCGGGCCAACGCGTCGGCGGCGAGGTCCTTGGCGAGGATGCCCGGGTGCCAGAGCGTCGGCTGGTGCCCGGTCGCGATGATCGGTGTGGACCGGCCGTGGCGCGGCGTGACACGCCAGTCGCGCATCGGCGGGTCGGCGACGACACGGGTTGGCGGGGGATCGGCCATCGAGCGGTGAGTGTAGCCGCCGGGCGGGTCGGCGCGTCAGGACGGCGGGTCGCACGCGTGGTTGCGCCGGGCACTTGCCACACGAACTTCACCCGCGCGACGCCCACTCTTCTTCGAACGGCTCGAGCTGCTGCTTGAGCTTCTCGTGCTCGTCCTGCAGTTCGCTGAACCTCGCGTGGTCCTTGTACGTCTGCGGGTCGGCGAGCTGCGCCTCGACCTCGGCGACCCTCGATTCGATCGATTCGATCTTCTGCTCCAACTCCGCGACGGATAGCCCGCCGAGGGCTTTGTTCTTGTTCTTTTGTTTGTTCTTGGTCTTGTTGTTCCGGTTGGCGGACGCGGGCTTTCCCTTGGGCTTGTCTTGGCTTTTGTTGCTCTGGCTCGAATCGTTCTTGGCTTGTTTCTTCGCCTCCGGCTTGTCCGCATCGACCAGGACGTCCGCGCCGCCCTGCGATTCGAGGTACTCGCTGTACGTGCCCAGGAAGTGCTGCACGTTGCCGTGGCCGTCGAAGACGATGAGCTGATCGACCAGGTGTTCGAGCAGCATGCGGTCGTGCGTGATGAGGATGAGCGTGCCCTCGCCGCCGCCGGACCCGGACGTCGAGTACTTCTTCTGCGCCGCGTTGTACCGGCGGAGCGCTTCTTCCAGCCGCTCGGCCGAGGGGATGTCCAGGTGGTTGGTCGGCTCGTCGAGCACGAGCAGGTTGTGGCCCCGGCTCATCAGCCCGGCCAAGACCGCCCGCGCCCGCTCGCCGCCACTCAGTACATTCAGCGGCTTGTCCTGCTCCATGCCACTGAACAAGAACGCGCCGGCGAGGTCGCGGGCCTCCTGCTCGGTGCCGGACTCCACGAACTTGCGCAGGTACTCGACGATCGACTGGTTGAGGTCCAGGTGCTCGTGCGTCTGGCGGTACCAGCCGACATCGACCTGCGCGCCGAGCTTGCTCGTGCCGGCGGTCGGTTCCTGTTCGCCGAGCAGGCAGCGGATGAGCGTGGACTTGCCCGCGCCGTTCGGGCCGATGACGCCGAACCGGTCGCCGCGCTTGATCCCGATCGCGAAGTCCGCGAACAGCGTCTTGTCGTCGTACGTCACCGCCAAGCGCTCGGCGGTGCACACCTGGTCGCCGCTGCGCGCCTTCGGCTCCAGCCGCAGCTTCATCGTGTCCAGCTCCATCGGCGGCTCGAGCGACTCGTCGCGGATGTACCGCTCCAGCCGCTTCTCGCGCCCCTGCGCCTGCTTGGCGCGCTGGCCCGCGCGGTAGCGGTCGATGAAGCTCTGCTCCTGCTTGATCTTGGTCTGCTGCTTCTCGAACGCCCGGCGCTGGTCCTCGATCCGCAGGGCCCGCAGCTCGCGGAACTTCTCGTAGTTGCCCGGGTACTCGACCATCTGGCCCCCCCCGGACGTGGCCTCGAGCTCGTAGATCTTGCTCACGCTGCGGTCCAGCAGCCAGCGGTCGTGGCTGATGAGGATCACCGCGCCCGCGTAGGTCTTGAGGTATTCTTCGAGCCATTGCCGGCCGGCGATATCGAGGTGGTTGGTCGGCTCGTCCAGCAGCAGGATGTCCGGCTCTGACAGCAGCAGCTTCGCCAGCGCCAGCCGGCCTTTCTGCCCGCCGCTGAGGTCGCCGCACTTGACGGTAAAGACGTTGTCTTCCAGCCCCAGGCCGTGCAGCGTCTGGTCGATCTTGTGGTCCACCGCGTAGCCGCCGGCGGCCTGCATCGCCTGCTCGAGCCGCTCGTATTTCTTTAAGAGCTTTTCAAGTTCGTCTCCGTCGGCCTCGCCCATCTGGTGTGCGACGTCGTCGAGCTGCTTGTGCAATTGTTCGAGCTCGGCGAACGCCGCGCCCGCCTCCTCGCGCAGCGTCTTGTGCGGGTCGAAGTGGTGGTCCTGCTTGAGGTAGCCGGCGGTCGCGCCGCGCGCGAGCTGGACCTGGCCGGCGTCGGGCTTGTGCGTCTCGATGCCCGCGACGAGCTTGAGGAGCGTGGACTTGCCGCAGCCGTTGCGGCCGACCAGCCCGACGTGCTCGCCCGCGGAGACGGTGAGGTTCACGCCGTCGAGCACGGTGCGGTCGCCGAAGGAGAACACGAGATTGGCGATGGAGAGCAGCGCCATAGGGCGGGACAGAATAGCAGCGTTTGGTAGCCGCCGCGTAACACGCGGGGGTCGAGCTTTCTGTGGCTCGACCCCCGGGCGTTGCCCGGCGGCTACGAAGGGTTTTCTTCGGATTTGTAGTACCAGTACAGCGTATGTTTAGGCAGGTAGTCATGAACAAGCTGCGTCAGATGATTCTCACCACGGATCGGGGTCTGACCCGCCTTGGCGACGAACCACTGACGCTTGCCGTAGCGGGTATTCATCATGCGGGTAAGCGATGATTTCAGGCCGGAACGAATGCGGACCGGATCGCGATCGTCTGTCCAGGCAACGACTGCGTGAACATGCGTCGAGTCGGTTGCCGCGCTATAGAGGTTGATTCGCTGGTAAGGCTGGGCTCTGATAAGTTCTTCTATGAGTAATTGTTGTTGCGCCTTATTGAACGCGATCGGCTCCTCTTGCATGTTCTTGCGGTACTGCTGTTCGGCTTGTTCGTTGGGGGGTTGCCAAAGCGAACCATGCTTGAAATAGCCCTCGGGCCGATCAGGCAACCACGAGCCGTAAGCGTGGAAGATGAAATGATGAACCGGCATCGTGATCGGAGGGGTGCGGAGATGTATTGACGTGGCGTTGCCGCCGGGCAACGCCCGGGGGTCGAGCCGGGGATGGTGTTTTGTGGGTCTTTACGGATCGGCTTGTTAGAAACACCAAAGGATTCAACCCCCGCGTATTACGCGGCGGCTACGGAAGCCCTGCACTCACTTCTTCTGGTCCCCGCTCGCCTCGCGCACGCCCTGCACCACGCCGAGGAGAATCGGCGGGACGACGAAGGACAGCGCGACGGCGACGACGAGCACGGGCGGGGCCCATGCCCCCACCTCGTCTCGGAGGTGGTCCCAGAACGCGTCCTTGTACCCGCCGATGTACAGGATCGCGAAGCCCAGCAGGACGATCCCGCCCCACACAAAACCGATCTTCTTGAGCATCGTTGAGTTAACCGTAGATATCGTCGGGCAGGTCGGGCTCGGCGTGGTCGCGCCAGTACGCGGCGTTGCCGTGCCGGCGGATGCCCTGGAGGTGGTCGCCGATGACCCGCATCCGCTGGTTGACATCATAGAGATATTCCGCGTCCCCGCCGATCTGATCGAAGTCGTCGGTCACGCTGCGCAGCCGCGTCGAGGCCAGCCCGAACTGCTTGAGCGACTCGGCGACGTCGCGGTCCCATCGCTCGGCGTCGGCGAGGATCGTCCGGCCGTCGGGCCCGGCGAAGTACGCGTGCCGCTCGGGGTGGACCTTGTACAGCGCTTCGAGCGCATCGGTCACGACGTCCAGGGTCTGCACCGCCTCGTCCATGTTCTTCTTGAACGCCTTGTACCCCTCGTCCTCGTCGCTGCGGTTGCGGCGGTCGCCCTTGATCTGCGGGAACATCTTGTCCACGTCGCTGATCTCTTCACGCAGCTGCTTGAGCTCTTCGATCACGTACCCGATCTCGCTGCACACCCGCCCGAAGTGGTTCGCCGGCAGCCAGTTCGGCTTGCCCAGGTACTCGCCGACGACGAACTCGTCGAACGCGTCGATGGGCTTGGCGAAGCCGATCTCGATCGACGTCCTCTGGTCCAGCACGATCGTCCCGCTGGGCACGGCGGTCTTGAGCTTGCGGAAGCCCTCGAGCGACTGGGGGTTCTCCGGCTTGTTGTTGGAAAGCACGGGCTTGCCGTCCTCGCGCCAGTAGTACAGGTCGAGCTTGTGGTTGACGAACGCGTGGGCGATCGCCGGGTCGTGGCCGTTGGCCTGCGCGGCGGAGGCGAGCATGCTCGAGAAGATGCCGACCTGCTTGGCGGTGACGTCTTCGCTGCCGTCGGGCACGAACAGGTGCAGCGGCAGCCCGCCGATCAGCGCGGTGTCGGTCATGTAGATGTGGTCGGCGAAGAAGACGGGGAACACCGCGGGCGCCAGCGCCTTGTGGACCACCGCGGTGATCTCGAGCTTGCCCTTGAAGTCGCCGACCTCGTCGCGTTGCAACGGCCAGCCTTCTTCCGAGTCGATCATGAACACGGCGTGCTGGATGGCCGGGTCGTCGGCGGCGGCTTTGAGCGCGTGGTTCACGCCCTTGGCCGGGCAGTCCACGCCCATCACCCCGTCCATCCGCACCGGCAGGTACAGCGTCGTTTTCTCTGCGAGCGCGTCGAAGCCCTCGGACGTCACCGGCGCGCGCTGGGCGAGCGCGGCGGGGGCGGCGACGATCAGCAGCGCGAGCAGCGCGACGCGGTACACGTTTGTTTCTAGGCTTTTTTGCATCGTTTTCATCGCTTGGTCTGCGGTTTGATCCCGCGGGCTTGGTTGTTGATGTTGATCGTTGGTTATTCGCTTTCTTGCCGCTGCCAGTACGCGACGCTGCCTGCGTTCGCGATGCCGGTGATCCGGGCGTTGATCGCGTCGACCTGTTCCTGGATGTGGTCGAGGTTGTTCGTGTCGATCTCCAGGTCCTTGTAGCAGTCCACCAGCTCGCGCATCCCCGCGACCAGCCGGCTGGCCAGGCCGCGCGCGTCGCGGGCGTCGCGCCGCCAGGCCTCGGCGTCCGCGACGATCGTCGTGCCGTCTTCGCCTTCGAGGTAGATGTGCCGTTCGGGGTGGATGTTCGGCAGCTCGTTGAGGGCCTTGTTCATCATCCGCAGCGCCTCGACGAGCTTCACGTGCTTGTTGCGCTCGTTGCGCATGTCCTTGATCCACTGGTTGTTTCGGTTCTGGGGCGTGATGGGGAATCGGTCGAGGTTCAGCTGGGTCTGCACCCACTGGTCTTCCATCACGCGCGTGGTGTTGTACAGCGTGCCGATCTCGTCGATCACCTCGCCGTAGCGGTTGGCCCGCGTCCAGCCCGGCACGCCGATCTGCTTGCCGACCAGCTGCGCGTCGAACCCGGCGATGGGCCTGGCGATGCCGATCTCGATCGCGTCCTCGGTCGTCAGCGTCAGCACGGTGTCGTCGCGGTCGAGCATCTTGTATTCGTTCAGGGCCCCGGCGTCCTCGGGCTTGGTCTGCGACAGCACGCGCTCGCCGTCCTCGTCCAGCCAGGTGTGCAGCTCGGTCTTCATCAGCATCAGCGGCTCGATCAACTGGGGCGGGTAGCCGTTGCGCTTCGCGGTGATCGCGAGGCGGGCGGCGATCTCGGGGATGTCCCCGGCGACCATGACCTGGTCCGACGACAGCTGGTAGTACGCCGTCGCCCCACCGATCGTCCCGGCCCGGCACATGAAGATCGTGTCGCAGCTAAACGCCGTCCAGATCCCCGCCGAGATCGCGTCCTGGATCACGATGTGGAACTCGGTGTTCGTGTGGTAGCGCTCGATGACGTCCTGCATCGCCTCGGCGTGCATCAGCGACCCGCCGCCGGTGTCCATCTTGAACACCACGTGGTGGATGTCCGGGTGCTTGCCCGCGTAACGAACCGAGTTGATGACGCTCTCGGCGACGATGTCCCGCCCGATCCCGTAGTCCTTCAGGTCCTTGTTGTCGATCATCGGGACCTCGACGTAGAACTCCTTGCCCGCGGACAGCTCGGCCCAGCCCTCGGAGCTGACCTTCTGAGCCGACGCGTAAAACGAACCCAACACCAGCACGAGGGACAACGGCAAGGCGGCGAACGAGCGGGCGGTGATAGTCATGGCGGATCCCCGTATTGATGGCGTGTCGAAAGACAGGATAAACGCGGGGCGTGGAATGGACAAGACAAATACCCGAACCCCAACGCCCGGTGCCACGACCGATCCGCTCCGCGGTCGGTTGTGCGATAGTGGCGACGGGTTCAATCCCGTGTCGGCACGGCCGACTGCCGAGACAGATCGGCCGTGGCACCCTCGCCTACAGCAGCTTGCATGATTGCTCTGCACGGGTGGCACTGACAAGCGGAGTCCGCGGAGCTTGTCAGTGCGCCGCGGTCAGGCACTGACAAGGCTCCAAGCAGCCTTGTCAGTGGCACCCACTGGAGCATGTTTTTGCACGCTGTTCTAGGTGTGCAACAAAAAAGACCCGCCTTTCGGCGGGCCTTTCACTGCGTTTGGCTTGCATCCTTGGAAAGACGCAGGCTTCGAAAACGATCTTAATCGGTGCCTTGCTTGGCCATGATCTCCTTGGCGATGTTCGCCGGGACCTCGCGGTAGTCCAGCGGCTCCATGGCGTAGGAGGCCCGGCCCTGGCTCATGCCGCGGAGGCTGTTGGAGTAGCCGAACATCTCCGAGAGCGGGGCCTCGGCGGTGATGACGCGGGTGTTGCCGCGTTCCTCGTCGCCGACGATCATCGCCCGTCGGCGGTTCAGGTCGCCGGTGACGTTGCCGAAGAACTCGTCGGGGGTGGTGACGACGACCTTCATGATCGGCTCCTGGAGGACGAGCCCGGCCTTTCGGCAGGCGGCCTTGAAGGCGATCGAGCCGGCCATCTCGAAGGCGATCTGGCTGGAGTCGACGTCGTGGTACTTGCCGTCGATGACCTTGACCTTGACGCCCAGGAGCGGGTAGCCCGCGAGGACGCCGGTCTTGGCGGTGGCGCGAGCGCCCACGCCGACCGAGGGGATGAACTCGCGCGGGATCGCGCCGCCGACGATCGCGTCCTCGAACGCGACGCCGTCTTCGTACTTCAGTTCCTGCTCGGCGGCCTGTTCCTCGGTGATCGGGGAGACCTCGACGGTACAGTCGCCGAACTGGCCCCGGCCGCCGGACTGCTTCTTGTGGACGCCGCGTTCGGTCGCGGTGCCGGTGATCGCTTCCTTGTAGGCGACGCGCGGCTGGCCGACGTTGACGCCGATCTTCATGTCCCGGCTGATCTTGGTCGTGATGATCTCCAGGTGCAATTCGCCCATGCCGGCGATAATGGTCTCGCCGGTCTCTTCGTCGTAGTGGGCCTGGAAGGACGGGTCTTCGCGGCGGATGGTGCCGAGCGCGTTGGCGAGTTTTTCCTTGTCCCCGCCGGACTTAGGCTCGATGGACATCGAGATGACCGGCTCGGGGAAGTCCATGCGGTCCAGCACGATCGGGTCGTCGGGCGAGCAGAGCGTTTCGCCGGTGTAGCTGTTCTTCAGGCCGACGACGGCGACGATCTCGCCGGCGAGCGCCTCGTCGCGGGCGATGCGGTCGTTGGCGTGCATCTCGAAGATGCGGCTGACGATCTCGCGCTTGCCGTTGTTGGAGTTGAGCACGCGCGTGCCCTTCTCGAGCTTGCCCGAGTAGACGCGGACGTAGGTCAGGTCGCCGTGCGTGTCGTTGACGACCTTGAAGACCAGCGCCGACAGCTGGGCGTTCTCGTCGTGCGGGCGGGTCAGGCGTTTGTCGGCGTCGTCGGGGTCGGTGCCCTCGACGTCGGGGACCTCGGTGGGGTTGGGCAGGTAGTCGACGATGCCGTCCAAGAGCTTCTGCACGCCGATGTTCTGGAGCGCCGAGCCGCAGAAGGTCGGGTGGATCGTGCGGGCCAGGGTGCCCTTGCGCAGCGCGTCGCGGATCTCGTCGTTGGAGATCTCGGCGCCTTCGAGGAACTTTTCGGTCAGCGCCTCGTCGCACTCCGCGGCCCGCTCGACCATCGTCTCGCGCAGGGCCTTGCACTTGTCGACGTAGTCCTCGGGGATGTCCTTCTCTTCGATGGTCATGCCCTTGTCTTCCTGCGAGAAGTAGTAGGCCTTCATCGTCATCAGGTCGATGACGCCCTCGAAGGTGTCCGCCTTGCCGATGGGGTACTGGACCATGACCGCGGGCGCGGCGAGGCGCTCGCCCATCGTGCCGAAGGCGTAGTCGTAGTCCGCGCCCATCTTGTCCATCTTGTTGATGAAGCAGATGCGCGGCACGCGGTAGCGCTCGGCCTGGCGCCAGACGGTCTCGGACTGGGCCTCGACGCCTTCCTTGCCGTCGAACACGACGACCGCGCCGTCGAGCACGCGCATCGAGCGCTCGACTTCCATGGTGAAGTCCACGTGGCCGGGCGTGTCGATCAGGTTGCAGGTGAACTCGATGCCGTTGCGCGTCCACGGGCAGGTGGTCGCGGCGGAGGTGATCGTGATGCCGCGCTCCTGCTCGTCCTGCATGTGGTCCATGGTGGCGGTGCCCTCGTGGACCTCGCCGATCTTGTGGCCCTTGCCGGTGTAGAACAGCACGCGCTCGGTGGTCGTGGTCTTGCCCGCGTCGATGTGGGCGCAGATCCCGAAGTTGCGCGTCTTCTGCAGGCGGGTGAGTTTGGCGGGGGTGGTCGCGGTGGACATCGTCATTCCCTTGGTCAGGGGTGGGTAAAAGGGTCGGTGCAAGTCCGGTTACACCGTCTATCGGCCCGCGGGGGCGGGCGGCGGCAGCCGAGCGTTCTCGGCCTCACAAACGCGGTTTCAAGCCCCCCAGCCCGGGTGCTCGGCAGACCCGATAGCGATCGCGCCGGCCCCCGATCGGGGAGAATCGAGCATGTTAGCAATATGCACGCCACGGTCAAGGGTGAGGAAGGGGTTAGGGCGACCCGTCGTGATCGTCAGCCTGGCCCTTGCTCGCGCGTGTCACCTGCCGACTGTTCGATCTGTTCGACGATGAGCGTTGCGAACGGCAGCGGGTCGGACGCGTTGGCCGCGTCCAGGGCGGTAAGGTAATCTGCCCGGCGCTCGACCTCGATGATGCAAAGCGGGTAGCCGACTTTGAGCAGCAACGCGTTCATCATCAGCCGGGCCGTCCGTCCGTTGCCATCGCTGAACGGGTGGATCGCGACGAGGTTGTAGTGCAATTCGGCCGCGCGGAGCACGGGGTGGAGACCGGTCGCGCGGGCCCGGTCAAAGACGACGGGCATCAACTCCGCGAAACGGTGCGAGCCGGGCGGGATGAAGCGAGACCCCGCGATGCGCACCCGGCCGGTGCGGTACACGCCCGCCTCGGCCGGCGCGATGTCGGCGAGCACCAACCCGTGCAGATCGAGCAGCACTTGCTCATCGATCGCGCCGCCTTCGAAAGCCAACGCCTCGATCCGGCGGACCGCCCGGTCGTGGTTGCGCGCCTCGTACACCTCCCGCATCGATTTGCCGGCAGGCAGCGATTTGCCCTCGATGATCAGCTGCGTCTCCCGCAGCGTCAGCGTGCTGCCCTCGATCGCGTTGGAGTGGTAGGTGTACGCGATCCGCAACGCCTCGGCGGTGTTGGGCAACTGGGCATCTCGCTCGACACCGCTATCGATCTTCGTCAGCCGTTCCGCGAGTGGGCTGGCCGCCGAATCGAATGCGAGCAGGGGATCAGGGAGTATCGGGGGCAAGCTGATTGTCCTGTGGGTAACATGATTTTATCTGTACTACATGAGGCATAGTGTGTGCCACCAGGCCACACTCAATCAATTATGCCGATTAAGCCATTTTGCGTAATCAACAAAAATTGTTGTTAGGCCGACTTCTCGACGGTAATCGAAAAACTCTGTTAATTTTTGACCCATGAATCGAATGGCGTGTTGGTGATCTTGTTCTGTCTCCAATGGACAAGAGATCGGCACCTCGCTTAATTCAATCAAACTCGCCCACCAGACGACGTTGTCATAACCGTTGAGTTGAACGACTAGCCATTGATACAAGCCCACTAATACATGGCAGTGGGAGTCCATTCCACTGATATAAGAAGTAACGGCTTCATAGCTTCCACCATTGGCATACATGCTCGGATATTTGACGATCGCTTGGATAAGCGCTTCAAACTGTTCCGCATAGATTAGATCGGAGTTATGTGGCATATGCTGTCCCTTCAACTCCTCCCAAACTGCCTTTCCAAATCCTTCAACGTCAGCCTTAACGTCGTCGGCCGGCCGTGCGGGCAGTTGCTTGAGCGTTCGATCTGGTCACGCTTGGCCAGGAGCGCCGCGAGTTCGGTCTCGCTCATCTTGTCGCCGGCCTTGATCGCGGCCTTGCAGCTCATCATGTCCAGCACCTCGTGCAGCGCCGCTTCCTCGGGCAGCTGCGCGTCACTGCCACCCCCGGAACTTTCGCCCAGGTCGATCTTGTCGAACGCGCCCGCCTCGGCCTTGTCCAAGAGCTC
This sequence comes from Phycisphaeraceae bacterium, assembly GCA_046290505.1. Classification (GTDB taxonomy): domain Bacteria; phylum Planctomycetota; class Phycisphaerae; order Phycisphaerales; family Phycisphaeraceae; genus JAHQVV01. The sequence goes on along the minus strand of JBKAGS010000046.1, from coordinate 216,723 downwards.
GGCCATGAACGGGCCGACCTTCACCTTCCGCGAAAACAGCAGCGACGGGAACGCGTGCACCGCGACCTGGTTCGGCCCAATCGGGCTCGCTTCGATGCCCAGGCGTTCGAGCAATGGTTGCAGGTCGTCGAGCGCGGACTGTCGGCCGGCGTCCGCGTCGATCACCTCGGGCATCAGCAAGCGCTGGCTCTCCAGGCAGGCCTTGTCGTCGAGGATGCGCTGGCGCAGCTCCTCGAACATCACGCGCTCGTGCAGCGCGTGCTGGTCGATGATGACCAGGCCGTGCTCGTCCTGCGTCACGACGTAGCTGTCGTGGATTTGCAGGATACTCAGGGAATTGGGAGTCGGGAGTTGGGAGTCGTGTGGTTCCTCAGTAGCCGCTTGCCGGCTTAGCAACGCTTCCTCGAATTCATCGTCTTCTTCCGTGATTTCCTCGTGCGCTTCTTCCTTGAGTTGACGCTTGACTTCTGAATAAACGAAACCCTTTTGCTTCGGGTCCATCGCTTTGAAGTAGTCGACAAAGTCGTTTGCGGTCTGGATCAGCGGGGCCTGCGTCGCGGTCTGCATGCCACCTGCACTGAACCGACTCCCGACTCCCGACTCCCGGATCCCCACGCTCGGCGTCAGGTCCGCGCCCAACAGCCGCTGACGCAACGCGGTCAGCACCAGCCCGTGCGCGTGCGACGGGTGACGAAATCGAACCTCCGCTTTTTGCGGGTGCACGTTCACGTCCACCTGCGACGGGTCGAGGTCGATGAACAGCACGACCATCGGGAACTTGTCCGGCGGCATCAGCCCGCGGTACGCCTCCTTGATCGCGTGCATCAGGTTGCGGTCCTTGATCGGTCGGCCGTTGACGCACACGTGCTGGAACTTGCTCGTCGCCCGCGCCAGCGAAGGCAGACCCGCCAGCCCCCACACGTGCGCGCTGCCGCGGGCCGGGTCGTCGTGGTGGTCGAACGCGAGCAAACCCTCCGCAAGGTCTTTGCCCAACAGATCGATGCACCGGTCGTGGCGTTGCTGGCCCGGCGGCAGGTCGCGGACGGTTCTGCCGTTGTGCGAGAGCGTGAAGCCGCAGTCGGGGTTGACCATCGCGATGCGCGCGAGCGTGTCGTTGATGTGGCCGAACTCGCTGGCGGGGCTTCGCATGAACTTGCGACGGGCCGGCGTATTGAAGAAGAGGTCCCGCACCTCGATCACCGTTCCCGGCCTGCCCGCCCCGGGGAGCGGGCCTTTGACCTGGTCGCCCTCGACTTCGAGTACCGCCGCGGCTTCTTCGAGCGTGCCGTCTTCATTCCGCGGGCGCGAGGTGATCTTCAGGCGCGAGACCGACGCGATCGACGCGAGCGCCTCGCCGCGGAAGCCGAGCGTGGCGATCGCTTCGAGCTCGTCGCTCGCGGTGATCTTGCTGGTCGCGTGCGGCGACACGGCGAGCACCAGCTCGTCGGCGGGGATCCCGATGCCGTCGTCGCTGACGCGGATCAATTGCGCCCCGCCTTCCTCGATGGCGAGATCGATGCGCGTCGCCCCGGCGTCGAGCGCGTTCTCGACCAGCTCCTTCACGACCGACGCCGGCCGCTCGATCACCTCGCCCGCGGCGATCTGGTTGATGACAAGCGTCGGGAGGGTGCGGATAGGCATGAATAAAGATTGTAGCCGCCGCGTAACACGCGGGGGACGCGTTGCAGACGGCTAGACCCCCCGTTCGATAAGCTCACGGCAAGCAAGGCGTTGCCCGGCGGCTACACTCAACCTTCCCATGGCCCAAACCCTCTCCGACATCAAGCGCCTGCTCGCGGACCACGGGCTTGGGCCGAAGAAGAAGTTCGGCCAGAACTTCCTGCACGACGCCAACCACATGCAGAAGATCATGGACGCGGCGCGGCTTGCGCCCGGCGACGTCGTGCTCGAGGTCGGGCCGGGCACGGGCGCGCTGACCGAGCGGCTGGTCGAGGCGGGGGCGCGCGTCGTCGCCGTGGAGATCGACCGCGACATGGCGCCGATACTCGAAGCGCGGCTGGGTGACAAGATCACGCTGCACCTGGGCGACGCGCTGGACGGCAAGCACGCGATCAACGCGCAAGTCCTCGCGCTGCTTGAACGAGCCGCGGCCGTGAGGGAGCGGGTTGCATCGGATCAGGTTGCACCGGATCAGCCGATCGAAAAGACAAACCCGCTCCCTCACGGTCGCGGCTCGTTCAAGCTCATCGCGAACCTGCCTTATAACATCGCCTCGCCTTTGCTGGCCAACCTCGCGGTCGATCACGTCGAAATGACCGACGCGGTGGTGATGATCCAGAAGGAGGTCGCGGACCGTTTGCACGCGGTGCCGGGCACGAAGGCGTACGGGCCTTTAGGGGTGTTGATCCAGGCGCTGTTTGAGGTCGAGCGTGTCGGGGTGCTCAAGCCGGGGTGTTTTTATCCGCCGCCTTCGATCGACTCCGCGGTCGTCGCGCTGCGCCGCCGGGCGACGCCGATGTGCACGGACGCGAAGGCGCTTGGCGCGCTGTTGCACACGCTGTTCAGTAAGCGTCGCAAGCAGCTGGGCTCGATCCTGGGGCGTGACGCGGCGCTGCCCGGGGGCGTCGTGCCGACGATGCGGCCCGAGCAATTGACGGTGGATCAGTTGTGCGAACTGACGCGTTAGCAGGCGGGCTCGTCCCGCCGATGGGTTTCGTTTGCCGCACGTTCCACCGTTGATGCACGACCCGCGATCCAGCGGCGGGACCCGCCCGCCGGCTAACGGGATTGCCCGTGTCCGATCTACGGCCTACAGTTGAGTGATCCTGTCGGAGCGTTTCGCATGTCCACCCTCGTCGCGATCCCGGTTTACAACGAGCAGAAGTACGTGGCGAAGGTGATCGAGCGTGTCGCCGAGCGGGCCGGCGACATCCTCGCGATCGACGACGGCTCGACCGACTACACGCCGATGCTGCTGGCGATGCAGCCGGTGGACGTGATCCGCAACCGCACGAACCGCGGGTACGGCACGGCGCTGCGTATGGCGTTCCGCTGGGCGCAGATGTACCAGTACGACTGGGTGATCACGATGGACTGCGACGAGCAGCACGAGCCCGAGTCGCTGCCGGACTTTTACCAGGCCATCGAAGCCGACGACGCGGACGTCATCAACGGCAGCCGGTACATCTGCCCCGAGCTGTGCGGCGACCCGCCCCCCGCCGAGCGCCGACGCATCAACCAGACGATCACCACGTGGGTCAACGACGGGCTTGGCTATTCGATCACCGACGCGTTCTGCGGCTTCCGCGCCTACCGCGTCAGCGCGTTGGACCAACTCGCCCTGGACGAAGACGGCTACGCGATCCCGCTGCAGCAGTGGGTGCAGTTCGCCGCGCACCGGCTGCGGGTCAAGGAAGTGCCGATCAAGCTGATCTACAACGACCCGGACCGGCGGTTCGGCGGGGTGCTGGACAACGCGGCCGAGCGCCTGGCGCATTACCGCGCGGTGTTCGCCAAGGAGATCGACAAGTTCCCGGGCCTGTGTAATCCGACGATCGCCGAGCTGATCGGTCGGCCGTGCGAGGCGGGGGTGTGAGGTGATGGGTGGTTGAGCGTAGCCGCCGCGTCACACGCGGGGGCCGACTCTCGGCAGATGGAGACGAGTCCAGAGCCCGCGACTGATGACACCCGCCTACCGGCTCGACCCCCGGGCGTAGACCGGCGGCGACGGATGCTGATCACGCGTCGCGATTGAATCGCTGCCACTTGTGGCGCTGCGCGCGTGAGATGCGTTTGCCGCAGGCGCTGCAATGCTTTCGGTTCATCGCGAGATCGCGTGCAAGGTCGGCCGTACACCGCTTGCATCGGTCGTCATCCATCTGGATCGTGTCGTCGTCAAACCACCATTCGAGGACGAGTTCGATCAGCCCGCCAAGCACGCCGCCCTACTCCCCGCCCGCGCGGCTCAGGCCCTTGGGCGTTTGCGGGCCCTTGGTCTGGTTGTTCCAGAAGGTGACATACCGGTCGAACCAGCCGCGGGTGGGCTCATAGGGCTTGTAGGTGTAGGGGCGTTGGTTTTTGAAGGGTTCGGGGTTGGTCGCGGCCCAGTCGGACCAGTCGCGCGGGTCCAGGCCCGCGTCGTGGCCGGTGAGTCGGACCAGCGATTGGTGCGCGGCGTTGACGACGGCGAAGCTGCGGTCTTCGAGCGCCGCGGTGAGGCGCGACAGCACGACGCGGTCGGGGTACTGGCCCAGGGCGCGGGCGGCGGCGGCGCGGGTGTCGTCGTCGTCCTCGAGGTCCGGGTTGAGCCGCGCCGCGAGCGCGGGCGCGGCCGAGGGGTTGTGCAGCTTGCGCAGCGCGTCGGCGGCCTGCCAACGGACCAGCGGGTCCGCGTCGGTGAGCAGCAGCGCGAGCAGGTTGGCGTCCTCGCTCTGCCCGTGCGTCCCCAGGGCCTTGGCGACGGCGGCGCGGACCGCGGGGTGCGGGTCGCTGACCAGCAGGCGGTAGATCGCGAGGTATTCTTGCTCACCGCCGAAGGGCGCCGAGGCGAGCCAGCCGACGCCCCGGCGGCGCTGGTCGGGGTCTTCGCGGTTGAAGGCCATGGCGACGGCCTCGGTGGGCGTGGGCGGGGGCTCTTCCCCGGCGAACGCGGTGTAGACCGATTCGTAGGAGATCGTCCCGTCGCTCGCGCAGCCGGTGCAGACGCCCAGTGCGCTCATCAAGCCGAACACGCCGAGCGTCACGGCGGCTCGTCGGCGGGGTCGGCGGGGTCGGGCTCGTCGGGCCTCGGCGTTCATCTGCCAGCAATTGTAGCGAAAACGGGGTGGTTCACGATCAGGTGGGATGCGCGTCCCTGAGCACATCATGTCTGGCATGACCCATCGGCAAGGGGGCAGGCATTGCTGCCTGTCGATCGGCCGTAAACCTGACAAAACGCGGATTCGGCTTCGCCTAAAGACAGACGGGCATGTCTGTCCCCCTGTCATAAATGACGCCAGCTGCTCTAACAAGTTGCTTCACAACTTTTTCAGGAGGGCGAGGCTCCTGCCGAGCCACGCGTCAAGAGGCGTTTGGCAGGAGCCTCGCCCTCCCAGCAAACCCGACACGATCTGCCAACTCAGGTGTTTTGCAGCAACCTGCTAAGACAAAGCGACCGGCTTCCAGCGGGCACCGCCCGCCCCCTGCTTGATCGGCGTCTCTCACGTGCTTCACTCAATGTTTGCACATTGCTAACCGTTTGCTAACACGCCGGCGCTACGCTCTGCGCGTGTCGGGCTACCGTCCGGACACCCTCGACAGGTCACACCCAAAGGAACCGACCATGCTGCAAACGCTCAAACGTACCGCGCTGATCGCCGGGGCCTGCGCCGTCTTCGCGACCGGCGCCCAGGGCCAGAAACTCTCGGGCCAGATCAAGGTTGACGGCTCGTCAACGGTCTACCCGATCACCCAGGCCGTCGCCGAGGAGTTCATGGCCGAGAACGACGACGTGCGGATCACCGTCGGCGTGTCGGGGACGGGCGGGGGCTTCAAGCGTTTCGCGACCGGCGAAACGGACATCTCCGACGCGTCGCGCCCGATCAAGGCCAGCGAAGCGAAGACCTGCGCGGACAACGGCGTGAGCTTCATCGAGGTCCCCGTCGCGTTCGACGGGCTGACCATCGTCGTCAACAAGAACAACAACTGGGTGGACAAACTCACGGTCGAGCAGCTGCAGCTGATCTTCCTCGCGGACAACCAGGGCAAGGTCACGACGTGGAAGGACGTGGACCCGTCCTGGCCGGCGGTGGCGATCAAGATCTACTCGCCGGGCACCGACTCGGGCACGTTCGACTACTTCAAGGAAGTGGTCGCGGGCAAGAAGGGCTCGATGCGTTCGGACATGTCGGTCTCGGAAGACGACAACGTGCTGGTCCGCGGGGTGACCGGCGACCGCGGCGCGATCGGCTACTTCGGCTGCGCGTACTACTTCGAGAACGAGGACGAGCTCCGGGCCGTGCCGATCGTCAACGGCAAGGGCAAGGCGATCCTCCCGACCGCGAAGACCATCGAGAACGGCACGTACGAGCCGTTCGCCCGGCCGCTGTTCATCTACGTCAACGCCAAGTCGCTGGATCGGCCTGAAGTCGCCGCGTTCGTGGACTTCTACCTCAGCGAGGGCGGCGAGCTGGCCGAGGAAGTCGGCTACGTCCGCCTGCCCGACAAGGTCTACGACCGCGCCGAGGCCAACGTCCGCGCCCGCAAGACCGGCACGCAGTACACCGACGCCGACGGCAACAGCGTGCACGGCCCGGTGACCGAGGTGTACAAATAAAAACGCGCCCCTGTTGGGTGGCCCTCGGGTGGCCGGGGCCGAGCTTGCGAGCCCCCGGAACCCACTGCATCAGACGGGTAGAAAACCATTCGTTCCGGGGGGTCGCCGAGCCTCCACCCCGGCCACCCGACGACAGATGCCCGACGGCTACCCGAGCGATACAAAGCCTTGAACCACAACGCAGCACGTCGCCCAACCGCGGCGTGCTGCCTTGCTAAGAATCAGGTTGGGTCTGCCCCCACGGGTGCCACTGACAAGGCCGCTTTGAGCCTTGTCAGTGAGAAACGGTGCGACACGCATCACACTGACAGGCTCCGCGGACTCCGCTTGTCAGTGGCACCCCCGGACAGACGCCCTGCCGTTCGCCGTTAGAACCTGTAGCCTACCCGCCCCGCGAGACGCCACCCCGCATGAACCCGCCAGGCCCCCACCACGCGCTGCGCATCGATCAGCTGGGCAAGGCCCGGTCCACCGCGGCGCGGGCCGTGCGCGAGTCGCTCGTCATGGGCCTGCTCGGGTTCTGCGGGCTGTTCACGCTCTGCATCACGGTCGGCATCATCTTTGTGCTCTTCCGCGAGTCGTTTCACTTCTTCTCCGCCCCGCACCCCGACGCCCAGGGCGAGATCGTCCGCGTGAGCTTCTGGGAGTTCATCACCGGCGGGACGTGGAACCCGCTGCTGGGCGCCGAGAAGAACTTCGGCATCTGGGCGCTGATCCTCTCGACGTTCAAGATCGTCATCGTCGCGATGGCCTTCGCCCTGCCGCTGGGCCTGCTCATCGCGATCTGGCTGAGCGAGTACGCCCGGCCCAAGGTCCGCTCGGTCATCAAGCCGGTGCTCGAAGTGTTGGCCGGCATCCCGACGGTCGTGTTCGGCTTCTTCGCGCTCACGGTCATCACGCCGATGCTCCGGCTGGACTTCGCGGACGTGCACCCGGCCCTGGGCTTTTTGAACTTCGGGCAGGAAGGCGGGTTCAACCCGCTGAACCTGGGCACGTACAACGCGCTGTCGGCGGGGCTGGCGGTGGGCATCATGTGCCTGCCGATCGTGACCTCGCTGAGCGAAGACGCGCTGCGGGCCGTGCCTTCCGCGTTGCGCGAGGGCGCGTACGGCCTGGGCAGTAACCGGTTCGAGACGTCGATCAAGGTCGTCGTGCCCGCGGCGCTGTCGGGGATCATCGCGGCGTTCCTGCTGGCGATCGCGCGGGCCGTGGGCGAGACGATGATCGTCGCGCTCGCCGCCGGCTCGACGCCCGTGCAGATGCGCGATGTGGACGGCGGCATCAACTGGGGCCAGATCTTCGCGCTCAACACCGACGTCCAGCCCATGACCGGGTACATGGTCCAGATCTTCACCGGCGACGCGCCGCACGGCACGGTCGAGTACTACTCGTCCTACGCCGTCGCCGCCACGCTCTTCGTCCTCACCCTCGGCATCACCGTCGTCGGCAACGTCGTCCAACGCAGATTCCGCGAGCACTACACCTGATGAACAGGCGAAACCACGACATCGCCGGCGGCCTACGGACGCCGGACAAGAGAACAGGCGTCTGATCCCCACGCGTCCGGCGTCCGGCGGCAGCCGGCTGGTCGAAGTCACACGTCAGCGATACGATGAGCACGAGCCAGAACCAACCCGCGAGCAACAACCCGAGCAAGCCCGGCCCGGCGCGCGCCACGCGCTCGACGCTCGCCCGCGGCCGGCGGGACACCATCTTCCGTTTCGTCGCCATCGCCGGCACGACGCTGGCCATCACGATCCTGTTCATCCTGCTCGCGACCGTCGTGCTCCAGGGCGCCGGCCGGGTGAGCTGGACGTTCATCACCAGCATGGCGTCGTACCAGCCCGAAGAGGCGGGCATCTGGGCGGCGCTGATCGGCACCGTCATCGTCTGCGGCATCTGCGCCGTCTCCGCCCTGCCGCTGGGCGTCGGCTCGGCGATCCTCATCGAGGAGTTCAAGCCCAAGCACCCGCTGCTCGTACGCGTCCACTCGTTCATCGAGACCAACATCCGCAACCTCGCCGGCGTCCCGTCGATCGTGTACGGGATCCTCGGCGTGACCGCGTTCGCGTCCATGCTCGGGCTCTTCGGCACCGCCGGCCAGTCCGGCATGGCCATCGGCCAACGCTGGTACGACCAGTACGTCGATGCGCAGGGCAACCTCCTGTTCGTCCCCGTCGATGGCTACGAAACCCCGCCCACCCCGCTGTACGACGGGCCGGTGCAAAAGCCCAAGCGCATCGAGCTGTGGCGCGGCCCGACGCACCCGCTCCTGGTCGGCACGGATTACCAAGCCGATGAAGACGCGGAGATCCGGCCCGACCTGACCAAGGCCCGTGTCGCCGACGCCGACGCGACGCTCGGGCTGGACAACGGCCGGTGGGTGCTGACGCTGGCCAAGCCGGGCGACGGCGAAGAAGGCGCGGACGCCGAGCCGATCGACTTCACCGACCTGGGCGTGTCGCGCGGGGACGAGGTGCGTTTCGGCTTCCTCTTCGACGCGTTCACGAAGCGGACCGAGTACAGCGCGTTCACCGTGCAGGCCGTCCAGCCGAACAGGCTGGTGCTGTTCGGCAAGCCGGTGACGAGCTTCATCGACGCCGCGGAGCCGGGCGCGGACTCGATCGAGCGGCAGGTGATGGCCCGCGATTCGTTCGGGCCGATGGTCAGCGAGATCGAGGCGCAGCTCGACGAGTTCGAGGACGTGTTGAAAGACGGCATCAACGCGTCGCGTGAGGGAAGCCGCAACACCGGCCCGGCACGGATCGACTCGGCCCGGGCCGGGCAGATCGTCGACGCCGCGATCGCCGCCGGGCCGTTCACCGGCGATACGAGCGAGCTCCGTGAGGAGCTGGTCGGCCAGGTCGCCGCGCTCGACGGCAAGGACAGCCGGCAGCTGCGCGCGGCCAGGCGGTCGCTGACCAACGCGGCGATCGAGGCGGAGAAACGCTCGCGGCTCAAGGGCAAGGCGCTGGCGGGTCAGAACCCCAACCGGGTGGACCACAAGAGCTGGTACTACGTCTCGCTGCCCTTCGGCCGGGGCGTGCTGGCGGGCGGGCTGACGCTGATGCTGGTGATCCTGCCGGTGGTGATCGTCGCGTCGCAGGAGGCGCTGCGCGGCGTGCCGAGCAGCTACCGCCAGGGCGCCTTGGCGCTGGGCGCGACCAAGTGGCAGTCGGTCAGCAAGACGGCCCTGCCCGCCGCGATCCCCGGCATCTGCACCGGCACGATCCTCGCGATCAGCCGGGCCATCGGCGAGGCGGCGCCGATCCTGATCCTCGGCGGGGTGGTCTTCATCAACTTCACGCCCGCGAACCTGATGGACTCGTTCACCGTCATGCCGCTGCAGATCTACAGCTGGGCCGGCCAGCCCAAGGACGTCTACCGCGAGCTCGCCGCCGGCGGCATCATCGTCCTGCTCGCCGTGCTGCTGACGTTCAACTCCATCGCGATATTAATCCGCCAGGTCTCCGGGCGGCACCGCTGAGCGGGCAACCGTTGGGGCAGAGCGGACGCCGGGACAACCCCACCCCGGGCGTTCGGTGGGGTGGGCGTCCCGCCTGCCGTCCGGGCGCAGCCCGTTAAAACGCGATCGGCCCGTCGGGCCGGTGGCAGACGAGACGCCCGCCCCACCTTGAACAGCAGATGCAATGGCTGTGGTTTTTCGCCCCCCACCCCGCTTGCCACCGCCGACCAGTTCGCTAGAATATTTGTCCTGCTCGACGGCCCCTTCGTCTAGTCTGGTCTAGGACACCAGGTTTTCATCCTGGCAACACGGGTTCGAATCCCGTAGGGGTCACTTTGAAGCCTCCCGTGGCGAACCGCGTGGGGTTTTTTGTTGCCTGTCGCCCCTGGCTCATGAGCGGGATCGGTCGGGTGTGGTCCGCGTCCTGTTTTGATTTTCCACCCCTTTCGCTCGACGCCCCGCGCCACCACGAGCGTGGTTGGCGGAGGCGACGACACAGGCCTGTGTCTGATCCGCGGGCGACGCGTCGGCTGTTTCGCCACGCGTGTCGAACCGCTCGCAGGTCGATGAGGACCGTTGTCGATTCGCTCACGCGTCTGGATTCGAATCGGTATAACAAGCGAGCATGATGGAACGATGGCATCACGGGCCGGCGCCGCGCTGCCGGGTTTGGCGGGGGGCGGTTGCGGGACGCGTCGCGCTGGTTGGCGTGCTGTTGGCGCTGTGCGCTTGCGGCACGCCGCCGCGCGGGGGCACCGCGGGCCACGACGCCGGGCTGGCACCGACCACGCGCGAGGGCCTGCGATCGCTGGACGCGATCATCGGCCGGGGCGTCGCGGACCGGCTTTACCCCGGCGCGGTCTGCGTGGTCGGTCGCGTGGAGCCGGGGACGGGACGGCACGAGGTGGTCTACGCCCGGGCGTTTGGCTCGACGGCCTACGAACCGGCCGGCGTCGGAGCGGGCGGGGGCCGACCCGTTTCGCTGCAGACGCGGTACGACCTCGCGTCGGTCACCAAGCTGGTGGGGACGACGTCCGCGGCGCTGATCGCGATATCGGATGGCCGGCTCGCGTTGGATGCGCCGGTGGCGGCGTACCTGCCGGATTTTGCTCGGCACGGCAACGCCGGGGTGACGGTGCGGCAGCTGATGACCCACACGTCGGGTCTGCCCGCTTATGAGCGCCCGGGCGTCGTCGAGCGCCGGCGGAGGGAGGGCGAGCCGGCCAGCGACGCGCTGATCGCGCACTACGCCGCGCTGCGCCCCCTTGCCCCGCCGGGCGCGCGGTACACCTATTCGTGCCTGAACTTCCAGACGCTCGCGCGGGTCGTCGAAACCGCCTGCGGCCGGTCGATGGAGGCGTTGCTGCAAGCGCGTCTGTTCGGCCCGATGGGGATGCGGGACACGACCTGGCGCCCGGTCGCCGGGCCTTGTGACGGGATCGCGCCGACGTTCCGCGACGCGTCGGGGCTGCCGGTTGCCGGCGTCGTCCACGACCCGCTCGCGCGTTATCACGGCAGCGCGCCGCACTGCCCGGGCAACGCCGGGCTCTTCGGCACCGCCCCGGACCTGGCGCGCTGGTGCCGGCTGGTCCTCCAGCACGGGCGATGGGGCGAGCGGCAACTCATCGAGCCGGGCCTGATCCAGCTCGCGACCTCGATCCAGACCGACCCGGCGGTCGTCGGCGAAGCGCGCGGGCTGGGCTTTGACGTGTACGAGTCCTCGCGCTACGTCAGCGAACACAACGCCCGGCCCGGGCACCACCTGGTCGGGCACTCGGGCTACACCGGGACGCTGGTGTTGATCGATCAGCACACCGGCGTGTACATGGTCCTGCTGACCAACCGCACGCTGCCCCCCGCCGCGACGGCGACCGACCAGGCCCCGGCCCTGGGCGCGGTGCGCAGCGCCTGCTGGCGGGTCGTGCGGGACTGGGCCGAGGGCCGGTGACCCGGTGCCCCGCGATCGGTCGGGTGCGACCCGGGAACCGGGGCGGTCGCATCGGCTTCGCGACGATGGGCGGCGGGCACGGGACCGATGCGATGGCCTTATTCCGCGAGCGACCATGGGCGTGGATGAATCCGCTATCGTAATCGTGTCATGGTGATGTGCATGAACACGGCGTGTGCGCCCCTGCCGGGTCAGACCCCCGCCCGGGCCGTCGGCTGGCGTGCGGCGAGCGGGCGGCTGCTCTGCGCGTGGGTCGGCTTGTTCTGCTCGGTGGTGTTGCTGGCCGGGTGCGGAACCGACGGCGGGTCGCGCTGGCTGGACAACCCGCTTCACCAGGCGGACCAGTCGTTTGGGTTCCAATCGTTTAATGATTGGAAGCACGCGGCCGGACCGCCGGAACACGGCTTGTATCACGGCCCGGTGCGACCCACGGCGTTCGGGTTCACCGAGTTGCTGCCGTCGTGGAACCCCGCCGCGCTGACCGGCGAGCGGTACCTGGTTTTGTGGGTACGCGTGCGCGACCGGGCGACGCGGGCGTGGTCGGCTTGGCTGTACATCGGGCAGTGGGGCAACGCGCCGCGGGCGGATCGTCAGACCGCGTTTGCGTTCGGCGAGGTGGCGATCGATGTGCTGGAACTGGACCGACCGGCCGACGCGTTTCAGCTCGGTGTCGAAGCCGGCGGGGCGAGCGGGGAGGCCGGGCTCGGCGCGCTGCTGAACAAGGTCGCGGTCGTCGTGAGCGGGCCCGCGGCGCAGGCGCCGGATCGTTATGTTGCCGCGCTCGACGAAGCGGATCGCGCGGCGGTTGCGGGCGGGGCTTGGCGGCGTGATTTGGCCGTGCCGTTTCTGCCCCAGCGTTTGCTGCCCGAGGCGTTGTGGTCGCGGGGCTGTTCGCCGACGGCGACGTCGATGGTGCTGCGTTACCGCGGGATCGCGAACTGCACGCCGGCGCGGGCCGCGCGGTCGGTGTACGACGCGGAGCACGACCTCTACGGCAACTGGGGCCGGGCGGTCGCGTACGCCGGTTCGCTTGGGCTGGACGCGGAGCTGGCGCGGTTCCGGACGTGGGACCAGCTCAAGGCGGCGATCGCGCGTGGCCAGCCGGTGATCGCGTCGATCCGTTTTGAGTCCGGCGCGTTCCCGAGCAACCCGATGGGCCAGACCGCGGGGCACCTGATCGTGATCCGCGGGCTGACCGAATCGGGCGACGCGATCGTGAACGACTCGGCGCTGCCGGGTGAGGGCGACGGGATCGTGTACAAGGCCGACGAGCTTGCGCGGGCCTGGCTGGGCAAGGGCGGGGTGGCGTACCTGATCGGCGGGCCGGCGGCGCGATGAGGTTCAGCCCAAGTCGGCGGCGGCCCGGGCGGCCATGTGCAGCGCGCCGCGCACCGGGTCGGGCACCGCGACGTGGTGGGCGACGCGGCACCCCGCGCGGTCGAGCCTGGACAGGACCAGGTCGCAAACCACGCGCGAGCCGGTCAGCACCCCGCCGGTGGTGACGAGCGTGATCGGCCCGCGGGTGTCGTGGGTCAGTTGCCCCGTGGCCTGGGCGACCAACGCCGCGAGGTCGTCGGCGGCCCGATCGACGAGCGATTGGCACGCGCGGTGGTCCGCGTATCGATCGATCGCGACCCTGGCGAAGCGCGCGACCGACGCCGGCTCAGCTTGCGTGTTGTCGTTGTGTTTCGTCGCCGACGCGTCGAGCGATTCCAAACCCGCGTCCAGCACCGCCCGGCCGATCGCGTAGCCGCTGCCCGGGTCGCCCGCCGCCGGGCCCAAGCCGCCCGCCCGGCAGCGTTCGCCGTCGGCGCCGAACCCCCGGGCGATCGACCCGGTCCCCGACGCCAGGACGACGACCGGGTACACCGGCTCGATCGATCGACGCCCAAGCTCGTCCAGCCCCGCGAGCAGCACGGGCGAGACGTCGTCGGTCACGGTCAATCGCTCGGCGATGCGCGCATCGCTTAATGATCGTTCCAGCGCGGCGCGGACCGGTTCGTCCGACGTGCCCGCGATCGCGGCGACGCACGCCTGGACACGCCGCTCGCGCAGGCCCGCGTCGATGAACGCGCCGCGCAACGCCTCGGTGATCGCCGAGGACGACGGGCCGACACCGACCGACCCGGCGTTGGACCCGCGGGTTTGCCCCTTGCCCAGGACGCGGAAAGGCTCGGCGTCGGTGTTGGTGTTGGTGTTGGGGATGCCGATGGAGGCGAGCCAGGCGCGCGTCCGCGTGCCCCCGCCGTCGATGGCGACGATGAGCGGGTCGCCGGGTTGTGGGTCGCGCTCTTGCGGCACGGATTGATTATAAAATGCGGAGGATGTTGGACATGTCTTATGCCCGCGTATAAGGACCGCGAAGCTGCTTGCGACGACCGTTTCTCTGGGCTGGATCGATGCCACCGTGCTGTTGCTCGCGCTGGCGGTCGCGGTGGGCGTGGGGCTGTGGGCGAGCCGGAAGAACAAGTCCGCGGACGCGTTTTTGTACGCCGACCGGTCGCTGCCGTGGTGGGCGATCCTCGGTTCGATCGTGGCGACCGAGACGAGCGCGGTGACCGTGCTGAGCGTGACGGGCGTGGGCTACGGCGACGTGGGGATGCGTTTTCTTCAGTTCGGCTTGGGCCTGCTGCTCGGGCGCTCGCTGGTCGCGGCGTTTTTCATGCCGATGTTTTTCGCGGGCAAGCTCGGCAGCGCGTACGAGGTGCTCGGCAAGCGCTTCGGCGCGCCGGTGCGTCGGCTGGCGGGGGCGATGTTCCTGGTCGCGCGGAACCTCGGCGACGCGCTTCGGCTGTACCTGGGCGCGCTGGTCCTGCAGGTCTTGCTCGGGCTCGGGCTGGTCGAGTGCGTGCTCATCACCGGGTGCGTCACGATCGTCTACACCTGCCTGGGCGGGATCCGCTCGGTCGTGTGGAACGACTGCATCCAGCTGCTGATCTACATGGCCGGCGGCGTCGCGACGCTGTTCTTCATCGCGCACCAGATCGACGGCGGCTGGGGCGGCATGATCCGACACATCGAGCCGGGCCGGCTCAACCCGCTGGACTTCGGCTTCACGCTCTCGGAAAACAACCAGTTCTGGGCCAGCGTCGTCGGCGGCGCGGTGCTGGGCATGGGCACGCACGGCACGGACCAGATGATGGTCCAGCGCTACCTCAGCACCAACACGCGCAAGCAGGCCTCGCTCGCCTTGACGCTCAGCGGGCTGGTCATCGTCATCCAGTTCGCGCTGTTCCTGTTCATCGGCGTCTGCCTGAGCGTGTTCTACGACGGCCGGGCCGACGCGCCCGAGAAGGCCGACCAGGTCTACCAGCACTTCATCGTCCACCACTTCCCGCCCAACTCCGGCCTCGCGGGGCTGATGCTCGCGGCGGTGCTGGCGGCGACGATGTCCACGCTGTCCAGCTCCTTCAGCGCGTCCGCGTCGTCGCTGCTCAACGACTTCGTCCGCCCGATGCGACGCAAGCCGATGAGCGAGCGCGGGCTGCTGCGCGTCTCGCAGCTCATGGCGGTCGGGTTCGGCGGCGTGCAGATGGTCATAGGCGTCTGGGCGCAGTGGTGGGGCGGGCCGTCGGTCGTGTTCGCGGTGCTGGGCATCGCGGGGTTCGTGTTCGGCATCTTGCTCGGCGTGTTCGCGCTGGCGATGCTCGTGCCCCGCGCGGGGTCGGCCGCGGCGATGGCCGGGGCGCTGCTCGGGCTGGCGGTGCTGACGGGCGTGAAGTTCGGCCTGCCCGTGCTGGGCGTCCAGGTCGCGTCGCACTGGCTGGCGCTGATCGGCTCGGCGACGGTGCTCGTGGTCGGCGGTTCGCTTTCGTTTGTGCTTGACAGAAAAGAGGTTTCGCCATGACGGGTCACGCAACACATCGATGGGTCGGTTGGATCGCGCGTTTGTTCGTCCTGGTGTTCACGCTGTCGGGCTGCACCGCGGCCGCGGAAGTCCAAAGCCAAGCACCAGGCGCCCTCACCGGCATCGACGTGCTGACGCGCGACGGCATGGCGCGCTTCGAGGGCCAGCGCATCGGCCTGATCACCAACCACACCGGGCTGAACCGCGACGGCGTCACGACGATCCGGCTGTTCCACGGCGAGGAGGGCACGAACCTCACCGCGATCTTCAGCCCCGAGCACGGCATCGCCGGCCAACTCGACCAGTCCGACATCGCCGACGGCACGGACCCGGCGACGGGCCTGCCCGTCTTCAGCCTGTACGGCAAGACCCGCCGCCCCACCGCCGAGATGCTCAAGCACATCGACACGCTGGTGTTCGACATCCAGGACATCGGCACGCGGTTTTACACCTACATCTCGACGATGGGCGAGGCGATGGTCGCCGCGGCACAGCACGGCAAGCGCTTCGTCGTGCTCGACCGGCCCAACCCGTTGGGCGGCGTGCGCGTCGCCGGGCCGATGCTCGACGCGGGCAAGCAGTCGTTCGTCGGCTGGCACGCCCTGCCGGTGCGTCACGGCATGACGATCGGCGAGCTCGCGCGGATGATCAAAGATGAACGCGGGCTCGATCTGCAACTCGACGTCGTGAAGTGTGAGAACTGGTCACGTGCGCAGGGCTGGGCGCAGACCGGGCTGACGTGGGTCAACCCCTCGCCGAACATGCGCAGCCTGACGCAGGCGCTCTTGTACCCCGGCGTCGGGCTGCTGGAAACGACCAACGTCTCGGTCGGCCGGGGCACGGACACGCCCTTCGAGGTGATCGGCGCCCCGTGGATCGATCAGCGCGAGCTCGCCAACAGACTCAACGGGCTCGAACTGCCGGGCGTCGCGTTCGTGCCGGTCCGGTTCACGCCCGACGCGAGCACGTTCGAGGGCGAGGCCTGCGGCGGGGTCAACCTCGTCATCACCGACCACGACGCGTTCGAGCCGGTCTCGACCGGCCTCGCCATCGCGGCGACGCTGCGGCAAACGTACCCCGACGACTGGGACCACGGACGCTACCCGCGGCTGCTGGGCAACGACGCGGTGATGCAGCGGATCGACGCCAAGGCGGACTGGCAAGACGTCGTCGATGCGTCACGGCGCGGTGTCGATGCGTTCATGCAGCGGCGTGAGCGGTACCTGATCTACGAGTGATTTACCCCTTCACCGCGCCGGCGAGCAGGCCGCGGGTCAGCTGCTTCTGCGCGAGGATGTAGAACAGGATGACCGGCAGGATGGCGAGCACGCTCGCCGCGTACGCGTAGCGGACGTTGGTCGCGAAGACGCCGAGCAGCTGGTTGATCGCGACCGGCAGGGTGTGCGTCTCCTTGCTCTGCAGCACGATCAGCGGCCAGAGCAGGTTCGACCACGCCCCGATGACGCTGAACACCGCGAGCGTCGCGAGCGCCGGCTTGGCCAGCGGCAGCATGACGTGCCACCAGATGTGCAGCGCGCTGGCGCCGTCGACGCGCGCGGCCTCTTCGAGCTCGCTGGGGATCGCGAGGAACGCCTGCCGGCAGAGGTACACGCCGAACGCGGTGACGGAGAACGGCAGCACGACCGCGGCGAGCGTGTCGTAGAGCCCCAGCCCCACGACCGTCTGGAACATCGGCACGACGATGACCTGCTCGGGCACCATGATGGTCGTGAGGATGAGCAGGAAGATCAGCCCGCGGCCGCGGAAGTCCATGCGCGCGAGCGGGTACGCGGCGAGCGCGGCGAGGATCACGTTCAAGAACGCCTGCGCGACCGTGACCAGGATCGAGTTGACCAGCGGGCTGGTCCACCACTTCGTCCCGCCGGTGTCGGTCGCCGCGCCGCCCAGCCCGCCGTCGTTCCACGCGCCGGCGAAGTTGTCGGTGGTCAGCTCGCCGGGCGCGGGCAGCCGGCTGATCGGCACGCCGGGCCCGGCGAAGGCGGTGGCGATGAGCCAGACCGCCGGGCCGAAGGCGATCACCGCGAGCGCCAGCGCGCCGAGGTAAAGCAGGGCCGTCATCCACAGCGGGCGTTTATCGGTCACGCGCGACCCTCATCTGCACCATCGAAAACAGCAGCACGACGACGAACAGCACGACCCCGATCGCGCACGCCAGGCCGAACTCCCCGCGCACAAACGCCGTGTCGTAGATCAACGGCACGACCGTCTGCTGCGACACGGGCACGCCCTTGACGGTGATGAACAATTCGTCGAACACCTTGAGCGCCGAGATCGACGAGATCACCGCGACCAGCACGAGGATCGGCCGGAGCGACGGCAGCGTCACGTTGAGGAACACGCCCAGACGCCCGGCGCCGTCGATCGCCGCGGCTTCTTCCAGGTCGCGCGGCACGGCCATGAGCCCGGCGAGGAAGATCATCATGTAGTAGCCAAAGCCCTTCCACAGCGTGACGAGCATCGCCGACACCAGCGTCCAGGGGTGGCCGGTCAGCCACGGCAACGCGCCGACGCCGGCCCGGCCCAGCACCGCGTTGATCAGCCCCCCGTCCTCGTCCAGGAGCAGCCGGAACGCGATCGCCGCGACGATCGTCGGCGTGACGACGGGCATGAACAGCAAGACGCGCAGCAGCGTCATCCCGCGCAACCCCGCGTGCACGACCATCGCCGCGCCCAGGCTCAACGCCATCAGCACCGGCGTGACCAGCAGGTAGATGAAGCTGTTGCCCAGGCAGAACCAGAACGCCTGGTCGTTGAACAGTCGCCGGTAGTTCTCCAGCCCGACGAACGACCCGCCGCGGAAGACGTTGTGGTCGGTGAACGAGAAGTAGACGACCTGCAGCATCGCCGCGAGGATGAACGTGCCGAGGATGAAGCCCGCCGGGGCGAGGAACACGTAAGGCGTCCACGCGCGGTGCGGGCGCAGGGCGGCGGCTCGGCGGGCGCGGCGCCGGGTCATGACACCGGCTCGGGGCGGGGGACCGTGTCCAGGCTGGCCGGCGGCGCGGCGCGCAGCAGCGCGTTCCACTGCCGCTGGACCTCGACGAGCGTTTCGCGGAGGTCCGCGCGGTTCAGCAGCACGCGCTTCATCCCCTCGTTGAACGCCAGCCGCATGTCCGGCCAGGCCGACACCGCCGGGGTGAACGCGACCGCGTCGTCCAGCGACCGCGCCGAGAGCACGCGCGCCAGCACCATGCGGTCGCTCGTTTGGTCGGCGCCGGGGTTGAAGTGCGGGTCGGCCAGCGACGCGGGCGTCGAGGGCAGGACGCTCGATCGGCGGGCGAGCTCGGTCTGGTTCGCGGGCTTGGTCAGGTGCCAGGCGAGCCGGGCGGCGAGGGCCGGGTGGTCGGACTTGCCCATCACGCCCACGGGCATGACCGCGATGTGCGAGCGCCCCAGCGCGCCCGACAGCGGCGGGAGCACGGCCGTCTGCTCGTACACGTCCGGGTTCGCGTCGCGCACGCGGTTGAGCATGTTCGCCCCGGTCTGGATCGTCGCCAGCCGGCCGTTCTGGAACCCCTCGACCACCGCCTGGTGCCCGCCGGTCGCGCTGCTGCGCGGCAGCGCGCCGTCGTTGTAGCACGCGACCCACGCGCGGATATACGCCACCACCTCGTCGCTGGCCAAGCGCGCGACCAGCCGGCCGTCCTGCTCGGCGAACAGCGCCAGCCCGCTCTGGAGCATCATCGTCGGCAGGATCGAGTCCTCGCCCAGCCGCAGCGAGAACAAGAACCCGCCGGTCTGCTCGTGGTAATCGCGGGCCTGGCGGCGGAGGGTTTCCCAGTCCCTGCCCAGCGTGTCTTCGCTCAGCCCGCCTTCTGCGAGCAGCCCCTGGTTGACCAGCCGGACCTGGGTGGTGAGGTACCAGGGCAGCGCGAGCAGTTCGCCGTCGAGTTCGAGGATGCGCAGCGCGCCGCGCTGGTACTGCGCGTGCGGGTCGCCGGGCAACAGGCCGTTGAGGTCGTGCATCGCGCCCAGCGCCGCGTAGCGCGAGAACTGCCGGTCCGAGAAGTTGACGACGTCCGGCGACCGCCCCGCCGCCGCCGCGGTGACCAGCTTGCGGTCCAGCGCATCGAACGGCACATCGACCCACACGACCTCGACGCCGGGGTGCTCGGCCTCGAAGTCGGCGATGACCTGGTGCATGTAGTCGTCGAAGGTCGGCGAGAGCGCGAGCGTCCACAGCTCGACCCGCGTTTGGCCGTCGTCCGTTTGTCCGCAGCTGGTCAACGCGATGGCGGGCGCCAGCGCGAGCACCAGCGCGAACCACCGCAGCGGCCCGGCGGGCCGACGCCGGTGTTCGCCTGTCGATCGCTGGATCATGCTCAGCCCCGCTCGCCGGGAACGGTTATTCCCAGTCCTCGTCGTCCGGTGCCCACAGCGCTTCGTAGGTGCTCCGGTAGGTGTCGAGGTCGACCAGCTCGTTGGCCTGGTGCATGGTGACGTGGCCGTCGCCGAACGCGAACTGGGCTTTGCCCTCGGGCACCGAGGCGTCCTCGTTGTCGCCGTGCAGCGTCCAGTTTACTTCGGATTTGACGGTGCCCCAAGCGCCCGCGCCGTAGGCCTTGCTGCTGGCGAATCGCTCGCCGGGCTTCCATCCCGCCTTGCCGCCGAAGGTCGATCCGGAGTACCGCGGGCTGTTGCCGAATCGCGAGAAGCCCTCGCCCAGGAGGATCAGCGTGGAGGCGGCGGCGGCGTCGGCGTCCCAGGGCCGGCCGAGGTTGCCCTTGTAGCCGCCGACCCGCGCGTCGGAGCTGGCCCGCGCGTTCATGCAGTAGGTGCGTTGGGCCTCGGCGTCGAGCGGGCAGAACATGATGTGCCCGTCGATCGTGTCGCTGGCGGTCTGCCCCGCGTCGGGCAGGTAATCGCCGATGCGGTCTTCGTCGTACCACTCGTCAAGGTCCCCGCCGGGACCGCGCGTGAAGTTGGTAGGGAACTTGTTCTTGTTATCGACCGAGTAGGCGGTCAGCGCCTGGGCCAGGCCGCGCAGGTTGCTCGAGCACTGGGTCGTGCGTGCCGCCTGCCGCGCGGCCCCGAGGGCGGGCAGCAGGATGGCGATCAACAGCGCGATGATCGAGATGACCACGAGCAGTTCGATCAGGGTGAAGGCGTGACGGCGTTGCATATCGGTTCCCTTGTTGATCGATCGGAAAGCGCCCGCCGGGCGCGTCGGCCCGGCGGGCGCTGAAGGAGGTCGGGGTCATGCGCGGCGCCGGCGGGCGACGAGCAGGCCGCCGAGGCCCAGCAACGCGAGGCTGGTGGGCTCGGGCACGGCCGCGGGGCCCAGCGGGCCGGTGTAGCCGGAGAAGGCGGTGCCCAGGTCCGAGTCGTCCACGTCGCCGTCGCCGTCGGTGTCGCCGTCCGCGGCGGTCTTGCCGCCGGTGCCGGGCGCGAGCGGGCCGGTGTAGTTGCTAAAGGCGGTGCCGAGGTCGCTGTCGTCGATGTCGCCGTCGCCGTCGGTGTCGCCGGGCAGCGCGGGGGTTTGGCCGTGCAGGGCTTGGAAGGTGGTGGCGAGTCGGATCTCGTCGAAGTAGGCGACGCCGGACTGCCCGGGCGATTCGTACTTGCTCTGGGTAAAGGGGGTGAGCGAGTCGCTGACGTTCGTGTCGGTGAAGACCACGTCGGCGGGGTCGAAGACGCTGGCGGGATCGACCCAGACCGAGACGGTGTCGTTGCCCGACTCGTTGATCTCGAGCTTGACCAGGACCAGCTGGTTGTCGTTGGAACCCACGTCGGCCGCGAGCGTCCGGTTGACCCCGCCCATGCGGAGCACCAGG
This sequence comes from Phycisphaeraceae bacterium, assembly GCA_046290505.1. Classification (GTDB taxonomy): domain Bacteria; phylum Planctomycetota; class Phycisphaerae; order Phycisphaerales; family Phycisphaeraceae; genus JAHQVV01. The sequence continues at coordinate 195,393 of JBKAGS010000046.1, read as the reverse complement.
TCGGGGATGAAGTCGTCGTTGGTCTCGTCGTAGCCGACCTGCAGGCCGCTGCCGTTCGCGTCGGTGAAGCCGCCGACGACGTAGGTGTGCGTATCGACGTCCGCCCAGCCCAGGCGGTTGACCATGATGCTGAAGTACCACTCGCTGGAGCTGGGGGTGGGGTTGAGCTGGCGGGTGATGTTGCGGTCGAACGGGAAGTTGCCCACGCCGATCCACTGCATGCGCCCGCCCTGCTCGTAGTCCACGGCGGCGTTGTTCTCGCCCAGGTCGTTGGCCTGGAAGTTGCCGGTGGACCCGGTGTGCGAGACGCCGAAGCCGTCGATGCCCTGCGTGCCGACCCAGCCGGTCGCGGCGGCGCCCATCGTGCGCATGTCGACTTGGGGGGTGTACTCGCCCGCGGCGCGGTCCGTGCCGGAGAGGAACGGGTCGTAGGCGATCAGCGTCGCCTGGGCCGCGGTGGTGCCGGCGGCGAGTGCGAGGGCGGCGGTGGTCTTGATCAGGGTGGTGTGGGCTTGCATTCTCGGGTCTCCGGTTCGTTGGGGTAAACGGCACCCGCGACTGTCGCCGCGGACGCCGAGGGGGGTTGTGTGTCAGCCGATCAGCCGCGTCGTCGGCGGGCGACGAGCAGGCCGCCCAGGCCCAGGAGCGCCAGCGAGGTCGGCTCGGGCACGCCGGTCGCGCCCTCGAAGCTCGTCGCGAGGCGGACCTCGTCGAAGAACACGACGCCGGACTGCCCGGGCGACTCGTACTTGCTCTGGGTAAACGGGGTCGTCGAGCTGGTGATGTCCAGCGTCGAATCGACGATGTCGGGCGCGTCGAAGACGCTGGCGGGATCGACCCAGATCGACAGGGTCTCGTTGCCGGCGACATCGACGTCCATCTTGATGATGACCAGCTGGTTGTCGCTGGACGGGACGTCCGAAGCGAGGACGATGTTCGTGCCGTTGGTCCGCAGGACCAGGTCGGGGATGTTGTTGCCCGCGGTGTCGTCGTAGCCGACCTGCAGGCCGTTGCCGGCCCCGTCGGTGAAGCCGCCGACGGCGAAGGTGTTGGTCGCCGAGTCGGCCCACCCCAGGCGGTTGACCTGGATGCTCATCCACCACTCGGTGGACGCGGGGGTCGGGTTGAGCTGGCGGGTGAGGTTGCGGTTGAACGGGAAGTTGCCCACGCCCAGCCACTGCATGCGGCCGCCCTGCTCGTAGCTGACCGCGGCGGAGTCTTCGCCGACGGCGTTGGCGACGAAGTTGCCGGTCGAGCCGCTGTGCGCGACGCCGAAGCCGTCGGGCGGGCCGCCGACCCAGCCGAGCGCGGCGGCGCCCATGGTGCGCATGTCGCTGCCGGCGGTGTACTCACCCGCCCCGCGGTTGCCGCCGGACAAGAACGGGTCGTAGGCGATGAGTGTCGCCTGGGCGGAAGTGGCCAGGGCCAGCGAGGCGACCAGGGTCGCGGCCGAACGATGCGTGAGGGAACGGGTCATGGGCGTCTTTTCTCCGTGGGGTGATGGGATCGGGGTGCGATGAACGGATGGTCGGGACGGATTGCCGGTGGATCGTAGACAGGGTTGGTACCGTGCCATAAGTTCTATAATATCTCGCATTCTTTTGGAGCGTCAATTACCACTAAGTGGGATTCGTAAACACTAGGGGTAAATTATGGCCCCAAAACGGGGCTTATCATCATATTTCAGGGATCTATAATAAGTTTTTCAGCTCGCGGGGGCCGTCTGCGCTTGGGTCGGGCGGGCTTGATCGGGGAGAAATTATATAAGTCAATCCCAAGGCCAGGCCCGCGGCACGCCCCGGCGGTCCAGGCGGGCCTGCAGGGCGGCGCGATCCGGGCCCGGCTTCGCCACGGCGTGGGGGGGCCGGCCCGAGGCGAGGCTCTGCGCGATCAGCTCGCCCCCCGCCTCGCCGACGCCCCACTCCACCGGGTGCAGGCGGGTGCAGCCGTTGGCCAGGTGCGAGACGCCCAGGGCCTTGCCCGCGGCGACGAGGTTCTCGATCCGCTTGGGCAACAGCGCCCGCGCCGGGATGCGGTACGGGCACGACGCGACGTACATGCCCGCGAACCCGCCGGTCGTCGGGTGCAGGTCCAGGTGGTACGAGCCGATGGCGACGGCGTCTTCGAACGCCTCGCCGGGCACGAGGTCCGGCCCGCTGAGCCTTTTCACGCCCGCGGCCAGCCGCTGCTGGGCGCCGACGTGGGCCTCGGTGAGCATCGCCAGCGCGTCGAGCCGCCGGGGCTCACGGATGTAGGGCGACAGCGCGAAGCCGTCGTCGGTGCCCAGCGCCTCGCCGTGCAGCCGCAGGCCGCGCCACCCCGCCCCGCCGTCGGGCCGGGGCGCCTCGGTCTGCAGCCAGTACAACAGGCACGCGCTCTGCTCGCGCGCGCCGGCCAAGGCCGCGCGCGCTTCGTCTTCACCCACCCCCAGCAGCGGCTTGCGGAAGTAGTCCATCTGCACCCAGTTGACCAGCGACACCTCGGGGTGCGTCTCGCGGTGCTCGGCCGCATAAATCGCGGGGTCCACGATCCGTCGGTACCGCCAAAGCTCCCACTCGTTGCCCGGGTCGTCGGGCGGGGCGAACATGCGCAGCGTGCGTTGTTTGCCGTCGTGGCCGGGGATTTCCCACGAAAACAAGGGCCCGGGCCAGGGCGGGTTCAGGTCCGGCACGAACGAGCGCCAGGCGTCGTAGTCCCGTGGCTTGTCGATGCGGTGGTCCTCGCCGACGCGGTGCTCGAGCGCGAAGCACCAGCAGAACGACTGCTGGTCGGCCGGGTTGGGTTGGTCGCCGCGCGCGTGCAGTTCGCCGAAGCGATCGCCGCCGTCGGCCCCGACGAAGTGCTCGACCCCCGCGAGCGGGTAGACGTCGCCGAGGTCCGTGGCGTCGAGCACGTAGTCGGCCTCGACGACCAGGCGGTCGCCGGTTTTCGTGTGCTCCAAGGTGATGGCGGCGATCCGATCGCCGACGGTGTCGGCGGCGACGGGCTTGAGTCCCAGCCGGATGTCGGCCAGGCCTTGGTCGGTGTACGGCTTGAGCATGGCTTGGAGGACCGCGTGGCCGACGACCGGCTCGAAGCACAGCCGGCTGACCCATCCCCCGCCGGGGTTGAGGTGGTCGCTGACTCGGGTGTCGGCCGAGGCGTGGGGGTGTTGGCGGTAGTGTTGGCGGACGCGTTCGCGGAAGTCGAGGTAGCTTCGTGTCGCCGACTGCACGCCGTCCACGCCCTCGATCCACCGGTTTTCGTCGGGGGGCACGGCCTGGGCGGTGAGCTGCCCGCCGATCAGGGCCGTGGGCTCGGCGACGAGGCATTTCACGCCGTTGCGCCCCAGCGCCAGCGCCGCGGCGACGCCGCCGGTCGTGCCGCCGACGATCAGGGCCGGGGTCTTGATGTGGGTTTCCATGGCGGGTCGGCTCCCATGCGGTCGGCTGCTCCGCTAACTTATATAAGAATCCCGGCCGTATTGGAAGCCCCGCCATGCGTCAAACCGAGCCCGCGACCCCCGACCCGCCGCGGCGTGCGCTGGGGCTGGATGCGTTGCGTGGGCTGGCGATCCTGCTGATGTGCCTGTCGGGGGTGGTGCCCAACTGGCTGCCCAACGCGATGTACCACGGCTACTACCCGCGCTACCTGCCCAACGACGCGGGCACCTGGCAGCGCGTCGCGAACCCCTGGCAGTTCCGAGGCGACTGGCCCAGCTTCACGTGGGTCGACTGGGTCTTCCCGATGTTCCTGTTCGCGATGGGCGCGGCGATCCCGCTGGCGATGTCGCGCAAGCTGGGCAAGGGCGTGCCGCGCTGGCGCCTGGTGCCCGCCGTCGTCTGGCGCTGGCTCGTGCTCATCGGCTTCGCGGTCTACGTCCGGCAGATCGACCCGTACGTCATCCACCCCAAGCCGACCACGTCGGCCTGGCTGCTCGCGATCGCCGGGTTCGTGCTCCTGTTCCCGGTGCTGATGCGGCTGCCGCGCAAACTCAGCCGTCGGCAAACGATCGCGATCCGTTGTGCCGGCGTCGCGGCGTGCGTCGGCTTGGTCTGCTACCTCAACGCCCGGCCGGGCAAGGCGTTTGCCTGGTCGCAGCACGACATCATCATCCTGTTGCTGGCGCACTGCTCGCTCTTCGCGGCGCTCGCGTGGCTGGTTCTGCCGCGCCGGGCGGTGGCGCGCACGCTCGCGCTGCTGGCCGTGTTCTTCGTCCCGCATCACCAGGCGATGAAAGCGGACTGGCGTCTGCTGAGCAACCGATTGGATTTTCTGAGCGGCCCGCTGAACGCGCCCAAGCGGTGGCTCGACTTCGGCCCGCTCGCCGACCGGTTCAACGGGCGGGTCCCGTCGGGCTGGCTGGACCTCGGCGTGCTGTGGGATTACACGTGGCTCAAGTTCATGTGGGTCGTCGTGCCGGGCCTGGCGGTCGGCGACCTGCTGCAGCGCGCGATGCAGCGCCAGGACGACGACGCCAGCCGCGTCGATCAGCTGCGTTGGGGCGGGCCGCGTCTGGGCGCGATCGCGCTGCTCTTGACCGCGGTGGTCGTGCTCGCGATCGCCGGGGCGAAAGACCACGGTCAAGTGTTGCTCACGCTGCTGGGCTTCGACGTGCTCACGCCGTACGCCGCGATCCTGCTCGCCGGGCCGGCGCTGATCGGCGCGGGGCTGGTGTCGCTCAAGCCCCGGCACGCCGACGACCGCCTGCTGGTGTCGCTGTACGCCTGGGGCACCGCGCTGCTGGTCGCCGGGCTGCTCCTGAACATCGCGCCGCAGCTGCGCGTGACGCCGGCCGGCGAGCCGCCGCGTGTCACGATCGACCGCGCGACGATCTTCGAGGGCGGCATCAAGAAGGGCCCGCCCGCGACGCTGTCGTACTACCTGACCAGCGGCGGGCTGTCGGTGCTCGCGCTCGCGGTGTTGACGGTCCTGGTCGATCGCTGGCGCGCCGGGCGTCGGGTGCTGGGCCTGCTCGTTTTCAACGGCCAGAACCCGATGCTGGCGTACGCGGGCATCCGCAGCCTGCTGCTGCCGATCGTCAAGCTGCCGCTGCTCGTGCCGATCGGCCTGGCGGGCGTCAAGACGCTGGACGACCTCGGATTCCTCTGGTTTCCCAGGCAGATCGCGGACTGGCGCAACCAGGCCGGGCTCGCCGACGAGCCCTGGCTGGCGTTCGCCTGGTCGGTGGTGAAGACGCTGGCGCTGGGCGTGTTCGTCGTGTTGATGACGAAGCTGAAGATCGTTTGGCGATCGTGACGACGCGCGATACATAGCACCGGGCGGAACGGTTGTGCGACGACCTATTCACGGCCTATCTGCCGGGCGACCATCCGAAACCGTTCTGGCTACGTGGCGTGAGCCTGGAGCGTGCGGCTACAAAGCACGCTTTCGCGCCCCGCAAGCCCGTTGATCCACGCGCTCAACATTCGAGGCGATATGCGCAAGCGTGCATGATCGCCCGATGCCCGTCCACTTGTTGCGTTGCCGGCCCGACCCCCGTGCGTGGCACGGCGGCTACGACACACTGTTGTCCACGATGAGCAGCGCGACGCAGCCGCCGCATCACCACGCGGGGGCCGAACCATCAAAAAACACTCAACGCGATCGGGCCGTCCCGCGCGGGTGCGCGTGTTTTATCCGACTGTTACTCCTCGCCCCGCCGATCGACCAGCAGTTCGACCGCGTCGGCATCGAGGTTCGCGAGCGTCGTCGTGCCGGCTTCAAACGCGCGAGATTGCACCTCGCGCCAGACCGCGCCTTGGCGTGCGACGACGCGGTACCGCCCCGGCTCCTGCACGCTCACCGCCCACGACGCGTCGCCCTTGCGTTGCGCGACGATCGGGGCCGGGCGCCAGTCGGCGGGCAGCATCGGGTTGGGCGCGTGGCCGTTGGCTTTGACGTTGTAGAACGATTTGAAGCGGTCGGGGTAGCGGTCCAGCACCGCGACGCTGTACCAGTGGCAGTGGCCGCCCGCCTTGGAGCGGCGCACCTGCTCGATCTTCTTGACCGTGTCCTGCCAGGTCGTGTCCGGCCCGCTGCCGACGATGCGGAGCCCGGCGACCAGGTCACCCACGCGGTCGCCGGCGGTCTGGACCTGCTGCTGCCACGTGGGCTTGAACGCCGCGTAGTCCATGCGGTAGGCCTGGGGCACGAACTCGTCCATCCAGCCGCGGTCGTTCCAGGTCTTCCAGTCGCAGGCGTAATTGTCCAGCGACCAGGGGTACACCGCCGGGCTGATCGACACCAGCAGGTTCGGGCGCTTGTTCTTGAGTTCTTTGTAGAAGCGTTCGGCGAACTGCGTGACCTTGTCCGCGCGCCACTTGACCCACGCCGGGTCGCGCGGGTCCGCGGGTGGCTGGGCGCCGTTGTGCTCCCGGGCGTAGACGGCCTTGGTGTAGTCATCGTAGCCCATCGTCACCGGCCAGGCGATGCGGTCGTCCAGCTGCACGCCGTCCAGGTCGTACTTGTCCACCGCTTCGAGCACGATGGCCATGAGAAAGTCCTGGCACTCGGGGCGCAGCGGGTTCATCCAGACGAAGGGGTTCTGGTCGGAGACGAGTTCGCCGTCTTTCGTCTTGGTCATCCAGTGGGGGTACTGCCGGCGGAGTTCGTTGTCGGTCTCGGTGAACGCGGCCATGAACCCGTACTCGAACCAGCCGATGTAGATCAGCTCGTTGCGGTGCGCGGCGATGAGGGTTTCTTCGAGCAGGTCGCGCGGCTTGCCGTTCATCTGGTCGGCGGGGTACTTCTCGTGGCCGGGCCGGAGGTGGGGCCGGCGGTCGACGCCGATGGTCTGGCGCAGGACCTCGGAGGGGAACTGGGTGTAGCCGTTCTTCCAGAGTTCGACGTAGACGGTGTTGAGCCCGATGTCTCGGAGCTGTTTCATCGCGGCGTTGGCGTTGGCGGGGGCGTTGATCGCCTCGTTGTTGGTCGTGGTCATCCAGGTGCCGCGGACCTCGGCGGGGGCCCGGGGTGGGTCCGCGGCGGGGGGCGATTGTTCTGCAACAACGCAGCCGGTGATCACCAGCGCGGCGGTCACGGCGAGGAGCTTGGCAAGGCGGGTAAGCTGCGGCATGGGATGTCTCCGGCTGGGCGGGTATTTTGTGGGGCCCTACCCACAATGCGGGGTTTGCAAGGCGGTAACGACAAGATAATATATAAGAATGAAGGCACACACCAAGCTCGGTCTCGTGGGTTTAGGCGGCATCTCGGCCGCCCACCGCGCTGCGGCGGAGGCGGAGCCCGCGGTCGGGTTTATCGCGGGGGTGGACCCCAACCCGGCGGGGCGTGAGGCGTTTGCGAAGGCCACGAACGCGGCGACGTTCGAGTCGGTCGCGTCGATGCTGGCCGACGACGCGGTGTGCGAGCAGCTCGACGGGGTGGTGCTGTGCACGCCCCCGGCGGTCCGGGCCGAGCTGGTCGGGCCGCTGCTGGAGCGCGGCATCGGCGTGCTGATGGAAAAGCCCGCGGCCCACTCGCTCGAACACGCCCAGCGGCTGGTCGATCTCGCCGAGCAGACGCCCGGCGTGCCGGCCCGGGTCGCGTATTGCCACCGCTTCACCCCCGCCGTCGTCGAGATGAAACGCCAGATCGACGCGGGCGAGCTCGGCGAGCTGGTGCGCTTCGAGAACACCTTCGCCTGCTGGCACCCGACGATGCGTGAGCACTGGATGAGCGACCCCGCGTTGTCCGGCGGGGGCTCGCTGATCGACACCGGCAGCCACGGGCTGGACCTGTTCCACTACCTCTGCGGGCCAAGCCGGCTCGAGGGCATGGTCCGCCGGCACGGCTGGTCGGGGCGCGGCGACTCGAACGCGACCCTGCTCGTCGCCGCCGGCTCGGCAGACGCGGCGATCGCGGGCGTGCTGAACAGCGGCTGGGCCGAGCCCGCGCGGTTCACGCTCACCGTCGTCGGCTCCAAGGGGCTGCTCGGCTACGACTACGAGAAGCCGACCGAGCTGATCTCCAAGCCGTCCGAGGGCGAGTCCAAGACGCTGGCCATCGAGACGCACGAGGTGCGTTTTGCCCGCCAGCTCAAGGCGTTCGCGGACCTGCTCGCTCGTCCCGATCGCCCGTCGCAGCTCTGCACGTTCGCCCAGGCCGCCGCGGTGGCGGAAGTGTTGGCCGGTCAGTCGGCGTTGGCGGGCTGATTCAACGGATTCAGGAGGATCGCATGGCATCACCCAAACCTACGAAGACCCCGACGCCGACAACCGCCCCGCCGACCCGCCCGGCCGTCGGCACGATCCAGCTCGGGGTCGTGGGCATCGACAGCTCGCACCTCTCGGAGTTTTCCCGCCGGATCAACACGCTCAACAAGCAGGGCCAGACCGCGTGCCAGGTCACGCAGATGTGGACCGACGGCAAGCACGACATGCCCGGCGACGAGGTCGAGAAGTGGCGGCTTCAGGCCGAGGCGTTCGGCGTCGTCCAGTCCGATCGGCTCGACGACATGCTCGACGCGGTGGACGGCGTCCTGGTCCTCACCGTCAACGGCAACCGCCACCTCGAACACGCCCGGCCGGCGCTGCGGCGCGGGCTGCCGACCTACATCGATAAGCCTTTGTCCTGCCGCCTCGACGACGCCCGGGCGATCCTCGAGCTGGCCCGGCAGCACAAGGCGCGGTGCTACTCCGCGTCGTCGCTCCGCTTCGCGTCGGAGGTCTCGGCGGCGGCTCAAGACCAATCGCTGGGCCGGGTCGTGGCGATCGACGCGTACGGGCCTGGCGAGTTGAACCCGTCGATGCCGGGGCTGTTCCACTACGGCGTGCACACGATCGAGATGGTCGATGCGCTGTGGGGCCCGGGCGTCGAGCGCGTGCGTTGCACCTCCAGCGCCGACCGCGACCTGCTGGACCTGCACTACGCCGACGGCCGATCGGCCCGGCTTCGCATGGAGCGTGTCGGGGCCTACGACTTCGGCGCGACGCTGCACGGCAGCGACGGCATCCGCGGCTTTAAGGTCGATTTCGACGGCGTGTACGACCGGCTGGTCGAGGGCATGGTCGGCTTCTTCGCCGGCCAGGACCCGCCCGCGTCGCTCGAACGCATCGTCGAGAACATCGCGGTGATGCAGGCGGGCAACCACTCGGCGCAGACCGGCGGCGGCTGGGTCGAACTGGACACGCCGCTTTCATGAACTTAGGTGACTTATGCCGGCCGGGCCCGCCCGAATCCTGCTCTATTTGCTTGCTTTGGCCGGCGTCGCGGGCTGTTCCATGACCTCAACCGCCGATGACGTCAAGACCGTGGATCGCCCCTGGCTCCGCTTGCCCACGATGGAGCACGCCCCGAGGCTGATCGACAGCGGCATCGCGCTTGATGGCTTGTTCGACCTGCCCGACGGCTCGGCCCTGACGCTCGCGCGCATCGACCCGCAGACCGGCGACCTGCTCTGTGCGCGGTGGAACAACACCGGCTCGCTGGGCTTTTACCCCGCCAGCACGATCAAGTGGAACACCGCGTTTCTCGCGCTCGGCGTCATGCGCGAGCACGATCTATCGCTGGACCACGTCATCCAGGTCGGCGACGACCCGCCGCGTTCGCTGCGCGACCTGATCGCCGGGATGCTGGTCATGAGCGACAACCAGGCGTTCAATGCGCTGCAGGAAACCGTCGGTTTCCGAGAAACCTACGACTGGATGCGGTCGATCGGCTGCGCGGACAGCCTCGTCCGCCGACACTTCACGCGCCCGCACTGGAACCATTCGCGTGCCGTGCGGGTCTGGTCGCCCCAGGGCGCGGAGCTGCGGCCGATCGCGGCCCGCCCCGCCGTGGACATGCCGTTGAACGGTGACCCGGCGCCCGGCAGCCCGCGCGAATCGAACTGGTTCACGACCGACGACTTGATCCGCTGCGGCGCCGCGACGCTGATGCAAGCGGGCCGCGGCGACCCGGGGTTCGTGTTCGTGACCGATCAGCTGGCGTACACGAACCAGTGCTACGTGCGCGAGGGGCTGTGGCGGGTGACGGCGGCGCTGCCGAGCCGCCCGGGTTACGTGTCGCTGAACAAGCCCGGCTGGTGGCCGCCGGACGGCGCGAACTCGGAGCTGTGCTACGTCTACGACGTGCAGCGTGGCGGGCACTACCTGCTGGCGGTGTACGTGCAGGGCACCAACGAAGACGCGCGCGTGGCGATGGGCGACGCGGCGCAGGCGATCTTCACGGCGATCGCGCAGGGCGGGTTGGCCCTGCGCTTGGGCAGCGAGTGAGAGGCGGTTCGCGATGATTCGGATGGCCTTGTTGTTGATCGTGTGGCTGGGCGGGTGCGCGTCGCCGACCGGCGCGATCGTCGTCGAGCCGATCGCCTACCAGACGGGAGACGGCCCGGTACGCGGGCAGCTGGCGCGCATCGATCTGCGTGACCCGTCGGTTGAGGTCGTGGTGACGCGGGTCGGCATCACTGACGCCGATGCGCCCGCGCGGGCCGAGGCGGTGCTGGAGACGACGCCCGATTGGGCCGAGCGCCTGGGCCTGGCGCTGGCGGTGAACGCGAACTACTTCGGCGTGGTGGGCCGGGCGGCCGACCGGGGCGTGGTCTACGCGGACGTCATCGGGCTGTGGATCAGCGGCGGCGAGCCGGGCTCGCCACGGCGTGTGTACGCGGGTGAGCCGGGCCCGGCGTTGGTCATCGGCCGCGACCGCCGAGCCCGTGTCACCACGCGGCCGCATGACCCCACGGTCACGCACGCGGTCGCGGGCGTCGGGCCTTCCGCGAGCGAGCCCGGCCTCGGCGGCTTGCTGGTCACCGCCGGCCGAAACACCGGCGCGACCTGCCGGGTCTCGCCGACGGCGCGCCACCCGCGCACCGCGGCGGGGACCGACCGGGCGGGCGCGACGCTCTGGCTGGCGGTGATCGACGGCCGGCAACCCGGGCACAGCGTCGGCGCGACGCTGCCCGAGCTGGCGCAGCTGCTCATCGACGCCGGCGTCCACGACGCGGTCAACCTCGACGGCGGGGGCTCGAGTTCGTTCGTCTACCGCCCCGCCGACGCACACACCGGCGACGCTTCCCGTACGATCACCAACCGGCCCAGCGACGGCGCTCACCGCCCGGTCGCGATCCACCTGGGCGTGCGTCTGTCCGCCCCGGCACGCCAAGACCGCCAAGACCGCTAAGGCCCTACCGCCATGCCCGACCCCGCCAAACTCGGACCGATCGTCCCCCGCCCCGGCGTCCCGCTGTACCGGGACGTGCGCGACGCGATGGTGGACGCGATCCGCGCCGGCATCTTCCACCCCGGCGACCGCATCCCCACCACCAAGCAGCTCAGCCAGCAGCTGTCCGTCTCGCTGGTCACCGCGCACCGCGCGATGCAGGAGCTGGTCGCCTCGGGCCACCTCGAACGCACGCAGGGCCGGGGCACCTTCGTCCGCGACTTCGAGAAAGAGGGCAGCTTCCGCCACAAGCTCGGCATCGTGCTCAACCCGCTGGCGTCGATGGCGGACTTTTACTACAGCCAGATCCTCGAGGGGATGTGCCAGGCCTGCCGGGCCCAGGACATCGAGCTGCTGATGATGCACCCCACCGAGCGCGCCGAGCTGGGCTGCCAGGGCTACATGTGCTTGAACCTCTCGCCCGAGATGCTCAAGAAGGTCTACCAGCTGAGCAAGAAGCACGCGCCGGTCGTCGCGGTGGGCGAGAAGTCGGACATCAAACAGGTCACGACGATCGACGTCGATAACGTGGACCTGGCGACCAAGGCGGTGGAGTACCTGTACGAGCTGGGTCACCGGCGGATCGGCTACGTCGGGTCGAACAACGAGCGGTCGCACAGCAAAGACCGGCGCGAGGGCTTCACCAAGACCTGCAAACGCCTGGGCATCAAGGCCAAAGACGTCAGCATGTGCGACGCGGCGGACTGGCGGCTGAACAACGACGAGAAGGGCCGGCTCACGCAGCTGCTCAACCAGGACAACCGCCCGACCGCGATCCTCTCCGGCGGGTACTACCTCGCGCTGGACGTGTATGCCGCCGCCGCACGGCTGGGGCTGGCGATCCCCAAGGACCTGTCGGTCATCGGCGTGGACGACCCGCCCAGCGCCGCGCACCTCTCGCCCGCGCTCACCACGATGCGTCAGCCGCTGGTCGAGCTGGGGCACACCGCCGCAACGATCGCGGAGGGCATGGTGGGCTCGGATCAGAACGGGGTGAAAGACCACGCGCTCCGCGCCGAGTTGATTATCCGCGGCTCGACCGCCGGGTGCTGACACGATGCACAAGCACCCCGTGATCACCGAAGAACGCCTGCGCGTGGCGATCGACCGCACGCTCCGGCCGATGGTCCACCGACGCACCGCGCCGGTCGAGGTGTCCTGCTGGGACGTCGGCGGCGAGCCGGTGCCCTACGAGCAGGCGATCGGCGCCGACTACCACCGGATCGCGGTCGGCGAGCGCTGGGGCGCGGCGTGGGACACGACCTGGTTCCGGATCGCCGGGGCGTTGCCCCGCGATTGGCACGGCGAGGCCGAGGCGGTCCTGTCGATGAGCCTGGGCCCGGACCCGACGTGGTGCGAGGGGATCAGCTGCGAGGGGTTGGCGTGGCAAGACGGCCGGCCGGTCGCCGCGGTGAACCTGTACCGCGACGACGTGCTGCGTTTCGAGCGGATCGCGGGGGGCGAGCGGTTTGAGGTGTACGTCGAGGCGGCGGCGAACATCCGCCCGGAGAACGTCGCCGACGGCAGCTGGCACGTCCCCGCGGACCCGGGGGGCGACAAGCGGTTCGTGCTCGAGCGTTGCGAGCTGCGCACGTTCGACCGCGCGGCGTGGCGTTTGCTGATCGCGTACGAGCTGTTGCTGGGCCTGCACGACCAGTTGCCCGCGCACAGCGCGCGTCGCGGCCAGCTGCTCTGGGGTTTGAACGAGGCGCTCAACGTGCTGGGCGCGGGCGACGCCGGGCGCGTCGCCGAGGCGTACGCGGTGCTGGGGCCGCTGCTTTCGTGCAAGAACGCGGACCACGCCCACCGGGTCTCGGCGGTCGGTCACGCGCACATCGACACCGCCTGGCTCTGGCCGCTGCGCGAGACGATCCGCAAGTGCGCCCGCACGTTCACCAGCGCGCTGAACTACATGGACCAGTACCCGGGCTACGTCTTCGCGTGCTCGCAGCCCCAGCAGTACGCGTGGATGAAGCGGCACTACCCCGCGATCTACGAGCGCATCGAGCAGGCGGTGAAACGCGGCCAGTGGAACCCGATCGGATCGATGTGGGTCGAGGCGGACTGCAACCTGCCCTCGGGCGAGTCGCTGGTCCGCCAGTTCCTGCACGGCAAGCGGTTCTTCAAAGAGGCGTTCGGCGTCGAGACGCGCGACCTGTGGCTGCCCGACGTCTTCGGGTACTCGGCGAACCTGCCGCAGATCATGGCCGGCTGCGGCGTGGACCGGTTCCTAACCCAGAAGATCTCGTGGAACCAGTTCAACACGTTCCCGCACCACACGTTCATGTGGCGCGGCATCGACGGCACGCAAACGTTTACGCATTTCCCGCCGACCGATACGTACAACGGCACGCTCCGGCCCGATGAACTGGTCGCCGGGGTCGAGCGCTTCCGCGATCACGACCGCGCGACGCGCTCGCTGTACCCCTTCGGGCACGGCGACGGCGGGGGCGGGCCGACCCGCGAGATGCTCGAGGCCGCGCCGCTGATGGCGGACCTGCAGGGCCTGCCGCGCGTCACGATCGAGCCGGTGAACGCGTTCTTCGACCAGGCGATGGCGGACGCCAAGGACCCGCCGACGTGGGTGGGCGAGCTGTACCTCGAGTACCACCGCGGGACGTACACGAGCCAGGCGTGGATCAAGCGGGCGAACCGGCAAAGCGAGGCGGCGCTGCATGATGCGGAGTTGCTGGAGGCGATGCGTTGGCTCAGCAGCCACGACGCGTCGCGCCGGCCCGCGCCGATCGCGGGCTACCGGCCGCCGCCGTTGGCGATGTACGAGACGCCGAGCGGCGCCGCGGGGGCGACGACGCCGGCCGCGCTCCTGGACCGCGCGTGGAAGCTGCTGTTGCTCAACCAGTTCCACGACATCATCCCCGGCTCGTCGATCGCGTGGGTGTACGAGGACGCCCGCCGGGACTTCGGGGTGATCGCGTCGCTGGCCGGGGCGGTGCGCGAGCACGCGACCGAGGCGCTGTTGGGCTCGGGCGCGGGCTCGGGAGCGCGCGAGCGCGCGGGCGGCGCGGCCGCGGTCGTCAACACCCTGGGCCACGCCCGGCGGGAGGTCGTGGACCTGCCCGACGGCTCGGCGTGCCTGGTTGATGTGCCGGCCTGCGGGTACGCGGCTTGCAATCGCGCCGAGGGGCGCTTGCCACACGAGCGTGTCGTGACGGATCAGACCGAGCACGCGGTCACGCTGACCAACGGCCTGCTCACCGTTTCGATCGACCGCCGTACCGGCTGGCTCGACAGCGTGATCGATCACCGCGCCGACGGCCGGCAGGTGCTCGCGGCGCTGCCCGGCGTCGATCGTGTCTGCGGCAACGTGCTCATGCTGCACCACGACCGGCCGAACAAGTGGGACGCGTGGGACATCGACCCGTACGTCGGCCAGGCGGTAGACCGACTCGATGGGCCGGCGTCGGTCGCGGTGATCCAAGACACGCCGCTGCGCGCGGGGGTCGAGCTGGTGTATCGGTTCGGCGGCTCGACGCTGACCCAGCGCGTCGTCATGCGTGCCGCGTCCGCGCGGATCGACTTCGAGACCGAGGTCGATTGGCAGGAGCGCCACCGCCTGCTGAAGGTCGCGTTCCCCGTCGCGGTGCGCAGCGAGCGCGCGGCGTACGAGGTGCAGTTCGGCGCCGTCGAGCGACCGACGCACGCGAACACGAGCTGGGATCTCGCGCGGTTCGAGGTCTGCGCCCACCGCTGGGCGGACCTCAGCGAGGGCGGCTCGGCGGCGTCGGGCGGCTACGGCGTCGCGCTGATGAACGATTGCAAGTACGGCTACGACGTCCGCGACCACGTCATGCGCCTGTCGCTGCTGCGCGCCCCGATCGAGCCGGACCCGCAGGCCGACCGCGGCCGGCACACGTTCACCTACGCGCTGTACCCGCACCCCGGCGACCGGGCCGAGGCGGGCGTGGCCCGCGAAGCGCGCAACCTCAACTCGCCGATGCGCGTCGTCGCGTGTGCGCCCGACCACGCGACGGCCCGGCACAGCTGGTTCCGCGTCGATCGGCCGGCGGTGGTGATCGACACGGTCAAGCTCGCCGAGGACGGCGGGGGGCTGGTCGTCCGCCTGTACGAGGCCTACGGCACGCGCGGCCGGGCGCGACTAACGGTGCCGGCATCGATCGCCCGCGCCGCGCTGGCGGACCTGTTAGAGCAAGCACAACAAGCCCTGACGGTGGACGACGCGGGCGTCTGTTTCGACTACGGCCCGTATCAGATCGTGACCGTCCGCTTGTTTCCCGGAGAATCCGGTCAATCATAAATGCGTAAGCGAGGGATTCGAGAGATGAAGATGGACCGACCAATCGCCGCCGCCCTGCTGCTGGGCCTGACCACGTTCTCGGCCGACGCCGCGAGCCCGGAGGTCCGCGGGACCTGGCTGACCACGACCGGCGTCGATCACATCCGCACCGGCAACAACACCGCCGACGTCATCGACGACCTGCGCACCATCGGGCTCAACACCGTCTACGTCGAGGCCTGGAAGAACGGGTACACCAACTACCCCTCGCGGGTCCTCGCCGACCTGACCGGCGGGCCGGACCGCTCGCTGTTCTTGGGCAGCTCCCGCGACCTCTTGGCCCAGACCACCGTCGCGGCGCACCGCAACCACATGGCCCACGTCGCCTGGTTCGAGTACGGCTTCTCCTCGCAGTTCATCGGCAGCGGCGGGACCCCGAGCAACCCGCTGTCCCAGTACATGCAAGCGCGGGGCTGGCTGCTGCAGGACGTCAACGGCGACTACGCCAACGCGTCCAACGGCTTCGCCTGGATGAACCCGGCCGTGCCCGAGGTCCGACAGCTGCTCATCGACCTGGTCCTCGAAGCGGTCGAGCACTACGACCTCGACGGCGTGCAGTTCGACGACCGGCTCGCCTGGCCGGCGCAGTTCGGCTGGGACCCGACCACGCGCTCGATCTACCTCAACGAGACCGGGCGCTTCCTGCCGAACAACCCCAACACCGGCCAGCTCAACCACTTCAACGACTGGCGCCAGCTCAAGGTCCAGCAGTTCGCCGACCAGCTCACCGCCGCGGTGCGCCTGGCCCGGCCCGACCTGCGCCTGTCGGTCAGCCCGTCGATCACGCCCTTCAGCGCGACCCACTACAACGCCGACTGGCCGGACTGGGTCGACGCCGACCTGTTCGACGAATACGCGCCCCAGGCCTACCGCAGCTCGATCGGCGCGTTCAACGCGATCGTCAACGACCAGGTCGCGCCCTTCGAGCCCGGCCAGCTCGACCGGCTGGTCATGGGCCTGCGGTCCAACGGCTCGGGCGCCTCGACGCCGATCAACGACCTGCTGCAGATGATCGACCGCACGCGCAGCGAGGGCCTGGCCGGGCATTCGATCTGGTACAGCGCGAACGTGCGTGACCTGTTCGCGGCGGAGCTGACCGCGTACTACGACGTGGCGAACGCCGGCCACGCCGACCACCCGATGTTCGGCCCCGACCACCGCCCCGACCCGATCGCCGGCGTGGCGCAGGGCGACGACGTGTTCCGCTTCCTGCTCGACACGACGCGCGCCTACAAAGTCATCGCCCGCGACGCGCCGACCGACGACTGGTCGCTGCGACGCGCCGCGGTCTACCCGCAAGGCACCGCGGACATCCTCGTCCCCGGCGCGTTCGAGGTGGCGCTGCTCGTCGATCACCGGCCGAACCTGTCGGCCGAAGCCGACCTCGACGGCGACGGGCAGGTCGCCATCAACGACCTGGACACGCTGCTCGCGCAGTGGGGCAAGGCCCAGCGCCCGGCCGACAGCGAGCTGGGCGAACTCACCGGCGACGGGCAGGTTGACGCCGACGACCTGGCCGTGCTGATGGGGCGGTACGGCCAGCCCACGCACAGCGCCGCCGGCGTCACGGTGCCCGAGCCCGCCGGCCTCGCGGTCCTGGTCGTCGTCGGCGGGCTGCTCGCCCCGCGCCGCCGACGATGACCGCGTCGCGCCGCGGATCGTCAACAGAAGCGTGTCGCAGCCGCCGGGCCACGCCCGGGGGCGAACCGTGACCCGCTCGCGCCCACGCGGTTGATCGATGCCAGTGAATCACGCCCGATGTCTCGTCCCCCGCGTGGTGACGCGGCGGCTGCGTCGCGCTGCTGATCGTGGATAGAAGGGTGTCGTAGCCGCCGGGCCACGCCCGGGGCGAACCGTGACCCGCTCGCGCCCACGCGGTTGATCGATGCCAGTGAATCGCGCCCGATGCTTCGTCCCCCGCGTGGTGACGCGATGACCGCGTCGCGCCGCGGATCGTCAACAGAAGGATATCGCAGCCGCCGGGCCACGCCCGGGGGGCGAACGGACCATGCTACGCATCCCAGGAAGATCGCGTGCGTCTAAAGCGGCTGGTCTAGCTGCGGCCGACGATGGCCGCGGTGCGCATCAGCTCGTTGAGCAGGTCCAGCGCGACCGCGCCCGGGAGGTTGTACGGGTCGATGGCTGTGGTCTCGGCGTACTTGAGGATCGTGGCCGGGTTGAGCTTGTCCGTTTCGACGCGTCCCATCCGCCAGCTGGAAAACTGCCGTTCCTTGATCTCCTCGTAGTCGAGCAGCATGACGTCGGTGTGCCGGCCGTCGGTTAAGAGCGTGGCGTACAACGCGTTGACCGGCACGCGTCCGCCTTCCAACACTTGAAGGAAGACGTTGTCCTGGCACAGGCACAGCACCCCGGTGATGCCCGTGGCCTTGTTGTTCTCGCGCGACGCGGCGAGGATCTGGTCGAGCATCTCGCCGGTCACGGGCTCGGTGGATCGGCTGGCGTAGACGAGTCGTACAAGCATGGTTACCTCGGGGTCAACGGCCCGCGTCGACGAGTGACAGGAACTCGCGGCGCAGGTCGGGGTTTTTCAGGAACGAGCCGCGCATGACGCTGTTGACCATCTTCGAGTCCATGTCCTTCACGCCACGCCACTGCATGCAGTAGTGGTCCGCCTTCATCACGATGGCCAGCCCGTCGGGGTGCATCCGCTCCTGGAGCAGGTCGGCGAGCTGGATGACGGCCTCTTCCTGGATCTGCGGGCGGGCCATCACCCACTCGACCAGGCGCGCGTACTTCGACAGGCCGATCAGCGCGGAGTGTTCGTTGGGCATCACGCCGACCCACACCTTCCCGATGATCGGGCACAGGTGGTGCGAGCAGGCGCTGCGGACGGTCACCGGCCCGACGATCATCAGCTCGTTGAGCTGGGAGATGTTGGGGAACTCGGTGATCGGCGGCATCGGCGCGTACCGGCCCCGGAACACCTCGTTGATGAACATCTTCGCCACCCGCCGGGCGGTGTCCTGGGTGTTGTGATCGCTCTGGGTATCGATCACCAGCGCTTCGAGCACGCCACGCAGCTGGTCGGCGACCTCGCTCTGCAACGCCTCCAACTCGCCGTCTTCGATGAAGTCGGCGATGCTGTCGTTCGCGTGGAAACGCCGACGGGCTTGAACAAGCCGCCGGCGGATACGGTCGGCGACGGGCGTCGGGCGCTCGTCTGGATTCGCGTCTTGGTTCGCGTCTGGATTCGCGTCGTCGGTCACACCGGGCTCCTGCTGTTCCGCGGTAGTTTATCGCCTCGCCAGACCGCACGAGCGGCGAGCCTCGCCCAACCGGGCCACCGCGCCTGGCCGCGGGTGCTCGGGACCCGGGGTTCAGCGTTGGGCACGGGGTGGGGGCTCGGCGACCCCCGGCGCAACCCCCTCTTGGTTCGATCCATCGTGTTGGGTTTCGCGCGGCCGCGGACCCCGGCCCGGCGATCCAGAAACGACATCCCCTTGCGGTGCCGGCGAGACGCGCGGCACGCGGTGCGGGGCGGCGGTTCATCGCGGCGGCCGGCAGCACGGGCAACGCGACGGGTCGGGCAAGGCGGCGGGTCGGTTCGGGCCGGCGCCCACGGCGTGGGCGCGCTGGGTGTCGAGGTCGAACGGCTGGACGGACACGACGCCCGCGGGGTCGCGCGTGTAGGTGGTGGCGATGTCTTCGTAGAACGGCGCCCAGCCGTTCGCGTGGACGGCCGCGAGTCGCAGCCGGCCGGCCTTGCCTTCGAACGCGGCGCAGTCGATCGTGAACCGCCCCTGCGCGTCGGGGACCGCGAGGTGCGTCGTCGCGTTGTAGTCCTTGTTGCCCTGCGGGTCGAGGTAGGCGAGCACGGCGTGGACGGGGATATCGCTCTGGACCTTGCCCGAGACGCGCACGCCCTTGCCCTGGTCGATCGGCTCGAGGGACAACCGGGTGTACCGGCTGTCGGGTCGGCGGTGCATCTGCTTGACCGAGCCGGTGAACGCGGGGTGGGCGGCGAGTTTCATCGCGTGGGTGAGGGTGAGGAACGAGCCCTTCGCGTCTTCGCGCTCTTCCCGGCCGTAGGTGAAGTTGCCGCTGCCCATCAGCGCCGTGCCCCAGCGGCGCGCCTCGTCGGGTCGCTCCTTGTTGTGCGGCAGGCCCAGGGCGTGGCCCAGTTCGTGGCAGACCCCGCCGACGAAGATGGACTGGTATCGGCCGAGGCTGATCCGGCCGTACTGCCCGTCGTGCAGGAACTGGTCCGGGTCGGTGTTGGTGATCTGGGCGACGTCGAGCAGCGGCGAGTCGAGCTGCCACGCGGTGCCGCTGCGTGACGAGCCGCCGGCGTAGTACGGGCTGTGGTGGCTCATGCGTCGCGTCGCCGGGTCCCACTTGGTGAGGTTGCAGAAGATGACCAGCGTCTGCTGGTTGCCGTCGATCCCGTGCTTGGCGAGCTGCTTGACGACCAACTCGCGGATCTCCTTGCCGTGGTCGCCGTTGTACTGGTCGTTGGGCCTCTCGCCCCGGACGACATAGATCTTGAGGAGCCCGTCTTCTTCGTTTTCGAGGGAGAAGGTCATTTCCCCGAAACCGTTGCGTTTCATTTCTTGGGCATAAAACGCCTGGATGTGTTGCATCGTGCGTGTGAGGCGTTCGCGGTAGTTCGGCGCCGGGTCGGTGTCGTTGCCGGTGAACAGCGCGATGACCAGCGGGCGGCGGGCGCGTTCGTCGCCTTCGCCCGCGTCGCGCCAGTCGGCGAGGATGGCCTTGGCGCGCTCGGCGAGGTCGCGCTGCTCGGCGAGAAGCGGGTCGGCGTCGGGCGCGGGGGCCTGCGCCCGAGCGGGCGAGCCGGGCAAGCAGGCGACACAGGCGACCAAGGCGGCGAACAACACTCTCATGGGCGGGTGCTCCGGGTTCGGGGACGGTGGTATGGTAGGACCACTTGGCGGGTCGTGGGTCCGTTTGAATTGTTTTCTGAAAGGCGGGGCAGGCGTCTCGCCTGTCGTCTCGGCGAAGCCTTGAAAGCTCATGCTTTGGGCTGCGCCTAAGAACGTGTACGAGAAGTTGAGTTGTTGGGAGGGTGAGGCTCCTGCCCCACCTGATTCAAACTGACCCACGACCACTTTTCGGACATGTTCTTGGCGAACGGGCGCTCGCGCGTTATGGTTGCTGGGGTAGCCGTTCGCGCTTTTCGTCCCTGAGGGGGATGAGCCATCGACGATCGCTTCGCCGGATCACGTGTCGCGTGTCGATCTCCATTGACCTGCGGAGGTAAGACGATGAATCGTTTCGAGACGCGTGTGATGATCACGGCGGGCGTTGTGGCGCTGGGCGCGACGGGGCTGGGCACGGCGGCGCGTGCCCAGGTGTTCGACGCGGTGGTGGTGCAGGGCCAGCCGACGCCTGCGATTTACGATTTCCATTTTGTGGACCCGCCGCCCGGCTCGCCGCCGACGGCCCAGCCGTTCTTGCTCGGCGGGGTGGGTTTTGAATCGGGCCAGTTGTTGCCGCAACCGGTGATCGACGCGATCCAGTGGACCGACCCGTTGCAGCCGCCGCCTGATGTTTCGCCGCCGATCTTTTTGTACCAGGTGGGTCCGCTTGATCCGCTTCCGATCGAGCAGTTGTTGGTGGGGAATCAGTTCGGCGCGGTGGGGGTGCTGGACGGGCTGATCGACTTCGGTCTGCCGACGCCGCAGTTGTTGTTGCCGCCGATCCCGCAGCCGCCGTTGGGCCCGGGCGAGCAGGTGTTTTTGCCGCTGCCATTGCCGGCGGACCCGTTGCTTCCCAACCCGTTGATTTTCCAGGACGACCCGCTGTTTCCTGATGGGCTGAGCCCGATGATCCTGGTTGGTCTGGGCCTGCCGGGGACGGAGATCGGGCCGCGCGGCGCGATGGTGTTTGGCCCGGCCGACCCGTTGCTCCCGCCGCCGGACCCGAACCAGCCGGGGGGTAACGGCGAGTTCGTGCACGTGCCCGCGCCGAGCCAGCCCAACCCGTGCATCGACGATTCGCTGATCACCGAGGCGGTCTTCGCGTACCTGCGTGACCAGGAGGCGGCGAACGGCGTGAACATCATGAGCGAGACCTCGGTGGTCAACGGCGTCACGGTCCGCGACCACATCGTCAGCCACACCCAGGCCGACGACGGCTTCACCTACGTCACCGTCGTCGACAACTTCCAGATGACCGCCTTCTACCGCTTCCCCACCGGGACCGCGGACCCGAAGCTGATCATCACCGCGCCCGGCGACACCGACGGGGACGGCGACATCGACGACGCGGACCTGGGCACCGCGTTTTCCAACTACACCGGGCCGCTTCCCCCGGGCGTGGGCAACAAGACCTCGGCCGACGGCGATACCGACGGCGACGGCGACGTGGACGACGCGGACCTGGGCACCGCGTTTTCCAGCTACACCGGGCCGCTGGTCCGGGCCAACGTGCCCGAGCCGGGGGCGGTCGGCGTGTTGTTGCTGGGCGTCGGCCTGGCCGGGCGTCGTCGGTGAGTTGCCGACAACGAGCGCGTCTTTCACGATAAAAAACAACCCCGCGTGTTGGCGCGGGGCTGATGTGGGTCGATACGAGCGCGATCTACCGATCGCGCTCGCGCGTGGTTTACTTGTCGTTCTTCAACAGCTGCACCATCGCTTCGCCCATCGCCAGGCCGACGTTCATGTACGTCTTCGCGTTGCCGCCGTAGTGAGCGTTGGAGCTGCTGCCCATGCTGATGGGGTGGGTGTAGACGGTGGCGACGTCGCCCTTGAGCTTGGGGTTCTTGGTCGCGTCGCTAAGGGCGAACATGCCTTCGAGGATCATTTTTTCGTTGCCCTTGGCGTCTTCCTTGCTGGTTTGGCCGAGCGTGGCGCAGACGAACTTCGCGTCGGGGGCATTGAACTCCTTGCGCAGCGCGGCGACGAGGTTGACCAGGTTCTCGCCGTACTTGCTCGCGTGGCCGGCGTTGTAGCGGTCCTTGTCGCCCTGCCACCACAAGAAGCCGGCGACCTCGTACTTCGTCGCGCCGGGGTAGAACTTGTCCAGCTCCTTGAGCACGTCCTTCGCCCGCGCGACGTCGCCGTCGTACTGCACACCGGCCTTCCAGCCGATCGGCTGGGGCTCGGTGCCCTTTTCCCATCGCAACGGGCTCTGGCCGTAGCCGGCGTAGACGTAGGTCTTGCCGTCCTTCGGGTCGGTGAACTCGTACGACGGGCTGCCCGGCGGGAGCAGGTCCCAGCCCAGGCTGCGGTTGCCGATCGAGCTCTTCAAGATCAGCACCGGCGCGTCGAGCGCGTTGCCCAGCTGGTGGCCGATGCCCGTCTCGATGCCGATCTTGTTGCCCGAGACCGTCAGCCAGTCGTTGCGCTTCACGCTCGTCTTGCCCGGCCCGCCGCTGCCCATCACGTGCACGTTGCGCACGTCCATCCGCTTGGTCCAGTTGCCGTCGTCATCGACCATGAACGGGTACAGGCCCTCCTCGTTCACCGCGTGCTCGAGCGAGCCCTCGCCGCCCTTGACCTTGCCCATCTCCAGCGTGTTGGACTGGCCCATGATGATGAACACCTGCACGGGCTTGTCCATGTCCGCGGGCTTGCCGTCGGGGTCCGGCAGCTTCTGCGCCGCAACGGGCAGCGACACGCCCATCATCAACAGCAGGCCGAGCAGCACGGCGAAAAATCGTTTGGGTTCTAACATGTCGAGGTTCTCCTTCAGGCTGGGAGGGTGAAAGTCGATCCGTCATTCAACCGGCGAGCCGATGCGGTCCGCCTTGCCAGATACGACGTGGATGAACGCGGATTGTAACAGACCGCCGCACGAGCCCAAACACACGCCAAACCACAAGACGTGCCCGAGCCGCCGCGGGGTCACACCGCCTGCCACAGCAACCCGCGGTCCACCTCACGCCCGTACAGCAGCCCGCCGCTGACCACCGAGACGAACCGGTTCCACGCCGCTTGCGGGTTCGACATCGGGCAATCGAACCGCAGGCCCCAACACCGCGCGCAGGCGAAACCCCGCCGGCCCGCGCCGCGCTCGAACCGCGGCATCGCCTCCCACGCCGCGCCCGCGCGCCCGCCCAGCGCGTCGCCGATCGTCCACGCCGGCAGCGGCAGCCACAGCTTCTTGCACACCCGCCCGCAGGGCACGTGCCGCCCCGGCACGGTTCCGTCCGCGACCCGCCGGCCCGGGCACCGCCAGTCCCACCCCCGGTACCGGCCCGGCCAGGCGTCACCCCTCGTCCGGCGATCCTTCGCCGAGTCGCGCAGCCTCGGCACCCGCTCGACCCGCTGCTCGAAATCCTCCGGGATCCGCTCGCTCAGGCCCTGCCACAGCGAGCCCCACGCCGACCACGGCCCGCGCCCGTCGTTCGCCTGCGGGTCGATCGCCGTGTCCGACCACACCCACCGCGACGCCTTGCCCCGCCGGCCCGGCTCGTGCTCCTTGCGGTACCGCAGCGCGCCGGTGTCCGACCACCGGTACACCGTCCGCACGTCACGCCCGAGCTGCCGCGCCGCCTCATCGATCCACACGCCCGGCCAGTCGATCCGCCGGGCCTTGCACAGCTCCCGGACACGACGGCCACGCAGCATGACGGGATGCGTGTACCCCCGCCGACAACGCTCGATGGCGCCCTCGTCGCCGCCGGGCGAGTACAAATCCTCCCCGCCGATCCGCGCATCGTTTGCCCGCAGCGCTACCGCCCACGCCCGCACCGGCCGGCGCAGCTCCTTGCGCTGCACCCGCTCCATGCGACGCGCGAGCTTCCACGGCTTGTTCTGGAGTTCATTCGATACGTTGTGCCAGGATTCGAGGAGAAGAGAATCGAGTGGGTCCATCGCCGTGCTCCGGTTGAATGAGGTGTCGCTTCACAAGGGGGAGAGAGACGGGTTTGTGCGCATGGGGGCGGCGGAGATAGCGATTCGTCTTGATCTTGCTGGGAATTGGAGGCAGTGGAACAAGCCGTTTGCTGCGCAAGACGTGCGCATGATGTGCACCTGCGATGGCTCGCCCCCGCGTGGTGACGCGGCGGCTGCGTCGCGCCGCTCATCGTGAACAGCAGCGCGTCGCAGCCGCCGGGCCACGCCCGGGGGACGAAGCGTGGCAACAACTTGCCGTCGACATGACAAACCCTGTCACCCCGACACACTACGCTATCGCCATGCCGGTCTACCACTACACCTTCCACGCCTACGGCAGCTGGTTGCCCGACCGCCCCGAAGGCTACACGCCTCATGGCCAATCCTTCAAACCAGCCGATCCAGCCATCGCAAACGAGTACCGCAAACGGATGCGTCGGCCGGAAACACATTTCGGTGACGGAGCAAAACAACACGCGTTGCAAACACTGATCGACAGTCAATCGCTGCAACATTTTGAACTGTACGCCATGGCCGCGGAACCCTCGCATCTGCATGTTGTCGTCGCGTGGCGGGATGAACGCGAGCCGACGCGCGTACGGTCTCAGGTCAAGACGTCGTTGACGCGTGCGCTAAACAAACACTTCGGCAAGCGCGATTGGTTTGTCGCCAAGGCCGGGCAGACCCCGGTCGTCGACGAGGCGCACTTGCACGAGTTGGTGCACAGCTACCTGCCCAAGCACGGGCTGTATTGGAAGCGTGGCGATGATCAAGAGGATGCGTGACAGATGGGTTCGCCCCCGGATGGTGATCCGGCGGCTACGACGTCCTTCTATCCACGATCAGCGGCGCGACGCAGCCGCCGCGTCACCACGCGGGGGACGAGGCATCGGACGTGATTCACTGGCATCAAACAACCACCCGGTCGGGCGTGTGTCACGGTTCGCCCCCGGGCGTGGCCCGGCGGCTACGACATTCTTCTATCCACGATCAGCGGCGCGACGCAGCCGCCGCGTCACCACGCGGGGGACGAGGCATCGGGCGTGATTCACTGGCATCAAACAACCACGCGGTCGGGCGTGTGTCACGGTTTGTCCCCGGATGGTGATCCGGCGGCTACGACATTCTTCTATCCACGATCAGCAGCGCGACGCAGCCGCCGCGTCACCACGCGGGGGAAGATACATCGGACGTGATTCACTGGCATCAAACAACCACGCTGTCGAGAGCGTGTCACGGTTTGTCCCCCGGGCGTGGCCCAGCGGCTACGACACCCTTCTATCCACGATCAGCAGCGCGACGCAGCCGCCGCGTCACCACGCGGGGGACGAGGCATCGGGCGTGATTCACTGGCATCAAACAACCACGCTGTCGAGAGCGTGTCACGGTTCGCCCCCGGATGGTGATCCGGCGGCTACGACACCCTTCTATCCACGATCAGCAGCGCGACGCGGCGAAGCCTTACTTCTTCCCGTTGCTCTCGTCGCCGAGCAGTTGGGCGACCAACTTCGATTCGCCGATGGTCGTCGTGAACTCGCCGGGGGCTTCGGCACCAGCGGCTTCGGCGAGGGCGGCGGCGGCGGCGATCTCGTCTTCGACGTCCAGCGCCTCGGGCGTCGGGGGCTCGGCGAGGTACTTGACCGTCATGTTCTGGTAGTCCTTGAAGCCGGTGCCGACCGGGATGAGGTGGCCCAGGAGCACGTTCTCCTTCAGGCCGACCAGGTCGTCGGACTTGCCGGCGAGGGCGGCCTCGGTGAGGACCTTGGTCGTTTCCTGGAAGCTGGCGCCGGACAGGAACGACTCGGACTGGAGGCTCGCCTTGGTGATGCCCAGCAGCAGGGTCTGGCCGACGGCGGGCTTGCACTTGACGCCCTTGGCCGGTTCCTTGCCGTCGGCTTCGAGCTTGGCGTTGACTTCCTTGAGCTCGGACTTGAGGACGACGCTGCCGTTGACGAGGGTGGAGTCGCCGGGGTCCTTGATCTTGACGGACTGCGCGACGATCTGGTTGGCTTCGCGGAAGCGGAACTTGTCGACGACCTCGTTGGGCAGCAGGCCCGAGTCGCCGGGCATATCGACGCGGATCTTGCGGAGCATCTGGGCGAGGATGACCTCGATGTGCTTGTCGTCGATGGGGACGCCCTGGGCGCGGTAGACGTTCTGGACTTCTTCGAGCAGGTAGTTGAACAGTGCTTCTTCGCCCTTGATGCGGAGGATGTCCTGGGGGATCTGCGGGCCGTCGATGAGCGGGTCGCCGGCGTTGACGTATTCGCCGGTGTGGACGTTGAGGTGCCGGCCCTGCGGGACGTGGTGGTCGACTTCGAGGCCGGACTCGCCGACGACGGTGATGGTCATCTTGCCCTTGCGTTTGTCGGACCGGATGGTGACGGTGCCGGATATCTCGGCCATGACCGAGGCTTCCTTGGGCTTGCGGGCTTCGAAGATCTCGGTGACGCGCGGGAGGCCGCCGACGATGTCCGCGGAGCCGGAGGCTTCCTTGGGCTGTCGTGCGAGCATGTCGCCGGCCTTGATGGCGTCGCCTTCCTTGACTTCGATGCGTGCCTTGGCGGGGAGGTAGTGGAAGTCGAGGATCTTGCCGTCGTTGTCTTCGATGACGATGCGGGGGTGCATCTCGCCCTTGTGTTCGATGACGACGAGCGCGGTGCCGCCGCCGCCGGTGGCTTTCTTGGTGCCCTTCTGCTGGGACTCGGATTCGGCACGGACGGTTTCGCCGACGACGATGTCTTCGAAGCGGACCTTGCCGTCTTTTTCGGCGAGGATGGGGGTTCGGAAGGGGTCCCACTGGACGAGGAGTTGTCCGGCCTTGACGGTGTCGCCGGGGTGGACGCGGATGTAGGCGCCGTAGGGCAGGAGGAACTTTTCGAGTTCGCGGCCCTTGTCGTCGCGGATGATGATTTCGCCGTTGCGTTTGAGCGGGACGAGGCAGTCGTTGCCCTCGTCGTCCTGGGAGGGGACCTGGTTGGCGTCGACGATGTCGATGGTGCCGGGTGCGCCGGCTTTGAAGGTGGTTTCGGAGGCGCCGGTGGTGGCGACGCCGCCGGTGTGGAAGGTACGCATGGTGAGCTGGGTGCCGGGCTCGCCGATGGATTGGGCGGCGATGATGCCGACGGCGAGTCCGGGCTCTGCGAGCCGTCCGGTGGAGAGGTCCATGCCGTAGTCGAGGACGGAGATGCCGAGCGCGGCCTCGGTGGTGAGGGGGGATCGGACGGAGACGGCGTCGATGCCGAGGTCCTCGATTTTGCGTGCCATCTCCATGGTGATCATCTCGTTCTCGCGGACGATGACCTCGTCGGTGATGGGGTTGACGATCGTCTCGCGTGCGACGCGGCCGAAGATGCGGTCGCGTAGGGGGACATCGACTTCTTCGCCCTTGTAAAGAGCTCGTTTTGTAATTCCGCGCTTACTATTGCAATCATGCTCGGTGATAAATACGTTCTGAGCAACATCACAAAGCTTGCGCGTCAGGTAGCCCGAGTCGGCGGTCTTGAGCGCGGTGTCAGCCAGACCCTTACGTGCACCGTGCGTGGAGGAGAAGTACTCAAGCACGGACATGCCTTCACGGGCGTTCGCCTTGATGGGCGTCTCAATGATCTCACCCGATGGCTTGGCCATCAGGCCACGCATGCCGGCGAGTTGCTGGATCTGGCTGACGTTACCACGAGCGCCCGAGTGCGACATGACCCACACCGGATTGAGGTACTTGTTTGCCGCCATGTCGTCGATCGGCGCGAGGTTGCCGTCGGCGTCGCGCCGGTCGTTCTTGAGTTCGTCGAGAAGCTGCTCCTTGACTGCTTCACGGCAGTGGGTCCAAAGGTCGAGCAACTGGTTGTAACGCTCGCGTTCGGTGATCGCACCGGCGTGGAACGCTTTCTCGATACGGTCAACCTTCTTCTGCGTCGCGTCGATCAGTTCCTGCTTCTTCTCGGGGATCCGCAGGTCCGTGATGCCGAATGACAGGCCCGAGGTTGTCGATCGCTCGAAGCCGATCGCCTTCATCGCGTCGAGCAGCGCGATCGTCGCCGGCCGGCCGCGGTAGGCGTACGTGTCGTCGATCACGCGAGAAGCGCCCTTCTTGCCCAACGAGCAGTTGTAATATGGCATGCCCTCTTCGAGGATGTCGTTGAACTGCAGGCGGCCGACGGTCGTCACGATCCGGCCCGACTCGGGCAGCGGCTCGACGTCGCCCTTCTCCGACAGCACCAGGCCCGAGTACCGGCCCTTCGGAAGCCGCAGCAGGATCGGCGTGTGCACACCGATTTTCTTTAGATCAAAGGCCATCAACGCCTCGGCGTTGTCCTTGAACTCGGGGATCGCCTTGAGTTCCGCTTTACCCGCGTCGTCGAGGGCGTCGGCCTTCGCCAGGCCTTGCGCGACGTTCACGACCGCCTCGCCCGGGGCTTCGGGCAACACGGTGATGTAGTACACGCCCAGCACGATGTCCTGCGAGGGCGAGATAATCGGGCTGCCGTTGGCCGGCGAGAAGATGTTGTGCGGCGAGAGCATCAGCACGCTCGCTTCGGCCTGCGCTTCAACCGACAGCGGCAGGTGGACGGCCATCTGGTCGCCGTCGAAGTCGGCGTTGAAGCCGGTACAGACCAGCGGGTGGATGCGGATCGCGTTGCCTTCGACGAGCACGGGCTCGAACGCCTGGATGCCCATGCGGTGCAGCGTGGGTGCGCGGTTGAGCAGCACCGGGTGCTGGTGGATCACTTCTTCGAGCACGTCCCAGACTTCCGGGTCGCGGCGCTCGAGCATCTTCTTTGCGGACTTGATCGTGTCGACCAGGCCGTGCTCCTTGAGCTTGCGGATGATGAACGGCTGGAACAGTTCGAGCGCGATCTTCTTAGGCAGGCCGCACTGGTGAAGCTTGAGCGTCGGGCCGACGACGATGACCGAACGGGCCGAGTAGTCGACGCGCTTGCCCAGCAGGTTCTCACGGAACCGGCCCTGCTTGCCCTTGATCATGTCGGTCAGCGACTTGAGCGGGCGATTGGACGAGCCGAGCACCGGGCGTCGGCACCGGCCGTTGTCGAAGAGCGCGTCGACCGACTGCTGCAACATCCGCTTCTCGTTGCGGATGATGACCTCGGGGGCGTTGAGGTCCATCAGCTTCTTCAGGCGGTTGTTG
The DNA here is from genome assembly GCA_046290505.1 of Phycisphaeraceae bacterium. Lineage (GTDB taxonomy): Bacteria > Planctomycetota > Phycisphaerae > Phycisphaerales > Phycisphaeraceae > JAHQVV01. The sequence continues at coordinate 165,974 of JBKAGS010000046.1, read as the reverse complement.
CGGTTGATGATCCGGCGGTACAGGTCGTTGAGGTCGGAGGTCGCGAAGTTGCCCGACTCCAGCAGCACCAGCGGGCGCAGGTCCGGCGGGATCACGGGCACCACATCCATCACCATCCACGACGGGTCGTTCTCGGAATGGCGGATCTGCTCGACGATCTTCAGCCGCTTGGACAGGTCCTTGATCTTCTGCTTGGACTTGGTCGCGCCCAGCCCTTCACGCAGCTCGACCGCCACGGCGTTGAGGTCCATGGTCGCCAAGAGTTCCTTGACCGCCTCGGCGCCCATCATCGCGCGGAACGCCTGCGTGCCGTACTCGTTCACGGCCTGGCGGTACTCGTCTTCCGTGATGACCTGCATGTGCTTGAGCGGGGTGTCGCCCGCATCGGTCACAACGTAGTCCTGGAAGTAGATGACCTTTTCCAGGTCGCTGGTCTTCATCCCGAGCAGGTTGCCCAGGTGGCTGGGGATCGCCTTGAAGAACCAGATGTGGATGATCGGCGCGGCCAGGTTGATGTGGCCCATGCGCTTTCGGCGGACGCGGCTGTGCGTGACCTTGACCCCGCAGCGGTCGCAGATGATGCCCTTGAACTTCGTGCCCTTATACTTGCCGCAGGCGCACTCGTAGTCGCGTTCGGGGCCGAAGATGCGCTCGCAGAACAGGCCGTCCTTTTCCGGGCGGTAGGTGCGGTAGTTGATCGTCTCGGGCTTCTTGACTTCGCCGAAGGACCACGAACGGATATCGTTGGGGCTGGCGAGGTTGATCTTCACCGAGGCGTAGTCGTTAACGCGGTCGTACAGGGTTTCGGACATATCGTTGACGCTCCGTGTCGGGCGTGGGTGTTTTTTGTGAGTTCGCAACGCCTCGACAAGCGAGGCGGCTAACGGGGATCAGTCGGTGGTCAGAGGATCGAGCCGACGCCGTCGATCTCGCTCTTCTCGAGCGTGATGTTCAGGCCCAGGCCCTTGACCTCGTTGCACAGCACGTCGAAGGCGACGGGCATGCCGGCCTCGAGGGTGTTCTGGCCCTTGACCATCGACTCGTAGATCTTCGTACGCCCTTCGACGTCGTCGGACTTGACGGTCAACAGTTCCTGGAGGATGTACGCGGCGCCGTAGGCCTCGAGCGCCCAGACCTCCATCTCACCGAAGCGCTGCCCGCCGGTGCGGGCTTTGCCGCCGAGCGGCTGCTGGGTGATGAGCGAGTACGGGCCGGTGGCGCGGGCGTGGATCTTGTCGTCGACCAGGTGGTGCAGCTTGATGATGTACATGAAGCCGACGGTGGTTTTCTGGTCGAAGCGTTCGCCGGTGCGCCCGTCGTAGAGGTGGACCTTGCCGCCGCGGGGCATCTTGGCGAGCAGCTCGCGGTCGCCGTGCGCGCCCTGGGTTTCTTCCATGCGCTTGTCGATGTAGGCGTTGGCCTCGTCGATGGCGTCGTGGATCTCGTCCTCGGTCGCGCCGTCGAACACGGGGGTGACGGCCTGGAAGCCGAGGACCTGCGCGGCCCAGCCGAGGTGGACTTCAAGGATCTGCCCGACGTTCATGCGCGAGGGCACGCCCAGCGGGTTGAGCAGCACGTCGACGGGCGTGCCGTCTTCGAGGAAAGGCATGTCTTCGATGGGCACGATGCGTGCGATGACGCCCTTGTTGCCGTGCCGGCCGGCCATCTTGTCGCCCACCGACAGCGGGCGTTTGGTGGCGAGATAGACCTTGACCATCTCGAGCACGCCCGAGGCCAGCTCGTCGCCGCGCTTCATGTGGGCCAGGCGGCGCTGCTTTTCTTTCTCGATCGCGTCGATGCGCGGCCAGAACTGGTTGTACAGCTCTTCGCCCTGCTCCTTGATGTCCTTGGAGCCCTTGATCCACTTGGTGTTGAACGACTCGATCTGCTCGACGACGACTTCGGTGATGTCCGAGGCCGCGACCTTCTGGCGGGTCGAGGGGTCGACCATCTCGCTGCCGGTCAGCTCGTTGATCATCTCGACGAACTGGCGGAACAGGTCGACGCGCTTCTCGTCCATCTCCTGCTCGTACTCGCGCATCTCGCGGCGGAGTTGCTTCTTCTGCTCGTCGTTCAGGTGCATCCGCCGGCTGAAACGCTTGGCCCCGATGACCACGCCCTCGGTGCCCGCGGGCACTTCCAGCGAGTCGTTCTTCACGTCTTCGCCGGCCCGGCCGAAGATCGCGTGCAAGAGTTTTTCTTCCGGCGTCAGCTCGGACTTGCTCTTGGGGCTGACCTTGCCGACCAGGATATCGCCGGGGGTCACGTAGGCGCCGGTGCGGATCACGCCCATCTCGTCCAGCTGCGCCAGCATCTTCTCGCTGACGTTGGGGATGTCGCGGGTGAACTCTTCACGGCCGAGCTTGGTCTCGCGGATCTCGACGTCGAACTCCTCGATGTGGATCGAGGTGTAGACGTCTTCCTTGACCAGCCGCTCGCTGATGACGATCGCGTCTTCGAAGTTGTAGCCGTCGAAGGTGTTGAACGCGACCAGCGCGTTCTTGCCCAGCGCGAGCTCGCCGAGGTGCGTCGCGGCGCCGTCGGCGATGATCTGGTCCTTCTTGACCTTCTCGCCCAACTGGACGATGGGTTTCTGGTTCTGGCAGGTGCGTTCGTTGAGGCCGACGAACTTGCGCAGCTCGTATTCGTCGGCGTTGTCCACGACGATGCGCTGGGCGTCGACGTAGGTCACGACGCCGGGCCGCTTGGCGCGGACGACCATGCCCGAGTACTTGGGCACTTCTTTTTCCATGCCCGTGCCCACGCAGGGCGGGTCGGTCTTGATCAGGGGCACGGCCTGTCGCTGCATGTTCGAGCCCATCAGCGCGCGGTTCGCGTCGTCGTGCTCGAGGAACGGGATCAGCGCCGCGGACACGCCGACGATCTGCTTGGGGCTGATGTCGATGTGGTCGATGTCTTTGGACGGCACCTGCGCGAGTTCGCCGTCCACGCGGGCGAGCACCAGGCCGGACTTCACCGTGCCGTCCGGCTCGATCGCGTCGGTCGGGCCGAGCGTGGACTTCATTTCCTCGTCGGCGCGGAGGTAGTCGATGCCCTTCTTGCCGCCGACGACCTTGCCGTCTTCGACCCGGCGGTACGGGGTCTGGAGGAAGCCGTAGTCGTCGATTTCCGAGTAGATGCCCAGCGACGCGATCAGGCCGATGTTCGTGCCTTCGGGCGTTTCGATCGGGCAGATCCGGCCGTAGTGGCTGATGTGCACGTCGCGGACCTCGAAGCCCGCGCGCTTGCGGTTCAGGCCGCCCGGCCCGAGCGCGGAAAGACGGCGCTCGTGCGTCAGCTGTGACAGCGGGTTGGTCTGGTCGACGACCTGCGACAGCTCGCCCCGGCCGAAGAAGTGCTCGATCGCGCTGCTGATCGACTTTGAGTTGATCAGGTCGGCGATCTTCGAGAGCTCGTCCGGGTCCTTGACGGACATGCGTTCCTGGACGGTTCGGCGGAGCTTGAGGAAGCCTTTGCGCAGCTCCTCGACGCCGAGCTCGTCGAGCGTGCGCAGCCGGCGGTTGCCCAAGTGGTCGATGTCGTCGATGTGGGCCTTGTTGCGGTTGGAGCGCAGGTCCAGCAGGTAGTTGATGACCGCCATGAAGTCGGGCGATCGCAGGCGCATGACGTCTTCGGGCACGTCGATCTCATCGAACTTACGGTTGATGCGGAACCGGCCGACCTTGCCCAGACGGTAGCGGTTCTCGTCGTAGAAGCGTTCTTCAAAGAGCGCACGGGCTTTGTCGACCTGAGGCGGGTTGCCGGGTCGGAGGCGCGCGTAGAGCGCGAGCAGCGCCGCCTCGTGCTCGTTGACCTGCATGCCCTCAGGCAGGTGGGCCTGCTTCTCGTCGGCGATCGTGTTGAGGATCAGCATGTCGCCGGGGTTGGTGATGACCTCGACCTTCTTGAGCGGCGAGGCGACGATCTCGTCGAGCTTCTCACCGATCTGTCCGCCGACGGGCACGAGCTCTTCGCCCGACTCGGTATCGACGATCGCGGCGGCGGCGTAGTGCTCGGGCTTGAGGTCGGTGACCTTGACCGACTCGACGCTGTAGAACGTGTCGATCAGCTTGCGCGTGGTGGAGAAGTCTTCGTCCAGCGCACGCAGGAACGTCGTCGCGGGGATCTTGGTGGACTGGTCGATGCGCATCTGGAGGACGTCTTTTTTCGAGACCTCCAGCTCAATCCACGAGCCGCGCTCGGGGATGATGCGTGCCGAGTGCAAGGGCCGGTCGCCTTCGCTGGACGCGATCGAGAAGTCCACGCCCGGCGAGCGGTGCAGCTGGTTGACGATCACGCGCTCGGCGCCGTTGATGATGTACTCGCCCCCGCCCATCATCACCGGCACCTCGCCGAGGTAGATCTCTTCCTCGGGGACCTCGGCGACGTCCTTGCGGACAAACCGCACGCCGATGCGGAACGGCATGCCGTAGGTCAGGCGCAGCTCCCGGCACTCGTCCGGCGTGTAGCGCGGCTCGTCGAGCTTGTAATACTGGTACTCCAGCTGCATGTTCCCGTCGTACGACACGATCGGGAAGACCTCACGCAACAGCGACTCGAGGCCGAGGCCCGGGTCACGCTGGTCGTAGGGCTTGTCAAGCTGGATGAAGCGGTCGTACGCCGCCTCTTGTACTTGCACCAGGTTGGGGATGGGTAGAGCGTCTCCGCGCTTCGAATAGTCGCGCACAGAAGTCGGCTGCATCGATATCCTCGACTTGCTTCAAGGGTGGATTCGTGTTGTCGGATGGCTGGGCGACCGCCTCGTCCTGCCTGACCGTCGTGGGGTACCGTTACCGCGAACCGGGCACTATAAAGCAATCCCATGGGTCCGGCAAGTCGGGTCGGGAAAATTTTTCAAGCCCAACCCCCCTACTGGCCCATCGTTTGCCTTGAAGCGGGCTACAAGACGCCCGTAAAACATTCAAACTATTGTCATTAATCATTTTAAAGATTATTCTCCATTTTACCCTAAGACCCGCCCCGCCGTCACGTTGTTCTCTGCATCGACACGGCACAGGCCCGAGCCCGATCGGCCCACAACATGGATCAGCCGGCAACCCCGGAACACGCCCCGGACCATCCCCCGGCCACCCTGGACCCAGGCGACGCCGGCCAAGACCACCGCCAACGGCTGCACGACGCCGTCGCGCGGTACCACCGCCCGCTGGTCGCCTACGCCCGCTCACGCACCGGCGACCTCGAGCGGGCCCGCGACGCGGCGCAGGACACCCTGCTCCGCCTCTGCCAGCAGCCGCCGGCCACCTTCGAGCGCGACATCGCACCGCGGCTGGCCGCCTGGCTCTTCACGGTCTGCCGCAACCGGCTGATCGACCTGCACCGCAAGGAGACGCGCATGACACCCGCCCCCGGAATCATTCAAGACGCCGTCGCCAGCCCCGAGCCCTCGCCCTCCGAACACGCCGACGCGCACGACCAGCGCCACTGCCTGCTCGCGCTCGTCGCCGACCTGCCCACCCACCAGCGCGAAGTCGTGCAACTCCGATTCCAGGGCGGGCTCGCCTACCGCGAGATCGCCGAGGTCACCGGCCACAGCACCAGCTACGTCGGCGTACTCCTGCACGAAGCCATCAAACAACTGCGCACCCGCATGACAAAACTCAACGCCTAATCCAGAACGGATGCGTGCCACTGACAAGGCTTTGCTTGTCAGTGCGAGCCCCAGCAAAACCCACTGACAGGCAAGGCTTGTCAGTGCCACCCCAACACCTAACACCCACCGAGGTGACACCCACCATGACCGACACCACCCACCACCACTCCGACGCGCGCACGCCCGACGAGCCGAGCCTGACCGCGTTCGCGCTCGGGGAACTAGACCCGACCAGCGACGTCTACAAACAGGTCGCGTCGCTCATCGAGACCGACGCCGACGCCCGCGCTTACGTCGAACAGACCCGCGCGCTGGGCGAACAACTCCACGACGCTTACCACGCCGACGAATCCTCCGTCGGCCTCGCCGACCACCAACACCGGGAGCTCTCCGCCATGATCGACCAGCAAGACCACAACAAACCGACCCCGACCGCCACCAACACACGCGACAGCGCGACCGCTCGGCAGCCCTTCCGGATGCCGCGCAAACTGCTGCTCGCCGCGGGCCTGGCCATCGCCGCCGGCGCCGCGGTCACGACGATCACCCTGCTCAACGACAAGCCCGACGTCGAGCGTGTCGCGAAAGACGACGCGAAGATCGTCAACGTCGCCGGGCTAAGCAACGTCAAGGACGCGATCGCCCAGCCCGTCACTGTGGACTTCGACAACGCCACGCTCGGCGAGGTCCTCGCGTTCCTCAACAAGCAGACCGGCGTGGCGTTCGACGCGGACTGGTCGGCCCTCAAGCACCGCGGCGTCGACCGCGACACGCGCGTCAGCCTCGCCAGCGACACGCCCCAGCCGGCCCGCGATGTGCTCGGCTACGCGCTGCGGCTGGCCTGGGCCCAGTCGCCGCACCCCGACCCGGCCGAGTGGGCGATGGACGACGCGGGCATCACCATCGCTCCGCGCTCGACGCTCGCGCAGGCGCGCCTCGACGCGACGGCGAAACTCCTCAATGCCCGGCGATTCAGCCAGGCCCCCGTCGATGACGCGATGCTGCGCACCAGCAAGGCGAAGGTGTGGGATACCGGCTTGTGGAACGACATCCTCAGCAAGCGCGCCGAGGCGGGCGAGCGCGTGCTCGAAGAGGCCGACGCCTCGCTCGACGCCGCCGAGAAAGCCGCGGCCAAGGGCGAACTGGAAGCCGCGTCGGACCATGGGCTGTACGCCTACCAGCTGCTCGCGATGAACGCGACGCTGATCAAGCCCGCCGGCTTCGAGTCGCCGATGAAACGGATCGGCGCTTTGCAGGAAACGCTCGCACAACAACAAGCCGAGCAGGACAAGGCCGCGATCGTCAAGGCCGTCGAAGACGCGAAGGCCGACGACCGCGAAGCGACCGCGTACGAGTCGGCGATGCTCGCGGCGGTCGAGGCGTTGGAGAACCAGTCGTTCAAGTCGGCAACCGACGCGATCACCCTGGCGCAGACGCAACTGGCAGAGGGCCGGGGCGAGATCGAGGCGTCGCACTACAGCGAACTCGCCGCCCGCACCACGCGGCTGCACAACGCGATCTACAAGACGCGTTGGCAATACGAAGCCGAGCGGATCGCTCAAACCGAGCGCGAGCTTGAAAAGCGTGAAAATCAGGCCACGTCGGCCGAGGACAAACAGAAGGCCGAAGCACTCCGGGCCTTGCTGACATCAGCGCGATCGTTGCAACAGCAGCGGCAGTACGAGCGGGCGGCCGACGAACTCGACACCGCGCTGTCGATCGAGCCCGACAACCCGGCCATCGCCGGCTACCGCGATATGCTCCGGGACAGCCGATTGGCCGTGGAGAGCACACGGCTGGGCCGGCATCGCGAGCTGAGGGAGGCCGAACTCGGGCTCGTGAAGCTTGACGCGAAGCCGGGCAAGGCCGCCCCGCGCCGTCAGCAAGGCCAGCAAGCCGCCGGTGAATGGGGCGCCGGGGTGGGCTGGCACGACGGGTACTCGGACTACGCCTTCAAGGAGGCCGGCTTCCGATCCGGCGACGTCGCGGACCGGTTCGTCAGCGACCTGCAGCCGGCTGCCGCCTCGTTGTTCGATAGCGGGAAACTTGCAGAGAAAAAGGGAAGTTCGCTCAGCGAACGTGACCGTTTGTACTTCTCCAACGCCCCCGGGTTCGACCTCAACTCGGCCCTGTCCGGCTCGGTCTCCGGCGGCCAGCCGTCGCCCACTCGGATGGACGGCCTGTCGTTCGTCGGCGGCGCGGTCGGCGGTCCGCCGCCATCGCCCGTCGCCGATCCCGCCGCCCTCGCGCCGAACCGGCCGGCGCTCCGGGGGACTTTCGGCGTCGACGCGACCGATTCCAAAGACGACCTCGACTTCGAACTGCGGGTGAACCAGAGCCTCGCCCTCGACCGGCCCAACGCCGAGCAGCCGCGTGGCGAGATCCTTGCCAAGGTGATCGACGAGCTCGAAGAAGCCGAGCCGGAGGCCGAGGCGTCGCGCGAGGAACTGCGCCGGGCCGAGGTCGAAGCGCTCAAGCGCCACCTCGCCCGCACCGCCGCGACCGAGAAGCAGGAGGCCCGGCGGATCGAAGCGATCAAAGAACTGCGCGAGCTCGAACGCCGGTTCATCGAGCAACAGCAGCAAGACATCATCATCGACCCGCGGATGGACCGCGACGCGTACGCGATGGTGAACGACAACCCGTTCTACAACCCCGCGAACGAGAACGACAACGGCCAGAACCGCGCGATCTCGACCTTCTCGGTCGATGTCGACACCGCGGCCTACTCGCTGGTCCGCCGGCAACTCATGCAGCAGGGGCGGCTCCCGGTCCCGGGGGCGGTGCGCATCGAGGAGCTGATCAACTACTTCGACTACGACTACGACGCGCCGGTCGTGGACGGCCGGGCGCTGGAGGACGGCATCGTCACGCAGGCGTCGCTCGAGAAGTTCGAGAAGGAGCAGGAAGGCTTCGCGCCCTTCGCCACCGACATCCAGGTCACCGACTGCCCCTGGCAGAAGGGCCACCAGCTGGTGCGCATCGGCATCCAGGGCATGGAAGTCGCGCAGGACGAGCGCCCGCCGGCCCACCTGACGTTCCTGATCGACGTGTCCGGCTCGATGAGCTCGGCGAACAAGCTCGGGCTGGTCAAGCAGTCGCTGACGATGCTGCTGGATAAGCTCAACGCGGACGACCACGTCAGCATCGTGGTGTATGCCGGGCGGACGCGGACGGTCTTGGAGAACGCGTCGGCGGCGGACAAGGACGCGATCGCCGAGGCGCTCGACGCGCTGAAGTCCGGCGGGTCCACCGCGGGCGCCGCTGGCATCCAGCTCGCCTACGACGCGGCCCAGAAACACTTCATCGACGGCGGGGTCAACCGCGTCATCCTCTGCACCGACGGCGACTTCAACGTCGGCATCTCCGATACCGACGACCTGGTCGATCTGATCAAACAAAAAGCCAACCCCGAGCCCGACGTCGACGGCAAACGCCGCGGCGTGTACCTCAGCGTCATGGGCTACGGCATGGGCAACCTCAACGACCGGATGATGGAGCCGTTGACCAACGCGGGCAACGGCACGTACGCCTACATCGACACGCTCGAGGAAGCGACCAAGGTCATGTACGACCAGGCCGGCTCGACGCTGGTGACCATCGCCAAGGACGTGAAGGTGCAGGTCCACTTCGACCCGCAGCAGGTCATGGCGTACCGGCTGATCGGCTACGAGAACCGCGTGCTGGCGAACGAGGACTTCGACAACGACAAGGTCGATGCGGGCGACATCGGCGCGGGCCACAGCGTGACCGCGTTGTACGAGGTCGTGCCCTTCAACGCCGACGGGCTGATCGACGACAACGAGGCGATCCGCGTCGTGAAGCAGCAGGTCGAGGCACTCGAAGAAGCGATCGCGCTCAACGCGTCGCTGATGCAGACCTGTTCGTTGACGCAGGAGCAGGAGCTCAAGCTCGCCGGCTCGACGAAGATGCTCGAGCAGGAACGCGTGCTGTGCGAAGCGGCGATCGAACGGCTCGAAGCACGCAAGGCCCCGGCCGATGAAGCCGAAGCGCAACCCGCCGACGCAGGCGCTGCCGACGGCGACAAGCCGGCCGGCCCGGAGCTGGACACGTTCGAGGACGGCGCGATGATGTCGGTGAAGCTGCGTTACAAGCCGGTGGACGCGCCCGCCGAGGACGGCACGTCGCGGAAGCTGGACAACCGCGTGTTCGCGAAAGACCTGGTGAAGTTCGAGCTCGCCGACGAGACGACGCGCTTCGCCGCGGCGGTCGCGAGTTACGGCATGCAGCTGCGTTCGAGCCCGCACGCCGGCGACGTGGACCTGTACTGGGTGATCGACACCGCCGAGGCCGCGTCGACGCACGACCCGGGACAGCTCCGCGCGAAGTTCGTCGAGCTGGTGGCCAAGACGATCCAACTCATGCCGGTTGAAGAGGACGTCGCGGTAGAAAACCCGGGCGTGCCCAAGTGATCGCGCTCGATGACCCGACTTGCCCGGCCGATTGCGTTATGCTTCCGGGCCCATGAGCGACAGCCGGCAAGTCGTCGTCCTCGCCAACCCGTACAGCGGGAAGGGCAACAACCAGCCGCGGGTCGCGGCGCTCGAACGAGCGCTCGCGGCACGCGGCTTGTCTATGCGCGCGGTGTGGGACCTGGGCGAACGAAAGGCCCTGCTCGGCGAACCGGGCGTCGGCGAACAGTACCGCTGCGTCGTCTCCGCGGGCGGCGACGGGTCGATGGCCGGCGTGGTCAACGACCTGGGCCGGGGCGGCGACACGACCCGCGTGCCCATCGCCATGCTGCCCCTGGGCAACGAGAACCTGTTCGCCAAGGCCTTCGGCCACCACCGCGGCATCGACGCGCTCGCCGCCGCGATCGACACGCTCGACACCCGCACGATCGACGTCGGCGAGGCCAACGGGCAGCTGTTCACCCTCATGGCCAGCGCGGGGTTCGACTCCGACGTCGTTGGGCGTGTCGATACCTGGCGGCGCGCGACCCGCGGCAACGGGCTCAAACGCGTCAACCGGCTGAGCTACGCCCGGCCGATCGGCGTCGCGCTTGCCGGCTACCGCTACCCGATGGTGACGCTCACCACCGACGCCGAATCGGTCAGCGGCGCGCACGCGTTCGTGTTCAACATCAATCGCTACGGCGGCGGGCTGCCCATCGGCTCGCACGCCGACCCGGCCGACGGCCTGCTGGATTGGGTCGTCTTCGAAAAGCCGGGGCTGATTCGTCTCGCGCGCTATGGCTTATCCGCTTACCTCCGCCGACACCTCAAACGCGGGGACGTGAAGCACGGCCGAGCGAGCGAGATCACGCTGACATCCGACGCCGGCGCGTTGCCGATCCAAACCGACGGCGACCCGTGTGTCATGACACCCGCGACGATCCGGGTCCGACCCGGCGCGATGCGCGTGGTTTTGGCTTGAGCAAGCTCCGCGGCGACGACAGACGTCAGTCGCGTTCATCGTCCGCTTGCCGATCGGTCGGCGTTGCGCGGTTGTTGAGCCCGCTCATCACGGCGATGCCCAACACCCCGCCGAAGATCGCGCCGCCGTAGGACGTGCCGGTGATCGCGCACCCGCCGTCGGGGCAGAGGACCTTCGAGTAGCCCACGGCCGCGCCGACCAGGGCGAACAGCGCGATCCCGACGATGGTTTTGATCAGCATGGCGGTCTGCTTCCCTTCGATTGAAAGGCGTTGTGTTATGCCTTCAATCCATTGCGGCTCGGGATAATTCCTTGGAGAAACGGGTTTATCCCGCGGCGTGCCGCAGAGCCGGCACGACGCGGGCTTGGGGTCGCATCGAAGACCAACCCGAGTTACTCGGCTTGGTCTTCGCCTTCCGCTTGCTTCTCGTCCTTGGGCGCATACAGGGCGCGGACTTGTTCGACGTCGTCGGGTATCGGCTGCTTGAGCGCCTTCTCGATCGCCTCGACAACTTCTTTGGCGTCGGGCTTGGTGCGCGGGCTGAAGCGGGCGATGACCTTGCCGTCTCGGCCGACGAGGAACTTATCGAAGTTCCATTGGATCGGCCCGGCGAACTGGGGGTTGGTTTCCTTGCCGGTCAGGAAAGCGTAGAGCGGGGTGATGTCTTTGCCCTTCACCGAGACCTTGGAGAACATGGCGAACTCGACGCCGTAGTTCTTCTTGCAGAACGCCTTGATGTCGTCGTCGCTGCCCGGCTCCTGCTTGCCGAAGTTGTTGGCGGGGAAGCCGAGGATGGACAGGCCCGCTTCGTGGTGCGATTCGTGCAGGGCCTGGAGCTGTTCGTACTGCGGGGTCAGGCCGCACTTGCTGGCGGTGTTGACCATGAGCACGACGTCGCCGTAGTACCGGCTCAGGTGCACGTCTTGGCCGACGATGTCCTTCATTCTGAAGTTGAGCGCCTCGGGGACCTTGGTTGGTTCTTCGGCGGGTTTGTCTTCGGCGGCGTGGGCGGGTTGATCGATGTAGGTCATGACAAAGTTCCCGACGCCGAGCACCAAGCCGACGGCGGCGAGGGTCAGCAGCAGCTTGCGGGACAGCGTGTTGGAGCAGCAACGCATAAACGGTTCCTTTCGCGGGCGTATGCGGGCACAAGATCGGCGGGCACTTGCGGTAGACGCATCATAGGCCCGGCGATTACCCGCAGGCCAGCGCGAAAAGCCCGGCCCCCGCGCGCTCGTGCTCGAGCAGCGCCCGCTTCACCGCGACCCCGCCGGCGAACCCCGCGAGCGTGCCGTCGGCCGCGATGACCCGGTGACAAGGCACGATCAGCGCCAGCGCGTTCGCCCCGTTCGCCGAGCCCACCGCCCGCGACGCGCCGGGGTTGCCCACGCGCTCGGCCAGCTGCCGGTAGCTGATCGTTTGACCGAACGGGACCTTCGCCAGCTCCGACCACACGCGTAGCTGGAACGGCGTACCCCGCAGCGCGATCGGCAAGCGGAAGGCCTTGCGCCGCGACGTGAAGTACTCGCCCAGCTGACGAACCGCCGCATCCAGCACCCGCCGATCCGCCTCGGGCACGCCCGATCCCGTGTCCGCTTCGCGCGGGTTGTGTCCCGCCGGGTCGCCCGGCGATCCGAACCGCAGGCCGACCAGCCTCCCCGATTCCGCGATTAAATGAAGCTCACCGATCGGGCTGGCGTACGTGCGCTGTGTCATCGCGGTCCGTCCTTGGGCTGAATAGCAGGCAAACGAAAGGAGATCCTATTATACCGCCCCATGCGTGTCCTGCTCCTCGCACTTATTAGCCTTGCGCTCGCCTCGGTTTACGCCGTGCTCCGTTACCACGACGTGTTCTTTGGCGTCCACCCGGCCGATCAGCTGCCGCTGTATATCTTGAATAAGGCGGTGTCCTGGGCCGCGCTGGTGATGATCGCCCTGGCCGTCGGTGCCCGGCCGATCGCGCGGCTGTCGGCAGACAAGCTGGCCTGGCTCAAGCGAGACCGACGCGCGATCGGGATGATCGGCTTCGGCTTCGCCGCGGTGCACTCGGCGATGTCGTTCGCCCTGCTCTCGCCTAGCTACTACGGCAAGCTCTATCTCGAATCGGGCAAGATGAACACGTGGGGCGAGCTATCGATGCTCACCGGCATCGTGGGCATGGCGCTGCTCGTCTGGCAGGCGAATCTGGCCAAAGCAAACCACGGCGAAGCGCGGCGGACGCTGCGCCGGCTGGGATGGTCGGTGCTGGGCCTGACCGCGGTCCACGTCGCCGCGATGGGCTGGCCCGGCTGGCTCGAACCGTCGGCCTGGCCCGGCGGCCTGCCGCCGATCACGCTGTGGTCGTTCGTCGTCGCGCTGACCGGGCTGGTATTAGGCGTCATACCCGTCGGACGAAGCCCGCAGTGAACACGCGTGTCAATCGAAAACCGCCCCGCTACTTAGGGCAATCACATCTGACGAATTAACGCTCGGGTGGCCGGGGTCGAGGTCGCGAGCCCCCGGAACAAATTGCGGTTGATTCGTCGACGATGGCTTTGTTCCGGGGGGTCGCCAAGCCTCCACCCCGGCCACCCATCAGATGCGATTGAACCGCCCCGCCTACTTCTCCAGCAACGCGCCCGACTCACAGATCTCGATGAACAGTTCCAGGCGTTCTTCCGCGTCCGGGTCATCCACGATCAACTCGTGCGGCATGATCTCGCCCGTGTCGAGCGCGGTGTGCAGGACCTCGGCGAGTTGGGCCGCGTCGTCCTCCGACAGCGCGTGGCCGTGCTCGGGCCGGTCCACCGGTTCCCAGCCGTACGCGGTCGCGGCTTCGGTAATATTTTCCCAGTCGTCGTCGGTGAGCACCACTTCGCCGTGGTCGTTGTAGAGCAGCATGCGTGACATGTCGGGCTCCTGCCGGGGTCGGGTCGCGCCAGCCCCCGGCGGTTGCAATCAAGCTATCGCAACTCGCGGCGAGGATCAACGCCCAGCGCTCTTGCGCTGCAGCAATCGCACCTGCTCAGTCATGATGGGTGGCCGGGGTGCAGGCTCAACGACCCAATTCGCGTGTGTTCAGTTGCGATCGCCTTGCTCGTCTCTCGCCGAGCCGCGCGTCGCCCGGTGCGCCTCGGCCGAGAACCGAACGAGCCCAAGCGCCGCCTCGATCAATTGCACGCGCGGCATCGTCGGGCCGGTGCGCTCGCCGCGTTCGGCCTGTTCGGGCAGCGACGGGACGTGCACGAAGCCGACGCTGCGCCCGCCCAACCGCTCGCCGTGCGCCAGCGACAGGTACAGGACCTGGTTGCACAGGTACGCCCCGGCACTCAGCGAGAGATGCGACGCGTGACCCGCCTGTTCCAGGCGCTGGCTCAGCGCCCGCACGGGCAGGGTCGCGAAGCGCGCCGCCGGGCCCGTGGGGTCGATGGGTGTGTCGGCGAGGTGTTGCCCGGCGTTGTCGGGGCGGTCGAAGTCCAGCAGGTTGACCGCGACGCGCTCGAGCGTGACGCGGTCGGCCTTCGCCGACTCGCCAAAATGCAGCACGACGTCCGGCGAATGGTCGCGCCACAGCCGATCGACCTCGCCCACGACGCGCGCGGTATCGACCGGCAGCAGCGCGGTGTGCAGTCGCGATCCCCCGGCGTCGAACGCGCCGCCGTCCGCCAGCGATTCGACGACTACCTGTGACGGGTTCAGTGTGCTGGCGGCGAAGGGCTCGAAGCCGGTGACGAGGATGGTGAGCGGGTCAGGCGTCATCGAGCGTCACATCGGTTGGCCTGCTTCATCACGCCGATGGTCTCGAACCACTCGATGCACCGCCCCGGCCAGGCGTCGGTCTCGTGGCCGTTGCCCCGGCCCAGGCCGTAGCCGTGCCCGCCGGTCTCGAACGTGATCAGCTCGCCTTCGATACCGTTTTGCTTCAGCGCCGCGAGGAAGCGTTCGCTGTTTTCGATCTTCACCGCCCGGTCGTCTTTCGAGTGGACCAGCAGCGTCGGCGGGGTTGTCTTGTCGACCTGTTCGTCGTTGCTCATCAGGGCGACGAGCTGACCGTCCGGCTCCGGCCCGAGCAGGTTGTGTCGCGACCCGCCGTGCGTGACGCCCGGGCGCATTGAGATGACCGGGTAGACGAGCACGGCGAAGTCGGGCCGGCTGGACACGCGCTCGACCGGGTCGTCGCTGTCGGGGTTTGCCTGGGCGTGGTGGACCGTCGCGGTGGAGGCGAGGTGGCCGCCGGCCGAGAAGCCGAGCACGCCGATGCGCTGCGGGTCGAGCGCCCACGCGTCCGCGTTGGCACGCACGGTCTGCATCGCGCGCTGCACGTCGTGCATCGGGACCGGGTGTCGGTAAGGCTTGTGGCGGTAGCGCAGGATGACGGCGGTGACGCCGTAGGCGTTGAGCCATTGCGCGACCCGCGTGCCCTCGTGGCCGATCGCGAGGATGCCGTAGCCCCCGCCCGGGCAAATCACCACCGCGGCGCCGGTGCGGTCCTCGCCCTTGGCGTGGAAGACCTCGAGCGTCGGGACGTGGACGAACTGCAGGTGCCCGCGGTCGGTCGTCCGCGTCTCGGGCAGCTCGCCCTCGTGCGTCGCCTCGCCGGGCGGGTCGCCCGGCCAGAGGTTCATCGTCACCGGCTCGTCCGGCAGCGTCGCGGGATCGACCGACGCGGCCTGCGACTTGCAACCCAACAGCGGCAACACACACAGCCACAGCAACGCGAACAGGCAATGACGAGAAAGGGCGGGCGATCGGTTCATACGCGGATCATACCTTGGCCGGCGTCGCGCACCATCCGTGACCGCGCCCACCCGGCGCGGTATCGTCTTGCCATGGCCGATTTCACTTACCAGTGCCCGCATTGCGGCGAGACGACGAGCGTCGGGTTGGAGTCGCTGGGCAAGCCGGCGCTGTGCAGGGCGTGCGCCAAGCCCTATCTCGCCGAGGTCCCCGCGGGCCGGCTGATGGTGGACGGCGGCGAGGCGGGCCTGGTCCCGGCGGACCGGTCCGGCGCTCAAGCGGCCGAGCAGACCGTGCTGACGGTCAACCCCGCCGCCTTCCGCGAGCGGCCGGTGCAGACGCTGGTGCTGGCCGGGCTGATCCTCGCCGGTTTGACCGGGTTGATCATGTTCGTCGGCGAGACCTCGCAGGGGATCGTGTTCGCCGTGCTGGTCGCGTTCTCGGCGTTGGTCACCGTTGCCGCCGCGCTCGTGCTTGCCGGGCGTTTCGTGCTCAGCCGGTTCGAGTCGCTGACCATCACGACCCAGCGCAGCGTCTGGGCCCGCGGCGTGATCAACCGCCGATCGTCCGAGGTCCAGCACGACGACATCCGCAACATCCAGGTGCAGCAGGATTTGGTCCAGCGCCTCGTCGGCGCCGGGACGATCGCGATCAGCTCCGCCGGTCAGGACGACATGGAGATCGTCGCCCGGGGCTTCGCCAACCCGCACGGCGTCATCGAAACGATCCGGACGCACCAGCGGCGGATGGTGAAGGACGATTGACGGGTCGTCGCGTATTGGATGTGGCGTGCCGCGCTGATCCCGCGGCGTGCCTCAAAGCAGGCACGCCGAGGGCTTGAGGGGGCCAGGTCAGTCTTTGTCTTTTAATAACTCGGGGAACGCCTGCTTGGTCTTTTTGACCTTTGGCGTCGAGACGTTGTTGATGTAGCCGTCGTTGGGGTTGCGACGGGCGTAGTCCTGGTGGTAGTCCTCGGCGGGGTAGAACTTCTCCAACGGCTCGAGCGTGGTCACGATCGGGCTCTGATAGATGCCCTCGGCGTCGAGCTGTTTGATGTAGTCCTCGGCGATCTTTTTCTGCTCGGGCGTCGCGTAGAAGATCGCCGAGCGGTACTGCGGGCCGACGTCGAAGCCCTGGCGGTTGAGCGTCGTCGGGTCGTGGGCGGTGGAGAAGAAGACGCGGTAGATCGTGCCGAGCGTGATCTTGCTGGGGTCGTAGGTGATGCGTGCGACCTCGGCGTGCTTGGTCCGGCCGGTCTTCACGGCGTTGTAGTTCGCCGTCGCCGCGTCGCCGCCCGCGTAGCCCGACTCGACGTCGAGCACGCCGTCGAGCTCTTCGTACACCGCCTCGACGCACCAGAAGCACCCGCCGGCGAGAACGATCTGCTTGGTCTGCGGCGCGGCCTCGGCCGGGTCCTGCTGCGACGCCGGGGCTTCCCGCTCGACCAACGCCTCGTCGTTCTTCGGGGCGGGCACCTCGGCGGGGTTCGTATCGGTCCTCGAACACGCGAATCCGGCAAAGCTCAGCAGCATCACCAAGGCTCCCAGGGAGTGTGTCGTATGGTTCATAGCGTGGCTCCAACGCTCAATTGTATGGCACGGGCACCGGATTAGTTCAACCCCGGCGTCGGTCGAACTGTTCCCAAGGACTCAATGGTTCTGGATAGCCCCCATCGCGAGATGGGGGTTCGACAATCGCTTGACCCCCCATCTCGCGATGGGGGCTATTGCCCGGATTTTCCGCTATCGAGCGGGTGGTCCACCGACGCCCGCAGCCGCGGCAGCGACTCGGGGTAAGCCTGCTGCAGCCAGGTAATCAACCGCTCGCGCACCGCGCAACGCAGGTTCCACGCCCGCGACGCGTCGGCCGCGGTGCAGAGCACACGCAGGGTCATCGCCCGGTCGTCCGCGTCGGTGATCTGCACGTTCCAGAACCGCCCGTCGTAGTTCTCATCGCCCTCGACCAGCTCGCCGACCTTCTTGCGGACCTGCTCGACGGGCGTGCGGTAATCGACCTTGACCGTGACCACGCCGGTGATGTCCGCACGCGTCCGCGTCCAGTTCTGGAACGGCTGGTGGATGAAGTGGGTCAGCGGCACGATCAGCCGGCGGTCGTCCCAGATGCGGACGACGACGTACGTCGGGCGGATCTCCTCGATCCGGCCCCACTCGCCCTCGACAATGACGACGTCGTCGATCGAGATCGGCTCGGTCAGCGCGACCTGGACCGACGCGAGCAGCGTCTCGAGCGTCGGGCGAAGCGCGATGCCCAGCACGATGCCCGCGACGCCGGCCGAGGCGAGCATCCCCGCCCCGAGCGAGCGGATCGACGGGAAGGTCATCAACACCGCGCCGACGGTGCAGACGCTCACGATGCCGATCCACACCCGCCGCATCACGCGGAACTTGGTGAGCATCGCCCGCTCTTTGCGGTTGTCCTGCTTGCTGATGTCCCACTCGGCGGCGAACGCCTCGCCCGCCGCGTCGGTGACCATCAGGACCAGCCAGCCGATGCCGACAATCGCGACGATCGACATCGCGTGCGAGAGGATGGCGATGCTGCTCTTGCTGATCCCGCCGTCGGTCCCGAGCAGCACGAAGTAGCACGCCAGCGCCGACGCGGTCAACACCACCGGCCGACGCATGCGCTTCCAGTTCACCTTCCCGTCCGCGACGCGCTTTGTTAAGAGCCGCTCGGCCACGAGCATCGCCACCCAGGCGGCCACGGCGACGGTCAGGGCACTGCTGATGATCGAGATCAATGCAACGACGTAAGCGTCTTCAAGCATGGCAACAACGTATGCAAAACGCGCGCCGCGTCAAACGCGACCCTTCGGCATCGGGCTCAGGTCTGATTGGCGGATGCCCAGCTCGCGCAGCGTGAACGGCCGGCCGCACTCGGGGCAGCGGTGCTCGCGCACGCCGACCAGCGAGTACTTGCAGTTGGGGCACACAGGGCCCGGCGGAGCGGCGGCGGGCAGCAGCAAGACGACGATCACGGTCAGCGAGTTGCCCAGTACCACGCCGACCAGCCAAAGCGAAACGACCATGGCCATCGCCTCGTCCCAGTAAGGCCCCGCGCCGATGACGGTGAACCCGGCGAGTACGGCCGAGAATAATGCCAACCCGATATTCAATCGCGAAAGCGCGCGGAGCAGGGGCCGGCGAGACACGCCGACCACAACACACAAAAACGAAAGCCCGACCAGCGCGATGGCGCCCTGCGCGTAAGCCTGATACGGGTAAGACGCCGCGTTCATCGGCCCGAACACCTTCGAGTAGCGGAACATCACGCCGGCGACGAGAGCCAACACCAAGCCGACAACCAGGATTACGCCGCGCCACCAAGATGCCTTGCGATCCCAACGGACGACGGCCCAATCGGCAACCTTTGCCGCCTTGGACGTCGCGGTGCCTTTCTCGCGCAACGCCTCGGCGAGCTCGTCCGCCGAGTGCGGCCGCTGGCTGGGGTGGTCGGCCAGGCATTGCAAAATGACGCGCTCGATGGCCGGGTCCGTGTCCGAGAGCGCGTCGAGCGTGTCTACCGAGTCGGGGGCGTTCGTTGTACCGACCTTGCTCCGGCCGGTGAACAGCTCGAACAGGATCAGCCCGAGCGCGTAGAGGTCGGACTGGACCGATGCCTCGCCGCGCTCGCGCTGCTCGGGCGCCATGTAAGCGGGCGTGCCGACGATCTTGGGCGCGTCGGTCTGACCGATCACCGCGGCGACGCCGAAGTCGGCGATGTGCGCGTCGCCCCGGCCGTCGATCATGATGTTCGCCGGCTTGAGGTCGCGGTGCAGCACACCCTTGTCGTGCGCCGCGGCGAGCGCCGAACACAACTGCACGGCGAGTTGCAACGCCTTGTCGCTCGACAGCCGCCCGACGCGTTTGAATAGGCCCCGCAGGTTCTCCCCGTCGATATACGCCATCGACAGGTAGTGCATCCCGTCGATCTCGCCGATGTCGTAGACCCGGCAGATGTGCGGGTGCGCGAGTTGCCGCGACAGCCGGGCTTCCTCGCGGAACATCGCCAGGCGTTTGTCGTCCGAGCCGAGCGCGGACATGAACTTGAGCGCGACCGGCTCGCCGAGCGTGAGGTCGTCGGCCCGGTAGACCTCGCCCATCCCGCCACGCCCCAGCAGCGCGACGATCCGGTAGCGGTCGGCCAACACCGTGCCGGGCACGAACCGGCCGTGGGGCGAGGCGTGGGGGTCGGGCCGTGGCGTGACGATGCGGGGTCGGGCGACGGTCGTCGCGTCTAGGGGCAACGCGAGCCCGCAGCTCGGGCACGTCGTTGCGGACGCCGGGATGTCGGCCCCGCAGGCCGAGCAGTGGGCAGGCATAACCGCGGAGTTTACATCGGATCACCGCGTGAATACCTGCTGCCCCGATCGCCCCGGCCCCCACATCACGCCCGCACCGAGTCGTAGATCAACACCTTCATCCACTTGTCCTTGTAGTTCTGGACGAACGACTGGTGGACCGCGTCGTCGGGCGACTGGTACGCGTCGTGCAACTCCTGGCTGTCGAACTCGCACACCAGCTGGAAGTCGTAGCTGTTGTCCACGACCTCGCGCGGCGTGCCGGCCGGGACACGCACGCTCATCCGCGCGACGTTCGGGCTCTCCGCCAGCTTGCGGATCCCCTCGAGCACGTCGTGCTTCTCATCGTCGGTCAGGTCGTCTTTGAGCCAGAAGTGGACGGTGTGCAGGAAGGCGGGCATGGTGTAGTCCTCGTCGGTGATTGCCTGGGCGTGCATCGTATAGAAACGCGGCACCGCAGAAAAACAGGAGCGCAGAAAATCTCGTGTTGGCCCACGCTCCCAAGCGCGGGCGTTTTCTGTTCAGTGGCTTTCCTGCGCTTGTGCTGTCGCGTTCGCCTCAACCCCCCGCCGGTTTCGCCGGGTAGCCCATCTGTTTGAGCAGGTCGACGACCTTGTCGCGGTGGTCGCCCTGGACCTCGACGCCGTCGCCCGTCGCCGACCCGCCGGCCGAGCAGGTGGATTTGAGCTGCCTGGCGAGCTGTTTCAGGTCGGTCGCGTGCGGGTCGAGGCCGGTGACGACGGTGACCCACTTGCCCCGTCGTTTTTCCCGCCGGACACGCGCGTCCTGATCGGCGGGCGTGCAGAGGTTGCCCTCGGCGTCGCGCGGGCACGCGCAGGCGTCACGCGCTGTGCCGCAGGCCGGGCAGGTCACGGGGCGCTCGAACTCGGTGCCGTCAAACAGTGCGGGCATGCCGTTGCATCCGTCACAAAAACGATCAGAGCACGACGCGTGAGCGAGTGACATGACCCAATCCGACGCGTCTCACTCGCTCACGCGTCGTGCTCTGAAAAGTGTCTCAATCCACCTTCGCGGGCTCGACCCAGATCGGGCCCTCGGGCGTGTCGTACGTGCCGATGCGGTCCAGCCGGCCGGTCAACGGGTCGATCGAAAACGCGGCGAGCTTGTTCGACCGCAGGCCCGCGGCGTAGAGGTACCGGCCGTTCAAGTCGATCGCGAACTCGCGCGGCACCGCCTCGGTCGGGAACCAGTCGATCAGCGACATGTGACCGTCCTCGTCCAGCCGGTACGCCGCGATCGAGTCGTGGCCGCGGTTGCTGGCGTACAGGAACTTGCCGTCGGGCGTGACGTGGATGTCGGCGCAGGTGTTGCGGGCTTCCCACCGCTCAGGCAGCGTGGACAGCGACTGGAACCGTTGGAGTCGGCCGGTCTGTTTGTCCCACGCGTAGGCGCTGACGGAGCTGTCCAGTTCGTTGACGACGTAGACGACGCCGAGCGTGGGGTGGTAGGTGTAGTGCCGCGGGCCCTGCGGGTCGTTGTCCGAGCCGGCGCCTTTGACGACGATCGGCTGGTTGGGCGAGAGCCTGCCGGTGGCTTGATCGAAGCGGAACTGGTAGATCGCGTTGGGCACGGTGTGGGGGATGTAGACAAAGCGGTTGGACGGGTCGATCAGGCTGGCGTGCGCGGTCCGCTGGGTCTTGGTGGTTTGGACCGGCCCCTCGGCGACAGTGCGGTCGGCGTTGATCGCGAAGGTGTGGACTTCGCCCGCGCCGTAGGACGCGGTGATGGCGTAGTTGCCCGTCGCGTCGATGTCGAGGTAAGTCGGGTGGGCGGGCACCGCCGTGGGCTCGAGCATGCTCAGCTCGCCGGTCGTAGTGTCGCGCGGCATCGGCAGCAGGCGCGGCGGGTTGCCCAGCGCGGCGTACAGGGTCCGGTCGTCCGGCGACAACGCCAGCGGGCCGCCCCGGCCGGGCAACTCCAGCGACTGCACCTGGGTCAGCCTGCCCGTCTCGTTGTCGACCGCGTACGTCAGCACGTGCTGGCCCTGGTTGCACGTGACGTAGAGCACCTGCTTCACCGGCGTCGCGGTCTTGCAGGCGGTGAGCGCGGCGACGCAGGCCAACAGCAACAGGACAGCGCCGAGTTGATTGGCGACGTTTGTGTATGCAGACGTGCTTTTCATGGGTGTTGCCCGATCGATCGAGGTCCACCCATTGTAATGCATTGCCGATTCAGCGAACCGCCGCGCTCAATCCGGGCTCGGGATCGACAGCGTGAACGTGCTGCCCTTGCCCGGCATGCTCTCGACGCTCACGCGCCCGCCGTGCGCCTCGGCGATGTGCTTGACGATCGACAGGCCCAGCCCCGTCCCGCCCAGCTGCCGGCTGCGCGCCCGGTCGGTGCGGTAGAACCGCTCGAACAACCGAGGCAGGTGCACCGGCTCGATGCCCCGGCCCTGGTCGATGACCTTGACCGTCGCCTCGCTCGAATCGCTCCCGGCCAGGACCTCGACCTTCCGCCCTTCCGGGCTGTACTTCAACGCGTTGTCGATCAGGTTGATGATCGCCTGCTCGATCATCGTCCGGTTCATCATCGCCATCAGCCCCGTCTCGCAGCGCACACGCACCGAGATCCCCTTCGCGTCGGCCTTGGCCTGGCAGGTCTCGACCGCCGCGGCGATCACCGGCGACAGCGGGCCGGGCTCGAGCTCGATCGCGTCTTCACGCTTGCCCTGCTCGATCCGCGCGAGCGCCAGCAAGTCCTCGACGATCGCGTGCAGCCGCTCGGCCTGGCGCGTGATGATGCCCAGGAAGTTGCGCAGCATCTGCGGGTCCGTCGGCTGCTCGGGCACGTAGTCCAGGTCGTCGAACAGCGTCTCGGCGGCGGCCTTGATCGCGCTGATCGGCGTGCGGATCTCGTGGCTGACGTTGGCGACGAAGTCCTGCCGGATCGACTCGAGCCGGCGCAGCTCCGATACGTCGTGCAGCACCAGCACCGCGCCCATCCGCCGGCCCGCCGCGTCGCGCAGGATCGCGCTAGTCGCCTCGATGATCCGGCGGTCCTCGGCCGGCGACTGGCCTTCGGCGGTCGATGCCGCGTCGGCGTCGCGTTGCAGCGCCTTGCTGACCCAGATCGGGCGGTTGGACGGGTCCTGCCTGCGCACCAGCGTCACCTCGCCCTGCATCCCCCGGCCGGTCTCCAACGGCGTGCGGACGTAGCCGCGCAGCTCCGGGTCGCTGAGCGCCTGGTCGATCGGCCGGTCGATCGTCCGCGCAGGGTCCAGCTGCAAGAGCGTCGCCGCCGATCGGTTGAGGCTGATCACCCGCAGCTCCGAGTCCACCGCGAGCACGCCCTCGTCCATCGACGAGAGGATCGTGCCCAGCTCGTTGCGTTGGCGCACCACCTCCGACAGCCGGTCGTCCAGCTGCTGGGCCATCTGATTGAGCGTGTCGGCGAGCGCGGCGACCGGCGGCGGGCCTGTCGCGCGGATCGGCCGGGTGAAGTCGCCCTTGGCCAGCCGCGTCGCCCCGTCGCCGACCTGCGTGAGCCACTTGCGGTACCGGCGGATGATCAGGGCCTGGAAGACGACCAGCGTCAACACGGCGGCCAGGGCCAGGCCCAGCGCCATACCGAGCGCGTCGGCCAGGATCGGGTTGTTCAGGGCCAGCGGCATCGGGGCGGGCATCTTAGTGCGGCTCACCGACAAGGGGGCCCGGCGGCCAGCCCGCCGCGTTAGGAATCCACGAAAAACCCCGCCCCCGCCGGCCGCCGAAACGGGCGCAGGCAAGGGCCTTGGGGGGCAGCAAAAAAAGCCGTAACGCCGGCTTGACTCCGCCGTCGTGCGGAATAACATTCGCGAAAAGTTATTCGTATGAAGACCAACCTCTTTCAAGGAGACCCCCGATGAAACGGCTACGCATCCTCGCAACGACCCTCATGATCGGCGGCGCCGCGGCGTTGACCGGCTGCCACGCGACCTCGAAATCGGCCTGCGCCAGCGGCTGCGGCTGCTCGTCCACCAAGGCGACCACCGCGACCTTCGAGCTGCCCACCACGCCCGCCCAGCAATCCGACGCGACGCCCGACAGCGTGCTCAAGCAGTTGATGGCGGGCAACGCCCGGTACGTCGCCGGCGAGCGCACCGCGATCGACATCAAGAACAGCCGCAAGGCCGCGACCCAGGGCCAGTACCCCTTGGCGTACGTGCTGTCGTGCGTCGATTCGCGCGTGCCGGTCGAGGTCGTCTTCGACCAGGGCATCGGCGACATCTTCGTCGGGCGGGTCGCGGGCAACTTCGAGAACACCGACCAGCTCGGCTCGATGGAGTTCGCCACCGCCGCCGCCGGCTCCAAGCTCGTGATGGTGCTGGGCCACGAGGGCTGCGGCGCGATCAAGGGCTCGATCGACGACGTCAAGCTCGGCAACCTCACGTCGCTGCTGGGCGAGCTCAAGCCCGCGGTCAACGCCGTACCCGGCCACGACGGCCAGCGCACCTCGAAGAACGGCGCGTTCGTCAACAAGGTCA
Source organism: Phycisphaeraceae bacterium (assembly GCA_046290505.1). Lineage (GTDB taxonomy): Bacteria > Planctomycetota > Phycisphaerae > Phycisphaerales > Phycisphaeraceae > JAHQVV01. The sequence goes on along the minus strand of JBKAGS010000046.1, from coordinate 141,442 downwards.
TCGAGGCCAACGTCAAGCAGACCGTCAGCGACCTGCGCCAGCGCAGCAAGGTGCTCGCCGACCTCGAGAAGCAAGGCAAGATCAAGATCGTCGGCGCCGTCTACTCGCTGCAGACGGGCGAGGTCACGCTGGTCAACTGACCGCCCGCTGACAACCCGACAAGCAACCGACGCATCGACGAAGGACCGCGATGCGCAAGACCGCCGACGCAAGTCGGCGGTTTTTGTTTACCAATTTTTGTTTGCCAATTTTGTTTGCCAACCAACAAGGTGTTTGACAACAAGGCGATTCGTTCAATCCCGGAACCGGTAGCCGACGCCGCGGACGGTCTCGATGTTCCGCCCCGCCTCGCCGAGCTTTCGGCGGAGCGACACGACCTGGACGTCCACGCTGCGGTCGGTCACCGCGGCGTAGCCCTCGTGGATCGACTCGATGATCTGCTGGCGCGTGAACACCCGCCCGGCCTTGCTCGCCAGCAGCGACAGCAGCTTGAACTCCGTCGCGGTCAGCGTCGCGGGCTCGCCCTTGACCAGCACCTCGTGCCGGTCGGTGTCGATCTGCACGGCGCCGATCTCGATGACCGAGCCGTCCGACGCTTTGCCCGCCCCCTCCCGCCGACGCAGCACCGCCGCGATCCGCGCCATGAGCACCCGCGGGCTGAACGGCTTGGTGATGTAGTCGTCGGCCCCGTACTCCAGCCCGCGGACGATGTCCGACTCCTCGCCCTTGGCCGTGAGCATGATCACCGGCACGTCCTGGGTCAGGTCCCGGCCCTTGAGCGTTCGGCAGACCTCCAGCCCGTCCATGCCCGGCAGCATGAGGTCCAGCAGCACCAGGTCCAGCTGCTTGCCCATCTCGCGTGCTTTCTTAAGCCCCGCCTCCCCCGTCGTCGCCGTCTCGACCTGGAAGCCCTCACGCGACAGGTTGTAACGCAACAGCTCGAGCAGGTCCTGCTCGTCCTCGACCAGGAGGATGCTCGTGTCGGTGTTCACTTGCGAGTTCCTCGAACGCCGCGGGGTGAGGGTGGTCATGGGTGGCCTCGGCGGGTGCAGCGGTGGGGCCTGAACGCCCGTGCGTCACGGGCTGTTCGAAGAATATCACGCCGACGCCCGCTTGAGGCGGCCGACTTATGTCCCTAACACAATTCACACTCTGTGCAGAATCCTCGAAAACCAGCATGCCGAGAGGCTCGGGCCCTTGCCGCAGCACCCGCTTGCGTGCGCACATATTGAAAGAATCTAGCCGGGGACCTACGGGCCCCGGACACGTAAGCAGTCGCTTGTCGCAAGAAAAGGCCTGTTCTCGTGTCCGGCGTCCGTAGTCCGCCGGCTATTTCAAGCTTCCCTTGCATGTTAAAAAAGACGCGCGGCCGGGCCACGCGCCTTTTCAAATCATGTCTTCACGCTTACGCGTATTCGGCGCTCAGAACAACAGCTGCAGCTGCAGCCGCAAGGCGATCTGGTCGTCGTGGTCGTCGGCGGCGGTGAAGGCCGTGCTGGTCAGGCCCAGCCCGCTGCCCAATTCGCCGCCGTTGATGAAGTTGCCGTCGGACGTCGGGTTGTCGCCGGCATAGACCCAGACGACGTCGGCGGTGAACTTGACTTTCGCGTTGAAGTGGTGGTTCACGCCCACGGTCACGGCCTGCAGCTCGTCGGTGCCAGCGCCCGCGACGCCGTCGTCGTCGATCCACTCCCACCGGCCGAAGACGTCCCAGCCGTTGCCCACGGCGACGTCGCCCTGGACATACAGGCCGTACTGGTCGGTGTCCGGCGTCGGCCCGTTGTCCGTGTGGTTGCCGAAGAACGCGGCGCTCAGGCCCAGCGGCCCGGTCTTGTAGACCGCGTCGACGGTCCACGCCAGCCCGTCCTCGGGCAGGCCGCCGGCGCTGCCCTCGGCGACTTCGTAATGCACCGCCGCGCCGATGAACAGGTGGTCCTGGTCCACCCCGCCGAACTCGTGCTTGTTCTCGCCCCAGTCCTCGCCCATGGCCATCCAATCGACGCGCCCGGTGAGGGCGAAGTCGGTGGAGGCGTCCGCGGTGAACTCGGTGAAGTCCGCGTTGCCGCCATCCGACAGCGCGAGGACGTACTGCCAGTCGCCGGCCTCGTGGCTGATCGCGACCTGGTCCGAGCGGTTGAGGGTGAAGAACTCGGTGGCGAGGCCGCGGTCGATGCCGACCTGCCGGGTCGAGCTGATGATCTCCTGCCGGGCGAACGGAAGCTTGTTGGTGCCGACGAGGATCTCCCAGCCGTCGCCGAGGTCCTTGGTGATGTAGACGTCTTCGGAGAAGGCGGTTCCCCCGCCGGGCCCGGTGCCGCGCATGGTGGCGAAGACGTACTTGAACCCCCAGCCGTCGCCGACCTTGCCCCGCATGCCGAACTTCATGCGGCGGGCCTGGAAACCGGACAGCGACTCGCTGGTGCGCGTGCCGGAGGTGTTGTCGGTGTCCAGGGAGTTCCAGATGTATCGGAACTGGACCTGGCCGTTGAAGTTGATATTGAACGTGCCGTCGGACGACATCAGGAAGATCTTGCCCTTGTCGTCGATGCCCGCGAGCGCGCCTTCCTGCAGCAGGCTGGCGCGTTGATTGGCGTCGGCGAAGGCGTCGGCGATCAGGCCCTCGATCTCGGCCCGTCGGGCGCTGGTCATCCAGTCGCCCTCTTGCTGGGCACGCAGCTGGGCCAACTCGGCCCGCATCTGCGCCATCTCGGCGCGCAGCTGCTCCAGCTCGCCGTCCCCGGCCGTGGCGTGGCCGGTCACGCCGGACAACAGCGCGCCGGCCAACAGTGCCTTGGTCATCTTACGTGGCATCATGCGTCTCCTTGGAAAGATGCAGCGACCCGGCCCATCCGGGTCTTCGGTCCAGGCGGTCCGGGCCCGGCCGACACACGCCGGCCTCGTGGAGCCTCGCCCCGCCACGCCTCGAACGGCCCGCCCCCGGGCCGCCCTCGGCTCCCCGGCCGAATCTTCTATCGATCCGACCAAACCTGTCTCGGTGAAAAAGAAATCGGATGACCCCACTTAAAGACTTAAAGAACCTAGGCTTACCCAGTTCGAGCCCGCCGCCCGAACTTATCGAACGCCGGGCGGTTGTTTGGGGTTTTTCTGGGAATGAAACACGCTTATTATCGGCCACACCCCTGACACTAAAGCAACAAAACGCTGACGAAACTCATTAAACCAAAACATCGTCAGGCGGGTCATCGCCCTAACACAATTCACATCAAAGACATAGCTGATGTGGATAACAGATCGCTCACGAAGACGCGTCGGCGGCGGACCCCGGATCGATCTCACGCAGGTACGCCCACGTGTACAGCCCCGTGTGGTGGCCGTCGGAGAACACGATGCGCACCGCGTAACGCCCGACCGGCTCGATCCGCTCGGCACGCAGCGGGCCGGCAGCGCCCGACGCCGGCAGCACCGTCAGCGGGTTCTGAGCCAGCCGCTCGCGCGTCTCGATCGCGTCCGCCGAGGGCGACATCCGACGCAGGTACGACACCGGGTACACCGACACCCGCCCGTCGGACCAGCGAACGGTTAACGCCTCGTCACGCTTCAAATCCAGGTGCACCGGGGTGATCGTCATCGCGCTCCGCCTACCCGCCTCGATTACTCGTCGCGCAGGTTCTTGGCGCGCAGTTGCCGCGCGTGACCGATGATGTCAAGCGGGTCCGTCTCGTCGGCGGGCGTCGCCTGCTGCATTTCCAAGTGCCACCTGATCTCGACACGCTTGTCGGGGATCGCCTCGGCGAACAGGTCCGGGCCCGGCGCTTCCCACCACGGCCGCTCCGCCTCGCGCTGGGTCAGCAGCGTCGTGTAGCCCTCGCGCTCGAGCCGCACGTCGTACACCCCGTACCACGTGAACGGCACCTCCAACGGCGTGCGCCCCTGCTCCCTGTCGTTTAGGTAAACCAGCGCGCCAGGCGGCTCAGACGTGATGATCAGCCGACGCTCGACGCAGCCCAACGACAACAACGCGACCAGACACAACATCAACAACGGCATGACAAAGCGCCGCGGCCTACCGGACGCCGGACGAGTCGACAGCGGCTTGCTCTGTCCGGCGTCCGTAGGCCGCCGGCTATTGGTCGTTGAGATGGATGCGTCGTGCATGGCGTGATTCTAATCAATCTCCGCGCTTCACCGCGTCCATCGCCGCGCGGATCGTGTCGGGCCCAAAGCCCCGGCGGGCGAGCTGGCCGTACAGCCGGCGTTCACGCACGACCCGGTCGAGGTTCGCCATCGAGGCGGCCTTCTTCCGGGCGAACGCGATCGCCGCGTCACGCTGTTCGTCGCCGTCCGCCGTCGCCTCCGCGATGAGCCTGTCCGCCAGCGACCCGCGGATGCCTTTCTGATAGAGCTTCTGCTTCAGCAGCGCCGGGCCCGCGGGCTTGCGCGCCATGACGTCGCGCACCAGCGCCCGGCCGAACTTCTCGTCGTCCAGCAGGTCCAACTCCGCAAGCCGCTCGAGCACCGCGTCGATCACCGCCGACGCGTGCCCGAGCGTCTTGAGCTTGTCGCGCAGCATCCAGCCGCTCATCGACCGCCGGCCCAGCCGGCTCATCGCCGCGCGCATCGCCTTGTCGTAGCCCACGCCCGCCTCGACCCGCCGGGCCAGCGCGTCGGTCCACGCCTGTCCGACGCGCAGGTCCAGGTCCGCGATCGACCTGCTGTTGAGCGTCGCCACCACGCGCGGCTTCGTTTTCGCGCCCGCCACGCCCACGCGGATCGTCGCGCGGTTCGCGTCGCGCTGCGTCGGGCGGACCTCGACGATCGTTTCCTGCGCCCCGTCTTCGCCAAACAAGTCGGCCATCGCACCAGCATAACGCCGCACCACCAGGCGATTGCATCGACCACCGCAGGCGCCTATCCTAATACCACTCGCCAGGGGTGCCGCGCGGACGCGGCTGAGACAGTCCCTTGGAACCTGATCGACCAGCCGACGCAACGCGTTGCCGGCGAGTCGCGTAGGGAGGCGAGCCCCATCCGGCACAGCCGCTCGCGGCTTCGCACGCACAACCGGACATGGGCGAACGCCTCCCCGACTTGACACCCTCAAGCGGAAGGACACCGCCCGATGACCACCCCCCACGCCAACGCCTACACCCTCCCCGCCGTCGGCGCCAACCCCGGCCTCGAACCCAACACCACCACGCCCGGAAGTTTCGCGAACACGCCGACGATCCTGCCCGGTGCGCGCGGCGCCCGCACCTTCAGCTCGCCCGATACGCCCGGCATGCCGCCGCTGTCAAACAAGACCGCGTGGGACTTTTTGCCAGAAGGCTGGATGACCGAAGAATACACCGATCTATCGCCTCGGTGGAAAGTCACAGGATTCAAAAAACTAATCAGTTTCAAGCAGGCTGATGGATCGAAGCGTGATGTCGTTTACCCGCATAGCTTCGAGCCCTCCACCCAACTCGAGTCCGCCCGCCTCGGCATCATCACCCCCCAAATGAAACGCGTCGCCGAGCGCGAAGCACACCTCAGCCCCGAGCAGGTGCGCGACGAAATCGCCGCCGGCCGGATGGTCATCCCCGCCAACAAGGTCGCGCTGGGCTACAACCTGGACCCGATGTGCATCGGCCGGGCGTCGAAAACAAAAATCAACGCGAACATGGGCGCCTCGCCCGTCTCGTCGAGCACGGACGAAGAAGTCGAGAAGCTCAAGTGGGCCGAGCAGTGGCAGGCCGACACGGTCATGGACCTCTCCACCGGCGGGGACCTCGACGCGACGCGCGACGCCATCTGCCGCAACGCCACCGTGCCCATCGGCACCGTCCCGATCTACTCGATGATCATCGGGCGCAAGATCGAGGACCTGGACTACGACATCATCATGGACACGGTCAACAAGCAGGCCGAGCAAGGCGTCAGCTACTTCACCATCCACGCCGGCATCCTCAAGGACCACGTCAAGCTCGCGAAGAACCGGCTCATCGGCCTGGTGTCGCGCGGCGGGTCGCTGCTCGCCAAGTGGATGATCCACCACGGCCGGGAAAACCCGTTCAACACCGCGTGGGAAGACATCTGCGCCGTCATGCGCGAGTACGACGTCACCTTCTCGATCGGCGACGGCTGCCGACCGGGTGGCCTTGCCGACGCGACCGACGAGCTCCAACTCGCCGAGCTCGTCGAGATCGCCAACCTCACCGAACGTGCCTGGCGCTGCGGCGTGCAGGTCATGGTCGAGGGGCCGGGCCACGTCCCGCTCGACCAGATCGAGTTCAACATGAAAGCGCAGCGCGCCCTCTGCCACGGCGCGCCGTTCTACGTCCTTGGGCCGCTGGTCACCGACGTCTTCCCCGGCTACGACCACATCACCAGCTGCATCGGCGCGACCAACGCCGCGTACCACGGCGCATCCATGCTCTGCTACGTCACGCCGAAGGAACACCTGGGCCTGCCCAAAAAGAACGACGTGAAGGAAGGTTGCGTCGCGTACAAGATCGCGGCCCACGCCGCCGACGTCGCGCTCGGCATCCCCGGCACGCGCGACTGGGACGACCAACTGACCAAAGCCCGCGCCGCGTTGAACTGGGAGAAGCATTTCGAGCTCGCGTTCGACACCGACACCGCCCGCGCGTACCACGATGAAGACCTCGATGTCGATACCGACTTCTGCGCCATGTGCGGCCACGACTGGTGCAGCGTGCGGATCAGCAAAGAGATCCAGGACTGGGCGTCGGGCAAGGCCGAGGGATTCGAACGCGGCAAGACCGTGAAGTCCGCCGCGCTGACCGAAGAACAACAAGCCATCCTCAAGCAGCGCGGCCACCTCTCGCCCGAAGAGATCCACAAGCTCGCGGCGAAGAAAAAGAAGAAGGTCGCCCCCGGAAGTGGCGAAGAAGCGCCTTCATGTCACTCGGACTACGTCGACCCCGAGCAGGCCGAGAAGCTCCGCGAGCAGGAGAAGCAGCAGCTTGTGCAAGTCAACACCGCCGAGGCACACGGGCTGAGCAAGCATGACTCAATCTTCTAAAGAGTTGGTCAAGCAGATGAATTGGTCCCGGCTCAAGCAGATTATCGAAAGGACTGATACACGCGGTGGCCGCGTCTTCGACTGGTCGGTGCAGGCACTGATTCTACTATCCATTGTCACTTTTTCGATCGAAACACTGCCCGGCCTTAGCCAAAAGACTCAGCGCACTCTTCACTACCTTGAATACATTGTTGTCGCCTTATTTACGATCGAGTACCTCTTGCGCGCCTACGTGGCTACACCTCGCTGGAAGTACTGTGTGGGATTCTGGGGCCTGGTCGATCTTGCCGCGATCGTCCCTTCTTATCTCGCCCTTGGCATCGACCTCCGTGTCATTCGTTCTCTGCGGCTATTACGCCTATTCCGGCTTCTGAAATTGGCACGGTACTCCCAAGCGGTGAAGCGATACTCCATCGCTTTCTACTCCATCCGTGCGGAGCTCACTGTGTTTCTCTCTACGATGTTGATCCTGATCTATCTGTCTGCGGTGGGCATCTATTATTTTGAACGCGATGCGCAACCCGATCACTTTTCCTCGGTTTTTGATTCACTGTGGTGGGCGATCATCACGCTTACAACCGTTGGCTACGGAGACATCTACCCGACCACGGTTGGCGGCAGAGTCTTTACATCGATCATTCTTATCTTGGGACTAGGCATCGTCGCGGTGCCGTCGGGCTTGATTGCCGCCGCTCTCACCCAAGCTATCAAGAATCCGAGCGATTGATGTGAACTGTGACGAGCATCTGGTCAAGGGCTTCATCGTGAACTGACACGTGCCGTAACATATTGCTCTTGACCCGCGATACTAGCTTGCCGAAAATGTGCATAGAAGGGAATGACTATGCACTACACCATCGTCCTTGATCACCTCAAAGAGAGCCCTTTTGTGCCGTTTGAGGTCGTGACGAATGTGGGAACGCGGCACAAGGTGCCGCACCCGGAGTTTGCGACCGCGACGACCGGTGCGCTTTATATCTTCAAGCCAGGCAAGGATGGGCTAATGGACCCGGTCAAAGTCAGTTATGACAACATCAGCGAATTGGCACCGCTACCCGAAGAAGCGGCTTAACGTTCAGCGTATGGCATTGAATACAGGCCCTCACCGCCCGTCGCCCTTGTAGATGATCTTGCCGTCCTTGGGCGCCTGTGGCCAAGGCGTTTCGCCCTCGGCCCACGACTGCGGCTGGGTCTGACGGACTTGCATCACCGCCCGCTTGACCCAGTCTGGGACGCTCGCGTTGGCCTTCTGGCCGTAGACCCACGGCTGGGCGGGCGACATCAGCAGGTCCATCCGCGGCATCGGCGGGCGCTGATCGGCGGCCTCGGCAAGTCGTCGCTTCAACGCCGAAACGACTTCCGGCTTCTGCTTGGCGAGGTCCTTGGTCTCCGACGGGTCTTGCTTGATGTTGTAGAGTTCTTCGCCCATCAGCTTGTAGTCGCCCTTGCGGATCGTGGGCAGGCGCACGCAGCCGGCGACGTCGAAGATGATCTCGTCGCGCGGGCTGGGCGCACCGGCGAGCAGCACGTCGGTCATGTCGAAGCTGTCCACCGCCCGCCTCTGTCTCGGGTCGGCCCCGCCGAGCGCGATGAACGTGCGGTAGAAGTCGGCGATGAAGATCATCTGGTCATTGCTCGTACCCGCGTCGATCCTGCCGGTCCACCGCACGACGCACGGCACGCGCACGCCGCCCTCGTAGGTCGTGTTCTTCGTCCCGCGGTACGGCGCGTTCTGCTCGGGTTTGAGCCCGCCGTTGTCGTTGCAGAAAACGATGAGCGTGTCCTCGCCCAGGCCGTGCTGATCGACGGCGTTGACGATGCGGCCGACCGCGTCGTCCAGGCACTTGAGCGCGGCCATGCGTTTGTCGAGCGTGTCGGTGTAGCGCGGGATCGATTCGAGCGGGCCGTGGATCGCGTTGAACGGCACGTAGTAGAAGAACGGCGTGCGTTCGCCGGTGGCCGCCTGTTTTTCCTTGTGCATCGCGAGGTGGCGGACGACCTCGTTCGCGATCAGGTCGGTGGCGTAGCCCTGCTCGTTGAGCGGCCGCTGGTCGCGGTGCCAGTCATAGACCGCGAGGGTCGCCGGGGCGTTGTGCGGGATCGTGAAGTTGGTGTAGTCGATGCCCCAGCCGAAGTGCCCGTACTGGTGGTCGAAGCCCTGGCCCATCGGCAGGTGCTCGTCGAGCCACTCGCCCAGGTGCCACTTGCCCATAATCGCGGTGGTGTAGCCGGCGTCGCGCAGCGCCTCGGCGATCGTGCGCTCGTCCGTGTCCATGCCCACGACCCGGCGGGTCTTCTCGCCCTGCGCGTTCGTCGCCAGTTCCATGCCCAGCTTGGCGAGGTAAGTCGGCTTGCCGTAGTCCTCGCTGCGCCAGTCGGTCCAGGTTCGGAACGAGTAGCGGCCGGTCAGGAACGCCGAGCGCGTCGGGGCGCACACGGCGTGAGTGTAGAACTGCGTGAGCTTGACGCCCTGGTCCGCGAGCCGGCCGAGGTTGGGCGTGATGTCGGCCGGCCCGCCGTTGAAGCTCGGCTCGTTCCAGCCGACGTCGTCGGAAAGGATGAAGATGATGTTGGGTTTCGAGGCGGCAATAGATTCGGTGGGTTGTGGTTGGCACCCGAGTTGCGTCGTTGCGAGCAATAGGAGCAAGAAAGATAAACCCATAGCCCCCGCCGCGAGGCGGGGATTCGAGTCCCCAGTCGTTTGAACCCCCGCCTCGCGGCGTGGGCAATTACAACGGCTTGCACTTACTTGATCAAACATCGCAGGTCTCCACGGCTTCTTTGAGTTGCGCGAAGGGGTCGCCCGTCGGGATCCACTCGTGACCGACGTACCCGTCGTACCCGATGTCGATGAGCGCCCGCATCACCGCGCGGTAGTTGATCTCCTGGTCCGGGCCGATGGGCCCGCGTCCGGGGTTGCCCGCGATCTGCACGTGCCCGATGATGTCCTTGTTTTCGTGGATGCGTCGGATCAAATCGCCGTCCATGATCTGCACGTGGTACACATCGAAGAGCAGGCGAAGGCCGGGCGAGCCGACCTCGCGGACGATCTTCGCGCAGTAATCGACGTGGTCGCCCTGGTAGCCGGGGTGGCCTTTCATGTTTTGGGTCGCGCGGGAGTTGAGCGGTTCGAGCACCATCTGCACGCCGAGGTCCGCGGCGTAGGGCGCGATCTGTTTGTAGCCGGCGATGCAGTTGGCCATGCCCTGGTCCGCGCTGACCTTGGCGCCCCGGGGGTGCGCAAACGCGCTGCCCGCGGAGGTGTCGGCCATGCCGGTGAACGTCATCACGTTCGGGAAGCCGGCGTCGGCGGTGGCCTTGATGCGCTGTTTGAGGAGGGCGAGGTTTTCTTCGTGGAAGCCGGGGTTGTTCATCCCGCGAACAAAGCCGTGCGAAGGCGTCGCCGCGCAGACCATGCCGCGTTCTTTCAGCAGGTGCCACTGGTCCGGCTTGAGTAGTTCAACGCCCGGCAGGCCGAGCCGCTCGGTGTTGTCGAGCAGTTGTTCCGTGGTCCACGGGTCGGGGCCGGCCTTGCCGGTGAAGCACCAGTTCGCGGGGACCTGCTTGATGCGCCCGTGCCGGACGACGCGATCGCGTGCACGAAGCGTCTGGCAACCGCCCAGCGGAAGCGCCATCGCGGCCACGCCCAGGGTTGCCGCCCGCAAGACATCGCGACGGGTGGGCGCACCGGGGCCATGAGGTTGCGCGACGCGGGGGGTCATGAGCCAAGCCCTTCACTCAAAGGAGCGGACAGGCCATCCTACCCGACGCGGCGCGTTCACGGAAACGCACTGAGCTCGGCTATTCACACCGGTCGCGGCGCATCCTGCGATCGATCGTGCCCCACGGCTTGTGGGCCATGCAACCCAACCATCGCATCGGCTTACGCCTTCACCCCGCCGCCTGTCCTGCCGCGGTTGTTGCGCCGGCGTTTGGGCTTGGGCTGGTTGTGACCGGCGTTCTGATGCGCGCTCGGCTTGGCCGGGGTATTTTTCTTGTTGCGCGAGCGTTTGCGCTTGGGCTTGCCGCCGCTGGCGTGGGTGCTGGCGCTGTGGCTCGAGGGCTTGCCGCCGCGCCGGTTGCGCCCGCCGCCGCCCTGCCGCTGCTTGTTCTGCTGGCCGTTCATCAACGGCACGTCGGTGCGGTCCGCCCAGTCGGGCTTGTCGCCGACGACCTCGATCGACTGGCCGAGCAGCCTCTCGATCGCCCGCAGGTTGCCGACCTCGTCGGGCCCGCACAGCGCGAGCGCCTCGCCCTCGTGACCGGCCCGCGCCGTCCGGCCGATGCGGTGCACGTACGTCTCCGGCTCGTGCGTCACGTCGTAGTTGATCACGTGGCTGACCTGGTCCACGTCGATCCCGCGGGCCGCGATGTCGGTCGCGACCAGCACGTGCAGCTTGCCCTTCTTAAACGCGTCGAGCGCGCGCTGGCGGTTGTTCTGCGTCTTGTTGCCGTGGATCGCCTGGCTCTTGATGCCCCGCTGGTGAAGCTGCCGGACGAGCTTGTCCGCGCCGTGCTTGGTGCGGGTAAACGCGATCACGCGGTACATGCCCAGCGTATCGAACAGCTTCGCGAACAGGTCGGGCTTGAGCGATTTGTCCGCGAAATAAACGGTCTGGCGCACCCGGTCCGCCGCGGGCTTGTCGGGCGCGATCTCGATCTTCACCGGCTCGAACAGCATCGAGTCGGCGAGCTTCTTGATCTCCCTCGGCATGGTCGCGCTGAAAAACAGCGTCTGCCGTTCATCCGGGATCGCCTTCACGACCTTCTTGATGTCGTTGATAAAGCCCATATCGAGCATGCGGTCGGCCTCGTCGAGGACGAGCACCTCGATGCGCGAGAGGTCCACGAAGCCCTGGTTCATCAGGTCCAGCAGCCGGCCGGGCGTGGCGATGAGCACGTCCACGCCGGTGCGCAGCTTCTTGACCTGCGGGTTCTGGTTGACCCCGCCAAAGAGCACCGCCCCGCGGACGGGCAGGTGCTTGCCGTAGGCCTGGAAGCCCTCGGCGATCTGGCCGGCGAGTTCGCGCGTCGGCGCGAGGACCAGGCAGCGCGGCTTCTTAGTCGGCTTCGCGTCGCGGTGATCGGCGAAGAGGTTGTGGAGGATGGGCAGCGCGAAGGCCGCGGTCTTGCCCGTGCCCGTCTGCGCGCAGCCGAGCACGTCACGCCCGTCGAGCACCGCGGGGATGGCCTGGGCCTGGATCGGCGAGGGGGTGTCGTAGCCCTGGTCGGCGACGGCGCGCACGATGGGCGCACAGAGATTGAACTGGTCAAAACGCATAGAGAGATAGCTTTCGGTACGGCCCGGGCGGTGGGTCGGTCGCCGGTGTGGCGACGACAGGCCGGGCAAAAGGACGCACCGAGAAGGACGCGGACGATCCGCGATAAATCAGCCGATGCGCTGCAACGGTCGCCGGGTCGGGTCGCCGGCAAGCGGTGTTGCTGGGGACATCATCGACCAGATGGCGGGCATTGACGCGTGTTTATAGCGGCCGGGCATCGAAATAGCAAACCCGATCCGATAAGCAGGCGTGCGGGGCCGCGTGCGACGCCGATCATGGATGAGCATGGTGAGCCACGCGCCTTGCGGTCGCTATGCTATCGCCATGCGTTCCATCGCCAAACTCTTCGGCCGGTCCCCCTTCGTCCCGATCCAGCACCACATGGAACACGTCGCCCGCTGCGTCGCAAAAGGCCAGGCGCTGCTCGACGCGTACCTGGTCGGCGATCAGGAAACGGTCGAACAACTCGCGGCGGAGATCGACGAACTCGAAGGCGAGGCCGACGACATGAAACGCGCGGTCGAGCGCCAGCTGCGCGGTGGCATGTTCATGGCGGTCGAGCGCGGCAGGCTGCGTCAGGTCATCTCGGTACAGGATTCCATCGCCGACAAGATGCAGAACCTCGCACGGCTCACCACGCTTCGCGCCTGCGAGCAGCCGCCGACCTTCGCCGACACGTTCAAGCGGTTCCTGCAACTGAACATCGACATCTTCGAGGCGATCCGCAAGGTCATCGACGACCTGGACGACCTGATCGACCACGGCGGGACGGTGGACGGCCTCGGGCCGGTGTTCGAACTCATCGACCGCGTGTCGAAGATGGAGGACGACGCGGACGACCTGCAGCACCGGCTGCTCAAGGAACTGTTCGCGGTCGAGCACCGGATGAGCCCCGGCGGGTTCTTCCTCTGGACCAAGATCTTCAAGCAAGTCGGCGACATCGGCGACCGCAGCAACCGCCTGGGCAACCGCCTGCGCAGCACACTGCAAGTCAAATAGGCGGGGGCTTATGCGACTGATCCTCTTGCGCCACGGCGTCGCCGAAGTCCGCAGGCCCGGCCTCGACGACGCCGACCGAAAGCTCACCGACGCCGGCGTCCTACGCACACGCCAAGCGGTGCGCGGCCTCGCCGCTTACCTCAAACACATCGACGCCCCGCCCGACGCCGTCCTGACCAGCCCCAAACGCCGGGCACGCGAGACCGCCGAGTTGTTCTGCGAATCCGCCGGCGGATCGTTTTCGCTCTGCGACGCGCTGGGCACCGGCGCGCTCGACCGGGTCATCGCGGTGCTCGCCGAGCGCGACGAGCAAACCATCGCCCTCGTCGGCCACGAACCGCAGCTCAGTATGCTCGCCGAGCGGCTGTGCGGGGCGCGGGAGCTCTCGTTCATCGAGCTGAAAAAAGCCGGGGCGGTCGTGTTGCGGATTCATTCGCTGAACTCCGAAGCACCCTGGTCAACGCTCGAAGCGCTGCTGCCGCCGAGGGCGCTACGCGGCTACGCGCCGAACCCGTAAACCGTGCCGTGGTCATGCTCGCATCGACTGAGACGAATTGGCTTAAGCATGGATGCGTTGCCGGGGCGAGCTTGACCACGGGGCCGCAGACGAGAGTTCTTCGTCCAACGAAAACACGAAAGATCGACATCACTGATCCAATAACGGCTCGACCGCGTCCGTGAGTTGTTCGGTCAGCCGCTGGACGTGTTCGCCGTCATCGCGCGCCTTATTGAACTTCGCGAACAGCCGGCTGAGCGTGCGGGTCTGATCGCCGGTGAGCGGGTTGAGCTTGCCGGTGTCGGTCTCGGTGAAGCTGACCTTGACCGGCTCGCGGGCGGCGTGGTTGCGGCCGGCGATGACCGCGTGGTGCAGGCGCGCCCGGCCGAGCACGACGAAGGGGAAGTTGACGTTGCGGATCGGGCCGCACGTCAGCTTCCGCCCGCCGAGCACGCCGCCCAGCCACCGGCTCTTGGTCGGGATCTTCGCCACCCGCCCCGCCGAGTACCAGCCCAGCCCGCCTCCCAGCACCGCGCCGACGACCGTGCCGATCAGCACCGACGCCCCGCCGACCGACGCGTCGATCACCCCGCCCGTCGCCGCCCCGCCCGCCACGCCCGCGAGCACCAGGTGCTTTTTCTGCAAGCCGAACAGCACCCAGCTCGTCTCCGAGAACAGGTCGCCCTCCAGCAGCTGCTTGTCTTCCGATGCCGCGGCACCGTCGTGCCTCAGGCCCGAGTGGCCGTAGACCTTCTCGACCTCGGCACGCGAGCGACGTTCGAGCTGCCGCAGCTTGCCGCGCAGGGCTTCCTGCAACGGCTCGCGGTGCGGCTCGCTCGGCTCGCTTCGGCCCAGCGTCCTCGACTCGGTCAGCGTGAGCATGTCCGCCAACGCCTCGGCGATCCGAGCCGCCGACCGACGTCGCTTTTTCGCGCGGTCACGCCGCAGCGCCTCGACCGCGTGGTTCATCGGCTCGGACCACGGCTCACGCAGCTCGCCGAACGCACGCAACAGGTCAACGTGCTTGTCGAACGCCGCGGTGACCGCGTTGAACTCCCGCACGATGCTGAAGTACTGGTCCAGCGCGCTGCGCCAGGGCCCGATGAAGTCCGCACGGCCGATCGGGTTGATCAGCGCCATCCTCGGCCGGCCGGTCCAACGCAAAATCTCCATCTCCGCCTCGTACTCGTCGCTGTAAGGCACCGAGCCATCCACCACGTACAGCACGCCCGCGCCTTCGACGATCGGGCGCAACAGCTCGACCTCGTTGCGGTACGACGGGTCACCCGCGTGCTCGCGGATGAATTGGCCGACGACCTCGCCGCGCTGGTCCGCGGCGGTATCGTGATCACGCATCCACGCCAACGCGTGCCGCGGGTTCTCGAAGCCCGGCGTGTCGATCAGCGTGTACAACGCATCGCCATCGATCACCACCGGGTAACGGTCCGCCGTCGTTGTCGTGCCCGGGCGGGGCGCGATCTTCACCGTGCTGTCCCGCGCAAGCGTCGCGACGATGCTCGACTTGCCCTTGTTCGGGTGGCCGACAACCGCGAAGAGCGGTACCTCGTGATCCGGCAACGCTTCAGCCATCGCCCACCCCCTTATCGCTCGGGTCGTGCCCGACAGGCTCGGCGACCGCGGTCCACGGGTCGCCCAGCGCCCCGACCCGGCGACGCCATTGCTCGACCAACACCGGCCCATCGCCGATCACACGCCCGCTCGCGTCGCTGGCCACCGGCACGACCCGGACGGGCAACCGTTCGCCGATCGCCTCGCGTAATTCACTTAAAAACGCCGTGGTTTCGATCACCGGCGGCTCCCACAGCTTGACCAGGACCACGACGCCGTCCCCCGTCACCGACCGGCCGATCGACACGATCGATTGGCGGTCGTCCCGCACCGACCGCGCCCCGCCCGCGGGTTCGTAGCCCGCCGGCTCGACCCCGAGCAACGCCGCCGCGCGAGCCGCCGAGCCCGCCGCGCGCGACCAGTCGATCACGACGGGTCGCGCACCGGTGACGACCCGCTCCGGTGACGGGCTCGATGCCGCATCGTCGCCGTCTTGCGCCGAAACAACGCGTTGGGGTTGAAGGCGAGCGAGCAGGTCGAGCGCGCCCGGCGTCGCGATCAAGGCCGCGCGCGTCGACTTACGCAGCCGGATGGACGCGACCGCGAACGCGATCACGCGCGGCAGCAACCCGTACACCAGCATCGCCGTCAGGACGAACGGCCACCAACCCCCGCGAAGCTCGGGCTTGAAAGGCGTGCCGCGGTAGTAACGCGACCGCTGCACCAGCTCCAACGAAGGCGTCAGCGATTCGTGCCAGGACCACGGCAGCGCGATCGCGAGCATCGCCTCGTGGAACTGCGCGGGGTGGACCTTCAGCGTGGTGCTCCAGCCGAAGGCCAGGTCGGTAAAAAACACCAGGTACATGAACGTCACGACCGCGGCGAGGTTGAGCGACAGCGCGTACAGCTGCGACCAGCGGAGCACCGCCCAGAGCTGGACCCGCGCGTACACGCGCTGGTGCGCACCGCTGCGCCCGATCGCCGCAAAAAGCGCCTCGCGCATGTCCTGCGGCAGGAGTCGCGCCCCCAGCAGCGCGAGCCGGCCCGGGCTGGCCAACCGCAGCGCCTCCTGCACGCCGTCCATGCCCGGCAGCCGGGCCACCCACCCGCGCGGCAGCGCCGCCAACACCGCGAGCAATAACAACAGACTTTGCAGCACGACGAAGACGCCGAGCACCGCGACCACGTTCACCGGCGACCGCCCGTCGTAGTAGAACACGCCGGACGCCAGCCCGACACCCGACAGCACGCCGAACAACACGAGGATCAACCCCGCGAGCGCCAGGCCCGAACGCGCCTGACGGGCGTGCGGATCGATCGACGGGTCGCCACGGTCGATCAGCCACAGCAGGCGGTCGGCGTCGGTCGTCGGCGGGTCGGCTTCGCGGGCCAGCGCGACGCGCCAGGTCTCGGCTTGCACGAGCTGGTCGCCACGCGTCGCGCGCTCGTCCTCCTGCACACGCATCGCGAGCGCGACGAGGTCGGCAGGGCTGGCGTGTCGGGACGATCGGCTGGGCATACGCACGCATCATCGGTCAGAACGCCGGGCCGGGCAAAGTATCACACGCCTCAATCCACCGCGGCGACGCGCCGGCTGCCGACGAAGCACACTTTCACCGCGACCGCGCCGGGCTCAAGCCCGAGCATCGCGCACAGCGCCCGGCGGTACAAGCCGAATTGCTCGGCGTACCGGCCGACGACGTCGTCGAGCGTGCGCTCATCGACCGCGTCGGTTTTGTAGTCGATGATCAACGCGCGTTTGGGGGCGCCCGCCTCGTGCCAGAGGTGCACGCGGTCGAACGCGCCGTTGACCAACGCCGAGTCCAATCGACAGGCGAAGCGGCGCTCACGCCAGAGCGTATCGGCGCCGCGTCGGCTGAGCAGTTCGCAGATCGTGGGATCGGTCAGTGCGCGCTTGAAGGATTCCAGTACCCGCACGGGGTCAACCGACGCGTGGCGGTGTTGCGACAACACGCGCTCGAAGGCCGAGTCGTCGGGCATCGCTTCATCGACGAAGCCGACCCGCTCGAACAACGCGTGGATGAGCGTGCCGTACGCGCGGCCGGCGTCGGGGGACCGACGCAACAGGTCGTCGGCCGTAACCAACCCGGCGTGCCGCATCGCGCTCGGGGTTGTCTGCCGCCAGCTGCGCCCTCGCCCGGGCCCGGGCTCAGCGAGTCGGACCTCGCGACGAGGTCGCGTGAAAACCGAATCGATGGGCACACCCTCTCGCGACGGTTGCGACGCGCCGGCCCAGCACGCATCGCCCGACTCGTAGAGCAACTCGCCGCCGTCGAAGCCCTCCTCCGCATCGGGCGCGAGCGCCTGCCGGAGGATCGCGGCGTAGGACAGGTTCAAACGCCCCTTCTTTGTCGGTTGCCCCGTGGGTTGGCCGTTCTTTCTGCTCGATGACAACGGGCGGACAAGCAGGTGCAACGCGTGCCTGGCGCGCGTCAGCGCGACGTAGAGCAGGCACAGGTCTTCGGTGCGTTGTTCGCGCGTCTGCTGGGCGAGCGCGCCTGCGAGCTGCGGCAAGAGCGCCATCGTCGCCTTGTCGGCCCGGCGGTACACGGCGCGGACCGGCGCGATCGGCGAGTCCCGATCCAGCACGACCAGGCCGCGGTGGTCGGACGACGAGAGCACGCCGTCGAGGTCGGCGAGCACGACCGCGTCGAACTCCAAACCCTTCGCGGCGTGGACCGTCATCACGCGCACGAGCGCGGGCGAGGCGTCTTCGACTTTCGCGGCGCGGGCGGCATCCACGAAATACCCCGGGCGGAGCCCCGCGTCGTGCTCGTCGAATCGCTCGGCCAGCTCGATCAATTGCATCAGCCGGCGGAGCGATGCCGCATCGCAGCTGGGCGCGAGCCGCTTGACCCATTCACCAATCACCGCGGCGTACCCCCGATCGATCAACCGCCGGCGCAACCGCCGGGCGAGCGCATCGGTATCGGCGATCGGCGCGCCCGCGGCTAGACCGAGCGCCTCGGCGAGTGGCGAGTTGACGACGTGGAACCGTGCGACGCTGTCGCCGGGGTGGTCGGCGAGCTGGATCGCCGAGAGCACGGCGCCGACGGCCGGGGCGTTGTCGATCGGGTTGCCGCCCTCTTCCGCGGCGTGTACGCCTATTGAGCGCAACGCGTGCAGCAGTGCCAGCGCCGCCTTGCGACGGCGCACGAGCACGCCGACTGTCCGGCCCGGCATGGCCTGCGTGAGTTGCTGGATGTAGGCCGCGGCGTCGTGCGCGTGCGCATCGGGTGGCGCGGCGGCGTCATCGTCGTCTTCCTGATCCTCCGCGTCGTCGGGCTCGCCCTGGCCGTGGCGGGTCGTGCGCAACACGACGTGGCCGGGCAGGCCCTGCTTCGCGGCGACGTGCGGCGGGTAGCCGCGTTGCCAGGCGTCCGCCACGCCGCGGCAGTCGTCGAGCGCGGCGTTTGTTGAAAGCGACCCGAACACCCGGTTGACCGTGTCGAGTACGACCTGCGACGAGCGCCAGCTCTTGCTCAGCGTCGCGGTCTCGACGCCCGGCAGCGCTTCGACCGACTCGAACAACTCCGCGCAGCCGCCGCGCCAGCCGTAGATCGCCTGCTTCGTATCGCCGACGCAGAATAGGCTGCGGCTGTCCTCGAAGTTGTCGGTGATCTGCTCGGCGAAGGGCCTGAGCACCGTCCACTGTTGCAGCGACGTGTCCTGGAACTCGTCGAGCAACAGGTGTGTGACGCGCGCGTCCAGCCGGAAACACAGCGCGTTGACGTCCACGCCGACCATCCCCTCGGCAAGGACACGCGTCAAGTCGCTGAACAACAACACGCCCAGGCGCCGACGCATCGACCAGTAATGCCGATCGAACAACGCGAGCAGGTCGTACGTCGCGAGCGTCTGCCGCGACAGGGCCCGGACCCGCTCGGCCTTGGCGTGAACGAAGATCGGCGTGATCGCGCGATGCCAGTCCGCGTCGATCGCCGCGGACTGATAGCTCGCCCCGCCCGTGGCCACCTTCTTCACCAGGCCGTTGGACAGCACCGCGTCCCAGCGCGACTGCCGGGCCAGGGAAACGAGGCTCTCGAACGCCTCGGCGAATCGCTTGTTCGGCGAGCCCGCCTTGGTCGTCGGCAGCGCCTCGCGCATCGCCTCCAGCTCATGCAGCGCCGTCGTCAACAAGTCCGGATCAAGCAGTCCCGCCGCCGGCAGCGCATCCCACAGGCGACGATCGGGGTTCAGCTGGTAGACCTCGTCGAGTTGCACGACGATCCGATCGATCGCGTCCGTGACGCTGCTCTGCGCGGTGTCGTGGTGCAGCCGGCGGAGCATCTCGATCAGCGTCGCCATGCCCTCATCGGCCGCGGCTTGCTCGCCGAGCACGGCGTGGATCGCATCGGCCCGCATCTGCCGGGCCAGCGGCGAGCCCTCATCGACCATGCGCGGATCGGCAGGCAGGTCGAGCTCGAGCGCCATCGCGCGGGCCGCGCGGTTAAAAAAACCGTCGATCGTGCCGACGGCCAACCGGTTCAGCGAACCGGTCAGCGTCCGGAGCATCTCGCCGCAGTCGCGCGACGACAACGTGCGCCGGCCCAGCGCCTCGGCCAATCGGTGACGCGCCGCGTCCTCGACGCACGCCTGCGCCAGCCGGCCCAGCACCCGCGCGAGCACCTCGCCCGCCGCCTTGCGTGTGAATGTCGTCGCGAGCACGTTGCGCATCGGCTCGCCCAGGCCCAGCAGTTGCAGGTAACGCGTGGTCAATTGATAGGTCTTGCCCGCCCCCGCCGAGGCGCGAACGACCAGGTGCGGCAGCGTATCCCGGGCGCTCGGCGTCATGGCGATGCCCCCCCGTCCGCTGCGGCCGACGCGCGGATCAACCCCTCGCGGTCCGCCGCCGCGTCGCCGCATAGCCCGGCCAACCCGTCGTCGTACCCGGGCGATCCGCTGGGCGGCCAGAACACGCCGGCCCGGACCTGCCGGATCACGTGATCCCTTGTCTGCCTTGCCGATTCAAGATCATCCTCGCCCCACGGCGCCGCGACGAATGACGTATCACCGGTCTTCTTCGGCAGGTTGAGGTAGCCCAGTTCCGTCGAACGATCGACGCCGTGGCCCGCGAGCAGGTCGAGGTACAACGGCAACTGGAGGTCCGTCCAGACACGAACGCCGCGCTGCGTCTTGCGGTGCGTCTGTTCGGGCGATCTCGCCTGGTCGGAGGTCTTGTAATCGATGACGCGCAAGCCCCCGCGCTCGTGCCGATCGATCCGATCCACCTGCCCCTTGATCGTGAACGGCTCGCCATCGACGTGTACTGTTGTTTCGTAAGCGCGTTCATGCTCGGTGATCCGCCAACCCTCGCGGACCATCCGCGCCTGCAGCGGCGCGAACGATTCGAGGCGGTAACGCAGCTGCTCGAGTTGAAGCCGCGCGGCGATCGGCGGGTCGTGACCGAACGACGCCGTAAACGCGTGGTCCAGCGCCGAGCCGAGCCGCGACGCGATCGCCTCGGCGTCTTCGAGCGTGCCCGCGTCACGCGAAGCGAGGGCTTGCAACGCGCGGTGCGCGAGCGAACCGAAGCGCGGGGCGGGCATCTCCAGCGCCCGATCGCCCAGCGTTTCGAGCCGCAAGACGTGCTTGAGATAAAAGCGATACGGGCAGGCGAGATAGTCACGGAAGGCGGTGACGCTGAGCCTGGTGATCGGCCGGTCGGGCAAGACGGGCCGGGGGATCAGGAAGCGATCGTGCTTGCCGGGGGTGAGCAGGGTCGGCGCTGGGGCGCGAGCGTCGCCTTGTTCTTCGACGAAGGACCCGATGCGACGCGCGAGCGTGTCGTCCCCCCCCCCGAGCAGCAGGCGGCTGGGCAGCAGCGGGTCACCCTCGATCGATCGCCTGCCCGCGACGAGGTGGACGCCCGACGCGGCGCGGCTGCCGAGGATCGCCGACAGCGCGTAGCCGTCGCGCGCCAGCCGGTGCGCATCGCCCGGCAGGCCGAGCGCCTGGGCGACGCCCTCGGGCAGCAGCGCGCTGTGCCGTGGCGGCTCGGGCACGTGCTGCTCGTTCATGCCCGCGACGACCAGGTACGGCGCGTCGTCGAGCAGCAACTCGAGGAAGCCGACCAGCTCGATCGCGGGCGTCCCGCCCGGCTCGGGGATGGACTGGCCGGCGACGCGATCCAGGACGAGCGCGACGGCTTGCGAAAAGGTGCAGTGGGGCGTCTGCGAATCATCCAGCGCACCGATCTGCTCGAGCACGATGCCGATCGTTTCGAGCGCCGCGACGACCGGCCTGTCTTCTTCCGCGTGCCGGCTGAGCCGCCGTCCGCCGTACACCGCGGACAGCGCCGAACCGATCGGCCCGGCCCACGCGTCGAGCGGGCGCTGGGCGTTGACCGGCTCGGGCAGCAGCGACTTCGCCGCCTGATAGACCGCGTCTAACGCCCGCACGGTCTGCGGATCGCCCAGCCAACCGCCGGCCGGCCGGGCCGCGAGGTGGTCGGTCGCGTACCGGTCTAAGAGCGTCAGCCACGACGCCGTCGGCGCGTCGGCATGCCCCGCGATGTGACGCTCGATGTCCGGGTGCCGAAGCAGCGCGGCGAGGCTGTCGAAACGCAAACCGTCGGCAAACGCGCCGAGCGCACGCAACAGCAGCGCGGGGCGCGACGCGCTCACCGGCTTGCCGGCGGCATGGCGCACCGGCAGGCCGGCGAACCCGAGCGTCCGCGCGACCGGCCCGACCAGCGCCGCGTCGCCAAGACCCACCGTGATCGCGTCGGCCGAGACCGCGTCCGCGTCCGCGTCCGCCCAATCGCCGACCACAGACAGCACCGCCGCCGCCTGGTCGCCGGGGCGATCGACGAACGAGAGCCCCGCGTCGGCGATGCGTGGCGGGCGTGCCGACCAATACGACCCGACCAGCCCGCCCCACGCGTTGAAGCCCTCGGCGTCCGACGCATCGGCAAACACGAGCGAGAACACGGGCGACCGCGACGCGTCCAAGCACGCCAGCATCCGCTCGTGGACCGGCTGCAGGTCCGCCGTCGCCACGAGCACGACCGGCCCGCCGTGCTCACACGCGCCCTTGGCGATCGCGTCGCGCCGCGCCTGGTGCGCATCCACCAGGCCGCGCTCCGCCAGCAGCGCGTGGTACCGCCGATCCAACGCCGCCAACGCGAACCAGCGATCGGCGTCGATCGAACCCGACAGGCGATCGGCCGCGTCCTGCAACGACAGCAACTGCGCCCCCAACGCGTCCGTCGCCTCCAACACCCGCTGCCCGAGCGACCACCAGCCCGGCCAGTCGTCACGCCCCGGCGCCATGGGCACCAACGCACCGAGCACCGCCGGCTCCGCCTCGCGCAGCACCGACGCCCACGCCAGCAACGACGCCAACTCCCCCGCCACCGCCGGCCCGCCCGCGGGCAACAACCGCCTGGCCAGCCCGCCGAGCGTCACGATCGTCGGCGGCTCGATCGCCCGACCCTCGGCCTGCTCGATCAACATCTCCATCAGCCGGCGCTGCGCCCGCCCGCCGGGCACAACCACTAACGCGTCGCCCAGCGCCGCCGGCCCGCCCGGCAGCGACTCGACCAGCCAACGCGCCGCCGCGGGCAACGCCGGCGAAGACGCGCCAAGGAAACACCGCATTGCCGAGACACCATCAGGCATCGCAACAGGGTATCCGCTCGGCCTGTCCAGTTCGATCGGCCATAGGACGAGCCACGAAGTTCATCAGGCCGGATCAAAACTTCACCAAATCTGACTTCACCAAATCGCACTTGCTAAAATCCCCGCATGAGCACCTTAGACGACCGTATCGCGCAGTGGGAACAGATGTGCCGCGAGGCGCCGGACGACATGGCGTTTTTCTCGCTGGGAAACGCGTACAAGGAGGCCGAGCGTTGGGCCGACGCCGAGAAGGCCTACGCCAAGGCGATCGACCACAACGACACGATGTCGCGCGCCTACCACCGCCGGGGCGAGGCATTGATGAAGCTGGATCGGAGTGACGAGGCCGGCGACGTGTTGACCAAGGGCTACACCATCGCCGCCGAGCGCGGGGACGTGATGCCCCAAAAATCGATCGGCGCGCTGCTCGAAAAGCTCGGCAAGCCGCTGCCCGAGACCGAGGACTTCGAAGCGAAGAAGCGCGCCGTCGAAGCGTCCGGCGACGTGATCCTCGACAAGCGCACCGGACAGCCCCAACCCAAGCTCCCCGACCCGCCGATGCGCGGCCCGATCGGCGCGTACATCTACGCCCACTACGGCCAGGACACCTGGCGCGAGTGGATCGCAATGGGCACAAAAGTCATCAACGAACTCCGCCTGGACTTCTCCAACCCCGACCACCAGAACGTCTACGAACAGCACATGCTCGAGTGGCTGGGTGTGACGCGGGAGGAGATCGAGGAACAGGCTAAGGCTTAAGCCCGGCAGTTGACTCAGGGCCGATCAATACTTTGAGGCCCGGACCACCCCACTGCCCATTGGCATTCAGTTGCAATAGCAATCCCCCATCGGCGAGCAATTTGTTCGGATCGAACACGATCATGAAACAAGCTGGCAAATCCATGCACCCATGGTGCTGAAGAAATTTCGTCGCGGCCAACAGCTTCTGGATATCGATCCCAATCTTTGCAGTCGTAGTCGAACTCGAGTCCATGACTTTAAGCTCAGCAAGTACCGCGACCTGACTCAGCGTTTCCAGCGTATGAGGCGTTGTCAATTCACCGCGGTTCCAGCCCGGCGTCCTTGACTTCCAAGTACGCAGATCGATCTGTGACCGTGTTATTGCAAAATCAAAACTCACTGCACCGCCTGTTGACTTAATATTCGCAAACGGACTCAAATCACGATTGGGCGCATTCAGTTCAGATACAACCAGTTGAGGGTCGATCACTTGCGACAAGCAATGTGCGAGCCAACCTTGGTGCGTTATCTCTCGCGCCAAACGATGGCCAAAATTCTTAAAATAGTTCTTTACACCCAACTCGAATAGTTGAGGAAGGTTGTCGCCGTTCATAACCCAACTTTACTCAAGTCCAGTGCTTGATGCGAAACAAAATTGCTCACCTCGGCCGCTCCAACAACTCGTACAGCACGTTGTCCGAAAACGCGGGGTCGCTCGTCAAACCAATATGGTCGGCGGGGATGAACTGGACCGCGTCCCAGCGCACCGGCGAACGCAGGCGCGGCTTGTGCGGCCCGCCGACGCGTTCGTCCATCAGCGCGCTGTGGCGGGTGACCGTGCCGTCGCCGGGCGCGGTGGATTGGATCGTCAGCTTGCCCGTCTCCGGGTTGACGCTCAAGACGTCGGCGGTGTCGTGGGCGTCGCCGGCGTACAGCACGATCCGCGTCGTCACGCCCGCGGGCATGTCCGTCGCCGGGGCGTCCAACGCGCGGAACAACTGGTCGGCCCGCGCCAGGCATTTCTCCAGGTGTTCGTAGGCAATCTCGGCGCGCTCCGCGTCGTCCTCCGCGTCGGGCAACAGCCAGCGGCGCGTCCGCGCGTCGTCCGGGTCGGCCAGGCCCCAGCCGTACTGCTTCCATACCTTTGGGTCCAGAAAATCCACCAACTCGCCGGTCGCTTCGTCGATGACGCGCGCGTGGCGGACGCGCGGCAGGAGCTGGTAAATACTCGGCATCGACCCGAGCACGGCCGGGCGGTACGTCGGCGTGATCAGCCCGACGTAGTTCACGCCCTCGACCAATTGCTTGAGCGAAAGCACCGACCCGGCGCTCGGCGTGCCGATGATGATCGCGGTCTCGACGTTCCGCGCGCCCGCCCAGTTCAGCTCGGGCAGCGAGCCGTCGTCCGGCAGCGGCTGCGGGCCGTAGCGCAGGTAGTACCGCAAGACGAGCCCGCCCATCGAGTGCGCGACGACGTCCACCCTCGGCGGCTGATCCAACCCGTGCCCGTCCTGCGCCGCTTGTTGTGCCGCGAGCACGCGCTGATGCAGCGCCGCGGCCTGCTCGGCGATGTCGCGGCGCCAGTCGTAGGCGTATTGGAAGCACGTGAAGTGCAGCCCGCCGTAGTCCACCGCGCCCGCCAGCGCGAGCGTCTCGTCGCGGTACGCCCCCGCCGCGAGCGTCCTGATGATCTCGTCGTACGCCGCGATCTCAAGCCCGCGCACGACCAGCGCCACGTCCAGCTCGAGCGTGTCCAGCACAGTCGTCGGCACGACCGTGTCTCTCAATTCGCTCAGCGGCTTGCCCTTTTCCATCGGCAGCGCCACGAGGCGCGCTCCGGCGACGGTGTCCGGGTCCGCCGCGCCGTAGGTAAACGCGCCCCAGACCGGCGTCTTGAGCCCCGGCTCCTCGAGCTTGCTGCCGAGGATCCCGGGGATGACGATGACGGGGTTGCGCTGCGCCCCGATCCGCTGCGCCGGCTCGTTGTAGATCGCGCCCAGGTCCGGCCGGGGCTCGGACCGGCAGGCGGACAGCCATACGCACAGCAGCAAGCAGAGAGCCCCGCCGATCCGACCGCGTTGATTCATCGTCTGACCCTCGTGGTGCGACGCGTTGTTAACCGCGTCGGGGCCGATGATATTTCAACACGACACACGCGTCACGCGCACCGGCGTCGGCGCGCGAACGCGAGCGGGCCGATCAGCAGCACCGACAGCGTCGCGGGCTCGGGGATGAACACGCCGTCGTTGAGCGCGGTCAGCACATACGGCCCGCCGGGGACTTCGGGGTCGATGACGTACTCGAATCCCGGCTCGAGCCCTTCGATCTGGAGCGTCGCGTTTGAGAGGTCGGCCGATCCCTGGGTTTGCAGGAACAGGAAGCTGTCGCCGGCTTTGGGCGCGTAGCCATCGATGAAACGGAAGACGACGGTCCCGGCGATGTCCGCGTCGCCGGTGATGCTGAGCACGTCGTAGGTGGTGCCGGCGTCGGTGCCGGCGATCTCGATGATGAGCGTGCCGTCTTCGCCCTGGAGGAAGTCGCCCGTGATCGTGAGCGTGCCGGGCGAGCTGCCGCCGTTGACAATGCCGCCGAGGTTGTTGACGCCGCCGGCCTCGTCGGCCAGCGCCTCGACGCTGCCGCTGCCGGTGAGCAAGCCGTTGGGACCGATCACGACATAGTTGTCCCGCCGCGCTTGTTCCGCATGATCGAACGTGCCCACGAGGATCGACGACTGCGGGTTGACCTTCACGGTGCCGGTGTCGCGGACGTCCAGCACCGACAGGACCTGCGGGACCGCGTTGTTCCGCGCGAGGAACTGGCCTTCCCCCCCCTCGTCTTCCCCCACGATGACACTGTCCGCGAGGAAGTTGGACGTGCCATCGACCACGAGGAAACCCTTCGTGTCGTTCTCCGCGTCGCCCAGGTAGACGTCGCCGAGCGTGATGAACAGCCCCGCATCAGCGACGGTGAGCAGGCCGTCGCTCTGGCTGCCGATGAAGACGTGCCCGATCGTCCGCAGCTCGCTGCCCGCGCCGCTGACCGTCGCGCCCCCCACAACGACCTCGGCACTGGTCAACAAGGAAGGATCGATCGAGTCGAAGACGAGCGAGAACGGTTCGTCCGCCGGGTTCTCCAAGTCCGTGTTGACCAGCATTCGGCCGCCGTCCTCGATGTCGAGCACCGCGTTCGCCCCGCCGGTGATGCGGAACTGTTCGGCGATCTCCAACTCGCTGCCCGCGCCATTGATCGCGACCTCGCTGTCGGCCGCCTCGAAGCCGGCGAACACGCTCGCCTTCCCGCCGTTACTGACCTCGAAGAGGCTCGGGGTTGCGCCGGATGAGAACACAAAGACACTGCCCGCCAAGGCGTTCGAGCCCGCGCCGGTCAGGATCAATTCGCCGTAGCTCGAGCCGCTCAAGCTGCCCAGCACCATGTCGCTGAGCGTGGTGAGTTCGCCGCCGGTACTGACCTCGACTTCCGCGTCGTTCACCGTCCCGATCGCGAGGTCCTGCTCCCCGACGCGCAGCCGGCTGCCGGCCCCGGCGATCGTGACGCCCGCGTCTTCATCGCTCAGCCCCGCGGTGTTGATCAGGACCGCCGCGTCTTCGTCGTCGAACGACACCGGCTGGAGCCGACCGCCCCCGTCCAGACGCACGCGCGAGCCCGGCGTGAACTGCGCGGAGCCGCCGAACTTCACGACCGAGTCGGCGCCGCTGATCGTCAGGTCGCTGTCGAGGATGTCCAGGTCGCCGTTGATCAGCAGCTCGGCCCCCTGCGTCACGTTGATGGACCCGCCGCCGACGTTCGTCGTGCCGACGCTCAACGCGTCGGTGGTCACCTCCGACGCCGGGCCGGTGATGTTGAGGTTCTCGCCCTCGTCCAGCTTGAGCGTCGAGCCGCCGATGATGAACAGCTGCGCCTCGGCGTTCGCCCCGCCGCCGACGTTGACGTCGCCGATCGGGTCGAGCACCGCGCCCTCGCGCAGCGTGACCAGCGCGTCGGCGTTGTCGGCCGTGCCGATGTTCACATCCACCACGCTGACGGTCCCGCCGATCACGTCCAGCCCGCCGCGGATGTTCGGCTCGGTGCCGACGACCAGGTCGTTGGCGATGTCGATCGTGTTGCCCGCGTTGCCGTTGAACCGCCAGGAGACGGTGCCCTGCTCGACGGTCGCGCTGCTGACCGAGGCGTTCTGGTCCATCTCGACGACATAGCCGGTACTCGGCAGGTTGAAGACGAGGGCGTCGTTACTACCGGGCGTGGACGGCGGGTCCCAGTTCTCGGCGGTGCCGAAGAGCCCGCCCGCGGGATTCTGCCATTGCGAGGAGAAACCGGCCGGTCCGAGATGGATCTGGAAGTCGAGCCCCGCGGTGTTGGTGGCAGGCCCGCCGTTCAGGGTGACATCGGGGCTCGCGAACACCAGGTAGTACAGCGCGTAGTCGCCCGGCTCTAGAACGCCGGATTCGTTCAACGCGAATTGCCCGTCGTTGGTCTTGGCAACAAAAGCCGGCACAAATAGATTCCCGAATTGGATCTCTGCCCGGCCGTTGGGTGGATTGCCCGACAGCGTAGCGCTGATGTCGAACGACACCGGCTCGTAGACGGTGAAGGTGAGATTGCTCTGGCTCCTGATCCGTCCGCCGGCGCTGGTGCTTGCAAACGGCGTCGCGGGGTTGGCGAACTCGGCCGATACGGTCCCCGAGCCGCTGCCGACGATGGTCAGGTAGTTGTCGTTGGCGATGTCCTGCGTCGTGGTCATCGAAAACGTGTTGGACGCGCTGGCCGACGCGCTGCCCGGGGCCTGGATATCCGACTCGCTGCCGCCGACCGTGTCGCTCAGCGTCGTGAAGAAGTCCGGGTCTTGCAGGAATGTCCCGCCGGAATCGCGCGCGACCGATCCGTCATACCCGTTGTACGCATCGATCGAGAACCCCACCTCGAACGTCCCGCCGGTGACCTCAACAGGGGCGGACTGCGCCCGGCAATCGAACGAGGCACCGGCCAGCGCGCACAGCGTCAGAGCCAAGGCCGAACGATGTCTCGTCTGCTTACGAAGATATGGCATGGCTCCCCTTGGCTGAATGGCGCGCGATGGCAACTAACCATAAAGGGGAATACCCTTGATTGCAAGACAAATATCAACGGTTTGCGAAACCGCGCGGGCATGAAAACTGCCTATCTTCACAAAATAAAACCGGGCCTGGGCAGGCCCGGTTCAGGACGCGTGCTGTCTTGCCGCAAAACCGCTCAGTGGGCGGCTTGAAGCCGCGCATGGAGCGCATCGAGTTGCTTGCTCAGTTCCGCCGGCAGCTTGTCGCCGAACTTGGCGTAGTGCTCTCGGAACAGGCCGATCTTCTGCTTCCATTCGTCGAGGTCGACACGGAGCAGCTCTTTCATGTCTTCTTCGGGCACGTCCAGGCCTTGGGTGTCGATCGCGTCGTCGGTGGGCAGCAGGCCGATGGGGGTTTCGACCGCCCCGCCTTGGCCGTCGCAGCGTTCGCAGACCCACTTCAGGACACGGCAGTTCTCGCCGAAGCCCGGCCAGAGCCAGTGGCCGTCCTGGGCTCGGCGGAACCAGTTGACGTAGAAGATCTTGGGCATCTTGTCGCCGCCCTTCGCGCCCATGTCCAGCCAGTGCTGCCAGTAGTCGGCCATGTGGTAGCCGCAGAACGGGAGCATGGCCATCGGGTCGAAGCGCAGCTCGCCGACCTTGCCCGCGGCGGCGGCGGTCTTTTGCGACGCCATGGTCGAGCCGAGGAACGTGCCGTGCTCCCATGAGAAGCTCTGCAGCGCCAGCGGCTGGCCGGTGGAGCGTCGGCCGCCGAAGAGGATCGCGTCGATCTTCACGCCCTCGGGGTCTTCCCAGTTGTCGGCGATGACCGGGCACTGGCTGGCGGGGGCGGTGAAGCGGGCGTTGGGGTGCGCGGCCTTGTGGGTCGCGTCGTAGTGGACCCACTCGTGGCCGTGCCAGTCGATGAGCAGGTCGGGCGCGGGCCGGTCGATGTCTTCCCACCACACGTCGCCGTCGGGCGTCTTGCCGACGTTGGTGAAGATGCTGTTCTTCTTGAGCGCTTCCATCGCGTTGGGGTTGGTTTTGTAGTTGGTTCCGGGCGCGACGCCGAAGAACCCGGCCTCGGGGTTGATGGCGTAGAGGTAGCCGTCGTCCTTGAACTTCATCCAGGCGATGTCGTCGCCGACACACTCGACCTTCCAGCCGGGGATGGTGGGCGTGAGCATGGCGAGGTTGGTCTTGCCGCAGGCGCTGGGGAAGGCGGCGGCGATGTGCTTGACCACGCCCTGGGGGCTGGTGAGCTTGAGGATGAGCATGTGCTCGGCCATCCAGCCCTGCTCCTTGGCCATGACGGAGGCGATGCGGAGCGCGAAGCACTTCTTGCCGAGCAGCGCGTTGCCGCCGTAGCCGGAGCCGAAGGACCAGATCTCCTTGGTTTCGGGGAAGTGGGTGATGTATTTGTTGTCGGCGTTGCAGGGCCAGGGCACGTCGTGCTCGCCTTGTTCCAGCGGCTTGCCGACCGAGTGGACGCAGGGGACGAACTCCCCGTCGTCGCCGAGCACGTCGAGGACGGGCTTGCCGACGCGGGTCATAATGTGCATGTTGGCGACGACGTAGGGCGAGTCGGAGATCTCGACGCCGATGTGCGCGATGGGCGAGCCGACCGGGCCCATGGAGAAGGGGATGACGTACATGGTGCGCCCCTTCATGCAGCCGGTGAACAGCGGCTTGAGGATGGCGCGCATCTGCTCGGGGTCTTTCCAATGGTTGGTCGGCCCCGCGTCGTCCTCGCTCTGGCTGCAGATAAACGTGCGGTCCTCGACGCGGGCGGTGTCGTCCGGGTCCGATCGCACGAGGATCGAATTGGGCTTTTTGTCCGCCGCCAGCCACTGGGCGGAGCCGGCATCGACCATCAGCTGCAGCATCCGCTGGTACTCGTCCTTGCTGCCGTCGGCCCAGACGATGGCGTCGGGGGTGCACAACTCGGCGATCTGGGCGACCCAGTTCTTCAGGGCGGCGTGGTTGGTCATGGCGTCGATCTCGGGGGGCAGGAGGGCTCGGGTCATGGCAGAATCCTTGGGCAAGAGGCGTGCAGGCCGCGTCGGCGACCGATCAAACCGGCTTGCCCCCAATATATCGGATAATCAAGTCTTTTTATCTTGATTGTCCGATTTTTATCAAAAAAATCAGCTTTAACCGCACGATGTGCCCGGCTCGTCGCCCGACCCGCCCGGGGCCGCGGGCTCGGATGCCTCCCCGGGCTCGCTATCGGGGCCCGGCCCCGCATCGCCGCGGTCTGTCGGGGGCGGCGCCTCGGGATCGGGCCGGGTTGCGGGCATCCGGTCCAGTACCGCGGCGGTGTGGCCGATCGACGCGACCTTGCCCTCGGCGTCGATCCACACCAGCGCGGGCAGCGCGGCGACACCCAGCCGGTCCAGCACCCCGCCGGGCTCGAGGTCGATCGGCAGCGTGGGCCAGGGCGCCGTTGGCGTGCCGCGGACCGGGTCGCCGACGCGCAGCGACACGACCGCCGCCCCGCCGAGCTTGCCCTGCGTGATCGCGCGTTGGATCGGCTGGATCATCGCGACCGAGTGCTCGAGCGCGTCGGCGTAGACGTGCAGCAGCACCGGCTGGCCGGCGAAGTCGGACAGCTTCCACAGCGTGACGCGCGTGGTGAGCGCCTCGATCTCGACCCGCTTGCCGATGCGCTGGGCGCTGGCGCGCAGCCGCTGGGCCTGTTCGGCGCGCGGGCCTCGCTCGGGCAGTTCGCCGATCGCGTCGAGTTGTTCCACGACGCCCGCCTGGTCGCCCTGGTCGTCGAGCAGGCTCGCGAGCGACAGGCGCGCATCGATGACGTAATCGTTCGCGACGCGCTCCTGCGCGTACGCCTGGATGTAGCCGCTGAGCAGCTGGCGCGCCAACGACTGGCGGGACCGCACCGCGGTAGCGAGGTGGGCCGCGTCGGCCAGGTCGGCCAGCAGCTGCCAGTAGTCGGCGGCGGCCTCGGCGTCGGGCACGTCGAGCGAGCGGATTTTCTCGGCGGTGGCGCGGAGCTGCTGCAACCGACGCTGCCGCGACGCCTCGCCTTCCGAAACACTCATCTGCGCCAGCGCCGCGTGGGCGCGGGCCTGGCAACGCAGCAGCACTGCGCGGGCCAGGTCGTTGGTCGCGCTGTTGGCCAGCACCTCGCAGCGGGTCGCCAAGCCCGCCAGCTTCGCCTGGGTCGAGACCCCGGCCCGCGCGGTCGCCGTGCCGTCGTCGGCGAGCACGGCGGCGAGCTCGTCCCGCAGGCGGTACGCGCTGGCCAACTCGGTGATCAGCGCGACCTGATCAGAGAACCCCCGCGCGTTCAACGCGTCGTCGTCGTCGGCTGCGTCCGCGGTCGCGTCTGCGCCCGACGCGTCGGGCGCGGCGTGGTCTGACGCGTCGCGCACGCCCTGCGCCTCGGCGGGCGGCCCGTGCGGAGGCGGGTCGGCTTGCGCCAAGGCGGCCTGCGCGAGCAGGCTCAGGCCCAAGCCACAGGCGGCGCACGACGCGATCAATCGCCGGCGGATATACGTTGGTTGTTGCATCACCGGTGAACCTCCGTGTTCAGCGATCGGGCCAGGCCCCGGCCAAGCCGCCGGCCAACGCGGACGCCGCGTCCGCGAGCAGCAAGGCGGGCAGCACCGCCCCGCCGGGCCCTTCAATACTCAGGTGTGTGGCGACATCGTGCAACTGCTGCTCGGCAAAAACCGCTGTCCGAGCGTCAGACGCGAACGCCGCGAGGCCCCAGGGCTGGTAGGTCGTGTAGTCCGGCTGGGTGTGGCCGAGGTGATAGAGCGCCGCGGACCGCGCCCGGGTTTGCGCGTCGGCGTCTCGACGCAGCAGCGCCAGCAGGTGCAGGCCGTGCAACCCGATCAACTCGTTGTACGTCCACGCGTCGATCAGGTCGTCGAGCCCGAGCGGCGCGAGCGGCGCGGGTTCGTCGGCCGGCTCGATCTGAGCCGCACGCGACCGCGCGATCCCATGCTGCCAGGCGATCGCGTCACGCCAAATATCCAGGCGCGGGTCGCGGTCATCCCCAACGGGTCTCGCGAGCAGCCGCTCGGCCGACTGTTGGAGGTGTTGGATCGCGGCGGCATGGCCGGCGAGCCGCGCCGCCGTGCCGAGCAGGTGTAGCGCGAACCAGCGGTACACCGGCCGGGCGTGGCCGAAGCCGTCGGTCACCTTCCCGGCCGGGTCGGAGAGGGCCTGGTTGAGCTGTTCCGCCGCGACCGCGAGCTGCGCGACGTCGGCGTCGTCGGCGGCGTCCGCGAGCACGCGCGCCGCGGGCAGCGCCTCGGCCATCGGCCACCGCCGCTCGCCCTGCCGTGCCCGGTGCGGCGCCGCGTCGAACGCGACCGCGAGCGCCTGCCTGGCGAGGTCCGCGACGACCCGCGCGTAGCCGGATTCGAATGTCACGCGTCCGCCGTCCATCGCAAAGATCATAGCGGCCCCGGATTCAGTCATCGCTTCGCGGGTCGATCGGGACCCGATTACTCAAGGGGCGTTCCCGCTTCGTGCGAGAACATCAGCCGGACGTGCACGCCGTGGGCGTTGAGCTTGCGCGACTGGACAAACAGGTGGTGCTCCGCCTTTTCGAAATCGAACGGCTTGCCGTCGATCGGATCGACGACTTGCACAAAGGCTTGCTCACCGCCCAGCCGGTAGGCGATCATCGCGTCGAGGATCGCGCGGCGGGCCTGGTATTCCAGCTCGCGTTCGCGCGCCGAGTGAATCGCGGGCAGCAACAGCTTGGCGATGGGGTTGTCACCCGCTTGAATGTTCTTGTTGAGCGCCTGACCGGCCCGTTTGGAATCCTGCAACGCCATGCCCGCGATCTCGGCGAGTTCGTCGTAGAACTTGTCCAGCTCGTCCAACCACTCCGCGATCATCTTCATACGCGTCTGCCGGTCAGACTTCTCAAACGCTTCGGGTAACAGCTCGGACGAATCGCCCGACTGCTCAAGCAACCCGGCGAGTTGGGTCGGCCCCATCTCGGCGCTGGTGCGCCGCAACCAGCCCTGCGATCAGCCGCTCGGACGCGATGGCCCCTCGGACGGTGCGCCGAGGCGGGAGCGCGCCCAGTTGCCCGCGGAGCTGGCTGAGTTGGTTGCGGTCGAGCAGGTGCAGGTGGTTGGACAACATGCCGAGCGCCGCGTCATCGATGCGGTACTGCACGAGGCAGCCGACGAGCGTGCCGTCGTTCGCGGCGTGCCGGGACATCCGCATCGTCGTGACCGTGTCCGCGATCGCCTGGTCCAGCCCGCCCTGCTCCTCTGCGAGAAACCAGGCGATCTTGATCAGCAGGTCCGCCTGCTCGCGGACGATCTGCAGGTGCGGCAGGATCGCGTTCGGCCCATCGCGTTTCAGATCGACCGCCCAATCGCAATCCTCGAGTGAGCCGGCCCGCCGGATGTACGCTAGCGTGCCCTCGAGCGCTTCGAGGGCCTGTCGCTTCGAGGCGTCATCGGACGCGAACGCGTCGTTGCCCGTAAGCGTCCCGATCGGCTGCTCGTCGGATCGCCCGAGCAAATACTGGGCGGTGAGGTACCAAACCGCCGCGTTGTCGCTCGGAGCGGGTGGCTCGGGCACCGGCTGCGCGGGCGCCGCGGCGCTCGGCCCGGTGCAGAGGATCGCGATCAACACCGTTAACAAGGTCCCGTATGGCGGTCTCATGGCAAGTCCTTTTGAAAGTCCCAACGCCGGCTGTCCGCAACGGTCGGGAGGGGTTTGTGCTCGCGTGGTGTCGGGGCACCGTGCCCCGGAGCAGATCGAGTCAACATCGCGTCCAACGCGTCGGGCGATTCGTTCCACGCCCGATTGAGGTCCAACAGCGTCGGCGGCGGCTGAGGCGCGGCGCGGACCATTTCAATCACGGGCGCCTCCTGTTCTTCGGCCACAGACGCCGCGCCCGGCTCGCGCACCGCAAGCCACACAACCAG
Organism: Phycisphaeraceae bacterium; assembly: GCA_046290505.1. Taxonomy (GTDB): domain Bacteria; phylum Planctomycetota; class Phycisphaerae; order Phycisphaerales; family Phycisphaeraceae; genus JAHQVV01. The sequence goes on along the minus strand of JBKAGS010000046.1, from coordinate 106,750 downwards.
CCCCGCCAAGCCGACCGCCGCGGCGACGGCCAGCGCACCGGCCAGCGGCTTGCGCCACCAAGGGCGCGCGAGGACCGGCCGATCGCCTTGCTGATCCGCCACCGATCGGGCGACGCGTTGCCGCAGGGCCGGGCCCGGTTCGGCCGGGCGCATCGCGGCCAGCCGCGCTTCGATCTCCTCAAGTTCCTGCTCATTCATCGTCCGTACGCCTCTCTCGGTAACGCCTGCCGCAGCGCATCGATCGCCGCGCCATACCGCGCCGCCGCCGTGCTGCGCGGCGTGTCGGTCGCCTGGGCGATCTGGTCGAACGTCAGCCCGCCCCAGACCTTCAGTACGACCAACTCGCGCTGCGCCTCGGGCAGTTTCCCGATCGCCTCGCGCAGCTGCTGCTCGCTTTCGTCTCGCGCCGCCTCATGCCAGGGCTCGGGCGGTGTGGGCCGGCCGTCGTACAACAACCGCATCTCACGCTGCTCGCGCCGGCCGTCGGACCGGCGTTGGTCCAGCGCCGCGCTGCGCACCGCGCGGTACAGGTACGCCGTCGGGTCCTCGACCGAGCCCCTCCGTTTCCAGAACCGGACAAACCCGTCGTGCATCGCGTCCTCGGCTCCCGCGAGCGTCCGGGTCAGCTGCCGGGCGAACAGCAGGAGCGCCGGGCCGTGCCGGTCGTACCACGCCTGCCAATCGCTGTCGGGCTGATCCATTCGCGGGCCTCATAACTAAGACGCCGCCGAGGCGGATGCGTCCGATCGTATCGACAAAAAAGTTTCAACAGCCCGCAGCCAACGTCTGCGTGGCCAAACGATCACAACGCGCCGCCCAACCGCTGGCTGCGGGCTGCTGGATACAGAACACATGCTTGTGAGTCTCAGCCTACCATGCCGCCATGCAAAACTGGACCGACATCGCCGACGCCGACGACCTGCCCGATGGCGGGCGTTTGTGCGTCAGCGTTGACAAGCAAGCCCTCGTCGTGCTGCGCGTCGGCGACGCCGTCTACGCCATCGCCAACACCTGCCCCCACGCCGGCCGGCCGTTAGAAGAAGGTGAGGTCCGCGGGCTGACGATCACCTGCCCCTACCACGGCTACGCCTACAACCTACGCACCGGCAACAACCTCGACTACCCCGACATCGAGCCGCCCGTGCCGACGTTCGCCGCGCGGATCGAGCAAGGCAAGGTGCAGGTCTCTGTCGATGCATCGAATGACAGCAACGCCTAGCGTTACCTCCAAGCCCACGGCTTGCCTGCTTTGAGGCAAACCGCGGGATACAAACCCCATGCGAAGCGACCCGCACGACGCGGCGCGTAACCACTACCCTATGCTCATGAATAGCGACATCCAACCCCTGCTCGACCACCTCGACGCCGACCACGAACACGCCGTCGCGCGCATGTGCGAGTTGCTGTCGATCCCCAGCGTGAGCACCGACCCGGCCTACGCCGAGGACGTGAAGCGCGCCGCGTCGTGGCACGCCGCCGACCTCGAAGCGCTCGGCTTTGACACCGACGTCATCGCCGAGGGCGGGCACCCGGTCATCGTCGCGCGGTCGACCGACAACATGGTCGAGAACCCCGCTTACGGGGCGCCCCCGCGCGTGCTGTTTTACGGGCACTACGACGTTCAGCCGCCGGACCCGCTGGACCTGTGGACCGATCCGCCGTTCGAACCGACCGTCCGGGATGGTAAGGTCTACGCCCGTGGCGCGTGCGACGACAAGGGCCAGGTCATGTGCTTTATCGAGGCCGTGCGCGCCTACCTGGCCACCGGCCGCAAGCTGCCCTGCCACGTCACGCTGCTGATCGAAGGCGAAGAAGAATGCGGCAGCGTCACCCTGCCCGCGGTGCTCGACAAGCACACCGACCTGTTGACGGCCGACCTCTGCGTCATCAGCGACACGAGCATGTGGCAGGGCAAGGACGGCGCGAAGCCCGCGATCACCTACGCCTTGCGCGGCTTGGCGTACTTCGACCTCAAGCTCCACGGCCCGTCGCGCGACCTGCACTCGGGGGTCTACGGCGGAACCCTAGCCAACCCCGCCACGCTCCTCGCACGCGTGCTCGGCAAGCTCTTCGACGACGACAACCGCGTCACCATCCCCGGCTTCTACGACGACGTGGAAGCATTAAGCGACGAAGAACGCGAATCGTGGAAACAGCTCGGCTTCGACGAACAACAATACCTCGGCGACGTCGGCGCCAAGCCCTTCGGCGAAGCGGGCTTCACCACGCTCGAACGACGCTGGGCCCGCCCCTCGTGCGACGTCAACGGGCTCTACGGCGGGTACATGGGCGAGGGCGCGAAGACCGTCATCCCCGCCTTCGCCGGCGCGAAGGTCAGCTTCCGCATCCCAGCCCACATGGACCCCCGGAAGCTGGCCGAAGCGTTTGAAACATGGGTCAAGAGCCACGACGTCGGCGGCTGCCGGTGGCAGATCACGCGCCACGGCGAGGCCTACCCCGTCGCCACCCCGACCGACAGCCCGTGGGTCGAAGCGGCGAGCAAAGCCATCGCATCCGTCGTCGGCGAGCCGCCCGCGCTGATGCGCGAGGGCGCGACCATCCCCGTCGTCGCCGACTTCAAGACCAAGCTCGGCCTGGACACCCTGCTCATCGGCTTCGGCCTCAACTCGGACGCGATCCACAGCCCCAACGAACACTTCGGCCTCGACCGCTTCCTGCTGGGTTGCAAGTGCCACGCGGCGCTCTTGGCACAACTGGGGCAGTCGAAGGCCTAACACACCGCGTCGAGCGGGCTTTGTACGCCCATCACGCCTTTACTCGCCTGCGTCTGGCAGTGCGTGTAGACCATCGTCGTCTGCACGTTCGCGTGCCCGAGCAGCGTCTGGATGGTGCGGATGTCGTAGCCGTGCTCCAGCAGGTGCGTCGCGAAGCTGTGCCGCAGGGTGTGGCTGGTGACGCGCTTGGTGAGCCGGGCGTCCGTTGCTGCGCGTTTGATCGCCGACTGAACCGTCGTTTCGAACAGATGCCAGCGCCCGGATTGCCCAGTCTCGGGGTGCTGCGATAGCTTGTGCGACGCGAACAGGTATTGCCATGGCAGCGACCACGCGGCCTTGGGTGACTTTCGCTCGAACGCGTCGGGTAACTCCACCCAGCCCTCGCCTTGCGAGAGGTCCGCCTCATGCGTCTCTGCCCGCCAGGCCACCTGCCGCTTCAACGGGCCGACCAGCGAGGCGGGGAGCAGCGTGACCCGGTCTTTTGAGCCTTTGCCCCGCCGGATCGTCACCTGTTGCCGATCCAGATCGACATCCTTCACCCGCAGCGCACACGCCTCGCCCACACGTAGCCCGCCGCCGTACATCACCTGAGCAACCAAGCGAGCGGGCGGCCGCACCTGTACCAGAACCGCCTTGACCTCGGCCTGCGTCAAGACCGTCGGCACGTTGCGCGAACGCTTGGCACGCGTCGCACTGAACTCGCCCAAGTCGATCCCCAGGACCTGCTTGTACAAAAATACAACTGCGTTCAGTGCCTGGTTCTGCGTGGCCGCGGCTACCCGGCGTTCGACTGCGAGATAGGTCAAATAGGCCTCGACCTCAGCCCCGCCCAGGTCACGCGGGTGAACAAAACGCCCGGCCCGTCTGCGGTGAAATAGCAAGAAGTCCCGTGCCCATGCCCGGTAGGTCTCCGCGGTTTTGCGAGCGTAATGCTTCTTTTTGCAGGTGTTGACGACCTGATCCAGAAGCTTGGTCTTTCGCGCCGGGCTGGTTGCGGGCTCTGCCTTCATGATAGACAGTTTAACAAAATCCCTATCAAAATCCAAACTTAATCTGCCCGGGATTCAAAAGTTGCACCTAACTCGCTTTGAACCCCTTGGTTAGCCGCACCACCGAGGTTATGCTAAGCAGCCGGCTTTGGTTCCATGCAAGGCCAAAACACAATGATTAGACAGACTCGGGGTCTGTATAACGCACCAAATCCGCGGATAGACTGATCCGCCCAATCAACTGTTAGGCGACATTGTGACCTTCGAGCAAGCGTGGGAAGCAGCGCGGTACAACTCGTGGCATACGATCACGTTCGCCCTGATGTTTGGCGTATCGACTGCGGCAGGCCTTACGCTCGCGATTACAGTGTATCGCGGGGGCTTCAAGACTCGACGTTATCTTCTGCTACTTGTTTGTGTTGCTCTTTTCTTCGCCACCGCCGAAGCTGGCGTCAGAAGTATTTACTTGAAATGGGATTTACGAGCAGCATCTGCAACGACTGACCAGGAAAGGGAGATTCTTGCGATGCGCGATACCGGCAACCTCGCGTTTGCCCCCTTCATCGCGGGTTTCCAAGGCATCACCGCGGTACTGATATGTACGATCGCCACCGCCATTGGCGTAAATGTCTCTCGGCGACGCCGTGTGCAAGGCGAATCGCCTAACCACCGGCTGCAGTTGACCGGCGACGCCCGCGAGTGATAATGGGGTTGTCGGTTTGAAGCCTGCTTCCGCGGGCGGCCGGCAACTGAGCCTTTTACGTTGGGCGACGGGTGTGCGGCACGGCGGCGACCGACTCACAGCCGCGAGTCGGTATGCCTTGTGCCGCTTGTGTCGGTGTCGGTGCGGCGGGTCGGCCGGGTGCTCGATCGTATCCGTGGTCGGGTCTGCAACCGACTTAGGATCATCTATCAAGGTGGAACGCGTGCGTGCGTGCGTGCGTTCCTTTAATATGCGGGCGTGTAATCCATTTGGATGATGTCGCCTCGCCGGCGGGGCCCAAGCATGATGCAGCAGCAACCAGGTCGCCGGCGTCATCACCGAACCATGACCTCCCCACCGCTCAGGCTCCGGCTGTCTCCGGGCTCAGCCGCCCGCCGTCGCGGGAGTCGGCTGCCTCGCTCCGCTCGGGCTCCGTGACCGACCCCCGCGACGGCAGACGGCTGGCCCGTTCTTCCTGAAGCTCCCGAACATGGGACTCCAGCTTGATGATCCGGCTCCATAGCATGTTGATGATCTTGTTTCGCATTTTTGAGAATCTCCTAGAATCGCGTCTAAGCGGCTCGGCCCTCCAAACGGTAGGTAGGTCCGGTCCATTGTATAGAACGCGTCAGACGGGCTCTCCGTTCGCTACAGGCCCAACCATGCGATACACCCAACCTGCGAAGCCAGGTGGGTGATCCGATTGACGTTAGGCCCACTTGGCACAGAGTGATGACCAACCCGACTTCAGCGGCAAGGTCGTCATGTTCGCCATCGGTGGTGGAACGGCGGTCGCTACCTACGCCATCGATAACCCACGTTTCGAGATGCAAGCGGGTCGCCTCTTTGTTACTGGCACTCAGGTCTACGGCTCGACGGCTGATGACTGGGCCGGTCCTGTCTCGACCGCCGTTGCTTGGGACGCTGTCGAAGGCTACATCGTGTTCGACTCTGCTGAGCAGTATCAGCGTGGAGCGAGTCGTGCTCAACCGAAGCCCAAGAGCTTTCGTTTGTTTGGCGGCTGACGTGGGCCTAACCACCGGCTGCAGTTGACCGGACACGCCCGCGAAGTACGATAATTTGTCGGTTGGAAGCCCTCTCCGCGGGCGGCCGGCAACTGAGCCTTTTTCGTTAGGCGACCAAGCATTTGAATGCTATAGTTACAGCATGACGGTGCAAACGTTTCGCGAACTTTTGGCTGCTCGCCCTTTTAAGCCGTTCCGCTTGATCATGTCCAGCGGAGAACGCTATGAGGTTCGTCACCCTGAGATGGCTTTGTTGACGCGTTCGGACCTGGTAGTTGGAACAGAAGCAGAGGATGGCGTGCCTTCTGAGTTTAAGATTTGTTCGCTGCTGCATGTTGCAACGATTGAGCCCATCGACCTGCAAGCCGCTTGACTTTGTACGTCGGCCTCACTGCCCGAACAGATTCCCCTGCACCAGATACCCCTTTTCTTCGAAGTACTTCATCGCCTGTTCCGTGGTCTTAAAGACCTTCGTCGCGGTCTCGGTGATGAACGGGCTGGGGTTTTTTTCCGGGTGCCAGACGACGTAGACCTCCCGGCTGTGGTCGAAGGCGTGCTGAAGCTCCCGCTCGACGCCCGAGCTTAAACCCGGCGTGCCGTCGGGCAGGTTCGGGACCAGCGAGACGATCATGTCGGACTGGCGGACCATCTGGAAGTCGCGGGTGTAGATCTGGCCGTCCACGTCTTTGGCGATGTCGAGGACCTGGCGGACGGGGACGCTGAGGGTTTGGCCGGGCTTGAAGGTACCGGCCTCGGCGTCGATGAAGTCTTCGCCGGCCTTGACCGCGTCGAGCGCCGCGTCCAGCAGCAGCTTCTCGTCCACGTCGCCCGGATCGAAGGCGATGAACTGCTTGGCCAGCTGGGCGCGGAAGTCGTTGATGACCGCCTTGACGTCCGGCAGCTTCTCGACGTGCGTCATCGGGAAGCTCGGGTACACCTTCTTCATGCCCGGCTTGCAGATCAGCCGGTAGCACGTCTCGGTCGTGTCGTGGTGCCGGCCGCGCGACAGCACGTAAAACCGGTTGGGGATGTTCAGCGCCTGGGCGAGCAGCTCGGTCGCCATGATTTCTTCTTCGCGCCAGACCATCAGGTCCTTGAGCGTCGCGTCGGAGGTGTAGTCCTGGTGCAGGCGGGCGTGGACGACCTCGATGTTGTCCAAGAGGCAGATGAGCGTGTCGGGCGCGAACGCCTGGATCTGGTCGAAGTCGAACGCGGCGAACAGCCCGTGCCGCCAGCGGAACGTCGCGTGGGTGTTGACGACGACGTTGGGCTTGCCCTCGGCCTCGCGGATGACGTCCTTCATCGCCGCGCGACGCAGCGAGCGCAGCCTTGCCAGCGGCAGGTCGAGGATCCGGCCCGGGCGGACGTCGGGCGCCTCGGCGTACATCATCTGCCCGACGTTGTAGAGCGCGATCTCTTCGCCGCGCTCGCCCGCGAAGTCCACGACGTTTTGCAGGTACTTCTTTTTTTCGACGCCGACCTGGCCGGTCACAATCGCACGCATCGTCCGCTCCGTCTTAGTGGCTTGGCAAGCCCGATACGTTACCATCTGGGCCGGGCACGGGTGCCGTGCCGCGAGACACATCCCTCATTTCCGGAGCCCTCGATATGACATCTTCCCGCTGGTCGTTCCTCGCGCTGTCCCTCATCCTCGTCGCAACCGTCGGCTGCAAGGCCGGGCCGCGTGCCACGAAAAGCAACGCGATCACCGGCACGTGGGCCGCCGTGTCCGCGCACCCTGAACTGGAAGATGAGCTGTTCTCCGCGACGCTGATCCTCGACGAGGACGGCTACGCCTTCGCCCGGCTCAGCGAGAAGGACCACGAGCAGAACGAGGCGGGCGAACGCGTCGCGGTCGAGGGCGAGTCGTACTTCATCCAGGGCAAGTGGGCCAAGATGACCGACCGCCGATACCAGCTGCGTTTCGAGGCCCAGGACGGCGACGAGGTCATCCGCGTGAACGCCGTCGGCTGGCGCACCGGGCCGGACACGATGGACGTGACGATCCTCTCGCCCGAGGACCCGTTCGAGGCCTATGTCGTCGGCGTCGAGCGGGTCAAGCCGTTGGACTAGGGCAAGGCATTTCAACCAGGCGTGGGTGGCACTGACAAGGCGGCATGGGGTCTTGTCAGTGATTGTCGATTCGGCACTGACAAGCGCCGCAGACTCCGCTTGTCGGTAGCACCCCTCGCCTGCCGAGGCTGCTAAGATCATGGTGTCCTCGCTTACAAGGAGCGTCCCATGCTTCCCACCCCCCTGCTCGCGGACCTCGGCACGATCGCCGTCGGCGCGGTGGTCGTCGTCGCGCTGATCGTCGCGCTCGTCGTGGTCCTGGTCGTCGCCAAGTTCTTCAACCTCTGGCTGCAGGCCCGCGTGTCGGGCGCGCCGGTGTCGTTCATGGCGCTAGTCGGCATGTGGTTTAGAAAAGTGAACACCAAGACGATCGTTTTGTCGCGGATCCAGGCGGTGAAGGCCGGGCTGGACGTCTCGACCAACGCGCTTGAGACACACTACCTGGCGCGGGGCAACGTGCCGCGCGTGATCAACGCGCTGATCGCCGCGGACCGCGCAAAGATCGACCTGCCCTGGGACACGGCGTGCGCGATCGACCTCGCCGGCCGGGACATCCTCGAGGCCGTGCAGACCTCCGTGAAGCCGAAGGTCATCGACTGCCCGAACCCGCAGATGGGCCGCAGCACGATCGACGCGGTCGCGAAGGACGGCATCCAACTCAAGGCCAAGGCCCGCGTCACCGTCCGCGCCTCGCTCGCCCGGCTGGTCGGCGGGGCGCTGGAAGAAACGATTATCGCCCGCGTCGGCGAAGGCATCGTCACCACCATCGGCTCGGCCAACACGCACAAGGACGTGCTCGAAAACCCCGACCGCATCTCGAAGGTCGTGTTGGATAAAGGCCTGGACGCGGGCACGGCGTTCGACATCCTCTCGATCGACATCGCCGACATCGACGTGGGCGACAACATCGGCGCGAAGCTGCAGTCCGACCAGGCCGAGGCCGACAAGGTGCGCTACCAGGCCGAGGCCGAGAAACGCCGGGCCATCGCCGTCGCGCAGGAGCAGGAGTACCGGGCCGAGGAACAGAAGAACCAGGCGCTGGTCGTGCTCGCGCAGGCCGAGGTGCCCAAGGCCATGGCCGAGGCGTTCCGCTCGGGCAACCTCGGCGTGATGGACTACTACCGCATGAACAACATCCAGGCCGACACCTCGATGCGCAAGTCCATCGGCGGGGAAGACGGGGACGAGTAACGATTCAATCAGAGCACGAAGCGTAAGCGAGTGACTGAATCAACAACGATCCATCACTTGCTTACGCTTCGTGCTCTGATTGCGCGCCGCAATAGCGTGCGAGCATCGCCAGGTCGCAGGATTCGATCGCGTCACACAGTGAACCGCTGAATGCCCACGGCGTGTCGGGTGAGAACGAAGAAAGCCCCAGGCGATCCACAACCACGTCTTGCAGCCGGTCGATTCCGCGATTATTCGCTGCACTGATTTGAAGCGGCTTTTCCGGACTGATGCCATCCCAGTCGTGTTGTGTCTCCGCCGTGTCGTCGACCTTATTCACCACCCACAGGTCCGGCTCGCGCGGCAGCGCGGACGCGTCGGGCCAGTCCTGTTCCGGATCACGCATCGCGATGAGGACGTCGGCCCGCGCGATCTGTTTTCGGGCCAACGCGATCGCGCGCTGTTCGACTGCGTCGTCGGACGTGCGCAGGCCCGGCGTGTCCAGCCAGTTCACCGCGACGGCGTCCCGGGTACTGCCCGTCGCGGAAAGTTCGACCAGCGCGCCGACCCAGTCGCGCGTCGTGCCGGGCAGGTCGGCGACGAGGCTGACCGACCGGCCCATCAGCGCGTTGGTCAGCGTGGACTTGCCGACGTTCGCCGGGCCGACGACGACGACCGTGGGTGGGTTGATCAAACGGTCGAGGATGCGCGAGCGTTCGAGGATGGCGCGGGCATGGGTAGGCGACAGGCCGGCTTGCTTAAGCAAGCCGGCCCAGAGCGCGGGCTGGGCCGCGAGCAGGTCGATCGCCGCGGGGCTGGCGGCGCGGGCGATCGCATCGAGCATGTCCGCCTCGATCGGCGAGTTCGCTTCGGGATACAACGCCTGCGCGTCGGGCGTCGCGTCGTAGGCGCAGCCGAGTTTGGCGGTCAGGTGCTCGATGAGTTTCTGCACGACGCGCGGCCCGCCGTGGGGCATGAGCTGCGCGGCCTGGTCGTTGAGCAACACCGCGAGGCCCTCGTCGATGTCGGCGAAGTGGCAGAGGCGGACACGCCGGGCTTGCCAATCCGCTTTTCCCGTGAGTTGTTGCAGCACATCGACAACGCCTTCGCCGTGCAGTTGCACGATGGCGACGGCGCCGGGCGTGTTGGCGGTGGCGAGGGTGACGCGCGTCACGGCAGGCCCCCGTCGTGATCGATGCGTGGCGGCGCGGGGCGCATCGGCTTGCCGTTGGGAAAGTTCAGCGCGAGCAGGCCGATGAGGATTGGCGCCGCGGCGAAGGTCGGCGCGGGGTAGCGGTTGAGGATGCTCAGCACGAACAGCGCGAGGGCGCCCACCGAGACCGCGATGAAAAAGAGCGTATTGGCCTTGAGGTAGCCGGCAGGCGTGACGGCTTCGCCTTGCCAGTTGGCTTTATAGATTTGATTACGAGCAAACAGACCGCCGGCGACCGCCGCGCCCCCGAGGACGACGGCGGTGACCATCGCGCTCGTCGCCGCGTCGTCGGGCGCTTGGGTGATCCACTCGCTGCCGGTGATGGGCAGCGCGACGAACGGCAGCGGCGCGTTGAGGATCAGCGCGCCGCCCCAGCGCAGGCGCAGGCGCTTAAGGGCGGCAGTCTGGTAGGGGTTGAAGGGGGGATCGGTTGGGTTCACCGCAGAGATCGCAGGGTTGATGCGACTCGCATGGGACGCTGCGCGTCGCCCGCTAAACGAAAAGACTATGCCTCACGCCGACGCCTCGCCCTGCTCGAGCTGCTTCCGCAGGGTGACGGCGATGCCGCGCAGGCCCAGGTCCGGCACGACGCGGCTGACGAACTCGTCGTCGCGGAACAGCACCTGCGCGTCGCCGCCGGTCGCGACGACGGTCGGGTACTGGCCGGTTTGCACGGCGTACTGCTCGACGACGCTGCGGACGATCCCGCGCAGGCCGAAGAACGCGCCGGTCAGCATCGCCTGCGCCGTGTTGTGGCCGATCAGTTCCTCGGGCTTTTCGAACTCGACCTCCGGCAGCAGCGCGGTGCGTTGGTGCAGCGCGTCGAGCATGAGCTGGGCGCCAGGGACGATCGCCCCGCCGTGGAACGTGCCGGCCCCGTCGACGTAATCGATGGTCATGGCCGTGCCCGCGTCGACGACGACGCAGGCCTGGCCGAGCTTGTCGAACGCGGCCGCGGCGTTGAGCAGCCGGTCTTCGCCGACGATCGCCTCGGGGTCGAGCTGCCGGCCGATGGGGATGGGCAAATCCTTCTCGACGCGGTAGACCGTGCGGTCCAGCTGCTTGTTCAGCAGCTTGAGCACCGCTTCGCCGGCCTCGGGGTTGACGCTGGACATGATGACGTGCGCGTCGTCGAGGCCGTGCAACGGCTGGTAGGCCTGCTCGATCGCGCGGGCGATGCGGTCGGTCCGGCCGTTGCGGAAGGTCGAAACCTCGCGCAGCTCACCGTCGAGGAACACGCCCAGACGCGTGCGCGTATTACCGACACTGACCGCGAGCAGGTTGATTTGAGGCATGGCAGGCTTGGGGTTGGGCGCGATCTGATTCCACTGCACGGCGTCGATCGCGTGACGCACAAGCGGCATGATAACCCCAGCGGACCGACGGCGTGGGCGCTGGCAGACAACCATCGCGATACACAAAAGAACGGGGAGACTGCCGCACCAAAAGAACAGGGGGACAGGCATTCCTGCCTGTCGATCGGCGAAGCCGAATCCGTCAGAGCACGAAGCGTGAGCGAGTGACCGCGAACGAGCACATTCGTGTCACTCGCTCACGCTTCGTGCTCTGATCGACATCAATCCGCTTCGTTCCCTGCCTTGTAGTCCGGCGCATCGATCCACGCCGGGCGCTGCGGCTTCGCCTGGGCGACTTGCTGCCAGCACGCTTCGAGCACCCGCTCGACGCCCGCGCCCGTCGCCGAGCTCATCGTCAGCGTCGGCACGCCCAGCGCACCGCCGATCAGTTCGACCGCGGCCTGCGCGTCGGCTTCGTCGCCCAGCAAATCCGTCTTGGTCAGGACGACGACCTCGGGCTTGTGCGCGAGCACGTCGCTATAGCGCTTCAGCTCGTTGCGGATCACGCGGTAGTTCTCGATCGGGTCGCTGCCGTCACTCGGCTCGACTTCCAAGAGGTGCAGCAGGACGCGGGTGCGCTCGACGTGCTTGAGGAATCGGATGCCCAGGCCGTGGCCCTCGTGCGCGCCTTCGATCAGGCCGGGGATGTCGGCGACGACCAGCCGGCGCGGGCCCGCGGAACTCCCTTTCGACCCACCGGGCAACTCGGCGATGCCCAGCTGCGGCGCGAGGGTGGTGAACGGGTAGTCGGCGACCTTCGGCTTGGCGGCGCTGATGCGCGAGAGGAAGGTGGACTTGCCCGCGTTGGGCTTGCCCAGCAGGCCGATGTCCGCGATGAGTTTCAACTCTAAGCGCAGGTATTTTTCGATCGACGGCTCGCCGGGCGTCGCCTCGCGCGGGGCCTGGTTGGTCGGCGTGGCGAAGTGCCTGTTGCCGAAGCCGCCTCGGCCGCCCCGGGCGATGACGACGCGCTTGCCGGGCGTGTCCAGGTCGCACAACAGCGGGCCGGTCGGGTCCTCGCCCGGCTGTGGGGCGCGGACGGTGGCGAGCTCGGCACGCTGCTGGCCGGTCATAAAAACCTGCTCGAACAGCGCGTCGGGGTCGTCGGGGTCCGGCTGTTGGGGCAGCGCTTGTTCGGGCGGGTTTTCGTAGACAAGCGTGCCGACGGGCAGGTGGACTTCGAGGTCCGGCGCGCTCTTGCCGTGCATCCCCTTGGCCTTGCCCTGCTCGCCGGGCTTGGCGAACCAGTGGTGCCGGCCGGCGAAGTCCATGAGCGTTTCGACCGACGTGTCCGCGACGAGGATGACCGACCCGCCGTCGCCGCCGTCCCCGCCGGAGGGCCCGCCCTTGGCGACGAACTTCTCGCGGTGGAAGGCGACCGCGCCGTCGCCGCCCTTGCCCGAGCGCACCAGGATGTTGGCCGAGTCGATGAACATGGTTGATGAAATTAACGAAGCCCACGCTTTGAAAGCGTGGGCTTCACGTTATCAAAGATTTACAAGGGTTTTCAGCTGGCTTCGCGGATGTGGACCTTGCGGCCCTGGAACTCGACGGTGCCGGGCGTGAGCGCGAAGAGCGTGTCGTCCTTGCCACGGCCGACGTTAAAGCCGGGGTGGAACTTGGTGCCGCACTGGCGGACGATGATCGAGCCGGCCTTGGCGGTCTGCCCGCCGTAGAGCTTGATGCCGCGGTACTGCGGGTTCGAGTCGCGCCCGTTCTTGGTCGAGCCCTGTCCCTTTTTATGTGCCATGGTCGGCCTCGTGGTCGTGTGGGGTTTGCGGTGGGTTTGTGCCTGCTGGGTGCCCAGCGATCGGGCCGGTCGGCCCCGCGTGGCGAGCCGAGCAGTATAACAAGGTTGCCCGCCATGCGCCAAGCGACCCCGGCCGACTTTCTCCGGCGTTGAGCCGTCGGGCTGATCGGCATTCAGCCGGGGCCGTCACCCATCCGTATGACGCGGCAAACTACTTGGAAAACTCTACTTGCAGCAGACACCCCCCCGCTTTACACTTCGTTAAATCGGTGCGTGGGCCCTATCAGCCTCCCCGCCGTGCGTACTACCGGAACCCGGGTTAAATCCCGGTGAAACCCGGATATGACCCCCGGATTTGACCCCCGGCATGAACCCCGGCACTCGGCCCGGAACAGTAGTCCCCGGAACCCGCCCCGCTTGACCCCGACCCAACCCATGCGTGCGAAGCGCCTGTCGCCAACAACGATATCCGGCTCGCGCTAACAACCATCCGTTACAGGGAGGCACTGCCTTGCGCATCCGTAATTCCGTCCTCGTCGCCGTCCTCAGCCTCGGCCTGCCCGCCGCCACGCTGACGTCCCCCGCCTTCGGCCAAGCGGCCCAGCCCACCGCGCAGGAGCTCTACGCGTCCGGCATGGAGCTGTACAAGGCCGGGCAACTCAAAGAAGCCCAGGCGACGCTCCGCAAGGTCGATCCGCTGCAGCTGCCCCGCGAACTGCAGCCCACCTTCTACAACGCCTTGTTTGACATCGACCAGAAGCTCAACGCCCCCGCCCCGGACCAGCCCGAGCCGGAAGTCGAGACGCCCGATACGCCCGACCAGCCCGAACCCGAAGTCGTCGAACCCGAGGTGACCACGCCCGACGACGCGACGCTGCTCAAGCAGGCCGACGCGATGGCCGGCACCAGCCCCGCCGAGGCCCTGGCCGTGTACCAGCAGGTCGCCGCGAGCGAGACCGCCAGCGACGCGCAGAAGGCGACCGCCCAGGCCCGCATCGCCGGGATCGAGCGCCAGCTCAACGGGGACATCACCGGCGCCCGCAAGCTCATCGCCCTGGCCGAGCAGGACATCGTCGCCGGCGACCTCGACGCCGCGCAGGCCAAGCTCCAGTCGGTCAAGAACTCGGGCATCGAGCTGGGCTTCTTCGACGCCGAGTCGGTCAACAAGAAGCTCGCGCTGATCGGCGAAGTCAAGGCCGCCCGCGCCGCCGCGGCGGAAGCGGAAGCCGAAACCGAAACACCCGAGCCCGAAGGCCCGGTCGTTGAAGGCCCCAAGCCGACCGACGACGAGGCCGCGAAGCTCAAGGCCCAGCTCGCCGAGGCCGAGGCCAAGCTCGCCGCGACCCAGCGCCAGCTGGCCGAGGCCCAAAAGGCCCAGGAAGGCGAGCAGGTCGGCAAGAACCCGCCGGTGAGCGACCTGATCGCTCAGGCCCGCGCCAAGACCGCCGAGGAGCAGGCCGCCGAGGCCGACCGGGCGATGCGCAACGGCCAGCTCGCCGCCGCGGTCAAGCTGTACGAGCAGGCCTCGCTGCTTGACCCGGACAACCAGTCGTACAAGGACAAGCTCGCCCAGGCCCAGGCCAAGCTCAACGACCAGGTCCGCCCGCTGGACCTGATCGATCAGAACACCGCGGACATCAAGGTCACCGAGCAGCGTGCCGTGGCCGAGTACGAAGCGGCGATGAAAAAGGCCGTGGACGACCTGGAGAACCAGGACTTCCAGGCCGCGAACGACGCGGTGATCCAGGCCCGCACGGTGCTGACTCAGAACCGCGGCGTGTTCGACACGACCAAGTACAACGAGCTGACCGCCCGGGCCGGCCGGCTTCAAAACGAGATCCAGGAAACCCGCCGCCGGGCCGAGGCGAAGGAACTGATCGAAGCCGAGGAAGAAGCCCGCCGTAAAGAAATCGCCGCCGCCCGCGAGGCCGAGCGCCGCAAGGTCCAGGAAGTGCAGGCCCGGCTGATCGCCGCCCGCGCCCTGCAGAAGGAACAGAAGTACGACCTCGCGCTCGATGAGCTCGACGCCGCCCTGTTCCTGGACCCGGGCAACCCGGTCATCCAGGGCTTCCGCGACATGATCCAGGACAGTTCGTTCGCCGTCGAAAGCAAGCGCCTCCGCCGCGAACGCGAGATCCAGGCCGCGAACCTCTCGATCATGAACATCGAGGCGTCCACGCCCTACACCGACATCCTGACCTACCCCGGCGAGTGGCCGGAGCTGACGGCGATCCGCCTCCGCGGGCTGGACAACAACGCCGGCGAATCCGAGGCCAACCGCGCCGCCCAGGCCTCGCTCCGCCAGATCGTCTCGCTGAACAACGACAACTTCTCGCTGGACCAGGTCATCGACTACATCCGCGAGTCCACCGGCGCCAACATCGCCGTCAACTGGCCGGCCCTCGAGCTGGTCGGCATCGACCAGGACTCGCTCGTCTCCATCTCGCTGACCAACGTCCCGGCCGAGCAGCTGCTGCGCCTCGTGCTCGACCAGGTCTCCGCCGACGCCTTCGACGACGACAAGGCCGGCTTCACCATCAGCGAAGGCATCGTCAAGATCTCCACCCTCCGCGACCTCAAGACCGAAACCGAGACCCAGGTCTACGACATCCGCGACCTGCTCGTCCAGGTCCCCAACTTCAACAACGCCCCGGGCTTCGACCTCAACGAAGCGCTATCGAACACCAGCTCCGGCGGATCGACCGGCGGGGGCGGCGGGGCGGCGGGGGCTCTGGCGGGCTTTCGGCGAACGCCACCGACAACCAGCAGGAAGACCTGCCCTCGCGAGGAACTGGTCGAGCAGATCGTCGAGCTGATCCAGACCACCGTCGGCGACCCGGACGAGTGGCTCGATGAGGAATCCACCCTCACCGAACTCAACGGCAACATGATCATCAAGACCACCTCGGACAACCACCGGCAGATCCTCGGGCTGCTCGGCCGGCTCCGGGAAACCCGCGCGGTGCAGATCTCCGTCGAGGCCCGCTTCCTCACCGTCGACAACAGCTTCATCGAAGAGTTCCTCGTCGACTTCGACATCTCGTTCAACAACGACAACGTGGACCGCGTCAACGACCTGGGCCTGGTCGACGACGAAGGCAACCCGCTGCCCACCGACGGCGTGCCCGACAACGGCGGAAGCACCCTGCCGATCACCGTCGATAACAACTCGGCGAGCCTCGCCCAACGCCTCACCTCGCCGTTCGACCGCCTCACCCTGGCCAGCCCGGCGATGTCCGTCGGCTACTCGTTCGTCAACGACCTGCAGGTGGACCTGCTGCTCAACGCCACGCAGGCCAACTCGAACCAGATCACCCTCAACGCCCCGCGCGTCACCTTCTTCAACGGCCAGCGCGCCTACGTGATGATCGCCACCCAGACCGCGTTCGTCTCCGACCTCGAGCCGGTCCCCGACTCGATCGGCTTCGACCCGACCATCTCCGTGGTCACCACCGGCGCGGTCCTCGACGTCGAGGGCACCATCTCCTCGGACCGACGCTACGTCACCCTGACCATGCGGCCGTCGCTCGCCAACCTGGTCGCCCTGCGGGACTTCCAGATCGGGGCCGGCGTGGTCCTCGACGACCCGGACCCCAACGCCGACCCGCTCATCAGCCTGCCCGGCACGATCCAGGTCCCCGAGATCCAGATCACCCAGGTCCGCAACACCGTCAGCGTGCCGGACCGCGGCACCCTGCTCATCGGCGGCCAACGCCTGGTCGGCGAGGCCAACGTCGAGGTCGGCGTGCCGGTCCTGTCCAAGATCCCGATCGTCAACCGCCTGTTCACCAACACCAGCCAGGCCCAGGACGAACGCACCCTGCTCATCCTCGTCAAGCCCACGATCATCATTCAGTCCGAGCAGGAAGAGTTCCTGTTCCCCGGCCTGAGCGCGGACCCCGAGGGCTACAACGTCGGCGCGTTCGGCCAGTAAGCGACCCAGACAATCAAGCAACAACGACAACGCCCGGTTCACGCCGGGCGTTGTTGATTGGTCACACGCTTGAGGATGCTTCCGCCGCTTGAGGATGCTTCAGCACCGCATGTGAATGCGGTGCCCGAGTCGCTCTGTACCGCAACTGCCACCGGATTCACATCCGGTGCTATGGAGAAAGCAATTGCGCGTCGCTCGAGCAACAAACCCGGTCAATCCCCCAGCACGTAGCCGAAGATCAGCGGCATGACGATCGACGCGTCGGACTGGATCATGAACTTGGGGGTCTCGACGCCGAGCTTGCCCCAGGTGATCTTCTCGTTGGGGACCGCGCCGCTGTACCCGCCGTAGCTGGTCGGGGCGTCGCAGACCTGGCAGAAGTAGCCCCAGAGCGGGGTGTCGTCCCACTTGAGGTCCTGGATCATCATGGGCACGGCGCAGATGGGGAAGTCGCCGGCGATGCCCCCGCCGACCTGGAAGAACCCGACGCCCGGCCCCTCCGCGACGCCGGGCGTGCCGTCCTCCGGCAGGCCGTTGGCCCGGCGGTACCAGCGCGCGAGGTTGGCCAGTTGTTCGGTCCCGGTGCGCAGGCAGTGGTGGTTGAACACGCCCTCCTTCATCGCCCAGGCGGTGAAGATGTTGCCGATGGTCGAGTCTTCCCAGCCCGGCGTGTAGACGGGGATGCCTTTTTCTTTTGCGGCGAGCAGCCACGAATCCTCCGCGGGCATCTGGTAGTGCTGGGCGAGGTCGCCCTGGTCGAGGACCTCGTAGAAGAACTCGAAAGGGAAAAACCGCTCGTCGGAACTGAGCGTGCGTTCCCACACGCCGCGCAGGCGGTGCTCGACGTGGCGCATGACGTCCTCGGGGATGCAGGTATCGGTCACGCGGTTGAGCCCGCGCTCGTAGAGCGCCTGCTCGTCCTCGGCGCTCAGTGCCCGCCACTTCGTGCACCACTCGTACTCTTTGCCGGCCAGGAGCAGGAATACGTCTTCTTCGAGGTTCGCGCCCGTGCAGGTGATCGCGTGGCACTTGCCCTCGCGGATCATGCGGGCGAGCACCCGGCCGATCCCCGCGGTCGACATCGCGCCCGAGAGCGTGACCATCATCTTCCCGCCCGTGTCGAGGTGCGCTTCGTACCCCTGCGCCGCGGCGAGCGTCTCACGGGCGTTGAAGTTGGTGTAGTGCCGCTGCATGAACGAGCGGAGTTGACCGGTGCCGGTCTGGAAAATCTCTGATTTCTGATCGCTGATGTCTAATTTATCGGCAGCCGTCATGCCAAAGTACCTCGTGCCTGTTTGACTCTTAAAATAAAAGATTAGAGATTATCAATTAGAAATTCAAAACGTCCGCCATGTCGTACCGCCCCGCCTGTTGGCCCGCCAGCCACTTCGCGGCGCGCAGCGCGCCCAGCGCGTAGCTGTCCCGGCTGGTCGAGACGTGGCGGATCTCCAGCCGCTCGCCCAGGCCCGCGAAGTAGGCGGTGTGCTGGCCGGGGTCGTCGCCGATGCGCAGGGTCTGGACGGTGATCTCGTTGGGCTGCCGCTGCGCGTCGTCGCCGTGGCGGGTGAAGACGAGGTCTTTTTTCGGGTCCCGGCCGGTCGCTTCGCAGAGCTTGTGCGCGAGCGTCATCGCCGTGCCCGACGGCGCGTCTTTCTTCATGCGGTGGTGCGCTTCGAGGACCTCGATGTCGTAGCCCTCGAGCAGCTGCGCGGCCTGGCCGGCGAGCTTCCACATGACGTTGACGACCAGCGAGAAGTTGGTCGCCTGCAGGACGGGGATGGACTTCGCCGCGTCGTCGAGCGCACGGTCATCGTCCGCGGTCAGCCCGGTCGTGCCGACGACGATCGGCAGCTTGCGGCTCACGCAGTCGGCGAGCGCCCGGCGGGAGCCCTCGGGCAGCGAGAAATCGATCAGCGCGTCGCAATCGGCATCGGAGCCGAGCGCATCGGTCAGCGCAACGGCGAGGTCGCCGACGCCCGCGAGCTGGCCGGCGTCCTGCCCGAGGTCGGGGTGGTTCGCGTGGTCGATGGCGGCGGCGAGGGACAGCGCGTCGTCTGCGCTAGCGAGCGCGACGAGCCGGCGGCCCATCCGCCCCGCCGCGCCGTGGATGGCGAGTCGGGTCATAGCGGTTATCCGTTGAAAAAGGCGCGTTTCAAGCCCGGCGACGATACCGGGCCAAGCGTTTCGCGGCAAACGGCTTATAATAAAATCGGCGACGCCTGGCCCGACGCCGACCGACACCCCTTCGGTCGGCGGGTCGGTTGATTCACGGTGACGACAGCGAGGTGCGTTTTGGCTTTATTTGGTCTCGGCAAGAAATCAGGCAGCGACAAAGGCGGGGGCAAGGACGGCGGCGACCCGGCCAAACTCGGCGACGACGGCGAGGGCTTCAACCGCTCGCTCAAGAAGGCCCGCACGTTCTTCGACTACGGCGACACCGCCGCGGACGCCAAGAACTACGACTACGCCGTCGAGTGCTACATCGGCGGCCTGCGCCACGACCCGGACAACATGGAAAAGCACGAGGCGCTGCACGACATCGCCAAACGACGCAGCGTCAACGGCGGCAAGCCGATGAAGGCCAAACCCGTCGGCCCGAGCCTGGTCGATAAGATGCTGCGCGCCGAGAAGTCGTGGGCCTGCGACTGGAACAACGTCGATCACATGGTCGACGCGGTCGAAGCCGCCGTCGAAGCCAACCTCCGCGAGGGCGAAGAAGCGAACCTCGGCGACGTGGCCTACTGGATCGCCTCGCTCGCGGTCGATTACAACGCCAGCCCGAACGTCAAGCCCAACCGCAAGGCGTACCTGCGCATCATCGACGCGATGGAAAAGATCGAGATGTACGACGTCGCGCTCGTCGCCGCGCAGCGCGCGATGCAACTCAAGGACGAAGACGCGTTGCGGGCTCGGATCAAGGACCTCACCGCGCAGAATTACAACAAGCAGTCGCAGCAAGGCAGCGAGGAAGGCGGGTTCCGCGGCAACATCAAGGACGCCGACGAACAGGCCCGCATCCAGGCCGAGTTGGACACGACCGGGACGCACACCGACAAGCTCATCGCCGCGGCGCGCGAGAAGTACGAAGAGAACCCCGATGACACGGACCTGCTTCAGAAGCTGGTCGATGCGCTGGTCCGCCCGGAAGACAGCGAGAAGGACAAGGAAGCGATCTCGCTGCTGCTCAAGGCGTACGAGGACACCGGCCAGTACCGCTACAAGATGAAGGCCGGCGACATCAAGCTCAAGTCGATCAACCGCGTGCTGCGCCACCTCAACGAGAAGGCCAAGGCCGGCGACGAGCAGGCGAAGGCCAAGCTGCAGGAGGGGCTGAAGAAGCGGCTGGTGATCGAGCTGCAGGAGTTCGCCGAGCGAGCGAAGAACTACCCGACGGACCTGAAGCTCAAGTTCGAGCTCGGCCGACGCCAGCTCCAGGCCGGTCAGTTCGACGACGCGATCGGCAACCTGCAGGACGCGACGCGCGAGCCCAAGAGCCGGGCGCTGGCGCACCTGTACCTGGGCCAGGCGTTCATTCACAAGGGCTGGACGGACGAAGCGATCAGCACGCTGCAGCGCGGCATCGAGCAGCACCCGACCAACGACGACAAGGTCGGCAAGGACCTGCGATACGACCTGATGGTTGTGAAGATGAAGCAGGCGGAGAACAACAAGGACGCCGAGCTCGCGAAACAGGCGCAGGAGCTGGCGTCCGAGCTGTTGCAGACGGACATCAATTACAAGGACATCCGCGAGAAGATGGACGCGGTGCGGAAGTTGTCGGACGAGCTGAAATGATCTCGAATCGATGATCTCGAATCTCTATTTTGTCCGGCGAAACCGATCGGGCAGTTCGAGTAGAACCCCATGCCAGATTCGAGATCAGCGATTAGCGATTCGCCAACCGCCCTCGCCATCATCCCCGCGCGGATGGCCTCGACGCGCCTGCCGGGTAAGCCGCTGCTGGCGAAGACGGGCAAGCCGCTGATCCAGCACGTGGTGGAGAACGCACGCCGAGCAGCGCGGCTGGACCGGGTCGTGGTGGCCAGCGACGATCGGGTCATCATCGATACGGTGCGCGGCTTCGGCGGCGAGGCCGTCTTAACCGGCGAGCACCCCAACGGCACGTCGCGCATCGCCGAGGCGCTGCGCATCATCGAATCAAAAAATGGGGACTGTCCCCGTTTTCAGCTGATCGTCAACGTCCAGGGCGACGAGCCGGAGATCGACCCGGCGGTGATCGACGCGCTGGTCGATGGGTTGGCGGCCGACGAATCAGCGCCGATGGCGACGCTGTGCTCGCGATTCGCCGACGGCGAGGACCCGACGAACCCGAACATCGTGAAGTTGGTGCGCGATGTGCGCGGGCGGGCGATGTATTTTTCGCGGGCGCTGGTGCCGTTCGATCGGGACGCCCCCGGAAGTGACGGCGTGGGTGCTAAGCCGCGAGCGGCTTCCGGGTCGGCGTATTGGAAGCACCCGGGGCTGTACGCGTATCGGCGGCCGTTCCTGCTGGACGTGTACCCGACGTTGTTGCCGACGCCTTTGGAAGACATCGAGAAGCTCGAACAACTGCGCATCCTCGAGCACGGCCACGCGATCGCGGTGATCGAGGCCAACGCCCCCGAGCCGGGTATCGACACGCCCGAGCAGTACACGGCGTTCGTCGAGCGGTATCGGCAACAGAACGGCTAAGCCCGACTCGCGATCAGCCGTCGATATCAAAGTCTTTCATCGCGTCTTTGAGCGCGGTCATGCCCTGCTGGATCACGGGCAGCAGCGTGGGGTCCAGGCTCGTGATCCGCGTCATCTGCTCTTTGATTTCGTCCTCGAACGCGGCGGCTCTCGCCTTGAACTTCGACTCCATGCTCGCGGCTTCGTCACCCGTCATCTCGCCGAAGCTTTCCCACTTCTCGATCAACGGCTTGATCGACTCGGCGAGTTCTTCCAGCTTGGCCGACGCCGCCTGGGCCGACGCCTTGTCTTCGACCTCGGCGAGGATCTCGGGGAACCGGTCCATCTTGTCCATGAGTTGGTTGACCGTTTGCTCGCGCGTCTTCGGCTCGGCCTGCTTTTCCTTGCCGTTCTCGTCGGCGGCATCCGCGGACGATGCGTCGCCGTCCTCCGCGCCGCCGCAGGCGGGCAACAAGGCCAGGCTCAAGCAGAAGAATACGGCAGCAATCGATCGAAACATGGGGGGTGTCCTTTTCAAGTGGGGGTTGAGTTTTTCGAGTCAGCAAGCGTGTCGGATCGTACTCGAGTTAATCCCTGTGACGGAGCAAGCGGCAGCATCCGCCCATCGATTACCGCATCCAGTCCGGCTGCTCGATCTCATCGAGGTTCATCTCGGGCGCGTTCTCGCGCATCGCCTTCTGAACCTGCGGCCCCAGCCCGGCGATCCGTTTCATCTCGGCTTGCATTTGTTCGCGCAGTTCGTCAAAGCGAGCATCGTACTTCTTCGCCAACGCGCTTTCCTGCTCCTTGTTCGGCTTCTCGAGATCTCGTGACTTCTCGATGATGGCTTTGAAATCGTCAAACACGCGCTGCATCTTCTCGCCAGAGGCACGGGCGGAGTCGACGTCCTTCACCGTCTTAAAGACCGTGATCATTTCCTCCAACACATCGAGCATGTCCTCCATCACGTCGTCGTGGGTGTACGGGCCGCAACCCGGGGTCGTGACCATCGCGAGGAGCACAAACAGCGAAGCGAATCGTTTCATCGGGCGAGCCTTTCGTTTTGGGCCACGGAGAGGAACGAGCGTAGTCTAGTGATGATTGGGAACCGGCGGGCGCGACGCCCATGCCAGCCGATGCTCGCCGGGCGGCGGCAGGCGAACGCCCCTTGTCCCGGCCCGATCGGCGCGGTACAGTGGGATATGCCCCAATCGAATCCGCCAACCGGTGCCCACCCCGCTTCGGGGCCGTCCCAAGGATCACCTCAAGGTTCGTCCCAGGGCCTGCTCGAGCAGGCGGGGCATCAGACCCAGGAATCCGAGTTCTTCAACCCGATCCCGCCGGGCTACGTCCGCGGCCGGCACAAGTACGTCGTCGTGCTGGGCACGGTGATGTCCGGGCTGGGCAAGGGGATCTTCTCGTCCTCGCTCGCCAAGCTCTTGAAGGACAAGGGGCTACGCGTCGCGCCGATCAAGATGGAGGGGTACCTCAACATCGACTCGGGCACGCTGAACCCCTACCGGCACGGCGAGGTGTTCGTGCTCGACGACGGGCTCGAGACCGACATGGACCTGGGCACCTACGAGCGGATGCTCGACCAGGACCTGACGCGCGACAACTACACGACCTCCGGTCAGATCTACCAGAAGGTCCTGGACAAGGAACGCAGCGGCGGGTACCTCGGGCGCGACGTGCAGATGATCCCGCACGTCACCGGCGAGGTGAAATACAAGCTCCGCGAGCTCGCGGTCAAGCAGCACGCCGACGTCGTGTTCGTCGAGGTCGGCGGGACGGTCGGCGACCACGAGAACGCGTTCTACATCGAGGCGCTGCGGCAGCTGGCCTTCGAAGAGGGCCCGGGCAGCGTGTGCTACGTCGCGCTGACGTACATCATCGAGCCGCCGGCGCTGGGCGAGCAGAAGTCCAAGGCGGCGCAGCTGGGCTTGAAGAAGCTGATGGAGGCGGGCATCCAGCCGCACCTGATCGCCTGCCGGTGCCAGAACCCAGTGGAGCAGGGCGCGAAGGAAAAGGTCGCGATGTTTAGCAACGTCCCGGTCGAGCGTGTGTTTTCGATGCACGACCGCCCGTCGATCTACACGATCCCGACGGAGATGCGCGACGCGGGCGTGGACCGGCACATCCTGACACTGCTGAAGCTGCACGAGCGCGTCAACGTGCAGCACGAAGACCGCGAGCGCGAGCGCTGGCTCAAGTTCGTCCGCAAGGTCACCGCGCCGCGGAGGCACAAGGCCCGCATCGGCGTGACGGGCAAGTACGCCTCGCTGCGTGACGCCTACGCCTCGATCGACAAGGCCATCGAGCACTGCGCCGCCGCGATCAACGCCGACATCGACCTGGTCTGGATCGACGTCACCAAGGAAGGCGCCGCGCCGCTGACGCGTCAGCTCGAATCGGTCAACGGCGTCATCGTGCCCGGCGGGTTCGGGCACCGCGGCACGGAGAACAAGATCGCCTGCGTCCGCCACTGCCGGGAGAACAAGCTGCCTTACCTGGGCATTTGCCTGGGCTTCCAGATGGCAGTGATCGAGTTTGCGCGGCACGTCTGCGGGATCAAGCAAGCGGTCTCCAGCGAATTCGCGCCCGAGGGCCAGCACCGGGTCATCGACATCCTGCCCGAGCAGAAGAAGATCGAGGGGCTGGGCGGGAACATGCGCCTGGGCGGCAAGGACGTGCTCATCAAGCCCAGCACGCTCGCCGCGAGCCTGTACTACAACACCCGGGCCGGCAAGCACGACCGCCACCAGCCGTTCACCATCCGCGAGCGCTTCCGTCACCGCTTCGAGGTCGACCCGGCGTACATCGGGCAACTCGAATCGCACGGCCTGGTCTTCTCCGGCCGACACCCCGAGCAGCCGATCATGCAGGTGCTCGAGCTGCCCCAGACCGGCGCCCCGGAAGACGCCGCCACGCTCGCCGAAACCAACCCCTACTTCCGGGACCACGGCGGGCACCCGTACTTCATCGGCGCCCAGTTCCACCCCGAGCTGATCAGCCGGCCGCTCGACCCCGCGCCGATGTTCATGGGCATGGTCGCCGCCGCCGTCCAGCACGCCAGCCCGGACACGCCGGCGAAAGACATCGCCGAGCGCTGGCTGCCCGACCCCAAGAAGGACCGGCCGGTCACGGTGTAAGTGCGCGATCGCAACAACGATTCAACGTGTAGCGGGCGACGCGAAGCGTCCCGTTTGTACCCGTACAACACTGCGCACGGGACGCTGCGCGTCGCCCGCTACACACGCCTTGAACCATCACAAACTTACATCACCCACGTCCAGATAACCCACGGCCGATACAAAGCGAACGCTTTTCGCCTCCCGCTCGCCCAACGGTTCGACTCGGCAAAGCACGCGACGCCCCCCTGCCGATACCTACCATGCAAAGGGAGGGAATCAGCCGTTCGAGCGTGGAGAAGTTGCGAGGTGTCCGGTGAAACGCGTCTGGGGAAACAACAACAAGACAACCGCTGCGCTGCTCGCCGCGGGCCTGTCGTGGTGCCTGGTCGGCGAAGCGATCGCGGACCGGGTTGAACTGACCAACGGCGACACGCTGACCGGCGAAGTCGTCGAGCACTCGGACAAGGGTGTGGTCCTCAAGCACCCGGCCCTGGGCACGATCGCCATCGGCGCCGACCGGGTCAAGTCCGTCTTGACCGATCCCGACGAGCCGGACCTGGTCCCCCAGGCCCAGCCGCAGCCCGAGCCGATCGGGCCGGCGTCCCAGACGAGCCCGGCGGCCCGGCCCAAGCCCGGGAAGGCCGACCGGGTCAAAGACGACGCCGAGCAAGCCGCGGCGGACCAGCCGGACGAGCGGACCGCGTTGCGGCGTTTCCTCGCCGACTGGAAGAGCAAGCTGACGCTCGGGCTCAACGGCGCGGGCGGTCAGACCGACCGGCAGAACTACTACGTGAAGTTCGTGACCAAGTACGAACAAGGCCGGGACCGCTACACCGCCAACGCCCAGTGGTTCTACGGCACGGCGAACGGCCAGCGGAACCAGAACCAGTTCCACGCCGACTTCACCCGCGACTGGCTTCAGGAAGACAGCCCGTGGTTCTTCTTCATCAAGGGCCAGTACCGCTTCGACGCCAACCGCAGCTGGGAGAACCGCACGTCCGCGTTCGGCGGCGGCGGGTACACGCTGGCGAAGACCGAGGACCTGGAACTGAACACCCGCGTCGGCTTCGGCGGGACCTACGAGTACGGCGAGGTCAACGACTTCACCCCCGAAGCGCTCTTCGGCGGGTCGGTCGTCCAGTGGAACCTCACCGAACGCGCCGCCATCGCCGGCTCCACCACCTACTACCCCTCGCTCGAAGACGCCGCCAACTTCCGCATCGACTCCGCACTCGAGTGGACCTACAAGCTCGACCTGGCCAAGGGCCTGTCGCTCAAGCTCGGCGTCGAGAACGAGTACGACTCGCAAACCCCTAACGACGCGGGCCACAACGACCTGAGGTACTACGGCGCGGTGGTCGTGAGTTTTTAAGAGTTGGGGGTTGGGAGTCGAAGTCATTGACCCCAAGCCCATGGCGTCGCGCAGCGATGCCGTGGGATATCGCCGCGGCTTCCAAACTAAACTACCCCCGATGCACTGCACCGAATGCGGCTACGACCTGCGCGGCCTGTCTGAGCACGCCTGCCCCGAATGCGGCCGCGCGTTCGACCCGGCCGACCAACAATCTTTCGGCAAACGACACGCCGCGCGATACCGCGAGCTCGCACGCATTGCGGGCTGGTTGTGCGTCATCACCGCGGTGATCCCCGCGCTCATCGCGACCTGGCAGATCGCGACCGGCCGGCAGGACCTGATGATCGTCATCATGGTGTGGCTCTTCGCGTTGGTGCCGCTCGCGTTGTTGTGCTGCGCGTGGGTGGGTTGCCTCGCCGGGGCCGGGCGCTTGCCAAGCTGGCGTGCGTTGTTGATTGGGTTGGTGCTGTTCGGGTTCAACGCGAGTTTGTTGACCGAGTGGCCGGCGAATACATCGTTTTATCTGCACCGCTCGGCCTTGAACGCTCACGCCCAACGCGCCCAACAGCTGCACACCTACAACGTCCCCACGCGCATCGGCATCTACCCGATCGACAACGTCTCATCAGCGCCGACACCCGCCGGTAACAATGCCATCTTCTTCAGGCTCAAATCAAACCCCAGCGGCCCGGCTTACCTCGTCTACGGCATGGCCGATCGAGACATCGACACGTATTTCAACGTCTGGTCCTACCGCCGACTCGACAACAACTGGCACATCGTGCACGAGGACTGAACCCGTCATAGCCGCGGCTCTTCCAACGGCACCGGGCACACGTCCTTGCGCCCGCAGCCCGCGCACGCGCCGCCTTCCCACAGGTGGTTGAAGTACTGGCTGACCGCGTCGATCATCTCGTCGCTCGTCGTCCAGATGCCCAGCTCGTGGTTGCGGTTTTGATCCGCTTTTGCGCCCAGGCCCGCGCCGGTCAGGTTCGCGCTACCCAGGTACATCCGCTCGGCGTCGACGATCACGGCCTTGGCGTGCAAGCGCGGGCAGCGGCGCAACACCACCGGCAGTTCGCCGTGTTTCTTGATCAGTTTTTTCAGCTCTTGCAGCGCCGGGCCGCTCGGGACGCCGGCGTGGAGGATGCGCACCTCGACGCCGCGCTGGGCCATGCGCGCCAGGTGCTCGATGATCGACGGCGGGGTCTTGCGTCGGCTGGCGGTCTTGCCGCGTTCGGGGACGAGCACGGCCTTGAGGTCGGCGGTGGCGATATCGACCGAGACCTTCGCGGACAGCACGCCGTCGTAGATCACGCGCCGCAGGTGCTCGCCGTCCACGACCAACTCGGCCGGGCCGGTCGGCGCGGTGCGCAGGGTGTCGAGGGAGAGGTCGTCCACGCAAGCGGTATCGGCCAACCGCGCGGGCGAAGATGATTCACCGCCGGCGTCGTCGGCACAACACCACCGACGCGACGCCGAGCAGCAAGGCCGACGCCGGCTCGGGCACGTTCGCGGGCGCCAGCGGGCCGGTGTAGTTGACGAAGGCCGAGCCGAGGTCGGTGTCGTCCACGTCGCCGTCGCCGTCGGTGTCGCCCTGGGTCGCGTCTTTGCCGCCCGCTTCGCCGACGGGCCCGGTGTAGTTGATAAAGAGCGTGCCGAGGTCGGTGTCGTCGATGTCGCGGTCGAAGTCGGTGTCGCCGGGCAGGTCGTAGCTGGCGAAGTCGAGTCGCATGACCGCGGTACCGTCGGTCGCGGTGAAGTCGAAGACGACCTTGTCGAACAGCGCGGTCTCGGCGGGCGACGCGAACAGGTCCTCGAGCGCGCTGAGCTGGTCGAACACCTCAAGCGGGTCGTCGGGGTCGAGGATCAGGCCAAGGTCCACCAACTCCTGCAGGTCGTCCTCGGTGATGCGGATGACGTCGAAGTCGATGAGGTCCTGGGTGGTTTGGACGGTGTTGACGCTGATGAAGAACTCGACGTCTTCGCGGGTGATGAGCGGGTTGATGATCTCGGTGCCCCCGCCCCCGCCGAAGGCGAGCTCGAGGTATCCGGTGGTGAGCATGTTCATGCCGAAGACGGCGTCGAAGGGCGCGCCGTCGATATCGAGCACGCCGACGACGAGGTCGGTGTAGACCAGGTCGACGCCTTTGCTCGTGGGCATGATGAACCGATCGACGATGACCAGGGGCATGAGCACGCTGCCGCCGATGCCGCCGACCTCGAGGAAGTCGATCGCGTCGCCGCCCTGGGCGAGGGTGTTGGTGAAGTCGATGCCCATGTCGATGGCCATCTGCTGGCTGATGATGTTGGTCTGCGCGCCGGTGTCGAGCAGGAAGCTGTAGTCCTCGGCGGTGAGCGTCGCCCCGCCGCTGTTCGCCCCGCCGGTGTGCGTCATATCGACGTGGTCGATGACCGGCAGGCCGGTGAAGGTAGGTCGCAGGGCCTCGGGCAGCGTCGTGTCGGTGTGCTCGGGCTCGATGATGCGCAGCGGCACGTCCATCGTTGCGGCGCTCTGGAACGCGGCCTCGGCGACGGTGTCGTAAAACGCGACGCGCTGGAACTCGAGGCCGGCCATCGGGCGCAGGTCCACCTCGACGGCGTAGCCGGCCATCGCGGGCATGCCGACGATTGCGCTGAAGCTGCCGATGTTCAGGTTGCGGTCGCCGAACGCGCGCAGGTCGGTCTGGACCAGTCGTTGCACGCCGTTGGAGTCTTCGATGCGCAGGCCGTGCGTGTCGTGGACGTCGAGCAGGGACGTGCCGGCGACGCCGAGCTCGGCGTACTGCGCGCCCTGTTCGTCGCTGTCGATCGTGCCGCTACCGTCGTAGTCGAAGGCGAAGGCGGGCTGGCCGTAGTCTTCCTCGTTGGCGTAGCTGAGGGCGGCGAGCAGCACGCCATTGGCCCCGGTGTCCAAGAGCGCGAGGGTGGGGAAGGTCGGGCCGATGAGCGTCGCCGGGCTGGTCGATTCGTCGGTCAGGCCGAAGCCGATGCGCGGCTGGTCGAGCGCGAGCGCGTCCGCCGGCCCGACCGCGTACTGCAGCCCGATCGCCGGCGTCGCACCCAGCGCGAGCCCGGCCACCGAAGCGAGCGATGCCAGGACGCGGGCCCTGGCCCGGCGGGATGTGGTCGGCTTTCTCCCAGTCACCATCGCTGCATTTTACTCGACGCGGGCCAATAAGCGAGGTTTTTCGCCCCGCATCGCCGACAATTCCGATGTTTCGTGTCGGCCGGGGTTGCAGCGCGACGGCCGGGAACCCGACACCCGCCCGCGTCGTCTTATCATGGGCGTGTCCGGTCCCCTCGCGTCTCCGATCGGTCGGGCGGCGACATCACAAAGGGCGGTGGCAACATGATCGCAACACGAAGGTTCGTCTACGGGCTCACGCTCGCCGCGACGCTGGTCGGCGCCATCGGCCCGGCCTACGGGCTGCGACAGGTACAAATGGGCCCCGGCGCCATGCAGTTCGAGCTCCAGGCGTGGGACGGGCCTTGGCTGGTCGAAAACCCCACGCCCGCCGAAGAAGCCCTGCCCGGCTTCAACGTCGCCGCCAGCGGCAAGGCGATCGGTGACACCCCGGCCGGCGAGGCGCTCGAACACATGCGGGCCGGCGAGTGGGTCAAGGCGATCCAGGCCATCGAGTCGCTCGACACCGCCGACCCGACGCTGGTCGTGGACAGCCGGGGCATCCTACGCCCGTTGTCGTCGCTCAAGTCCGCGCTCATCGCCGCGCTGCCCGACGCCGGCCGACGCGCCTTCCGCCAGCTCAACGACCCGGCCGCGAAGACCCGCCTGGACCGGGCGCTCGCTATCGGCGACTTGAACCGTCGCGCCGAGTCGCTCGCCGGCGTCGTGCGCGACTACCCGATCTGCGACGCCTCGGCCCGGGCCGCCGACGCGCTCGGCGACCTGCGTTTCGAGCAGGGCCGCTTTGACGAGGCCGCGCAGCTCTACCGCCTCTGCGCCGACCACCCCGGCTACCCGGGCGACCGCGCCATGCTCACCGCCAAGCGACTCATGGCCCTGGCGCGGGCCGAGTCGTGGCGCTCGTTCGACGACCTCGCCGAGTACGCCGTATTCAGCGAATCGGACAGGACCCTGAAGCTCGGCGGGCAGGCGATCGCGATGCGCGACCTGATCGAACAGCTCGTGCAAGACAAGGGCACGCGCCCCGACAAGCCACGCATCGCCGACCGAGCGCTGCCGCTGCCCGACCTCGCCGCGCCCGCGTTTGACCGCTGGCTGATCGACCCGCGCCTCAAGCGGAGCCTCAACAACCAGACCGCCAACCCCCATTCGGGGGCCCGCCTGGACGCGTTCATCGAGCCGGTCGTCGTCGCCGACGCACAGCGCCTGTTCACGCTGTCGCTGGCGAGCATCGCCCGGCTGGACCCGCAGACCGGCAGCGAGCTGTGGCGGCTGGGCGACCCCGCCCGACACGCCGTGCAGCACAACCTCCAGCACCAGATCTCGCGCGGCAGCTACCAGCAGGCGCTGATCCCCGCCGGCGACGTGCTGATCGCGGTGTCGCCCGACCAGCACATGCTCGAACGGTCCAACAGCGCCACGCAATCCAACCTGATCGCGCTCGACGCGGACACCGGCGAAACGCTCTGGAAGTTCGATCGTATCCAAAGCCAGTTCAACCACCACAACGTCGTCGGCAGGCCGCTGGTCCACGCCGGCACGATCTACGCCGTCATGCAACGCGCCGGCAACCCGACGCTCACGCTCGCGGCGATCCGGCTGAGCGACGGCAGGCTCGAATCGGCGCTCGAACTGGGCGGCGTGTCGATGAACCCCCACTCCAACCAGCCGGTGCTCGTTTCGCCAAGGCTCGCGATGGGGCGCGACCTCCTGTTCGTGCAGACCAACAGCGGCGGGCTGATCGCGATCGACCCCGCGAACAACGCCATCGCATGGGCGTTCACCGAGCCGATGAACGCGGTCGTCAGCCACGGCGTGTCCGTGCCGAGCCCCTCGTCCGCGGGCGAACTGGTCGCGCGCGACGGGTTGGTTGTCACCAAGGACGCGGGGTCCGGGACCGTCTTCGCCTTCCGCGAGCACGACGCCGCGCTCGCGTGGTCCACGAAGGCCGACCAAGACGCCGCGATCGTCCACGCCGACGCCCGGCATGTCTACTTGCTCGGCGACGAACTGGTCGCGCTGGATCGCAAGACCGGCGAGCCGGCGTGGTGGACCTCCCTGCCCGGCCAACGCGCAGGCCAACCCGTCTTTACCCCCAGCGAATGCCTCGTCGCCGGCGACCGGCGCTTCTGCCGGATCGACCTGACCACCGGCCGGCTCACCGACTTCCGCGACGACGGCGAAGGCGGGGCCGACCTCACGCTCGTCGGCGACACGCTCATCCAAACCACCGGCGACAGCATCGTCGGCCACCGCCTGCCCGACTAAACCGGGCAACCCTCAGCACGCAAACACCCAACGCCCCGCAACGCAAGAAAGACGCGACCATGAAAAAAACGCTCTGCGCCCTGCTCGCCCTGGCCTGCCTCGCGCTCCTGCCGACACCGTCAATCGGCCAGCCCCGGGCGATCGACGAGGCCGTCGAGGTCGTCCCGATCCCCCCGCCTCCCGATCAACCGGGCAACGACACGACGACCTCAGACGACGCAACGGCCGAACCCGACGACGCGACCGAGCCCGCGCCCCAGCCCAAGCCGAAGAACAAGGTCGAGCCCGGCACGATGCGTTTCCACCTCATGGACGGGTCGATCATCACCGGCAAGCTCGCGACCGACAAGCTGCCGATCCAGACCGAGTTCGGCGACCTGGTCGTGCCGGTCACCGCAATCGAGAGCTTCGCGCCCGGGCTGTCCTCGCACCCCAAGCTCGACGCGAAGATCCAAGCGCTGATCCAACAGCTCGCCGCGCCCAACGCCAAGGACCGAGACAAGGCGCAGGCCGAGCTGATCGGCTACGGCGGCGGGCTGATCGCCGAGTTGGAGGCCTACGCCGACGACCCCGACGCCGAGCGCAAGGCCCGCGTTGCGACGATCATCGAAGCGCTGATGGAAGAGGAAGAAGATGACTTCCTGTTTGACGGCGGCCCGCGCGTCTCGCTGCGCCGGCTGGACGCGATCGTGACCGAGCGTTTCACCGTCGCCGGCTCGATCCAGCAGGACGCGTTCCGGATCGAATCGAAGTTCGGCGACCTGGAGGTCAAGCTCGCGGACATCAAGGCCGCCGAGCGCGTCGTCGCGGAGAAGCCCGAGTTGCGCAAGGTCATCGACGTGTCGGGCGCGGACATGGCCGGGCGCAGCTGGAAGAACACGGGCCTCCGCGTGAACCGCGGCGACCGCGTCATCATCAACGCCGACGGCCGGATCACCATGACCCCCTGGGGCAACAACGTCACCACGACGCCCGACGGCATGCCGCAGAACGGCAACTACCGCCCCGACATCCCGATGGGCGCGCTCGCCGGGAAGATCGGCGACGAGGAGTTCATGGTCGGCAGCAAGAAGTCCTTCGTCGCCCAGCGTACCGGCACGCTCTACCTCGGCTTTGCCATGCAATCCAACTGGCAAAACTACCAGTTCCCCGGCACGTTCGAGGCGAAGGTCCGCGTCGTCCCGGTCGAGTAGCGACGACGCGAGCGGGTCACGACGGCGACTGCGACTCGTAGCTGTTCAGCCGGTTGTACAGCGTCTTGAGGCTGATCCCCAGCACGCGCGCGACCTCCGGCTTGTCGCCGTCCAGTTCCTGCATCGTCTTGAGGATCAGCTGCTTCTCCGCCTCGTCGATCGTCGTCCCCACCGGCACCTCGACCGAGCCAGAGCCCGTGTCGGGGTCGGCGGCGGCGGGTGCCGCGACGGTGATTTGCCGATCGTCGGGCTCGGGTCGCGGTGCGTCGGCCCTGGGCCTGGTTGGCGTGTTGACCGCCGCATCGCACGACACCGGCCCGTCGTCGGCCAACAGGTCCAACAGGCAATCGAGGTCCATCGTGCCGTCCTCGATGATGTACGCCCGCTGAATCACGTTGCGCAGCTGACGCACGTTGCCCGGCCAGTCGTAGGCCTTGAGCCGCTGTTCCGCGGTCGGGCTGAGCCGCTTGTCGGTGGCCTGCTCGTGGTTGTGCTGCGAGAGGAAGTGCCGGGCCAGCAGCACGACGTCGTCGCCGCGCTCACGAAGCGGCGGCAGCGTGAGCGGGAACACGGCCAGGCGGAACATCAGGTCTTCGCGGAAAAGCCCTTGATCGACCGCCCCTTGCGGGTCGCGATTGGTCGCCGCGACGACACGCACATCGACCGTCAGGTCCTTCTCCGAACCGAGCCGGCGGACCGTGCTCGTCTCAAGCACGCGCAGCAGGCGGACCTGCATCTCCAGGGGCATCTCGGTGATTTCGTCGAGGAACAGCGTCCCGCCGTCGGCCTGCTCGAACACGCCGGCGTGGGCCTTGTGGGCGCCGGTGAACGCGCCCTTCTCGTGGCCGAACAACTGGCTCTCGATCAGGTTCTCTGCGATCGCCCCGCAGTTGACCGCCACGAACGGCCCGCCGCCGCGCTCGCTGCGCCGATGGATCGCGTCGGCGACCAGTTCTTTGCCCGAGCCCGACTCCCCGCAGATCAAGACCGCCGCGTCGGTCGGCGCGACCTTCGCGATCAGCGTGTACACCTCGCGCATCGCCTCGCAATCCCCGAGCATCTCGTCGAACCCCGCCGAACCCGGCCCGGGGCCCTGCCGGCGATGCGCCGCGCCGCGCACGAACGCCCGCAGCCGCGCCGAGGTGTCGCCCTGCTCGAAGCAGCCGACCTGGTCGGTCTCGATCTCACGCAGCAGCGCGAACGACGACGCGTCCTCGGCGAAGACCACCACGCGGTGGCCCGGGGACAAAGGCAGCAGCGACAGCCCACGCACGACCTCGCCGGGCCCGTCCGCCGCGCGCAGGACGACAACAGCGATCGGCATCGCGCGCATCAGTTCCGACGCTTCCCCGATCGACTTCGCGTCCAAACGTTCCAAACCCACGCCGCAAAGCAGCCCGTCGATCTCACGCGCCATCGCCCTGGGCAAGTTAATCAGCAAGGCGTGACTCATAGGCGTGGTCTCTGGCGTTCCCGTCGCCGGTGGTCCATAGCATAGCAGCAAGCGCATGAAACACCCCCCGGATCGGCACCGGGCAAGTCTGACCCGACGCCTCGCCGGGGAGAAAGCAGGCCCGACACGGATCCGTGACGGGCCTGCGTAAAGCTGGATTTTTGGTTCGATCAGTCGGTCGTCGCGTCATCGATTTCGTCTTCGACTTCTTCAACGCCCTCTTCGATCTTGTCCCCCGCTTCGTCTGCCGTGTCATCGACGGCTTCGCCGATGTCCTCGGCGGCGTCTTCGGCGTCGCTATCGCCTTCGCAGCCGGTCATCAACGCGGGGCCGAGCCCCAAGGCCAACGCCAACATCGGGAGCGTCGTCCATCGGTACATGTTCATCGTGTTGCCTTTCGTTAAGGGTCAGGGTCGATCAGATCAAGGCGTACGCCGGCGTCAGTCGGCCGCGTCCTGGACCGCTTCGCCCGCGTCCTCGACGTCTTCACCCGCGCCTTCAAGCGTGTTGCATCCCGCGAGCGCGAACGCCCCCGCGAAAACGAACAGGCACATCGCCCACTGCGTCCAGTTCCGATCAATCGTCTTATTCAACATCGTGTTTCCTTTCGTTTAGGGTTTCGCCGGTCTCCGGGCCGTCCGCCCTCGGATCGACGTGGGAACGCCCGCCGAGAAACACATCCCGGTGGACACGAGCACACATCCGTGACGCATCGGCGTCGATGCACAACATGCCGAAAGGCAAGGCGCACCGGCTGTCGTCCACACAATCGATCACGACGTAGGCGGCCATGCCGCGGTCCGCTTCGAACACGATCTCGCTAACCGTGCCCAGCGGTTCGCCGTTGATATCCGTGACCGGCCTCGCGAGCACCTGCCGGGTCGAGACCGTGCTGCGCTGCGTGCGCGGTCCCGGCGACCGCCTGGCCTCGGAGTGCATGGTTGTGCGGCGGCTCATGCACAGACACATGCAACACGCGTGCCACCGCGATCAGCCGACACCTGCAAGCGACACGCCATCGTCAGGCGGCGCGCCATCGCGCTCAGCAGCTTCTATAAGAGCGAAACAGGAGCGAAAAGCAGGCCACGTCGGTTCTTTTGGATGCGCGAGCGCGAGGCGATCACAACAAACGATTGCAATCTTTGCAAAATCGTTCATCCAAACTTACAAGCCCACCCGCGGCGAGGATTGTAAAAACGAAAAAACGCCTAAAACAACGGCGACAACCGTGGTCTGCTCGTTTGGCATGGGCGTTGCGACAAGGCTGTGTGCAGCGGGAACAACCCCGCAAACGCGATTGGACTTGTGCCATCAAGCGAAAGGAAACACCATGCTACGTCTCGCACTGCTGTTCTTTATTGTCGCCATTATCGCCGCGATCTTCGGCTTCGGTGGGATCGCCGCAGGGGCCGCCGCGATCGCCGAGATCTTGTTCTGGGTCTTCGTCGTGCTGTTCGCCCTCACGCTCGTTGCCGGCCTGGTGCGTGGTCGTCCCGCGTCGCCTGCGTAAACAAGCAACGCACAGACCTACCACGCAACGTACCGACCTGCTAACGATCAAAACACAACACCTGAAAGGAATCGATAATGACAACTGAAACACTTACTGATATGGACCAGCAAACCATCGATAAGCTCAAAGACCTGACGCGTATCAACCGCGACAGCGCCGCGGGGTTCGAGGAGGCGGCCGACGTTGTTGAAAACGACCGTCTGCAACAACTGTTCCGTGACTTGGCGAAGCAGCGCGTGACGTTCGCCGACGAACTGAACCGGTACGTTGACCTGAACGAGGGCGACACCGAGATCACGACCTCCTGGAGGAACATGTTCCACCGCTGGTGGATCGATGTCCGCGGCAAAGCGGCTGGCGGTGATGCCTACGTGGTGCTCGCCGAGGCGGAGCGCGGCGAAGACGCGATCAAGCACATGTATGAAGACGTGTTGAAGCAGACTGCGGGGAGCCCGGTCAACGAGACGCTGCTCAAGCAGTACGGCGAAGTCAAGAAGGGCCACGACACCGTCCGCGACCTCCGCGACGCGGTCAAAGATAATTGACTCGCTGCCAACCTCACCCAGACAGCCTCAACCCGTAACCGCTATGGTTGCGGGTTGTTGCTTTTAGAGGGCGCGATGCGTGATGCCCCGCTGGCGCCGACCCGCTGGCACGTGTGCTAAGCTATCAAGTCGCGATCGTCGAACGACACGAAGCCCGTCAACGCGCGTAAGCAAACAGAAGGGGCCTTGCGGGCTCTGATCGCGACAACCCCTGCCTGCCGTTTGACGGCAACCGCTCACGTGTCCGGTGTCTTGAGGCCGCCGGCTCTTTCGAACGACTCCAGCACGATCCGAAATGGAGACACGCCTATGAAGGTCTACCGGCTGATCCGTGGCCTGACCGCCCTGCTCGCATGGCTGTTGGTCGTGGCCGGGCCCGACGCGCTCGCCGCGGGCAAGCCGTTGAAGGTTTACATCCTCGCCGGCCAATCCAACATGGAAGGCCACGCGATGACGCGGACGTTCGATTACATCGGCGACGACCCCGAGACCGCGCCGCTGCTGAAGATCATGGTGGACGAGACGGGCAAGCCGGTCGTCGCCGAGGGCGTGTGGGTGTCGAATTACACGGGGTTTTTCGACAACAACGGCGTGACGACGGGCAAGCTCACCGCCGGCTTCGGGGCGCGTCAAAACCCCAACGAACTGGGCGACAAGATCGGGCCGGAGTTCACCTTCGGGCTGGTGATGGACAAGGCGTATGACGGGCCGGTGCTGATCATCAAGACCGCGTGGGGCGGCAAGTCGCTGCACACCGACTTCCGCCCGCCGAGCGCCGGGCCTTACCGCCTGAGCGCATGGCAACGCGAGCACTACCCCAAGCAGCAAGGCCACGGCATCCCGAAGGACTTCGAGCAGTGGAAGATCGACAAGGAGCAGGCGACCGGCGTGTACTACCGCAAGATGATCGAGCACGTGAAGCAGGTGCTCGCCGACCCGGGCAAGGCCTGCCCGGCGTACGACGCCGAGGCGGGCTACGAGCTGGCGGGCTTCGTCTGGTTCCAGGGCTGGAACGACATGGTCGATTCGCACACCTACCCGCACAAACTCGGCGACCAACGGTTCGACCTTTATACCGAACTGCTGTCCGCGTTCATCCGCGACGTCCGCAAGGACTTGAAAGCGCCGGATATGCCCTTTGTCATCGGCGTCATGGGCGTGGGCGGGATCATGGATGAGAACACCCAGGGCTACGAGAAGACAGCGCAAGTCGTCTTCCGCAAGGCCATGGCCGCGCCCGCGGACCGGTTGAAGAACGTCGCCGCGGTGCAGACCGCGCCGTCCTGGGACACCCCGCTCGGCGAGATCGAACGCAAGCGAGAAGCGGTCCGCGCGATGGCCTGGAAGCTGAAGACGAAGAATCAGCACGGCCCGAACGCCGACGGCAGCATGAGCGAGCAAGAGCAGCGAGCGTACCTCGACGCGATGCGCGCCGAGCTGATCACGCCCGAGGACGAGGCGATGTGGGAGCGCGGCGCGTCCAACGCCGGGTACCACTACCTCGGCAGCGCCAAGACGATGGCGTTGATCGGCCAGGCGTTCGCCGAGGCGTTGTTGAAGATGGAGTGAGCGCGGCGGTTCGGGTCCGATACCGCGGGGAGGGCGAGGCGACCGCCGGGCCGGGCGATTCGAGCAAGGCGCGGCTGGGCAGGCGCCTCGCCCTCCGGTTGAAAACGCAATAAAACAAGCCCGGCCGAGTGGGTCGGCCGGGCTCGATGATATTGACTTTGACCAACGGAATTAGTTGGTGAGGTCTTCGACGCCTTCTTCGACCTTCTCGGCGCCTTCCTTGATCTTGTCGCCGGCCTTTTCGGCGCCTTCTTCGACCTTCTCAGCACCCTCTTCGGCCTTTTCTTCGACTTCGGTCTCTTCTTCGCAGCCGGTCAGCATGGCCGGGGCGAACGCGAGGGCGAG
This sequence comes from Phycisphaeraceae bacterium, assembly GCA_046290505.1. Classification (GTDB taxonomy): domain Bacteria; phylum Planctomycetota; class Phycisphaerae; order Phycisphaerales; family Phycisphaeraceae; genus JAHQVV01. Next base: position 68,610 of record JBKAGS010000046.1, on the reverse strand, counting down.
GGCGGGGAAGAGCAGGGTCAGGAGCTTCTTGGACATAGTCGTATCCTTTCGAGTTTTGGCCGGGCGTACAAGCCGGGCCGAGTGTTTTTCCTGGGGCAGTCCCGCGACTTGGCGGCGATGACACGGGCGGACGTTGCCCGAGTCCACTGCATCCCGACAGTTTAGCAAGACATCGGAGCCTGTCTAGCCAGCCATACAGCGGCCGGGCCGGGCGACCGGTTCAATGGGGCACAAAAAAATTGAAAAAACAGCCCGCGGCTGGAGGCGGCCGCGGGCCGTTACGCATCTCGCTCCCAGCCACACGGCCGGGGACGCTTGGAGAAATCAGTTGGGATTCAGGCGAGGTAGCCGGTCTCGAGCCGGGCGCGGATCTTGTCGAGCGCCGCGTTCTGGATCTGACGGACCCGTTCCTTGGTCACGCCGATGATCTGACCGACCTGCTGGAGCGTCAGCGGCTTGCCATCGTCGCGGACGATCGGCGGCGCGGGCTCGTCCCGCACGTCGGGCGCCACCAGCTTGAACCGGTGCTTGATCACCTGCTGCTCGATCCGCGACAGGTCGGCCTGGTTCGTCTCGACGATCCGCTTGACCTCGTCGGCGCAGTCTTCTTCTTCGGTCGCTCGCTTCGTCTCCATGTAGTCCGAACGCTCGAACTCGGGATCGAAGCCGGTCGGAAACAGCGAGCGGTGCTTGCTCAGCTTCATGCCCGCCCGGCTGAAGGCCTTGAGGATCGCCCGGCAGGCGTAGGTCGAGAACTTAAACCCGCGACCGGCGTCGAACTTGTCCACCGCACGCAAGAGCGCCATGTTCCCTTCGCTGACAAGGTCGGCGAAGTCCACCTCACTCATACGTGTCCGCTTGGCCATCGCCAGCACGAGGGCGAGGTTGGTCTGGGCGATCTGGTCGCGCAGCGCCTCGGCCTTGCGGTACCAGCGGAGCATCTCGCGGGCGACGTCGATGTCGATCGACGGCGTGTCGAGCAGTTCGTCCCGCAACAGGCACACGCGGAACCGGCAGTAGTTGAATTGCAAGAACAACGCGCGCTCTTCCTTCGCCGAAAGCAGCACGCTGCCGGCGTTGCGCGACTGGCGAGACATCGCGTCCTTTGCGTCCATGACCGGGTGGTACCACGAGGTGTCGGGCTTCTGGATCTCCGGGGCCTCGTCGAAGACCGCGGCGAGGGCCTTGTCTTCGGGCAAGTCGAAGAGATCCGAGTCGATGTACTCGTACTTGTTGGTCAGCAGGAGCTTGAGGTCGGCCTCGTCGCGCGGGGACAGCCGACGCCCCCGCCCCGCGGCGCGGAGCCCGCCACGCGACGCGACGCGTGCGAGCGGCGAGTTGTCTGTGGTCATCTTCTGCATCTGGCGTCCTTTCCGTTGAGGCACCCGGTTGGCCGGCCGACGGGGCCGGGGCCGGATCACCACCCTTTACAACGCTGGCGCGAGCGGGCTTGTTTCCGCTTCCTTAGAATAATTATAAACTACATAAAACGTCAATAACGTTCTCATTATTTTCTTTTTTTTTGCACATACATACCTCTGATGACTGTCAAACTTGGTTTCGCACGTTTTAAGACGTTGGATTCGTTCACTCCGTACACTTTATGGGCGTTTGACCCCCGAACCCGCGCCCCCTAAAGTAGCTAGGACCGATGAAAATAGGCTGAAACCCCCAACGACTTGGGGGGCATTGGCCCCGACACCGACCCCAAGGAGACCGATATGTCCTACACCCTGCCCGATTTGCCCTACGCGCCCGACGCCCTCGAGCCCGCGGTCGATGCGCGGACGATGGAGATCCACCACGGCAAGCACCACGCCGGCTACGTCGCCAAGCTCAACGCCGCGGTCGAGGGCCTGGACGTGCCCGACTGCCCGTGGGCCCTGTGCGCGACGATCGACAAGCTGCCCGCGGACAAGCAGACCGCGGTCCGCAACAACGGCGGCGGCCACGCCAACCACTCGCTGTTCTGGACCATCCTCGCGCCCAAGGGACAGGGCGGCGAGCCCTCGGCCGAGCTGGCCAAGGCGATCGACTCCGACCTGGGCGGCATGGACAGCTTCAAGAAGCAGTTCACCGATGCCGCGGCGACACGCTTCGGCTCGGGCTGGGCCTGGCTGGGCGTGAAGGACGGCAAGCTGTGCGTCTGCTCGACGCCCAACCAGGACAACCCGGTCATGCCGTTCGAAGGCTGCTCGGGCTGCACGCCGATCCTGGGCCTGGACGTCTGGGAGCACGCGTACTACCTCAACTACCAGAACCGTCGGCCGGACTACATCAATGCGTTCTTCGGCGTGATCAACTGGGCGAAGGTGAGCGAGCTCTACGCGCAGGCAACGAAGTAGGCGCGGCGGCCCGCAACGGCCCATAAAACCGCGTACCGCACGACCCCGCGCCGGGAGGCGCGGGTTTTTCTTCGCCCACCTGCGCGGGCCCGCCACCCAATCTGCCGACAATACCGCCATGCCCCGCCCGCGCCGCCATCCACATCGCCAAGGCTCGGGTACCGCCTCGCGCACGACGGGCGTGCTCATCACGGTCGTCTTCGGCGGGGTCTTCGCGGCCGCGGGCACGGCGATGTTCGTCTTCTTCACCGCCCTGCCGCTGTGGAACATCTACGACGCCCGCGGCTGGACCGCCACCCCCTGCACGATCACGCATGCGCAAGTGAAGTCCAGCACCGACAGCGAGGGCGACACCACCTACGCCATCGACATCCGGTACACCTACCAGGTCAACGGCCAGACCTATCCGGGTGATACCTACCGCTTCGCGCCGCCCGGATCGTCGTCGGGCTACAAGGGCAAACGCAAGGCCGTCGATGCGAACCCCGTCGGCTCGACACAGACCTGCTACGTCGATCCCGACGACCCGACACGCTCGGTCATCCACCGCGGCTTGAACGCGGCGTTGTGGTGGGGTCTGTTCCCGATCCCGTTTATGGCGGTGGGCTACGGCGTGCTGTACGCGGGGCTGACCGGCAAAATCAAGATCAACACCCGCGGGAGCACGAGCGGCTGGCGGCCCGCCGACGCGCGTGCGAAACGCGACGCGCTCGCCGGCACAGGCCCCGCACCCGACGACGACCCCCAGGCGATCGACTGGGCCGAAGGCGACGGCGACGAGCCGATCGTCATGGACCCGGGCAAGTCGCGCAGGGCCAACTTCTTCGGCATGTTGTTCTTCGCGCTGGTGTGGAACGCCATCATCGCCGTCATCGCCTATCACATGCTCAAGACCGCGTTCACCGGCGGGGGCTTGAGCATCGAGCTCTTGTTCGTCTCGCCGTTCATCATCATCGGCTTGGTGTTGATCGGCGTCGTGATCCGCAAGCTGATGCTCGTCTTCGCGCCGCGCGTCGTCGTCGAGATCGGCCGGGACACGCTGCCGCTGGGCGGCTCGACGCTGCTGCGCTGGCACGTCACCGACGCACGCAAGCGCGTTGATCGTGTGCAGATCAAACTCGTCGGGCAAGAGCAGGCGACCTACACCCGCGGCACCGACACGATCACCGACACCGAGACTTTTTATGAACGCTGGCTGGTGGGCGAGCGGAACGACGACGCCGTCGCGCATTCGCCGATGCTCGAAGACCACGGCGACATCGTCCTGCGGGTCCCCGCCGACACGATGCACAGCCTCAACGCGAACAACAACAAGATCGTCTGGAAGCTCGTGATCCGGGCCGAGGTCCCGCGCTGGCCGGACCCGAAGGACGAGCACACGATCACCGTGCTGCCCATGCCGATCGCGAAAGCCTAAGCCACCGAAACCACCGACAATCCCGATGCGCCCACCGATCACCATCCAACTCGACCGCGACGACGCGCGTTACGTGCCCGGCGAGCCGGTGACCGGCCGCGTGTCCTGGCGGTTTGACCATTCGCCTGAGCGCGTGGTCGTGCGTTTGCGCTGGCACACTTCGGGCAAGGGCTCGCGCGACACCGGCGTCGCCGAGGCACTGACGTGGGAGCCGGTGTCGTCGCGCGACGAGCGCGCGTTCTCGTTCGCCGGCCTGGACGGGCCTTACAGCTTCTCCGGCAGGCTGATCAGTGTGAACTGGCTGGTCGAGGCCGTGGCGGAGGGCGTGGGCGGGCAGGCGGAACTCGGCTTCACGCTTTCGCCAACGGGCGAGGAGGTTCGGCCGTGAACGAAGCGACGCGTCCCTGCGACAACCCGTTCAACGCACAACGCCTCGACGCGCTGCGGTACGTCGAGTACGACCACGCCCTGGCCGACGTCGCGGCCAAGCTCAAGCGCCACCGCTACCGCGGCGCGATCGTCGGGCCCCACGGCTGCGGGAAGACGACGATGCTCCAAGCGCTCGGCGACCAGCTGATGGAGCACGGGCTGACGCCGCTGCCGCTATTCATCAACGCCGACCAGCGCGGCACGCTGCCCGGCGACTGGACACGCACCATCCGACGCGCCCGCCTGACCGACGCGCTCCTGCTCGACGGCTACGACCTGCTGCCGTTCTGGGCCCGCGCGTGGGTGCTGTCGGTCTCCAGGCGGGCGGGCGGGCTCGTCGTCACCGCGCACCGACACACGCGCCTGACCACCGTCGCCCGGCCGGGCACGTCGCCCGCGCTGCTGCAACAACTCATCTACCAGCTGCTGCCCTCGGCCAACGGCACGATCGACGCCGACCGGCTGTACCGCGACACGCAAGGCAACCTCCGCGATGCGCTGCGACAGGCCTACGACCTCTACGCCCAGGCGGGCGGGGCGTGAAGCCAACGCGCCAGCGTGTAAAGTATGGCTCGCACCCCCGTCTCTACGGCGAAACGAGCCCGACCATGCCCCGATTCGCGATCTGCAACGAGACCTACGGCGACTGGCCGCTGGAACAAGCCCTCGCCGACATCAAGGCCGCGGGGTACGACGGCGTCGAAATCGCGCCCTTCACGCTGAATCCCGACCCCCGGAAATTGACCGAGGCGGACGCGGAGGCCGTGGGCAAGACGGTCCGCGACCACGGCCTCGACGTCGTCGGCCTGCACTGGCTGCTCGTGAAACCCGACGGCCTGCACCTGACGACGAGGGACGACGCGGTGCGTCAGCAGACCGCCGAGTTCGTCCAGCACCTCACGCGTCTGTGCGCCGCGATGGGCGGGAGCGTCATGGTGTGGGGCAGCCCGAAGCAGCGCAACCTCGACGAGGGCGAGGAGTACGAAGCCGCGGCGGAGCGCGCCGCGGAGGTGTTGCGCAGCGTCTGCGAAGTCGCGGGCCCGCTGGGCGTGACGCTCGCGCTCGAGCCGTTGGGCCCGAGCGAGACGAACTTCCTGACGACCGCACAAGAAACGATCGCGATGATCCAGCGCGTCGACCACCCCGCGTGCAGGCTGCACCTGGACGTCAAGGCGATGGCCAGCGAAGCCAGGCCGATCCCCGACATCGTCCGCGACAGCGCCGACTACACCGCCCACTTCCACGCCAACGACCCCAACCTCCGCGGCCCGGGCCAGGGCGAGGTCGAGTTCCCGCCCATCGCCAAGGCGCTCGAGGAAACCGGCTACGACGGGTGGGTCAGCGTCGAGGTGTTCGACTACACGCCCGACGCGCCGACGATCGCGCGGCAGAGCATGGGTGTGCTCAACGCATCCTTTGATCAAACCGTTAGAGCAATCCGCTAGAAAGAAACCACCATGAAATCGTTAGTCATCGCTTCCGCCGCCCTGCTGTGCGCCCTGTACAGCGCGGTGTCGCTCGCCGACGAACAACAGGCACTCGTGATCAAAGCAGCGGACGGCCGCAGCACCGTCATGATCGGAGATGACGTATTCGTCGGCTACAACGAATCAAGTGCAACATCAAGCAAGCCGTTTCTCTACCCCATCATCGGCCCCACCGGCGCCAGCATGACACGCCACTACCCGATGCGCCGGGACGTCGCAGGCGAAGCAAGCGACCACCCCCACCACACGTCGCTCTGGTTCGCGCACGGCAAGGTCAATGGCTTAGACTTCTGGCACGGCAAAAACAACGAATACGTCTCCCACAACGAGAGCAGCGTACAGACGAATCCGAACCCGAGGCCCATCATCGTCTCCCGGGATTCGTGGTCGAGCTTAGACGACGGCACCGTCGCCGAGGCCTCTACCGAGTACGCTTTCGAGGTGCTTGATGACGGCTCACGCGTGATCGACTACAGCACTTCCATCAAACCCGCCAAGGGCATCGAACAACTCGTCTTCGGCGACACCAAGGAAGGCACAATGGCCATCCGCCTACACCCCGCGCTGCGCCTCAAGGGCAAGGTCGCGACCGGCCACTGCATCAACAGCGAAGGTCACAAGGACAACGACGCGTGGGGCAAGCGGGCCAAGTGGGTCGCGTACTGGGGCGTGATCGACGGCAAGACCTGCGGCGTCGCCGTGTTCGACCACCCGACCAACCTGCGCCACCCGACCTGGTGGCACGCGCGCGACTACGGCCTGGTCGCGGCGAACCCGTTCGGCATCAGCGACTTCGAACGCGGCAAGCACAAACGCGGCGCCGGCGACTACACGCTCAGGCAAGGCGAAACGCTCGACCTGCGGTACCGCTTCGTCTTCTTCGCGGGCACGGCCGAGGAGGCGGAGATCGCCCAGAAGTACGAGCGATGGGTCGAACAGACGGCCGAGACCGACGAGCAGGCAGCGGGCTGGGTCCCGCTGTTTAACGGCGAAGACCTCGCCGGGTGGGACGCCAGGCCCGGTGGCGAGTGGAAGGTTGCCGACGGCGCGATCGTCGGCACGTCCCCGGCTTCAGAAAAACGTCACGGCCTGCTGGTCTCGGATCACGCCTACAAAGACTTCGAGGCCCGCCTGAAGTTCAAGGTCACGGCCGGCAACTCGGGGTTCTATTTCCGTTCGATGCCGATGGACAACAACGTCGGGATCAAGGGCTTCCAGGCCGAGATCGATCGCACCGCCGCAACGGGCGGGTTGTACGAAACGCTCGGCCGGGCGTGGGTGACAAAGCCCGACCGTGCAACGGTGAACAAGTTTTACAAGCCGGGCGAATGGGCGGACATGAAGGTCCGCGCGGTCGGTGGACACATCACGGTCTGGGTCAATGGGCAACAAGTCACCGAACTCCAAGACGACCCCGGGGCGACCGAGGGCCACTTCGCCCTCCAGCTGCACGGCGGTCAGGCGATGGATGTCGCGTTCAAAGATATCGCTGTCCGTGAGATCAAGTAGACGATCACTCTGCATTACAAGGAAGACACGATGACCAAGCACCTCACCCGACGCACCTTTGTCAAGACCGCCGCCGTCTCCGCCGGGGCGTTCGCGCTCTCGCCCACCGCGAGGGTGCTGGGCGCCAACGAGCAGGTCCGCCTCGGCTTCGTCGGCCTGGGCGGGCGCGGCGGCGGGCTGCTCAATTCGTTCTCGCGCGTCTCGGGCGTCAAGGTCGCTGCGCTGTGCGACGCGGACGAGGGCAAGCTCGGCAACCACGCCAAGAAACACGCCGACGCTTTCGCGACCACCGACATGCGCAAGGTCATCGAGCGCAAGGACGTGGACGCGATCGTCTCGGCGACGCCGAACCACTGGCACGCGCTCTTGACGATCTGGGGCTGTCAGGCCGGCAAGCACGTCTACATCGAAAAGCCCGTGTCGCACACGATCTTCGAGGGCGTCAAGATGACCGACGCGGCGCGCAAGTACGACCGCATCGTGTCGTCCGGCTTCCAGAACCGCAGCGACACCGGCCTGCGCCCGTTCTTCGAACGCCTGCACAAGGGCGAGTGGGGCAAGGTCAAGGCCGTGCGCGTCCTGACCTACCGCAACCGCGGGTCGATCGGCAAAGTCGATACACCGCTAAGCCCGCCCGATGGTTTGGACTACGACCTCTGGCTCGGCCCGGCACAGGACGTGCCGATCTACCGAAGCAAGTTCCACTACGACTGGCACTGGGACTACAACACCGGCGACGGCGACCTGGGCAACCAGGGCCCGCACGAGACCGACCTCGCCCGCTGGGCGCTCAAGGACCCCATGGCCCTGCCCGACACCGTCGAGTGCATGGGCGGGCGATTCGCATGGGACGACGGCGGGAACACGCCCAACTGCCTGCTCGTCCGCATGATGTACGGCGACGTGCCCATCACCTGCGAAACCATCAACCTCAAACGCCCCAACTACAAGGGCGTCGGCGTCGGCGTCATCATCACCTGCGAGAACGGCGAGTTCCGCGGCGGACGCGGCGGCGGCAAGGTCTACGCGCCCGACGGCAGCGAACTTCAAGCCTGGCGCGGCAACCAGAACGAGCACTACGGCCGGTTCGTCCAGGCGATCCAGCAGAACGACCGGTCCATCCTCACCAGCGAGGTCGAGTCCGCCGCCTACTCCTCTGGCCTCGCGCACGTGTCGAACATCGCCTACCGCGTCGGCGACGCGATCACCCACGCCGAGGCCCTCGAACGCTTCGGCCACGACGACGACCTCAAAGAATCCATCAACCGATACGCCGAGATCCGCAAGAACGCCGGCGTCGACCCGGACGCCAAGTGGACCTACGGCCCGAAGCTGCACTTCGACTCCAAGAAGATGCACTTCGTCGGCGAGCACGCGCACCTCGCCAACCCCTACGTCACGCGCCTGTACCGCAAGGGGTACGAGGTGACGCATACGGTCTAAACGTAGAAGCGTAGAAGAACAGAAAAGTAGAAAAGCCCCGCGCATCATGCCGCGGGGCTTTGTCTTTATTGTCTGCTCTGTTGCTCTTCTACGCTTCTGGTTTTCTAGCCTTTCAGCCCGACCGACTTGCGCAGCTTCCGCACCTCCGGCACGGTCAAGACGCGCCAGCCGCCGCTGCGCAGCGTCTTCATCTGAATCGGACCGATCGCGACGCGCTTGAGCTTTTTCACCTTGAAACCAAGGCGCGCGAGCACCCGGCGGATCTCGCGGTTCTGGCCCTCGTGCAGCGTGATCGCGAGCATCGTCCGGTCGCCACGCGCAACATCCTTCTCGACGCGGAGGATGCGCACCGCGTCGACCGCGGCTTTCTTCGCGTCGGATTTTTGCTGCGAACCGGGGCGGCCCTCGGCCGCGCCTCGCTCTGCCGCCGGCGTGGTGTTGCTTGATTTCGTTTTCGCGATCTCGTCGGGGCTCGCGAGGTAGATGCCCTTGCGCAGCTTGTTGAGGTCGTCAACGCCGACCTTGCCCTTGACCGTGACGCGGTACTCCTTGGTCGCCTCGAAACTCGGGTGTGTCAGCCGGTGCGTCAACTCGCCGTCGTCCGTCAGCAGGATCATCCCGGTCGAGTCCGCGTCGAGCCGGCCCACGGGATAAAGCCGCTTGCGGCTCAGCCCCGCGTCGTCCACCAGGTCAACCACGCGCTTGCGCCCCTCCGGATCGTCGTTGGTCGAGATCACCCCGCGCGGCTTGTTGACGATGACGTAGGTCTTGCCGACCGCGGTGCCTTCCTTGCCTCGGCGGGACTTGGGCGTGCGCGGCAACGGCTCGCCGTCAACCTTGATCGTGTCCGCCGCGGGGTCGACCCAGGCGGGCAGATCCTTCACCTGCGTGCCGTTGACGGTGACCCGCCCGGCCTCGATGAGCTCTTCACAGGCGCGCCGCGACGCGAGGCCGGACTCGGCCATGGCCTTCTGCAAACGGACGCCGCGCGTGTTGTCCTGATAATCGTGCGACATAGGTGTTTAGCGGGCGACGCGAAGCGTCCCGTGCGAAGCATTTTAACCCAGTCGACGACGCTCTTCGCGTCGCCCGTAAACAGTCACTCAATCAAACTCGTCCCCGCGGAACATCGACCCGAGGTACGCGGTCTTGACCTTCTCGTCGTTGATGATCTCTTTCGGCGTGCCCTCGGCGAAGACCTTGCCCTCGGCGATGACGTACACCCGGTCGCACACCGCGAGGATGTGGTGGACGTTGTGGTCCGTGACGAGCATCGAGATCTCGAACTGGTCACGCAGTCGGCGGATCTCGTCCTGCAGGCCCTCGACCGCGACGGGGTCGACGCCGGCGAAGGGCTCGTCGAGCAGGATGAGCGACGGGTCGGTCACGAGCGCGCGGGCGATCTCGAGCTTGCGCTTCTCGCCGCCTGAGCAGCGCGACGCGAGGTTCTTTCGGATCTTCAACAAGTCGAACTGGTTCATCAGCTGCTCGGCCCGGTCCTTTCGGTCTTTCCTGGTCATCCGCCGGGTCTCGAGGATGGCCATGAGGTTCTGTTCGACGGTCAGGCGCTGGAAGATGCTCGGCTCCTGGGCGAGGTAGCCCATGCCGCGCTGGGCGCGCTGGTACATGGCGAGTTTGGAGACGTCCTGGCCGTTGAAGACGACCTGCCCGCCGTCGGGCTCGATCATGCCCATGGTCATGCGGAAGCTGGTGGTCTTGCCCGCGCCGTTGCGGCCGAGCAGCCCGACGATCTCGCCCTCCTGCACGGCGAAGGAGACGTGGTCGACGACCGTCCGGCCGGCGTATTGCTTGACGAGGTTGGTGGACTTGAGGATGAACACGGCGACAGGATAGCGGGCGGGAACAAAATCGGCACAAGGGGCTTGGCGTAAGTATGACGTACACGTATAAATGTGGAGGTCGCGGTAACCGGGCTTCTTGTCGCCGCGTCACTTCTCTCCGGCCCGCGCTGGTGCGGCCGGCCGTGATATCGGGTCCGATCTACAATTCTGGGAGCGTCGTCATGCAACGTTGGCCGAATCGTCTGCTGGCAAAACTCTTCGCGTTGTCATTGGTGCTGGCCCTCGCGGGCTGCGCGGCGCAGAAGCACCTGGACGCGGGCGACGCGGCCGCGGCGGCGGGCGACATGCACGGCGCGGTGTACCACTACCAGCGGGCGATCGGGCTCGATGATTCGCTGACACGTGACACAAAGTTCCGCGCCAAGCTCGCCGTCGCCGAGGCCCGCGTCGCGTACGACCGGGCGGTCGAGCTGCGCGAGCAAGGCGACTACGAAGAAGCGATCGAGCAGCTGCGCCTGGCGATCCAGCGCGACGCGCGTTACGAGGCGCCCAAGCGGTTGCTGCCGCAGGTGCGTGTCGAGGCGTCGCGCGTGCGGTACGTCCGCGCAGTCGAGGCCGCGGACGCGGGCGACCTCGGCCGGGCGCGCGTGCACCTCGAACGGTCGCTTCAGCAGGACATGACCAACGAGCGCTCGGCGTTTGCGCTCGCGTCGCTCGCACCCGAGCGGTTGCCCGCCGAGACGCCGGGGCTGGCGAAGTACAAGCGCGGGCTCGATCTGTCGGCCGAGCGTTTGTGGCCCGCGGCGGAGAAGTCGCTGGCGCTGGCCGTCGGCGAGGGTCCGGGCCTACTGCCGGCGCGGGCCGAGCTGCACCGCGCCCGCACGCAGCTCGAGCGTTCGCGTCGGTACGCGGGTGAGGGTGCAAACCACCTCGCCGAGTGCCGGATCGGCCCGGCGATCGACCGGCTGGAGCTGTCGCTCGATGTTTGGCCGGGCAACGCATCGGCCCAGCGGTCGCTCGCTCTAGCGCGCGATCGGCTGGCAGCGGCGGACGCGAAGCTCGCCGAGGCGGCCGACGCCGCGGCCAACCGGCAATGGGAGCAGGCGATCGCGCTGGCCGAGCGCGGGCTGGCGATCGACGCGTCGCACGCCGGGCTGCAACAATCGCTGAACAAGTACAGCGGGATGGCCGCGTCTGACTACGACGACCAGGGCGACGAACTGTTTGCGAAGAAGCGTCTCGTCGAAGCCGAGCGCGCTTACGCCCGCGCGGTCGAGCTCGACCCGTCGCTCACGTCGGCGCGCACGTCGCTCCGCGCGACCCGAGACAAGCTCGCCCGGGCACGCGCTTTGATGACCGCTGGACAGGGCCACATCGATGCGTTGCAGATGGCCGGTGCCATCACGGTATTGAACCAATCGCTGGACATCTGGCCGTTCAACGACAGGAGTCACGCGCTGCTGGGCCACGCGAAGGAGCAGCAGCGGCAGGCGGGCGACCGCTACCACGCGGCGCTCGAGGCGGCGAAGGTCGGCGCGTGGGACCCGGCGATCGAGCTGGCCGACGAAGCGCTCGCGCTGGACCGGTCGTACCAAGGCTTGACCGAGTTGCGCTCGGACCTGCCCTACCGCGCCGCGGCGGATTACACCCAGCGCGGGTCGGCACATCTCAACGCGGGCGAACTCGACGACGCGCAAAGCGAATACGAGAAAGCGCTTGGCTACGTCGATCGCTTCGAGTCGGCTCGCGTCGGTATGGCGTCGGTCTACGAAGCGCGCGGCAGAGCGTTCGAAGCGCAGGGCCGGCTCGGCGCGGCGATGTTGCATTACCTCGTCGGGCGGGACTACCAGCCCGAGCACCGAGTCGGCGTTGCGGTCAAGCGTCTCAACGCAGCGGTGCGTGACCGCGTGGGCATGGGCCTGGAGGTCTCGATCGACCCGGGCCGGGGCGGCGCGGTCGGGCCGAACGAGTTGGGCAACGCGATCAGCGGTGCGCTGGCAAACTATCGCTCGGCGGGTTTGGGCGTCAACGCCAAAGCGTCGCCCTACGCCATGAACGTCATCGTCGGCGAAGCGACGATCGACCAGCGTCGGGTGAGCTCGATCGCACAGACGCACGGCTATACGGTCACCGAGCTGCGTCACAACGACGCGTACGACCACGTCCTCGCGTGCCTGAAACACGAAGAACGCGTGCTGCACGACAAGAAGTGCGCCTACGACGACATCCTGCGCGACCGCGAGATCGCCTTGCGCAAGGCCGAGCGCTTGCGCCCGCCCGCCGCGCCGACCAAGCCCGGCCGCCCGCCGGTCAAGCAACCGGGGCAGGACGACGCTTCGTATCAAGAAGCGCTGCGTCGGCACGAAGAGCGGGTGCGTTGCTACGAGCGTGATTTGTCGATCTGGAAAACCAAGCAGCAAACTTTCTTGCGCGCGTTGGGCTACTACAAGAGCCTGGGCAAAACCAAGGACCGCGTGTATAGCGCGTATACGCGTCAGAAACACACGGTCAGGGACCTGCACCACAAGCTGTCGCGGACACCGCGCCAGATCAAGGTCGTCGTGCCCCAGCGCTGGCCGTACACCGTCGAGACCCACGCGTTGATCGGCCGGCTGACCGTCACCACCCAGTTGATCGAGTCGGCGACAGGCAGGGTCGTCCGCCAGGCCCAGCACCGGGCGTCGTTCCGGGACGAAGACGAGCTCGTGCTCAACGCCCGGCCGGACATCGGCCTGCACGAAGACCGGCTGAGCCTGGCGTCGGACGATCAGGCCCGCCGATCGATGGTTCAAGACGTGTCACGCGACGCGTCGCCCTGGGCGGTGAACGCCGCGGTTCAGCACCGCCTCGGGCTGATCGGCAAGCGGGCCGAGCAACTGCGACGGGCGGGCGACGAGGCCGGGGCGCTGGAGGCCGAGGTCGATGCGGCGGTCCTGCTGTCGATCGTCGATCGCGCGGGATCGGTCAAGCAACTGGATGGCTTGGCCGATCGGCACGTCGATTAGCCCTCAGCGGTCGATAAGCGGCCCGGCGTCGTACAAATGGATCAGCAACCGGCGAGCGGGGTTGCGGGATCGCACGAAATACCGGGAGAATCGCTTGGCCGGGGCCGATCGGACCGATAGGCTAAAGACAGACCGGCCCGGATCATGGCCGGGAACAAGGAGCTTGTGATGGTGCGTGTCCCCGTGCGTTGGTGTGTGTCGGCCGTACTCGGCGGGTGCCTGGCGTGTTCGGCGTTTGGAACGCCGGTCGAAGACGCCCAGCGCGCGTTCGATCAGGGCGAGTATAACCGCGCCGCGACTATCTACGAGCAAGCGGCCGAGCGCTCGCCCGGCCTGCTTGAAGACGAGGCCTTCATGGCCGGCTGGCGCAAGGCCGAGTCGCGCATCGCGTACGCGACCGGTGTGGACCTCGCGGCCGAGCGCGAGTACGACGCGGCGGTCAACCTGTTCATGACCGCGGTCGCGAAAGACGGCGACTACCAAGAAGCCTTCGACGCGCTCGAAGACGCACGCAAGGCAGGCATCAACCAGCACCTGCTCGTCGCGATGGAGTCGGCGGACAAGGGCGACCTGCTGACCGCGAAGAGGCGGTTGGAACGCTCGCTCGTGCTCGGCGGCGGTGCGTACGAACAAATCACCACCGCGCTCGCGAGCATCGCCGACCCCGCGTCCGCGTTCGATGAAAAAATACTCGACCGATTGGCCGAAGCGCAACGCCTCGCAAGCGATCGGCAGTGGGCGCTGTCCGAGCAGCAGTTGCAATCGCTCGTGCGTGACGCCCCGCTGCTGCTGCCCGCTCGCTCCGAATTGTCGCGCGTGGCCGGCATCAGGCAGCTGTCGGTGACGCTGACCGATGAGGCCGCGGCGCTCATCGCCGAGCAGCGGCTCAGCCCCGCGCTCGAGAAGCTCGCGGGCGCGACACGCATCTGGCCTTACAACGAACGCGCCGCGCAGATGCTCGAGTCGGTCGAGGCGAAGATCAAGCGTGCCCTCGCGCTGGTCGAGGAGGCCGACGCGCTGCAAGCGCAAGGCGACTGGCGCAGCGCGTACGAGAAAGTCACCGACGCCCTGGCGATCGACCCGAGCCAGCCCGACGCCCGGGCGATGCGCAGCAAGGTGCGCATCGGGCTGGTGCGGATGCTCTGCGACCAGGCGCTCGCCGCGCTCGAGCAAGGCGACACCGACCAGGCCCGCCGGCTCATCGAGCGCGGCGACCAGTTCTGGCCGAACAACCGCTGGAGCCGGCAGGCCTTCGCCGACTACCAGCTCGCCCTCGCCGAAGCCGCCACCCAGGCCGGGCACACCGGCGAGGCGTACCTGCGCACGCTGCTGGCGTCGCGTCAACGCTCGCTCGGCGGCGAGCTCAACATGATGGAGCGAGCCTTCGTCGACGACGCGCGGGCCACGTACAGCTACGACGTCGCGCTCAGCACCCCGACCGTCGGCGTCGGCTCGGCGGACCTGCTGGGCGCGATGGCGACGCAGGCCCACGGCTGGCGGCCCGAGCCCGCGTCCTGCATCCTCATGCTGCACGACGGCCGAGAACTAGACCGCGGCGCAAAGCCCGCCGACGCCGACGCCGCCGGCTACCGCGTCCACGTCCAGATCACCGAGACCGACATCGACTTGCGCCAACGCAACAACGGCACGATCGCCACCAACGGCCTGGCGTTCGGCCAAAACAGCGGCGCGTTCAACAGCCACTATTGGGAGAAGTTCGGCGAGGTCCGAGTCGCCGTGCGCATCACCGACGCGAAGACCGGCGACGCGGTCGCGAGCTTTAACGGCTACCGCTGGGCGAACTACACCGACCGCCAGCAGTACGTCATCGGCAACACCTGGCGCGAGCAGTACTGGACGCTGCCGACCGACGCGTCGATCGCCGCCCGGCTGGCACGCGACCTCGCGGCGCAGGTCCACCCGCAGGTCGTCGAGGCCATCACGCTCGCCAAGGCCAAGGCGATGTGGGACGGCGCAACAATGCTGTCTCATGACTTCCCCTACCAGGCCATGAATCAACGGGTCGCCTCGGTGATCCTCGCCGGCCAGATCAACCCCCGCCAGGCGAAGATTGAGCTATGGAAGATGGCCAAGCAGATCGACGGTCAGGAATCCGATCAAGCCAAGTGAGTTGCATCGGCCGGCGGTATGATGTCCGCCGATGCAGTCGCTTTACCTCTGGCTTTGGCGCATCGTTCCGGGCAACCCCCAGGTCGTGCGGATCGTGCAGGGCGCGTCCCGACGCAACCAGCACGCGCTGGCACGGATCAGCTACCTGTTGATCCTGATCGCGATCGTGTTCATCGGCCTGATCGCAGGCGGCGGGCTCACCGGCTCGGGCGACCTCAGCGACCTGGCCAAGGCCGGCGCCCAGGTCTTCCGCGTCGTCGCGATGGGCCAGGTCGTGCTCGTCTGCCTGCTCGCCCCGATCTTCATGGCCGGGGCGATCGCGTCCGAGCAGTCCGGCAAGACCTACGCGATCCTGCTCACCACGCCGTTGACCAACCTGCAGATCGTCCTCGGCTCGCTCATCGGCCGGCTGTTCTTCATCCTCGCGCTGCTGTTTTCCGGCCTGCCCTTGTTCGCGGTGATGCTTATCTTCGGCGGCGTGCCGGTGCGGTCGATCTTCATCGCCTTCGCCGTCGCCGCACTCACCGCGCTGTTCGTCGGCGCGGTCGCGGTGCTCCTGTCGGTGATGCGGGCGGGCGGGCGCAAGGCCGTGTTCGCCTTCGTCGTCTCGATCGCGGCGTACCTCGTCGTCGTCGGCGCACTCGACATGGTGCTCTTGCGCAACCTCGGCACGCCCGGCCAGACCACGCTGCTCACGCCGGTCCACCCGCTGCTCGTGCTCGAGGCGAGCATCAACCGCGCCAACTACGCCCCGCCCGGGCCCGAGCAGCTCACCCGCTCCCCGGCGATCGCCCGGTTCTACCTCGGCCAGCCCTTCGCCGCCTTCACGACGATCACCGCCGGCGGGTCGCTCGCGATCGTCCTGTTCTGCTCGCTGTGGGTCCGACGCATCGGCGCGGGCGACAGCAGGCTCGCGATCTGGGTCAAGACCAAGCTCCGCGTCGCCGGCGGGATGCGCAGACGGCAGGCTCGCTCCCTGGGCACGGGCAACCCCGTCGCCTGGCGCGAGGCGAACACCCGCGGCAAGCTCGCCGGCGGCATCCTCGCGCGCTACGGCTTCGTCACGCTCGGGCTCGTCGGCCTCGGGCTGCTGATGTACTACTACCACTTCGACCCCGGCTGGGACGCCGGCCAACGCGCGCCTGTCAACGCGTTCGACGGCGTCACCACCGCGCCCGAGTGGTTCCGCCAGGCGCTCACCGCCCTGCTCATCACCGAGGTCGCCGTCATCACCCTCGTCGCGCTCTACATGGCCGCGGGCAGCGTCTCGAAAGAACGCGAGGACGGCACGCTCGACATCATGCTCACCACGCCGATCACGCCCAAGTACTACATCTGGGGCAAGCTCCGCGGCCTGGTCCGCTTCCTCAGCGTCATGATCGCCCTGCCCGTCGTCACGCTCACGATCGTCGCCGCCTACAGCTTCGCCGGCAAGATGATGCAGTGGCCCCAGGCCACCGCCCTGCAGGAAGTCGATAGCTACCAGACCTACCCGTACGGCATGGGCACGCCGACCACGCTCGGCGGCACGGTCAACCCCACGCCGCTGGTCTACCTCGAGACCCCGCTGCTGCTCATCATCATGCTCGTGCCGTTCGTCGCGGTCTGCGTCGCCATCGGCATGTTCAGCTCCTTGCGCGCCAAGGGCGTCCTGGGCGCGATCGTCCCGTCGGTCTCGATCGTCGGCGGCGGCGCGCTGGTCCTCGGCTTCGCCGGGCTCATGTGCGCGAGCAACATGCCGCTCATCGGCCCGATCCTCAACGCCTTCAGCCCGGCGACCAACATCGTCATGCTCGTCGACCCCAACCGCTGGGTGGACGGCTTCGACGAAGACCCCAGCGTACACCGCGTCGTGTTGTTCATCGCCGCGCTCGGCGCCGCCGCCGGCTACGCCACCATCGTCTGGGCCATCATCACCGCGATGGTCAAGGGCTTCGACCACACGGTCCGAAGGCTGTCGGGGACGAAGTAAGTTCGAAGCGATGATATGCCACACACAGAGGTGACCGATGAGCAAAGAAACGTCGCAACCCGGCAACTGGCCCCGCAAGCGGATGATCAAATGGATCGCGGGCGGCGTCCTCGGCTTCGTCCTGGTCTGCGGCGGCCTGCCCACGGCGATCTACCTCTTCATCGTCCCGAGCAAGATCGAGCTGGTCATCGGCGAAAAGCTCCCGAAGACCGCGGAAGTCGTGAACAGCCAGTACGACTACGTCCCGCACGACCCGATCCACCGATTCGCGATCGCTTTTACCGACGACCAGGCACGCGACCTGTTGATCGCGAAATACAAGCTCACCAACAACCCGAGCGACATCATGGGGTCGGGCGCCACACACAAGGCGGCGTGGTGGCCGACGAGCCGGCTACAAGACATCGAAACCAACGGCGAGTGCTACGGGCGTGTCGACGACGCCGGGGAACAATGGTGGACCCTTTGGGTCGATCGCGAAAACAACCTGCTCTATTTTGAGGCGGGCAAGTGGTAGGGCCGCTTCGACAACGAGAGCGCACACCCTTTCGCCTATAATGCCGTGTCACGCAGGAGTGACCGCCCATGCTTTGGCAGCCTTCCCTACCTGAACAATACAACGCGATGAGCGACGCCGAGCTCGCCGACGCGATCGCGCGGCGCAAGGCCGAACTCGGCAACGACCTGGTCATCCTCGGCCACCACTACCAGCAGGACGCCGTCATCCAGTTCGCCGACTTTGATGGCGACTCGTTCAAGCTCAGCCAGCTCGCGGCGCAGAAGGTCAAAGAAGTCGGCGCGAAGTACGTCGTGTTCTGCGGCGTGCACTTCATGGCCGAGACCGCGGACGTCCTCACACCCGAAGACGTGCAGGTCATCCTGCCGGACCTGGGCGCCGGCTGCTCGATGGCGGACATGGCCGACTACGACCAGACCGTCGACGCGTGGGAACAGCTGCATGAATTGTTCAGGGGCCAAGGGGACAAGGGGTCAAGTGCCGATCCAAAAGGCAAACACTCGGCCCCTGCGCCCCTCGACCCCTCGGCCCCTTCCTATCGCGTCATCCCGATCTGCTACATGAACTCGTCCGCCGCGATCAAGGCCTTCTGCGGGATGCACGGCGGCGCGGTCTGCACGTCGTCGAACTGCGACAAGATCTTCGACTGGGCCTTGGCGGGCGGCGACACGCCCTTGGAAGAAGGCGAAAGCGTGAAGATCCTCTTCCTCCCCGATCAGCACCTGGGCCGAAACACCGGCGCGGCGGCGGGCTTCGACCCCGCGACGCAGATGTGCCTGTGGGACCCCAAGCAGGACCTGGGCGGCAACGACGAGCAACAGATCCTCGACGCGACCTTCATCCTCTGGAAGGGCCACTGCTCGGTCCACAAGCTGTTCCGCCCCGAGCACGTCGACGAGGTCCGGGCCGAGTGGCCGGACGTCACGGTGATCGCCCACCCCGAGTGCGCGTACGAGCTGTGCCAGAAGGCCGACATGACCGGCAGCACCGAGGGCATCATCCAGGCGATCCGGGGCGCCGAGCCCGGCAGCCGGTGGGCGATCGCGACCGAGGTCCACCTGGTCAATCGCCTAGTGAACGAGGCGAAAACGCGCGGCGTCGAAGCGCGCATCCTGTCCAGCTGCCAGTGCCTGTGTACGACGATGTACCGCATCGACCTGCCGCACCTGCTGTGGGTGCTGGACAACCTCGCGGAAGGGAAAGTCGTCAACCGCATCACGGTCCACCCCGAGGCACGCGAGCACGCGCTGACCGCGCTGAATCGCATGCTCGACATCACCGCCAAGGCCGGCGTACAAAACAGTAAACCCGGCGCGACGAGCGCCGGGCTCACACCAAGATAGATGCGCCGGGTTGCCCCGTTCAGCGTCGGCGACGCGCGAACAGCAACCCGCCCAGGCCCAGCAGCGCGAGCGAAGCCGGCTCGGGCGTGATCGTGACATTGTCGATCCCGCCGACCTCCGACGATTGGTTGCTGTTGTTATCGACCAGTTCGAAAGAGACGTAGAAATCGGTCACGTTGGACATGACCTGTTCGAAGGTCATGCTTCCGGTCAGGCCCAAGCCACCGGTTGTCGTGCCCGCGAGGTCGGGGTCGAAAACGCCCAGGTCCAGCGTCGAGAAGGGTTGCAAGCCATTGGGCCCGCCGTCGGCGATCGTCGCGGAGATCGTGACCCAGCCGGTGTCGCCCTGTCCCAGCGTCGGGCCATCGACGACGATGCCGTAGGCGTTAAGGTCGTTCGGGTCGCCCGAGAGGAAGACAAGCGTGTAGGGACCGACGCTGGTGGGGTTCGTACCCTGGTCGAAGAGGCGATGGTCAAACGAAACGGTCTGCCCGATCAGCCCAGTCAGGTCGCCGGTGAACTTGTCGGGTGCCTCGGCGAACGAGCCGGGATCGACGATCGCGTCGGTGAAAAGCGCGAAGCCACCGGGGTTGCCGTTGAAAGCGGAATGGACCATGTCGCCCGTGTTTTGGACCTTCGAGATCACGTTGCGCGAAAGGATCGCGCCGATAGAGGTGTCGAAATTAAAGCCGACGGCGGTCCACCCGTCCAAGTCGCTGTCAAACGTACTCACGATCTGGCCCAGGCCATCGCCCGCGGTGAACACAGCCGCCGCGCAGGCGACCGAAGACACGATCCGATGCGTACGCTTCATCTCACTGCTCCTCTTCCGGTTGTCGTGCCCCTTCAATGCCGGCACGTGAGAAAGGTCGGGGTTACCCGATATAACCCCCTATGACTAAACTTAAGACTAACTACTTAAGGTGATTTGCCAAAGCCGGATCTGGAAATCCGGCAAAAATAACCCTGGAAACCGGTTTGATGGGCCGTCGAGCAAGGTTGAAAGGACGAGCCCGTGCGTGTTTTCTCGCCTCGCTCGACCTTGGTGGGCGGGTCGGCTAGGGTGATGAGCCATCCCTACGGAGCCCGCAGATGTCGATTTCTGATTTGCGACAGAGTTATGAGAACGCCCCACGCCTCGGCCGGGCCGACCTCGCCGAGGACCCGATCGAGCAGTTCGGTGCGTGGTTCAAGCAGGCGGTGGACGCGAAGATCATGGAGCCGAACGCGATGACGCTCGCGACGGTCGACGCCGACGGCCGGCCGGACGCGCGGATGGTCCTCTTGAAAGACGCCGACGCCCGCGGCTTTACGTTCTACACCAACTACCGCAGCGCCAAGGCGAATCAGATCGAATCGCTCGGCGAGGTCGCGCTCGTCTTCTATTGGGACGTGCTGTTCCGGCAGGTGCGCATCCGCGGGCCGATCCAGAAGACCGACCGCGCCGAAGCGCAGGCCTATTGGGACACGCGCCCGCGCGCCAGCCAGATCGGTGCACTCGCGAGTCATCAGTCGTCGGAACTGAAAGACCGGGCCGAGCTCGAAGCGCAGTTTGCGGAACTCGCCGAGCGCTATCACAACGACGAGCCGATCCCGCTGCCCGAGGACTGGGGCGGGTACCGCGTGGTGCCCAGGACGATCGAGTTCTGGCAGGGCCAACGCTCGCGCCTGCACGACCGGCTGGTCTACGTGCGCGACGCGGAGGGCTGGCAGGTGAAGCGGCTGGCGCCGTGATGCAGAGCAAGCCGTTCCCGCAAAACACGGCGCTGCGGTATTTTCTCTGCATCGCGGTGCCGATCATCTTGTGGTCGGCGTTGTGCTTCTTCCTGATCCTGTTCGTGGATAACCGGTTCGCGCCCAACGCATCCGCCGGGATCGGTATCGGCATCGGGATCGCCTGGCTCGGGATTTGCTTCCTCGCGATGTTGATCGGCAAGCGGCTGTTTCTACCCGACCACAAGGCCTGCCCAGCGTGCGGCGAACCGTTGGTGCTGCGAGACGACGGCGAAAAGACGTTTTATTACTACACCTGCGATCGCTGCCAGACCCGCTGGCAAACGAACCTGAACCGCGGGATGGACGACTGAGACTCGTGTCATCATCTTTTTGCTGGTATTCCGCGATACAAAACGCAGGCAGGCGATTGCGTTGGTGTCTCAGTACAATCACGACAACTGGTGGAAACGATCATGCTCAAAGCGTTTGTGCTCATCGCGGGTTCTCTGCTCGTCGGCTGCAGCAGCCTGGACTCGATCGGCCTGCGTTACACGCTGTGGAAGGCCGAACGCCGAAGCGCCCAACAGAACAGCGCCTACCAAAAGGCCGTCGGCCAGCAGGCGCGCGAGGAACAACTGTTGGGCACGTGGCATCGGCGGTACAAGGTCGCCTCGAAAAAACTCTTCAGTGAAGACCACACGCAGGCGCTGTCGCTCTTTAGCGACGGCACCTACGCGCTGCGCCACACGAAGAAGAACTTCGTCACGAACATCAAGACGACGACCGGCACGTGGCAGCAGACCGGCCCGGGCGTGATCCGACAGCAGCCAGACAACGACGACAAACAGCCCTTCGACACGCACCTGAGCGCGTGGGCAAACGCGTTCGTGGACGCCGAACGATCGCTGCACGACGCCGAGGGCACGCCCTACCACGCGACGCTTTTGCAAGATGAAGCAGGCACCCTGCCGATCGTCGTCTTCCACGCGTGCGATGAAGCATTAGTCGCGGGCTTCACAACCGGCCAGATGTTCAACGGGTCGTTTGTCCCGCGTCTCTACGCCGTACAGCAAGCGGACGCGGTGCTGATGGCCAAGCTCGAACAAGACAAGCCGGGCAAGGCGTACCTGCGTCAGTACGCCGGCTTCCGCGCCAACGGCAAGGCGTACCTGTGGGTCCAGCTCACAGCCGAGCGCGTGCTCCGCAACAGCGACGACGACGCATTGGACGCGTGGGACACCGCCTCGTTCCTCAACGGCTTCATCTTTGTCAACGACGGCGGGGACGACTTCGGCGAGGCGGTCTACGACGTCGAAGCCGGCGAGATCGCCACGCTCGCGTTCAACGGCGATGTTTAGCCGCCGCCTGCTTCGCGCACGCCTTGGAGCAGTACTTCACGTTCTCCCAGTCGCGCGCCCACTTCTTGCGCCAAGTGAACGGGCGGTCGCACACCGGGCACACCTTCGTCGGCAGGTTTTGCTGGGCCGGGTTGGGCATGGCGATCTTTCAAACCCTCAAGACCATCACAGAGCACACGGAGGCACAGAGGACACGGAGCAAGGCGGTCTTGGCCACAAATGAACACGTATGCACACGGATCGATTCATCTGTGTTCATCCGTGTGCATCGGCGGTTTCATGCTTTTTCCTCCGTGGACTCTGTGCCTCCGTGTCCTCTGTGATGGATAGCTGTGTCTTTGTCTTCCAGTTGCTTGCCCCGCGCGGCGATCGCGCGGGCCATGCGCGTAAACATGACCAGGTGGACCGGGTAAAGCGACCACCAATAGAGCAGCCCCGGCAGGCCGCGCGGGCGGAAGGCGGCGGTCTGTTCGAGATGGACGTTGCCTTCGTCTTCGATCGCTTCCCAGCGCAGCCACGCCTCGCCGGGCAGCTTCATCTCTGCACGCAGGGTCAGGCGTTGTCCGGGCTCGACCTCTTCGACGCGCCAGAAGTCCATCGCTTCGCCGGGCAACAGTTCGTCGGGGTGGCGTCGGCCGCGTCGCAGGCCCGGCCCGCCGACGAGCGCGTCCATCGCGCCGCGCAGGCGCCAGGCCCAGTCGAAGGTGAGGTACCCGCGGTCGCCGCCGAGCGAGGTAAAGGAGCGGTACAACGCGTGTGCCGAGCAGTCCGCCTCGACGCGCCGGACTTCACGGACGATGCCCTTGCTGTCTTCGAGGTGCAGGGCTCGACCGACGTCGAACGACCCGGACCAGCGTGTCTCGATATCGCCGAGTTCGATCTTGCCCAGCGCCAGGCCGACCGCTTCGCGGTAGCCGATGGGCCGGATGTCGGGGAACAGCGTCTGCGCCCGATCGTCGCCGACGACCAGCGGCTGAACAACGCCTTCGATCAGCGGCACGGCGAGGCGGTTTGGGATCGGGGTGACGAAGCCGACCCACCGTGCCGCGAGTTTGGGCGCGAGGACCGGGACGGGGACGATGAGGCGTTTGAGCCCGCGGGCCGCGGCGTAGCCGTGCATCATGGCCTTGAACGTGAGCTGCTCGCCGCCGACCTCGACCACGCCCGCCGGCTCGTGCTCCGACGCCGCCAGCAGGTAGGCGAGGATGTCGCGCACGGCGATCGGCTGGACGAGGTTGTTGATCCACTTGGGCGCGACCATCGCGGGCAAGCGTTCGGTGAGGTATCGCACCATCTCGAAGCTCGCCGAGCCCGAGCCGATGATCGGCCCGGCGCGCAGCTCGGTCGTGGGCACGTGCTGCGCCAGCACGCGCCCGGTTTCCGCGCGACTCGCGAGGTGTGGCGAGGCGAGCGCGTCGTTGTCGGGTTGCAGCCCGCCGAGGTAGATCACGTGTTTCACGCCGGCCGATCGCGCGGCGCGGCCGAAGTGCTCGGCGCCGCGACGATCGCGCTCGGCGAAGTCGCCGGTCGAGCCCATCGCGTGGATCAGGTAGTACCCCGTGTCGATGCCTTGCAGCGCCGCGGGCAGCGTGCCCGGCTTGAGCACGTCGCCGACCGCGACATCGACTTTCTTCTCCCACGGCCGGCCGAGGATCGGCTCGTGCTCGCGCACCAGCACGCGCACGTCGTCGCCTCGCTCCAGCAGCCGCGGCACCAGCCGCCCGCCGATGTACCCCGTCGCGCCCGTGACCAGCACACGCCTGCTCATCCCGCCTCCGTCACGTCCGCGATGAACCGGCCCGCCTTGGTGAAGATGCGGTGCTTACGCTCGGCGTCCATCTTGTTCAGGTTCTTGGTCATCACCGACATCCGCGCGTTGGCGTCGAAGAACGCTCGGTGCTTGTCGATGAACCGCCAGTACAAGCCGTCGGCGACCTCGCACCACGCGCCCTGGCCGTACTGGTCGCTCATCTTCTTGAGGTAGTTGCTCCCGCAGACGTAGGGCTTGGTCGAGAAGACCCCGCCGTCCGAGCACAGGCCCATGCCGTAGACGTTCGGGCCCATCACCCAGTCCGAGGAATCCACGAACATCCGCATGAACCAGTCGTGCGCCTGGTTCGGCTGGATCTCGCAGAGGTTCATGAAGTTGCTGAGCACCATCAGCCTTTCGATGTGGTGCGTCCAGCCTAGGCGCAAGGCCTTGTTAATCGCGTCGTCCAGGGGCGGCATGCCGGTCTGTCCGGTGTACCACTTTTCGTTCATCGACCGCTGATTGTCGAAGGCGTTGCGCTCGTCCTGTTGCTCAGAATAGTGCTGATAGATGCCGCGGATGAACTCCCGCCAACCGATGATCTGCCGGACGAAGCCTTCCAGGCTGTTGATCGGGATGTCGTGTTCCTCGGCGTGCTTGAGCGCGCGGTCGATGATCTGCTCAGGCGTGACCAGCCCCAGGTTCATCACCGGGCTGAGCACCGAGTGCCATAGCCAGTCGCCCCGGCCCGAGAGCGCGTCTTCGTAATCGCCGAACTGGCGGAACCGGTCGGCCAGGAAGTGTCGCAGCCAGGCGAGCGCCTGCGAGCGCGTGGTCGGGAACCAGACCTGGTTGAGGTGCTCGATCGTGCCGGGGTGGTCCGCGAAGCGGTCGTTCACCAGTTCGACGACGTCCTTGACGTGGTCGGTGGGCGAGGCGTACTTCGTTTCGGGGACCTCGACGTTCTTGGGAAGCTTCTTGCGGTTCTCGTCGTCGTAGCTCCACTTCTCGCCGCGCGGCTTGCCGTTCTCGTGGATGAGGATTTCCAGGCGTCGGCGTTGAGACTTGTAGAAGTTCGCCATGAGCGGCTTACCGCCCCCCGACGTCGCGTCGTCGAGGTATTCGGCGAACTGTTGCCGCGAGGTCAGGAACATCGGGCTTGGGCGCTCGTCGAGCGACAGCCCGCGCTTGCCGGCGAAGGTCTTGACGCGGTGCTCGAAGAACTTGTCCTCGATCTCGAAATGCACCAGTTGGTCGATGGTATTGTTCGCGTCGAGGTAGTCGCCGAGTTTGTGCTCGTAGCTCGGGGCCTTGCTGCCCTTGGGCTGGTCGTCGAGCCGAGCGTAGTGGACGTCGAAGCCCGCATCGCGCAGGTCGTCGGCGTAGCTGCGCATCGCGGCGAGGAACAGGACGAGCTTGAGCTTGTGGTGCTTGACGTAGGTGCACAGCCCTTGGTCCTCGGCCATGAAGACCCGCTCGACGCCGAGGTCGCGCAGGTGGGCGGTCGGGAACAGCTGGTTGCCGAGGATCAGCAAGAATCGTTTATCGGATGCGTTTGAGGCCATGGATCGCTCGGGCGGGGTCGGGACACGGTGGGATCATAGGCGGGGGTTCGCCGTATTCGACCGCGGGGATGCACCGGCCTACAATAAGGGCTTGCGGGACCGCCCCCGATCGGGAGGCCGACGACCATGCTCAGAAAGATGATGCTCAGCAAGATCCACCGCGCGACGGTGACGCGTTGCGACCCCGATTACGTCGGGTCGATCACGATCGACGCGGACCTGCTCGTCGCGGCGGGGATGCGCCCGAACGAGTCGGTTTGGGTGCTGGACATCGACAACGCCGCGCGGTTCGAGACCTACATCATCCGCGGCACCCCTGGCAGCGGGAAGATCGAGATCAATGGTGCCGCGGCCCATCTCACCGAGGTCGGCCACAAGGTCATCATCCTGACCTACGGCCTGCTCAACGAGCAGGAACTCGAGGGCCACGAGGCCAACGTCGTGATCTGCGACGCGAACAACCGCGTCGAGCAGCTGCTGAAGTACCACAGCGATGTGGATCAGGAAGCGGTGCTTTAGTCGTCGCTGTTCTTCGACAGAGAACCAAAGTTCAGATTCGCCGGGTTCAAGTCCCACTGTTATATGCCTGTCTTGCCGCGCAACTGCGTGAAGACGCTTGAAGCGATCGAGGCGTCTTGATCAAACACCGCGTTGACCCTGTCCCACCACATCCGCATCTGTTCTTTTGGCCAGCCTTGGTCGTCATCGACCGTTGCTTTACCAAAATCGATCAGGAAAGGTGGCCTGACAACGCTCATCTCGATGATCAGAAGTCTCGTATCTGCGTTATGGAATTGGGGAATACCGAACGCACCGATCTGGTCGATTCCGAGTTCGGCGAGCCTTTCATAAGCGACCAACTCTCGGAAAAACCGGTGTTCATCAAAGTGCACTTTGATCGCCGCTTGCGGGCCGGTGACGATAAAGACATCGCCGTCTGTACCCGATCCAAGGCGGCGCTGCTCGATCTTGCGTTTCCCGCTAAGATAAAGCCGTACACGTTCTTCAGGGCTAGTCGGGAGTTGATCCATGCAACAAGCTGCTTTTGGCGGAACACCGTTTTCGGCGGAAGTCGATCTGTGGTTGGAGTTGGATCAAGAGCCAACCAAAACCGTACCACTGACTCAGGCTGGCGTTGATTTTATCGCCTTTGCCGAACCGATTGATCTCCCCGCAGGCCCGGGCTGGGTCATCGTCAGTGTTGACGGTGAAGAGTACCGCAATCGTGTCTATCTGGTCAGCGGCACCTCGATGGCAAGCCGCAAAGCAGCGATCGCTTGCTACAAGGACGATGTCCCGTTCTGATGCAGGCCGATGTCTAACGTTACTCGCTCATCCAATCCCACTATCGGCGTGCTCGGCGGCGGCCAGCTCGGGCAGATGTTCTGTCACGCGGCCAAGCGCGCCGGCGTGCGGACGCACGTGTTCTGCCCGGCCGACGGCGAGCCGGCGACGCAGGTGTGCGATAAGAAAACCATCGCGGCGTACGGCGACCTCGACGCGATCGATCGCTTCGCGCAGTCGGTCGAAGCGGTGACGTACGAGTTCGAGAACGTCCCGGCGGCGACGGCGGAGGCGTGCGCGAAGCATTGTCCCGTTCGGCCAGGCACGAACGTGCTCGCCGTCGCTCAGAACCGCATCGTCGAGAAAACCACGCTCAGCAAACACGGCGTCCCGGTCGGGCCCTTCGCGAAAATCGAATCGCTCGACGAACTGCGCGCCGCGGCGGCATCGATCGGCGCGCCAGCGGTACTCAAGACGGCGCAAGGCGGGTACGACGGCAAGGGCCAGCGCGTGTTGCACCGAGGCGACGAGGCGGAGCTGATCTACGCGTGGGAAGACCTGGGCAAGCGGCCTTGCGTCTACGAAGGGTTCATCGACTTCGAGCAGGAAGTGTCGGTCGTCGCGGCGCGTGGCACGAAGGAATCAGGCGGCGAGGTCCGATGCTACGGCCCGATCGCGAACACCCACCGCAACCACATCCTGGACGTGTCGGTCGTGCCGTCGGGCGCCCCCGCGAGCGTTGAAGCCCAGGCGATCGAGATCGCGAAGAAAGTGATGGAATCGCTCGACGTCGTCGGCGTCTTGTGCGTCGAGTTCTTCCAGACCCGGCAAGGCGAGATGCTCGTCAACGAGCTCGCGCCGCGGCCGCACAACTCCGGGCACCTGACGATCGACGCGTACACGCACAGCCAGTTCGACCAGCAGGTCGCCTGCGTGCTGGGCCACGACCCCCTGCCCATCGAGCGTCAAAGCCCGGCGGCGATGGTCAACCTGCTTGGCGATCTTTGGCCCCCGGATGGTGGCCGCGGCGACTCCCACCCGGACTGGGACGCGATCAGAGGGAACGAGGGCTTGCGCCTGCATTTGTACGGCAAGGCGCAGGCCCGGCCGGGGCGGAAGATGGGCCACCTCACGGCCCTGGCCCGGACGCCGCACGAGGCGATCCGCGACGCGGTCGAGGCCCGGGCGAGGCTCACGCCCGCCGCCCCGATCGAACGCGGCTGAACCGGGTGGGTCCACCGCCGCTATCATCATGATTATGGACGAACGGGCACCGAAACCCACGGGCGCCAAGCCCGCCAGCTGGACGTTCCTGACCAACCACTCGCACGTGCTGATCTGCCTGGCGTTGGACCCGGAGCTGTTGTTGCGGGAGGTCGCCGAGCGCGTGGGGATCACCGAGCGGGCGGTGCAGAAGATCGTCCACGAGTTGGAGGAGGCGGGCGTGCTGACACGGACGAAGGTCGGCCGACGCAACCGCTACACGATCAAGGAAGGCCACTCGCTGCGGCACCCGGTCGAGGGCCACCGCCGGGTGCGGGACCTGCTGGACATGGTCCGGCGCGGGGCGGGCTGACGCCGAGCGGCGATCTCCCGACCCGACCCTCCGGGCTGAAAAACGATTTAAGCTCGGCTTGACAGACGCCGATATACGAAATATTTTTCGCGTAAATCAATTCATGTTCACTTCACCCGAGGAGCTTGTGATGCTGATGACCATCCAGAGCCGCAACACCGACCTGACCCAGGCCATCCGCCAGCACATCCGCGACCGCCTGACCGCGGCGCTCGACCAGCACGCGCGTTCGGTGCAGCGCGTCGAGGTGATGCTCGAAGACGTCAACGGGCCGCGCGGCGGGGAGGACCAGGTCTGCCGGGTCACGGTCCACCTGACCACCGGCCAGCAGCTGCGTCACGAGCGCAAGGGATTAGACTTGTACGCGAACGTCAGCCTGATCGCGGACAAGGTCAAGCGCCGCGTCGGCCGGAGCCTGTCCCGGCTCAAGCAGCGACGCGTCGCACGCTGACCGCCGCGACGCCCCCCGGCTCTCGGCCGGGCCGCACCCCCCACGGACCCGCCCGCCCGGTCGCCGCCCGGCGATCGGCGGTTCCGCTTCACATCCTCGGGACCCCGCAGTGGCATGAGCCTGGACCTGATCCTCAACAATCTCCTTAGCCCACCCATCCTCTTCTTCCTGCTCGGCGCGTTCGCCACGCTCGTCCGCTCGGACCTGGAGATGCCCACGCAGGTCGCGCGGTTCCTCTCGCTGTACCTGCTGTTTGCCATCGGCATGCACGGCGGGCACGAGCTGAGCAAGAGCAGCCTCGACGCCGGCGTCGTCTGGATGCTCGTCGCCGCCGCCGGCACGTCGGTGGTCATCCCGCTTTGGTGCTTCGCGTTGCTGCGGCTCAAGCTGCCCACGCCCGACGCCGCCGCGATCGCCGCGACCTACGGCTCGGTCTCGGCGGTCACGTTTATCACCGCGGTGGGCTTTCTCAACACCAACGGCGTCGCGTTCAGCGGGCACATGGTCGCCGCGATGGCGCTCATGGAATCCCCCGCCATCGTCGTCGGCGTGCTGCTGTCGCGATGGTTCGGCGAACGCGAGCCGGGCCGGTCCATCTGCTGGCGCGAATTGGGACGCGAGGCGTTCCTCAACGGATCGGTCCTGGTCCTCATGGGCAGCGTGCTGATCGGCCTGCTTACCGGCGACAAGGGATGGGAAGCGGTCAAGCCGCTGGCCTACGACCCGTTCAAGGGCGTGCTCTGCCTGTTCCTCCTGGACATGGGCCTGGTCGCCGCCAAACGCATCAAGGACCTCAAGTCGTCCGGGCTGTTCCTGATCGGCTTCTCGATCCTCGCCGCCGCCGTCCACGCGGGGCTGGGCATCGTCCTGGCCAAGCTCATCGGCGCCTCCGCGGGCGACGCGCTGCTGCTCGCGGTGCTGGTCGGCGGGGCGAGCTACATCGCCGTGCCCGCCGCGGTCCGCCTGGCCATCCCCAAGGCCAACCCGAGCCTGTACGTGCCGATGTCCTTGGGTCTGACCTTCCCGTTTAACGTCATCGTCGGGATCCCGCTGTACTACGCGGTGATCCGGGCCCTGTGGAGCTCGGCATGAATCAAGTGAAGCGGATCGAGATCGTGATCGACGCGGCCCACACGCCCCAGCTGGTGCGCGCCCTCAAAAAGGCCGGCGCGACCGGCTACACCCTCGTGCGCGACGTGCACGGCTACGGCGACCGCGGGGACCGCACCGGCGACGAGCTGGCCAACGTCTACCGCAACTGCTACCTCATCGTTGCCGCCGACGCGGCGCTCGAACAGCCGATCGTTGACGCCGTACGGCCCCTGCTCGAACGCCACGGCGGGGTGTGCCTGGTCAGCGACGCGCGCTGGGTCAAGCACTGACACCCCGGCCTGACGACGGTAACATCTGGGCGTCGCAACCAGGCAGGGAGCACGCTCATCGACAAGGCGATCAAAGACAACAGGCTGTTTGCCGGCGGCTTCTGTCACGGCGACCTCGACGCCCCGCCGCTGCGCAAGATGCTCGTCATCACCTGCATGGACGCGCGGATCAACATCGAGGCCGCGCTGGGCCTAAAGCCCGGCGAGGCGCACATCCTCCGCAACGCGGGCGGGACCGTGACCCAGGACATCCTCCAATCGGTCGTCGTCTCGACCAACCTCCTCGGCACCCGGCAGATCATGGTCATCAACCACACCCAATGCGGCATGATGAGCTGCACCGACCAGGACCTCCGCGACAAGCTGTCCGAGTTGTACGGCCCAAGCCCCCAGGCCCCCGACCGGTTCAACACGTTTACCGACCTCGAACAGCACGCGCGCGAGCAAGTGCACAAACTCCGGTCGCACCCCTGGGTCCCCGCCGACACCGCGGTCCGCGGCTTTACCTATGATGTCCGCACCGGCAAGCTGCACGAAGTCGATTGCACTTAAGCCCGGGCCCGCCATGACCGCGACCAACCCCACCACGACGCAACCCCCGCCCGACTTCCCGTTGCGACGCGACGTCCGCATGCTCGGCTACGAGCTGGGCAAGGTCCTCAAGACCCACGGCGAGCCGGGCCTGTACGACCTGGTCGAGCAAGTCCGCGCGCTGGCCAAGGCACGACGCGACGGGGACGACGAGGCGGACACCAAACTCCGACAGCGCATCGCCTCGCTGACCGAGCACCAACTCGGCGAGCTGATGCGCGCGCTCGCGTGCTTCTTCGACCTGGCCAACCTCGCCGAGGACCGACACCGGGTGCGCGTGCTGCGCCAGCGCGAACAGGACCAGTGGCCCGAGCCGCGCGACCAGTCGCTGGGCTCGGCGATCACCCAGCTCGCCGCGCAGGGCGTCAGCGCCGACCAGATGCAGCGGATGCTCGACACGCTCGACGTGGACCTGGTCTTCACCGCCCACCCCACCGAGGCCAAACGCCGGACGATCCGACTCACGCTGCGGCGGTTGCGCGCGGACCTGATCCAGCTGGACCGGCCGGACATGCTCCACCGCGAGCGCGAGGACCTGGCCCGTCGGATCCGCGCGGACCTCGACGCACTGTGGGAGACCGACACCCTCCGGCCGAGCAAGCCGACCGTGCTCGAAGAGGTCGACCGGTCGCTGTTCGTCATCGATTCGTTGTGGGACATGGTGCCGCAGCTGTACACCGCGACCCGCCGAGCGCTCAAGCGTGCTTACCCGGACCACACGCCGACGCTGCCGGTCGTCGTGCGGTTCGGCTCGTGGATCGGCGGGGACCGCGACGGCAACCCGTTCGTGACGCCCGGGGTGACGCGCGAAACCCTGTGCCGGCTCAGACGCGCGATCATCGACAAGCACGTCGCCCTGTGCCGGTCGCTCGCCCGCTCCATGAGCATCTCCGACAAGCACCACCCGGTAAGCGACGGCGTCAAGGCGATCATCACCGAAGCGCTCGAAAAGTGGCCCGAACTGCGGCCCACGCTCGACCCGATCAGCCCGCACGAAACCTACCGCCGGGCCCTGCGCGTGATCCGTCAGCGCCTGATCGCCTCGGCCGAGACCGACCCGATCACGGGCGCGGCCGACCTGGCCTACCCCGACGCCGCGTCGCTGGAGAACGACCTTGCCGCGATCGCGCGATCGCTCCGCGACAACGACCACGACGAGCTGGCCGACGGCGTGCTGCAGGCGTGGCGCGACCGCGTCGCGGTGTTCGGCCTGCACTTCGCACGCCTCGATATCCGCGAAGACTCGCGCCAGCTGCACAGCGCCATCGCCGAGGTCCTCACCCAGCTGGACCCGAAGACCGATTACGCGTCGCTCGCCGAGGCGGACAAGCAGGCGCTGCTGACCGCGCCGGTCCCGGGCGACGCGGCATCGATCGATTTCTCCAGGCTCGCCGAGCCGACGCGCAACACCGTCGAGTTGTTCGTGCTGCTCGAACGCGCCGCCGAGCGGCTGGGTACCGAGGCGTTGGGCGCGCTGATCATCTCGATGACGCACGAGCCGAGCGACGTGCTCGCGATGAGCTGGCTGGGCAAGCTCGCCGCGGCGATCACCGGCAGCGAACAGCCGCGGGCCCTGCTGCCCATCGCGCCCTTGTTTGAAACCATCGACGACCTGGCCAACGCCGACAAGACCCTCGGCACGCTGCTGAACAACCGCGCCTACCGCGCCCACGTGGACGCGACCGGCGGGCGGCAGATGTGCATGGTCGGCTACTCCGACTCGTGCAAGGACGGGGGGTACCTCGCCTCGAACTGGGGCCTGTTCGACGCCCAACGCCGGCTGGCGGCGAAGGCGGACGAGCAAGGCGTCGGGCTCGTGCTCTTCCACGGCCGAGGCGGCGCGCTCGGACGCGGCGGCGGCCCCGCGGCGCGCGGCGTCCTCTCGCTGCCGCCCGAGGCCGTGGGCTTCAAGGTCCGCATCACCGAGCAGGGCGAGGTCCTCGCCGACCGTTACGACGACCCGGAGGTCGCCTTCCGCCACGTCGAACAGGTCGCCTGGGCGACGCTGCGCGTCTCGGCCGAGGCTCAGGACACGATCGACCCGGACTGGCTCGACGCCCTGTCCACCGCGTCCGCCGAGTCGACGCGTTGCTACCGCGCGCTGCGCGACGACCCCGCCTTCCTCGCCTACTTCGACAAGGCCACGCCGATCAACACCATCGAGACGCTGCCCATCGGCTCGCGCCCCAGCCGGCGACGCGGGGCCCGCGAGCTCAAGGACCTGCGCGCGATCCCGTACACGTTCGCCTGGACGCAAAACCGCCACCTGCTGACCGCGTGGTTCGGCCTGGGCACCGGCCTGGCGACGATCGACCAGGCAACGCGGAGAGCGATGTACGCGGGCTGGCCGATGTTCCGCGGCATGATCCAGAACGCCGAGCTCGCGCTGTCCAAGTGCGACATGCAGATCGCCCGGCACTACGCCGACCTGGTCGGCGACGACGACAGCACGCGGCTGTACGAAACCATCGAAGCCGAGTACCAACGAAGCCGGTCGGTCGTGCTCTGCACCGCCCAGCGCGACGAGCTGCTGTCGGGCATCGACTGGCTGCAGCGGTCGGTCCGCGTGCGCAACCCCTACCTCGACCCGCTCAACCTCATCCAGATCGAGCTGATCAAACGCGGCGCCGACCCCCATGGCGACCTGCTGCGACAAAGCGTCCAGGCCATCGCCGCGGGCCTGCGCAACACCGGGTGAGCCGGCGGCTGTGTGGATGAGCGATCACGCCGACGCTGGGCGACCCAAGCCCGCGAAGCGTCGGCGTGGTTCGACGTCATTCGTTCGAGACCAGCCGATCGGCTGATCAGAATCAGCCCCCCCGCGCCGCGACGCCTAGCATGGGTACACTGTACGACTCCCGAACCGGCGCCGCTTGTCATGAATAAAGCCACCATCAAGACCCTCGCGCTGGTCGCCCGTTTCCTCGCCGGGGTCTTGCTGCTGATCGTCGCCGCCGGGGTCACCGCGTATCTGGTCAGGACCAAGCCGCAGGTGCAAAAAAGCGGGCTCGAAGAACAGGCGGTCCGCGTCAGCGCGATGCGCGTCGAGCCGGTCGAGGTCGCACGCCAGTGGCGCGGCTACGGGACGACGCGGGCCAAGGACTCGGCCGACATCCCCGCACGCGTCGGCGCGGCCGTCCAGGAACTGCCAACGACCACCGAGGTCGGCAAGGTTGTCCGGGCCGGCCAGGTCCTCGCCCGCCTGGACGCGACCGACTTCGCCGCGGCCCTGCAAGCCGCGACCAAGCGCATCGCCGAGGCCGACGCCCAGGTCGAACAACTCGCCGTGGAAGAAGCGCGGCTCAAGGACCGCCTGGCAATCGAACAACAGGACGCGCGGCTCGCGCGCAACGAGTACGAACGCCAGGTCGAGCGCCAGGGCCAGGGCTCCGCGACACTGGTCGATGTCGAACGCGCCGAGCGCGCGTTCCTGACCGCCCAGCGCGCCGTGCTCGCGTCCCGCCAACAACTCGACGCGATCCCGTCGAGGCGCGCCGGGCTCGAAGCAGTCAAGGGCGTCGCGCAGTCGGACAAGGACATCGCCCAGGCCAACCTCAAGCGCACCGTCATCACCAGCCCGATCGCCGGGGTCATCGAATCGTTGGACATCGAGGTCGGCGAAAACCTCGCGCCCGGTCAACGCGTCGCGCGCGTCGTCGATCCGCGCGTGCTCGAGTTGCCGTTGCAACTGCCCGCCTCGGCGCGCGGCTACGTCACGGTCGGCGACACCGTCGCGCTCACCACCCGCAGCCAGCCGGACGATTGCCCGCCCTGGCAGGCCAGGGTCACACGCATCGGGGTGGTCGATGGGCCCACGCGGACCTTTACCGCCTACGCCGAGATCGATCAGACCCACATCCCGCTGCGCAACTTCGCGGAGGGAGGCGGGCCTTACAAACTGCCGGTCGGTGCGTTTACCCTTGCGCGCCTCGATACCGCCGAGCCGGTGCCGCGGACCGTCCTGCCCGCCCGTGCGATCCAGGAAGGCCGGGCCCGCGCGATCATCGATGGCGCGGTCGTCGGGCTCGCCGTCGAGATCGACTTCGAGGTCGAGGCCGACTTCCCGCGCTTCGGGCTCGAGGACCGGCAGTGGGCGGCGCTTAAGAAACCGCTCGAGCCGGGCACGCTCGTCGTGCTCAGCGCGTCGATCTCGATCCTGGACGGGCAGCGCGTCGAGCCGGTCGTCACCAACGACGCCGCGACCGATCGTCAAGACGACCAGACCGCGAGCCGCCGCAACACCCCCGGGCCCGCCGACGGGGAGACGCGATGAACCTTGGCCTGGTCGAGTTCGGCGTGCGCAAGCCGGTCGTCGTCAACCTGCTGATGGCCGCGCTCATTATCGCGGGCCTCGCCGCATCGACCATGCTGCGCAAGCAGTTCTTCCCCGAGGTCGATCCCGACACCGCCTCGATCACGATGCCCTACCCCGGCGCCGCGCCCGAGGAAGTCGAGTCGTCGCTGGCGATCAAGGTCGAAGACGCGCTGCGCGGGATCGACGAGATCGACGAGGTCCGCACGACCGTCGCCGAGGGCGGAGGCGGGATCACCGTCAAGTTCAAAGAGGGCGTCGATGTCGAGACGGCGATGGACGACGTCGAGCGCGAGATCGACGCGTTGCAGGACCTGCCCGACGAGGCGGAGGAGATCACCAGCCGGCTCATCGAGCCGCGCCTGCCGGTGATCCGCGTGGTGCTGTCGGGGATCGACGATCCGGTTGCGATGAAGCGCGCGATCCGTGCCGTGCGCGACGACCTGCGCTCCCTCCCGGACATGGGCGAGACCCTCATCGGCGGGACGCGCGGCTACGAGATCAACATCGATGTCGATTCGCTGGCCATGCTCGAGTACGGCCTGTCCCTGCCGCAGATCACCCAGACCGTCCGCAACTGGATGACCGAGATCCCCGGCGGGACGATCAAACACGAGACCGGCAACGTGTCGCTGCGCACGCTCGGCGTCGAGGAACGCGCCCAGGCCATCGCCGACATCCCGCTCATCGCCCAGGACGACGGCACGGTCGTCAAGGTCGGCGACGTCGCCAACATCACCGAAGGCTTCGTCGATTCGGACCTCGAAGCCCGATACAACAACCAGCCCGCGACGAGCCTGACGATCTTCAAGACCGGCGACCAGGACATCGTGGAGATGGCGCAGATGGTCCGCGCATACGTCAAGGGCCGCGCCGGCGAGCCCTACCAACTCGGCACCGTCGAGCACCTCACACAACTCGCGACGACCAAACAGCCCGGCGGACCGAAGAAATCCAACAACCAGCTCGCGTGGGAGCTCGGCGCCAAAGCCGAGCGCCCGCTGCCCAAGGGCGCCCAACTGCACGCGACGACCGACCTCGCCCGCTTCGTCGAGGGCCGGCTGGACCTGTTGACCCGCAACGCGATCTACGGCGCGGTGCTGGTCTTCGCGACGCTGCTGGTGTTCCTGAACTGGCGCGCGGCGATGTGGGTCGGCGTGGGGCTGAGCACCGCGATCTGCGGCACGCTCATCCTCATGGCCGGATTCGACATCACGCTCAACCTGCTGACGATGTTCGGCCTGATCGTCGTGCTCGGCCTGCTGGTCGATGACGCGATCGTCGTGTCGGAAAACATCCAGTCCCACCACGACGACTCGGGCGAGTCGCCGACGCGTTCGGCGATCAACGGCGCGAACGAGGTGTTCTGGCCGGTCATCGCGACGGTGCTGACGAGCATCGTCGCGTTCATGCCTTTGACGTTCATCAAGGGGCAGATCGGGACGCTGCTGGGCGCGCTGCCGGTCGTCGTCGCCTGCGCGCTGGCGATGTCGTTGATCGAGTCGCTGATCATCCTGCCCGCGCACATGGGCCACTCGCTGGCGAAGCGGGACAAGAGCCGGTCCAACGCGGTCACGCGCGCGCTCAAGCGGTACGAAGACGGGCGCGACCACCTGCTGATCAACCGGATCATCCCCGCGTTCGGCCGGGCTCAGGCGGCGCTGTTGCGCGTGCGGTACTTCACGCTGGCGATCGCGGTCGCGGCGCTGGTCGCGTCGGTCGGGATGGTCGCGGGCGAGCGCCTGGCGTTCAACTTCATGCCCGCCGACGACGCCGAGTCGTTCGTCATCGACATCCGCATGCCCATCGGCACGCCGATCGAGCAGACCCGCGACGCGGTGAAGCGCATCGAGCAGGCGGTGCTCGCGGAGGACGAGGTCAACTCGATGGAGTCGCTGATCGGCGGAAGCAGCGACCTGGAGACCGGCCAATCCAACGCGCCCCAGTCGCACGTCGCGCAGGTCTTCGTCGAACTCAAGCCCGTCGAGGCGCGCGACCGCACCTCGCCGCAGGTCACCAGCGCGATCCGCAAGGCGTTGCGGGGCAAGATCGACGACGTCGAACGCATCAGCTACATGCAGCAGGCCGGCGGCCCCGGCGGGCCGGACGTCACGATCCGGCTGATCAGCTCCGACCCCGAGGTGCTGCAGCAGGCGACCGACGATGTGAAGAAGCTGCTGCTCGAATACGACCAGCTCTACGACGTCGCGGACGATTCGAACCGGGGCCAGTCCGAGCGCGAGGTGCTCGTGCACCCCGACGCGGCGGCGCTGGGCATGGACAACCAGCAGGTCAACACGCAGCTGCGTGGTTTCCTGTTCGGGCTGGAGGCGCACACGTTCGCCGAGCGCGAAGAGGACATCGACGTGCGTGTGCGCGTCGATGAGGACACGCGCGGCTCGCTAACGCGGGTGATGAACGCCTGGCTGGTCGATCCGTTCCAGCGCCCGGTGCCGATGCGTGAACTGGTGAGCGTCGAGGACAGCTCGACGTACGCGAGCATCAACCGCGTGGACCGCAAACGGGCCGTGACCGTCACCGCCGCCGCCGACGCGAACGCCAGCCCCGAGCAGATCGTCGCCGAGATCAAGCAGCCGCCGAAGGACAAGGACGGCGCCGTTCTGACCGACGAGAACGGCAGCCCGCTGCCGTCGAAGATCGAGCTGATCGAGAACAAGTACCACGACCTGACCATCGAGTTTGCCGGCCGACAGGAGCAGATGTCCGAAGCGTTCGGCTCGCTGCCGTACGGCTTCCTCGCGGCGCTCTTGATGATCTACGTCATCCTCGCCTGGCTGTTCCAGAGCTACTTCCAACCGCTGCTGGTCATGTGCGTGATCCCCTTCGCGACGATCGGGCTGATCTGGGGCCACCTGATCATGGGCTTTGACCTCACGTTCCTCTCGCTCATCGGCTTCGTCGCGCTGTCGGGCATCGTCGTCAACGACTCGCTCATCCTCGTACAGTTCTTCAACATGAAACGGGCCGAGGGCGTCCCCGTCTACGACGCGCTCGTCGCCGCGGGCAAAGCCCGCTTCCGCGCGATCATGCTCACGACCATCACGACGGTGCTCGGCCTGACGCCGTTGATCCTCGAGACCTCGTTCCAGGCGCGCTTCCTCATCCCCATGGCGATCTCGATCGCCGCGGGGCTGCTGAGCGCGACGGTCATGATCCTCGTCGTCCTGCCCTGCATCATCCTGGTGTTCGACGACTTCAAGCGGCTGCTGCACCTGGTGTGGCACGGCGAACCCCGGCCCGACGACCACAAGCCCGAAGGCACGTACGCGGGCGCGATCGAGACGGCGTGAACGCGATCCGATCATCATCACTGCGACCAAGGAACCATCCCATGGCCCGTCTGCTGTCTGCGCTGCTGATCTTTGTTTCGATGCTGTGCGGTTGTCGCTCTGAGCCGTCGATCGGGTTCGGTCAACCCGACGCCGAGGGTTTCGTGTCGATCTTCAACGGCGAGGACCTCACCGGCTGGACGCCGAAGCTCGCGGGCGTGCCGGTGGGCGAGAACTACAAGAACACCTTCGTCGTCGAGGACGGGATCCTCAAGGTCACCTACGACGATTACGACACGTTCGACGGCAAGTTCGGGCACCTCTTTTACGACAAGCCCTTCAGCAGCTACGTCCTGCGG
This sequence comes from Phycisphaeraceae bacterium, assembly GCA_046290505.1. Lineage (GTDB taxonomy): Bacteria > Planctomycetota > Phycisphaerae > Phycisphaerales > Phycisphaeraceae > JAHQVV01. Next base: position 29,577 of record JBKAGS010000046.1, on the reverse strand, counting down.
ATGGACTACCGGTTCATGGTCGAGGGCCAGTGCCCCGGCTCGCCGGGCTACGCGTGGATCAACTCCGGCGTCATGCTGCACAGCCAGTCCCCCGCGTCGATGTCGTTCGACCAGGAGTTCCCCAGTTCCATCGAAGCCCAGACGCTAGGGTTACCCGAAGGCAACAACCGCAAACGCACGACCGCCAACGTCTGCACGCCCGGCACGCTCGTGTTCTACGACGGCAAGCTCGACCGCCGACACTGCATCAACTCGTCATCGCCGACGTTTTATGGCGACCGGTGGATCGCGCTGGAACTCGAGGTCCACGCGGGCGAAAAGATGATTTTCCGCGTCGATGGCGAGACGGTGTTCGAGCTGGAAAACCCTCAACTCGACCCCGCCGACCCGCGCGACGACTTCGCCGCGAAGAAACTCGTCGAAGCCCGAGGCGGGCAGACGCTGCTGACCGAGGGCTACATCGCGCTGCAGGCCGAGGGCGCGCCGATCCAGTTCCGCGATATCCGCATCAGGGTGCTGGACAAGTAGCCGGGCGGGTCGGGTACAATCGGGATTTCAAACACGGAGAATCGCCATGTTCAAGACCACACTTACCGCCGCCCTGCTCGCCTGCCTGCTCTGCATGACCGGCTGCAAGAGCGACGAGCCGACGACCGAACTGACGCTCATCGCGGCGGCGCAGGACGCGCCGACTCAGGTGCCGGCGGTCGCAGAAGACGACGGCTTCGTCTCGCTGTTTAACGGCAAGGACCTCACCGGCTGGACGCCCAAGATCAAGGGCTTCGACCTGGGCGAAGACCCCAAGCAGACCTTCCGCGTCGTCGACGGCGTCATCCAGGTCAACTACAGCAACTACGACACGTTCGACCGCCAGTTCGGGCACCTGTTCTGCGACACCGAATACGGCAGCTACGTCCTCCGCCTCGAGTACCGCTTCCTCGGCGACAAGCAGATCGACGGCAACCCCGGCGGCTGGGCGTACATGAACTCCGGCGTCATGATTCACGGCGAAGACCCCAAGGCCATGCCCAAGAACAAAGACTTCCCCGACTCCATCGAAGTCCAACTGCTCGGCCAAAAAGAAGACGGGCCCGACCGCACGACCGCGAACATCTGCACGCCCGGCACGCACTACGTCGACCTCGATGACAAGCTGATCAAAAACCACTGCGTGAGGTCCACCTCCAAGACCTTCCGCGGCGAACAGTGGGTCCAACTTGAGATCGAAGTGCACGGCAGCAAGAAGATCATCCACCGCGTCAACGGCGAGGTCGTCTTTGAATACAAGAACCCCCAACTCAACGACGGCACGCTGCTGGAAAAAGGCAGCATCTCGCTCCAATCCGAAAGCCACGCGTGCGAGTTCCGGAACATCGAGATCAAGGTGTTGGAGAAATAGGATTTCGATGAAGCCTGTTGAGCTTCTATAATTCACGTATGTCAAGCATTTCCCGCTACACCCCGCATTACACAGTCGCTGACTACGAGCAGTGGGAAGGCAACTGGGAACTATGGGACGGCATCGCAATAGCGATGGTTCCGTCGCCGGCGTTCGAGCATCAAAACATCGTCATGAATCTCGCTTATGCCGTACGCAATTCGCTCGAAGGCGAGCACAACTGTCACTGCAAGGTTGTCAGCGAGGTCGATTGGCGGATTAGAGAGGACACGGTCGTTCGGCCGGACCTGATGGTCTTGTGTGAACCGATCCGAACGAAGTGGGTCGAGGTCGTGCCGACGCTCATCGCGGAAGTCCTTTCACCCGCGACGAGAAATCACGACCTGACTTACAAGCGCGAGCTATACGCGCGGGAAGGCGTGCAGCACTACCTGATCGTTGACCCGGAACAAAAATCCATCGAGACGCTGACGCTAGCTCATAGCACGTATCACTCTGTCCGATCAGCAGACGAAACGAACTTGCATATCGAGTTGCACGAAGCGTGCCGTATCGCGATCAGCCTGGCTGGCCTATGGGAATAATGGCCACAATCAGAAGGGCGGTAACAACTCACCGCTGATAGATCGGCAGGTAGTGGTATCGCACGCTGAGCGCGAGCAGGGCCATGGACGTGGCGTAGACCGGGTCGGTTTCGTGGGACCGACCGGCCCAGGAGCCGTCGCTGCGTTGCATGCGCGAGAGGACGTCCCAGATGCGTGACGCGGCGTGGTCGCCGTGGTCCTTGCCGGTCTGGTCCATGCCGACGGCGTAGTAGTACGAGCCGTAGAAGAACCACTGCTCGTGCGGCTGGGGCCCGAGTTCGCGCAGGAAGCGGGCGGCGCCGACGACCTGTTCGTGTTCGTAGCGCCCGCAGACCTGCATGGCGAGCAGGCCGGCGGCGGTGGTGGCGTAGCGCGGGTGCTGGCCGGGCTCGTAGCCGAAGCCGCCCGTCTCCCGGCCGGTCTGTTTGTACGAGCGTTCGAGGTAGGCGACCGCGTCGTCGATCGCCTGGGCCGGGACATCGATCCCCGCCGACTTGCCCGCGCGCAGGGCCATGACTTGCCAGACGGTGATGGACAGGTCGGCGTCGGTCGAGCTGGGCTCGTAGCGCCACCCGCCGCGGTACTGGTCGGACCGCTTCTTGACGGCCTGGGCCTTGAGGATCAGGTCGATCGCGCGTTCGGCGCGGTCGCGGATCTGTCGGTCTTGCTCCTGATCGATGCCCATGCCCAGCATCTCGCAGAGCATGAGCGTGGTGATGCCGTGGCCGTACATCCGCGAGTTGTCGGCCCGGCCGTAGTACCCCTCGGCGGTCTGGAGCTCTTCGCTGAGGATGTAGCGCAGCGCGTCGCGGAGGACCTTGCCCTGCGGCGTGAGGTCGGTGGGCTGGTGGCCGACGGCGGTGTAGGCCATGATCGCCAGCGAGGTGCTCGCGACGGGGTAGCGGCGGGAGTTGGCGATCGAGCCGTCGTCCTGCACGCGCGCGGTCAGGTACGCGACACCGCGGTCGATCGCCCTGGACACGTCGTCGGACGCGGGGACCTGGGCTTGTGCTGGCGCTGTAGAAAAACAGGAGATCAGCAGAGCAGAAAGAGCCAGCGCACGGACACAGCAGGCCGCGGCGGGTTGATGCGTTTGTTTACTCATCGCTCTGCTCCCGTGACTTGCGGGCGATGGCTCGGAAGTAGGCATCGACCTGGTCGAGGTACTCGGCGGGGGCGCGCTCGCGTTGACCACGGCTGAGGTCCTCGACGATGCGCGGGGGCAGGTCGCCCCAGGCGCGTCGGCCGTCGTCGCTGCCGTCGGCGAGCGCGTCGGGGTTGAAGTCGCTGTCGGCGGTGTTGCCGTTGCCCTGCCCGCTGCCGGCCTTGCCCGACTGCTGGCCTTGGGCCATCGACTGGCTGGCCTGGCCGCCTTGCTCGCCGGGCTGTCCGCCCTGCTCGGCCATGCGCGCGTCGCGGATCGCCTGGGCCTGGGCCCGGGCCGCGGCGTCGATCGGACGCGAGCCGGGCTGGGGCTGGCCTTCGCCTTGGGCTTGTCCCTGGCCCTGGCCCTGACCTTGGCCCTGCCCCTGTCCTTGGCCTTCGCCCTGGCCCTGGGCCTGGGATTGGCTTTCGCCCTGACCTTGCGGCTGGCCCTGGCCTTGTGATTGCCCTTCGCCCGGTTCGCCCTGGGCCTGCTGGCCTTCGCCTTGTTGCGCGTCGCCTTGTTGGCCGGGCGTTTGGCCCTGCCCTTCATCCGAGGGTTGGCCTTGCTGTGCGTTCTGCCCCGAGGCTTGTTGGCCGGCCGAGGGTTGGCGGTTCAGGCTTGCGTCGAGTTGGTCCAGCTCGCGGGCAAGCTCGCGCGCGACGTCTTGTGGCAGCGGGCCGGGCAGCAGGCCGGGCTCTTGTTGCGGGGGTTGGCCTTCGCCGGGTTGTGCTGACCCCTGGCCTTGGCCCGGTTCGCCTTGGCCTTGCTTACCTTGACCTTGCTTATCTTGTCCTTGGCCCTTGCCTTGCTGCGACTCACCTTGCCGTTGTTCGCCCTGGCCCTGTTCGCCTTGACCTCGCTCCCCCTGACCCTGCTCGCCTTGGCCTTGTTCGCCCTGACCCTGCTCGCCTTGGCCTTGTTCGCCTTGGCCTTGTTGACCTTGGCCTTGTTCGCCTTGGCCCTGTTCGCCTTGGCCTTGCTTACCTTGGCCTTGGCCCTGGCCTTGCTGCGACTCACCTTGCCCTTGCTCGCCCTTGCCTTGCTCGCCTTGGCCTTGTTCGCCTCGGCCCTGTTCGCCCTGGTCCTGTTCGCCCTGGCCTGGTTCGCTTTGACCTTGCTCACCTTGGCTTTGATCGGACTGGCCTTGTTTGGACTGACCTTGTTCGGACTGACCTTGTTCGGACTGACCTGCTTCGCCCCGCTGCTCGGACTTCGCTTGTCGGGCTTTCTCGATCTGGCGGGCCTGGTCGCGGAGCTGCTGCTCGGCGTCGCGGGCCGCTTGCTCGGCCTTGTCGAGTGGGCCTGGCTTGGCGATGGCTTCGCCGGCCTTGGGCAGCTTGTCCTCGGCGAGTTCGCGGGTCTGTTCGGCGGACTTGTCCAACTCGTCGGCGCGCAGCGGGTCGCCGAGGCGGTCTTCGTGTCGGGCAGCACGGTCCAGTTCCTGGGCGGCCTGGTCGGCCTGTTGCGCGTGTTCGGCCTGTTGCGCGGCGCCTTGTTCTCGCTCGGCCTGCGCGTTGCCCGCGTCGCGCTGCGCCTGCCGGTTCAGGGCCTCGGCCCGTTTTGCCAAGTCATCGGCCCGACGCGATACGTCCTCCGCCTCTTCACGCACCGCGGCGGCGCGCTCCTGCTGCCGCGCCGCTTCGATCACCTCGCGTGCCGCCTCGGGCGCGCCCTCGCCCCGGCGGTTGGCCGCCTCGGCCTGCTGCTTCGCCTCGCGGTGGCGCTGCCCGGCGTCCTGTTCTTCCGCCTTCGCGTCGGCGGCCGCCTGCTTGAGCGCGTCCGCCGCCCGGCGCGTCTGCTTCGCCAACTCGTTCGCGCGCTCGGCCTGCTCTTGCCCGGCACCCTGGGCCTGCGCCTGCGCGTCGTTTTGCTTCGCCTGCGCTTCAGCCCGTCTGAGCGCCTCACGCGACTGGTCGAGTTGCGGCTTCGCATCGGGCGCGCCGCGCTCCGCCTGCTGGCTGAGCGGGCGGACCCGGTCACGCTCGAGCTTGCCCGCGTCGTTGGCCAGTTCGTCGATCGCCCGCTCGACCGGGTCCGCCTGGGCCTGCTGTTGCTGCCGCGTTTGGGCCAGGCGATCCGCGAGCGCCTGCTCGTCACGGGCCGCGTCTTCCAGCCGCTGCTGGGCCCGCTCGGCCAGGTCGTCCGCGATGCGGTCGAGCTCGCGCTGCATGTTGCGGTCCTGGTCGAGTTGACGCTCGAGCTGTTCCAGCCGCTCTTCGTCGCTGAGCCGGGCGAGCTCGGCGAGTCGCTGCATACGTTCGTACTGGGCGTTGAGTTGGTCGGCGATGCCGAGCTCTTCCTCCGCGTCGCGCAGTGCCTGGCGCGACACTTCGGCCTCGGCTGATAGTTGCAGCGCCTTCTCGAAATGCTCGGCGAGGTCATCGAGCGTGTCGGCCGAGGCCTGCTGCGCCTCGGCGGCGTCGGCGATCGCGTCGGGCCTTTCGTGCGGGCGCGTCGTCTGACGCTGCGCGAGGTCGAGCTGGTTCGTCGCTTCCTCGGCGTCGGGCTTGAGCATCGCGATCGCGTCATCGAAGTCGCGTGCCAGTTCCCGTCCCGCCTCGGTCAACAGGTCCTGCCGGTTCGCCTCGCGGCGCAGGTCCTGCTTGAGCGCTTCGAGCGCCGCGTTCAGCCGGGCCTGTTGCTGGGCCAGTTGTTCGGCCTGGTTGATGACCTCCGGCTCGGGCGCTTGCTCGGCCTGATTCGCCGCTTGCTTGGTGATTGCCGACAGGCGCTCGGCGCGCTGGGCCAGTTCACGCATCCGGTCGGGCAGGGACGGCGTCTGGGCCGACAACGCCGAGCGCGCCTCGGCCAACGCGGGCGCGGCGAGGTCGAGGGCCTCGTCGAGCATCCGCGCGATCGCTTCGAGTTCGTCCGCGACCGGCTCGGGCTCGGGGTCGATCTGTCGGCGGGTGTTGAACACGTCGCCGACGCGGTTCGCCTCGTCGCTCCGCGACGCGTCGCGCACGCGTTTGCCGCTGTCGCGCAGCGGCTTTTCCTGCTGGAGCGCACGCTCGACCGCGGCGAAGCGCGGCGCGATCGCCGACCAATCCAACCGGTGCTCGATCGGCAGGTTCGATGCGTCCTCGTAGTCGCGCTCAGCTTTCGCCAGCGCCAACACCATCGAGCGCAGCTCGACCAGGGCTTGCACGCGCTCGATGGTCTGGTACGCCCGGTGCGTGCTGTCGATACGCTCGGCGGTCTCGCCCGGCTCGGCGGTGTCCGACAACGCGGCGAGCTGCTCGACCGCGGCCGCCGCCACGCCCGTCAGCGCGACAAACGCGTTGTCCGGGTTGGGCCGGGCTTCTTCCAACGCGGCGCGTTGACGCAATCGATCGATCACCGGACCAACGGCTTGATCGAGTGTGTCTTGCTGCGCGCTGTCCCGCAATATCGCGATCGCGTCCGCATCCAGCGGCACGGGCTTGTCCTGCCGACGCTGCTCGTCGCGGTTTTTGTCGGCGAGGTAGACCCAGGCGGGCCACAGCCGCGCGTCCGCCTCGCTCAATACCCCGCGCAACCCGCTGGCCAGCGCGAGCATCGCGCCGTGATCCGGGTCCTGCTTGAGGGTGTCGGCGTGTTCGTTCAGCGCTTGGTCGAGCGCGGCGGCGGTCTCGTCCAGCCGGTCGCGGTACCGCCCCAACTCGCCCTCACGCCGGGCCAGGCGCGTCACCCGCGCGAGCAGGTCGCCCGACTGCGAGCCCGCCAGGCCGACCCGGCGGCGCAGGCGCTGCTCGGCCGTTGCCTGGTCGACCGCGCGGTCCTGCTCGGCGTTGTCGATCAGGCCCGTCAGGTCGCGCACCAGTGCACGCTCCTGCTGCACGGCCACGGCCATCTCCAGCGCCACCGCGTGGGCCCGCAAGTCCGTTTCAACCGCTCGCAACACGCCGAGCGCCTGATTGACCGATCGCCGGGCATCGTTCATCGCCGTCTGGTCGTTGACTCGCACCGGCGACAGCGCGGCGAGCATCTGCGCTTCGGCGACCGCCCGCCCCACGCGCAGCGCGAGGTCCGCGTCTGCCCCGGGCCTCGCGGTATCCAGTGCCAGGCGCGACGCCCGGCTTGCGCGCTCGAACTCATCGCGCAGGGCCGTCTCCGCGATCAACGCCTGGGTCTGAGCCCGGCGTTGCGTGATCGCGTCGCCGGCGGTGTTGCCCGAGGCGTCCTTGTACCGCTGGCCGGCTTGCTCGGCAGACGCGGCCGCGCGCTGGAGCGCGGCCAGCAGCGCACGCAACCCCTCGGCCGAGGGCGCGCTCGCGAGTTCGTAACCGTCGGGCGTAATGACCAGCCGGGCGACCGCCGACTGCGCGGTGTTGCCCGCGAGGTCGGTCGCCGACAACCGCACTTCGACCTCGTCGCCCTCGCGCAGGCTCATCGGCAGCAGGTCCATCGCGGTCGCGAGTTGGCCCCGGCCGTCCACGCTGACCAGAGCGCGGTCCCAATCGCCGCCGTTGACCCGCGACTCGCGCGCCACCTCGCGCAGGCCCACGTCGTCGCCCGCCCGGCCGACCAGTTGCACCAGCGCGTCCGACAGTTCGCCCGCGGTTCCTTTTGGCGCGCGCAGTTCGACCGTCGGCAGGCCGTCTGGCCGGGCGGTGATCTCGTGGCGGCGTGCGTGGTCGTTGATAAACGCCGTGTCTTTCGCGACCAGCTCGACCCGATAGACGGCACTCTGCTCGATCGGCAGCGACGTCTTCAACACCGTCGCGTCGGCCGAGTCGATGTACAACGGCAGCGCGGTCTCGCCGTTGGCGGTCTCGATGATAAGCTTGCCCGAGGCGATGGGCTGGTTGGCCGACAGCGTCAGGTCGACCACCGAGCCGGCGAGCGCTTCGATCGCGCCGTCGCGCCCGCTAACGCGCTTGGCGTCCCAGCCGGTGTAGTCCGGCGGGTTGACCACCTGGCTGAACCGCGTCACCGTCGGCCGGGCCGTCGGGTCCAGCTCGTAATACCGCGTGCGACCATCCCCGGCGCGCACGCGGAACTTGATCGGCCGATCGCCTACCGCCACACGGCCGACAAACCGCTTGTCCGACCGCTTCTGCCGGACCATGTCCTGGTCGTCGCGGTCGCCGGTCGAGCCCACGACCTCGATCACCACCTCGTCAAACGATCCGCCGGTCACCTCGACCTCCACAGGCAGGTCCGCGTTCATCGGCACGCGCCCGCGTTCGTCGAGCTGCGGGCTGATCAGCGTGATGCGCACGTCCGAGACGCGGTCGAGGTCCGCCGTCGGCAGCATCGCGCGCGTGAGTAGTTCGCCGTAGCGCAGACCCGGCGTCATGATCAGCGCGATCGTGATCACCACCGCGCCGGTCGAGACCCCCGCCCACCACGCCACCATCTTCCACGGCAGCACGCGTTCGGTGTCCACGTTCGCCACCCGCTTCGCGACGTTGCGCTGCAAGACCTCGCGGAACGCCGGCGAATCGATCATCGAAGCGCTGTCACGCGCCAGCTCGACGGCCGACACCAGGTCCTCACGCAGCGACGGTTCGGCCGATTCGATCAGCTGCGCCAAGCGCGGCAACGTCGGCATGCGCAGCAGGTAGCGCAGGCTCACGAGGTAGACCACCGCGACCACCGTGGCGTACGCCGACAGCGACAGCGCGAGGCGAGCGCCCTGGCCCAGCACGACCGCGCGGTCGACGAGCGCGACCAGCGCCATCGCGCCCAGCAGCGTCAGCACGCCGGCGAACACCGCGCGCATCACCAGCAGCGCCCGCCTCCGTCGGGCCAGCTCACGCAGTTTTTGTCTCGTGGTCGGGTCTAGTTTTTCGTACGCCATCGGGCCACTCCTGACGGTCAACTGTATCCGATCGATCCCGCGAATCAAAGCAAATCAGAGCATCCCGAGCCGGCGTCGCAACCACAGCTCGCCCGCCAGCAGCACGACGATCGCCGCGAACCACGGCCAGCTCTGCCACAACGCCGTGACCTGCTCCCGCACCGTCGACGACGACAGGCCCTCGAGTCGTTCCGGCAGTTTCGCCGCGTCGTACTCCGCCAGCACCTCGCCGCCGGTCGTCTGTGCGAGGGCGTCGAGCAGTTCGCGGTTGAGCGTGACGTCTGCCAGTTCGCCGCTGGCCTGGTCTGTTCCGCGCACCGTGACGAGCGTCGTCGCCAACAGGTCCGCCGACGACACGCCGTCCACCTCGACGCCGACGCGGTAGACGCCGGGGGCGACCGACGCGTCGAGCTCGGCCGTAAACCGCCCGCCCTCCACGGCGTCGGGCGTCAACGGCGAGCGCACGACGCGCTCGCCGTCCAAGGTTTCGAGGTACACCCGCGCCGTCGCGGTTTGCCTCGGCCGTCCCGCGTCGTCACGCAGCCGGACGCGCACGGGGATCTCGCCGCCCGAGTCCACCACCGCGTCGTCCACGCCCAGCGACACGACCTTGTCCTCCGCGGCGTACAGCGGCTCGACCACGCGGTTGGTCACCTGGTGCCAGTAGCGGTTCTGGTACAGCGATTCGACGTCGCGCCGCCACCGCCACGACTCATCGACCGCGCTGTACCACACCCAGCCCGCGCCGACGCGCCGGGTCAGCACGGCCGGCAGCGTCTGCTCATTGTTCCGCCCGACGCTCACTTCGACCAACACCTCGTCGATCCCCGCCGTCGGTTTGATCGGCGCAACGTAGCCGGGCGGTGGCAGGCGCGACCAGGTCCGGTCGTTCAGGTCGCTGTCCGGCTCGAGCCGCAGCGTCGGGTGCCGCTTGCCCGCGTCGGTCAGCACGAACTGGTTGGGGCGCAGCGGCGGGCCGTCGATCCGCTCGGGCAACAGCGGCGCGATCGCCGACTTGCCGTACGACGCGAACGCGCCGCGCCGGCCGTCGATCACGATCAGCCCGCCGGCCCGGTTGGCGACGAACTCGTACAGCCACTCGAGCTCGCCGTCGCTCAGCGTCCCGGCCGGCAACTCGCCGAGCACGACCACGTCGTACGCGAACAAGCCCTCGCGCGTCTTAGGGAACGCCTCGCCGCTGTCCGCCCGCGCCCACCGCCGGCCGACGCCCGGCCCGCCCATCAGCGTCGTCACTTCCCACCGCGGGTCGCGCGTAAACATCGCATCCAGATACCGCATCTCCCAGCGCGCCCGACCGGCGAGGATCAGCATCTTCCGCTGGCCCGTCACCGCGCGCACCTGGAACGCCAGCGCGTCGTTGCGCGTCTCCGTGTCCTCGTCCAGCCCCGTGATCCGAGCGGTCAGCGCCAGCGGCAGCTGGTTCTGCTTCAGGCCCTCGGGCGTCTGCTGCTTGGCGAGCGCGACGGCCTGCTCGGCGGGGAAATCGAAATCGATCGCGCGCAGCTGCGCCCCGCCCACCGTCACCTGTCGCGACGACCACAACACCGCGTCGCCCGCGACGATTTCCAAGGTAAACGCCTGGCCCGGCTTCATGGCGTCCAGCAGCGTGACCCGGCCCGACACCCGGTCGTCGGGGAACACCGAGGGCGGGTGGTCCACGCCGACCACCGCCAGGTCCGGCGGCGCGTCCGTCGCGCCGATCGCGATCGCGTGGACCGGCACGCCCGCCGCCCGCGCCCGCACCGCCACCTCACCCAACGGCTCGCCCTGGTTGTGCCGGCCGTCGGTCAACAGCGCAAACGCCAGCCGACCCCCCGCGGTCTCTTCCGCGTCGTCCAGCGTCTTGCCGATGTACCCGCCCAGGTCCGTCGCGCTGCCCGGCTCAACGTCCGCCAAATCGTCGGGCGGGGCCGCGGTTTCGCCCGACGACCAGATCAATTCCGGCTTGCCGCCGCGCAACTCCACGATGTCCACCGCGTGCTCGGCGCGCAGCTTCGACAGCAGGCCCTTGTCCAGGTCCAGCACGATCCGCTCGGCCCGTTCGAGCCTGGGCATGTCTTGGAACTCCGCTTCATCGACGCCGAGCGCCTCGGCCGATTTCTTGCGCTGCGACTCGGGCAACTGCGGGTCGGTCACGCCCATGCTCGCCGAGCGATCGATTAATAAGATCACGCGCCCGCGTTGCGCTTCGCCGGTCGTGTGGACCCACTCGGGCCCGGCCAGCATCAGCACGATCAACAGCACCGCCAGCGCCCGCATGGTCGGCAGCAGCCAGCCCATCGCGCCCGTTCGCAACTCGCGCCGGTACAGAACAAACGCGAGCAACGACAGCCCCAGCGCGAGCGAGATCACGACCCACAGCGGCAGGTCGCCGGCGAAGCGCAGTTCGGTCATGACCGGCCCCCCTTCCCGAACCACTGCTGCAGCAGCATCTCGCCAAACACCAGCGCGAGCAGCAGCACCCACATCACGCGCCAGACCGGCCGGCCGTGGCGGCGCGTCTGGTCGTAGGCGGCGTAGGCCTCGGCGTCGTCCACGATCGTCGCGCCGATCGCGTCGGCGAGTTGCTCCAGTTCGTCGTCGCTGAGTCGGCGCAGGTCCGACTCCTCGCGTGGCAGGTTCACCGCGAAGACGCGCACCGGCTCATCATCGATCAGCAAGCGGTAGTAGCCGGGCCGGTCGGTCCGATCGAGCGTGCACGCCCAGCGGCCGCCCTGTTGTTCGACGCGTCGCCGAGTCTTGCTGCCGTCGGGCAGTTGCCAGACAAGCGATTCGTCGTTCGGCTCGGCGTCGAGCAGCGCGGTGAGCGGCTTGCCTGCCATGACGTTGCTCGCGGGCTCGGCGTGCGTGGCCGCGAAGGCGATCAGCCGCTGCATCAGCGGCAGGTAGACCGGGGTGGTCGGCAGGTTGCCCCAGCCGGTGTCGATCGACGCGGCGCCGACGATGACGACGCCTTCATCCAGTTCGTGTCGGACCAGGAACGGGTGGCCGGTCGTGAGCCGGGCGATGGTCTGCGCGTCGCGGTCCGGCTGCAGGCGGTACCACGCGTCAAGCTGCGCGGTGCCGAGCGCGCCGTTGGCCGGGTCGTTCCACAGCGCGAGCGCCGGGTGCTCGTGGCGTTCGTCGAGGATCATCGCGCCGTCGTCGAAGCCGAGCCCCTTGCCCGCGACGCCGGCGATCGACGCGGGCGACAGGCCCCGGCCGAGCGCGTGCAGCTGCTTGTTGAAGTTCTCGACGTCGACGCGGTCGCCGGGGAAGACGAGCAGCGCCCCGCCCGCCTCGACGAAGGCGCGCAGCAGCTTGACTTGCTCGTCGCTGATCGCCTGGACGTTGGCGAGCACGACGACGCGCTGGCCCTCGATCGCTTCGCTGTCGAGCGCTTGCGGGCCGATCACCGTGGCGTCGATCAGGTCGGCCAGCGGCGCGTCGGTGGAGGCGGCGAAGGGCTCGAGCGCGACCTCGAGGAAGTCGGTTTCGTTCTCCGGGAACGGCCGCGGGCGGACCTTGCCGTCGCGGTCGCCGCTGACCAGCGTGACCGGCAGCGAGGCGATGACGTTCACCGCGACGCGGTACGCGTCGTCCGCCGCGAGCACGCCGTCAGTCAGCGACACCTCGAGCGTGTGCGGCCCGCCCTCGTCGAACTTGTGGAAGAACACGAGGTCGGCCGACTCGCCCGCGTCGATCGACAGGCGCTGGGTCTCGAGCTCGACGCCATCGACGCTCAGCACGACCGGCGTGTCCGGCGCGTCCTGGTCGGAGGTGTTGAGCACCGTGGCCGACACGCGCACACGCTGGCCGACGCCGATCGCGCGCGACGACAACGTGACATCTGTGATCGACAGGTTCCGCCCGACCTCGCTGGCGACGGGCATCAGCACGATCGCGGGCTTGACCGGCATCGCGTCGATCATCTGCTTCAGCCGGTCGCGCTGCACGCCCGAGTCCTCCGCCCAGCTCACGCGTTGGAAATCACTGATCAACACCAGGTCGCGCTTGGCGGTCGTCGCGTCGGTCAGCGTGGCGATGCCCCGGCGCAGCGCCGCGGGGCCGTCGGCGACGGCGCGGTCGGCGTCGAGCTTGTCCAGCTGCTTGCCCACGCGGTCCAGCTCGGGCGTCAGCGTCTGCGTCACCGGGTCGAACCCCCCGCCGACGCGGACGACCTGGGCCTGGCTGGATGTCGGGCTGGCGTCGAGGACGCCCCGGGCCTGCGCGCGGGCGATGTCGAAGCGCGATTCGCTCTGCGCCCCGCCGTCCTTGGCCTGCATCGAGTAGCTCGCGTCGAGCATGACGACGGTCGAGCCGGGCGCGCTGCCGACGAGTTTCTGGAAGCCGGTAAGGATCGGCTGGGCCATCGCGAGCGCGAGCAGCACGGGGATCGCGCAGCGGACCAGCAGCATGATGATCTGTTCGAGTCGGACGCGCTTGCGGTTCTGCCGAACGACTTGTTCGAGCAGGAACATCGCGGCCCAGTCGATCTGCTTGTACCGGCTCTTGTTGAGCAGGTGGATGATCAGCGGGACGTTGAACGCGAGCACGCCGGCGACGAGTGCGAGATTGAGGAAGCTCATCGGCCCGACCTCCTCGCCAGGTAATGCCGACGCGCCAGGTACGCGGCGAGCGCATCCGCGTACGGCGTGTCGGTCGTCAGCTCCACCAAATCAACGCGCTGGCGTCGGCAGGCGGTGCGCAAATCATTGCGGTACTGCTCGAGCTGCTGCAAATACGCTCGGCGGAGCTGCGCGGGGTCGATCAGCTGGTGCTTGTCGTTGATCTCCAAACAATCGAAACGGTGCCAGCGCTTGAACGGGAAGGTCAGCTCGTCGGGGTCGAAGAGCTGGAAGACCATGACGTCGTGCCGGGCGCCGGTGTAGTGCGCCAGCCCGCGGAGCATGGCGGGGACGTCGGCGAAGCAGTCGCTGATGAGGACGACCAGCCCGCGGCGCTTGACCTTGGCCGAGGCGTCGCGGAGGACCTGCCCCAGGTCGGTCTCCCCGCCGAGTTGCGCCTCGCGCATCGCGTCGAGCAGGACGCCGACGTGCCCCGGCCGGGCGCGGGGCGGGATGTAGTGGCGCACCTTCGTGTCGAACGTGACCAGCCCCGCCGAGTCGGTCTGCCGGATGATGAGGTAGGCCAAACAGGCAGCGAGGCGCACGGCGTACTGGTGCTTGCTGCCGCGCGACTCGTCGATCGGCGAGGTGTAGCGCATCGAGCCGGAGCAGTCGAGCAGGATCGTCGCGCGGAGGTTGGTTTCCTGCTCGTACTCGCGGATGTAGAAGCGGTCGGACTTGGCGAAGACCTTCCAGTCGAGGTTGCGCAGGTCGTCGCCGGGCACGTACGGGCGGTGCTGCTTGAACTCGATGGACGCGCCCTTGTCCGGCGCGCGGTGCAGGCCGGTGTTCATGCCCTCGACCACGGTGCGCGCGAGCACGTTGAGGTTGCCGATGGACCTGAGGTCGGCGGGCGTGATGTGGTCGGTGATTGCCATAGCGTTTAGCGTTTAGGCCCCAGCGTTTAGCGTCGGACCTCATCATTGGAAGATTGCGAGCCTTCTAACGGTCAATCGTCGTATCAGGTCTAGAGCATGGAAAACTGCATCAATCGGGAGTCCGACGCTAGGCCCTACACGCTAGATGCTACACGCTAGATCACCCGCGCCTGCTTCTGCCCCTTCGCGACCGCGACGAGCTTCGCGATCAACTGATCCACCGCGATGCCCTCGGCCTCGGCGGCGAAGGTCGGGGCCAAACGGTGACGCAACACCGGCATCGCCAGGTGCTCGATGTCGTCGGCGGTGACGTGCGTGCGCTTGTTGAGCAGCGCTCGGACCTTGCCCGCGAGGACCAAGTGCTGGCAGGCGCGCGGGCCCGGGCCCCACTCGATGAACTCCTTGACCCACGCCGGCGCGTCCGGGTCGCTCGGCCGGGCGGTGCGCACGAGGTCCAGGACCATGTCCATGACGTGGTCGGGCACGGGGACCTTGCGGACGGTGTCCTGGCACTGCTCGATCTGCTCGCCGGTGAGGATCGGTTCGATTGTTCCGCCGAGCGTGCCGGTGGTCTGCATGACGATCTGGCGTTCCTGGTCGCGGTCGGGGTAGTCGACCTTGACCATTAAAAGGAAGCGGTCGCGCTGGGCCTCTGGCAGCGGGTAGGTGCCTTCCTGCTCGATGGGGTTCTGGGTGGCGAGGACGAAGAACGGTTCGTCGAGTAAATAGGTCTTGCCGCCGACGGTGACCGAGTGTTCCTGCATGGCTTCGAGCAGCGCGGCCTGGGTCTTGGGCGGGGTGCGGTTGATCTCGTCGGCCAGGAGCATCTGGGTGAAGATCGGGCCCTTCTCGAAGATCAGTTCGCGGTGGCCGGTCGTCGGGTCTTCCTGGATGATGTCGGTGCCGGTGATGTCGGCGGGCATGAGGTCGGGCGTGAACTGGATGCGTCTAAAGCCCAGGTGCATGGCCTCGGCGAGCGAGCGGACCATGAGCGTCTTGGCCAGGCCGGGCACGCCTTCGAGCAGGCAGTGGCCGCGGGCGAGGACGGCGATCATGAGCTGCTCGATGACCTCTTCCTGGCCGACGATGACTTTTCTCAGTTCCTCGCGGACGCGGTCGTAGGCGTGGACGAGCATCTCGGCCTGGGCGAGGTCGTCGGCGGAAGGGTCGGGCATGTCGTGCTCCAGGGGTTCTTTGTGCTTGCGTTAAATAGACAGGTGGGCTGGGCGTCTCGCCCGCCGCCAGGCCGGTGGCCTGAATCTAACGGATGGCGTCTCGCTCGAGACCTCAAAGCGACCGCTGGCCGCAAGCCCACGCCACCTCGCAGACCTGACACCACAGCCGCGCCCCATCTTACGAATGATTGGGTTTGACGCCACAAAAAACCGGTAGGCGATCACGGATTTGCATGGTATGGTTGGAGGTGGTGGCCCCGCCGACGCGGCCGCCGCTCCCTTCTTCCGCGCGTCGGCGGCATCCTGCGAAAGGAGCGTGCCTTATGGCGGTTCTCACCTCCACCTACACCACAGCGGACATCCGCAACCTCGCCCTGGTCGGCCACGCCGGTGCCGGCAAGACGACCCTCGTCGAGACCCTCCTCGCCCGTGCCGCCGACCCGACGAACGCCGGCCCGACCGAGCGGGGTCAGACGATTTGCGACTTCACCGACGAGGAGCGCGAGCACGGCCATTCGCTGTACAGCCACCTCGTCCACGCCGACGTCCGCGGCAAGCGCATCAACCTCATCGACACGCCCGGCTCGCCCGACTTCACCGGGCAGGCCGTGTCCGTCTTCCCCGCGGTCGAGACCGTCGCGGTCGTCGTCAACGCGCAGAACGGCATCGAGTCGGTCACCCGCCGCATGATGCAGCGGGCCGAGCGACGCAAGCTCTGCCGGATGATCATCGTCAACAAGATCGACGCGGAGAACACCGACCTGACCGCGCTGCTCGAATCGCTCAAGCAGGCCTTCGGCTCGACGATCCTGCCGATCAACCTGCCCGCGGACAACGGCAAGGCGGTGATCGACTGCTTCCGCCAGACCGAAGGCGACTCGGACCTCGGCCCCGTCGCCGGCTTCCACACCGCGATCGTGGACCAGGTCGTCGAAGTAGACGAGGACCTGATGGAGCTGTACCTCGAACAAGGCGAGGTGACGCCCGAGCAGCTGCACGACCCGTTCGAGAAGGCGCTGCGCGAAGGCCACCTCGTGCCGGTCTGCTTCGTCGCCGCCCGGCCGCACGACGGGGCCGACCCGGTCGGCGTCAACGAACTGTTGGACCTGCTCGTAGACCTCGCGCCCAGCCCGCTGGAAGGCAACCCCCGGCCGTTCGTGCGCGGGACCGACTACGACCACGAACTGCACTTCACCCCCGACAAGGACAAGCACGTCATCGCCCACGTCTTCGCGGTACGCGTGGACCCGTTCGTCGGCAAGCTGGCGTGCTTCCGCGTCCACCAGGGCACGGTCACGCCCGACAGCCAGCTCTTTATCGATGACGTCAAGCAAGGCGAGAGCAAAAAGCCGTTCAAGGTCGGCCACCTGTTCAAGGTCCAGGGCAAAGACCACGCCGAGATCGACCAGGCGATCCCCGGCGACATCGCCGCGGTCGGCAAGGTCGAAGACATCCACTACGACGCGGTGCTCCACGACTCGCACGACGAAGACAACCTGCACCTGCGCCCGATCAAGCTGCCCGAGCCGATGTCCGGCCTGGCGGTGTCGCCGAAGAAGCGCGGCGACGAGCAGAAGATCGCCGACGCGTTCAGCAAGATGATGGAAGAAGACCCGACGCTGAAGATCACCCGCGACAGCGTCACGCACGAGACGGTGATCCACGGCATGGGCGAGTTGCACCTGCGCGTGCTGCTGGAGAAGCTCAAGACGCGCTACAACGTCGAGGTCGATACCCACCCGCCTAAGATCGCCTACCGCGAGACGATCACGAAGCAGGCCCAAGGCCACCACCGCCACAAGAAACAGACCGGCGGCGCGGGGCAGTTCGGCGAGGTGATGCTCCGCGTCGAGCCGCTGGCACGCGGCGCGGGCTTCGAGTTCAGCAACGACACGGTCGGCGGGAGCATCCCCCACGGGCTGATGTCCGCGGTGGAAAAAGGCGTCCGGCAGGGCCTGGAGGCCGGTTTCATCGCCGGCTGCCCGTTGCAGGACCTGAAAGTCAGCGTCTACGACGGCAAGCACCACCCGGTGGACTCGAAAGAGATCGCCTTCGTCACCGCGGCGCGGCTCGCGTTGATGGACGCGGTCGCGAAGGCCGGGCCCGTCCTGCTCGAACCGGTCGTGCACCTGGAAGTCACCGCGCCCAGCACGCACATGGGCGATCTCACCGGCGACCTCGCGGGCAAACGCGGGCGCATCCAGGGCACCGACATGCTGCCGGGCGACATGGCGCTGATCGACGCGCAGGTGCCGCTCTCGGAAGTGGGCAGCTACCAGAGCCAACTCAAGTCGATGACCGCCGGCCAGGGCACGTTCACGATGGAACTGAGCCACTTCGACCCGGTGCCGGCGCACCTGCAAGACAAGATCGCCGCGCAACACGCTCAGGACACGTCGTCCGAGTGATCAAGACGCCGAGCGCATCAATCCAACGCAACGCCCGCGCATCGTTGCGCGGGCGTTGTTTATTGTTGCCGGCTCGCGCACGCCGATAGATGCAATGAAAGCAATCGGAATAATTCAAACAAGAATACTCAAGCCGAGCAA
This sequence comes from Phycisphaeraceae bacterium, assembly GCA_046290505.1. GTDB lineage: Bacteria > Planctomycetota > Phycisphaerae > Phycisphaerales > Phycisphaeraceae > JAHQVV01. The sequence continues at coordinate 11,432 of JBKAGS010000046.1, read as the reverse complement.
CGATCACCGCCGATACCACATGCGCGGTGTTTTTTTGTTGACTCAGGACGTACCGCAGCGTTACATTGTTGACTCAAGCTCCGAAGCGCGAACCGAAAGGACCAAACGCCATGGCAAGAAAGAAGGCTACGAAGAAGAAGGCCACGAAGAAACGGGCCACCAAGAAGAAGGCCACGAAGAAGAAGGCCACCAAGAAGAAAGCCACCAAGAAGAAGGCTACGAAGAAGAAGGCCACCAAGAAGAAGGCTAAGAAAAAGACTACGAAGAAGAAGGCCACCAAGAAGAAGGCTAAGAAAAAGGCTACGAAGAAGAAGGCCACCAAGAAGCGGGCCACCAAGAAGAAGAAGTAACGACGCTTGTGTTTCCGTGGCCGGAAACGTAACCGGCCTTGCCCAACGACACGCCGCTCCGATGTACCAGGCGACGTTGGGTGCCTCGATCAGAAAAAACCGCTTTCGCGCAGCGGGGCTGATACAACCACGAAGGACGCCCAAACGGGCGTCCTTCTCTTTTTGCGCCGGGGCCCGTCACGGCTCGGCGTTGATCGGCCGCATCGCGGGCGCTCACCCCTGCGCCAACGCGTCAAGCAGCGCCTCGGCCGCCGCGTCCTTGAAACACACCGACGCGAAGGGCTCGGCGACGCGCCCGAGCCCGGCGACCTGACGCTCGCGCAACGCCGCGTCGCCGATCAACGCCGACAACGCCGAGGCGAGCGGCGCGGGGTCGCCGAAGTGCGGGACGAACTCGGGCACGACGCGTCGGCCGTCCTGCCACTCGCTGACGATGTTGGGCAGCGCGAACGTCCGCGATTGGATCAGCCACCGCCCCAGCCCGTGCCAGGCCGCCGGGTTGACGTTGTAATACACCACCATCGGCTTGCGCAGCGACGCGATCTGCAGCGTCGTCGTGCCGGACTTGGCCAACACCGCGTCACACCAACGCAAGACCTCGGGCGTGCGCCCGCCGACCACGCTCAAGCCCGCCGGCCAACCCGACCCGCCGACGATCGCGCGGAGCAATCGCTCGTCGCCCGGCTCGCGCGCCGCGACCACGCCGGCCAACCCCGCGTGTTCGGCCTCGACCCGGCGGTACACCTCCAGCATCGTCGGCCAGTTCTTCACCAGCTCCCCGCGACGCGAGCCGGGCATCAACGCCAACCGAAACCCGCCGTCGCCAGCCACGCCCGGCAGGTCGTCCGCCGGCGACCGGTCGAGCACCTGCGGCGCGTCCTCGAACACCGGGTGCCCGACGAACACGCCCGGCACGCCGCGCTCGCTCAGCCAGCCCGGCTCGAACGGCAACAAACAAAGCACCTTGTCCGTCAGGTTCCGCAGCCGACGCACGCGCCACGTCGCCCAGCCCCAAATCTGCGGGCACACCAGGTGCACGATCGTCGCGCCGGGTTGGTGCTTGCGGACGCGCTTGCACACCGACCAGTTCGCCGCCGGGCTATCCACGGGCACGAGCGCCGCGACCTCGTGTTTGCCCAGGTAGTCGTCGAGCACGCGCAGGCGTCGGCGGTGCTCGTTGATTTGGCCGAGCGCGCCCAGCGCGATCGTCGCGTGCTCGGTGGTGACCTCGACCAGTTGCGCGCCCGCGGCTTGCATCTTCGGCCCGCCGAAGCCGGTGAAGCGCAGCGCCGGGTCCCGCCGCCGCAGTTCGTTGATCAGCCGCGCCGCGAGGATGTCGCCGCTGGGCTCGAAGGCGGCGAAGAAGATCGTGCGCGGGGGGTCGCTCGGCTGGGCCATGGCCGGGAGTTTACCGCAAGCCGCCTGCCCAACACGCGGAGGCAAAGCTCCCAACCATGTGGGGGACAGGCATTGCTGCCTGTCGGTCGGCGCAGCCGAATCAAGACTTGGTCAGGCCTTCTGCCTGATGACAGGCAGGCAGGCCTGTCCCCCTGATCACCGAGTCGTCTGTACCACCCGATCCAACCAATCGCGCGCTTCATCGCGCCACGCGCTGTCGCGATGCATCCACCGGTCGGTGTGTTCGTCGATCACCGCGCCTTCGGGGATGTCGTAGATCTCGCCGACGGGCACGGGCAGGAAGGTGAAGTCGGCGAGGTCGCGGTGGTCCCGGACGTACTCGGCGCCGATCCCGCAGACCAGCACCGGCCGGCCGTCGAGGCGAGCGAGGCGCTTGAGCGCCGAGGCGCGGTCGTCTTCGGGGTATCCCCATCGGCGCTGGCCGTCGAAGTGGTCGTGGGTGACGATGGCTTTCCAGAACGACGCGATCTGATCGTCGGCCAGGCCGATGTACCCGCACGCGATCGCGCCGCGCGAGAAGCCGCAGAGGATGAGGTTGTCGGCGTCGCCGCCGAACCGTTCACAGATGCGCGGGAGGTTGGTCTTGCAGTAGTCGATCGTGGCCTGCCGGTCGCCCCACCACGTCAGCGCGTTGCGCTCGCCGGCTTTGTCGATGCAGGGCATCGTGACCCAGATGAAGCCTTCGCCGCCGGTCAGGCCGTAGCCGAGGTTCGCGTCCTTGACCTCGCCGGTGCAGTTGTAGCGCGGGGCGTGGTTGCCGGTGTATTCGACGATGACGGGGTAGGCCTTGCCGGGCTCCCAGTCGGCGGGCAGGTAGAGCGTGTGGTAGACGTCGGTCCCGGCGTATTCGGGCGCGACCTGCCGGACGCGCTTGCCCGCGGCGGGCTCTTCGTCGGTCATGGGGGGCGTGACGAGGTCGGGCGTCGTGCAGCCGCTGACAGACAAGAAAAACACGAACGCGATCAGTAGTTGCCACCTGCCGTAGCCGCCGCGTAACACGCGGGGGTCGATATCTCGCGGTGCTGGCTCATCGACAGGCAATGCATCTTCTCCCGCGCAACCCCCGGGCGTTGCCCGGCGGCCACAGAACATGCCGAGCTCCGATTCACTTCGCCTGTTCCTTGCGCAGTTCGTACGCCCGGCGCATCTCCTTGAGTTTGTCGGCGTACCTCGGGTCGCCGGCCAGGTCGTTCTCCTCGATCGGGTCGTTCTTCAGGTCGAACAGTTGCTCGACGCCCTTGGTCGGCCAGACCATCAGTTTGAAGTCCTTGCGGACCAGCGCCTCGGACGCGGGGATGCGCTCTTCGCTGGCGAACGTGGGGTGCTCGTAAAAGAACTCGGTCCGCCAGTTGTAGAACGTCTCGGTCGGCGGGTGGTCGGTGTACAGGTCGCCGATGTCCCGGCCCTGCATGGTCTTGGGCGCCTCGATCCCCGCGGCGGCGAGGATCGTCGGCGCAAGGTCCACGCTGAGCGTGAAGCTGTCGTTGGTCGTGCCGATCTTGTCCCTGTTCATCCGCGGGTCGGCGATGACCAGCGGCACGCGGATCGACTCCTCGTGCGGGTACCACTTGTCGGCCAGGCCGTGCTCGCCGTGGTAGTAGCCGTTGTCGGTCGTAAAGATGACCAGCGTGTTGTCCAGCACGCCCTGCTCCTCCAGTTTCTTGAGGATCACCCCGCAGGTCGTGTCCACCTCCGTCGCCATGCGGTAATAGTTCTTCATCATCCGCTGGTACTTCGCAGGGTCGTCGAAACGCCAGTGGTAGCGGACCCGGCCCTCGTTCTTGGCGTTGAAGAAGTCCGGCAGGTTCTCCCAGGATTCGTCGTTCGCGTTGACCGGCACGGGGATGTCGATGTCCTTGTACAGCGCCATCGACTCGGGCTGGGGCAGGAACTGGTCCTTGTGGCTGTCCTCGGCGTGGGTCGCGAAGAAGCAGACCGTCAACGCGAAGGGCCTGTCCTTCGGCCGATCGGCGAGGAACCGCAGCGCGTCCTTCTCGTTGCGCTTGGTCACGTGGATCCTGCCGCCCGGCTCGGTGTCGTCCTTGTACCAGTGCCGGCCGTGATAGGACGTCGCGAAATCGAACCTGTCCCTGGGGAACGGGCGGTTGTGCCACTTGCCGACGTGGCCAAGCCAGTACCCGTTGTCACGCAGCAGGCCGGGGTAGGTTTCTTCCCAGGGCGTGTCCCACATGACGAACTTGTCGGCCCCGTGGCGCGACATCCACTGGCCCGTGTAGAGGTTGGCCCGGCTGATGCCGCAGATCGACGTGGTCACACAGTTGTGCGTGAAGCGCATGCCCCGCTTGGCGAGCCGATCGATCGTCGGCGTCTTGACGACCGGGTTGCCCGCGCACCCCAGCGTGTCGTGACGCCAGTCGTCGGCGTAGAGCACGAGGATGTTCATCGGCCCCCCGGGAGTGTCGTCGACCTGGGCGTGTGCGGGCAGGCTTAAGCAGGCGGCCGAACCGAGCAACAGCGCGGCCAGGCAAAACAGACGCAGCGGGTTCAACTTCATCTGGTCCACGTTCCTTCCTTCGTAAACGGTCTTACTCGGCGACGGCGTTCATCCACTCACCCCAGACCTCTTCGGCTTTCAAGGGCGCGTCCGGCGGCTCGACGCCCGGCCAGGTGCCGATCGGGACCTGGTGATTGTAAACGCCTTGCAGCAACACTTTCGCGCGTTTCGCCAACGCCCGGACCTTGTCGGGGTGTTTGGCCGCGAGGTTGTGCTGTTCTTTGGGGTCGTCCTCGAGGTTGTAGAGCGCGGGCAGCTGGTCGGCCTGCGGGTCGTCGGGGGCCTGATCGCCGGCGTTGAAGAACAGCTTCCATTCGCCGACGCGGATCGCGGTGGCCTGGCCTTTGCCGTGCCAGTAGAGCAGTTCCACGCGGGAGGTATCGCTATTCAACTGCTTGAGCACGCCCCAGCATTCGGTGCCGTCGATTCGCTGGGCCGACTCGGGCAAATCGATCGGGATGTTGCACATCACGGCGAGGGTCGGGAACCAGTCGATCGCGGCCATGATCTCGTCGCTGGTCGTCTGCGCATCAATGCGCTTGGGCCAGCGCACGATGCACGGCACGCGCGTGCCGCCTTCGAGCGATTGCCACTTCCGCCCGCTGTAAGGCGGGTCGTCGTCGGGCCCTTGCTGGCCGCCCTGCCGGCCGTTGTCGGAGGTGAAGATCACGATCGTGTTCTCGGCCTTGCCCGCCTGCTCGAGCGCATCGAGCAGGTCACCGACGCGGGCGTCGAGTTCTTCGACCACATCGGTGTACTTCGCCGACTTGTTTTTGCCAGACTTGCCGGCCCAATCCGGGTGTGGGTCGGCGGGGAAGTGCGGGGCGCTCCACGGGACGTAAAGGAAAAACGGCTTGCCAGAGTCTTCGTTGATCACGCGGATCGCTTCCTCGGCGAACGTCTGGGTCAACAAGCGGTTGTCCCACTTCTCCTGGATGAGCTTGCCGTCGCGGTACATGTCCCGGTTCTGGTTGTTGGACATGCGGATGTAGTACGCCGAGTCGAAGCCCTGGTGTTCGGGCGCCATGTTCCGGTCGCCCAGGTGCCACTTGCCGGTCATCGCGGTGCGGTAGCCGGCGTCGCGGAAGGCCTCGGCGATCGTGTAGACCTTGGGCGACATGCCGGTCTTGGGCGCGAAGCCGTAGCCGAGCACGCCCCAGCGCCAGCCCAGCCGGGCGGGGTAGCTGCCCGAGAGCAGCGCCATGCGTGAGGGCGAGCAGACGGGGTTGCCCGCGTAGTAGCTGGTGAGTTTGACGCCCTGGCGGGCCAGCGCGTCGAGGCGCGGGGTCTGGATGCGAGTGCTGCCGTAGCAGGACAGGTCCTCGTTGGCCAAATCGTCGGCCATCATAAGCAGGACGTTGGGCCGGGCATCGCGCGCGGCGGGCTGGCCGGCGGCGGACACGGGGAATAGCCCCGGCAAGAGGACGGCGAGCAGCACAACCAGGGCGGGACATCGCTTCACGGGCATCATCCTAACGGATCGCCGAGGGCGGGTCCGGATTACATCGGGCTTGTTTTTGGGTCTTGGCCTGGGCTTTTCCCGCCAATGGGCTAGACTATTGGCTTTGGCGGGGACGAGGAAACATGGCTATGCGTTTAGGATCGATCTTGTTCGCCGCCGGCCTGCTCTGGGCCGCTTTCACCGCCCCCGTCGCCGCCGACGCGTACGCCCCGCCGACCGGCTATTACAACGCCGCGACCGGCACGGGCGCAACGCTCAAGAACCAGCTGCACAACATCATCGACGACCACACCTTCCTGTTCTACAGCGAAGCCCGCTCCGCGCTGCAGGTCACCGACCGCGACCCCAGCGACCCGAGCAACATCATCCTCGTTTACGACCGCGCGTCGCTGGACGTCTCGGGCCTGTTCGCCTCGGGCATCCCCGGCTGGGACAGCGGCGTGTCGTGGAACCGCGAGCACGTCTGGCCGCGCAGCCGGGGCATCAACGACGACCTGGGCGACGACAACTCGGACCTGCACAACCTCCGCCCTGCCGACCCGCAGGTCAACTCCGACCGCGGCAACTTCAACCTCGGCGGGGCCTTTGGCCAACCCTTCGGCCTGGTCAGCGACGGCGGGACCTACTGGTACCCCGGCGACGCCGACGCCGGCATGGTCGCGCGACAAGCGTTCTACATGGCAGTCCGTTACGACGGCTCGGACAGCCAAACCACCAACCTCGAACTGACCAACGGCAACCCCGGCTCGTTCGGCACGACCATGGGCAACCTCGCCCGGCTCATCCAGTGGCACTACGCCGCCCCGCCCGACGGCTTCGAACGCCGACGCAACGACGTCATCTACGACAGCTACCAGGGCAACCGCAACCCGTTCATCGACCGGCCCGAGTACGTATGGTCCGTCTTCGTCGATCAGAACAACGACAGCCGGGTCACGATCTTCGGCGGGACGACCGGCATCAACGCCAGCCAGACCAGCCTGACGCTGGACTTCGGCACCGCCCTGGTCGGCAGCACGCCCGCGCCGGCCACCCAGGCGGTCACGCTCCTGAAAGCCGGGGACGACGGCACGTATTTCGAGATCACACCGTCGGGCGACGCGACCAGCGAGCAAGCAGGGCGCTACAACGCCTTCACCACCGGCGGGGCCGACACCGCGACGATCAGCGTCGGCATGTCGCCCGATACCGCCTCGGCCGGCATCAAGACCGCCAGCGTCACGATCGACAACCTCGACGTCACCACCGGCGGCGGCACCGGCCGGGGCAACAACGACCTCGACGACCTCATCACCACCCGGTTCACCGTCCTGGACCACATCAACGCCTCGTTCGACGGCGTCGCCGACCAGAACACGCTGTCGATCGATTTCGGGCAGGTGCCACAAGCCAGCGTACACCCGGGCATCGGCTTCGATGTCTTCAACCTCGAATCGACGGCCGGGTTCACCGCCGACATGGACATCGACAACCTGGTGCGGCTCGGCTCGTCGGCGTTCGATCTCGAAGGCCTGACGGGCGTCGTCGCCGCGGGCACGGCCGCCTCGGGACTGGCGACGCTGGACACCGCCAACCTCGGCAGCTTCGGCGCGACCTGGCTGATCCAGGTCAGCGACCCGGACCTGCCCGGCGAGACCAGCCAAACGATCGTGCTCAGCCTCGCCGGCGAAGTCGTCGCCGCGCTCCTGCCCGGCGACACCGACAACGACGGCGACATCGACGACGCGGACCTGGGCACCGCCTTTAGCAACTACACCGGGCCCGTCGGCGCGATCGGCAACAAAACCCCCGCCGACGGCGACACCGACAACGACGGCGACATCGACGACAGCGACCTGGGCACCGCCTTCGCCAACTACACCGGCCCGCTCGCGCCCGCGAACGTGCCCGAGCCAAGCACCGCGGCGGTCCTGATCATCTTGCTGGGCGGGGTTCGCCACCACACGCATCGCCGCGCGTGATACCTACATTTAACTAGCTTTAACGGCGTATTCTCGAAATCTCCTACGATCAGGGAATGGCATCTTGCGCACGATGAGCTATGGTTCATCATTCACTTCGTCGGTTGATCCGCTTGCCCAGGGAGGGACATCATGCGCCTTAGAAGCACTGCCATCGCGACTATCACGTGCCCACTTTGTCTGTTTGGCGCGGCGAATGCGAGTGTGGTCGCGCACTGGAGCTTCGATAGCGACTTCACCGACTCGACCGCGAACAACAACGACCTGTCGCCCGCTGGTGGCTCGCCGATCATCACGCTGAATCCTGGCGACATCGCCTTCGGAGCCGGCGCACTGGACCTGGATAAATCGACCAACGCCTACCTCACGCCGGCGACGAACCTCAGCTTCGGCACCGCCGACGCCTGGTCGGTCAGCTTCTGGGCCCGGCGCCGGCTTGGGGCCAACGCACCGACCGGCATGGTCATGGGCGACAACACGACCACCGACAGCTTCATCTGGCTGCCGGATAACAGCAACGTCGTCCAAGGGATGCGGTTCCGCCCCGTGGGGGTTGGGACCGGCAACAGCAACGATTACGCAACGGGCCACGACAGCGATTTTCACCACTGGGTGGTCGTCGCCGACGGCTCGGGAACCATTCGCACCTACCGCGACAACACCGACCTGGGCACACGTACGCCCAGCGGCGGCACCGACTTCGATATCAATGCCATCGGCAGCGGCTACACCGGCACGAATCAGATCTTCGACGGTCAACTCGATGAGATTTACATCTTCGACGAGGCGATCAGCCGGACCGTGGTGAAATCCTTGTTCACAAGCAATACCGTAAGCGGCTCCGATCCCGATCCCACGCTCGATGTCTTCTTCGACTTCAACCACACGACTTCGTTCGCGCCAAGCGACTGGGTCGCGGTCAACGCCGCGCAGGGAGGCAACGGCGGGCAGATCACACAGACCGACACCGCCACGGGTATCGCCGTCACGCTCAACGTCGGCAACGGCCAGACGGACCTGCTCGGACGCACACGCACGCTGGATAAGGCAGACCCCGCCGTCACACTCGGCGACATGTTCGAAGACTTTGTTATCCGCGTCGGCGACATCGAGGTCTCGGGACTCACCCCCAACGGCGAATACGACCTGTCCTTCATCATGTACGACGACGACGAACCCGACGAGACCGTCACGCAATCCGTGACCAACAACCGGTGGGTGAGCACGGTCGGCGAAGTTTCATGGGATCTCACCACCACGCTCGATGACGACGACGCTCAGCGATTGGTCGCAACCGGCCTGGTCGCCGACGCCTCGGGCGTGCTCAGCTTCGACCTCTCCGCCGTCGGCAACGGCGGCAACGCGCTGATCAACGGCCTGATCGTCGAGCCCGTCATCGCCGGCCTGCCCGGCGACACCGACAACGACGGCGACATCGACGACAGCGACTTGGGCACCGCCTTCTCCAACTATACCGGGCCGCTGCCCTTCGGCACCGGCGGCAAGACCGCGGCCGACGGCGACACCGACGGCGACGGCGACGTCGATGACAGCGACCTGGGTACCGCGTTCTCCGGCTACACCGGACCGCTCGGACCCGCCAGCGTCCCCGAGCCCACCAGCCTCGCGCTCATGGGCCTCGGCGCACTCGCCATCGCGAGGCGACGACGATCTTAGAGACAATCCCGATCACACACGCCATTGCCAAAACGGACCCGACCACACACGACGACTAGCAACGCCAAATCGTTGAACGGAGATTACGAGAGATGACCAACCACCCCACCAACCTGACCTTTTGCGCCGCGGCGCTCAGCCTCTCGCTCGTCGGCGTCGCCAACGCAGGCGTCGTCGCGCACTGGAGCTTCGACGCCGACTTCACCGACTCCAGCGCCAGCTCGAACGACCTGAGCGTCGGCAGCGGCACGCCGACCATCACCACCGCCGCGGGCGAATCCAAGTTCGGCGGCGGCGCGGTCGATCTGGACTACGACGGCGACTGGCTGACCACCGCGAGCACGATCAGCTTCGGTCCGGCCGATCCTTGGTCCGTCTCGTTCTGGGGCAAGAAGGACGCCGGCGTCGACGCCCGCTCGGGCATGGTCGTAGGCACCAGCGCGACGAACAACTTCATCTGGACGCCCGACAACTCCAACGTCGTCCAGGGCCTGCGTTTCCGCCCCGGTGGCGGGGGGAGCTTTGACTACGGCGGATTTGCTGACGACGCGCAATACCACCACTGGGTCGTTGTTGCCGACGGCACCGGTACCATCCGCGTCTACCGCGACAACGTCGATCTCGGCACGCTCGTCGCGCCCACGGACTTCAGCATCGACTCGGTCGGCAGCGGATTGGCCTCGACCACCAACAACTACGGCGGCCAACTCGACGAGATCTACATCTTCGACCAGGCCATCGACGCTCAAACCGTCGCGTCGCTGTTCACCAGCAACGTCGTGCCCGAGCCGGGCAGCCTGGCGTTGATCGGGCTGGGCGGCGTACTGGCGCTGCGTCGTCGGCGTTAATCGGCGCAGTGCATTCCTAAGCATGGCTAGCTTTTTGTTGATCGGCGCGTGGGGGCGCTGATGGCGATCCCCCCAATAACCGCTCAAGGCAATCCGATGATCACACCCATGAACCGCGTGAAGGTGGCTTGTGCAGCACTGCTCGCGTCTGCCGCGCTCCCGACGCTCCAACCCGCACACGCCGACCACATCAAGGTCTTCTTGCTCGCGGGCCAATCAAATATGGACGGGCGTGCTCCGGCGTCGGGCCTGCCGACCAACCCGGTCAACCTGCAACTGCCGCAAGCCGACATCCTTTTCTACGAGGGCGGCAACCTCCGCACGCTGCGGCCGGACAGCGGGACGGACTTCGGACCCGAGATCACCTTCGGGCGGTCGATCGCTGACGAGATGGCCGGCGATGCATTCGGCCTGATCAAGTATGGCGTGGGCGGGACAGACCTGCACAACGATTGGGACCCGGCCACCGGTGGAACATATAACACCTTCCGCAACATCGTCACCAACGGGCTAAACGCCCTTGCCGGTGCCGGACACACTTACGAGATCGTTGGCATGCTCTGGACCCAGGGCGAGCGCGACGCGAAGACCAACCGAACCACCGCGCAGTACGAGTTCGATCTCAACGAGTTCATCGCCGACATACGAACCAACTACGGTGCAGACCTGCCCTTCCTACTCAGCCGGCTGTCCAGTGGGCAGACGAATATCAACCCCACGCAATTATCCAGCATCCGCACAGCGCAGCAGAACGTCGCCGACAACGACCCTCTCGCGTTCATGATTGACACCGACGGGTTCGGGATCAAGGGCGACAACCTGCACTTCAACGCCGCGGGCCAGATCGCGCTCGGTGAGGCATTCGCACAGACCTTCATTGATCCGGACGGGTCGGGCGATCCCGATCCGGACCCCACGCTCACCACCTTCTTCGACTTCAACAGCAGCGGCTCGAATCCTCCAAGCGACTGGGTCGCGGTCAACGCCGCAACAAGCGGCAACGGCGGGCAGATCACTCAGACCGACACCGCCACGGGCATCGCCGTCACGCTCAACGTCGGCAACGGCCAGACGGACCTGCTCGGACGCACACGCACGCTCGATAAGGCAGACCCCGCCGTCACACTCGGCGACATGTTCGAAGACTTTGTTATCCGCGTCGGCGACATCGAGGTCTCGGGACTCACCCCCAACGGCGAA